>NZ_CP102252.1:0-1341065 GCF_025145645.1 Alistipes senegalensis JC50 | reverse complement strand
TCACAGTGCGGATACTCCCCGCCCCGTGGCTTTCGTGGTGGGCCTGGACGATCTATTCCGTGCTGCTGCTGGTGCTCGCCTATGGGGTCGTGCGGTTCCTGCGCTACCGGCTCCGGCTGCGTCAGGAGGTGCAGATTTCGAAGTTGGAGCGACAAAAAACCGAAGAACTGAATCATGCCAAATTGCAGTTTTTCACCAACGTCACTCACGAACTGATGACTCCGCTGACGATTATTCTTACTTCGCTCCAGAACCTGAACAACGGCACAGGGGACAATCAGACTCTTTACGGTGTCATGTCGGCCAATGCGACGCGGCTGATGCGACTGATTCAGCAGATACTCGAATTCCGGAAAGTCGAGAGCGGGAATCTGAAAATCCGTGTTTCGCATGGCGATGTCGTCGGATTCGTTCGCCGGTGTGTGGAAGCTTTTGCCCCGCTTGTGGCCCGAAAGCAGCTCAAGGTCTATTTCCGTGCTTCGTCGGAACAGGTCGACGGCTGGTTCGATCCCGACAAACTCGATAAGATCGTCTACAACCTGCTGTCCAATGCGGCAAAATACACGCCCGACAAGGGTGAAATTATCATCCGGATCGAAACCGGAGACGACTGTTCGGTCTGCATTTCGGTCGCCAACAGCGGCGAACTGATGACCCAGCAGACTATCGACGGACTTTTTCGCCGGTTTTACGACGGCAATTACCGGAAACACCATACGATTGGAACCGGTATCGGTCTGTCGTTGGTCAAGGATCTCACCGACCTCCACCGAGGTTCAATCCGGGTGTCGAGCGACGAGCAGGACGGCAACTGTTTCCGAATCACGCTACCCATAGGTCGAGATGCTTATACCGAAGAGGAGATCGACGATGATACCGGAGACGATGCCGCGGAAAAAATTTACGAAGGGGCCGGAGAATTCGTTCCGGTGCAGCCCGATGCGGCGATGACCGATACCCCCTCCCGCACACGCACTGACCATACGCTGTTGGTCGTCGATGACAACGAAGAACTGCTCTTGTTGATCTCCAATCTTTTGGCGCCCTATTTCCGAATTGAAACGGCATCCGACGGAGAAGAAGCGCTTCGTATATTGTCCCGACAGCCGGTCGATCTGGTCGTTTCGGATATCATGATGCCCGGCATGGACGGTATCGAATTGTGCCGACGGATCAAGCAGACCTTCGAATACTGTCATATTCCGGTTATCCTGCTTACGGCCAAAAATGCCGACGAAAGCCGGATTGAAGGGTACAATTCGGGGGCGGACGGCTATGTCACCAAGCCCTTCAACCTGCAGTTGCTCTACGCTCAGATTGTCAATCAACTCCGAAAATTGGAGATTCGGGGCCTGCATTTCCGCAACCAGCCGGTTTTTGAGGTGGAGAAACTGGAGTATACTTCGATGGACGAAAAGTTCATGCGTCAGGCTATGGCGTGCGTCAATGCGCATATCGACGATTGCGAATTTGCACAGGCCGATTTTACCCGTGAAATGAATATGTCGCGTACGATTCTTACCGAAAAACTCAAATCGCTCACCGGGTTGACTCCGGCTGCATTCATCATTGACGTGCGACTGCGTGCTGCCTATCATTTGCTCGAAGAGCAGAAGAAGATGCGTATTGCCGATCTGGCCTATGCTTCCGGATTCAACGACCCGAAATATTTCAGTACGTGCTTCAGAAAGAAATTCGGATTCTCTCCCAAGGAATTTATCGACAGACTGAACGAAAAAGGCGATAAAATCGCTTGATTGTCCGCAGAAGCGGGCCTACAACCGTTTTTCGGTAAAAATTCGACCTGCATGATCCATGTCAGGAGTATTTTCGTACCCGGTAGATTTTGTCCCGGCAGAGTGGATGGAATCGGCTCAATCCATAGGATATGATTATGAAACTCATTTTTGCAATCTCCATTGTCGCTCTTTCGTTCTTCGGCACTGCCTGCCGGAGATCTGTCGGCGAAATGATTCTGGTGCCGATGCCGCAGGAGGCAACCTTTACGGGAGGTTACTTTGAAACGGACAGCGCCCGATTCGTGGAGCGTGCAGGCGATGGGTACGTTGCCTGCCGAATCGATCCTTCGGCTCCGGAGATTCGTCCGGAGGGTTACCGGCTGAAAGTGACTCGCCGGGGCATTGACCTTACGGCCCTGGATTCCGCGGGACTGTTCTACGGCCGGCAGACGCTGTGCCTGTTGGCGACCGCACAGGGGATTCCCTGCGTGGAAATCATCGATAATCCCTGTTTCGGTTATCGGGGTATTCATCTCGATGTTTCGCGGCACTTTTTCCCCGTTGAAACGATATTCCGGCTCCTCGATGAAATGGCACGGTACAAGCTTAACAAATTTCATTTCCACCTGGCGGATAACGGCGGCTGGCGCATCAGGATCGACGCTTATCCGCTGCTGACCCGGCTGGGAGCATTCCGTACGGAGTCCGACTGGCTCGAATGGTGGAGTTACGGCGACAGGCATTATGTACCCGAGGACACCCCGGGGGCCTATGGCGGTTACTATACGAAAGAGGAAATTCGCAGAATCGTTGCCTATGCTGCCGAACGCTTCATCGAGGTGATTCCGGAAATTGAGTTCCCGGGGCACTCCGACGAGGTTTTCGCAGCTTATCCGGAGCTCTGCTGCTCGGGCCGGGCCTATACTTCCGGCGAGTTTTGCGTCGGCAATCCGCTGTCGTTGAAATTTATGGACGAGGTCCTGACCGAGGTTCTGGAGTTGTTCCCCTCGAAATACATCCATATCGGCGGCGACGAGGCCGACCGGACAGCTTGGAAGAGCTGTCCCAGATGCCGGCATCTGGCCAGGGAGTTGGGCGGAGTGGACCAGGTGCAATGCTATCTGGTCGAACACGCCGAAAAGTTTCTGGCGGAACACGGACGCACGATGATCGGATGGGATGAAATCCTGAAGAACAACCTGCGATCCACCTCTACGGTAATTTCCTACAGGGGGCAGCGAGGAGGCATCGAGGCGGCCAACCGCGGTTACGATGTGGTCATGTCGCCGGGCGAGATCCTCTATTTCGACTGGTATCAAGCCGATCCTCATACACAGCCGCGCGCGATGGGCGGTTTCTCGCCGATTCGGAAGATGTACGGTTTTCATCCCGTCCCCGATACCCCTGCAAAGGCGGCCGACAATGAATCGATAATTCGCGGTGAATTCGTTTCGCCGGATTCGGTCGAATATATCTATGACGGCGGCAAAGAGCACGTCATCGGGGTACAGGGTTGCACATGGACCGAGTTTATAGAAACGGAAAAACATTTGGAATACATGATTTTCCCGCGTTTGCTGGCAGTTTCCGAACTTGCCTGGACTCCCCGGGAGCGACGTGAGTGGAATGATTTCCGTCGTCGTATCAATGTTCATGTATCGTTGCTGCATGCGCGGGGAATCAATGCTTTTCCATTGAGCGACGACGTTGTGATTACGGCTCAGATGCTTTCCGAAGGCAAAAAGGCCCGGGTGACGCTCGACACGGAGAAATATCCCGCCGAAGTACGCTATACTTTGGACGGTACGGCCCCGGTTCCCGGATCAGACCTTTACGACGGGCCTTTTGTCGTGAAAGCGGGGACAACCGTCCGGGCGGCGCTCTTTGTCGCAGGCAGGATGGAGGGGACCATGACGGAACTCTATGTCGATGCCCGCCGCAATGTCGATAATTACTATACTTATCTGAATACTCCCGAGGTATACGCCTCGACAGACCGTTAATTGATACTTTATGAAAAAACTACTGATCGCACTGTTTTTGTTTCCCGTGACGCTGGTCGTGGCGGTTCCGTCTGCAAAGCCCCGGTTGGGCGAGGCTCCGGTCCGGAAGATCGTTGCGGCTATGAGCCTTGAGGAGAAGGCCGGCCTGCTGGTGGGAACCTCAATGGAGGGTTACGCTGGCGAGGGCGCTGTAACGGGCCGCACGTTGAAAACAGTTCCCGGTTCGGCCGGAACTACCCGCTCTTTGGAATCCTACGGCATTCCGACAACGGTGATGGCCGACGGTCCTGCGGGCCTTCGTATCGATCCGGAACGTGCAGGAGATGCACGGACTTATTTCTGTACGGCTTTTCCGATCGGCACGATGCTCGCCTCGACCTGGGACGAGGCGGCTATTGAACGCTGTGGCGCAGCGATGGGTAACGAGGTGCTCGAATATGGCTGCGACGTGATTCTCGGTCCGGGTATGAACATCCACCGCCATCCGCTCTGCGGCCGCAATTTCGAATATTATTCCGAGGACCCGTTGCTGAGCGGCAAATGCGGCGCGGCGATGGTGCGGGGCATTCAGTCGCAAGGCGTAGGGACTTCGGTCAAGCACTTTGCGGCCAACAACCAAGAGTCGATGCGCTTACAGAATGACGCCCGGGTGTCGCAACGTGCGTTGCGTGAGATTTATCTGCGAGGATTCGAGATCGCCGTCAAGGAGGGGCGTCCGTGGACGGTCATGTCGTCCTACAATCGTATCAACGGACCTTATACGCAGGAGAGCCGCGAGTTGCTGACCACTGTTCTGCGCGACGAATGGGGCTACGAAGGTCTTGTCGTGTCGGACTGGATCGGAAAACGTAACACCGTGGCACAAGTACATGCCGGCAACGACCTGATGATGCCGGGAGAACCGGCTCAGGCGAGAGAGATTGTAGAAGCGGTGCGCAGCGGGAGACTCGCCGAGGCGGATGTTGACCGGTGTGTGACCCGTGTACTCGAATATATTCTGCGGACGCCCCGTTTCCGGAAACAAGCCGTGTCGGAGACTCCCGACTTGGAAGCACATGCTGCCGTATCGCGTCAGGTGGCAGCGGAAGGCATGGTTTTGCTCCGCAACGAAGGCGCTGCTTTACCACTTGCCGCAGGATGTAATCTCTCGGTGTTCGGAGTCAATGCCTATGACTGCATTGCCGGAGGTACGGGCGCCGGACACGTCAACAAAGCCTATACGGTCGATTTGGACGAAGGTTTGCGCAACGCCGGATTCCGGCTTAACACCCGTACGGCAGATCTCTATGCAAAATACATGTCTTTCGGTGAGGCACTGCTCGCGGAGCAGAACGCCCTGCGTTATTTGGGCGAAAAGTGGTTTGTCCCCGAAACGACGCTGACGCCGGAATTCATCGCTTCGCGTGCGGCGGACAGCGATGCGGCCATCGTTGCCTTAGGCCGCAATTCGGGTGAATACAACGATCGTCCTACATCGGATTTCTACCTGACGGAAGCCGAACGGGAACTGCTCGAATCGGTCTGCTCGGCGTTTCATGCCGCGGGTAAGAAGGTGGTCGTGGTGCTCAATATCGGCGGCGTGATCGAAACCATGTCGTGGAAGGAACTTCCCGACGCTATCCTGTTGGCCTGGCAGGGAGGTTTGGAAGCCGGGAATGCCATGGCTGATGTTTTGAGCGGCCACGTATCGCCTTCGGGAAGGCTGCCGATGACTTTTCCGGCGGATTATTCGGATCATCCGTCATCGAAGAATTTTCCGCTCGACTATCGGGGACGCCGCGGCGATTGGGCCGACGACGCCCCGGAACGGCACCTGCGAAACCTGGGATTCACCTGTTACGAGGAGGATATCTGGGTGGGTTACCGCTATTTCTCGACCCATGCTCCGGAGGCGGTGTCCTATCCTTTCGGCTACGGTTTGGGGTATACGACCTTCGAGTGGACGGATGCGGCCGTCAGGCGTTCCGGGACGGATTATGCGGTAACGCTCCGTGTAACCAATACAGGTTCGCGCGCCGGACGGGAGGTCGTTGAACTTTATGTTGCAGCCCCGCAGGGGGCACTGCCGAAGCCCGTGCGCGAATTGAGGGCTTTTGCCAAAAGCCGGGAATTGCAGCCCGGGGAGTCGCAGGCGCTGACCCTTCGTTTCGCGGCTGCCGATCTAGCCTCGTTCGACGAGCATATTTCGGCGTTTGTCGTCGATTCGGGGCGCTATATGGCCGAACTGGGGCGTTCTGCCGACGACATTGTCCAGCGGCTGCCTTTTGTCGCCAAAGCTTCCGAGCGCAAGGTGTATGACGTACTGAAACCGCAGGAGCCCCTGCGACGACTCAAATTCTGATGCAATGAAAATAATAGCTTGTTTGTTGATTTGTATGGGCTGCAATGCGCTGTTTGCAGCAGTGCCGCCCGCTATCCGGCCCGATGCGAAGATCGAAACCCGGATTGAAAAGATACTCGGCCGCCTGACGCTTGAAGAGAAAATCGGCCAAATGTGTCAGTTGACCGTCAGCATGGTGACCGATATGAATGATTCCGGGCATCCGTTCATCAGCGATGAGCTGCTCGATACGGTCATCGGACATTACAAAGTCGGGTCGATTCTCAACGTACCGTTCGATGAGGCGCAGTCCCGGGAGGCATGGACGCAGATTATCGGTAGGATTCAGCGTCGTTCGCTCGACTGCCTGGGGATTCCCTGCATTTACGGTGTCGATCAAATGCACGGTGCTTCCTACACCCGCGGTGCAACCTTTTTTCCGCAGGGGATCAACATGGGTGCCGCGCTGAACTGTGAACTGATGCGCCGTTCGTCGGAGATTTCGGCTTATGAAACCCGTGCCTGTGCCATTCTGTGGAATTTTGCGCCGGTGATGGATTTGGGACGCGATCCCCGATGGTCGAGGATGTGGGAGAGTTACGGAGAGGATGTTTGTGTCAATTCCCGGTTGGCGGCGGCTTCCGTGCGCGGTTTGCAGGGCGATGATCCCAATCGGATCGGGATGTATCGGGTGGCTGCTTGTTTGAAGCATTTCATGGCCTACGGCGTCCCCGTGTCGGGCAAGGACCGAACGCCTTCGTCCGTTACGCGCAACGCCCTGCGCGAAAAATATTTTGCCCCCTTTCTCGAATGTATCCGGGCCGGGGCGCTGTCGTTGATGGTCAACTCGTCCAACAACGACGGTATACCCTTTCATGCCAACCGCGAGTTGCTCACGGGGTGGTTGAAGGAAGAACTGAACTGGGACGGGGTGATCGTTACGGATTGGAATGATATTTACAATCTATATGAGCGGGATCATATCGCCGAGAGCCGCAAGGATGCGGTTCGGATCGCTATAAATGCCGGGATCGATATGGCCATGGTCCCTTTGGACCGGGATTTCTGCGTCTATCTCCGTGAACTGGTCGAGGAAGGGCTGGTTTCCGAAAGACGCATCGATGATGCCGTTCGTCGGATTTTGCGGTTGAAAATGCGCATCGGGTTGTTCGAAGAGCCGTTCCCGGACACTTCGAAGTTCGATCGTTTCGCGAGTGATGAATTCGCCGCCGTGGCTTTGCAAGCTGCCGAAGAGTCGGAGGTGCTGCTCAAAAACGACGGAGGTCTGCTACCCCTCCCGAAGTCGGCGCGCATCCTGCTCACCGGCCCCAATGCCAATTCCATGCGCTGTCTCAACGGCGGCTGGTCTTACACCTGGCAGGGTGAGCGTTGCGATGAGTTTGCAGATCGTTACAATACGATTTACGAGGCCTTGGCGCGTAAATTCGATCATGTTACCTGGATTCCAGGCGTAGAATACGGCACCCCCTCGGAGAATTGGCAGGTGGAGCGTGTGCGGGGAATCGGCGAAGCAGTCTCGGCAGCGGCCGATGCAGACGTGATTGTCGTCTGCATCGGCGAGAACTCCTATTGTGAAACTCCGGGCAACATGAATGATCTGAACCTGTCGCAAAACCAGAAAAAACTGGTCCGCGAACTGGCGTCTACGGGGAAACCCCTCGTATTGGTGTTGAACGAGGGCCGGCCGCGTCTGATCGGCGATATAGAGCCGTTGGCGCAGGCTGTCGTCGATATTCTGCTGCCCGGCAATTACGGGGGTGACGCACTGGCCAATCTGCTTGCCGGGGATGCGAACTTCAGCGCCCGGCTTCCCTTTACCTATCCGCGCTGGCCCGATGCGTTGGCCACCTATGACTACAAACCCTGTCAGAAAAGGGGTACGATGGAGGGCGAATACAACTACGATGCCGTGATGGACGTGCAATGGCCTTTCTGCCACGGATTGAGTTACACTACATTCGAATACGGAAATCTGCGGGCTAACCTTACGGAATTTCGGGCCGGAGATACGCTTTCGTTCACGGTCGATATCTCCAATACAGGCGACTGCGCGGGCAAGGAGGCCGTATTGCTCTGGTCGAGCGATTTGGTGGCAAGCCTGACGCCTGACGTGATCCGGCTGCGCAATTTCGAGAAGATCTCCCTTGAACCGGGCGAAACCCGTACGGTGACGCTTTCGATACCGGCATCCGATCTGGCGTTTGTCGGTTATGACGGTCGCTGGCGGCTCGAAAAGGGCGATTTCCGGATCCGTATGGGTACGGAGACCCTGTTCGTCCGATGCGTGGAAACCCGGGTGTGGGACACCCCTAACATTCCCTGAAACCGTTCTAAAACATACCGATATGAAAAATGTTTTTTTTGCCGTCATGGCGCTTGCTGTTTCATTTACGGAAACCCGAGCGGCGGATTCTCCCGCGATCGTTCCCATGCCTCAGCACATCGCTTACGCAACTGGCGAAGGAGCGGTGCTCTCCGCCGGATCGCGGATCGCTGTACCCGGCGGGGCTAAAGCGTTGCGGAGTGTCGCGGAACTCTTTGTGCGGGATATTTGCCGGGAACATGGACTTCGGCTGAAAGTTTCCGGAATTTCCGAAAGCGGCATCGTACTCGGGATCGATCCGGCGCTCAGGGCGGAGGCCTATTCGCTCGACATCGGCCAAGGGCGTGTCGCCGTGACGGGCGGTTCCCCTTCGGGACTCTTCTACGGATTGCAGAGCTTGCGTCAACTTATCTCGCAGTATGGTATGCGACTTCCGGCAGTGCATGTGGAGGATGAACCTTGTTTCGCTTATCGTGGCGCCATGCTCGACTGCTGCCGTCATTTCTTCACGGTTGACGAGATCAAAACGTTCATCGACATATTGGCACTCCACAAACTCAACCGTTTTCACTGGCATCTGACCGACGACCAGGGATGGCGTATCGAGATCAGGCATTATCCCGAATTGACGAAAGTGGGGTCACGGCGAGCCGAAACAGTCCTTGGACGCAATACGAATATCTACGACGGCATACCTTCGGGAGGATACTATACGCAGCGACAAATTCGTGACGTCGTAGCCTATGCGGCCGAACGGTTCATTACGGTCATCCCTGAAATCGAGATGCCGGGACATGCCTCGGCGGCACTGGCGGCCTATCCCTGGCTAGGGTGTGCCGGTGAGGGGTATATAGTACGGACGCGATGGGGTGTATTCCCGGAAGTTTATTGCGCGGGCAAGGATTCGACGTTCGAATTCATGGAGAACGTGCTTGCAGAGGTGTGTGAACTGTTTCCCTCGGAATATATCCATATCGGCGGGGATGAGTGTCCCAAACAGAGTTGGACGAGCTGTCCCGCCTGTCAGCAGCGTATCCGTAATGAGCGGTTAGAGCATGAAAACGAATTGCAGAGTTATTTTGTCCATCGGATTGAAAAATGGCTCAACGCCCGGGGGCGCAATCTGATCGGGTGGGACGAAATACTCGAAGGAGGGATTTCAAAGACGGCTACGATTATGTCGTGGCGCGGTGCCGATGGCGGCGTTGCCGCTGCCAAGGCTGGGAATCAGGTGATCATGACCCCCAACACGCATTGTTATCTCGATTATTTTCAGACGCAGGAGCCGGAGCGCCTCGAACCACTCGGTATCGGCGGTTACGTGCCGGTTCGTAAGGTTTATTCGTTCGATCCCTATGACCGTCTTTCTTCAGCGGAACAATCCTGTATTCAGGGAGTACAAGGGAATATATGGACGGAATATATCGCTTCTTTTGCCCATGCACAGCATATGGCCTTGCCGCGGCTGGCCGCATTAGCGGAGGTGGGATGGGCCTGCGACCGCCGCGATTTCGGGGATTTCACCCGGCGCATGACGGTATTCCGGAAACTTTACGACAAATGCGGCTATCGCTACGCCTCCTATTTCTTCGATGGAACGGGCGAATAAATCGGTCTACCGGTGCTAAATATACTGCGATGATGAACCCGAACAGACGACTTTTATCTTTGGACACCCTGCGGGGGGTCGATATGTTCTTTATTATGGGCTTTTCAGGGCTCGTGACCTCGTTGTGCGCACTGTGGCCCGGATCTTTTACCGATATGCTTGCGTCGCAGATGCAGCATGCGGCGTGGAATGGACTAACGATTCAAGACACGATCTTTCCTCTGTTTCTTTTTATCGCAGGCGTGGCGTTCCCCTTCTCGCTGGCCAAACAGCGTGCACGCGGATTCGGCAGAAAACGGATTCTGGACCGGATTTTCCGCCGCGGACTGATTCTTGCCCTGTTGGGAATGGTTTATAACGGGTTGTTCGAGCTCAATTTCTCCTCGTTGCGCATAGCAAGCGTGCTGGGACGGATCGGCTTGGCTTGGATGTTCGCCGCACTGCTCTGCGTGTATTGCAGCGTGAGAACTCGGATAGCTGTTGCCGGGATTATCCTAATAGGCTATTCACTGCTGCTCGGCCTGGTCGTAGCCCCCGATGCTCCGGTCGGTGCCGATCCGCTTTCGGTGGAGGGGTGTCTGGCCGGATGGATTGACCGACAGTACCTTCCCGGACACATCCTTTACGGGGCATTCGATCCGGAAGGGATATTGAGCACCCTGCCGGCAGTCGTATCGGCTCTATTCGGAATGTTCACCGGCGAATTTTTGCTCGATGGCCGGAGAGGGCTCTCTGGCTCTTGGAAAGCGTTCTATATGGCCGTCGCCGCACTGGCGATCACGACGGCGGGCTTGTGCTGGAATCTTATCATGCCGGTCAACAAGAATTTATGGAGCAGTTCGTTCACTTGCGTGGTCTCCGGTTATTCGCTGGGGATGACCGCCTTGTTTTATTACCTGATTGACGTGTGCGGGTACAAACGATGGACGTTCGTTTTCCGGGTTATCGGATTGAATTCCATTACGATTTATATGGCGCAGCGGATTATTCCACTGCGTTATGCGTCCGATTTTTTCGTCGGCGGACTTGCTTCCAAATGCAGTGAAACAGTAGGGGCGGTGATCTACGATATAGGTTATATCGTGCTCTGCTGGCTGTTTCTCTATTTCTTGTATCGAAAAAACACTTTCCTTAAGGTATGACCGGCAAATAGCCCGAAAATTACAATAACCTCATTTAAATAAATTTAGCATGAACCAAACTTTGAAGTTCTCGTTCCGGAACTTGTTTTTGTCCTGTGTGTGCTTGCTTCTGTTTGCATGCGGCGGGAATCCGGAGATAATTTCTCCCGACGGGCGCACACGCCTTTCGTTCGTGACGGGCGCCGACGGCTGCATGGCCTATACCGTCGAACGCGACGGCAGGCCTTTGATCCTTCCTTCCGCCTTGGGCCTCGTGGCGCAAGAGCGAGACCTCGCCGGCGGCTTTTCGGTACGGGAGATTGTGAAAAGATCCGTGAACGAAACATGGACGCAGCCGTGGGGCGAAAATAAAATCCTGCGCGATTGCCACAACGAAATGACGGCGGTATTGAAAAACGACGACGGCGTGTTGCTGACGCTTCGTTTCCGGGCTTTTGACGACGGTGTGGCATTCCGCTATGAATGGGAGGTACCGGACCTCGATTCGCTGACCGTCACCGATGAACTGACCGAATTCCGCTTCGCCGAAGACGGCGTGTCGTGGTCGATTCCCGGAAATTTCAACACCTATGAATTGTTGTATCGCGAACTGCCGGTTTCGGCCGTTGAAAACGCCAATACGCCTTTCACATTCCGTGTGGACGGCACATACGGTTCGATTCACGAAGCGGCGCTGTACGATTTCCCCGAAATGAATCTCTACCGGACCGATTCGCTGGCCTTCAAAGCCGAGTTGGCTCCGCTGCCTGACGGTATAAAGGCTCGTATTCCCTCGAAATTCATGACGGCGTGGCGGACGATCCAAGTGGGAGACAAAGCGGTGGACCTGATCAACTCGTCGCTGATCCTTAACCTGAACGAGCCTTCGAAGATTGCTGACACTTCGTGGATCAAACCGCAGAAATATATCGGCGTATGGTGGGGACTGCATCTCGGCACCCATACATGGACAATGGGACCCCGGCATGGAGCGACGACGGAGAATGCTCTGCGTCATATTGACTTCGCAGCGGCGAACAATATTCAGGGAGTGTTGTTCGAAGGGTGGAACGAAGGCTGGGAGAACTGGGGTAAAACGCAGCACTTCGATTATGTGAAGCCCTATGCAGATTTCGATCTCGACCGCATTGCCGCGTATGCCCGGGAGAAGAACATCGAGTTGTGGATGCACAATGAAACGGGTGGTAATATTCCTGAATATGAAGCGGCTCTGGAAACGGCTATGCAGCGCTATGCCGGATTGGGTGTGCATGCCGTCAAAACGGGATATGCCGGAGGCTTCAGGGACGGCCAGCTCCACCACTCGCAGTATGGCGTGCGGCACTACCAGCGTGTCGTCGAGACGGCGGCCCGTTATGGGATCGTCATCGATGCCCACGAGCCGATCAAGGATACGGGCATTCGCCGCACGTGGCCCAATATGATGACCCGGGAGGGGGCACGCGGCATGGAGTGGAACGCATGGTCGGAAGGGAACTCCGCGGAGTATCTCTGTACGCTGCCTTTCGTACGGCTCCTGAGCGGTCCGATGGATTATACGCCGGGGGTATTCGATCTTGATTACTCGCGCGTCCGGGGCCGGGAAACCGGAATGCAGGAGTGGAACGGCGACAACAATTCGTGTTGTATCAAGACTACGCTGGCACGTCAGATTGCCAACTGGGTGATTATTTATTCTCCGCTTCAGATGGCGTCCGATCTGATCGAAAACTACGAGGGACATCCGGCTTTCCAATTCTTCCGGGATTTCGATGCCGACTGTGACTGGTCCGAAGCATTGCAGGGTGAACCCGGCGAATATATTGTCGTCGTACGCCGTGCGGATGACAGTTTCTTCCTGGGCGCCGGCACGAACGATGAGCCCCGGACATTGACCCAGAAACTCGGCTTCCTGAAGTCCGGTATGACTTATACTGCAACGATCTATGCCGACGCTCCGGATTCTGCGGAGAATCCCGAAAACTATCGCATCGAAAAACGGACCGTGACTTCTGCCGATATGCTCGAAATTGCAATGACTGCCCGTGGCGGGCAGGCCGTGACGTTTGTTCCCGTAAATGAATAGAACCATGATGAGACTTGTTTTTTGGGTCGTGCTGCTGTCGGTCGTTCCGCTGTCGGTCGATGCCCGCAGCGAAGGGTGGGTAATTACCGCACGAGATACCACGGCTGATTATTTTGCCGTCGCCATGGCCAACGGAGAAATTGGCGTAGCCGTGGGTCGGGAGCCTTTTGCCCTCGGTTCTGTGATTCTGGGAGGGAGTTATGAGCCGGGGTTCGGAGATGATGTGAGTCGTATTCTGGAAGGGATCAATCCGCTGGGGTTGACAATGGCTGTCGATGGTCATCGGTTCGATCCGTCGGAGGTCCGTCCACAGCATCAGTCGGTCGATATGCGGCGTGCAGTGCACACGACCCGTTTTTCAACGGACGGTGTGACGGTCGTCTATCGTATACGGGCCTTGCGGAACATGCCTTACGCTCTTATGACAGAAGTGGAAGTGACGGCGGAACGCGATGCAGAGGTTCTTTTTTCAAACGGTCATACCGTTCCCGGAGAGTTCGCCGACACCCTGCGGGAGTCGCGCACGGTCGGATGTGAGGACGGCAGCCGTATTGCCGTACAGCGCACTTCCGGCAGTTACAACCGCGGCCGCGACCATATTGTGGCTTCGTCGACTTTTCTTTGCGGTGAAGGGTGCGAAGCGGTCTCACCGGAAAGCGTGAGGATTGTTCTGCGCAAGGGCGGCCGGGCGTCGTTCTCCCTTGTGGGAACAATCTGTACTACAGCCGCTTTCGCCGACCCGTGGAATGAATCGGAAAGGCAGGCTATTTATGCAGCCCGGGAGGGAGCGGCGCAACTCGTTGCGGCACACGAACGGAAATGGGCGGAGTTGTGGCAGGGCGATATCGAGATCGAAGGCGATCCCACGGCACAGTTGGATGTGCGTTTCGCCTTGTTCAACCTTTACGGCTCTATCCGTGAAGGCAGTCGCCGGAGTATTCCGCCGATGGGCCTTTCGGCCCGGGGCTTTTACAACGGTCATATCTTCTGGGATTCTGAGATCTGGATGTATCCGGCGCTGCTGGTGCTCCGGCCCTGCCTGGCGCGCCAGATGCTCGATTACCGAACCGACGGACTCGATGCGGCCCGTCGTCGGGCCTACGCCCACGGCTATCGGGGCGCGATGTTCCCCTGGGAAGGGGATGACCGGGGCGAGGAGGCTACGCCGACCTTTGCCCTCACCGGTCCGCTCGAACATCATATTACAGCCGATATCGCCATCGCCAGCTGGAACTATTACTGTGTGACGCAGGACCGGGAGTGGCTGCGCCGCGAGGGTTTCCCGCTGATGCGCGAGGCTGCACGTTTCTGGTGCGATCGCGTTACGGCGAATGCCGACGGCAGCTACTCGATCCGCAATGTGATCGGAGCCAACGAATACGCCGTCGGCGTCACGGACAATGCCTTTACCAACGGCGCGGCCTGCCGGGCACTGGAGTACGCTTCGGCTGCGGCGGAGCTTTGCGGCGAGCGTCCCGATCCGCAGTGGAGTGCGGTAGCCGCGGGCCTTCGCATCCCGCACTTCGCCGACGGAACGACGCGCGAGCATGCCGGCTACGACGGCGAGATGATCAAACAGGCCGATGCCAACCTGCTGGGCTATCCGCTGGGCATCGTGACCGGACGCGAAGCTCAGTTGCGCGATCTGGAATACTACGAGCGCCGAATCGATCCGCGTAACGGTCCGGCGATGAGTTACTCGGTTTTTGCGATTCAGTATGCCCGGCTCGGAATGGCCGAAAAAGCCTGCGAAATGTTCCGTCGCTCCTACTTGCCCAACCTGCGGCCGCCGTTCGGGGTGTTTGCCGAAACGGCCACCAGCGGCAATCCCTATTTCATGACGGGTGCGGGCGGCATGTTGCAGGCCGTGCTGTTCGGATTCGGCGGGCTGGAGATTACGGCGGACGGTCTCGTGCAGCGCCCGTCTGTCCTGCCGCCACAATGGAAGAATCTGAGAATCAAAATAAATGGTAAAATCTATCAGGCAACGAACCAATAAATATTCCGATGAAAAAGACAATGCTTTTTTTGCTGCTTGCGTTCTGTTTCTCGAACTCGGTCCAGGCCGGTCAGGATGCAGTATCTATCAAACTGATTTCTTTCAATATGCGTACCAGTTGGGGGCGCGACGGCGACAACAGTTGGCCGAACCGTCGTCACTCCACGGCGCAAATGCTCCGGCAGGAGGCTCCCGATGTGATGGGCGTGCAGGAAGCCATGCAAGACCAGTTGTATTACATCGACACCGAATGTCCCCGGTATGCCCGTGTCGGCGAAGATCGTGACGGCGGGGCCGAAGGCGGCGAAACGATGGCGGTGTTCTACCTCCGCGACCGGTTCGAACTGCTGGACAGCGGCACCTTCTGGATCAGCGAGACTCCCGACAACGTGTCGCGCGGATGGGATGCCGCCTGCAACCGCACGGTAACATGGGTCGAATTGCGCGACAAGAGTTCGGGCAAAGAGTTTTTCTATTTCAACACTCACCTCGACCACCAAGGGAAAATTGCCCGTGAGGAGGGCGTGAAACTGATCGTGACGAAGATTCGACAGATTGCCGGTAAGAAAGCGGCGGTTATCTTGGGCGGAGACCTTAATACATCCATTGACAATCCGCATCTCAAGCCGTTGACCAGACTGATGGCTTCGGCACGCGATACAGCGGCGGAAACCGATCAAAAGGGAACATTCAATGGTTTCGGATCGGCTCCGGACACGATTATTCTCGATCATCTTTTCTACCGCGGCAGGATGAAATGTCGAAAGTTCGTCACCCTCGACGGCGATTACGGGGCGCCTTACATTTCGGATCACTATCCGATAGCAATGGTTTTTACGCTCTGAAAGCGACGAGGCCGATTCGTCGAACCGGCCTCGTCGTACTGTCCGGAATTTGAACTCCGTTATCGGAGAGCCTGGATCAGTCCGGTTCGAGCGTCCGGTATTTCATCGAGCGGATAGTACCGGTGGATGATCGTTCGATCCTTGATGACAATAATCCGCACTCCCGAAGGAGCGTCTCCCAACGGTCGGCCCACGGCACTCGTGGTTATCATTCCGATGTTGTCGTACGATGTCTCCGCGTTGTCGTGCAAATGTCCCGTAAAGACGGTTTGCACACCGGTTTCCCGGAACAGTTCGAAATATCTCCGGCGTTTTTCCGGCGAAATGGTCGAATAGCCGTCCGGTTCGTCGATTTGCCGGAGAAAGAACGGGTGGTGTGCGAAGACAAGAGATGTCCGGCTGGCCCTTTTCTTTTTGAGCGAACGGGCCAGCCACCGGAACTGATTCTCTTCTTTCGAGGGGTCCCGGGTTTCGTCTTTCAGGTAATCCGAGTTGATGCCGGTCAGTAGGATCCCGTTCACACGCACACAGAAGCGGTCGGTTCCGAGGTGTTTCGTGTAGGGTTCCACATCGACGGAACCCTCTTCCAGCCGGACGTCGTGGTTGCCCGGGAGATAAAGGGTCTTGATGCGGGGATTTATTTCTGCGACGATCCGCAGGAATTCCGTCCATTGGCTCTCGTCCGCTGCATTGTGCACGTAATCGCCGGTGAAGACGACGACATCGGGGCGGAGCCTGTTTATTGCTTCGACGGTTTTTGTGAGGGTGCGGGTTTCATAGGCCATGTCGCGGTTGTCGGCATAGAACCCCATCTGGGGGTCCGAAACCTGCATGATGATCGTGACCGGAGATTTTTCCCTTGCGGATGTGAGTGCGGCCGTCAGACAGCAAAGAGTTGTTAAAATGATCTTTTTCATTGGATTATAGATGAATGCATAGCCAAAAATAACGAATGGGTTGCCGAAATCCAAAAAAAAACGAAGGAATCCCACTTTATTTTCCTTACGGTGTTTTTCCGGTAAAATTTCGACCTTTTTTCTAAATAAGAGAAGAATTTTGTATCGGCATTTCAACCGAAACTACTTTATCTGAAAATTGTAAAATGAAACATGCTCATGACACACGTTTACGACATTACTTCTTATCCCGTTCTCTATTTGTAGTCGGGTCCCATCTCTACGAATCGCTAATGTTTGATCCCAGAAAATCATGAAATGTATTAAGATTGATAATATGTTGCGGACTGCGCGGTTGATTATGCTCGCCGTGTTGTCCGGAGGTATTTTCGCGGTTCCTTGCGGAATATATGCACAGTCTGCTCCCCGAACGGTTTCCGGTACTGTCACCGATGCGGCCACCGGAGAGCCGCTGATCGGAGCCACCGTACAGGTAAAAGGTGTGACCATCGGTACTACGACGGACCTGAACGGAATGTTTTCGATCAACCTGCCGGCAAACCGGAAAACACTGCTTTTCTCCTATGTCGGGTATGAAGCCCAGGAGATTGCGGTTGGCCGTGAGAATTATCTCAACGTGGCGTTGAAACAGGACGCCAATGCGTTGGACGAAGTTGTGGTGGTGGGTTACGGCCAGCAAAAGAAAGGCATGCTGGTGAGCTCGGTACAGTCCATCGCTCCCGCGGAACTGCGGATGCCTTCGTCGAGTTTGTCGACCGGGTTTGCCGGACGCCTGGCCGGTGTGATCGCCGTGCAGCGCAATGGACAGCCCGGTGCCGACCAGGCGGATTTCTGGATACGCGGTATCTCCACGTTCGGTTCCGCGACCAAGCCGTTGATCATCCTTGACGGTGTGGCTATCGACGCGAATGAACTGAACGGGCTGGACCCGGAGATTATCGAGAGTTTTTCGGTGCTCAAGGATGCTACGGCGACCGCTCTCTATGGTTCGCGGGGAGCCAACGGCGTGATGATCGTTACGACGAAGAACGGTAAGAATCTGGATAAGCCGGTCATTAATTTTCGCTTTGAGACGGCTCTTTCGACTCCGACGAGCCGCCCGGAAACGGTCGATGCGGTGACCTATATGCAGATGTACAACGAGTCGGTTCTGACGCGCGGTACGGGGCAGATTCCTTATACGCAGGCGAAGATCGACGGTACGCGGGCCGGCAGCAACAAATATATCTATCCGGATGTGAATTGGTACGATGAGATGTTTAAAAATTTGGCAGTCAACGAAAACTTTAACTTCAATATCCGCGGCGGCAGTTCGAGGGTCGATTACTTCATGAGCGCCACCGTCCGTCACGAGGAAGGTATGTTGAAGAACCTGAGCCGGGATTACTTCTCCTATAACAACAATTACTCGGTTTGGCGTTACGCTTTCCAGAACAATGTCAACGTCAATCTTACGAAGTCTACCAAAGTGTCGCTGAAAATCAACACCCAGCTCCGGGATACGCACGGGCCGGTGAAAAGCAGCGAAAACATTTTCGGAATGATCATGAACGGCAATCCCGCCGATATGCCGATAACCTTTCCCGACGATCCGACGGTAAACCATATCCGTTGGGGCGGCAAAGCCATGGTGAAGAATCCCGTGGCTGAAATGGTTACCGGCTACAAAGACGAGTTCCAGAGCGTATTGAACGCCAATCTGAGTCTGGATCAGAATTTCGATTTCATCACCGAAGGGCTTTCCGCTTCGGCGCTGATCTCTTTCAAGAACTATTCCTATACCCAGACATCGCGTTCGGCAGGTTATAATTCCTACGAAATTTCGGGTACGCATACGGGCGATGACGGATTGGAAGACTATGATCTGGAGATCCGCGGCAACGAGCAAAGTACGACACTCGCCACCTCCAGCAGTACTGACGGAGACCGCAAGATATATATCCAGGGAATGATCAACTATAACCGCAGTTTCGGCCGTCATGACGTGAGTGCTATGGTCGTGTATAATCAGGAGGAGACTGCGCTCGGAAATCCCGGTAGTCTGTTCAGTTCTTTGCCCAAGCGTAAACAGGGCCTTGCGGGCCGTCTGACCTACGGGTACGACAACCGTTACCTCATCGAGGCCAATTTCGGATACAACGGCAGTGAGAATTTCGCCGAGGGACGGCGCTTCGGCTTTTTCCCTTCGGTGGCCGTGGGATACGTGGTCAGTCAGGAGAAATTTTGGGCGCCTATCAAGAAGGCCGTCTCTTATTTCAAACTCCGCGGTTCGTACGGTCTTGTGGGCAACGACAGCGAGGAGACGCGTTTCATGTACATGTCGGACCTCTCCCTTTCCGGAGCCGGATATACGACGGGCGCCGACGGGGAGTATACGCTGAGCGGTCCCGTTTACAACCGTTTCGAGAATAAGAAGATCACTTGGGAAACCGGAGAAAAACTCAATGTCGGTGTCGATCTGCAATTTTATAACCGACTGAATGTAATGGTCGATCTGTTTCAGGAGGTCCGGAGCGGTATTTTCCTGGAACGCGGCACAGTTCCGGCTTTTCTCGGAACGGCTACGACAAAAGTGTACGGCAATCTGGGTAAGGTGAGAAATCGCGGTTTGGATCTCTCGATGGATTATACCCATCAGATCGGCAAGGATTTCTTCATTTCTGCCAAAGGAACCTTCACCTTCGCCCGCAACCGGGTGCTTGAACAGGATGAGCCGGATTACCTGCAGTATCCCAATCTTTCGCGGGTCGGCCGTTCGGTCAATTCGTTCCTGCTTTATGAGGCGCAACGCCTGTTTATCGACAATAACGAGGTGAAATACAGTCCTGAACAACTGCTGGGCGGTGAAATCATGGCCGGCGACATCAAATACGTCAACCAGCCCGATGCGAACGGCAACTACGACAACACGATCAATTCGAACGACCGTATTTATGCAGGGTATCCCGAAGTGCCGGAGATCGTCTACGGGTTCGGGTTTTCAGCGCAGTGGAAAGGACTCGATTTCTCGGTCTTCTTCCAGGGTACGGCCAATACGTCGCTCGTGATGAGCGGATTCCATCCGTTCGGTATCAATAACAATGTCAAGCGCAACGTCATGCAGTTCGTCGCCGACGATTACTGGAGCGAAAGCAATCCGAATATCTATGCGGCCTATCCGCGGTTGAGCGTCGTGGAATACGGCAACAACACGGTTGCCTCGACCTACTGGCTCCGCGACGCGTCGTTCCTGAAACTGAAAAACGCGGAGATCGGCTATACCTACAAGAAAATGCGTTTCTACATCAGCGGATCGAACCTGCTGACCTTCTCGAAATTCAAGTTGTGGGACCCCGAACAGGGCGGCGGATCGGGACTGAAATATCCGACCCAGCGGGTTTTCAACATTGGAATCCAGATGACGTTATAAAATAAATTCCAAACGAAATCCTATGAAATATTACACACATATTCTATCCCTGATTTTATCTGCCGCATTCCTGTTTCAGGCGTGCAGTTATCTGGACGTAGTCCCCGATGAGACGCCGGACGAGAAAGACGCCTTCCAGAACCCGACGATGGCCGAACGCTATCTCTATTCCTGTTATTCGTTCCTGCCCAATCCGCGTCACGAAACAGCTTCGCTGGATCTGATGACGGCCGATGAAGTGGTGACCCCGTGGGAACACGAGACCTTCGCCAACTTCCCGAAGGGAAACTACAACGCCAGCGAACCGGTGATCTCCTACTGGAATACGCTTTTCGGAGGTATCAGGCGGTGCTACATCTTGCTGGAAAATATCGACGCAGTGCCCAACATGACGGAGGCGAATCTCCGGATTTACAAAGGAGAGGCGAAATTCCTGATCGCTTATTACCATTTCCTGCTTTTGAAGAACTACGGTCCGATTCCGCTTATCAAGGGCGTCATGTCCATCGATATGGACAAGGCGGACTTCCCCGAGCGGGACAGTTACGACGTATGTGTGCAGTGGATCTCTGACCTGTTCGACGAAGCGGCCGGGATGCTGCCGGCAGAGCAGACCTCCACGGCCTACGGCCGGGCCACGAGCGTTGCTGCCAAAGCGCTGAAATCACGGTTGTGGCTCTATGCCGCTTCCCCGCTCTTCAACGGAAACAGCGAATACTATGCAAATTTCGTCAGCAAAGTGGACGGGCGCCATCTGATCAGCCAGACTTATTCGGAGGCAAAATGGGAAAAGGCGGCTTCCGCAGCCGAGGAGGCCATTGAGGTCGCTAAGGCCGCAGGTTATAAACTCTATACCGAAAGTCCGGTGGTTACGTCGAGGTTCGCCCAACCGACCGATCCCGTGCATCGGGTGCTCCGTCTGAATTTCATGGATTACAACACTTCGAAAGAGGTGCTGTGGGCCGATACCCGGAAAGAGGGTCACTATGGGTTGCAATACAAGTCCACTCCCTATCGCGTGGGTCCGTCATCGGGCAACGGTGTCGGCGTGACATTGACGATGGTCGAGATGTTCTATTCCAAAAACGGACTTCCGATCGATCTCGACCCGGAATACGACTATACCGGGAGGTACCGTTACGGGGAGTATCATAACGATGTCTGCGACGGTGTGACCATGAACCTGAATATCGATCGTGAACCCCGCTTCTATGCGTGGGTGGCTTTCCAGAACGGGTATTACGAAGTGCTCCGTCGCGACGGAGCTGACGACAACGCGAACATCGTGCAGACGAAGTTCCGCAAAAACGATGTTTTCGGCATCAAGGAGCGCACGACGAACTACACCCCTACGGGATACCTCAATAAGAAGGGTTGTTCGCCGCTCTACAACAACATTCAGGAGGACGTTGCCGCTCCGCATTATCCGTGGCCGGTGATTCGCATGGCAGAGCTGTACCTGAATCTTGCGGAGGCTTATGCCAACTTGGGACGGATTGACGAAGCGGCAGCAGCGCTGAAACCGGTCCGCGAACGGGCGGGACTGGACCCGGTGGACGAGGCTTTCGAAAAGGCGGGGCTGACGCTTGGACGCGACGAAATGATCCGCATGGCACGTCAGGAGCGGACTATCGAACTTTATCTGGAGGGGCACCGCTTCTGGGATGTGCGCCGTTGGAAAGAGGGCGACAAGTATTTCAACGTCCGCCCCAAAGGCATGAATTACAACGGGGAGTCCGATGCCGATTTCTTCCGGGTGACCGAGGTGATCGTCCAGCGCAAGTTCATGACTCCGATGCATTACCTGATGCCGATACCCAAGGATGACATCAACAAGAACGAACGAAAGTTCGTCCAGAATCCGGGTTATTGACAGAATCACGAATTTGAAAAACTGCATCTATGAAAAGCATATATAAAATACTGTTGCTCTTTACCTGTTCGTGCGGCGTTTCGTGCGGCGGGGACGATGAGCCTGTCATGACGGCGCTCGCCGTACAGGGAATCCGTGCCGAGGCATTTCCGGGAGCGATCCGACTGACATGGAACCCGATCGAAAGCCGCGACTTCCTCTATGCCGAGGTTTCGTATTACGATTTCGGCACGCAGACGACAATTTCGAAGCAGTGCAGCCGCTATACCGGCACCCTCTACATTGACGGACTGCTAAACCGATATGGGAAGTACCGTTTCACATTTACGGCTTACGATGTAAACGGAACGCCCGGGCAACCCGTCTATATCGAACGGCAGTGTGAAAAGGCCGAGTCCTATTATGTGGTTGTTGCGGAGAATCCGATCCCGCTCGCAGCAGACCAGTTGGCTACCAATGCCCAGGAGCCGAGCGAAGGCCCCTTGGAATTGCTTGTGGATGGAAATCCGGATACTTTTTTCCAGAGTTTCTGGGATGAGTGGACCTATCCCGAATTGAAGCCTACGGGTTATCATCACCTGACTTTCGATCTTCGCAAGGAAGTTTCAGCGTTTAAATTCCAATATTGGAACCGTAAGAAAGCGAACGGTTCGCTGCCCAAGACCGTGAATATTTACGGCAGCCCGGATGGCGAAACGTGGACGTTGCTGGCCCAATTGGATAACCTGCCCGGTGATCTGGGTTCCTCCTACACTTCGGAGCAGTTTCTGCCGGAAGAGCCTATTTCCCATGTAAAATACGAGGTGGTGAAAGGAACCGATGTCTACCAGCCCTATTTTTCACTCGCAGAGATCGAATTTTACGAGGTCGTGCGGGAATTGGTCGATCCCGAAGCCGAATGACAATCATAATTGAAAAAGCAACGATAAAGATGAAAAAACTTTTGAAATACATATTGCTGCTAATTTATGTCGCATTGATGCCTGCTTGTGGGGAAGATTCCGGACTGGACGGCGTATTTGCGAATAAGCCTTTTGCCCTGGTGACCGCTGCCGACGGCGGGCGGACTTCCATTTCGGCGGTCATCGACGACGGCAAGCGGACGATCCGTCTGACTTTCGACAAAAAGCGGGATGTGGATGCCGTGGAGTTGACGTTCCAGTTGAATCCCGGGTATGCGATGGTTTCTCCGAAGGAACCGGAGACGACGATGGACCTGACGCAACCCCGAACCGTGACGGTCAGCTCGGGAGCCGGGGAGGTCTCCTACGAAATCTCAGCCCGGAACGAAACCCCGGTCTTGTCGGCCTCTTTCCTGTTTCGCGGGAAACCGATCGAGGGAGTGATTGACCATGAGACGAGGACGGTTTCGTTCCCGATCACGACGATCTATGCTTCGGAATATCCGGAGGAGCTGTTGGGTGCCGTACCGCTGGATATCACGCTTTCCGACGGCTATCGGCCGACAAGCGAAAAGGTTTCGTACGACCTTTCGACCGGGGAGAGTTTTTCCGTTTACAAAGACCGCAATACGTACACTTATAGACTGGTTGCCGACATTGCTCCGATACCAGTGGCGGATCATCTCTCTGATTTCCGGTTTCGGCGCGGCGTGAACCTCGCTTATTGGATGACGGAAGCCGATCGCGACTGGTTGGGCTATGTCACGCCCGCTCAGTTCCCGTTGTGGAAAGAGTTGGGATTCGACCATTTCCGGGTTCCTGTCGACGAGCTGTGCATCTTCGACCGGGAGGGGCGGTTTAACGAAAAGGCCGTCGGGAAATTACACGAACTTTTTACATGGTGCGAGCAAAACGGCATGTATGCGATTCTCGACCTGCACACGCCGGCTCCCCGTGAAGGCTCGGACAGGTACCGGGAAGAGGAGTTGTACGACCCTGCCTATCCCGAATTTCGCGCCCATTTCGTGCATGTTTGGCGGAAACTTGCGGCGGAATTCAAGGGCCACAATCCGAAGTGCGTGGCCTTCGAACTGCTGAACGAGCCCCATGACGGGACGCCCGACGCAACTGGTTGGAACAAGCTTCAGAATGAGGTTCTGACGGCAGTCCGAGAGCAGGACCCCGAACGGATCGTATTCGTCCCGGCAATGGGCTGGCAGGACTACAACTACATCAAGTATGCACGGGTGGCCGAGGAAGATCCCAATGCGGTTGTGTCGTTCCATTATTATCTCCCGATGCTGCTGTCGCATTATAAGATGCTGGCGTGGGTCGGCTATCAGGGAGCCGTGCAATATCCGGGGGTGGTCATTCCCACTCAGTCGGATGCTGACAAATACCCGCAGTATGCCTCTTTTCACAAAACGACCTACAATGCCGACCGGATTATGGGTGAAATGTCCAATGCGGCGTCCGACGGTCGGAATGCCGGACTTGCGGTACATTGCGGCGAATTCGGATGCAGTAAAAACGTCGCGGAAGCGATGCGTTTGGCGTGGTTCACGGATATGGTGGCTGCCATGGAGGCAAATAATATTCCATGGACGCTTTGGGAGTGCCTCGACGGCGGATTCGGATTTGTCGATATGGAATATGGCATTTACCGGATCAACTGTCCTCTGCTGAAAGTGTTGACCGGCAAGGAATTGACCGATGCAGAGGCGAAAGCTCTGCTGCAAAAGTATGGATTTAAAACCGAATAGGAATGTTGTTGAAGATTGCACAGGGCGTATTCTGGATACTTGCTGTTTGCCTGATGCCCGGAACGGCCTATGGGGAGGGCCGGGACGTCCTGCCCGGAAACGCCGCCTATAAGGTCGAGGTTTTTCGGGGCGGAACCTGGGAGGAGATTTTCGTTTACAATGCCCGGGTTTCCGATTATGCCGGCAATCCCGAGGCGGGATATACCCAGTATACAATGGGGTTCGCCTTGTTTACGGACTCGTTTCGGCAGCCGTTGAAGGTCCGCGTGACCCGCCGTGCGGGGACGTTTTCGAAAGTGGAGATTCGTCCGCTCTCTTACGGCATCGTGCCCGACGTGCAGACCCCGAACAGCGTCGAGTTCGAACTGGGCGATCCCGCGCAAAAGGTTTCGGTGGAGTTCGACGGCAATCGGATGGAGAACCTCTTCATCCTGCCCGACCTGCCCGACACGGCGATCCCGATGGGTGCCAATGTAACTTATTTCGGTCCCGGGGTGCACAATGCGGGTGTGATCCGTATTGCGAATGAAAGCGGCCGTATTCTCTATCTCGATGAAGGGGCGGTCGTGCTGGGACGGATCGAGGCTGAAAATGCCGCCAACCTTACAATTCGAGGACGAGGTGTTTTCTGTTCGTCGCAGGAGGATCACGGCGCCGGCCGGCGGCCGCAGATGGAGTTCCGCAATTGCGACAATCTGAAGATCGAGGGCATCCTGCTGCGCGACACGCCGAACTGGACGCTCAAGATCGTCGGGAGCACGGGCGTGCATATCGACAATATCAAGGAGATCGGCTGGATCATGAACTCCGACGGCATGGATTTCATCTGCTGCCGCGATGTGCTGGTCGAAAACACCTTCCAGCGTAACTACGACGATAACGTGACCATCAAGGCTTTCAATGCCACGCCCGAATACATCGCTTCCCATACGAATGCCGACGGCTCCTATTCCGACGGGGCGATCTGGATGGTTGCCGGGCTTCGCGATTTCGAGGTCTGCAACTACGAGATCCGCAACTGCGTTTTCTGGGCCGACAAGGCGCACAATATGCTCGTAGGCCCCGAGGCGCGGGGCATTGCATTCCGGAATATCCGGTTCCACGACAACATCGTGCTGGAAAACCGTCAGGACGACGGGATTTATCCCGGGGCGATGGCGGTGATGATCGCCGACGACGGCACGTTCGAGGACATTGCGTTCGAAAACATCATTGTCGAGGACATCGACGGCGGAAAGGTTTTCTGCGCGCACTTCACCAACGCCTGGGCGTTCGACGGACTTTATGGACAATGGGCCCGGAACATCACCCTGCGCAACATCGCCTATACCGGTACGCGGGCGACTCCGAGCTGGATCAGAGGACGCAACGACGCGCAGTCGATCGACGGAGTGACGATCGGGAACTTCACGGTCAACGGTACGCCGGTAACCGACGGATCGGGCCCCCATCTGGAGATCAATGAATATGTTCGAAACGTAACGTTCGAATAGACTTGTACCATGAAAAGAACCTTGACAATCTGTCTCGCCCTGTGTACGGCCGTGCTGTCGACCGCCTGCTCCGACTCCGCGTGCGATTCGGACCTGGCTGCGGGCGGAATGGCTGTGGTGCGGGCCGTGCCGCAGACTGTGACTGCGGAGGCCGCCTATGCCCACCGTGTCTGCCTGATCCGTGAAGGCGTTGTTGCGCAGTCCGTCTCTGCGGCATCCGCCGCGGCGCTCGCACCGTTTCGGGTAGAGCCGGGAACCTATGGAATGCTGGCGGTTGCTGCTGCGGACGAGGATAATCTGACCTTTCCGGCAGCGGAGGGGATCGCTCTGTCGGAGTACGGCGTCCGGATAACGGACATGACCGCTCCGATTCCCGACCTGCTGATCGGGTGCAACAGCCGTTTCGAAGCCGTCGCCGGATCGGTTTCGGCTCCGGTCGGGATGAAGCGGGCCGTGGCTCACCTTACGGTGACTGTCGTGGGGCTGGAAGCGCTCTCCTGCGAAAGTATCACGGTCTCGATTCCCCGGATGTACGACCGGATCGCCTCCGACGGAACGCCCGGAAACAGCGGGGCTGAATTTTCCGAAAAGGCGATCGTGCTGGCTCGGAACAGCGCGGGACGTTATGTCGGCCAGGCCGTCGTCCTGCCGACTGACACAGCCTCCGCGACGTTGGAGTTCCGCTTCACGATCAACGGAAAGAATTATGTTTCCGTGCAGGAAACGCGTATCGAGGCTAATCGGAAATACGCGCTTTCGGTCGCGGCGAAATTTAAGGACGATACCGACCTGAAACTTACGCCCGTGATCAGCTATCTCCCCTGGGACGCTCCGACGACGATTCCCGACGACGGGCTGCCCGCCATGGACGACCGTCCGGCCAATGACGATTTCACGGTGGAGATTTTCCGCAACGGATGCTGGGAAGAGATTTTCGTGTACAATGCCGAAGTTTCGGACTATGCCGCCAATCCGGCTGCGGGGTACGTCCAGCATGACATGGGCTTTGCAATGTTCACCGATGCGTTCGCCGCTCCGTTGAAGGTCCGTGTGACCCGCCGTGCGGGGACGTTTTCGAAAGTGGAGATTCGTCCGCTTTCTTACGGCATCGTGCCCAACGTGCAGACCCCGAACAGCGTCGAGTTCGAACTGGACGATCCCGCGCAAAAGGTTTCGGTGGAGTTCGACGACAACCGAATGGAGAACCTCTTCATCCTGCCCGACCTGCCCGACACGGCGATCCCGACGGGTGCCAACGTAACTTATTTCGGTCCCGGCATTCATAATATGGGGCGCAAGGAGATTCTCTATAAGGATAATCAGACGATCTATCTCGACGAGGGGGCGCTGGTCTACGGCAGCATCTATGCCAAGGGATGCCGCAACTTGACGATCCGGGGGCGGGGCATCCTCTGTTCGTCAAAGGAGAATCACGGCGACGGCCGCCAGCCGCAGATCGAAACCTTCGACTGCGACGGTTTCAAGGTCGAGGGCATCCTGCTGCGCGACACGCCGAACTGGACGCTCAAGATCGTCGGAAGCACGGGCGTGCATATCGACAACATCAAGGAGATCGGCTGGATCATGAACTCCGACGGCATGGATTTCATCTGCTGCCGCAATGTACTGGTCGAGAATACGTTCCAGCGCAACTACGACGACAACGTGACTATCAAGGCCTTCAACGGAAAGACCGATTACGTCACCGCGCACACCGCCTCCGACGGATCGTTCACCGACGCTTCCATCTGGACGGTCTATTATCTGGCGCAGAACAAGTTTGATGTCTACGATTACGAGATCCGCAATTGTGTTTTCTGGGCCGACAAGGCGCACAACATGCTCGTCGGTCCCGAGGCGCGGGGCATTGCATTCCGGAATATCCGGTTCCACGACAACATCGTGCTGGAAAACCGTCAGAACGACGGGATCTATCCCGGAGCGATGGCGGTGATGATCGCCGATAACGGCACGTTCGAGGATATTGCGTTCGAAAACATCATTGTCGAGGACATCGACGGCGGAAAGGTTTTCTGCGCGCACTTCACCAACGCCTGGGCGTTCGACGGACTTTATGGACAATGGGCCCGGAACATCACCCTGCGCAACATCGCCTATACCGGTACGCGGGCGACTCCGAGCTGGATCAGAGGACGCAGCGACGCGCAGTCGATCGACGGAGTGACGATCGGGAACTTCACGGTCAACGGCTCGCCGGTAACCGACGGATCGGGGCCTCATCTGGAGATAAACGGATACGTCCGGAACGTGACGTTCGAATAACCGCCTGAAATCAATAAAAAAATTTTATTAACCACCTTAAACGCATAATTATGAAAAAGTATTCCATGTACACATTTGCCGTCGCCATGCTGGCCGGTATGATTCTGACGGGCTGCTCCTCTTCGGAGGAGATTCCGGGAGGTACTCCCGACAACGGACCGAAACTGAAGATCGAGACCCGCTCGGCGGATGCCGCCGAGGCTGCTTATGCACACTGGGCGATTCTGGTGTCGGAGGGTAACATTGCGGATGCAAAGAGCGCCGCCGATGCTGCGGCTTTAGGTTCTTTCTCGGTCGAGCCGGGCAGCTACACCGTTTACGCCGTCGCTTCCAGCGACGAGGCGAATCTCACTTTTACGGGTGTCGCCGCTTCGAATGCCGTTGCCGATGCACGTGTCAAAATAACCGACATTTCGGCTCAGATTCCCGAACTGTTGGTCGGTAATTCCGACGTCGTTACGGTCGGTGCCGAAGGCGCGGCGGCCGCACTCCAGCTCAAGCGCGTCGTGGCATCGGTCACGGTGACGGTCAGCGGACTGGAGAACGTCGATGCCGAGAGCATCACCCTGACGATCGGCAACATGTACGATCAGGTGAGTCTCGACGGCGCGTTTTCCAAGAGCGGAGCTGCGTTCGCATCGAAAAGTCTTGTACTCACCAAGAATGCCGAAGGCAAGTTCGTCGGCAACGCTATCGTGATGCCTACCGATACGGAGGCTTCCAACCTCTCGCTGACTTACAGCGTCAACGGCACGGATTACACCAGCACCCCTGCGGGCCGGATCGCGGCCAACGGGCAGTATGAACTGGCGACGACGGTCGAAGCCGGCAGTTCCTCCTCGAAGGTCAACCTCAACTCGGCGATTACCTACGCGGCCTGGGACAGCACGGTGGTGAATCTTTCCGACAGCTTTACCATCGACGAGACTACCCCTGACAAGCAGTGGATGGGTCCGACAGCCCTTCCGATCAGCGGTACAGCCGCTCCTGGATACGACAATTTCTGGGCGTCGTCCGATGGAGGCGATTCCGGCTGGGGCGAGACATTCTGGCAGTACAACCTTTATGACGGGAACAAAACGGACGGAAGCAACTATTGGTGTCCTGCCGAATGGGACCGTACAGCTCCCATCTGGTATATCAACCTCGGCGCTGCCAAGCAGGGCGTGACCATCGACTACTGGAACAAGGCTGGCGGTAAGGGCGGTCAGAAAATCAAGACGATGGACATTTACGCAAGCAATACGCGAGCCGATTACGGCGGTGGCAATGCGGATTGGGTGAAGATCATGACTTTCACCTCCGACAAGACCACTCCGACCACGGACGCCGGGGCGCAAGTGACGACGGGCAAGATCGCATTCTCGGAGGATGGAAGCGTCTCCTATCAGTATGTAAAATGCGTGATGACATCTAAGGTTAATATCGACGGTGCGACCATTACGGATGTGCTCGACGTGAATGTCGGCGAACTGGAGGTTTCGACTTGGGAGTACAAATAGTTGTCGGAAAGGAGTTTCCCTCCTGCGATACGCTGAATGGGGATTTGCGGGAGCGGACTTTAGCAGTCCGTTCCCGGTATCGCCCCGAACGGCAGTCGTGTGGGCCTGCGGGGCCTGAAGAATCAAGTATATAATATGAAAGCCATGATGATGAAAAAACAGAATGTCGGGAATGCCTGCGGATGGGCGGATCGCCTTGCACGTCTCCTGTTGCTGCCTGCGCTCACGCTCGTTCTGCTTTGCTCGTGCGACGAGGACAAGGCGAAATCCGAAAGACCGGAAGAGGGGGATCAGCTTTGGAAGATCGTGCCCGTTCTTGCATCCGAAAGCGATGGCTTCGAGGGGCTCGGTGAGTATGGGGTGTCGCTCTACCTTTTCAACGACATGTCATCCGACTGCTATAAATACCAGCATGCCGACTCGTTCGGCGATCTCGAACCTTTCGTGGTGGAAAAGGCGGCTTATTCGCTTGTCGCGCTGATGATGGATCGTGATGTTCCTCATGTTTTCTATGAGGCTTCGGACGAGGCCAAAAAGAACACAACCGTGACCGTAACGGACATGAACGAGACTATTCCGGATATGGTGCTCGGTACGGCGTCCGTTTCCCGGAATGTCGGCGCGACGGTTCCCGTCTCCGACCTGCAACGGCTGGTCGGGGCCTTGGATGTCCGCCTGACCGATGTCCCGAATGATGTCACGGCCGTGGAACTTACCGTAGGCGATCTCTACGACCGGGTCGACCTTACGGGGCAGTACGACTTTTCGACGGGGGAGCCTGCTTCGAAGCGGATCGAGTTGACGAAAGAGGGAACCGTTTTTTCAGCCCGGAGTGTGCTGATGCCTTCGGACGAGACGAGGGCCAATGTGAAGATGGATTTTCGGGTTTTCCGGGGCGACGCGTATGAGGATTTCGTCGTACGTCTTTCCGGAAGTATTCCGGCAGACAAACTCACGCGGCTTGAAGGCCGTGCGGAAGAGATCTTGAAGAATGCTGAACTGACGTTGGGTTTGACCTATGCTCCGTGGGATGCGAGCATAACGATCGAGGATCACTTCCAGACCGACGACGACCTGAATAAGGTTTGGTCCTCGGCGCCGCTTCCCATCAGCGGCGCAGCCGATCCCGGATATGACAATTTCTGGGCTTCGTCCGTATTCACCGACTGGGACGGTTCCGTAAAATACGATTCGTATCTTTATGACGGTATCATGGACGGGAGCGACGAGCACAAGGACCTCTATTGGGGCCCCGACGCAGTTGGGGAGGCAGAAAAAGGCACCGTTCCGTCGTGGTATGTGGATTTGGGAACCGGATGTCAGGGCATTACGCTCACCTACTGGAACAAATTCGGAGGCAAAGGCGGCCAGAAGCTCCGCACGATGAATATCTATGGAAGCAATGCTCCGGAGGACTATCGGGGCGGCAACGAAAGCTGGACGCTGATCACGACTTTCACTTCCGACCGGACGAAACCTACGGAAGACGCCGGAGCCGAGGTCACGACCGGGCGGATCGAATTCGACAAGGGAAATGCGACCTACCGGTATGTGAAATGCGAGATCACCTCCCGGGTGAACGCCGACGGCAATGTGGTCGAGGATTCCGATGTGAATGTTGCCGAAGTGCAGATAACCGTGTGGTCCTGTAAATAGGAATGTTTCGGCCCGGCTTGACGGCCGGGCCGTATTTTATGTAAAAATCAATTGGACATGAATGAACGATTGTTGCCGGGACGTATCCGTTCGGGCTGGGGAGTCTCTATTCTTTTTCTTTGTTTAATGGCCCTTTCCGGGTGCTGTTCACACGAAGCGATTCGGGTGAATCTCATTCCGCGCCCGGCGGAAATGGAGGTGCTGTCCGGGTATTTTCAGCCGGGAAACACGACGGTGGACGACTTCACGACCGTAGTTGTGGACAATTCCCGGATGGATGCGCTGGGACGGGAGGGATACGAACTTACGGTCGATCGCTCGTCGGTGAGACTCACGGCCGCCACCCAGACCGGCATTTTCTATGGGAAACGGACGCTGGAACAGTTGATGACCGACAAGGGTATTCCTTGCGTAAGGGTCAGCGACCGGCCCCGGTTTGCCTACCGGGGCATGCACATGGATGTATCGCGGCATTTCTTTCCGAAAAGTCAGGTGCTGAAGATGCTGGACGAAATGGCCCGCTACAAACTCAACGTATTCCATTTCCATCTGACCGATAACGGTGGTTGGCGCATCCGGATCGACAAATATCCGCGGCTCACCGCCGAAGGGGCATTCCGCACGCAGCGGGATTGGTATGCATGGTGGGACCGGAACGACCGTCGCTATCTTCCCGAGGGAACTCCGGGCGCTTACGGCGGATATTTCACCAAAGAGGACATCCGTGAGATCGTGACCTACGCCGCCGAGCGGCACATTACGGTCATTCCCGAGATCGAATTCCCGGCGCATTCCGACGCCGTGTTCATCGGCTATCCGGAGTTGTGCTGTACGGGCAAACCTTATACGACGGGAGAATTTTGTGTCGGCAACGAACAGGTATATACTTTTATGGAGGATGTGCTTACCGAAGTTATGGAGCTTTTCCCTTCGAAATACATCCATATCGGAGGCGACGAGGCCCGGAAAGTCGCCTGGGCGACCTGTCCGAAATGCCAGGCCCTGATCGAGCGGGAGAGACTTGACGGGATACAGGGACTCCAACCCTATATGATCGCCCGTATCCAGGATTTTCTCGCTTCGAAAGGGCGGGTTATGGTCGGCTGGGATGAAATACTGCACAACGAACTGCATTCCGAAACCTTGGTTATGTCGTATCGTGGACAGAAAGGGGCTATCGAAGCCGCTAATCGGGGCAATTATGCCGTAATGACACCCGGTGAAGTGCTCTATTTCGACTGGTATCAGGCCGATCCTTCCACTCAGCCGCGTGCCATGTACGGATATTCTCCCATTAAAAAGATGTACGCTTTCGAGCCGGTGCCGGCTGATCCGGAATCGGCGGCCCGCAACGAGTCGATCATCCGGGCCGAATTCGTGGACCCTGCGGCCGTGGAGCCGATCCGGGCGGATCGCGCCGACCGCATCGTCGGTGTGCAGGGATGTACGTGGGCTGAATATATCGAAGATGAAGAGCAACAGGAATACATGATCTTTCCGCGTCTGCTGGCTGTGGCAGAATTGGCATGGACACCGCAGGAGAAGCGCGAATGGAGCGATTTCAAAGTCCGGATGAACTCCCATATCCCACTGTTGCAGCAACGGGGGCTAAATACTTTTACGCTGAGCGACGAAGTTGAGATCACGACTCGCATTCGTTCCGGAAATAGAGCGGTTGAGGTGACTCTCGACTGTGAGAAATATCCCGCAGAGATTCGCTACACGTTAGACGGAACCCCGCCGACGCCCGACGCTTCGCTTTACGAAGCTCCTTTTACCGTGACCGATTCGACGGTGGTCCGGGCCGCCGTATGTCGGGATGGAGTGATTCGAAGTCCTGAACGGAAACAATTGGTTACTCTCGCCGCGGAGATCGACAACTATTATCCGTTCGATGTGCCGGAAATCTGGAAAGAATATTTCGATTAATCGTTCCATCGACTATTGTGCGTTATCGCCTTTTCTTTCTGGGCGGCAGACTGTGCGCAGCCTTGAAACGGAGTCGGACGTGGCTGACTTTGGGTTGATTCGGGAAAAGGTCCGGGTGGAGGGAATAACAGACAGCCCTTTTATTTTCGGCCTTCGGATTTTTCCCGTATGCCCTGGCGCGGACGAATATGCCGTTGGGTCGCTCCTGTTCCGAAAGATCGTCTTCATTTCGCAAACAGAAACGACATCGTAATTGACGTTCCGGAGGGGGCAATGCCCGATAAACACACCGGTCGATAACCGATTCGTCATAGATCGCCCCGGAGATTTGCTAGTTTTCAAAATCAAAGATCCCCGGGGCTTATCGTACGATTCAGAAGCGATCGATATTTATGTGAACGGTTCAACATCGCATATAATCGGCTTATCTATCAGGTTCAATCTATTTAGAGACGGGAGAACCAAATATTTAAAGTCATACGCTCTATATTAGTGTATAAGCGTTTGTCAATGTGTTTATGTTCCTCAATATTCCGGAACGATAACCCATATCCTCCGAGATAGTTTTGTTGTTCACGATCATTTGATGGAATATAACCATTGGAGGACTGTCTATTTATCATGGTGAAGTCATTCTAAATAAATTATCCAATTTGAAAAATCGGGACATTTTATTAAATTTGTATTCAATAACAGGAGTTGTTTGACAAGATGGAACGCAGATGCGAACAAATGCATACGACTGTTTCCTAACCATTACCTGCTATATGCAAATAGAGTCATAACTTTTTAAGTTACAACTCTATCTAAAAATGAATGGATAATACCTGAGTACTATCCATCCGTCCCGTTCTTCACGATGCCCGAAACTATCTCACCTGAAATCAAAAACACGCCGGGCTACACTTCATAAATATACTCCTCCGAGAGCAAAAACAACGCATTTTGAGGGAGTGATGCTATGGACTTTTTTCGTATTTTTAACCGCTAACTTTTATCCATGTCAGACGCCGCAGAAATCCGGAAACGACGCATTTACCGCGTGACCCTCGTCGGTTTCGCGGTCAATCTCGTGCTGTCGCTCGCTAAACTCGCCGCCGGCGTCTTCGGGCGAAGCGGCGCGATGGTCGCCGATGCCGTGCATTCGTTCTCCGACCTGGCGACCGATGTCGTCGTGATCGTCTTCGCGCGGATCTCGGCCAAGCCCCGGGACGACGGGCACGACTACGGTCACGGCAAGTACGAAACCTTAGCCACGATCCTCATCAGCATGGCGCTGGGAGTCGTGGGCGTCGGAATCCTCGTCAACAGCATCGGGGCCGTCCGGTCGGTGCTCGACGGCGGAGTGCTGCCCCGGCCCGGGCTGGTCGCCCTCGTGGCGGCAGTCCTTTCGATCGCGGCCAAGGAGATTCTCTACCGCTATACCGTGCGCGAAGGGCGCGCCATCGACAGCCCCAGCGTCGTGGCCAACGCCTGGCACCACCGCAGCGACGCCCTTTCGTCGCTCGGAACGCTCGTCGGCATCGGATGCGCCTATTTTCTGGGCGACAAGTGGCGCATCGCCGACCCGATCGCCGCGCTGATCGTGGCGGTGTTCATCTTCAAGGTGGCTTTCGACCTGATCCGCACGGGGGTGGGCGAGCTGCTCGAAAAGTCGCTCCCCGAAGAGACGGAGCGGGAGATCCTGCGCATCGTGACGCTCGATCCCGCCGTCCGGGAGCCGCACAACCTCCGCACGCGGCGTATCGGCGCCGCTATCGCCATCGAGATTCATATCCGCGTCGATGGGGCGATGACCGTCGCGCGCTCCCATGCCCTGACGGTCGGAATCGAACGCCGCCTGCGGGAGCGTTTCGGCGAGGGAACGATGATCGCCGTTCATGTGGAGCCGCTGAAATGAGCGGCGGTTTGTGGCACGGAATTTGCATGTCTCGGGCTGAAAATTGTGCCGGCAATTTCCGGCAGAGTAGAAAAATTTGGATTTTTCGGAAAATGTGCTTACCTTGCCAACGTAAAGCCTCCGGAAACTCCGATGTTTCACAAGGCCCGAACAATGATTATCGACGACAACTGTAACTCTAAAAGGATTGCCTATCGGGAAAGAAATCTACTCTTAGTAACTAATTAGGAGACGAGAGTATGAACGTGCAAGTATTAAGTGACCAGGTATTGCTTAATCACTACCTTTCAGGTGACCGGAGTGCCATATCCCAACTTATCGAACGCCACAGCCGCAGGGTGAAGGACTATATCCACATGATGGTCAAGGACCGTGATGTGGCGGACGATATTTTCCAGGAGACATTCATCAAAGCCGTCCGCGTGATCGACGAAGGCCGTTATACCGATAACGGCAAGTTCCTTTCGTGGATACTGCGCATCGCCCACAACCAGGTGATCGACCACTTCCGCGCACAGCGTCAGAACAAGTCGGTCAGCGAGTCCGAGGCCGGCTACGACGTGCTGGGCACGCTGAAACTGGCCGAACGCACCGTCGAGGACGCTATGGTCTGCGAACAGATCGAACGCGACGTGCGCGCATTGGTCGAACTGCTGCCCGCCGAACAGCGCGAAGTGGTGATGATGCGCTATTTCTCGGGTCTGAGTTTCAAGGATATAGCCGAGCAGACCAACGTGAGTATCAACACCGCGCTGGGGCGCATGCGCTATGCGCTCATCAACCTGCGGAGAATGATCAAAGAAAAAAATCTGATTCTGAGCTGACATTGCACAATAATCCCCCGGCTGGCCGCGTTATATGAACAAAGCAAGTTAATGACAGGGCCTATGGAGGATATTGACAAAAATGAGGTTTCAGACAACGGCATCTCTGAGGACGAGGATTTGATGATGCGGGAGGTGATTCAAGGCGATGCGGATTTGTGTTATTTGCATCATTACCTCTCGGAGGTCTTCCGAAACGGGGATAATTTTTAAGGGTTAATTTTTGATGGGGAAGGGCGCCGGGAGGCGCCCTTCATTTTGGAGTTCTCAGGTCCGTTTTTTGCATCTCTCCCTTCGAAACGAACAATCATGACACGGATACGGATCAAACGGGTTTACGAAGCGCCGGCGCCGGACGACGGCTGCCGGGTGCTGGTGGACAAACTTTGGCCGCGGGGCGTTCGCAAGGCAGCCCTGCAATACGATGTGTGGGCCCGGGAGATTGCGCCCTCGGCCGAGCTGCGCACGTGGTATCACGCCGATCCTGCGGCGCGGTGGCAGGAGTTCCGCCGCCGTTATACGGAGGAGTTGCGCAACTCGCAGGCCGTGCGGGATTTCGTCCGCGAAATCGCGGATGCCGGGACCGTGACGCTGCTCTACGCCTCGAAGAACGCCGCCGAGAACCATGCGCTCGTTTTGCAGGAGTATTTGCAGCGTGCCGCGGAAGAGGCGGCCGATAAACGGACAAGCGGGGCGTCACTTCGGTGACGCCCCGCTTGTCATAGGAAGCGAACTCTAACAGTCGCCGCTGAGGCAGCGGTGGGCGTTGCGGAGCTGGAGGGCCAGCGAGCAGGCCGCGACACCCGCGAAAAGCAGGGTGATGCCGACCCAGACGATGACGGCTGCGGTGCCGAACACCAGCGGCTGAAACAGAATCCACAGCGAGCACAGCAGGAGCAGGACGCCCGTGAAGACGGTCCATCCGGCGCCGGGAATCTCCAGGGCGCTCATGTCCCCGCCCAGTCCGATGGAGCTGAATCCGCGCAGCATCAGCCAGAAGCCCAGGAAGATGGGCAGCGTGGCGGCCGAGAGCGCGACGTTGAAGATCAGGATGATGCCGAGGATGATCTCGATGATGCCTCCGGCCATCATCCAGCCGCGGCCGGTGATGAAATGGCGGTTGGCCGACGAGAGCACCACTTCGAGGATGCCCGAGACCAGCATCAGCCAGCCGAAGATGAGCGACATGCCCAGATAGCTCTGGGCCGGGTAGACGAAGGTCAGCACGCCGACTGCGAACAGCGCGATGCCGACGATCAGCAGCAGCCACCAGTAGCGGACGGCTTGCTTCGAGTTTTCGATCAGTGTGGTGAAATTCTTCATGGTATATGGATTTGCCGGTTCCCGAGCAAATTGCGTACCAAACCGGACGGTTCGCCGCGGCTTTCGCCGGCCGGACTGCGGTTGAAATCCGGCGGTTAGCGCTCTGCGGCGCTCTTTTTCCGGCAGATGCAGCCGGTCAGATGATCGTTGACGAACCCTGTGGCTTGCAGATGGGCGTAGCAGATCGTGGACCCGAAGAATTTGAATCCCCGTTTTTTCATGTCCCTGCTCATGGCGTCGGACTCGGGCGACGACACCGGGATTTCGCTCAGCGACCGGAACGAGTTGACGATCGGCTTCCGGTCGGGAAAGAACGACAGCGTGTAGTCGTAGAAACTCCCGAACTCCTTTTGCAGAAGGAGGAACAGCCGTGCGTTCGTGATCGCGGCCTTGATTTTCAGCCGGTTTCTCACGATGCCGTCCGTGTGCATCAGCCGTTCGACATCTTCGTCGGTCATTCGGGCCACCCGTTCGGCGTCGAAATCGCAGAAAGCCTTGCGATACCCTTCGCGCTTGCGGAGGATCGTTATCCAACTCAATCCGGCCTGGGCGCTCTCCAGCACCAAGAATTCGAACAGCGTCCTGTCGTCGGTGACGGGTTCGCCCCACTCTTCGTCGTGGTATTTCACATACAGTTCGTCGGTTCCGCACCAACCGCAGCGGCCGTTTGTCAGATCCTGCATAATCGGAATGATTTCAATGCGGCGTAAAGATAACGGATTCTCGGCGTTGCGCCAAATATCGGCGGCCCTTACTGTGCCGCAGCACGGATTTCGTCGGCCGGGGTGCCGTTCCAGACGCTGAACCTCCGGATGCAGGCCCTTCGCGCGGCCTCCCGGCAGAGTTCGGCTTCGCGTTCCGTCAGGGCGTGGGGCGTACCCTCCAAACGGCATCCGTTTTCCGCGACGCTCGTCCCGAAAGCCGGAGCCACGAGCGACTGGAACCAGGTGCAGGCTGCCGTGTAGCGTCCCGCTTTCAGGCTCAGGTGGTAGCCGTCGCGCGTCAGGTCCAGCGAGTCGCACAGTTCGGTGGCGCGCAGGTCCTGGATCGCCGTTCCCGAGGGGATGACCACCTCGACGGAGGTGTCCGCGAGGAGCTGCCCGACCGAGGCCGTGATCGCATCGTACATCAGCCGCTGGCTTTTCTCGTAGCGTCCGAAATCCCTGTGTTCCGAATTGCGGGCATAGGCCCAGGTCTGCTGCCAGGCGATGCAGGCCCCTGCGTTGGGGCAGTGCCACCGCACGATCTCCGCCAGCCGGTCGAACCAGGGCCGGTAGGTCTGGTACATGCCCGACTTGCCCGACGCCTGTTGAAGCACCACGACATCCCACCGCTCGTCGGTGAGCCCGTCCAGCAGGGTGGCTTTCTTCGAGACGGTTTCCCAGCGGTTGTCCGTCGATTTGGAATAGGTGTACGAAGTATTGCCGGCGGCATACTCCCTGCAATGACGTTCGAGCGAACAGCCTCCGATGTAGAGGCGCCCCAATACGACGTTCCGGATTCCGGCGGCCTCCAGCAGTTCGGGCAGGTACATCATGCCGTCGTCGGTGAAGCTGTTGCCGATGCCGAGGATGCGCAGCGTGTCGGGCCGTTGCGGGATCGGGTAGTTGGGGAGTTTTTGGGCGTACAGGCTGACGCAGACCAGAGACAGTCCTACGGTCAGCAAAAGGCGCAGTGTGTGTTTCATAATCGTATGGTCGGGATGATCTTCTGTTGTATTATTTTCATGTCCGGTAAGATTCCGGTTCCGATACAAAATTAGGAATAATTCGGCAAGTTTCGTGAATAATTCGAAAAAGTGTGTTTGTCCGACCTATTCGAATCCGGGGGCGTATGCCCGGTTTTCCGGCCGGATATACGAACGAAAAAGAGGACGGATTCGAAAATCCGTCCCCGAAGGTCGCCTTGTGCTTTCGCACATTTGCAGGTTTTATTAATGAATTTTGCAAGAGACTGAGTGATCGCGTATTATTCGAATGCGAGGTATTTCCAGCCGTTTTCGGTGAAGCAGCGCACCTTGTCAACGCTCCGGTCGTAGTAGAGCGTTCCGACCGGGATCGACTTGCCGTCTAACTGCGCATTTTCATACCACATGTCGGTCGGGGCGTCGTCCAGCGCGGCCAAAGAGAACGGTACGAACGACACGGCCCAGCGGCGGCCGAAATCCACGCCTTCGTTCCGGTCGTCGGAACCGAGTTTGACCCATCCGAAATGCCGGACCGGGCGGTAGAGTCCTTTCGGGGAGTAGACCTGGATGCAGGCGATGTCGGGGGCCTGTTTGCCGATCAGCATGGTCAGACGGCAGGTTTCCGAGCCGTTCCACCCTTCGAAGAGGTGGCCTCCGTCGATGAACGAGGTTCGGGGCTTGGCCGCATTGCTGTGCCAGCGGCCCCGGCCGCCGCGCACCGAGAGCATCGAGGTGGATTCCAGAACACCTTCCACCGTATTGTAGACGGGTTGTTCTTCGGGGTCGAAGCCGTAGTTGTAGCGCACGTCCTGCCATTTTTCCCAGGCGGGGTCGATCTCTTTGCGGACCGGCACGCATTGCCGTTCCAGGGCATCGACGACGCCTCTCAGACTGTCGATTTTTGCAGTCAGGGCCGCGACCGTACGTACGAGCGCTTTCCGGTTCGTTTTCGGCTTCTGCCGGGCCGAAACGGGCAGGCAGATCGCAAGGGCCAGGAACAGCCCGATGATCTTTTTCATGTTCTCTTGTTTTACGGGAGGGATGAATTACAATGTTCCGATCTGTTCTCGCAGTCGTTTTTTGAAGTTTTCTCCGATGATTTCCAGTTTGTCGGTTGTCCGGAACAGCGCCGCCCGGTTGCCGTCGAAAGCGTCGATGAATTCGCGGATGCGGAAAGGCTCCTCCTGAATGAAGTTGGGGCATTGCGAAACGCCGAGATACTCCTTGGGCAGCATCAGGTAGGTCTCCCCGAAGCGACCCTGTTCGAGTTTGAATTCGACGGTGAGTTCCGTGCAGCGTTTGAAAATGCCGCTTTTGCCGTATAGCTCCGGTTGACGGGCCGCCGCGTCGTCGTCGAGGATGAGCTCCACAGCGAGGGGCTTGTCGCAGGGTGCGGCGCCCGTGTAGACGACCGGGGCGAGCGTGTAGGCGTCGTAGGTCCATTGGCCGGCCTTCGGGAAGCGGGCGTAGGGAATTTCGCGGCTGTCGATCTTCACCGTCCGGGGCGGGAAGGTCGCGGGGAATCGCAGTTCGTAGCTGCGGCTCTCGGGAGCTCCCGCATAGGAGCCTTCGCGGGGCGCGATGACGGCGCGGACGGTGTTGCCCTCCTGCTTCTTCGTGACCCGCGTGACCGCATAGTCGGTCGTGTAGTGCTGGCTGATGCCGTCGTCCTCGTAGTGGTTCAACTCTCCGTCGGCCCCCGGGATGAAGGTCAGCACGAGGGTGTCGCAGGGCTGCTGGAGGTTTTTGACCGTCGGGGGATTCATCGGGAGGATGGCTCCGGCCCGGGCGTACCAGGGATTTTCGGCGAGGGTGTAGTGCAGCTCCTCGGTGCGGCCGCCCTCGTACATGGCTCCCGTGGCGCAGTCGTACCATTGTCCCTCGGGGAACCAGATGCGGCGCGCGGCCAGCCCCGTGACGCTGTCGGCGGGTTCCGCGACGGCCGTGGCGAGGATGTCGTTGCCGAACATGAACTGCTCGGGGACTTCGTAGGCCGCGTCCTGCTCGGGGTGATCGTAGTACATCGGGCGGCACATTCCGACGCCGGTGTCGTAGTTTTCGCGGGCGGCGGCGTAGATGTAGGGCGCCAGGGTGTAGCGCAGGCGGATGGCATCGCGCAGGATGAAGAGCTGGTCGGGGAAACACCAGATGTAACGCTCGATGCGCGGGTCCTTCGTGGAGTGGGTTTTGAAGATCGGGGTGAAGACGCCGTACTGGAGCCAGCGGGTGTAGAGCTCCGGATCGGTGTGCGTCTGCTCCGCGCGGAACAAGTGGCCGCCGATGTCGTGTCCCCAGTAGCCGTAGTTTACGTTCGAGGAGGTGGCGGTGAATTGCGGCAGGTAGGCCAGCGTGCCCCACGTGGCGTAGGTGTCGCCCGAGAATGCCAGCGGATAGCGGTGCGATCCGAGTCCGCCCCAGCGGTGGTAGATGAAGGGCCGCAGTTCGGGATTCTGCCGCTCGGCATGGCGGAAGAAGGTGTGGTTGAGCCAGAAGGTGTTCGACAGCCCGGGGGTGAACTTCGATTCGGTCCACTGCTGCCAGTCGAGCCACCAGAAATCCACGCCGTCACGCTCCATCGGGCTCAGCACGGTCTTGAAATAGGCGTCGGCCCACTTCCGGTCGTCGATGCGGAACGGCACGCTCTTGCCCTTTTCGGTCCACCCGTATTCCCGGGTGAAAGCGTCGTAGACATCCTCGCAGGGCTGGATGCCCGAGGCGGGATGGAGGTTGAGCGCGACCTTCAGCTGCTCGTTTTCGGTCCATCGGAGGAAATTCGCGGGCGAGGGGAAGAGCTCTTTTTGCCAGGTGTAGCCGGTCCAGCCGATGCGCTGTCCGTATTCGTCCCTGGGAGGGTTCTTCTTGCGCAGCCTCCAGGTCTCGTGCCAGTCCATGTCGATGATCAGCACGTCGAGCGGCACGTCCATCGACTTGAGTTTCTGCACCAGATCTACGAACTCGTTGTCCGAATACTGCCAGTAGCGGCTCCACCAGTAGCCGAAGGTGTACTTCGGGGGCAGCGGCGCCCGGCCTGCGACGAGCTGGAAATCGGCCAGCGCCTGTTTGTAGTCGTGCCCGTAGGCGAAGAGATACAGGTCCTGCCGGTCGCCTGCGGGGCGCGCTTCGACCCACTCCTTCCACACGGAGCCGTCGGGCGTCAGCACGTGGCGCGGGCTGTCGTCCACGACGGCCCATCCCGAACGCGAAAGGAGCCCTTGCTCCATCGGTTCGCGCCCCAGCTTCTTGCCGTCGCATCTGTCGAGCGTGCGGGTCGTGCCCATGAGATTCTGCGGGTCCTCCGTGCCGGGTGTCCATACGACCTCGCGGCCGTTGAGCCGGAAGACGGCTTTCAGGTTTTTGTCCGAAAACCTGCCGCCTTTGGTGTAGGTCAGCGTCAGGGCCGGGGTGGTGATGGTCAGCCGGGATTTCGTGTCGCGGACCTTGAAGTCCGGCACGGGCGTCCGGCGGTTGACGAAGGTCAGCGTGGCGCGGTCTTCGAACCGGCCGTCCTCGCTCCACTCCATGCGGATCAGCTGCGGGGTGAGCACCGTGAAGCGTGCGTTGCCCGCCTCGACGACGGCCCGCGGGTCGGCTTCGGGATTCCCGGCCGTTGCGCCCAGCGTCAGCCACAGGGCCGTAAGAAGAATTGTCGCTCTTTTCATAGATGAACTGTTTAGGGGAGAATGAACCGGGCCTTTACGGGGTAGTGGTCCGAGATGTAGGGCGCACCGTAATTCCCGGTCAGGGTTTTGAACAGGGAGGCCGTGCAGCCCGAATAGAAAATGTGGTCGAGCTTGTAGGCGGAGGTGGTTTTGTAGCCGTTATACGTGGCTTCGCTGTCCGTGTCGGATGCCGTTCTGCGCGCATCGCGCATGGTGCGGAACAACGGAGCGAAAATGTTGTCCGTCGTGTCCGAATTGAAATCCGCCGTGAGGAATACCGGGTATGACTCCGTGTTGAATTGTTTGATTTTCGAGGCGATGAGCTTGATGGACTCCTCGCGTGCTGTGGCGCCCTGATGGTCGAGGTGCGTGTTTAGGTGGTAGAATCGCTTGCCGGAGGCTTTGTGCTCGAAAAGTCCCCACGTGCATGTCCGGTTATAGGCGGCATCCCAGCCTTTGGAGGGGATGTCGGGAGTCTGGGAGAGCCAGAAGGTCCCCTTGTCGAGCAGTTCGACTTCGGTCGTAAGGTAAAAAACGGCCATGCACTCCTCTGCCGCGTAGCTTTCGGTTTCGGGCGGAATAGCGCCCGTGTCGCGTCCCAGCCCGTACCAGGCGTAGTCCGGGCAGTTTTTGGCCAGATAGGTGATTTGATGGGGCTGCGCCTCTTGAAGCCCCATGACCGTAGGCCGTTCCTGTCTTATCATGGCGGCGGATGCCGGTTTGCGGTTGTCCCAGGCGTTGTCTCCGTCGGCGGCGTTGTCTACACGGATGTTGAACGATACGACCGTAACGAAAGTCAGGCCGCCGTCGTTGCCGCCGCTCCCGTCTTCGTTGTCGGAGGAGGTGCAGGCTCCGAGGGAGAGCAGCGCGAGGCCGGACAGAAGATAGCGGATCGTTTTTTTCATATTCGGATGGTTGGATGGTCGTTCATGCGTTTTTTATACGCCGCGGCGGGTGTCGGACTCCCGCCGCGGCGTATGGTTCCGGTCAATAGCCGTAATTTTGTTTGAGGTTCTTGTTCACGAGCACGTCGGTTGCGGGCAGCGGCCAGAGATAGTGTATCTCCGGATTGAATACCCGGTTGTAAAGCGCGGTGATGTGGGGGCGGTTTTCCCGGCTGAAAGTGGCGTCCATCTCCGGACATCCGCTCTCGTCGATCGCGGGCGTGGGGATGAACCACTGTCCGTCGGTCATCACCTTTTTCAGTACGTTGGCGCCTGCGTTGTACTTGATCGTCCAGTCGCTGTAATTGAGCACCTTCTCGGCGATCCGCCAGCGCAGGAGGTCATAGATGCGCAGCCGCTCGAACGCGAACTCCATCCGGCGTTCGGTGCGCAGAATGGTGCGCAGTTCGCTTTGGCTGCGGGTGACGATCGCCGGATACTTGTCCGTTTCGGTGTGCTGGACCCCGTAGGCGCGGGCGCGGACCCGGTTCATGGCTTCGAGGGTCGCATCGTCGATCTCGTTCAGCTCGATCTTCGCCTCGGCATACATGAGCAGCACGTCGGCGTAGCGCATGATGATCTTGTCGGGGTCGGCCTGATAGTCGTCCGTCCAGTCCTTGTCGATGCCTTTGCGCTGCACCAGCCCGGTGCGCGACGGAAGACGCGATTCGCTGGCCGTCACGATGTTGTCGGGGTTGGTGATGTTGCGTCCGACGTTCGAGTCCCAGACCTGTTCGACATCGAAGCGCGGGTCGTAGACCACGCCGCAGAAATCCGTGCCGAACTCCACGATGCTCTCCGCCAGGCGCGGGTCGCGGTTCTTGAACGGATCGGCCGGGTCGTAGAGCGGCGATTCGTCGATGGGCTTGCCGTCGGTGCAGAGGAACGCGCAGAAGAGGTCCCAGGTCGGGAACTCCGAAATGGTGCCGCCCAGTCCGATGGGGATGTTGGCCGTGATGCTCGTCCCCTGGAGGTACTGCCGTTTGTTGTCGGCGGCGTAGGCCAGCGAACGGGGGATGCAGAAGACCGACTCTTCGGCGTTGTGCGTCTTGTTCAGGAACAGTTCGCCGAAGTCGGCGTGGAGCTGGTAGACGTTCAGGTCCATGCACGCCTTGGCGGCGTCGCGGGCGATGCCGTAATGATAGGCGGCTTTGTCGGCGTCGCGCATGGCGGCGTCATAGGTGTAGAGCGAGGCGAAATAGAGCGCCACGCGGGCCTTCATGGCGTAGGCTGCGCCTTGGGTCGCACGCACCACGGCTCCCTGATAGGTCTCCGGGCAGTGGGCGGCGGCATAGTCGAAATCGTCGTAGACGTGTTCGAGAACCTCCTCGCAGGGGGTGCGGCCGATGTCGTAGGCTTCTTCGAGTGGAATGTCGCGGGTGAAATAGACCGGATCGCCGAAGAGCATCATGATCCGCGAGTAGAAGCAGGCCCGGTAGAAGCGCGCGCAGCCTTCGTAGCGTTCGTACAGTTCGGGATCGAGGCTGGCCTTGGCTTTGGGCATGTTTTCGAGGATGGCGTTGCAGCGCGTGATTCCCTTGTAGGTCAGGCTCCACATGTTCGTCGTGGCGGCATGGGTGGCGGTGAGGGTTCCGGCCTTGAAGGCGACCAGCGCGTTGCGCCGCATCAGGTCGTCGGTGATCTCGTCCATGTCCATGACTCCCGATCCGGTGAACTCGTAGCGTTCCTGGGGCCAGAACTGCTGGAGCAGCAGGGTGTTGAGCGACATCTCGATCTTCGGGCCGTCGTCGTACCACGTTTCGGCCGAGGGATTGTCGAGCGGGTTGAGATCCAGATTCGTGCAGGCCGTGCCGAGCAGTGCGGCGGCCGTACAGAGCGCGATGTATTTCGTTGATGTTTTCATGAACGCGGGAGATTAGAATTTGATGGAAGCCGTGAAGATGACGGATTTGGTGATGGGGTAGCCCGTCGAGCTGACCTCCGGGTCCCAGCCCTTGGGGAAGTGGCTGAACGTGAAGAAGTCGGACAGCGTGGCCGAGAGGCGCAGGTCCTTGACGAAGATTTTCCGCAGCCATCTCTGCGGCAGGGTGTAGCCCAGCGTGATGTCCTTGATGCGGAAATAGGAGCCGTCGATGAGCCAGTAGTCCGACACGGCGTAGTTGGCCGTCGTGGTGCCGCTGTTCTGCGAGTAGCGGGGATAGCGCACGCGGCGGTTCTGTTCGATGGTGTTGAAGACGCTCCAATGGTCGTTGACCACGAATTTCGGCACGTTGTACCAGCCCGTGCGCAGCGGCTGGACCATTTCGTCGGTCAGCAGCGCGTCGCGTTTGGCTACGCCCTGGAACGTGCACCCCAAGTCGAAACCCTTGTAGGCGAGGTTGATGCTGCCGCCGAAGTTGTAGCGCGGCATCGAGCTGCCGATCACCGTGCGGTCGTACGTCGCCGAGATCGTGCCGTCGGGCGTGCCGTCCTTGCCGCTCAGATCGACGTAGCGCACGTCGCCCGGCTGGTTCGACGACGAGACCGTCGGATTGCCGGCCACCTCTTCGGCGGTCTGGAACAGTCCGTTGCTCCGGTAGCCGTACCAGGCTTTATATTCCGTGTTCGACTGGATGATTGTGCCGCCGCTGAGCTGGTAGTCGTTGCCGATGTAGCCCATCATCGACTTGTAATCCGAGAGATTCACGGCGACCGAGTAGCTGAAATCGTCGCCGATATGGTCGCTCCACGCGACGGAGAGGTCCCAGCCTTTGGTGTTCATGTCGCCCGAGTTCTTATAGGGGGCCGTGTAGCCCAGATAGGAGGGGATGTCCACCAGGATGAGCATGTCGCGCGTGGTCTTTTTATAGTAGTCGGCCGTGATCCGCAGGCGGTCGTTGAGGAAATTGACGTCGATGCCCACGTCATAGGTTTCGGTGGTCTCCCAGGTGATGTCGTCGAGAACCATCTGATAGGCCGAGAACCCTTGCAGGGCCTGTACCAGACTTGAGGAACCGACGAAACCCACCGGGTCGTTCGACGAAAGGGTCGATTGGTAGGGGTAGTTGCCGATGCGGTCGTTGCCCAGCTGTCCGTAAGATGCGCGCAGCTTGAGGAACGAGAGTACGTTGCGCGCCCCCTCCATGAATTTCTCCTGCGTGAGGACCCAGCCGGCCGACACCGAGGGGAAGAATCCCCAGCGGTTGCCTTTCTTGAAGCGTCCCGAGCCGTCGTAGCGGAAGTTCGCCTGGGCGTAATATTTCGATTTGTAGTTGTAGTTCACGCGGCCGAACACCGAGACGTAGGCGTTTTCGTAGGGCGAGTTGTTCACGCCGGCCCCCATCAGCTCGGTGGAGCCCATCGACAGATAGGGGTAGTAGCTGATCTTGAACTGGTCGCGGGAGGCGTAGATGTCCTCGTAGTGTTTGTAATAGTCCTCGACGCCGGCCATGACGCTCAGGTGATGGTCGCCGTTGCGTCCCAGGTCGATGTCGTAGTTGGCGAAGAGCTGGGTGGTGTGCGTATAGGTGTCCGTGCGGCTCTCCTTGAGGTCTGTGGTCGTGGCGCCGGAGAGGTACGAGGGCGTGACCGTGGGATCGTTCCAGGGCGTGTAGGGCACGGCGATGTTGAAATCCTTGTCCTTTTCGAACACGTATTTGGGTACGAACGCACCCGTGATTTTCAGCCCTTTGACGGGCGTGATCTCGACCTGGAACTTGCCGCCTCCGAGCCACGTCTCGTTGCGTTTCGTACCGCCCTCCATCATCTTGCCGTAGGGGTTGATGCCCTCTTTTCCCGAGGCGGTACGGCCGTCGCTCCACTCGGCGGCGAACGTCGGCGGCATGTAGCGCATCGTACTCGACGGGCTGTAATAGGGATTCACCGACTTGGTTTTGCGCATGTTCAGGTCGAGCGACACGTTGAGCCATTTGGCCAGCCGGATGTCGTTGTTGGCCCGCACGGTGAAGCGTTTCCACGAAAGGTTCTTCCGGAAAAGACCGTCCACATCGTCGTAGCCCAGGCTGATTTTCGTGCGCGTGGTCTTGCCGGCGGAGGAGATGCTCAGGGCGTGCGACTGGCGCAGGGCGTTCTTTTTGAGGATCATGCCGAGCCAGTCGGTGTCCGGATAGAGATCGGGATTCTGCGCGTGGAATTTCCGGTAGTCGGCGATCTCCTCCTGCGTGTAGACGCTGTACAGACCGCCCGACGGCGTGTCGTTGTACATCTGTTCGTTCTGGGCCTTCATGTAGCCCACGGCGTCTTCGTATTCGGGCATGCGGGTCGGATAGTCGAGCGAGATCGAATAGGTGTAGTCCACCGAGGTCGGTTCGCCGCTCTTGGCGCGTTTGGTGGTGATGAGGATCACGCCGGCGGCGGCGCGGGCTCCGTAGATGGCGGCCGAGGCGGCGTCTTTCAGCACGGAGATATTCTCCACATCGGCCGGATTGACATCGCCGATCGCTCCGGGAGCGCCGTCGATGATGACCAGCGGCGAGCTGTCCTTCATCGAGGTGATGCCGCGGATGCGGATGGTGGCATTGGCGCCGGGGGCTGAATTGGTCCTCGTCACGGTGACTCCGGGCAAAGCCCCTTGAAGGGCGTTCGAAATCTGGCTGGTTTTGCGGGCGGTGAGTGCCGTGCCGTCAACGCTGGCGATGGCGCCCGTAAGATCCTTTTTGCGCATCGTGCCGTAGCCGACCACCACCACGTCGTCCATCTCGTTGACGGCTTCGCGCAGGATTACCTCCACCTGCGTTTTGCCGGCGGCGGGGACTGTCTGGGTTTCGTAACCGATAAATGAGATTTGCAGGACGGGCTGGGTGCCTGCGTCGAGTTTGATGGAGAATTTTCCGTCTGCGTCGGTCGTGGTGCCGAGCGTGGTGTTCTGAACGATGACGGTGGCTCCGTAGATGGGTTTACCTTGCTCTGTTTGCACGGTCCCTTGAATTGTTCTTCCCTGGGAGAAGGCGGAAGTGGAGAAAAAGAGGGTTTCGATGAGAAATAAAAGAGATGCTAAAATGAAATTACCTAAATTCCCCCCCCCGCATTAGAAAAAAATGTCGGAAGTTTTTTCATAATAATTAAATTAGTAGTATATTTGTGATGCCTACCTGCCCACACGGAACAGAGTTGGAAGGCTGAAAACCGTGTGGTAGACAATGCGAATATACGTGGATATTTTGTAAAAACAAAGAAATAGCCGCGTTTTTTGCAGATTTCATCTTTTGTATTTCAGTGTGCCTCGCTCGACGATTTCCGGTTCCGGCCGGATTCTTCGGTAACGGGCATCGCGGTTCACAACGGGGATCGGCTCCCTGTCGGATGGGTGTCCGCGGTCGAAACAGGCGTGTTTCGTTGTCTTTCGGTGTCGGTTATGTATTGTGATCCGAAAGTTTGAAACGGAACGGAGCCTTCGGCTGCAACGGCGCTCCGGCTGACGGCCGCTCCGCGCAACTTATTAATTAAAAAACAGATTCTCATGAAACGTTATTTTATAGGTATCTTTCCGGCAGCAGCGATGGTCGCCGCTGTGCTGCTGCCCGGATGTGAAAATGAAAACAATGTGACCGGGGGCAAGGCGAATGTCTCGGTTCCCTCGCAGGTGGTGCTGGACGACATCGCCGGGGACGGCGACATCCGCACGTTCGATGTCGAGAGCGACGGCTACTGGTCGGTGATTGCCACGGGGACCGATGGCGATACGGCTCCCTGGATCTCGGTCGAGCCCGCGCAAGGTATCGGCAACGGGAGCGTGACCCTTTCGTTCGCCAAGAATCCCAGCAACAGCGTTTCGCGGTCGGGGCAGGTGTGCGTGCAGCTGCGGGACGAGTCGAAGAGCGTGCAGCTGCCCGTCGTGCAGGGAGCCGCCTCCTATCTGACCGGATTCCAGCCTTTCGTACACCTGATCGAATTCGTCAAGGGCGACATCGACAACTGTGTCAGCGGCAAGGTCAACGAGGCGAAGAACGCTTTCCTGTTCAATGACGGGGCGAGCATCACGCTGACCGGAGCCGGCGATATGACGGCGGCCGGCCTGACCGCGGACCGTTATTACACCGGTGTGCTGAGGGCTTCGGGCTGGGATGCGGAAAATGCCGCGTGGACCGTGGCGGTTCCCGTGACCAGCGAATTGTCGGGGACGCTTTCGTTCGGCTTCGGCATGCTGACCAACTCCTCTTCGCTCTGCGCCGTCCCCCGCGATTGGAAAGTGGAGTGGAGCGGCGACAATGCGACCTGGCACGATATCGACGCGTTCTATGCCTGGAACGGCAAGAGCGCCTGCCCGACGGAAAGTTCCGTCAATGAGGACAAATCGGTGTCGTTCGCGCTGCTGCCCAACATCAACGCGGATGCCTACAACCACCGGCAGGCGGTCTTCACCATTCCGACTTCCGCTCCTCTGGCCAAGGGAAGCACGCTCTACGTGCGTGTGGCCAAGGCCGGCGACACGCCTGTCAAGGGCACTGCGATCGACCCGTCGCACATCGTCCGTTTCACGTTCGGATGCTGCATATCCCAGTTCGAAAAGAAAGCCTACCACACGACGACGATGCCCGTAGGCGAGCAGGTCGTACTGGCTCAGGGATTCGACGAATGCCTTTCGGGACTGGATTACATGTCGGACATCGGCCACCTGGCCTATGTGACCGGGGCGGCCTATGACGCTCCGGAGGGCTGGAGCGTTTCGGGAACCGTGACCGCCTCCATCGGATATGTCCGCCTGGCGGCCAAGGGCGTGCTGACCACGCCGGCGCTCGCATCGCTCGGCTCGACGCCGACCGACATCGTCGTTTCGTTCAAAGCCGTGGTCCGGTGCAGCTCCACGGATGCCATTGATAAGAAGGAGATCACGGTGCAGGTGGCCGAGGGCGACGGTACGGTCGAGGCGCAGCCCGATATGACCGGAGAGTTCACGAAGCGCGACGACTGTTTCACGTGGCGTACCTTCACGGTGCGCGTGGCCGGAGCGACGGCTTCGACCAGACTGGCGTTCAGCAACACGGGACAATGGTTCCTGGATGACATTGTCGTAACCAAATAACCGGCAGGCTATGGACAGACGGGATTTTCTGAAAAAGGCGGGAGCCGCGACTTTGCTGCTCTCTGCGGGAAAGGTGCTTTCCGCCGCGGAAACGGTGGAGGACTCCGTGACTCCGGACGGGAACGTTGCGGAGAAGAAACGCCGCGTGCCGGTAAGCCGTACGGCCGATGTCGTGGTTTGCGGCGGAGGTCCTGCCGGTATCGGCGCCGCCGTCGAGGCGGCCCGTTCGGGGGCCCGGGTCGTGCTCGTCGAGCATGCCGGGTTTCTGGGCGGCACCTGGACGGCCGGGCTGCTGGGCGTCATGCTCGACCACGAGAACAAGACGGGTCTGATGCAGGAACTGAAGCAGACGCTCACCGAACGCAAGTGGCGCAATACGAAGGTCTGGACCGACGAACTTTTTACGTTCGATGTCGAGCGGATGAAACTGCTGCTCGACGAACTGTGCGCCGAGCATAAGATCGAAGTGCTGCTTTATACGTCGGTCGTGGCGGCCGTCGTGGACCGGGGGCGCATCACGCATGTCGTCACCGAATCCAAGTCGGGCCGCGAGGCGATCGCCGGGGAGATCTTCATCGACGCGACGGGCGACGGCGACGTTGCTGCGTTGAGCGGCTGCGGATTCGACTGGGGCGATGCCGACGGGCATGTGCAGCCGATGTCGATGCTGGGGCTGGTGACGGGAGCCCGTTTCGAGGAGATCGAGGACTGCGTGCTGTGGAACGGCCGGAAGACCCGGAGGGCGTCCAAACGGAATCTGATTGCCGAAATCCGCCGGGGCGGTTTCGAGGCGAGCTACAAGATGCCGTGTCTGTTCCTGCTCCACGACGATCTCTATGCGCTGATGGCGACGCACCAGTACGGCGCTAAGAGCATCAGCCGCGACGACCTGACGAGGGCGAGCATCGAAGGCCGCCGCGAAGTGCACAGGATCGTCGATTCGCTCCGCTCGCTGGGCGGCCGCTGGGAGGGGCTGAAGCTCGTGGCCACGGCGTCGCAGATCGGATGCCGCGAAGGCCGGCGCATTCACGGGCTTTACACGGTTACGGAGCAGGATCTGGTCGAAGGACGCCGCCACGAAGACGCTGTCTGCGAGGTGTGTTACGGAGTCGATGTCCATTCGGTGCATCTCGAAAGCGAGGGCAAGGGAGGCTCCTATACGCGCGGCATCAAGTCGAAGCCCTACGACATTCCGCTGCGGGCCCTGATCGCCCGGGATGTCAAGGGGCTGATGATGGTGGGCCGTTGCATCAGCGGCGATTTCATCGCCCATTCCAGCTACCGGGTCAATTCCAATTCCGTCATACTGGGCCAGTCGGCCGGACGGGTGGCTGCGACGGCCGTGCGCGAGCACAAGGCGCCGCAGGAGATACGCTTCCATTACAGTCAGTTGTGAATGGACGGTCGAACGAATACGAATTGTTAAATACGAACGAAAATGAAAAAATTGCAATATCTGTTTTATGCTGCGGCATTTTTCGCCCTGGGATGTTCCTCGGGCAAATCGGAAGGCGAGGAGCCGACTCCGGCTCCCGAAGGACCCTCTTCCGAAGTGTTTTCCCTGAAAGTGATGTCTTTCAACATCCGTTACAGCAATACGACGGATCAGGGCGAAAAGTCTTGGTCGCAGCGCCGGAAGCCTTGTGTCGATATGATCAAGGATGTGAATCCCGGAGTGATCGGCATGCAGGAGTCGCGCACCGAGCAGCGCAATTACCTGAAAACGATGCTCACGAAATACGAACTGCTCGAAGTGCCGAACACCGGAACGGGTTCCGGCGGAAATTCGACGGTGCTTTACCGTACCGATCTCTTCACGCGTGTCGATTGGGGGTATTTCTACCTGAGCGAGACTCCCGAGACGCCCTCCGCACCGTGGGATGCGACCAATTCGGCTCGCCGCTCCTCCGTGTGGGTGCATTTGAAAGACAATGCTTCGGGGCGGGAGTTCGTCTTCCTTTCGACGCACTTCCCCGAATCGAATACCTCGGCTGCGGACAATGAGGCGCGCTTGAAGTGTGCGCAGCTCAATGTGAATAAAATGAAGGAGATCGCCGGGAGCCTGCCCGTCTTTATCGTGGGCGACATGAACTGCTCCTACGCTGCCGACGATACACGCCGGTCGGCGCTGGCGCCTTACTATGCGTGGATGCAGTCGGGCCGGGAGAAGGCTCCCGACCGCGACAGCGCTTACAGTTATAACAATTTCGGCGGCGGAACGCCGTCGGCACGCTGGAATCTCGACCACATATTTTACAAGGGCGTTAAGCCGGTCCGTTTTCAGACGGTCACTTCGCCGAATTACGGTGTGACTTATCTTTCGGATCACTATCCGATCACGCTTACGGTCGAATAACCGCCGACTGCCGGAAAAAAGAATCCGCTCCTGCCGCATATTGCAGCAGGAGCGGATTTCATTCTTAATATACGGACGAAAAAGAGGACGGATTCGAAAATCCGTCCCCGAAAGTCGTTTTGTGCGGATAAAGGGACTCGAACCCCCACGCCGTAAGGCATCAGATCCTAAGTCTGACGTGGCTACCAATTACACCATATCCGCATCGGTAAGACAAAGGTAGGCAAAAATTCACAAATAGCAATCGGTGAAGGGGATTATCCGGGTTTTTTGGTTATTTTTGTAGACAAAATTCCGTAATATGCCGCAGCAGATAACCCTCACGCTCACACCCCGGCAGGCCGCCGATGCGAAGTTCTACACCGCGCAGGCAGCCCGTCGCATGGGCATCCGCGAGGCGGACATCGCGCTGGCGAGGGTCGTGAAACGGTCGATCGACGCCCGTCAGCGGCAGGTGAAGGTGAATCTCACGCTGGAGATCTATGCCGACCGCGAGCCGCAGCCCAGACCGGTGCATTTCGACTATCCCTCGGTCGAGGGTCGTACGGAGGTGGTGATCGTGGGCTCGGGGCCCGCGGGGTTGTTCGCCGCCCTGCGGCTGATCGAACTGGGGCTGCGGCCCGTGATTCTGGAGCGCGGCCGCGATGTCTCGGCCCGCAAGTGCGACATCGCGCAGATCAACCGCAACGGTGCTGTCGATCCCGATTCGAACTACGCTTTCGGTGAGGGCGGGGCCGGGACCTTCTCCGACGGCAAGCTCTTCACGCGCAGCAAGAAGCGCGGCGACTACAACAAGGCGCTGCAAACGCTCGTGTTCCACGGCGCGACGCCCGAAATACTCTACGAGGCGCATCCGCATATCGGCACCGACCGTCTGCCGCGCATCATGCAGAACATCCGGCAGACGATCGTCGATGCGGGCGGCGTGTTCCGCTTCGAAAGCCGCGTCACGGACCTGAAGATCGAAAAGGGCCGCATCCGCGGCGTGTGGTGCGGCGACAGCCTGATCGAAGGCGCCGCCGTGGTGCTCGCCACAGGCCATTCGGCGCGCGATATTTACGAACTGCTCCACCGCCGCGGCGTGCGCGTCGAGGCCAAACCTTTCGCTATGGGGGTGCGCATCGAGCATCCGCAGGCGTTGATCGACTCGATCCAGTATCATTGCGAGGCGCGCGGCGAATACCTCCCGGCGGCCTCCTATTCGCTGGTGAGCCAGGAGAACGGCCGCGGGGTTTACTCGTTCTGCATGTGTCCCGGGGGATTCATCGTCCCGGCCATGACCGATGCCGCGCAGTCGGTGGTCAACGGCATGTCGCCCAGCGGCCGCACGTCGCCCTATGCCAATTCCGGACTGGTGACCGAGGTGCGTCTGGCGGATTTCGAACACCTGCGGAGCGAGTGGGGCGAGTTGGCGGGGCTGCGGTTCCAGCAGCAGTTCGAGGAGTTGGCCCGCCGCGAGGGCGGGGAGCACCAGATCGCTCCGGCACAGCGGGTTACCGACTTCGTGGCGGGACGTGCGAGCGGATCGCTGCCCGCGACCTCCTACATTCCCGGTGTCACCCCCTCGCGGCTCGACCGCTGGATGCCCGGCTTCATCGCGCAGGGACTGCGGCAGGGGCTCACGACCTTCGGCCGCCGGATGCAGGGCTATGTGACTGCCGAGGCGCTGGTCGTGGGCGTGGAGTCGCGGACCTCGACTCCCGTGCGCGTGCCGCGCGACCCCGGGACGCTGATGCACCCCGAGACGGAGGGGTTGTTCCCCGCAGGCGAAGGGGCGGGGTATGCCGGCGGCATCATCTCCGCGGCGCTCGACGGCGAACGAATCGCCGAAGCGGTGAAAAATTATATCCGATAACCGATGGAACCGAAAGTAAGCGTTATCATTCCGGTCTACAACGTCGAGCCGTTCCTGGCCCGATGCTTGGACAGCGTGGTGGGACAGACCCTGCGCGACATCGAGATCATCTGTGTCGATGACGGAAGTCCCGACCGCTCGATCGACATTCTGAACCGCTATGCGGCCGAAGATGCGCGCATCCGCGTGATCTCGCAGGAGAACCGCGGGTTGGGCGGCGCCCGCAACCGCGGTTTCGATGCCGCGACGGGGGAGTTCGTCCTCTATGTCGATTCCGACGACTGGATCGACCCGGCCTACTGCGAACGGCTCTACGAGGCGGCCCGGGAGACGGGGGCCGACGTGGCGTGCGCCTCGATGCTGAAGATACGCCCCTCGTATTCGAAATGGACGATCCGCTATACCGAACGGCAGGTGGTGGCCGACGTGCAGGAGAAGTTCCGCGTTTGCCGCTGTCCGCCCGACTTCTACGTGATGAACAAACTCCTGCGCCGGGAAATGCTGCTGCGGCTGGGACTGCGTTTCCGCGAGCGGGTCTGCTACGAGGATGTCGAATACACGATGCGCGTGCTGTGCGAGGGCGGGGATGTGGTGACGGTGCCCGACGTGGTCTACCGCTACGTGGTGAATGCGACCTCGATCACCAAGAGCCGCCAGACCCCGAAAAAACAGCAGGACAAATACCTGGCCCATAAGGCATTCGGCGATTATATGGCGGCGCACGGGCTGCATCTCGACGCGCGGTTCCGGCGCATCACCCGCCGCACGTACGACCGTTGGGGCATCACGTGGCTGAAAATCAAGGAGTGCGGCGACCGGCAGACCTTCCGGCTGTTCGACCTGATTCCGGTCTGGCGGAGACGCGCCGCCGACAAATGAGTACGACTATGGAGATTGATCTGGTATACCTCTGGGTCGACGGCAACGATCCGGTGTGGCTGGCGAAGAAGAACGCTTACCTGCCTGCCGACAGACGGGTGGACCCCGAAGCGGCTGGGGAGTGCCGTTTCGTCGAGAACGATGAACTGCGCTATTCGCTGCGCTCGGCCGAGCGATATGCGCCGTGGATTCGCCGCATCTACATCCTGACCGACGACCAGACGCCCGCATGGCTCGACACGTCGAATCCGCGTGTGCGGGTGGTTTCGCACCGTGAGATCATGCCCGCCGAAATCCTTCCCGTCTTCAATTCCTGTACGATCGAATTGTTCCTGCCCCGGATTCCCGGTTTGGCCGAACATTTTCTCTATGCCAACGACGATATGTTTTTCAGCCGTCCCGTCGATCCCGGTTTTTTCTTCGGCGAAGGAGGACGCCCCGTCGTGCGGCTCAAGAAGCAGTCGCTGAAACGGCACGACGACGATATTTACTGCCACACGATCCTGCGTATGCAGGAGCTGGTGCGGGCCCGCTGCGGCCGTTGTTCCGGGCTGGCGCCCCATCATAACGTCGATGCCTGCCGCCGCAGCGATTTCCTCGCCGCTCTCGAAGCGTTCCGCGGCGAACTGGCCCCCACGGAGGGCCATCGTTTCCGTTCGCGCGACGACTGGCAGCGTTCGCTGGTGCTTTATTACGCCCTTGCCCGCGGGGAGGCCTCGCTGCGCGAGGTTACGCGGTATAACAAATCGGAAAACGCCCTGCAGCGGTTTCGCGCTCTCCTGGGCGTCGGCTGCGGGAGCGATTCGCGCTGTATTCCCGCCTATACGCCGGACCTGGAGGCCGTGATGGAGAAGTATGATCCGTCGCTGTTCTGTCTGAATGACGACGCCCGGATGACGGACGAAGACCGCCTCCGGGTACGGCAATTCCTCGGGAAGCGATTCCCCGAAAAATCATCGTTTGAAAAATAGTTTGCAGAGGAAGTGCCTGTCGATCAGCCCCCGACGACGGCGGCAGACCCCCCCCCGAGATAGGATATTTTCGGGGTAAGGTGCCGGTCGAGGCCCTTTTCGCAGCGGGTGCGGTGCTCGCGGATGCTTTCCAGATAGCGCAGTTCGTTGATGGCGCAGTTTGCCCGTGAGGCTTTGTCGTGATGGAGGTGGAAGACGACGCCCTGGAATTTCATGCGACGCTGCTGTACGCCGCTGTTGTTCAGACGCAGCCCCAGTTCCGTATCTTCGTATCCCCAGCCCTCGAATGCCTCGTCGAATCCGTTGACGCGGATCAGGTCCCGGCGCCACAACCCCAGATTGCAGCTTCTGGGGGCCTGCGAGGGGGCGATCATGCGGTAGACGATGGCCATGACGGGCACGCGCATGACGTTGTTGCTGTTGCGCACGCCTTTGGTCAGCGCCGACAGTGAGGTGATCTCTCCGCTGAGGACCTTTTGGGTCAGCATTTCGGTGATGATGCCGCGGGAGCCCGAAACATAACACCCCTCCCGGGCGAAGAGGATATGGTCCTGAATGAAATTGCGTTGCAGGATCAGGTCGCCATCGACATGGATAACATAGTCGCCGGAGCTGGCGGCGATGGCCTTGTTGCGGATGGCTGCGACGCGGAATCCGCGGTCCTCGTGCCAGATGTGGTGCACGGGAACCGGCGAGATGTTCTGAAAATGCCTCACGACATCGCGGGTGCTGATACCCGATCCGTCGTCCGCAACCAATATCTCGGAGGGCATGACGGTCTGCTGCATCACGCTGTCGAGACACAGATAGAGCGCACGCGGCCAGTTGTAAGTGGTAATGATCAACGAAACAGTCATCGTACTGTAAAACTATTGGTTAGGTTAGGAGTTCGAGGATAGGCAATAGCGAATGTGCAAAATCTCTGCCGGGGTTTTGCTGGAAATCGTGTATGCAACAGAGGCTGTCGGAATCATTCGGCAAAAATAGCAATTTTATCTGTTACGAGCAGTACATAACAATTATATTCTCTAAATGCGGTATTTCCGAAATACTGCACGCTTTCCGCCGGAAAATCTTACGGATCGTCGCCCGGTCGACTGTTCGTGTTGATTGACAGTTACTTGCGTTTTGCCGAGGTGTAGTGATATTAAAAAATATCAATAAATTCGAAAAATTTTTTAATAAAACTTGCAAGGTATCTTTTTTCGGCTTATCTTTGCAGCGAAGTTTTAAGGTTCATTTAGGTTAGTAGTTTTAGGTTGGTGAGGAAACTGTGGAAGAGGAACTCCGGTTCTGATTCCGGGTTTCCTTTTTTTGTCTTTGCCTTTCGTTGTCCGCATGTTTTGTCCGGTGCGGTTTTCTTTTTCAGAGTTTTTCAGTTTTACCCGAAGTTTACCCGGAGTGAAGTGGCTCATGTTGAATTGCTTGCGGGAATAGCGCCTTAATCGGGTAAGCGGTTTTCGGGAGCACGCTATGTTACCAAATTGTTAAATATATTTAAGATATTCGTAAAATATTTGCATAATTGAAAAATGCCCCTTATCTTTGCAGTGAAGTTTTAAGGTTCATTTAGGTTAGTAGTTTTAGGTTGGTTGAGGAAATCGGCAGGTTGTAGCGGAACGATCCGTTGCTAAGACCTGGGAACGGTACTCGTTCGATGGGTCGAATACCTCCGATTGAACCTCATTTTCGGAGGGGGTGGTTCCCCGCCGAAAAAGAAGGTCCTAGTCGTGAGACTCGGACCTTTTTTCTTTTCCGGCCGGCGCCTTCAGAGCCCGGCCAGCTCTTCGCGGGTCACCTCCACCTCGACGCTCCCGAGCGCATAGCACCCGATTTCATACGGATTGTAACAGAAAACGATGCTTTCGGGCGTGACGAGGAAATTCTCCGTCGGGGCGATGTATTCGGGGCAGAACCCGGCGGCAACGAGCCCTTCGTCGTCCCGAACGTCGTATTGTTCGTAGAGTTTCCGGCGGATCAGCCGGCCGAGGCTCTCCAGCTGCGCTTCGGTGAAGAGATCGGCCAGGGTGATTTCGTAGCCTCCGTCGAGCGAGTAGACGTAGTTCTCGCGGCTGTACATGCCGTGCGCACCGCCGGTGTAACTCGACTGCGTGATGGTGTAGACGACCAGGGTGTCCACGACGGCGCCTTCGGATTCGGCGGAGATTTCGTATTCCGCATTGCCGGAGCCTGTCGGCAGGCTGTCGGCGAGGTAGATGTCGGCGAACTGACCGATGGCGGCGGCAGCGGCCTCCCGCACCGTGCCGGAGAAGGCTTCCAGATCGAAGAAATAGCCGATGTTCGCCTGCTCGATCGCCGTGAGGGCGGGGGATTTCCCAGCGTTGAGGATCGACGCGAATCGGTATTCGATCTTGCAGGCGATTCCGTTGCGGCTGACGAGCGTGTCGGTGGCCGCGATGCCGAAGCGGGGTTGTACGGGGCGTTTCGTGCAGGAACCGGCGGCAAGGAGCGCGGCGGCGAGAAGCAGGGAGATGCGGGTTTTCATGGCTGAAAGTCTTTTAGCTGTTATAAAGATAATTAAAAAGTGGGTTTGGAGGGCTTTTTGCGAAAAAAATCACAGTTTTCGGCGGAAAATTTTGGAGATTCGAAAGAAGGCGTTATCTTTGCACCACAAAACCGGTGGATTCATCTAAGGGTTAGGATACATGCCTCTCACGCATGACATAGGGGTTCGAATCCCCTATCCACTACTGAGATTCTCGCAAGTTATTGACAATCAATATATTGCGAGAATTTTCGTAAATATGCCGGGACAGAAACGGGACATAGTTTCTTCTTCTTGGCGGGCTGATTTTCAATGATATACATTTTTACTTCGGTGAAAATGTAAAAAAAATGTTGTCAGTTGAAACTGCGCGAAATTCCGCGCTAAACGAAATTCTTTCTTTCACTTATCCGAAACTACACACCGGCTCCTGCTGGTTCATTTCCTTTTATGCGTTCGACCCGGCGAAGGGTGAAATGCGGCGCAAACGGATCAAGATAAATTCGGTGGGGAATGCCTCACAGCGCCGGCGGTATGCTGCGCAAGTTTGTCATCGTCTTTCTGCGAAACTCGAAACGGGGTGGAATCCGTGGGTGGAGGCAGAGGCGGATTATACCTATAAACTATTTTCGGATGTATTGGTGCACTACCGAAATTACCTCCGGAAGTTACAGGATGACGGTGTTCTCCGAAAATCGACCGTACATGGCTATAATTGTTCGGCGGGTATCATGGAACGCTGGAATGCGCAACAAGCATCGCCCATTCGTTATGTCTATCAGTTCGACCGTTCGTTTTGTGTGCGCTTTCTGGATTACGTCTATGTCGAACGGGGCAATTCGCCGACCACGCGCAACAACAATCTGGCCTTTCTGCGGGAGTTCTCGTCGTTTCTGGTTCAGCATTTGTATCTGAAGAGCAAACCAACGGAGGGGCTGAAGAGCATCGGGAAGGGTACGGGCACAAAGAACCGAACGGTCATCGCGCCGGCGGATATGCAACGTCTCCATGACTGGCTCGACGCACACAACCGGCCGTTCCTGCTGGTCTGCTATTTTCTACATTATATGCTTATCCGTCCGAAGGAGATATGTCGTCTTCGCTTGCAGGACATTAATGTCGCTAAACAAACGGTCTATATTGACGGCCAGATTTCGAAAAATAAAAAATCGGGGGTGGTTACGCTTCCGACGCCGATTCTGGAAATGCTCGTCGATTTGGATTTTTTCAATGCTCCGACTTCGTATTATATTTTCTCTACCGGGTTCCGGCCGGGGCCTAAGTTGTGCAGCGAACGGAGTTATCGCCACTATTGGAATAACGAAATTGTTCCGGCGTTGAAATTCCCGAAGGAATACAAGTTCTATTCGCTGAAGGATTCGGGTATCACGGATATGCTTCGGTCGGGGCTTGACCCTCTTTCCGTTAAGGAGCAGGCGCGGCACTCGTCGCTTCAGATTACGGATGCCTATACACCACGGGATGTTTTGAACGCTAATCCACGCCTTCAGAGTTACAAAGGTATCTTATAAGTGGAGAAGAGGGCGGTCAACACCGTCCTCTTCTCTTTTTGGGGTCTCAATCGGTTGAGATTTGCTGTTATGCGAAATATTTGTTTTTGAGAGCAATTAGTTTGTCCCAATACGTGACTATCAGTCCGTCCATGTGGTAGTGGTATTCCCCTTTGTAGTTGGGTATTCCTCCGAGCCGATTTGCCGACCTCTCGGTATAAAAATGGTAGTAGTTAGCCGCGCGGCAGAAAAGGCAATGCAGGCCGCTCGGAATGGCGAATACGGGCAGCCACAGCCATCCCCACCGTTTCGATTGTCTGACATGGCCGAACTCGTGATCGTATACGGGTTCTCGGGCTATGTTCTTGGGAGAGATAAAAACATAGCGTCCCATCGTCATTCCTCCCCGGACGTGCTTCGTTGCGTAGAACACCGCCCCGCCTTGCTTGGTGATCTTCACGCGGTCGAAGCAGAATGCCAAGTACACAAGGCCGATTAGGTTCTGCGGGAGCTGCCATAGGTAGAGCAACACCGCCCATACGATTCTCAGAAATTCTTTCATCGTGTTTTCTTGGTAAATTGGATGTATTCAGTATAAACGATCTGTGTGTGCGGGTTCGACGACACGACCTCCTGCCGGATTGCTTTCGTGCCCCAGCGGATAAATAGGAATCGCCGCGGAACCCGGTGTACGATTTGCCGGAGGGTGTCGATGCTTGTAACGTGGCAGCTCACCGAATCGGTCCGGATTATGCCGTCTACGCTCACATGCCGATCCGCCCATCTGAAAATCTTCGCTTCGGGGACTTTCGGCAGTCCGGAGAATTCCCGATCGAGGGCGGCCTTTACCGAATCGGCAGCCCTTCGCACCCCTGCGCCATATTTCTCCCACGCTGTCGGCTGCGGACCTGCGGGTTCCAGGGGCGCCGTGATCTGCACTTCGGTCCGCGTGGCCGTCGTGGCCGCCGCCTCCAGCCGCCGGACCTTGATCCGCAGCTCCCGGACTTGCGCGGTCAGTTGTGCGTTGTAGCGTTCCATCTCCGACGCCCTGAGTTCGAGCACCTGCCGGGATGCGGCGTGTTTTCCGCTCTCGGTTCGATAGAACTCCACGCTGTCGGTCAAGACCTCGTTGTTGGACTGGACGCGCCTGCGCTCGGCCCGTTCGCCCCGCAGGCGGACCGTTTGCAACCATAACAACCCGCCTATCACGAGCAGGGTGATAATCAGAATGCGTTTCATAGTACCTGCCAGTCGTCAGCGAAAATATCCTCCCATGTGGGGATGTAGGACGTTGCATGGGATTTCGAGCAGTCGTCGTTTACTTCGATGATCAGCACCTGGTCGTGATACGATATGCTGCCGTCCCCTATTGTTCCGATAACAGCTTTCGCACGATCCGGTAAACTGGTCATGCGGGGAACGACTTCCGCTGGTACTGTCTGCGGAATCTGTTTGACGATGAACTTACCAGCCCATGCAGGGCTTGAATAACGGCTGAACGCCTCTCCCTCGTTAAGCCGATCGATGATTTCGGAGAATTTCATACGTTTTGATATTTAAGTTAGAGTAAACCTTCTGTCTTTGCGATCCGCGCCACGTTGTCGATCACCGAGGCCATCACTTCGGCATAGTCCGGCGCCGTGGCGTACTTCGCACCCGTCCCGTCCATCAGCCGGCGGGCAAACTCTTTCGGATCATCGCGGTAGGGCCACGCATCGGCATAGCCCGGTTTGCGGAGCAGTTCCAGGTGATTGTCGAGACATTCATCCAGCGACGCGAAATTTCGGAAATACCGGTAGACGCGGTATTTGTATTTTCCGGGGGCCACTTGCTCGACCGATACGACCCGTTCCGGGGCCTTGAACTTCACATTCGGGGTCTTGAAATATTCGGTCGTCAGTTCCAGCGACACCGGGCCGGTCCAGCTGCTGCCCTTCGTGATCCCGAAGATGTTGTTGCCGACGCCCTTTATCTTCCATCCGGTTTCGAGGGCTGCCTGCGCCGTCACGAAAAGCGGATGCACTCCGCCGGAGCGATACAGCCGGGCCGCCGCGGGGTAAATCTTCCGGACAAATTCGATCTGTTCTTTTTTCGTTGCCATTTTTTTCGGTTATATTATAAAGCCTCGTTCGTTCCGTCCAAATACTTTTTGGCCTCTTCGACCGGGACCTGCATTTTACGGGCGACTTCTCCGGCGAGCACTTCACGGAATATTCGTAGAAACCGCATTTTCGGGTTTACGATCAGGGCCGATCCTCCCATCGACCAGAGTTCGACCAGACAGATCAGGGTGCATACCGTCACCACCGCGATATGGCTTTCCACACCTGCCATTCGCTCGATCAGAATAAATCCGACGATCACCGAAGCATACAGGGCGAGCTTCGATAACATTCCATGCCGTCCGAGTTCGGAGAGCGCGAAATGTCCGCGTTTGATTTGGGCCGCAATGCCCCAGGCCGTATCGAGGGCTACACATACGATCACGGCATTGATAGCCGTCTCGTATCCGGCGAAGAAATTCGCCACGAAGACGCACATGGCGACGCACCATCCTTGAATCGTTTGGAATATCTCTGCCAGTTTGCACCCCATGTTCAGGACTGTTTCTGTAAATTTTCCGGTCATAATTGTCGTTTTGTGTTTCGTGCGCCCCGGGCGCCGGTCAGAGCCCCCGGGGCAATAGAGTTTAATGTTTTGGTATTAAACTAATTCCGCCTCGATGTTTCCGGAGGCGGGGACTGGCCCGAACCAACATTCGCCGTTGTTGCTGGCTTCGATATAGAACCGCTCACCTACATAGTTTGCTAACTCTTCGCCCAGCTCGCTGGATACTTGGGCGAACGAAACTCGAACCTTCAGATCGTCACCCACAGTATACCAGCCTGAACAGATAGATATGAGTTCGAATGTAAGCTCTATACCTTCGCCAGCTTCAACTCCGCAGGCGTGCACGTCGATGATGACCACGCGCTCGTCCGGAACCGCCGGTTCGTCATCGGCTACTGTCCCCCCCCCGATGATTTTACATACATTCCGGGGAATGTCAGAGCGTAGTTCATGGAGGGATTCAGGTTGTTGACCTGCGCCATCAAGTTGCATCCGGTAATATCGCCAGTAGAGCCGGATTCCCTTATCCATGATGTTATGATGAGCCTGACGCGTCCGATATTGGTCCCCGTAGCTATCGACTGAATCATGTACTCGAAAACCGGTTGCCCGGCTGCTGTCGGCTTGAATATGGCAATGGGTACTCTCGCTACATTGGACAATGTATTCCCGGAAACACTGACAATGTCGGCCTCAATCATAAACCGGGCTTTGGATGTGAACATTTGGGCCGCGGGTATCGCCTTGTCGAAATTTATCGTCACCCCGGTTCCCGATGCAAGTTGCAGGACCGCGCCGGTGTCGGAGTATACGAGTTCATACCCGGGAATGGGGCCGTCGAACGGCAGACTGCTGCCGGATGAACCGCCAGTTTCTTCCCAGTAGGCATCGGAACCGTCTCCGTAGAATGTTACATTGAAAGTCTTTACACTCCCGGAGTTGAGTTTCATTGTGACAGAGGCCATTCCGACATCGTCTCGGTAGTATTTGGCGAACCCGAATCCTACCCCCTTATATTCTGCGGGCACTTCGGGCGAGTTTTCTCTTATCACGAAGGCTTGAATGTCGGAAACATTGGAGGATATTAAATTCCAGAATGAAGTGGTGAGGGACTTGACACTTCCCAGCAAACCGTTCACTCCACCGCCGGATTCCACCCATTGGATGCTCCCTCCTGCGCCCGTCGTCCTTCCGGAATACGCCTTGCCGGATTGTGTGTCTATTACGGAATACACTATCTGATTTTCAGCGCCTCCGGAAACCCATCTCTCCCACGCCTGAGCAGTACCCACAAACAGTCCGGAGGACTCGTTCGGAGAGTTGTCTCCGACGTCAACACGGATCGGCACGATGTCGCCCGGTTTCTCGAATACAGTCGTATCCGGGAAATCCGCGAAATCGGTAATCTCCAAAGCCCCGGACAATCGTTCGGCGGAATCACCTCCGCTTCCGGCATATCCGAGACTGTTCCATGCCGTCGCGCCGTCCCCGAACTTGAACTTCCGGGTGTCGCTCTCGATGCCGATCTCCCCGGCGAGTAATACGGGGTTCGCGGCGCTCCATTGCGCCGCGGTCCTGTATTGGGGCAGGAACTTTCCTTTTAATATTTTCGTTGCCATAGATGTCAGTCGTTATCGTTCAGAATCATGTCTCCTACTCTTGTGCCGTGAGTACTACTTCGTCATCATCGTTGACGCCCCATCCGACACAGCGGTATGCGGCCGACGCCTCGTCCCAGCGGTATGTCCGGTCATTTGCCGTGTCGATGTAGAGTATTCCGGCATATCCGGTTTCCGGAAACATCTCCCGGGAGCCGAAGTGGACCGGTTCCGCCCGAGATCCCGTATCTGTGTTTCCTATCCACCAGTTCCCGTTCTCTCCGATGTGGGGCGTGCTGCCGTCTTTGCCGCGGTATACCGTGCCGATGAATGCTTCGATCTCTGCCGACGTTTTCACGTCGTCGCTGGGTCCGTTCCAGAGCCAAATCCCGGGACAGGAGGGGATGCAGATATTCCTCGCGGCGTTGTTCCAAAACGCACCGGGCGAGCTGATCCATAATTTCTGACAGAGCCATCCGCTGCCGAGGAAACATTTGGACAGGGGGACATATACGCAGAGCCGGTTGTCGTCGAGTTTTTCACAATGATCGTATATGCCGTTTTTGCGGGATACCTTGAACCGGACGCCGTTGTCGGCGAAGAATTCGATTTCGAAATCTACGCTGTCTTCGGGAACGGGAGCCGGGACCTGATTCCCGTTGTCATCGGATTCTTGAAACTGTTCGATGAATGAAAAATCGGTTTGGTTGTTGAGTCGTATCTTTGCGGCTTTCGTTTCCATGTGCAGGTCGTTTGAGGTAAAATTAGACGGTCGGCGTCGGTCTTGAAAGGACAAATATTATCGTCCCTCGGGGAAAAATTCTCCGGGTGTGATCTGCGGCTCGGGGAGTTCCTCCCGATCGTAAAAACGCCGCTCGTTGCGTTCCGCAAGGTGGTATTTGAAGGTGTAAGCATTCAGTTCGCGTGCCGTGTGCTCGGCTTTGTATTCATCTACGATGATCCGATGCCATTCGCCGTCGCGGCAGACCCAGCGGTCGCGGCTTTTGATGAAATCCTGGTATTGTGCGGCCATGCGTTCCGAATCGATATAGCCGGTGGAAGTCTCCCAGTAGGAGGTATAGTTGTTGGTCAGTTCCTTTTCGACCTCGGAGTTGGTGAAGGTCTCGGCATCTCCCTCCGGTTTGAGAATGGTCCTTCCTTGCATCATCAGCGTGTCGAAGCCTCCCATGCCGTTCACGAACCCGAAGCATTGATCGTCCATACGGGCCTTGCGCAGGAGATAGCGCTGTCCGATCGGGTGGTTGGGCTTGTCGATTAAAGTCGTGACCCCATCCGATATTTGGGCCTTTTGGCTGGTTCCGAAAACATCGTAGGCGATGGGAACGAGGTCCTTTTCCTTGCAGAACTCCTGCCAGCAGGCGCTGAAGCTCGTGTCGATCTGATTGTATGTGTAGGAACCGGGGGTCTCCGAAATCTGTTTGGTGAATGTACGGCCGTCGGCGGTATAAAGCGTGGTGTGAAGTTCCATTGTCTGGTAGGGGTACGTCCTGACAAATGCCAGCCATTGCGGTTGCAGGGGCGTCGTTTCGATGATCTGCGGCTGGTGCGTCAGAAAGTTCCGGGCGAAGAAGTCGATGATTTCAGACGCCGTGTCGAAGGGTTTCGATACTCCTCCCGGCATTAAGTAGCTGCCCAATCTTATGCTTTCGCCTGCTTTGTTAGCTCTCCACGCCACCTGCGGGAGGTTTTTGGAGGTCGTGCACGGACCGGCCAGCGGAGGGACAAGCCGAACCAGCTGGCGGACGTGGATGATGACCTCCCCGTTCGCATCCGGGTGTAGTTCGACATTATCGACTATCACGTTGTCGTCTATGAAATACGATATGCGCATCGGACTCTCGACTTCGGAGAAAACGAGATTGCTGGCATTCTCCGTAAAGGAGATCGCATAGTGACCGCGAATTGTGAATCCCATGTTTTTTTCGTCAAATGTATGGTTTCAGAAGTCGGGATGAAAGGACATTTACACCTCTACGAACTCGGCATTGGCGAATGCTACCGTCGCTCTGTCTGAGAGCGTGATTTCCATGGTCTTGATGAGAAAGAGCCGGTTGTAAAGCATGATCTTGCGCCAGAGTTTGAGTTGCGCGATGTCGGCGGGAGAAAGTACCACATCGGCCTTTACGGAGTCTTTCTTCTTTACCTGCCATTGCGCAAATGTCTCGTGGAATTTGGCATAGAGCCCGTTGGTGCCTCCGATGGCGATGGAATAACGTGTGTTCGCCATCTCGGAGCCTCCGTCGATGTAGGGCTCGGGGCGCGTGAAATAGTTTCCCTGATCGAAGAAGTTGTTTTCGATCAGTAACCCGATGTATACGTCCGAAGGGCGGTTTCCGCCGACGGTGGGGATATCGACGACGGGTGCCATGGCGCGGAGCGTCACTTGTGCGTTCGTAGATCCGGTATAGATAAGCGTTGCGACATTTGCCGGGATGCAAGGGGTACAGATGAAGCCGATGTTGTTTTCGTAGTTTTGGCCGTCGCCGCCTCCTTCAGACAACTCGACCTTGTTGACATTGGCTTGGAATACGATGTCAATGAGTGGTATCGAGGTTTCTGTCTTGTTGAAAATAACTCCTCCCGTCACGCCCGAAGGGCGGCTCCAGTACAAGTAGGCTTTTACGGCCTTTCCCGAATAGACGTTCCCGGAGAATGTCACACGAACATCGACGTAGTTGTCCGAAGTCCGGAATTTGGAGATCAGTTCCTCGTAGTTGGATGCGGAATAGATGCTTTGTGCGAGTTCTTCGCCGAAATCTTCCTCTTTGGCAGGGTCGTAGCTCTGCTCGCCGTTGGCGTATTCCAGGGAGTAGCTTCCGGTCTCTCCGGCAACGATGGCATAGACGTCCGATACTTTCTGCGTCCAGTCGATAAATGTCTTGTCTTGGAGTATCGAACTGTTGGTACGCACGCTGTAGCGTCCTTTCTCGGGGAATATGGTCGCGCAGAACATTTTGAGGATGTTGATGACGAATTCCGTCTTTGTCATCTCGGGCAGGGCCTCCGCGGCATTGAATCCGTCTCCGATATATGGATTGTTCCAGCTGGGTGTTGTATAGGGGATACCGTATCGGTCATTTTGCCACGCTTCGGGCTTGTAGGTTCCGAGTATGGCCATACGATCGAGATAGTCCTGGACTTGGGATGGGAAGATCAGCCTGGGGTGGATCTTCTCCAACAGATAGGCTGCCTTGATTGCCGGAATGATATAGGGGGTGTTGGTGTAGAGGTAGTTGGCGTATTTGTCGATCGAAGAGCATTCCGCCTCTCCTGCGGCCGTGGGATATTCGATCTTTGCGCTGTTGGCCTTGCGGACGATCATCGGGAGTCCGATATCTGGATAATCTCCTTTGCGGGCGTTCTGCACGAATGTTGACATTGCCATGCCTGAGTAGTCCCGGCACGCTATTTCGTGGATATTCCCGGAAAATGCTTCTGTCGCATCGGCACCTACGAATGTGTATTTGAGCGTTTGGTCGGAGAACTCGTCGAACTGGAGCTCCCCGGAGAATAACTCGAACCCCTCGAAGATGATGGCGGCGGGAATCTTCTGCACGGCGGGCGGAATCATCATGACATTGACGAATCGGAATTCCGCTTTGTTTGTCGGCGAGAGCGGGAACTCGATGCCCGTTGAGACGGCCACAGGCATGCGGTCGTCTGCGAAGAGGGGATTTTCGAGGGTGAGCGTTATCTCCTGCCCGGGTGTGATGTCGAGCGTGCGTCCGGATTCGAGACTTTTGATCAGTAACATGTCTATTTGAGTTTTCCGCGGTTCATCATACGTTCGTATTCGCGCTGCTTCTCGATCAGCCCGGCCTTGCCCATCAGGGATACATCGGCGCGGATGGGCTCGTCGAGGCGTTCGGTCAGCCGGACCACCGCCGTGTAGAGCAGCCTGACGAGTGCCGGATCAGAACCTTCGGATGCGGTGGAAGCCGTCGGACTTGCATTGATCGTGTCGATTGCTTGTCCCGGGGAAATGGCTCCGCCTGCGGCCCTGCCGGGAATGTTGTAGAGAGCCGGGAGCACTTCGCCGAAATTGAAGTCCGCAAGGTTTCCCTGCCGCCGCACGGTTTCGAAGAGTCCGATGATCGGCCGGGCCGTGGGGTTCTTCATGGCATCGTTGGGGATGACGTACTCGAGTCCGTCCTCCCCGGTGATGACCGTGGGCCGCTCGACATATCCCCGCTTGTCGGGTTCTACGGATGCCTGGAATTTTCGGCCGTCTTGAGTGCGTGCGACGAGCAGGCCGCCCTCTGCGGCTCCGGCGATGGGCGTTGCGGCGATCATGGCGATCTGCGCGGCACCCATGGCAGCGGCGATTGCTGCCAGACCGAGGCGGGGAAGAGCTTCGGCCACGGCCCGCGCCGTTGCGATCGTGGCTTGAGCGAGATTTTGGGCCTTCTGGCGTTTGGCCTGCTTGATTTCCAGTTCCTCCTGTTTCTTGTCATACTCCTTGTCCATGCGCTCGGTCTCGGCGTCGTATTGTTCCTGAGTCATCAGCCCGGCATCGAGCCTGTTCTCCATGGATTTTTTGCGTTCGTCCTGGTTCTTTTTGAACTTCTTGAGCGAGGCATTCTCCTTGGCCGTCATCATTTTGTCGTAGCCTGAATAGAGAGACATCGCCATCTCGGCAGCCTCTGCGGCGGCCATTAAGCCCATTCTCAGTTCATCGGTTCCGCCCTGGCCGTTGGATATGTTTTCGAAGAACCGATCCCAATCGTCCTGCGAAAACCCCAAGATGTCGCCCTGCTTGGTCGCGAACGAATATCCCAGATCCTTTACGGCGTTCTTCGCCGCGGCGAGTTTGACAGTGATAGTATCGATCATCTCCTGGAGATGCTGTTTTTCCTCGTCGCTCAGCAGTTCAGAATCGAGGTCTATCGATTTGAGGAGACCTTCGGCCGTAGGAATGTCGATCTGTCCTTCGGAGAAAAGCGTCTGGATTTTTGACAGCATTCCGGAGTAGTATTCGGTGTCGAAGGCTTTCAGCTCTTCGATCAGCTGTTTCTTGATCTTTTTGCGCTGTGCGGCGGTGAGGGTCTCCAAGGATAGCTCCTCGTTATGCTGGGTTACCATCAGGGCCCGCTCCTGCTTGTAGCGGTTCTCCTCGGTTTTCAGGGCATCGAGGGCCTGCTTGAGTTTTATCTCCGTGAGTTTGCGTGCATGGCTTCGGGCGAGTTGCTCGAGCATGGCCGTGTTTCCGGCGTACTTTTTCTGCTGCTGGGCATAGAGCGCCTCCTCCTTCTCGACGGGATCGGTGATGCTGTCGATGCGTTGTTTCTCGATCTCTTCGAGGTCTTTTTGTTCCTGTTTCTTTTGTTGCAGGAGCAGGGTGGTGAGCTGCTCCTCGACTTTGAGGCGCTCCTTGCCTTTCAGTTCTCCGGAATTGAGACGCCTGTTCAGGGAATCGATGTTGAGTTGCAGGAGCTGGTCGTTGTACTCCTTTTCGGTGGCGATCTTCCCGTCGAGGAATCTCTTTCGGAGCGCAATGCGCTCGGCGATCTCCTTTTCGTCGAGCCCTTTGTAGGCCGCTGCGGCCGCGGCTTGCTGCGCCTGCTTTTCCTGACGCGCCTTTTCCTCTTCTTCGCGCTGCTTCTTTTCCTCTTCCGCGGCGGCTTTCTCAACCTCGCGCCGCTCGTTCTGGGCCGAGATCATCTCCTCCAATTCCTGACCGTTCAGGCGTTTGAGCTGTGCCAGGGCGCCCTGTCGGATTTCTTGGGCATGGGCGATAGTTCGCTGGAGTGCTGTTACTTCTTCGGAATTCAGATCGCGTATGCGCCCAATATCACCGCCGAGCGAACCTCCTGTATAAGTAGTTCCTCTTTCGATTTGCGATTGAGCGTTCTCAATAATCCGTTGTTGCTTCTCCACCTCTTTTTCGAGGTCCTTGATCGAATCGGCATAGACGTATCTCAGACGGGCACGTTCGGATTCGAGAAACCGGTTGATTTTTTCCGTGTTGACCTCTATGGCGTTACCGTATTCATCGACAGCGCTGATTGCCCCGGGGTAGGCATCGGCGAGTTCTTTGGTGACGGTTTTGAGCCGCTCGTGTTCGTCGGCATTCAGTTCGGTTTTGCTGCGGAGCGTTTCGTACTCTGAAACCAGCGGAGGGATGGTGCTTTCCAGCGTGGCCACCCTGTCGAGCTGCTGGTCGAACTGGTCTATGAGGGATTCGCTGGGCCCGATCAGTTTGGTGACGCCTTCGATCAGCCCGGTGATCCCGTCGATTACGGCCTTTATGAATCCCCTGCTGTTGTAGAAGGAGAGCATCAGCCCCTCCCATGCGCTCTGCAAGAGTTTTACGGAACCTTCGACAGTGTTCAGCCGCTCTTCCTGTATGCGTTTGAGTTCCCCGCCGACATCTTGCAGGCTGTCGCGGAGTTCTCCCATCGAGCCGGCACCCCGCAGGAGCGTGTTGAATGCCGCCACGCTGCGCTTGTCGGTCAGTTCGAGGGTCTTGGCCAGGTCGATGCCTTTGGCGTCGAGCCGCTGGAGCCCGTCGATCAGGTCCGGCAGGGAGCGTATGGGCTGGCCGAGTTCCTTGGCGAGTTTCCCGTTCGCATCGGCGAGGTTGAGCAGGATGTTGCGGGTCGCCGTCGCGGCGCTCGAAGCATCGAAGCCGCTGTTTGCAAGGGTTCCGAGCAGGGCGATGGTATCCTTGACATCGAACCGGAACGTTTTGGCCACCGGCCCGACGATCGACATGGCGGTTTGCAGGTACTCGAACGAGAGGGCGGACTTGTTGCACCCTACGGCCATCGTCGCCAGTACGTCATCCGTCTCGGATACATCCTTGCCGAAGGCCCGGAGCGTTGCGCCGGCCAGCGCCGCGGCTTCCGGGAGTTCCGCTCCGACGGCCGTGGCGAACTGCAACACGGGTTTCGTCATCTGCAATATCTGCGGCTGGTTGAAGCCCAGCTTGGCCAGTTCGGTTTGCAGGTTCGTGACCTGGGATGCGGTGTATTCGGTCGTCCGTCCGAGTTCCAACGCCGATTTGGTGAGCCCCGTCATCTGGGAGACATGGACGCCGAGGATCGTCGAGAGGTTCACGTTCGCCTGCTCGAACTCCCGGATTTTGTTGATCCCGCCGGTGAAGAGACTGAAGATGCCCTTGAGGACGTTGTAGTAGACGAACAGTTTTCCGACGGCAGCCTCTATTTTCCCGAATCCCAGTTTGTCGAACACGCCCTGTATTCCCCGAGAGACGCCGGTCAGCTCGTGCAGTCGGTTCTTTGTAGTTTGCAGCTCGGCGTTCAGCTTTTTCCACCTGGCATCCCGCGGGTCCATCTGGCTCAGTTCCCGGGAAAGGTTCCTTACATGCTTGCGGAGTTCCCCGATGGTCATCGTATTGACGTTCATCTGCCGGGTCAGCGTGTCGAGCCGCTGCTTTGCCTTGTCGGCGGATGCGGTCTGGCTGTCCAGCCGCTTTTTGAGATTGTCGTACTGGACGGTGTTCTGTTTGCCCTGGCGCTCCAACTCCGCCATCTCGGCGCGCGTCTTCCTGATGCTCTCCTGCCAGTCGTTGAAGGCGTCTTCGGCCTCCTTGATCTTTTTGCGGCCGTCGTCGCCGTTTACGATGATATTCAGCCGGAGGTCTTCCTCTCTGATTTTCGAAGCCATTACTGCGGGTTTTGTTCGTTAAACTGTACTTTGATACGCTGGGCCACTTCGTCGGTGAAACCGTACAGGAGTTTGTATTCGATGTTGGCGAGGGTGTATTCGATGAACCGGTTGTGTATCTTGCGGTTCTGGCGAACCGTCCGGCGGCCCCGTCGCAGGGCCTTCATGTCGAGGAACCGCTCGTAGATTTTATGCGTGAAGGCCAGCTTGCCGGAGAACTCGTCGCCGGAGGATACGTCGATCCTTCGTTGTGCGAAAAGGTTCCCGGAATGCGCATTCGTTTTTTCGCGGATGGCGTTGCCCTGATAATACAGCAGGCGGTCCCCCTGCTTGGCGAGGACCTCCCGGACGAAGTGTTGTTCGACGAGTGACGGCATGACGGTTGTTTTGATGCAAATGTAGCCGGCCGTGCCCGCGGCGGAAAGGACAGAACAGGGCACGAAAAAGCCCCGCGGGGAGCGGGGCCGATACATAGAGGTCGGGATCGTGTCCGGGGATCACGAGGGGAGTTTTCCCGATGGATTCAGGTAGATCGCCTGTGTGAAACTCTCCTGCTGCGTCCGGGAGGAGTTGTCTTGCAAGATGTATCCCAGGTTTTCGCGCGTGAGTTTGCGGATCATTTCGCTCTGGCTGGTGACCGTGTCGATCAGGCGGCTGAAAACTTCGAACTCGTCGCCGGTCATGCTTACAGTTTTCTCGTCGATCTTCATAGCCTGCCCTCCCTGGTTGAGTTGTCGTGTGTGAAGTTCTGGAACTGTCGCATTGTCTCACATCCGATCATCCGCTGTATGTCGAACAGCATGGCCTGCATCAGACCTTCGATCCGGTTGTACTCGTCCGGACGGTTCGGTTCCTGCTGCCGGTTGTGTTGTTTTCGGATAATCTTTGCGGCGAGGCGGATGTCCGCCATTGCGCGGTAGACGCTGCTGTGCGCCTGGATCAGCGCCGGATCGACGAGCACCCGGCGATCCGTTGGGGTGGTGTTTTTCATGTTTGGTTTAGACATTAAACAATTAAACAAAAGTGGTTCGCCTTTCCCGCTGTCTAACACCAAACTGGCTTGCCGGGGCATTAACCATCCGGCACGGGGGTACGAAACCACTATAACTACAAGCATAAAAAATGCCCGCACGTTCGACGGACATCATCCGCCAGTTTGAATGTTAGACATCACAAATATAGGAAACTTTTGTGAAGATGCAAAAAAAGAGCGACTTTTTGTCGCTCTGTGGGTTAATTACCATCGAAAAGTTCGGTTTCGTCTTGTCAATCACGTTGATTGCTATAATCGGACTTCAATATTCAATTTCCCGCCTAATCCGCGCTCTACAATATCGAACAGCGTTTTGAGAGTGATGTTCCCGCCATCGTTTTCAACTTTGGAAATAAACGTGCGCTTTTTGTCGATTCGGTCGGCCAGTTGCGCCTGAGTCATTTCTTTCTGTTCCCGTGCCGTTCGGATTTTCAGACCGATCCGCAATGCGTCGAGATCGCGTTCGATACGGTCGCGTTCCGGCGTGCCTATTTCGCCGTAATATTTCGTCTTGATCTGGTCTAAAGTTTTCGTTTTCATTTTTTTGTCTCCTTTCTTTTTTCGTCGTAGTATTCCGACATGATTTTTTCGGCTTTTTTGATCTCTCCCGGTGGGGTTTTCTGTGTCTTCTTCTGGAAGCCGCACAATAATACTACCATTTTGTTGCCATCGAAAAAGCAGAAAATACGGAATATGTCGCTTCCGAGTTGTACCCGTATCTCAAATAACCCATTAGTGCCTTCGATATATTTCAAATATGTAACGGGAACTCGCTCGATCTGCTCGATGATGTCGAGTACCTTGATGATTTTGTCCCGCACCTTCTGCGATTGTTTTTCGAAGAACTCTTCGAAATAATCTTTATAGGTAACGACTTCCCTTGCTTTTTTCATATTACAAAGGTAATTTATAAATTACATTTGTGCAAATATTCCGCCGGAAAAACAAAAAACGCCCCGAAAAATCGGGGCGGATGTGAAAATGCGGGAGAGTCTACCGGATCGTTATGGTCGCGCACCACCCGTTCCAGCCTCCGAAGACGTTGTATTCGGGCGTCACGACGACCTGTTCGATTTGCATTCCCGCCAGATAGGGACATGCCCCGTTGTCGGATTCGCGTATCGCCCTGCGAAATGCTTCGAGTGTCTCTGTCATCAGGGCGTGTAGCCGCAGATATTCGTCTGTATCCACGATTTTACCGGAGACCATCCCGGCGCCTTTCGAGAGTATCCAGACGATGACGGCGTTCTCCTCGTGGTGAACGTCCACATTCTCCATGTCGATCTTCGCCCCCGGGAGCGTCATGATCATCTGTGCTTCCGTTATGGCGGCGTTCCCGAGAATCTTGGTCGCCGAACTTTCGTCTACGACGGCATTTGCCTCCCGGATTCCGGGAATCCGGAGTGCGGCGAGGAACCGGATGAGTTTAGCGTTTTTTGCGAGCAGCAGCATCGTTTCGTTTTTTGTAGTGATACAATAGGGAAAGAATTTCGACCAACCCCTGCCGGTCGGCCTCTTCGATACTTCCGAAGATTCGTTTCTCGGCCAGATCGTAGAGCAGGGTGATCCATCCGAGCGATTCCCCGTCTTCGGGTGTTTCGGAGCTGAACAGTTCGGCGAAGGAGATCTCCTGACTGCCGATGATGAAGCGCCCGGTCTGCATGTACCTCACGCATGCGGAGAACCAGAGCAGCATGAGCTGTTTCTGCCATGGCTTGAAGCGGTGGCAGAGGCCGGCGTACCGGTCGAGCGTATCGGGCGAGTAGGGGACGACGCGGCGGCCGGAGGGCTGGAGCGGCCCGGCCGGCCGGTAGAGACATGCGAGCATCCGGTCGAGATGGTGCTCGTCGTTGGTTTGCAGATAGAGCTGCATTTCGTCCGATGCCCCGCGGAACTCTGCGAACGAAATATCCAGCAGGGCCTCTGCCGGGCCGAAGAGCCTTCGCCAGCCGATGCGCACCGAAGGCCAGAAGTTGCGCACGGAGTCGAACCGGATCTGATAACCGTCGGATGTTTTTTCCAGAATGCCGCCGAGAAGTTGATCGCAGAGGAGAGCGACCTGTTCGGCCCGTCGTTCGCGCTGCGCCGGCGTCTCGGGATGCCATGCTGTTCGGATCGCACTCCGGAGTGTCCGGCGGATTCCGCACAGTTTGTACAGAACCCTCACCCGGAACTCGTCGATGGACATAAGCCCCGCGCGATGTTTCGCCAGGCATTGCATGATGTGAACGACCTGACGGCCGGTCATCTCGTCGTATGTCGCCGGGATGTCGATCCTGATACCCCGGCCGGGAATTTCGAGCGTGTTCATCCGGCAGTGAAGTATTTGTTTCGGGGATCGTTCTCTGGCAGCGGGTCGTATCGGGCTGCGACGTTGCGCCGCTTGGTCACGGCCTTTTGGAGTTCGGTGAGGGCGTCCGTGGTTTCCTCTTCGAGCGTGCGCAGCAGGTATCGGGTCGTTGCGATGTCGGCCGGTTCATTCGCTTTTCCACCCTGGAAGGATGCCGAGAATCGGCGCACGACGGCATCCGGAAGAATCTGTACCGACATCCGCTTTACGGCGGTCTGCACGGCATAGAGCGGTATGCACTTCTTTGCGGCTGCGGCGATCTCCTCGAGGTTGTCCTCAGCAGTATCCCCTGCGAGAATCTTCCGGAAGTTTTCCTCCCCGACGACCCGCACGATTTTTCGCTCCTGGCATTCGACCATAAAGGGAACGAGCAGATAGAACGTGTGGTAGGAGTTCTCGATCGGGAATACCTCCTGAAACTCGTCCAGCGAACGCACGAGGGACGCCTCGAGCCGTTTGAGCACCGGAGCCTGCCGCCATTCCGGGATGTCGTTCTCCTCGAAGAGGCGGTACATGGCATCCAGCAGCCGGTGGTAACGGTCGAGCAGGGCGCGGTCGTCCATTTCGATCTGCCAGCGCCACGGGATGGACTCGTTTTCCTTGTCGAGTTTCACTTTGCGCCCCTCGTCCTCATGTCCTACGGTGTTCTGCTGGTAGAAGCGGTAGACGGCCAGCGCTGCGACCGGAAGGCGGACCGCACGGGTTATCCGGGCTTCGAGATCGGAGCCGGAGGTTTCGAAAGCCGGAGAGTTGTAGTAGGTTTCGGTCCGTGTGAAGAGTTCGTTGCCGATCATGCGGTGGATGTCCGCCTCTGCCAGCGCGATCTCCGTGGCGATTACGGAGTAACGGTTTGTCTGGTAATAAATGCCCAGCAATTCCTGAAGTTCGGCCGGACCGTCGTTGTCTTTGTTGAAAAGCATGGCATCAGTTGTTTTTCATACGTTCGGATTCGGAGATTCCTTCCTCGGACATGACTACTGCATGGTAAAACCCGAGTTGGTAGCGGGTTCCGGGGAAGTTGTAGGCGATAGCCTGGTTGATGGGACCGAGGATTACCCGCTCGGGGATGCGCGTGTCGAAATGCAGGAACACCTTGAGGGCGTAGAGCATTTCGGAGCCGCTGGCGAGTTTGCCGTTCACCATGATGTTCGTCAGCGAGGGGTGGAGTGCCATGCCTGAAGTAATCGCCGAGGATGCTGCCTCGCTGATCTTGAGTTGCGCCTCCACGAAGTCTTTGATCTTCTGGTCTACGGGCTCGATCTTCCATGTGATGAGATTGTGGTCGTCATCATAGGAGTCGATGGACTCGAAGAATTTCCCGGCGTTCTGTTTCCCGGAGAGGGTCTCGGTCAGAGCGTCGAGGATCTTCTTTTTGGCCTGTTTGTAGCGGGCTTCGATCTCCTCGGGCTGCTCTTCGGGATACTTTTCCCGAAGTTTTTCTTCGATCCGGTCCCAGTATCCCTGCGGGGAGTGTACGTGATAAGCCAGATTCAGCCCGTTTTCGGTTACATGCCGGAAGATCATCGGGATGTCCGAACCGCGGAGAATCCAGCGGATGGCACCCATGAATCCGGGCGTAGCGTAGAAATTGCGTCCGAAAGCATAGGTGTAGTTGTAGGATGCCGAAATCGGGTAGCGGCCCGGATCGGTCGGATCGAATACAGGATAGCTCTGCAGTCCGGAATTCACACATGCCGTTTCGAAATCCCCGACGAGGATGTGCCGCACGTCGTCGATATTGCGGGAGTCGGCCCATTCGAGGCGGGCGTCTTTGGCGCTGACGAACTCCAGTCGGGCGATGCGGCGGCCGTGTCCCGGCAGGCGGTATCCGCGTTCGAGGGGATGTATGGCGAAGAACCCGCCCGTGTGGAGATAGTCCGTCGCGGCCTGGTCGATGAAACGATCGTAGTCCCAGGATCGGAGCCATGCGGAGATGTTCGGGTCATCGACCCAGCGGCGTGTGATCCTGCCGCCGTCGAAGGCGTTTTCGTAGAGAAACGCGCCCTGCCCGGTCAGCAGGTTCTGCTTGCGGTGGAGTACCCCCGGAGCGAGGTTGTTACGGGCCATGATGTCACGGATCATCACGGGAAAGTCATTGTTGATGCCGTAGGGGACGATCTTGTAACCGCGCACGGTCTGGTAGGTTTGCTCCCAGTTGCCTCCGCCGTCGGCTGCCATGTCGAAGATGTAGCTGTCGAGACTGCTGCGGGGGCTGGTCGAGAGCGAGATGGCATGGCCTCCGAAGTCGAGGATGGCGGCCGAATCGGAGAGATGCCGGATTTTCGGTTTCTTGCCGGTTGTCTGTTTCTTCATTGTAAAACTACTTTCTGTCCGTTGAAAATCATCAGGAGCGGGCGGTAAAACCGGCGGGCCTCTCCGGTGTCGAGGTCCACGTACTCCTCGAGCAGTTCGGCGAAGCGATTCCCGTCGGCATGGGGCCGCGGGCGGAGCCGGGCATGCCGCACGTCCACGATCCCGTGGCTCTCCTGTGCCGATGTGGAACACGACATGAAGGAGAAGGAGAACGGTTCCCGGCGATCCGAGAGTTCCCGCATCTGTTTGATGGCTGCATACAGATCCATGACGCAAAAATACCCGCTGTTCGGTGGGGTGAAAGGACAAAAGACGACCGGAAAAGTAAAAAAGCGCGACTAATTGTCACGCTTCGGGGTATAAATTCATGAGCAGGATTCTTATTTATCCATTTTCGGGTGTTTGAATCCTATCGGTCGGGCCGGTTTGCTGCTCTGCGGAATTTTAATCGAAAGGGCCGCGATGGCTTGGTAGATGTTGTCGAGTTCTTGGCGCATATCTTCCGACAGGTCGCTGACCGCTTCGGCATTGTCCCTGCCCGTCTGTTCCAACAATGCAAGTTTCGCCCGCATTTCAGCCAGTTCCGCTGTGATTTGGGTTGTTGTGGTGATGTAGTTGCGCATTGCTACGAAAGCATCTATAATTAAGATACTCACTTGTATCGCGGTAGGACTTCGCAATACGGCGGATAACATTGATACCCCTTGCTCGGTAAATGCGTATGGAAGATAACGGGTTCCGCCATGTGCTCTTGAGGTGCCAATTTGGAACCTCAAGTTCTCGAACTCTGTTTTATTGAGTTGAAACATATAGCGTTCGGGGAAGCGTTCGATATTGCGCTTTACCGCTCTATTTAAGGCTTTCGTCTCCACTTGGTATAGTTCTGCCAGATCGAAGCCCAGCATGACCCGCTGGCCCCGGATTTCGTAAATTTTGCTCTGAATGGGTTGTAATCGCTCCATCGTACCGATTATGGGGTTTAATAACACAAATGTAATTTACAAACCATGTTTTTGCAAATTGAGACAAAATTTGATGTCACAAATTGTGACATCAAACCGAGGTTGTCGGGAAAATTCCTTATCTTTGCCCCTACATAGGGGTTGAGATCCATCGGAGAAAAACGATGAATTTCTCCTGTTTCGGGGAGTTTGGGTGCGTCAAACTCCCTCTTTTTATGCGTTTACGGGAGAGAAATGGGGCGATTTCCGTTCGGAAAAAGGCGGTTTTTGTATGGTTTTTCAGAGTTGATTCGGCGTAATACGCTGGAAATTAACCGAAAAGGGCTGAATGTTCGAGAAAACGATTGTTTCGTGTGCGAGTTGAGCCCGAGCCGCTCTCTCCTCCTTGTGCAATTGCACGCCTCCCGGAAAGGTGAAATATGACACTTCGCCCCGGATAGAACAGGCACGAAAAAGCCCCGCGGGCAAGCGGGGCCGGTACATAGAGGTCGGGATCGTGTCCGGGGATCAGCAGGCCGGGGCGTCGGCTTCGTGCTGCCCGTCGAATAGTTCGTCGGCCATGCGGCAGGCGATCATCTTTGTGACGCCGATCATGGCGTTGGCCAGATCGCCCTCTACCTCGAAAGCAGCTTCGCAGGGCGTGAATTTCTTCGGATCGTCGTGTGTGTCGAGATAGGCGTCGAAGCGTTTGCGGATCTCCTGGAGCTGGAGAAGCATCTCGCCCAGTTCTCGGTCGATGAAGAGCTGCGGCATCGTGGCCGCGGAGGTTGTGGTGTTTTTCATCGTGGTATTGAACATTAAACCGTAAAACAAAAAAGTGGTTCCGTCTTTCCCGCTGTTCAACACCACGACGGCTTGCCGGGGCATTAACCATCCGGCACGGGGGTACGAAACCACTATAACTGCATGCATAAAAAATGCCCGCATGCTTGGCGGACATCAGCCGCCGTCGTAATTGTTGAACGATGCAAATATAGGGAACTTTTGGAATAATGCAAAAAAACGCGACAAAAATGTCACGCTTCGTGGTATAATATAGAGTGGAGCCTATTGTAATCGCATCTGCAATCCAAGTGCTCCGGCGATCCGCAACAGGGACGAGAGTTGCACGTCTACTTCTCCTTTTTCGATACGGGCTATATAACTCTGTTTTGCGCCGACTTTTTCGGCCAGAGCCGCCTGCGACATTTTCAGTTCCTTGCGGCGTTCACGGAGGATTTCGCCGTAGAACCAGGCTTTCGCCCTGGTTTCCATTTTCTCGCGCTCGGGGCTTCCGGCCGGGCCGACATATTCGGTCATCAGCTCTTCGGCCGGGCGGAAATTCTTTCTCAGTTTTTCGGGGTCTACTCTCATAATTCTACCTCCTTCATTATCTTTTTGGCAATTTCGATTTGTTTCTTATAGTCCTTGACGGACTTTTTCAAAAAGCTGTTCAGCAGATATATTCCGGTTGCCTTTACGAAATTATCGCTGTCGATGGCAAAAAGTACGGTTCGGTATTCATTATATCCTACCGATACACGCATTTCGTAGAACTCGGTTCCTTCCAGTTTCTTTACGTACTTGGTCGGGAGTACCAGCACGGTTTCGGTCATCTGGATCGTCCAAATGTATTTTTCGCGGATTCGGGTGTCGAGACCGTCGAAAAATTGTTTGAATTCCTTTGAGTAGTAAACCGTTCTTACTTTCTTATCTGCCATTACAGTCACATTTCATGCCACAAATATAACTAATTAGTTATTGCTTTGCAAGTATTCAGCAGGAAAAACAAAAAACGCCCCGAAAAAATCGGGGCGCTGCTCTCGTAGGCCCAGACGAGAGCGGTGTCAAAAAATAAGAGTTGCTTGGGCCTAAATATTATCAGCGGCCGCATTGATGCGCGCGGCAATGTCATGCAGGGCTTCGCGCAGCCGTTCCCGTTCGGCAGGACTGAACTCCGCTGCCTTGCCGTTTACGTCATATCCGGATATGCGTTGGTATATCCACGTGCGGGTCTTGCCGAAATAGTCAGTCGAGACGGTGCTCCATTTTACCAGCAACAGAATGTCTTTGAGTTTGTTTTTCATTGAAGTCATATTTGAGAACCCCCTCCCTTGACGGGAGGGAGTATTGGTTAATCTTCGAGATCGTTTTCTTTCAGAGATTCAAACAGGTAATCAAGATAGAGATTAATTTCGATTGATGGATTGTGTTTGGCATTGCGGAAATTTCGGAGCATTTCGATCAATTCCCATTCTTTTTCGGATAATTTTTTAATTACTGTTTTCATATAGCTCTTATTTTTTGACAATACAAATATAATAATCTTTTGTCGATTGTGCAAGTTTTTCGCCGAAAAAATCAACAAAAAAACGCCCCGAAAAAATCGGGGCGGGCGTTTCGGAATCTGTTCAATCGCCAAACAAAACAAAGTTATGAAACGCTTATCTTCATCAGCTTTTTAGCGATGTCTTTGAGTGCGAAGTTTAGAGTTTGCTTTTTTCGTCGGTAAATTTCGCAGGTTTGCCATTGGCAATATTTCCGTTTACGCGCTGGTAGAGCCACTCTTTGGTTTTGCCGAAGTAGGTCTTCGCAATATATAAAAGAGAGATAATGGGCAGGATATCTTTCATCTTTTCCTTGTCATCTCCCCGTCTATCCGTGCGTTGGTCTCTCTTAACTGCTCTAATGTGGCCTGCACTACCGCTTTGGCATCCGCATCGATTTCGGCGCGTATTTCGTCGAAAACAGCCTCGCGCTCTGAGTCTGTTTTGGCCTCCATATACCGGCTCTTGAGAATATCCATTTTATCTTTGGTTGTCAGTACGTCGCATTTGAATTCAAACTCCAATGCGGGATATTCTTTCCCTTCGGCCCGGCACATAGCCTGCATCTCTGCATAGGAGTTGTAAAAATCCGCAATGGTTTCCGCGACAGTTTTACCCTGTCCCATCAATCCGAACGGGATTTCTTTGATAAATTCCATGTTGGCGTCAAAGGTGCCGTCGGCGCCACGTTCGATAATTACTTGTGCGTTCATTACAAAGAGACTGTTGCGAGTTCTTCTCCGATTTTATGAATTTCGGCCAAAATCATCCTTTCTCTTTCCGGAGACGGCTTTTTTGACCCGCTGATATATTGCGCAAGGAGACTTTGAGCGATTCCCAACCGACGCGCTACGGCCGACGCATTCAACTCGGGATGCGCGATGAACAGCCTGTATAGGGCAGGCTCGTTCCGCTTCCGGAAGAATCCGTCGAAGTTCAAATCCTCGTCGATCTCCGGCCAGTGGATGCCGAAAGCGTCGGTTTCATAATTTCCCCGTTGTGCGGGTGTTGCGTATTTCAGCCGGGGATACTCGTCGAAATTCTCGTGAGATTCCCGTCCGTCGGCAGTTCGTATCCATACCGCAGTGTCGGTAAGCCATATTTTTTCGATTTGTTCCATAGCTGCTACTTGCTTTTGTTGAAAAATTTGTTCCAGTGTTCGGCAATCACCTCTTTGTTTTCTTCGATTACCGATTCTGCCATTTTTATTTCGGATGGTTTTAATCCGTGGTTTCTACTGGGTCGAGCAGGAATTTTGCGCTGATATTGCCTTTTACGACATGGACATGTATCGGCTCGTGATCATTGGCGTAAAAGAGGAACCGGAATCCGAATAGGATAAAGATGGTAGGCATGTTTTTCATGTTTTCGTTATGCAAATATAGGTAATAAATTTATTACCTGCAAATCTATTGCCGTAAAAATCGAAAAGCCGCCCCGGGCAAGCAGGGCGGCATGGGATCTGACATAAATTTCGCTTTGAGGAAAACTGGACTAACATGCAGCAATAGGTTGCCATTAACTGCAAAGCCTGCCGAGACTATACCCCAACCCGGGTTATGCTTTATGCCTACTCTTTGGAGATCCCATCATTTTCCGCAAATGTAGTTCGCATTTCTGCGACGAGCAAATATTTCACCGAAAAAAATCAACAAAAAGCGCCCCGATTTTTTTCGGGGCGGGAACCGCATAAGTGTTTATCAGCCGGTTTTAGATTGCAGCATCGACGCGGATCGGCCGCGTGCCTTTGCGGGTCAGAGCCACCCATGTCTTGCGCATCACGAGGTATTTGAACGCGTCGGACATGTTGGTCGATTCCATCGGCAGCCTCTCCGGCGGGAGTTTTTCGCTTCGTTTATCCTTTGCAATCTGATCCTTGTCTGTTTTCCGGGTCTTGGCGCCTTCGAGCGACGCTTTGAGGGGTCGGCAGTTGTACGTGTCGATCAGAATGGCCGGAAGGTGGGGATTCCGTCCGGATAGGAGTTCCTGCATGTAGACGTACTCGTCAGCCTGGCCGATGTTGCCTTGGTTCCTGGATTTGAGAATCACTTTCCATCCGGTTCTCCTGCCATCGGCATTGCATTCGATGGCTTCCTTGATTTTGGTGGCCAAATCTTCTTTCTGGCGCCGGTAGTTGTTTCCGGCTCGATCGTAGTAGAGGTTTATGGTTTTCTCTTTGTGTTGTGCGAAATAGGCGAGGAAATCATCCGCCAATTCCCGCAGGAACGCCGGCGGGAGTACGTAGAAGGTTTTGAGGCATCGGAGGATGTGTCCGTCGTCCTGTGCCACGACCATCGACTGCATATTCCCGAAATCCATTCCCACGTCGAGGGCGCGCTTGGGATCGAGATAACGGAGGACGCTGCAATCTTCCCGATCCCGCAGGCCGAATGCGTTTTGTACCGACAGGATATTCCCGTCGTCGAAGAAATGCCGCTCTCCGAGGTTGGCATAGAAGCGCATTCCTGCTTCGAGTCTGGGGCGCATGGAGAGGATCGCGGCGTTCACATCCGCGAGCTGCGTGGACATCGCATCTTCGAGATATTCGAGCGACAGGATGTCCACGTTGACATACGAGGATGCCAGCAGAAATACGGTGCGGGCCTTCGGGTGCTTGCGCAGTTCGTACCAGTCCGCATACCACCTGTTGAGCGTGCGGAGCTTGTTGCAGTATTCTTTCCGGTCTTCGTCCGTGCGTGTCTGCATGAACCGCTCTTTTGCCGCGATATATTCCTGCGTCGCCTCGTTCACCACAAGGGCCGTTTTGTAGAGTGTGAGCACCATCTCCTTGTCCATGCTCTTGAGGTCCTTGAATATCCAGTCGTACTCCCCGACATTGGAGGTGTTCGGCATGTCCGTCGTGAAGGTTCGCCCGCGGTAGAACGGGGATCTGCCGAATTGCACCCGGTATCCCCGCACGGCTTTCAGGAGGTTTGCGATCTTCTCTTCGGGAAAATATTTGGCTTCGTCGCCAAACACATGGACGTAGGAGCGGCCCGCCAAGGAGGCTGGGCGGTCGAGCGATCCGAATGTGAGGTTGAATCCCGTGAAGAAGACGATCGTGCGCTTGTAGCTGACGATCTTATTGAACGGCTTCCAGAAATGCGGGCGGAGCCACTGGGGGAGGTCCTCGCATTCCTTGTCGGAGTATTCGGGGGGCTGTTTTTCGATGATGAAGTGCGTGTTTTCCCGGTACCCTTTCCTTTCGAGTCCTTCGAGGACGGTGGGCAATACGTTCGCTTGCAGATTGGTGAAAGTATCCGCTACCCATGCCGCGGGAGCTCCGGGCATGTCGTACATCATTGCGATCAGCCGTTCGACCTGAATTTCCGAGGTTTTTGCCGATCCGCGTCCTGCGATCAGCGCGAGGTTGGTCGGAAGGATCATCGCCAGGAACTGCGCGAGCCAGTTCATCAGCACTTCGGCGACGTAGGGCTTCGCCCCTGTTTTAATTTTGGCTCTGTTCGGCATATGCGATGAATTCTTCGATGTTTACGTCTTCGATGAATGCGTCGTTGCGGACGCGCCGCCGTTCCCGCTCGGGAATCTGAAGGGCTGCGATATGCTGTGCGAGTTGCTGTCGGTTGACCTTGGGGAGTCCCGATACCTCGGGCGTCAGCGAGAATACACGTATCGGGCGGAGGTACATGGCTGCGGGAAGTTTCTGAACATCTTCCCTGTCGAGTCCTCGGGCGGCGCGGCTTTTCATCATCAGATCGCCTGCGATCTCGAAATCTTTGGCCGACTGTGCCGTGTCTGCCACCTGCACGGCCCAGTCGTAGAGCATGTCGGCGTATTTGTTCCGCAGGGCTTCGCGGTCGCTGTTGCGGTTGGAATAGAAAAGCGCATCGGCCTGTTCGTATAGATCCACCGCTTTCGCATAGGTCATTCCGTATTGTGCTACCAGCAGCCGCACGGTGTTTCGTTTCCCGAATTTCCGGTCGAGAGAGCTGATCGTCGAGAGGAGCTCGAAGAATGTCTGCTCGTCCCTCGAAAGGCTTGCGGAACACCCCGATGAAATGTATTCGTTGAGCTTCTCGTAGATTTCCTTGTCCTCGAACCCTCCGAACAGGTCGAGTTTCGACACCTGAAAGGCTTTTTCGCGTCGAATCCGTCCGAGTTGCTGGATGGACGGGATGTCGCCGTCTTTGGCGTTGGCGTAGAGTTTGAGCGATATGTCGGCCGCGACACGGATCTGTCCCTGCTCGATCAGTTGGCGGACGATGCTGCCGGCATCACTGGCTTCGGCGATGAACTGCTCTCGGTCCACCTTGAAGTAGTCGGCGATCTCACGGGGCGTATAGTTCAGTCCTGCCAGCATCCGGATCTCCTCCTGATGCTCCGGGGAGAATGTCGCGCCGATCTTGTCCCGGTCGTATGGTTTATTTCTTGCGGGCATAGGCGGCAATGATTTTGTCTACTTCGAGGAGCTGCGCTTCGTATTCCGCGAGCAACTCCTCGCGGTTTTCCCGAAGATGCGGTTTGTCGTTCTTTTCGATGGCTTTACGCAGCCACCAGACGCGGTATTGAAGGCGTTTTTGCGCCTTGAACAATTCGGGGACGGAGAGTTTTCGGAAAGCGCGGATTTTGCGCAGCCGTTCGAATATCGGATGCACGCCGAGAGGCGTTCGGTGCCGGAGGTAATGGTCGAGTTCTTCGAATATCTGCCGGTTCTCCAGATAGTTGTCGAGAATTTTCCGGGCTGTCGTGTAGCATTCTTCGGGGGATGTGCAGTCGAACAGCGCGGCGTGTGCCCGGGTGTAGTTCTCCCATGCCGTCAGTTTGTCGGCCGCGAGGATTTTGAGTTCGGGCGGGCACCCTGTTTCCCGGAGAAAGGGGTACTGTTCCCGGAATTTGGGCCGCGGGGGTACCTGTCGCTCTTCATTGGCAATGCCGGGGTCGATTCCGGTGAGGGTGCAGAGTTTGGCGATAAGCATCGGCCGGTATTTCGACGGGTTGTCCGCGACCATCCGTGCGAAATGGCGGTTGGCGCTTATCGAGGAAAAGAGCCGGAGCCCTGCGTTGATCCCGGCTCCGGCTCTTAACCATTTGCGAACGTCCTCTGCGATCCTACCGTTTGGCATATTCCTCGAGATAAGGCTGTGCTGTGGGGAACGCTTCGGGCGTCACGCATACGAACTTGCGCAGACGCAGGAAGTCGATCAGCACCGCGGGGCAGAAGTCGGGCCGGGTGACATATCCCACGGCATTGCCGAACGAGAATGCAACCTGATTGGGAATCTCCCCGGCGTGCGCGATCTCGTTGTAACGCCCGATGAAATCCTCGTCGGCAGGCGGTACCGGGTCGGTGAACTCTTTGAGCGTATCGACGAGATGCTCTTTGGTCAGGAGCATCGGGAGTCCGGTGTGTTCGGCCGTTTTGCCCTTGGGGAGAACGCGCCGGCGGTAGAGACTCAGGTCCGCGAGCGTCATCCTGGCTGTTGGGAAACATCCGTGCGGCACGAAGATGAATTCGTCAGGAATCAGGTCGTCCGCTATGATGTTAGCCATCGTTTCGGCTAACGACAACACCGGGACGATGCGGATGTCGGCCGGCGCCGCAGCTTTCTGCCACATGCGGAGCATGAGTTCTGCCATTGCCCCTGCGGCTGCGATTACGATGACCGTGCGCTCGGAGATTCCGAACGCCTGGGATGCGGCCGATGTCCCGGCATCCACATCTTCCGGTTTTGCAGGTTCGGGCGGGGTGATGCTGCCTTCCTGTTCCGACTGGATATCCCGCACTTTCTCCTGGACGCTCGCATCCCCGGCGGCCGTCTGGGCCGTCGGGGTCTGGATTATCGTTGCTTTTTTGGTCATGGAACTGCGTGTTAGGCGGTTTCACCTCCGGCGTCGGACTTGACCTCGAACTCCTCGACAGCGGGGAGCTCTCCGGAGATGTCGATCGGGAGGTATTTTTCGGGGGATGCACCTTTGAAGGTGATCTCTCGCTTGTTGGCCTCCTTGTTGTCGGTGTAGGTGATCTCCGAGAAACAGAGGGGGCAGCACTTGGAGCCATACTTCCGGGAGATTCCTCCCTCGCAGGTCTGGTGGAACGCTACGACCGAGCGGTTCGCCAGCAGGGAGATCACGCCGTCGGCCGCGGCTCCGGGATACGCCCATTTGATTCCGTGCGTGAATCCGATGGAATCGGTCTCCCCGGTTTTCTCGATGGCGGGTTCGATGGTTCCGGATGTGGCGTAGAACTTGATGCCTTTGGCGCCGGTTTTGAGCGCGAACTCCTCGGCCGTGTAGGCTGTCTTCCCCAGCTGGATGTCGGGTTCTTTCTCGATGTCATCGGTGAAGTACAGATACAGGAATTCACCTTTGGGGGTCGGAACCCCCGCGCCCGGTTCGGGGCGGGGGACTGATTTGATTTGCTGTGCCATAGTCTATTCGAAATTAAGCGGTTTCCTCGTTACCTCCGGCGTCGGGGTTCGCGGGGTCTGTCGTCTCGGTTCCGGCAGATCCTCCGTGCGTCCACACGCTGCCTTCGGCCACGATGTTCGAAGAGTCTGCGATGATGGCTTTCGTCGGGTCGTAGTCCGCCGGGACATATACGTACATGGCCTCGCCGATGCGGAAGCCGACCGAGAGCGAGAACTCGCCGATGATGTCCACGTCGTAGTGGTGCTCTTCGATCTTCTGGATGATGTTCGGGGCCTTGTTGATGTCCACGAGTTCCACGAAGTTCTCCTTGGGAGTGGCGAAGAGCATCGGCGAGTTGTACATGGAGAGCAGCGGGACGAGCGTGAACTTGGTGAAGCGCACCGAGTTCCCGATCGTTTGGCCCGTGTACTTGCCGTTTACGGCGAAATCCTGCCGCTGGTAGTGCAGCACCATCTGCTCGGAGCAGTGGATCGGCAGGTTGCCTACGAAATACTTGCTGATGCCGTCCACGTAGGCATGGAATGCGTCGAGGAACTCTTTGCCTTCGAGCGTGAAGAGGTTCACGGCGCCCTTGAAGAAGTTCATCTTGGCCTTGCCGGTCTTGAGATCCTCGCAGATGATGGTTTCGAATCCGTCCATGGCCTGTGCGGCGTCGCGTCCGGCGTCCCCGTCGTTCTGCCCGGCGGGAGCGGCTTCGTACTTGCCCTTGCCGACCATCTTGCGCGTGAGGTCATCCTGGATCTTGGGCAGGATGTGCTGCTCGACGATGTACTTGGTGATGGGCATCTGCGCGAAAGTGGTGTTCTGCTGGTAGAGATACAGGAGCCAGCTTTTGAGAATCTGCGTGGGCTTGATGCGCACGTTGATCTTGTGGCGGCGGTAGGGGATGCGGATCGGGGTGAACTTGGCCTGTCCCTTCGGCGTCCATACGTCGGTGAACTCCTGGACTACGGAGTCGATCAGGGCTGCCGATGCGATGTAGTCGGTGTCGGACTGCACCATCGTCATGTGGACATGGTCGGGAAATCCGAGGTAGATCTCCTTGGTGAGGATGTCGATACGCTGTTTGGGCGGCATCGCCATCGAAAACTCCTTGTTGAGTTCCGCAACGTCGAGGGTGGGGGTGTCGGCGGCCCCGTAGATGCGTCCCTCCTTGAGCATTGCCGCAACCTGCACGTTGTGCAGGGCTTTCATATCGACCAGGATGGCCGGTGCGGGAACCGCTGCGGCTCCGGTCGGTGCGGGATGGGGTTCGGGGAGCTTGGCCAGACGGTCGCGCTCCGCCTCGGCGCTCTTCTGCGCCGCCATCGCGGCAGTGAGACGGTCGTTGAGATCTTTTGCGTCGAGATCATGCGCCTCTTTGAGCGCCGTGAGGAAATTGACGCCTTTCTGTGCGTCGTCGTCATCGCCTGCGAGCGCCTGCTCGAAAGCTGCGATGGCGCCTTCGCCGAATTTCTCGACGGCGACGGCCCGCTGTTCGGCGGTGAGGATCGGCCTGCCGCTCTCGTCTTTTGCGAATTCGGCCGCTCCTACTGTCTTCAGAATGGCCTTGGAAATAGTTTTGAGAAAAGACATGGTATCAAATGGATTGATTCGGTTTCGTGGAATCGATGGCCGCCAGCGCGATGACTTCCTCGAGTGTCATCACGCCGTCGGCGAGGCCGTTGGCGACAGCCTGATCTGCGTAGAAAACGTCGCCGGTGAGAACTCCCGGGGCGTCTGCCGCGAGGTCGGGCCGGTTGGCCTTGATGTCAGTATGGAAGATCGATACGATGCGCGAGAGATCCTCCTTGTAAACGCTTTCGTCCCCTTCCTGAAGACGACGGTAGGCTTTGTTCTTGTCGGGCGATTCGTCGGCATAGATCATGTGGATCTTGTATCCGTTCTTCTCGAGATCACCCGGTGCGGTCTCCATGACCTGGGCGAGGGCTCCGATCGAGCCGACCATGGACGCCATCGTGTTGTCCATATAGATGCGCTCGGCCGCGGATGCGATCCAGTATGCCGCCGAACAGCAGTAATCCGAGTGCACGAAGATCGGTTTTCCGCAGCTCCTGAACTCGTCGATGGCTTTCAGCATGCAGGGTATGGCATCGACACAACCACCTCCGGAGTTTACGGCCAATACCCCCGCTATGACTTGGTCGTCATGTGCGGCGTTGTGTATTGCCCGGGCGACGGTCTCGGTACCGTAACTGCACCGTGTATCCTCTTTGAGGAGCATCCCTTTGAGCGGAAATACCGCGACGGCCCCGTCCACCTTCTTTTCGGTGTCGGGGGCCTCGGGATTCTCGGGGTCGTCCCGGACAAGTCGGACGGGATAGGCCGCTGCTTTTTCCTCGAGGTCGATCTTCCCGCCGGCGAGGATGCGCTGTCCTACGACGAGGGTCGCGTCGTCCACGAGCCATGGATGACGGTATAGGGAGAGTGCGACTCGGATGTCGGGCATAATGCGAATGGTTTAACTCGATGCAAACTTACTCGCAGGCAGGGGCTATGGAAAGGACCTTTTTATGCGCCGCAGGCTTGATCTTGGACTTGTATTCGATGGTTATGACCACCAAATGCTCCTCTTTATGCGTCGGTTGCGCCGGGACATCTTCGGTTCCGATGATATAGTAAGCCTCGGTTGTCCGGACCCGGAAGATGCAGGGTTCGTAGAGCTGACGATCGTCCCGCACGAGTGTTGCGGAGATCTTCGTGGTCCAGACGAGTCCCGGTGTCTCTTTTTTGGATGAGATTTCGATGGAAGCGCTCCCGGGTGAAAGTTGCAGCTCCCGAAATGGGGCCTCCGGGGTGAAGGCCGACTTGACCGAGAGGCGGACGATGGTTTTGCGTGGCATTTTGTTATCGGTTAAAAGTGTAAAATCACTATTGAAACTAAATTTATTTACCAACGGCTATTCCGAAGGCTTTTCGGGCCCTTCGATTCGGTCGTTGTTGTAGCGTGCCTTGTTGTAGAGCGAGGATACCAGACGCTCGAAGTCTTTGAGCTGTTCGCGGTAGATCCGTTTGCCGAGTGTTTCGGCGAAATCTTCGGCGAACAGTTTCCTGCTGACGATGAATGCCTCGATGATCTCCCGCTTCTGGATATTGCGCTTGCTGCCCTTCAGGTAGTAGGCATTCAAATCCAGGTTGAAGATCGTGTCGAGGAGTACGTTGAGCCGGGCTGCATCCTGTTCGGTGAAATAGAGATGGTAGAACTCGGCATTTTGCGAACAGGTGTTCTTCGGGAGTTTCAGGCGTGCTGTGAATCCGTCGCCCCGGACGGGAACCTCGGTCGGCGACCGGCGGACAAGAGCGACCAGCAGACGCCCGAAGTCGTTTTTCATCGTCACACGATGAGTCCCGTCCGGATTGCGGATAAATAGATAATCCAGATAGTTAAAAAGGATTTTGTTTTTGATGTTGAGTTTTACGATCATAAGGATTCTGTTTGTGGAGTCGTTTCTTTTCCCAATACATAGGGTTGAGCCTCACGAAGGTATCTTTATAGATGTCGATCTGCATTTCACCGTCCTCGTCGTCGAAAGCGCCTCTGTCGGCGAGGTACTGGCAGATACCGATGAATCGTTCGACATTGTGCGCGATGTCGGCGATTCTAACCCAGTGCCACGGCGGATACCGAGCCAGTCTCGGGATCAGCTTCCGGGAGTATGTTTCGATCTCCTTGGGTGTGATGTCAAGATTTTCCATATCGTTCGCGGTTGTAGTTTTGCAATGCCGTCTCGATCTGTTCGGCGATGTCGCACCTGCGGGCGGGAATACATTCGAGCAGTCGTGGAATCTTGTAGATCGGTTCTGCACGGTTGAAATAGTAGACGTATTCGAGTCGCCGGTTGTAGGTCTCGATCAGTCGGCAGAGTGCTTCGATCAACTCGACCGCCCCGTCTGCACCTTCGAGGCCGGGAACCTGTTCCCGGATGTAGGCATAGAGGTTTTCCATCCGTTCGACGTAATCCCATGCCAGTTCCTCGGAGTAGCGGGCGAAGACTCGATAGGCCGGCTCCGTCACGGAGAAAACGATCTCTTCGGCCTGACGATGCCGGCGCTTGATCTCATGTCGGAATTTTCCCGCAGCCTTGAGTCCGTCCTCGAGATCGAGCATTGCATAGGGCAGCGCCAATACCATCACGAGCATGTCAACGGCGATGGCGGCCTGCTGCTGTTCGACCTTGCTCGGCCTTTTCGGCAGTCGGTGCGGGGTCATGGCTTGGATGGCCATGCGGCGGCGGAGTTGCGCCGCCTTGATTTGCCGGGACGTCATATAATCAGGCGTGAAGGGTAGGCGGCTATTTCGGGACTTGGGGATGCCGTTTCTTGCAATTCCCGTTCAAACTCTTCGATGCGTGTTTCGTTCCGTCTCACGGCGATCCGGGTTATGAAGCAATGAACTCTGATTCCGGAATCGGTTTCTCCCTCCCATATCCGGGCCGGAACTCCGTTCAGGGTAACGATTTTGTCGGTGTTTTCGATTGTGATTTTCATAGTTGGATTTTTTGTGTTGTTTTCAGGTGATTTTATTTCGTCGAGAGCTGTGGCAGTTGCTTTGCTCCATGCGGTCGCTACTTGGGTGACGACGGCATTGCCGAGGAATTTCTTCTGTTCCTCCTGCGATCCGATGAGCACGTAATCGTCGCCGAATCCCTGGATGCGCTTCATTTCGGGAATCCGAAGCATACGCATTGTTACGTCTACAATTCCATAGAGGATGCAGAACTCTTTCACGCGCACCATTTCGGGAATGTCGTCCGGTTTGATTGTCCAGGCTGGTACTCCCTGCTCGATGGATACCAGATAAGGCGGACGTTTGTCCATCCGGGCGATCAGCGTGAAACAAGGCGCATCCACAGAGCCGCCGGCGGACCGGTATTGCGGATTCAGCAGGTAGTGGGCGTTTACGATACGCTGCTTGGGGTTCGTCAGCAGCGCGCCGGTTGGTTCGTCCACTCCGGAGAGTTGCCCGCCGCCGGAATAGTAGTTGGTGATAAATGGCTGCACCAACTGGAATCGGTCTTTTGTTGTCAGCGTAGGGGCCGGCCGTTCGACGGGTGAGTTGTATCCGTTTCCGTAGTATGCCGATACGAAGGCGTGGTGGTCGATTGTCGTAACGGTTCCGGCCGGGCCGTCAATGGGGATGTTCTTGCCCGCAGGCTGTCCGCTGAACTGCTTGGACAGGAAATCTACACGGACTACGCCGAGCCGGTTTTGTGTCGCCACGGTCGGGCATGGAGCGTCGAGTCCCGGAGCGATGTATTTGCCGGACTGGTTTCGGGAGTTGTATTTGACGAGGAAAGCGTCTTTGCCTCCTGCGACGAATTTCACCAGCCCGGCGTGGATGCGGTCGAGTGTCGCTCCGACGAGTTGCCGGCGGCGATCGAAGATTGACTCACCGCGATCCTCGAAGTCGAGGCATTCCCGCACGGGCCGCCACGGCGCGAGCGGTTCGGTGAAAAGGTCGCGTGTCTGCTCCGGATTTCGGGCGTGCGTCTGCCGCGGCCACGCCATCGGCAAATCCGGCCGCGCGAACTGCCCGAAATATCGTACCCGGGATGTGTAGGCCCCGAAGTCGGCCGCATTGAGCACACGATGTTCGAACCGGTAGCCGTGGGCGCACACCTCCTCCACCCAGCGGCGGTAGAGTATTCCCTTGTGCTCTGGGTCGGGAACCCACACCGGGGCGACGGTTGTTGTCCGTCGCTTGCGGTCGTGTTTGATGTCGAGCGGACAGAAGGCCGCACCGTCCGGGCCGACGCTCTCCTTGACGATGAGCGGCCCCCATTCCATGAACTCGACGACATTTTCGATCTGGATATAGTCGGGGCGCAGCTCCTCGATGTAGCGGAAAAGGTGATCGGCCAGCGTGCGGCTGTCGGCGTCGCGCGACATGCCGCCTTTGGCCCGGGAGTGGTTCGTGCATTCCAGCGAGGCCCAGAGCACGAGCTTTGCGTCCGGGTGCTTCATGCGTTCTCGGGCGACGTGTACTTTCATCGGTCCGAGATCGAGTGTGCGGATGTCCTCGGTGAAGTGGCGCGTGTGCGGGTGATTGGCCGCATGCGAGAGGATCGCATTGGCATCGTGGTTGACGCATGCGATGACCTTCGCGCACTTGCTACCGTCGATCCGCGCCCGCTCAACGCCCGTCGAGGTTCCGCCGGCGCCGCAAAAAAGGTCGATATAGAGTAGTTTGATCGCCATTATTTCCCGAAATCCATGCGTTATGTTATTTGAGTCCGTAATGCCGGCGCTCGAATGCCGTCAGTTCGGATACCAATTCGAATTCATATACCCAGACGCAGGGATTCTTTTCCCATGTTCCCTCTTGGTATGTCGAATCGATAAGCGAAGCATAGGCATCGCGCCAGCTTTTACCTAAAACTGTTTCGAGGGCAGTGCATTTAATGTTCGGGAGGCCAAAATTGCATTCCAGCGCATCGGAAAATATTCCTTCCTTTCTGCAACCTTCATCCGTAATATCCTGCAAACGTTCGCCATGCCGGGCCGTTATCCGGAGGAAGTAGCGGGCCAGCCGCGCCGGCATGGACTGCTTGTTCCGCCAGAATCCGGGTTTGTCGATGTAGTCCCCGTATCCGAAGTCTTGCAGGGCCTGGATGTCCGCCGGATCGTATTTGTAGAACACTCTGTCGGGATCGATGTCGTCGATATACGGCTCTTTGATGTAGATCACCTCGCCGACCTCGTATCGGGGCCGGATGAGATGATGACGGGCCAGCAGATCGGCACGGCTCCCGTCGGGCAGGATGAAATCGCCGCGGGGATTGTTCAGATAATCGTCCGGCTGCGGATCTGCCAGCCGGCGTGTTTCCGTCTTGTACCGGGCAACGACTTCGCGCTGCAATTCTTCGAGAAAACCGATGCTTTTCATTGTTTGCCTCCTTTCTTACTTGCTTCGGACATCAGCCTGTCGATCTCTGCGGCGATGATCCCGCCGCACGCCGTGAGCTGTATGATCCGCATATCCCGTGGGAGATTAGGGTTTGCGGCTACGTCGAGACGCTCCTTCGCATATCGTATCCAATCGATGCCGCTGCTGTCGTCACGGGGACGCAGGAGGGGTTCTCCGAGTATCTGGTCGTGCATGGCGGCAATCAGTCTGATGCCGGAGGAGCGGCGATGGTTCGGAAGGAGCATATCGCCCTCGCCTGTCAGTATCCAGAGTTTGCTGATCATCGGGTAGTGGTGGCAGATTCGGTCGGCCACGTCGAACGAGATGCCGTTGTTGCCGCGCTTGATCTGGTAGAGGTTCTCGCCGCGGGGCAGTCCGATGTGCTTGGCGAAGGCGTTCGTCGTCATGCGTGCGAATCGGATGACGGCCTCGATCCGCGCCCAGTTGTCCGGGTTCTTCGGCCCCGGCTGCCGGGGGCTGTTTGCGGTGTTGTTTTGTACGTTCTTCATAGAGGTTGAGATTTGAAGTTGTGTTTTATTTTTTTAGTTTCCGGTTTTTGCTTGACACTTTGACACCGTGCGTAAATTGCTGTTAATCATCTTTTTATGCGGTGTCAACTTGAAAAATTTTGCTGACACGCAAGTTGACACCGTTTTCGATATGTTGTTGATATTCATTGCTTTATATAATAATTGCCGTTTTTTCGAAATTTTCGAAAAGTGTCACCGATTTTTTAAGTTGACACCGTTTTGACACCAAGTTGACACCGCTAAAAATCGCGTAACTATTTGTATTATATCTATTTATATTTTTATTTCTCTCTTTGGTGTCAAAGTGTCAAAGAAAATCAGAAAGTTTGTTTTGGCGTTGAAAAAATGGTAATAGGGGGCCCTAAAAAATCTTCTCCTCCCCGTCCTCTTCGGCCGTCCGAATGTAGAAGTAGTAGACATCGACACCCTGCTCTTTTCGGTGGATCTCGTTCCGCTTCCGGTCGGATTCGGTTTGCAGCATCTCGTCGGGGTTGAACTCCCATCCCTTGTACTCGCAGAACTGGATGAGGCGGCCTTTGAAGGTCTGCATCTTCACACTGTCCTGTGCCCGCTTGGGGAGCGATTCCTTGTATGCCTCGAATACCTCGGTTTTATTGAGGAAGGTGTCTCGGCGTCCGTCTGCGGCGAAATACTCTTCGGCCCAGTAGATGAAGTCGTCGCCGATCTGACGCTGGATGTTGCGCTGCTCGATGTCGTGCATCGGCGGCTGGAGCGCGACCTGATGCTTGATGTATACGTGCATACATGTAAGCATGAAAATGTAAAATTCGTTCATCTCCTCGGGCGTGTAGTCCTGGATCAGATTCTTCCCGAACTCCGTGGCCGGGTTCCGCAGCGAAAGCTTGGCGGCCGGGTCTGCCGAGTGGTAGTAGTCGGAGAATGCCGTGAACCATATCCGTCGCCGGAGGGAGTTGTCGAACTCCCGGATGGCATGGTTGCTCGAAAAGGATATTTTCGGGGACTCGGCGTATTCGAGCGTTACGGCCGCGGCATACTTGGCGTTGATGGTGATCTTGTTGGTGATCGCCGGCATGAAGCGGTGGAGGTCGATCGACTTGTTCACGTCGTCGAAGTAGATCGTGTCCGTCACCCCCTTGACAACCCCCTGGAATAGGAACTCCATCTTGTCGGGGCGGAGCTCCTGCCCATTGATGAAAAGCTGGTTGCGCATCTGCTCGATGCTGCCCAGGAAGAGCGACTTTCCGGTTCCTCCCTTGTGCTGGCCCTCGTCGGAGATCTCCGTCTCCATGGCGTAGACCGCCTTTGCCTCGGCTGCCGATTTGTATTTGGTCAGCAGGTATCCGAGTGCCATGACCTTTGACATGAAGTGCAGATCCTGCTCGGCGCGCTCTTCGTCGGTGAGGGGCTGTCCCATCTCCTCCTTGCGCCAATGCACGCGCCCGGTGTTGTAGATGTACCGCAGGAAAGAGAAATCGGGGCGGTTGATGCGCAGCTTGAACCTCGCCGTCCCTGTCAACGTGTCAAGCGCAGCTTGCATTTGCTTATAAATAGGGGACCGGGGATTAAGGCCCTGCATTTCTTTCCGTATCGCAAGGGCGGCCGGCGTTTCCACGATGTCGAACGGAAGCACACCGTTCCTGTCCAGTTGTATTTCGTGGTCGAGAATCTTGTTGCTGTACTCGAAGTAGGGCCAGTCCTGCGGACGAATTTCGTGCAGGCCGTCCCGGTCGATGCGGATGATCTTGTTCTTGAATAGCACATGGTCGAAATTCGCCCCGAAATAACGGAAATTCGGTGCGATCATCCGCAGCTTCTCCAGCGATCCGAGCTTCACCTGGTTGCTTCGGTGGATGGCGTTGGCCAGCGCCTGCGAGTAGTACTCGGGATGAGCATAGAGATAGCGGATCAACTCGGCATTGCATTCCGACGCGATGGCCTGCTCGTCGATCAGGCGGACGATGTTGTCCCGGATGTAGCAGAAGGTGAATCCCTTGCTCGTGGCCGAGGATTCGATGCGATAGTATCCGCTCGCTTGCAGGAAGGAGTAGAGCTGCTCGTTGTTGATGTCGAAACACTCCTTGCCGCGGCGGTCTTTGAAACGCACCCAGAATTTCAGCGATCCGGATACCCGGAGCAGGTTGCTGAAGATTTTGTAGGGGTCTTGTGCCGCAGGCTTTCGGTAGTGCATGAAGAGGTCCTTGGCATCCTTGCAGGCTCCTCCTTTGCGGGTCTTGAAGCGTTTGAGGTCGTCCGGGAGGCGGATGATCCGGAGGTCGAGGTATTTCATGGCGTGCCGGAAGGCGTTGGCGACTCCCGTGCTGTCCTGATCGTAGAGAATGTAGACCTCTTTGGCTATCTGCCGGAGGTGGAACATGTCGGCCCGGGGAAGGTCGGCCGTTTCGGAGTTCAGCCATGCGACATGCCATCCGGCCCGGCCGGTATTGATGCAGGCGTTCCGGACATTCAGGGCGTCGGAACCTCCCGAACAGAGGATGATTGCGTCGCATTGCTCCTGCCGGGGCGAGGCGTTTGCGGAGTCCATATCGCCCTCATCTTCCGGATCGTCGTCGTCGCCCTGTTCCGGCGTCTCTTCCTCCTCTTCCCCGACATCCGAGATGTCGGGCGTCCGACGCTTGGAACCATCGAACGCTTTGAGGAACCATGAGTCGCCGAAAATGAAGTCGGCGGGCTTCTCTCCGACGAACATGAAACGGAGCTGGGCCGACAGCGGCTGGTAGAGCCGTCCCCATGTCCCGTAATCGTAGTAGAAGATCGGATAGTTCTCCGTGGCCGAGATCTTCCAGCTCTTCCCCTTTTCGTTTTTGCGGGTGATGTAGGAGTCCAGCGGTACCAGGCGGAGTTCGTTGCACACCTCCTGCGTGATCTGATGTCCGAGCAGATCGAGTTCCCATTTGGAGAATTTTCCACCCTTGCGGCGTTGTACGGTCATGGCGTCCTGCGGGGCCGTTTCGGCCCGCCCGGGCTCCGGCTGTACGGAAACCGCCGAGGCCCCGGCAAGCAGGTGAGGAGCGTATTTCGACGCGATGAACTCGATCGCCTGCGGGTATGTTAGGCGCTCTTCCTCCATGACGATCGAGATGGCCGTGCGGGCCTTGGTATCGCCGCCGCCCTTGTCTTGCAGGAACCAGATGCCGTCGCGGTTGAACACGGTGCACGAAGGGTTCCGGTCGTCCGGCCGGAGCCTGAAATTCCGGCGCCGCTCGAATCCGTCCCGGGACGCGGGGTAATAATCGAGGATAACCGTCTTGCCGCCTTCGGTGGCCTGCAATACGTCGTCTTTGCTTACTTTGTTCATAGTGTTCGAGTCGTGGGGAATGCCCCCCCCCGATAGGTTTATAGTTTCTCTATCTGGCGCAGGATCATCCCTGCGCGGTGGTATTGCTCGTAGATCTCGCTTCGGGGCGAGAATCCGGCAGGCAGGCGGTTTTGGAGCAGCCCCGTTTTGAAGGCTTTGATCGCCCGGCGGATCGTCTCGAACTCTTCCGGCTTCAGATCCATGACGGCAATGCGGCCGTTGCTGTCTTTGTCTACATACATGGCGCCCAGATTTTGACCAGCAGCGATACGGCGAGTACGATCACGAGGATCGAGTCCCAGAAGATGATGTTGAGTGTCGGAGAGGCCCCGCGGGTCTTGATGCGGTTGTAGGCGACGCCTGTGGCGACGACGCCCCGCCAGAGGATCGCCGCGATGCAGATAGTCGAGAGGATTGCAGTCATGGTTATGCGGTTTTAAGGTTGATGCCGTACTTTTTCTTGATGATGGCCGTCAGCCGCAGCCGTTTTGTTTTCGGAATTTTACGGTAGCCGAGACGCCATGTGGTGAAGGCATCGGCTCCGACGAAAAGTTCCGAGGAAACGATCCGCAACAGTTCCGTCCGATCCGACCAGTCGAGGGACCTCCATAATTCGTTAAGTGTCTGCTCTTTCATTTGTGCGTATTGTTTTGGTTTTTTAGTTTCAAAAAAGCGGAGAGGAGTTTGGCCTCGATAGGGGAGCCGAACCCCTCTCCGTTGCCGTTGGCGGCCCTCACGGGCGGCGCGGCGGCGAGTGCATGGAATACCCTACTAATCTCTGGCACTCGTTTCTCGGACGATTCTGTTCGCCAGCCTTACAGCGTTCCCCAGATTCACGACGAGCGGAATTGTCAGCCACGGGTGGCTCTCGCTGTAAAGCATGATCGGCGCCATCAGGCTCACGATGAAGTAAAGTCCGTAGACCTTGTGCCTGGCGGAGAGCCCCATGAACTCCCGCCCGAGGCAGGCGGTCAGAAGTTTCCGGCCGGTGCGTGCGGCCTTCTTTCGGATGCCCGTAAAATCCGGACGTGCCGGAACAGGGTACGAGACAGCCCTTTCGTTACTCAAATACATAGAGGTTGAGTTTGGAATGGTTAAAAATTTATTAACTTTGTAATTGACGCGGTGCGTTACGCGGTCAATTACTTTGCAAACATAATCAAAATGATTATATATTGCAAGTTTTGGTTATTAAAAATGACTATATTTTTATATTATGATTGATTTACAGAGGTTTAGAAAAGAACATAAAATTAAGCAATGTGATATTGCTACGTTGTTTGGGGTTTCTCAACCGTATGTTTCCGCGATTGAACGGGGGGTTCGCCCTTTGAATGAGGAGCAATTTCGGTTGTTGTATAATCGGTATGGTGATATTTTGTTGCCTTATAAGATAACGGAACGACCGATTTTTGAGACCCAAGAATTGGCGAAAATTGAAATGCCCCGTGAGGTATTCGACAAAATTTCGCGATTGATTGATACAGTTTGTGCCCAGCAGGAAACAATCGCAGGGCAACAAGGGACGATAGCCGGACAGCAGGATTTGCTGTCTAAGATGCAAATACTTGTTGATAAGGCACTTACCCCCCCCCATCACAAAGCAGATACAATGGATGGGGCAGATTCAGAGGGAGGTAGAGACACTTCGAAAGTTGGGTGATAAAATCCGGCGATGTACGATATAACTATTTGGTAGTGGATAAGTTATCCACTACCATCCCGGGACAGATACGGGACAAAAATACTGTTTTTAATATGAATTTCGATTTGTATGTTGTTGAAAATCAGGCGGCATTTTTGCGGGAAATAGGGCTTATTAAATCCCCTATCCACTACCAAGTCGGACGGCTGCACGCAAGTGCGGCCGTTTTTCGTTTAATCCGGTGGCGGGGATGAGCCTCTCCTTGTCCACGACCAGGTCGGGCGGCCGCACGCATGTGCGGCCGTTTTTCTGTTCCGGATTTCCTGCGTTGATAAAATACGCTGTTTGGTTGGCAGAATATGCCGTTTCGTTGAATTTATTTGCCGTCGTCGTTCCCGGAGCCTAATTTTATGGCGACTATAATTTTGGGGATTTTTTTAATTAAGTGATTATGAAGAGAGTATTATGCCTGTTCATGGCTGCGGCCATGACTATGAGTGCTGCATTCCTCACGGGCTGCAACGATGACGATGACAACGGGGATAAGCATGCCGCGCCGACGCTTACGCTCAAAGGCGGCGACATCAAAGCGGTCCACGAGATTCAACCGACCATGTCGGTCGTGGTGGACGTGACGGCGCCCGCCGGCATTTCCGACCTCACGGTGAAGATCGAATCGCCCTGCCTGACGGCCGAGGTGCTCGGTGAACTGGGGCTTGCGCAGACGATGAACCTGGTGGATCCGGCCACGGCGGAGATGGCTGCGGGACTCAAAGAACTCGGGTTTCCCGTGGGAGACGAGGTGAAGAACAAGACTTCGCTGTCGATCAATATCTCGCAGCTGGTGCCGATGATCGCGATGATCTACAATCAGGATTCGAACCACAATTTCGTGCTGACGGTCATCGACGCCGATAAACAGAAGGGCGTCGAGACGCTGAAATTCCACCTGACGCCGGCGCAGTAGCCCTCCCCCGTATTGCCGGTGATCCGGTCGGCATGGGTATTCCCGGGACGAGACCCGCAGGGAGCGGGGTGGTGAGTAGGTTAGGTAATTTCGTCCCGGGATTTTTTTGCCCGGTTCCTGAAAAATGCGACGGCCGCCTTTTCAAAAGGCGGCCGTCGCGGCGTTCAGTTAGTTAAGGTTAAGGTTGGTGGGGTTTATTTCTCAGTTTTCGCTTTGAATTTCTCCAACTGGCGTTTCAGGGCATCGATGGCTTCGTCGACCGACTCTTCGAAGGCTTTCGACTGGTGGCAGGCCACCAGGTCCTCGCCCGGCATGTGCAGCGTGATGGTTGCGAATTTGTTTCCTTTTTCGTGGTCCTTATCGAGTTTGAGAATGACCTCGGCTCCTGTCGAGCGCTCCGCAAAGCGGTCCAACTTCGCCATCTTGGCATTCACGAATTCGATCAGCCGCTTGTCGGCGTCGAATTTCACGGATTGAATCTGTACGTTCATAGCCTTATATTATAAAAGTTAATCACTCGCCACCCTTTTCACGGGGATGGGCTTTTGCATAAATCTCCCGGAGCTTGGCGATGCTGTTGTGCGTATAGACCTGCGTGGCCTGCAGCGAAGCGTGTCCCAGGAGTTCCTGTATCTCGCGCATATCGGCTCCGCCGTTCAGCAGGTGCGTTGCGAAAGTGTGGCGCAGCACGTGGGGGCTTTTCTTTCCTTGTACACCCGCCTTGTCCAGCTCTTCCTGCACCGTCCGGTAAACCGCCGTCCGGGATATGCGTTTTCCTTTGTGTGTTAAAAATAGCGCTTTTTCCGGTGAAATGCAAATATTTTGCCGCTCAATTAACCCGATGTAGTGCAAAATCTTTTCGCGGACGAATTCCAGAATCGGTACGATGCGCTCCTTGTCGCCTTTGCCCCGGACGCGCAGCGAGGTGTAGTCCGCCGAGAAGTCCCCGCGGTCGATGCCGACCAGTTCAGCCAGCCGCAGGCCGCAGGCGTAGAAGAGCAGCACGATGAGCGAATTGCGTTCGCGGATGAAATCTTCGCTGTCCTGCTCGCAATCGCTGACGATTCCGCTCATGCGGCTTTCGGGGACGAACGCGGGCAGGCGGCGCGAGGTCCGCAGCGACGCCACGGGCTGAGTCACGTCGCGGCTGACGACTCCCGTGCGCAGCAGCCAGCGGAACAGCGCCCGCAGCGACGAAATCTCGCGGTTCATCGAGGCGGCGCTCAGATGTCCCTCCTCGGTGCGGAAGAGCATCCACTCGCGGATATCCTCCGTGGTCACCCGGCACGGGTCGAAATCGGCGTCGCAGACCCCCAGCCATGCGAGGAACTGCTCGACGTCGTGGCGGTAGTTGCGCACGGTGAGCGGCGAGTAGCGGCGTTCCGCTTCGAGGTATCGGGTGAAATCGGCGAGCATACGAAACAAAGGTACATAAAAGCCGGACACGCTGCAAAACCGGATCGCATTCGTGCCGTTATGACGCCAAATATACGCAAAAACCGTTACCTTTGTCCCGAAAAACGAATCGAGATGAAACAGAACTGGAAACCGGGAACGGTGCTTTATCCCCTGCCGGCGGTGCTGGTGAGCTGCGGCGCGACGCCCGACGAGTACAACCTGCTGACCGTGGCATGGACCGGCACGGTCTGTTCCGATCCGCCGATGTGCTATATTTCGGTGCGTCCCGAACGCCACTCCTACGAAATCATCCGCCGCACGGGCGAGTTCGTCATCAACCTCACGACGCGCCGGCTGGCGCGAGCCGCGGACTGGTGCGGCGTGCGCTCGGGCCGCGATTACGACAAGTTCCGCGAGATGGGGCTCACGGCCGTTCCGTCGGAGAGGGTCGCCGCGCCGGTCATCGCCGAGTCTCCCGTGAATATCGAGTGCCGCGTGCGGCAGGTGTTGCCGCTCGGGACCCACGATATGTTTCTGGCCGAGGTGGTCGGGGTGCAGGCCGACGAGGCCTATATCGATCCCCGGACGGGCCGTTTCTGCCTCGAACGCGCCGATCCGATCGTCTATTCCCACGGAGAGTATTTTGCGCTGGGCGAGGCGTTGGGACATTTCGGATGGTCGGTCCGCAAAAAGAAAACAGCGCGAAAAAAGCGGTGATTTTCAGGGATTTTTACTGCCTTCGCCGAATGATGTTTCGTTCGAAGAGCTCCCTGTCGCTCGTTTTCGCCGCCGCCGTGGTGCTGGCGGGATGTATTAAAACGCCCAAGGCCAACGGGACGGAGCCCGGCGGTCCGGACAGCCCCGCCCCCCCCCGCGGAATACGCCCGCTTTTTCGTTTTCCGGCACGGGATTCTGCGGAATATTCCGTATCTTGCATCCCGAAACAATCAACACTTTCCGACAATGAAAAAACTCCTTTTCTCGCTGGCCGGGCTGCTTTTCTCGCTGGCCGCCGTGGCGCAGGATTTCAAAATCACGCACGGTCCTTATCTCTGCGATATGACCCGGGACGGTGTCACGGTCGTCTGGACCACCAGCAAACCGGCCCTCTCGTGGGTCGAGGTCGCGCCCGACGACGGGCGGAGCTTCTATGCGCAGGAGCATGCACGCCATTACCAGACCGTCGCGGGCCGCAGACTGGCCGACAGAACCCTTCATGCCGTGCGGCTCAAAGGGCTGAAACCCGGCACCGACTATTGTTACCGCATTTTTTCGCAGGAGGTCACGGCATGGCCGCAGCGCGGCAAAGCCACCTACGGGAGTGTTGTCGCAAGTGACGTTTTCCGTCGCAAGCCCTATCCGTTCCGGACCTTTCCCGACTCGGGCGCCGACTGCTCGTTCATTATGCTCAACGACATTCACGGCAGGGCCGACTACATGAAGGACCTCTGTAAGAAGGTCGATTTCAGTGAGATCGGATTCGTGGTCTTCAACGGCGACATGTCGAGCAGCGTCGAGAACGAGGAGCAGCTCTTTACGGACTATATCGACGCATCGGTCGCGCTGTTCGCCTCCGGGACGCCGATCCTTTTCAACCGCGGCAACCACGAGACGCGCGGCGTCTGGTCGGACCGCCTGATCGACTATTTCCCGACTCGCAGCGGGGAGTTTTACGGAATTTACCGCTACGGAGATGTCTGCCTGCTGGTGCTCGACTGCGGGGAGGACAAGCCCGACAGCGACATCGAATACTATGGACTGGCCGATTACGACGCCTACCGCGCGGAGGAGTGCGCATGGCTGAAAAAGGCCGTGCAGTCGGAGGAGTTCCTCTCGGCCTCGGCGCGGATCGTCCTGCTGCACGTGCCTCCGACGACGGGTACATGGCACGGAAACGTCCATCTCAACGAACTTTTCATGCCGGTCCTGAACGAAGCCGGGATCGATCTGATGCTCTGCGGCCACGAACACCGCTATTCGTTCCATCCTGCCGGGGAACGGGGTGCGCAGTTTCCGATCGTGATCAACGACAACAAGAGCTATGCCCGCTGTGACGTTACGGACAGCCTGATTCGGGTGCGGATCGTCGGTCCCCGGGGCAAGGTCACGCACACGCACGAATTTCCGCTGAACGGTCCGGCCGTCGATCCCGAATAGGGACCGTACTCACCTGAAGAGGCTCCGGAACACCCTGTCGTTCCGGAGCTTCTTTTGCCTGTCCTGAAAAACAGGCCGCACGCATTGCGTGCAGCCTGTCGAACCAAAAACCCAATCTTGTTTAATAACGGAATATGTTGGCGCGGCGGATGTCGTCGGTCGACTTCGAGGCGAAGCCCAGCCACAGCGAGCCGTTCTTCATCTTGATGCCCTCGGCCTCCATATAGCCCGTGGATGTGATGCCGGCTGTTGTGAGCGCCTGCATGTCGGCTATGGCCCCGACCTTCGTGCGGGGATAGACCTGCGCACCCTTCAGGTCGAGCAGCGTGACATAGGCGACCGAGGCCGTTTTGCCGTCGTTGTTGTTGCCGGTACCCTCGTAGAAATAGATGATGCCGTTCGTGCAGTCGAATCCCTGGAAATCGTAGTATCCCAGGTCGGCGGCCGTTTTCCCGGTGCTGACGGAGAATTGGCCGACGGGGGTGAGCTGGTCCAGTTTGCGGACCTGCACGACGCGCGTTTCCGTCGTTTTCTGCGTGCCCTCCTCGCCGCCCCAGGTCACCGTCAGCGAAACGTCGGAGACGGGGAGCGCCAGGGCTTCGCTCAGTTTGTAGACGTAAAAGTCGCGGACGCCGGTCGTCGAGGCCGTGATGGCCAGCAGGTCGCTGGCGGCATCGATGGCCGGATGTACGTTGCGTTTGCCCGGAAGGTAGAACGTTTCGCCGCTGTATTTGTCGAGCGTCTTGCCCGCTTCGTACTTGATGCGCGAGACGGTCTGGCTCTGGCTGTAGCTGTTGTCGTCGAGTTTGTTGGCGTTGCTGTTGATCCAGATATAGCGGTCTGCGCCCTGCTCCTCGACGGCCATGTTGGTGCCGTGGCCGAACCAGCGCAGGGTCATGAAATCTGCGGGCGACTGATTCGCCCCGCCCCGGAGTACATGGAGCTTGTGCGCATCCGAACCGGCGATCTGCACGTAGTAGAGTTCTCCTTTCGAATCCACGTCGAAACACTGCATCACGGCGTTGCGCTCGAGCTGTACACCCTTGCTGTAAACGATCTCTTCGGTCAGTCCGGCCGCCACTTTTTCGAAGATGGCGTCGTTGGATACCGAGACCGATGTCCGGGCGTATACGCCGTTGGGGGCTGTTACCGTCACCGGCGCGTTGCCGGTTCCGATTCCGGTGACGACGCCTTGGGCGTCGACACGGACCGCGTTTTCATTGCCCGAGTTCCAGACTATGCCCAGCGGGTTCGCCGCCTGGTCGTACCAGTCGGTCTGGGAAACCCCTCTTCCCGGGGTGATGACCTTGATGCGGAGTTGCTCCGAGCCGCTGACGCTGACGCTGACCGACGATTTCTCGAAGAGAATGCTCAGCACGTCGTTCTCCTCTCCGTCGTCGGAACAGGAGGAAAATGCGGCGGTCGCCGCCAGGAGGAGCAGGCCCGACAGCAGGGGCCGGATTCTCGATTTGCCGTATGTTTGTTTTGTGTTCATGGTCGGTTGCTTATTTCTTTACTACTTTTATTTCGTCCAGCCACATGCGCTTCTCGATCGTGGCGATCGTGATCCGGCTTTCGGCGGTGACGTTCTTGACGGTTACCGTGTGGTCGGTCCAGGCGAAGCGTCCGTTGTTGTCGCGCCCCGAATCGTCGTTGGTGAGGGTGATTTTCGTCGTTCCGTCCTCGAACGTACCCCCCCCCGCGATGCTGACCGTAAAGTCCTTGCGGTCCTGGTTGCCGTAGATCGTGTAGACGCCGTTCACGGCCTTGGGTTCGGTATAGGGACAGGCCCGGAACGTCAGTACGACATCCGCCGTTGCGGCTCCGAGTTTGGTCAGGTGCGGGAGTACGAGACTTCCGGCGGCCGATCCGGTTCCGAACTTGAGGTGGCCGCAGACTTCGTAGATTTTCTTGCTGTTGGCCGTGTCCCAGTCGCCGTCGCCCCAGCGGGCTGCGAGGTAGTCCGCATTGTTCTTGCCGACGGTGGCAAAGGTGTCGTCGGCATTCTTCGACGGCTCTCCGACGACTGTCGTGTCGTCATCGGCGAAGACGCTGCCGGCGATGTTCATCGTAGCGGGGAGTTTCTGGGCTGCCGAGGAGGGACAGATGCCGAATGCGGCGGCAATGGAGTAACCGCCCCACCAGAAATCGTCGAAATCCTTGTAGAGCAGGACCTCGCTGCCCGGCGCGGGCATCGGGGAGGTCTTGCCTTCGCCGATGCCGAATGCGGAATCGGTATAGACTCCTTCGCCGAGGATTTTCACCCGGCAGTAGTAGGTCTTGTCTGCCTGCAAGTTGCCGAAGACGAAGCGGTTGTAGGGGTAGTTGGCATAAAAGCCTTGTCCTTTGACAGGTTCCTTGCACTCGACGGTGCGGATGGCGTCGCCCGAGGCTGTTTCGGCCAGTTCGAGGATGAATTTGCGCGGGTAGGTGTCGTCGCGGGGCCATTCGAATACCAGGAAACCGCGCGAAGCCTCGTAAAGCGATACCTGCGGCGCAGGAATGGCGACCGGATCGAGCGTGCGGCAGGCGAGGAAGGCCGAGTAGTCGGAATTGAATTCCGGCTTGGGCTGGCAGTTGGCCATCACGCGGAATTTGTAATCGGCGCTCGGGTCGAGCTCGTCGAACGTGCATTGGTTGCCCGAAACGACTTCGCTCTTCACGGCGACGGATTCATTGTCGGCCCGATAGAGCTCGGCGGTGTACGACGATGCGTCGTAGTCCCGTTTCCAGGTGAAGCTGAGCGACGAGGGCGTTTGTTCGGTGCAGCTCAGGTTCGTCGGGGTCTCGAGTTTGGAGGTGACCTCTACGGGTACCGCTTGTGAGACATAGACCCGGAAATTGTCGATGAAGAAGCGGTTGCTTCCGGCCTTGGTGCCGCTGATCTTGATACGCGTCTCGCTGGTTGCATCCGTCACCTTGAACACGATGCTCTGCCACGTGCGCTTGGGATGGTCCTTCACCAGCTGGGTCTCGGGCATCGAACCGGCGTTTTCGGCCGTGACGACGATGTCGTCCTGCTCGCCGTCCCAGCGGCAGTAGTCGAACTGGACGAAGATATTCTGCGGCTCGGTCAGTCCGAGGGCCTGGAAATTCAGGGCCGGGGACATGATCCAGCCCAATGCCGATCCCGTACCCATTTTGGGATAGCCCGGGTGTTCGTAGACTTTCGATCCGGCCCATTCGGCAAGCCCGCGGTCGGCGGTGAACGCGGGGTTCATCCCGGCGTTGAAAAAGTCGCCGCTGCCGTCCTGACCCGCCGTTGCGACGGTCGTTGCCGGCGTGTCGGGGGTGACGGTGAGGTTTTGGTGGCCGGGATACATGCCGGTCTTGTTGGCCACATAGTCGCCGCCCCAGATCAGTTTGTCGAAGGTCATCTCGTAGATGATGTTCTCCGACGAGACGAAGCTCCGGGTCTCCTGAACCACCGGCGTCTCCTGGGTGGAGAGGCGGATGGTCACGCTGATGTCGATGTCGCCCATCGAGCGCGGCGTGCCGCTCAGAGCCACGAGCACTTCGCCGTCGCCCTCCTGAAGCTTTTCGCCCGCGACGGGTTCGCATTTGATGCCGGGGGCGCCTTCGCCGTCGAGTTCCACCTCGACATCCATCAGCTCGGTACCCAACGCCTTTTCGTAGGGAATGGCGACGTAGATGCCGGATATCTGCTCGCCTTCGAGCAGCGTACCCAGCACATAGGCCTGCTTCATGGCGAAGATGCCGTCGTCCTGATGGATGTAGACCTTCAGGTCGCGGCCGGCGGCGTGGATCGTGATCTCGCCCGACCGCTTTTCACCCGTGTTGCGGTCGACGGTGACATTTATATATTGGTAATTGTGCCCGTTGCCGACCCCTTGTGCAGGGTCCGTATGGATCCAGTCGTCTTCGGTGGAGAGATTCCAGCTGCCGTCGGTGCGGACGGTGAACGATTGGGTTGAAACGCTGTAAGCGAAATTGAGTTCGTCCGTATCCCGGGTCACGGAGACGTCCGGATCGTCGGAACAGCCGGGGGCTAAGAGCGCTGCCGCGACTAAGGGCGCGAACAGAATAGACGCAAGTTTCATGTTTTCAAAGTTTTAAGGTCGGGAACAAGCCGGCATGTCGCAAGGCCGTATTCGGTTGCGGGTGTCGCTGGTTTGTCGGATGGGTAAAACTTGCACAACAAAGGTAGCCATTCTTTTTGTATATGCAAACTTTCGGGGTCTTATTTTTATTTTAATGCACTTTTTATTTCCTTTATGTGAAATTCTGATTAAAAAAGAAAGCAAAAAGTTTGTTTTTAAGAATTAATATCTATATTTGCAAAAGAGAAAAGCGGCATTTTTATGAACTTTATTATATATTAATGTATCGGAGCATGTAAGCTGAGGTTTGTCGCTGTTTGTTTTGGGAAACTTGCGCATTTCCTTCCGGACCGGACCCGTTTCGAAACCGACGGACGCCCGGGGGAAAATTACAACCAACAAACACAAACCTTTTTGAGATGAAACAATGTTCCTATGAAAACAAGCCGGTCGGGCGTCTGACCGGTTGCGGGAGGCTCTTTCTGCTCCTGTTGTGTGTCTCGTTCTCGTTCTCTGCGCTGGCCCGGACCTATGATCTGAAGGGCGTGGTGCGCAGTGAGTCGGGCGAATCCGTTCTCGGGGCGACGGTCGTCGTCGAGGGGACTCCGCGCGGAGTCACCACCGATGTGAACGGAGCTTTCACGATCGCCGTAAACAGCGGCGAGACGCTTCTTGTCCAGTTTATCGGCTATGTGCCGCAGAAATTCCGTATCGGGAACCAGACGACGCTCGACGTGACGCTGAAAGAGGCGGCCAACCAGTTGGAGGAGGTCGTGGTGGTCGGTTACGGTACGCAGAAGAAACGCGACGTGGTGGGTGCCGTGGAGCAGGTCTCGGGCAAAATCTTCGAACAGCGTGCCAACCCCAGCCCCGTGCGGTCGCTGCAGGGACAGGTTGCCGGTCTGAATATCACCATGAACGACGGTAAGGCTTCCCGCGGCGCGGACATAAAAATCCGCGGCGCAGTGAGCAGCATCGGTGCCGGAGGCAGCGCACTGGTGCTGGTGGACGGTGTGGAAGGGGACCTAACAGCCGTGAATCCCGACGACATCAAAAGTATTTCGGTCCTAAAAGACGCCTCTTCCACGGCGGTGTACGGAGCCCGCGGTGCCTTCGGCGTGGTGCTCGTGACCACGAAAGATCCCGTGAAAGGCAAGGTGCATATCAATTACAACGGTTCGTTCTCGATCCTGAACCGGACGGTCGAACCCCAGACCGAGACCAACGGCCTGCGATGGTTCAACTCCTACATGGAGTCCTATGTCGGTTATTTCGAGAAGGAGCCCTCCTCGATCAACAACATTTTCCCCTACAACGCGGCGTGGGCCGCCGAGCTGGCGCGGCGCGATGCCGATCCTTCGTTCGAGAAATGGCGCGTGAATTCCGACGGAGAGTATGAATACTTCGGCAATACCGACTGGCACAAGGTCGTTTACCGCGACTACACCACCGGCCACCAGCACAACCTGAGCGTTTCGGGCGGCACCGACGTGGCGAATTACTATTTGTCGGGCCGTTTCTTCGAACAGAAAGATATTTACAACGCCGGCGACGGCAAGTTCAAGCAGTATAACGTGCGTGCGAAGGGCAGCCTGAAGCTGTTCAAATGGATGCGTATCGAGAACAGCACCGATTTCGTCCGCCGCACCAACCGTCAGCCGCGCGTGAGCGCCACGTTCGAGAATCGCCTGCTCACGATCAACCGGATGCTCGAGCATCAGGGTTACCCGGTGGCCCTGGTCAAGAATCCCGACGGAACGTGGACCAACACGGCGGCTTATATCGGCTGGGCCGGTTTCGTGGAGGGCGACACCTATCAGGACAATTTCAAGTTCGACATGAAGAACACGACGGCCCTGACCGTGGACATCATCAAGGACGTGCTTACGTTCAAGGGTGATTTCACCTACCTCTACAACCATTCCGAGCAGGACCGTGTCAACAACCAGCACTCCTATTCGAACGGTCCCGGCATGACGGGCATCCGCGAGGAGTACAGCGATTACGAGAACCGCACCTATAATACGAACTATTACGCGACCAACGCCACGCTGACCTATTCGCCCCGGTTGGGCGACGACCACTCGCTTTCGATGCTTGCCGGCTGGAACGTCGAGGAGAAGCAGTATATGAAGACGCTCGCTTACCGGACGGGACTGCTCGACTCTTCGAAACCCAACTTTTCGCTGATGGACGGTACAGACATCACCCTGAAGGACAACGGCAGCTATGAATGGGGTTTCGCCGGTGCGTTCTTCCGCGTGAACTACGGTTACAAGGGCAAATATCTCGTCGAGGTGAGCGGGCGTTACGACGGTTCGTCGAAATTCCCGAGCAATCAGGTGTGGGGGTTCTTCCCTTCGGCCTCGGCCGGCTGGCGCATCTCGGAGGAGGGTTTCATGGAGGGCGCCCGCACATGGCTCGACAACCTGAAGCTGCGCTTCTCGGTCGGCAGCGCCGGAAACGGAGCCGTAGACCCCTACAAGTACCTCTCGATCATGTCGATCAACAAGAGTTCGGTGCTGATGGACGGCCAGTATTTCTCCTATACGGCCGCTCCGGGCATGCAGCCCAAGAGCCTGACCTGGGAGACGGCGACGACCTATGACCTGGGCCTCGACCTGGATATGTTCAACGGGCGTTTCAACTTCACGGCCGACATCTACCGCCGTGTGACGACCGATATGTTCACCCCGGGCAAGGAGATTCCCGCTGTTGCCGGTTATACGGCTCCGCGCGGCAACTATGCCAGCATGCGGACCGACGGCTGGGAACTGAGCGTCGGCTGGCGCGACAGCTTCAAAGCCGGCGGCAAGGATTTCAACTACAACCTCAAGGTCTCCGTCTGGGACAACCTGAGCAAGATCACCAAGTATACCAGCAAGAAGGGACTGCTTCCGACGCTTTACGACAACAACTACTACGAAGGCATGACCATCGGCGAGATTTGGGGTTATCACGTGCTGGGTCTTTTCGCCACGGATGCCGAGGCGGCCGACTGGGGCCCCCGGCAGACGGCGACCTTCACCAACAACAACAGCGAGGTCTACCAGGCCGGCGACCTGAAATTCGCCGACCTCGACGATTCCGGCGCCGTGAACAACGGCGACGGCACGATCTACAACCACGGCGACCTGCGCAAGATCGGCAACACGACGCCGCGCTACTGCTACGGTATCAATGTCGGTTTCAACTGGAACGGGATCGGCCTGAGCATGTTCTGGCAGGGTGTCGGCCAGCGCGACTGGTTCCCGGCCAAGGAGTCTTCCTATTTCTGGGGACAGTACGGACGTTCTTACGGCTTTGCGCTGCCGTGGCAGGACGAGAGCCACCGCTGGACGGAGGAGAATCAGAATTCGAAGGCCTATTGGCCCCGCATGCGCGGTTATATCGCCGAGAAGGCCAAGGGTATCATGTCCTCGTCGAACGACCGCTACATCCAGGATGCCTCGTACATCCGCCTGAAGAACCTGACGGTGGACTACACCTTCCCGAAGAAGATTTCGCGGAAGATCGGCATGGAGTCCCTCAAGGTCTATTTCTCGGGCGACAACCTGCTGACTTTCTCTCCGCTGAAGAAATACGCCAAGAATTTCGACCCGGAGGTGATCGGTTCCGGCGACCAGGACTTCTCGTCGTCCGCGGGCAAGGAGGGCGACGGCTACGGCTATCCCATGATGCGGAGCTTCACCCTTGGAATCAACCTCACTTTCTAAATCGGATACGACCATGAAAAACTATAAGACCATATCGCTGCTGGCGCTGCTGACGCTCGGATTCGCATCGTGCACCAACTTTTTCGAACGCGAACCCTTCTCCCAGGTGGGAGCCGATACGTTCTTCCGTTCGGAGAAGGATGTGGTGCTCTATGTCAACGGCCTGCTGCAAAAGAATATGCCCGGTTACACGACGCTGACCTACGGCGACCAGTATTCCGACCTGATGGCTGTCAACAGCACCTCGGATTTCCTCAAAACGGCGTGGAGCGCCGAGAAACAGACCGGCTGGGAGACCAGCGACTGGGCCAATATCTACAACGTCAACTATTTCCTTTCGCGTCTCTACGAGGCGGCTTCCGCCGTGGGTGACGACGCCAGGATGAAACATTACGAGGGTGTGGGTCGTTTCTGGCGTGCCTGGCTCTATTACAGCAAGGTGCAGACCTTCGGTCCGGTGCCCTGGTACGACAAACCCATCGATCCCGAGGACGAGGAGGCCCTCTACAAGGGGCGTGACAGCCGGGAGTTCGTCATGGATAAGATTCTGGAGGACCTGAATTTCGCCGCGACCCATTGCCTGTCGGACAAGGCGTATGTGAACAATTCGCAGATCAACCGCTGGGTGGCCCTGGCTTTCAAGGCCCGTGTCTGCCTCTATGAAGGAACCTACCGCAAGTACCATACGGAGCTGGGGCTGGAGGCGTCGGCCGGGAAGTGGCTCCGGGAGGCAGTTTCGGCCTGCGAGACGCTGATGAACGAAAGTCCCTATTCGCTTGTGCACAGCCCGGCCAGCCTGAAGACCCAGTACCGCAAACTTTTCACCAGTCAGGAGATCGATTACCAGGAGGTGATCCTCGCCAATGAATTCAGCGAGGACCTGCTCCGGTTCCACTCCGCGACCTGGAAATTCACGTCGGGTTCCTACGGCGCACGCTGGTCGCTTTCGAAGGCTTTCGTGAACACCTACCTGATGCTCGACGGCTCGCGCTTCACCGACCGTACCGACTATGAGAAGACGGAGTTTACCGAGGAGGTCAAGAACCGCGATTACCGCCTGATGCAGTCGGTCATCACGCCCGGCTATTCGAAGAAGGTCGCCGGGGTGGATACCCAGAAGGCTCCCGATTTCTCGCTGACGCTCACGGGCTATCAGGTCATCAAATGGACGCTCGACGACGACCGCTACGAAGGGACCAACAACAGCACCAATTCGCTGCCGGTGTTCCGTTTTGCCGAGGTGCTGCTCAACTATGCCGAGGCGAAGGCTGAGCTGGGAGAGTTCGGGGAGACGGAGTGGAACCAGACGATCAAGCTGCTGCGCGAGCGGGCCGGTGTCAACAGCAAGGTTCCCCTGGCCGCAGACCCCTATCTGATCGACTATTACGCCAACCAGACCACCGACAAGTGGATTCTCGAGATTCGCCGCGAACGGGCCATCGAGATGCTGCTCGAGAACCTGCGTTACGAGGACCTGATGCGTTGGAAACTGGGCAACCTGCTCGAGAAGGAGTGGACCGGAATTTACATTCCCGAAAAGGAGAAGGCCTACGACCTGAACGGCGACGGTATCAACGACGTCTGCGTCACGGACGGCAAGCCCGGTACGGAAAAGGGCGTATTCTACATCGACCTGAGCAAGGGCCAGTACACGCTCGATAAAAACAACTGTCTGATCTACAACGAAACCCGTATGTGGGCGGACCGCAAGTACCTCCATCCCATTCCCAAGACGGCTTGTGTCATCAACCCCGCGCTGGGGCAAAATGACGGCTGGGAGGAGTGACCCTCCGACGGATAGTTGCCGAAAAGGCCCGCACGGTTTCCGTGCGGGCCTTTGTCGTGGATAGGTTTCCGTTATTTGGTTACGCGGAAACTGTTGAGCCAGAATTGCTGGGTCACGCCGCCGACTTTCACGCAGGCCAGGCGGATTTGCGTGGTCTGGTCGGCGCCATAGACTGTCAGCGTCTTGGTCTCCCAGCCTTCGAAGCCTTCGCCGGTCGCTCCCGAGCTGGCGTTGGGCATGAAGCCGTCGAGTTGGACGGTCTTTTCCGTGACGCTTTCGGTTGCCGAGAAGGAACCGGCACCCGTGATCTTGAAATAGGCGCTCTGCTTGTTGGCCGCGTTGCCCGTGAGTTGCGCCTCGACGGTGATGTCGGTCGGCGTCGCGCCCAGTTCCGTCAGGGCATGCGTCGTGATGCCCGCTTCGGCGGAACCGGTGCCGAACTGGAGGCAGTAGTACTTGGCATAGACGCGGCCGTCGAATACGGCCCAGTTGTCCTTATAAGCCTCCAATTTGTTGGCCCAGTCTACGGAGGTATTGACCCAGTCGAACGTATCCTCGAAGACGACCGTAACGGGTTTTACGCTGCTCGGGACGACCTCGATGTCGTCCACCTCGTAGCGGGCCTTGCCGCCTTTTTCCGTGCCGTCGACCGTGGCGTAGATAATCAGGCGGTCGGTCGGTTTCACGGCAGGCACCTCGAACGATACGTCGGTCCATGTCTGCGGAGTCGCCGATACGGGAACTTCGTCGGCCGTGAAAACGAGATTCTGCGTCAGCGTATAGGCGTTCGCATAGCTTTTCAGGTCGGCGTCGGTGACCTCCTCCGGGACGATGCCGACCCGGACGACCGCCTTGTCGATTGTGAAGACCGAACCGTCGGCATTGGGTTCGTTCCAGTTGCCGAGGCGGAACGAGATGCGCACGGCAGCGGCTTCGCTCAGTCCGCTCAGTTTCGGCGTCACGAGGAATCCCGCCTGGGAGGAGGTTCCCAGTTTGATGTAGCCCGGATATTCGTAGGCGCGAAGTCCGTACCAGCCGCTCACCCCGCGGTCGGCCCGGAAGGCGTCGCTGTGGGTGTTGAAGACATCGGACGAACCGCCCGTGTTGGCATTGGTCAGGGTGTTCGCTGCGGCATCGGGAGCGACCGTGCCGCCGACGCTCGCCGGGCGCAGGCCGTAAGCCTTGAACATATGGTCGCCGCACCATTTCAGCCGGTCGAAGCGCATCGAAACCAGTGCGCCCGGCGTGACGGTCTGCGCGGCGGTCGTGCGGCTTTCGAGGAAGACGTAGGGCGAATCCTCCACACCGTCGGTCGTGCTGATCGTCTGCACGGCCAGCTGGTAGGTCGTCGAGGGTTCGAGGCCGCCGAAAGTGAAGATCGGGGTCGGGAATTTCGCATCCAGCGTGAATTCCGGCGACTGCTGGACGGGTTCGCCCTCCTTGTCGGTGAACAGCGCCGTCCGGTATTTGTGCGTCGCTTCGGCGGGTTCGTCCCACCCGAAGGTCAGCACCGTGGCCGATGCGTCGATCAGCGTGAGGCCGACGGGCGACGGGGCGTATTGGATTTCCTCGCCGCTCTGCGTTACGCCGAGCGTTGCGATCACCTCGCCGTCGATGAGGAATTCGACCGTCGCGGGGCGTTCGGCTCCCGTCTGGTTGCGTTCGGCGGTGATCGTCACCGTCGAGGTCCCCGCATCGCCGCCTTCGGGCGCGAACGACAGCCAGCCGGCTTCGCTGCGGACGCTCCATGCGGCGTTGGCCGTCACTTTCACCGGCTTGTCTTCGCCTGCGGTGATGAATCCGAGCGATTCGGGGTCGGTCGTGAGCTCGGGTTCGAAGTCGCCGGGCTTCTCGGTGACGTGGATCAGCCGGAAGCGGTCGATGAACCAGCGGTTGTTGGCCTCGATCGTCGAACCGATGTAGATCTGCGTTGCGGCGGTGGCCCCGAAAATCTCGAATTCGTGGACGGTCCATTCGTTCCAGCTGCCGATGCTGAAGACCTGTTCGGTGTTCGATGCGTTGCCGATGGTGCCGCCTCCGACGACGCGGATGCACAGTTGGTCGTTGTCGGGTTTGTTGTTCAGCGTCCAGCCGGCCAGCGTCAGTTCAACGGTGATGTCTTTGGCTTCGCTGCCGATGGCTTCGAGTTTGGGCGAGAAGAGTCCCGCGCCGCCGTCGGCCCAGCCGCTCTTGAGGTATCCGGTGCTGCTGGCCGAACCCGCCGAGCGTGGATAGGAGGTCGCACGGCCCGATTCGATCGTCCAGCCGTTGGTCGTGCCGGGGTAGCCCGTCCAGCGGTCGATGCGCGTGCCGTCGGAGCCCGTCCAGGCGTCGCTCTTCACATAGGCGGCGTTATTGGCCCACGAGAAGTCGTCCTCCCAGAGCACCGTCTTGATGTAGTTGACGACATCTTCGAGGAACGTGATCGTCTCGCCCGTTCCGTCGCCCTCTTCGAGCGCGGGATCGTCGATGCGGTAGCCTGCCGAGGCGCTTTCGAAGCGGAAGAAGACCGCCGGGCACCCCTCCTTGATGAAGAACGGGATGCGCACCGTGCTCCATTTGCCGGCCTCCGCCGAGGCGGGCAGCGTGTATTCCACGGGGGTCCACTGTACGCGGTCCTGGCTGATGCAGAGTTTGAGATCGCCGGCGGAAGGCGCTTTCGTGTCGTTGCTTACGCCGAACGAGAAGATGAAGTTGTAGTCGCCCTTGGTGGCGATGCCGCCCAGCGTGAGCCAGCCGCCCTCGCCGAAGAGGACGTTGTTGCCGCCCGACGCCCCGTCGTAGGTCGCCGAGGGCGATCCGGCGTCGAGGGTGGCGTTCTGACCGTCGTAGTAGGTCTCGTCGATGCCCATGCCGCTCAGATTCCAGCCCCCGAACTCCGTGACGGAAGAGCCTGCGCCCCCGTCGCCGAAGTCGTCGCCGTAGAAGTAGACCCGTTCGCCGATGCCGGCCTGCGAGAGCGTCACGGTCGTCGTGACGTTGCGGTTGGTGACGAGTTTCAGTTCGGCCGAGCGGGCGTTGCCGTCGTTGCGCTGCACCGTCACCGCGAGGTCCGCGCTGCCGTTGCCGCCCTCCCGCGCAAGGGTGAACCAGGGCTCTTCGAGCCCGGTTCCCTTGTCGTAGGTGACCATCCAGTAGGTGTTCGACTTGATGCGGATGACCACCTCCTCGCCGTTGTAGGTCAGACCGCGCGCGTTGGCGCTGTAATAGGAGGCGTCGGTTTCCAGATAGACATCGTTGAGCGTCTTGTCGTCGTCGGTGCAGGCGCCGAGTGCCGCCAGCAGCAGCACGGCGGCGATGCCCGACAGGTATGTTTGCAGTTTTTTCATCGTTTACTCGCTTTTACAGGTTCTCGATCTGCGCGGCGAACTCCTTGGGACGCGACATCGTCTCGGTGTATTTGTTGCCGAAACGGTCGGTCACCTCGATCGTGAGCGTCGAGGTGGCGCTCGAAGCGTTCGCTGCGAAGAGGTGATAGTTGTTGCTCGAAGTCAGCACCTCGGTGTAGGTGTTGTTCGAGTTTTTGTAGACGCGCGTGGCGTCGTAAGCGTAGGTGTGCAGCGGGTCTTTCATGTAGACGCGCGTGGGGTTGAGCTCCACGCCGTTCTCCTTCACCGAGACCTTCCATTCGGGGTCCCAGCCCCAGACGTTGATGTAGACCACGTTGTTGCCCACGTTGGCGTAGTCGTTGCGGTCGGGGTAGTAGCGGATCATGTTGCGGATGACCGAGTTGTTGGCGAAGAAGGTCTTGACGTTGTTCATGTCGTAGGTCCGCAGCTGGAAATCGCGCGGTTCGCCATAGCCCTTGTAGTACCATTCGAGGTCGGTGTCCCGGAACTCGTAGACCCCCATGCCGCCCGGCGCGCCGTCCTTGCAGATGTGGCCGTTGCTGTAATAGCCCGTCCACCACCACGTCGCGCACGAACCGCCCGTGTTGTGCTCCATCAGGCCGTTGCGGATCTTCATCGTCGTGTTGTTGTGGGTGTGTCCCGAGATGATGTGCACGTCCGTGAAGTCGGCGAGCAGCTGGTCGAGCACCGTCGAGTGTCCGTAGGCCATCGACGGAGTGATGTCGAGCGACGAGTTGTAGTAGAACACCTGGCAGTGGGTGCCGATCACCAGCGGGGCGTTCTTGTCCTTGACGGTCGCCAGGTCGGCTTTCAGCCACGCGAGCTCCATCTCCGTGAAGGCGGAGTTGTAGGAGTGGTCGCCCGGAGTCCGGGTCGAGGCGTCGGCCCCGGCGTTGAGGTAGACCGTGTTGTCGAGCATGATGAAGTGCGCCTTGCCGATGTTGAACGAATAGTAGGTCGGCCCGAGGTTGTCCTTGTAGGGCTGTTCGGCCGTGTAGTCGTCGTTGGCGTATTCGTCGTTGTCGTGGTTGCCCGGGACGTGGTAGATCAGGGCCGGGATGGCCGAGTCCTTGAGCGTGTTGGTGTAGTCGCCCAGGTTGTACTTGTTCGAATTCCAGTAGAGGTCGAAGGTCATGTCGCCGACGTTCATGATGTAGACCTTTCTCGGCGAAGCGGCGATGTAGTTCTTCACCTCGGGAAGCATCAGCTCCTTGTACTGGGCGATGTCGCCCAGACGGTTGGCCAGGTGGATGTCGGCCAGCACCAGCAGGTCGAAATCATCTTGTCCCGGGGCCTCGACCAGCTCGAAATCGACCTGTTCGCACGCCTCCTCGCCGGGGGTCACCGGACCCCAGATCAGGGGCACGGAGTTTTCCGACTGGGGTTCGTAGCCCGAAGGCACGCTCATGAAGACGTAGCCGTGGTGTTTCTTCGAGGCGAGGTAGTAGCAGCCTGCGTCGTCGGTCGTGGTGACGACCTCGCCGTCGGAGACGACCACGCCCGCGACGGGCAGCGAGCCGCAGAAGACCACGCCCTTGACGTTCATGCCCTCCTTGTCGGGGATTTCGATGTCGAGGCTGCGGCGGAATTTGAGGATGCCCAGCACCTGGCTCTCCCGCCCGCGGTGCACGACGAGGCGGTAGGAGCCCGTCGGGATCTCCTGCGGCACGGCGAAGGTGACGTAGGCGTGGTCGATCGCTTTGAGCGTGAGCGGAATCTCCGCTCCCGTGGCAACGTCGGCCAGCGCGAGTGCATCCCCTTCGGCGAAGCCCTTGCCCTGAATGGTCAGCTCCTTGGTGGTCGAGGTGTAGAAGGTCGATCCGGGGACCAGCAGATCGGTGACGAGCCGGTCCCTTTGGGCGGTGTTCTCCGTCGTGTCGTCGCTGCATCCGGCCGTCAGGAGCGCCAGCACGGAGAGGAGCGTTGCGATCCGGTATCTGAATTTACGGTTGTTCATGGTTCATTGCGTTTTTTTGAGGTTCTTATATCTCGGCGATCTGCCAGAAGCTGATGCGCGGGGCGCCGCCCTTGGCGACGGTCGTGCTCTCCGTCGAACTGCCGTTCACCATGCCGTTGCCGGCGTTCCAGTTGCGGGTGACGCGGAAGCGGATCGTGAACTTCTGCTTGCTCTTCATCTCGTCGGGGAGTTTGAGGATGAACTGCTGCAACTGGTGGCACGAGTACCAGTCGGGCGAGATGATTTCGCCGATCTTGGTGTACGCCGACAGCGGGCCGTTCTCCTCCTCGCCCCACTCGATGTCGAAATACATCGGGCCGGTCTGCGAGCTGGCCAGGGCGAAGGTGAGGTAGAGGTCTTTCGACGCGTCGGGCGTGAAGTCGTTCACGTGGAAGACCCAGCACTCGCCCTTGTAGCCCTCGGGGGCGTCGGTGCGGTTCATCGTCGAGGCGGTGCAGTCCCAGAAATACTGGCACGAGACGCAGGCGAGGACGTTGAAGTTCGTGTAGCTGTTCGACAGCGCCGGGGAGATGCTCTGCGAACCGTCGCTCTTGACTGTCACCGTGGCCGGGGCCATGCGGGCGTAGCTCCAGCCCCAGTCCATCGAGATGCCGCCGGCGCCGGCCTGCACGGCCGACCACATGGTCGTCGTGAGCTGTCCGCTGCCCACGCGCGGCGTCAGTTTGTCGTAGGTGTTCGTGTCGTCGAAGGGCCCGAACTGGATCAGCGTCTTCGACATGCGCGTCGAAGCGTCGGACGACACCCGGTTGTCTTCGTGCCGGCGCAGGCGGATGATGTAGACCTCGCCTGTCGATTGCTTGTAATACTTGGTGACGATGCCCGTCAGCGGTCCCGAGCCCTCGGGAACGAGCGCGGCGAAACGGTCGAGGAACCACGTCGTCGTGTAGAGCTTGCAGGTGTTGCCCTCCTCGTCGCGCAGCAGGTGGCCGTAGAAGTCGTTGCCGTCGCAGAAGGGCATCGCCGTGGCGTTGTAGGCGATCGTCGCGTAGGAGGGAGTCGATTGCGTGTAGCGTTCGTCGATGTTGCAGTAGGTGCCGGCGGGCTGGACGAACTCGACCTTTTTGAGCGTCACGAGCGTGTTCTCGTAGTTCGGAAGCTCGGCGATGCTCTCCAGTTCGACGGGGGCGATGCCCGTTCCCGCCTCGTCGCGTTCGAAGACCGAATTCGAGGTAAAGGCCGCCACCTTCAATGAACGGGTCGTCGCGTCGGTGACCAGCTGCTGGCCCAGCAGATGAACTTTCAGACGCTCGTTCATGCGGAACGTGTTGTCGTTCGTCGAGGCGAACTCGAAGAGCAGGCCGCGGCGGCTGTCGTCCTGAAGCGTCATGACGTTGAGGTCGAAGTTGCGTTTCTCGCGGTCGCTCGTCACATAGCCTTCGACCCATACGTTGTCGGTGATCTTGCCTGCGTCGGCGTAGCGGGCCACGGCCTCGGCGACGGTCAGCTTCTCGCCGTTGTTGGGGTCCTGCGCCGTGTCGAACTGGACGATCGTCAGGTCGGCGTAGAGCTTCTCCATGTTGGTGCCGATGGCCTGGAAGCGCACGACGCCCGTGCGTTCGCTGCCCGTGTTCGGGGCGACGATCAGCTCCTGGGCGGCATCGGCCGATTCGCCGAAGGATATCCATCCGGCGGCGCTCTCCAGCGCCACGGGTTTCCAGCCGACGTTGGTTTTCAGCGGAACGGTGATCGTGCCGCCTTTCGAGGCGGTCATGATATGGTCGGAGCCCATGTCGAGGGCGATCGACGGATCGACGCCCGACTGCATGACCTCGAAGGACTTGACGACCCGGCCGCCGATGACGACGTTGACCGTGCTGTAACGTGTGTAGGCTCCGTCGTTGGCCGCGACGGTGACCGTGAAGCGGCCGCTGTCGTCGCCTTCGTCGGGCCAGATGTCGATCCACTCCTCGTCGCCCGTGTAGGCGGGTTCGATGACCCACGGGCCCATGTTCGAATACATCTCGACGGTCAGCGAACCTCCGTTGACCGTGTAGGAGAGCGATTCGATCTCCTCGCCGAAGTAGAGGTACGGGGCGTCGGTGTCCTCGTCCGCGGTGCATCCCGCGGCCAGCAGCGCAACGGCCGCCAGAAGCCCGGCAAGACGGTATTTCGTATGCGATATGATTCGTTCGGTATTCATTGTTCGGTGTTTTTCGGGATTACTGCTTGCGCGCCCACCAGAGTCGGGTCTTCATGTTGTCGGGACCCTGGTTGGCGATCGCCTTGAGGTAGTTTTCGTGGTTGGTGTCCACCGTGGTCACCGGGTAGATGAAGCGCGTGGGAAGCACGCCGTCGTTGGCCGTGCCCTTGCCGATCTTGAAGTTGGGATAACCCGTCCGGCGGTACTCGTGCCACGCCTCGTAGCCCTCCCAGAAAAGGGCGATGTACTTCTGGTTGAGAATCTGTTCCAGCGTGTTGTCGAAGGCGACGATCTGCATGAAGGCGTTCTTCTGCGCCTGCGTGATCTCGTAGGTGGGCGAGGGGTTGATCTCGTCCCAGTAGTCGATCGACGCCAGCACCGCCTGCTCGTAATACTGCTGCGCCGCGGCGCTGCCGCCCGGGATCATGCCGCGGAACGCCGCCTCGGAGAGGATGAACAGCACCTCGTCGTAGCGCATGAACGTATAGGGCGAGGTGTAGTCGCCCAGCACGTCCTTGTTCAGGTAGGCGCAGTTGGTGGCGTTGGTCTCCGTGGTGGGGTAGCCGCTGACCAGCCCTGTCCATTCGTTGTTCTGCTGCACGGCGTAGATGCCCAGCCGCGGGTCGTTGGTGTTGTTCATCAGGTTGACCAGGTGTTCGGCCATGCGGTGCGAGTTCGAGGTGAAACTTTGCAGCGTCGTGGTGCCGAAATGCCCGATGAAGGGATCGACGTTGGTGTAGAAGAGCGCCGCGTTGTCGGCGTTCGACGCCATGACCGGGTAGCGCGCGGGGTTCGAGACGATCTCGCGGAGCTTCTCGCTCACGCCCATCTCCGCGTCGCGGTTCTGCAACCGCATCAGCAGCCGCATGTGGAGCGAGTTGGTGAACTTGCGCCATTTGGCGATGTCGCCCTTGTACATCAGGTCCTTGTTCGGGTAGCGCAGCGCCCGCGACGGATCGTAGAGCGAGTTGGCGCGGTCGAGGTCGGCGAAAAGCTGCGTGTAGACCTCCTTCTGGGTGTCGAACTTGGGTTTGAGGACGTTGTTGCGCCCCTGGAAAGCCTCGCTGAAGGGGATGTCGCCGTAGATGTCCGTCCAGTTCGAGACGAACAGCGCCCGCATCGTCAGGGCGATGGCCTCCGAGTTGGCGTCCCCGTTCTTCACGGCCTGCTCGATCATGTGGTCGGAGTTGGCCGCCCAGCGGGCGAGGTGGTTCCACGTGCCGCTGTTGTAGCTGTCGCGGATCATGTAGCGGTGGACGTTCTCGGTGTACATCTGCACGGTGTACTGGATCAGCTCGTTGTTGAGCAGCCACGTGCGGTAGACCATGCCGTCGGCTCCCGTGAAGAGAATGTGCTCCAGCAGGTTCAGCGGGTGTACGTCGCCCATCTCCATCTGGTTCTGGTTGGTGTTGTACTCGTCGAAATTCGAGGTGCAGGCGACCGGGAGAAGGCCTGCCGTGCAGATCGCCAGCGTGTATCGTAGTATGTTTTTCATAGTGCGGAGTCGGTTTTTAGAAGTCCAGTTTCAGGTTTATGCCGTAGGTCCGGGTCATCGGGTAGGCACCGGCTTCGATACCGCGCGAAATGGACGATCCCACGGCGTAGCCCGCCTCGGGGTCGTAGAGCGGGAAGTTCGTCCAGCAGAAGAGGTTGGTGGCGTAGACGCCGACGGTGATGCCCTGGAAAACCCGCGTTTTGGAGCAGAGGTGCCGCGGCAGCGAATATTCCAGACGCAGCTCCTTGAGCTTGAGGAACGAGGTGTCGAAGACGTTCTCTTCGGCGTTCTCGCGGGCGTAGACGTAGTTGGTGTAGTGATCGACGATGTCGGTCGTGATGGTGGTGTTCTTCGAGTAGGTGCCGTTCTCGTTGAGGTTCACGCCCGGGACGATCATGCCGGCGTAACGCCCTTTGAGCGAGTTCTTCAGTTTGCCCTGATAGGCCAGCGCGAAGTGGGTCATCGAATAGGTCTTGCCGCCCCATTGGGCGCTGAACGACAGCCCCAGCCGGAAACCCTTGTACGACAGCGAGTGGCTCATGCCGGCCGTCCAGTCGGGGTAGATGCTCCCCAGGTCGAGCAGTTCGTCTTCGGTCGAGGTGAGCCGGGCGCTGCCGGTCTCGGCGTCCACGACGATCTGGTTCGAGCAATCGACGTAGGAGCCGTCGGCATCGACGTAGAACGCCCCTTCGGGAGCCCGTTCGTAGCCGCGGCCGTAGAGGCGTCCCAGCTCGGTGCCGGGGTAGGCGCGGATGTAGATATTGCCGCCGACGGTGATGTTGGGGTTGAGGTTCCACATCGCCACGCCGTCGGCCAGCTCGACCAGCTTGTTCCAGTTTTTGGACCAGTTGGCGCTGATCGTCCATTCGAACTCCTTGGTCTTGACGGGCTGGAAGCGTGCCGAAATCTCCACGCCGCGGTTGCGGACGCAGCCGGCGTTGACGACGACCGACGTGGCGCCGACGGCCTGGTCGATCGGCACGGTGATGATCTGGTCGGTGGTTTCGCTGTGGTAGTAGGCCACGTCGAAATTGAGGCGGCTCTTGAAGAGCTTGCCTTCGAGGCCCACCTCCCAGCTCTCGACGTTCTCGGGTTTGAGGTAGTAGTTCTGGATCTCGCTGCTCAGGTAGTACGAGCTGGGGAAACCGCCGTTGGAGTAGACCGACACCAGTTTGTTGGGCGAGGTGTCGTTACCCACGTTGGCCCACGAGCCGCGGACTTTCAGCAGATCGACCCACGGAGCGTGTTCTTTGAAATTGAACACCTGGTCGAGCAGCACGCTGGCCGAGACCGAGGGGTAGAAATAGGAGTTGTTGCCCGGGGCGAGTGTCGATGACCAGTCGTTGCGGCCCGTGATGTCGAGGTAGACCATGTCGCGCCACCCCAGCGACAGGAAGCCGTAGAACGAGTTGATCGACTTGGTGTAGCGGTAGGAGCGGTAGACGGGCGAACTGATCGAGTTGGCCATCTTGTAGACGTTCTTTTCCAGCAGTCCGTCGGCCGTCTGGGAGTAGATGTTGCGGCGTTTCCATAGCATGTTGTTGCCGCCGAACGAGGCCCGCATGTCGAAGTCGCCTATTTTGCGCGTGTAGGAGAGCAGGAAATCGCTGTTGACTTCGAGCGACGTGACCGTCTGCTCCTTGTAGTAGCCGTAGGGGTAGCCGTTCGAATACCACGGCTTGCTCTGCGTGCGGAATTCGTTGTTGAAGTCCATGCCGGTCCGCAGGTCGAGCGTCAGCCCCTTCGCAAGGTTGATGTTCAGGGCCATGTTGCCGAACACGCGGTCGCGGTCGAGGGTGTTGAGCTGCTCGTAGACCTGCATGTAGACGTTGTCCGCATAGGTCGAGTTGATGAGCAGCTGGGGCGTGCCCTCCTCGTACATCCGGTCGATGCGGCCGTAGGCGTATTCGCGGTAGTAGGACGAGACATCCACCACGTTGGGGTTCCAGATCAGGGTGTAGAGCGGCGATGCGGCGCTGTAACCCGACATGGGCATGTTGTCCGAATTCTTGCGGTAGTAGGTCACCTTGCCCGTCATGCGCAGCCACTTGTTGAGCTGGCTGGTGATCGACATGTTGAAATTCTGGCTGTCGTAGCCCGTGTTGGGGACGATCCAGTCGTTGCGCGAATCCTTCACCGAGAAGCGCGCCGAGGTGCCTTTGCCGTTGTTGTAGGAGAAAGCGATGCTGTTGTTCCAGGTCACGCCCGTGTCGAAGAAGCCTTTGTACCAGTCGCGGTAGACCCACGGCAGGCGCCGGTACATGTCGGTGTCCCAGTTGCGCGACTCGTACTGGTAGAACTGCTGTCCGTCGAATTTGGCGCCGAAGGCCACGCGCGAATAAATGCGTCCGGTGCTGGCGATGCCGTCCTCGGCATTGGCCGCCGGAACGCTCCAGTAGTTGTAGTTGCGCTGCTGGTCGAGGTTCGAGCTGTTGCCGTTGCCGGCGCCGTATTCGCTCTGGAAGTCGGGCCAGAAGCCGGCCTTTTCGAAAGTCACCGACGAGTTGAACGAGATGCCCAGTCCCGGGGTCTGGCGTCCCGACTTGGTGGTGATGACGATGGCGCCGTTGGCCGCGCGCGAGCCGTAGAGGGCCGTCGCCGCGGGGCCTTTGAGCACCGAGACCGACTCGATGTCCTCGGGGTTGAGGTCGCTGGCGCCGTTGCCGTAGTCGATCGGGGCCGTGGTGTTGAAGGCTTGCGAACCCGAGTTCGACGACTCCATGTCGCTCGAAATGGGCACGCCGTCGATGACGAACAGCGCCGTGTTGTTGTCGTGCGTGAGCGACGACTCGCCGCGCAGCGTCACGCGGATCGAACCGCCGGGACCCTGTCCCGCCTGGTCGAAATTCAGTCCGGCGACCTTGCCCGCCATGCCGTTGAGCCAGTTGCTCGAAACGGTGTTGTTCAGGGCGTCGCTGCCGAGCTTGGTGACGGCGTAGCCCAGCGACTTTTCCTTGCGGGTGAGGCCGAGGGCCGTGACGACCACTTCGTCGATCTGCTCGGCGGATTCGCGGAGCGTGATGTCGAAGGTCGTCCGCGAACCGATCTTGACGGAGGCCGGTTCGTAGCCGATGAAGTTGACGAGCAGTTCGTCCGTCTCGGCGGGCGCGGGGATTTGCAGCGAGAAGGCGCCGTCGATGCCCGTGCTGGTGCCGAGCGTCGTGCCCCGGACGACCACCGAGGCCCCGACGACGGGTTCGCCCCGCGCGTCGATCACCTTGCCGCTGATCCGCACCGGTTTGGAGGCGTCGCGCTTGACGACCGAAAGGTAGATGTTCTGCTGATAGACCCTGTAACGGGTGTCCGTCCCGGCGACCAGCTGGTCCAGCACCGCGGTCAGCGGTTTGTCGGTGACATTGATCGTGAGGGTGCGTTTGATATCGACCCCTTTGTCTACGATGAAATAGTAATTGATCTGTTTCTCGATCTCATTCATAATCTGCTCCATGCCGGCATCGCGGAACTTCAGCGTCAGCTTGGGGTTCTGGGCGTGCAGTTCCCCCCCCCAGGTGGAAAGACAGAAGCAGCTTATGAATAAAATTATAAACAGGCATTTAATTTGCTGAATAAAATTTTTATTCATAAATTTGTCAGTTAGTGGTTGTTAGGATTGGTTCGAATTCTATTGGCCGCGGTGCCTGCGGGTGGTTGCAACGCCTGCGGGCTTTTTTATGCGGCATACCGTGGGTCAGCTGTCGTTCATGGGCTATCTTGTTTTAAGGTTTTGTTCGGGATCGTTTCGGTTCACCGGATGGTGATCGTGCCGTTGTCCGCCGATTCGTATTCGAATGGGGTGATCTTTTGGAGCGCCCGCAGGGCGTAGTCCAGCCCCATGGCGACGGGAATCTTGCCGCGGATGATGTTCAGCTCGGGACTCGCCGTCTTTTCGATGGCGATCGTCACGCCGTAGAGGCTTTCGAGCCGCGCGATGATCTCTCCGAAGTTATGCCCCGCCAGGTTGAATATGCCCTCCGGCCAGAGGTAGTCGTCGGTGTTCTCGATGCTCCGCAGGGCGAGGCGGTCGCCGCTGAGGCTGACGAAATCGTTCGTATTCATCACGATCTCGTCGTCCCGGGTGAGCTTGTTCGTTACGCGGAGCCGGCCCCGCAGCAGGGCCGTGGAGAATTCGCGGGCGGCTTCGTCGGTCGCGACGTTGAATTTCGTTCCCAGCACCTCGACGTTGCAGGCGAAGGTCTCCACGACGAACGGGCGCGCCGCGTCGTGGTCCACGTCGAACATCGCTTCGCCGGAGAGTTTCACCCGCCGGGTCTTGCCGAACCGCAGCGGGTATTCCAGCCGTGCCCCGGCGTTCAGGCAGACGGTCGTGCCGTCCTGCAACGTGATGTCCACGCGCTGTCCCGCGGGGGCGGCGATCGAGAGATACTGGTTGGCCGTCTTCTCGATGACGACGCTCCGGGAGGCGTACCACGTTCCCGCGAGCAGCAGCAGGGCGGCAGCGGCCTGCATGCAGCGGCGCACGGCCGGCAGGCGGAGCCATTGCGGACGTGCGGCGGGCATCGGCCGGCCGGCGGGACGGGGTGCGTTGACGAGGGTGGTATTGTGGACGAACCACAGGGCGTTCAGCTCCTGCTGGTGTTCGGGATCGGCCCGCAGCCAATCCACGACGGCCTGCTCCTCCGCTTCCGAGGTCCGGCCGTCGATGTATTTGTACAACAATTCTTTTTCCATACATCCATAAGGTGCGTGGGCGCGGCGGATGGACACGGAAAAAGGGCGGATCGGGCTAAATAAATTTTATTAAAAACGCATCTCGCTGAGCAGCAGCGAAATCATCCAGGCCGGAAGATAGTCTTTCAGCGCTTCGCGCATGATGCCCAGCGCCCGCTGGATGGCGGCTTTCACATTGCGGACGCTGATGCCCGTTGTGTCGGCGATCTCCTGATAGGTCTTGCCGTCGAAGCGGCTGGCGACGAATATGCTCCGCATCGGCTCGGGCATGCGGGCGATCTCCTCCTGCACGATCGCGGCGACCTCCGAGGCGAAGAGCTGGCCGGGGTCGCAGGCTTCCAACGCCGTGATGCGGGCCTGAATGCTGTGATAGGCCGTGGTGTGGATTTGCTGCCGGATATTCAGCCGATTCTTCTCGTTGCGCAGCCATTCCAGACAGCCGTGTTTCACGGCGCCCAGCACGTAGGCGGGGAGGCTCGCGGTGATCGTCAGCTCCGCGCGGTGCTCCCAGAGGTAGAGGAAACTGTCGGTCACGATGTCCTCGGCGACCATGCCGTTGCGGACGTACGACTGTGCGATCCGGACGAAACGCGGCTTGTAATCGGCGTACAAGGCGTCGAAAGATTCGCGGGAGATATGTCCGTTCGGGCGGTTCATGGAGAGGTATGATTATCCAAAGATATAATTTTTATCCGCATGAAAAAAATCATTTTGCAAAGTGCGAAGATAAAAACCCTCTGTTACGGAACCTTTACGGAACGATGAATCCGGATGTTACGATTGCAACGGCAGGATGCCCGACCGGCGTGCCGCACGGCGGATCAGGCCGTGCGGGATCAGCCCGATGAGCGGCAATGCCAGGCGGTTCAGCAGACCGGGAACCAGCACGGCTTTGCCGCGGAACAACGCACGCACCGCCTTGCGGGCGAGTTTCCCGGGCGGCAGCATAATGCCCGACCGCACCAGGCGCCGCCGCAGTTTTTCGTTCAGATTGTAGAGGTCGGTATCCACCGCACCCGGACAGACCGCCGTCACGTACACGCCGTAGTCGCGCAGTTCCGTGTGCAGGCCCCGCGAGAAATTTTTCAGATAGCGTTTCGTCGCCCCGTAGACATTGATTCCCGGATAGGCCAGCCATGCCGTCACGGAGGACATGTTCAGGATATATCCGTGCCGCTGCCGGCGCATATCCTGCCCGAAAAGGAGGCAGAGACGCGTCGGAGTGAGGACGTGCAGGGCGAGCATCTTCGTCGTGAAGCCGCTGTCGATGTCGAGCGTTTCGCCGAAACGATACATGCCGGCGTTGTTGACCAGCACGTCGATCCGGATGTTCCGTTCGCGGCATGCCTCATAAAGCCTGTCGGCGGCATCTGCCGTCGCCAGATCCATCGGGATCGGACATATTTCCACGCCGTATTGCCGGGTCAGTCTGTCGGCGGCTTTGCACAGCGCCGCCTCTTCGTTGCTGACGATGACCAGCGGATAGCCGCGCGAAGCCAGTTCTTCGGCGTAGCAGTATCCGATGCCGGAACTGGCTCCGGTAATCAATGCCCACATGCGTTCCATGTCTGAAAAAGAAAAAAATCCCCGTAATCAACCGATCACGAGGATTAACCAGTGCCCAGGACAAGGATTGATTTATGAAAACATATACAAACAACTAAAGTTTGAATATATTTATAATGTATTGAAATATAGTATATTAAAATTATATGCTGTGAAATGTATTTTGTCTGTTTTTAGCTGTTTTGCAAAAATGCGGACACAGTGCGGACGCGAAAGTATTGCTATATTCGAATATAAATCATATCTTTGTGAGTATAAAATGAGGATGTATGGCAAAAGTTACATATGTTTTGGCGCAAGGGGAGAACAGCGCGGGAGAATCGCAGGTTAATTTCCGCGTCTATGTTTCCCGTGAATCGCGTGTACGAGTGCCATCCGGAATTTGGGTCGATCGGAAACGCTGGGGAAAGAAAAACGATATCAATATTCCGAATATTCCGGGAGAAGAACGCGATGCGCTGTTGGCAAAGCGGACGAAATTGAAAGAGTTGGTCGATGTGATAGAGACCTCGGTCGAGGCGGCAGACGACAAATCGACCGTTACGCGCGAGTGGCTCGAAAAGTTGATCCGGCGCACTTTGCGGCCGAAGACGGCGACTTCCGTCGAGGATAAGAAAATAGATTTTTTCTCGTTGACAAATGAATATCTCACTACACACAAATTGTCCGAGTCGCGTGTCAAACATTTCAATGTCTTGGTGCGGACGCTGAAGCGATATGAGCTGTATCGGAAACTGTCGAACCGACGGTTCGTGCTGGATGTACACACCGTATCTCCGACGACACTTGATGATTTCGGGGTATTTCTGATGAAAGAACCGGATATTTTCGACGAACATCCGGAGTTGTACGACGAGGTGCCGTATGCTCGGCCGAAGGTGAGGAAGAATCTGCCTGTGAAGCGTGGCCCCTATCTCAATGCTGCGGGAGAAACGGTAATTCCCGGCCGTCCGAAAGAGCGGGGAATGAATTACGTTTCGGATATGTTGATTCGTCTGCGGTCGTTCTATGTATGGTTAAACGATAACGGACATACCTCCAATAATCCGTTCAAGCAGTATAAGATTGCGGAGATTGTTTACGGTACGCCCATCTATATTACGACAGACGAACGCAAACAGTTGGCCGAAGCGGATATGGGGGATGACAAGCAGCTGGAAACGCAACGAGATATTTTTGTTTTTCAATGTATGATCGGTTGCCGGGTGAGCGACCTTTACAAGATGACCTATGCCAATATCATCGGCGATTGCATCGAATATGTTCCCCGTAAGACGCGAGACGACCGGGTGGTGACGGTCTCGGTGCCGCTGATCGGTGCTGCGAAGGAGTTGATTCGCAAATACCTCGATGAGAACCGGGGAACGCTGTTTCCGTTTATTTCGGAGCAAAAGTATAATGTCTATATCAAAGCGGCGTTCCGTAAAGCGGGACTTACGCGCATGGTGACGACGATCGACCAGCGGACGCGGCAGAATGTTCAGGTGCCGATCTGCGACCTTGCTTCGTCGCACATGGCGCGCCGGACATTCATCGGGAATGTTTATAAAAGCGTGAAAGACCCTGCGATCGTGGGAGCGATGTCCGGTCATAAGGACGGCAGCCGGGCGTTCGCCCGTTATCGTGATATTGACATGGATATCAAGCGTGATGCAGTAAGCGTGTTGGAGTAAGATTTGTTTTGTCGATAAATTTGTATATATTTGCGACATATATATGTGGATAAATATATGCAAGCAATAGAGGATAAGATGCTTAATAAGGCAAAAAAGTGCGGGAGGGGTAAGTTGTATTCCGCATCCGATTTCGCTGTGTATGGATCGGCCGTATCGGTTGCGAAGGCATTGGAACGGCTTACCCGAAAAGGCGGTTTAGTCCGTATTGCGAGGGGCCTCTATTGCTATCCCAAAATCGACAGAAAGTTTGGACTGGGCATACAATACCCGACCATCAATGAAATCGCTGAAAAGGTAGCCCGGCAGAGCGAAGCCCGGGTTGTTCCGACGGGTATGCACGCATTGAATGTATTGGGATTGTCTGCCCAGGTACCGATGAACTATGTGTTTTATACCGACGGCAATTCCCGGACTGTCAATCTGTTCAACGGTCGTAAATTGCGATTCAAGCGTGTGGCGCTTAAAAATCTGGCCTATCAGAATAAAACGCTGATGCTTGCCGTGTTCGCTTTGAAGGAGATCGGTCGGCCGCAGGTGACGGAGGAGCACATCGCCCAACTGAAGACGATATTCGCCCGGATTCCGAAGTCGAGCATCCTGCCCGATCTGCGGTTGGTGCCGGCATGGATTCGTAAAATCATTATGTCGTTCTATGAAAAATAATTTTTGGACGTTTTCCGACGAGCAGAAAAGTATGTTCGTTGCACAGACGAGCGAGCGTGTCGGGCTTCCTCCGCAGGCTGTCGAGAAGGACTGGTGGGTGACGATGACGTTGAAAGCCCTGTTCGAATCGTCGTGCCGGGACTTCATCACCTTCAAGGGCGGTACGTCGTTGAGCAAGGGTTGGCATGTCATAGAACGCTTCTCGGAGGACATCGATATTGCAATCGACAAGTCCTTTTGGAGAATTGCCGGGGACAACAAGTCGCAGCGCGATCGGATTCGGAAACTTTCGCGGGCCTATATCGAGCAGCGGCTCGTTGCGGAAATGCAGGCATTGCTGGAAGGATATGGGGCTTCCGATTTTGAGTTGCGTGCCGTTCCGGCGCAGGACTCCGATGCTGATCCGACGCTGGTGCTGCTGCCGTATCGAAGCATTTATGCGAATATCGAGTATGTGGAATCGCAAATCCGGATCGAATTCAGCTGCCGGTCGATGAAAGAACCGCGTGAGCGGATCGAGATTCGTCCGCTGATTGCCGAGGCATATCCCGATGTATTCGGAGAATTGGTGTTCCCGATTTATGCGGTCGTGCCGTCACGGACGTTTTTGGAGAAAGCGTTTTTGCTGCATGAAGAGTTTCAGAAAGAGAATCCGCGCGTCGAGCGAATGACACGCCATCTGTACGATTTGGAGCGGCTGATGGATACGGATTTCGGAAAGGCAGCCTTGGCCGATCCGAGAATGTATGCCGAGATTGTCAAGCATCGCAGCATATTCAATACGATTCGCGGAGTCGATTATCGAACGCACCATCCAAGCCGGATCGATTTTATTCCGCCCGAAAAATTGGCGGAGGTATGGCGCAGGGATTATGAGCGGATGCAGGAGTATTTCATCTATGGAGATTCGCTGCCGTACGATCGACTGATCGCACGGATGGCGGAGTTGCGGGATCGGTTTCGGAAAGTTGTAATGGAGGATGATTTTTTCAGCGAATCGTAACTATGAATTCCGATCAATATTTCCATCGAGGGCTTCGTTTGATTGTGGCGAGTGTCCTTGTCTTTTTCCTCATCGTGTTGTTCTGCATCATGGTTTCGCGGGGCTTCCCGTTCTGGAGGGCCCTTGTGTTGCTTGTTCCCGCGGGGCTTTGCGTGGCAGGGCTTTACTATTTCAGTATGGGTACTTCGGCGGATCTCTCGGAGCGTTTCTTCCGTCGTTTCCGTCGAGAGCAGCCCAAACCGGAGGAGATTTCTACCGTGGAAGAGGAATTGGAAAGAGTCGCAGTCGATGCGACGGATGAGAAGAGCTTGGATCCGACCGTCGCGATATCCGAAGTGATTCCCGGCGATCCGGACCCGGAGACACAAATTCTCGAAAATGCACTTTCGACGGTCTACACCTATACGGATCAAATCCTGGGTGAAGCCCTTGATGAATCGAATCGGTTGATTTTACGGCGTCGGCTGCTTTATCTGGCCTGCATGGTAGCGATTCCGGAGTCGGTCCCTCAGGTCCGGCTCCGGGGCGATCGGATCGGTTACGGGGATTTGTGCCACTATGGATGGAATGTGTGGAATGCCTTCAAGGGCGCCCGCAACCAGTTTTATGACCAGAGCGAATTGGCCGAGTGGTTGAAGTCGGGATTCGAATCGTTGGGCAAGTACAATACAAAGACCTTGCGGGCCAAACTCCGGGCGACGGATGGCGGTTACGGCATCCGTTTGGTGGATAACCTGAAGGAGTATATCCAACAATAGGAGCGGAATCTTTCTGTCGATATTCCCTGCACCGATGAGGTGTAGGGATTTTTTGTTTGGATTGTGTGCGATTGCAACAGCTTGTAAAATAGCTGTTTCTGAAATTGTTTTCCGGGGCAACGGCGGTGATTTGATTGCAAAAACAGGTGCAGGGGAAGCACCAGCTATATTCGCTGCCGAACCTGCTGTTGGGTTCGATAAAAGATCGAGTTATGGACCTGAAACAATTGTATGAAATGGGCGGTGACGTGCATGTCACCGTCCGTTTGGAGGATCTCCGGCAATGGCATCGGGAGTTGACAGCGGCCGTCCCGTCGCCTTTGGTCTCGCCAGCCTTGCCGCAAACGGGCGAATTGTACACGCGCAAGCAGACCATTGCCTTGTTGGGTATTGACTCCTCTACGCTTTGGCGCTGGGCAAAGAGCGGCTATCTTGTTCCTGTGGAGTATGGCGGGCAGCGTCGTTATCGTGTGGCGGATGTGCAACAAATCCTGAAAGGAGGCCGTCATGACCGCTAAACGGAAGGAGACCGGCGCGGCCTATCTTCGCGTGGGAACAACCATCTACAAGCGGGTTCAGCAGCCGTTGAGCAGCGGCCGGAGCATCGAGATCCTCCTGGCGTGGAATGTCGAGACCCTGCGCCAGGATTTCGGGAAGGATTACCTGGCCCGCATTCCGAAGTACGACGGATTCTGCACGGTTCCCGACCACACGAACTACCGGCGGGAGATCCACGGCTTTCTGAATCGTTACGAACCGATCCCCTTCCAGCCGGCCGAAGGGGATTTCCCGCACATCCGCGGCTTTCTGTCGCACATCTTCGGCGAGCAGGTCGAGATGGGGTATGACTATCTGCAGCTGCTCTACCTGCGGCCCTTGCAGAGGCTGCCCGTTCTGCTGCTGGTCTCCAGCGAGCGCAATACAGGCAAGACCACCTTTCTGAATCTGCTGAAACTGATCTTCGGCGGGAATGTCACCTTCAACACCAACGAGGACTTCCGTTCGCAGTTCAACGACGACTGGGCAGGCAAGCTGCTGATCTGCGTGGATGAGGTGCTGCTCAACCGCCGCGAAGACTCCGAACGGATCAAGAACCTCTCGACGGCCCGCAGCTACAAGGCCGAGGCAAAGGGGCGCGACCGCCGGGAGGTGGAGTTCTTCGGGAAGTTCGTGCTGTGCTCCAACAACGAGCGCAATCCCGTGCTGATCGAGGCGGCGGAGACTCGCTACTGGGTGCGGCGTATCCCGCCGCTGACGCACGACGACCAGCAGCTGCTTGCCCGGATGCAGACTGAAATCCCGGGGCTGCTGTTCTTTCTGCAACGACGCACGCTCTCGACCCGCGAGGAGAGCCGCCTGTGGTTCTCCCCGCGACTCTTGGCGACGGAGGCCCTGCGGCGGATCATCCACTACAACCGCAGCAAGCCCGAAGCCGAGATGCTGTCGATCATCCGCGACATCTTGGATGGCGAGAAGCTGGAGGAGTATCAGTTCGACGTGAGCGACATGGTGAACATGCTGGAGATCCGCGGCATTCGGGTCGATCATCCCACCGTGCGGCGGACACTGACCGAGAGCTGGCAGCTGCGGCCGGCACCGCCGACCTACTACCAGCGCTATACGATCACCTACAATGGGTTGACCCAACGCCAGGAGAGCAAGACGGCACGGATCTATACCGTCACGCGGAAACTGCTTGACGAACTGCTGAACGATGTCTCCGGTCTGTAAGATTGTTGGAAGCAAAGGATATTCGGCTTATTCTCTGCTTCTTACATTTCTTACAAATCCTCTTACAAAATCTTACAACGCTTACGGGCTTACGGCACCGACTGCCGTGTAAGAACGTTGTAAGACGACAACCTTTTCTTTCACTGCGTTTTACGCGGTTTTCTCAACAAACTTACAGAAAAATGAATACCACCCCATATGCTCCCCGGGTCCCCATCCGGGAATATCTTGCCCGCCGCGGCATTCTGCCCCGGTACGAACGAAACGGCTACAGCATGTATCTCTCGCCCCTGCGCGAGGAGCGCACGCCGAGCTTCAAAGTGAACTACCAGAAGGATCTCTGGTATGACTTCGGGATTGGTGAGGGCGGCACGCTCCTCGCACTCATCATGCGACTGGAACAATGCAGCCGCAGCGAAGCCTTCGAACACCTGCAACACGCGGCCGAAGGTGTCGTCAGCCTCCTGGCCGCCCGCATCTGCAAGCGATATGCTCGGCCGACCGAGAGCCCGAATTCCCAACCGGCGCTCCGTATCCTTTCGGATGCACCGCTGCGCCATCCGGCCCTATTCGGATATCTTGCCTCACGCGGCATTGTACCCGGAATTGCGGCGGCATATTGTCGGGAGGTACGCTATCAGGTCCGCAACCACTGCTTTTTCGCCATCGGCTTCCGGAATGACTGCGGAGGCTGGGAGCTGCGGTCCGAACGCTTCAAGGGAAGCTCTTCGCCCAAACAGATAACGACCGTCGATCACCAGTCCGACAAGGTGATTGTCTTTGAGGGATTCATGGACTTCCTCGCCTGCCTCTCGATGAAGCACCCCGCACCGTTCGGGATCGACGCCACAGTTCTGAACTCGGTGGTCAACCTGCCGAAGGCGCTTCCTTTCCTCGAACGGCATCCGACGATCCATGCCTTTCTGGACAACGACGAGGCGGGTCGTCGTACCCTCGCCGAACTGACCCGTCGGTGTCCTCGCAGCCAGGTGATCGACCATGCGCATCTCTATCGTGATTACAAGGATCTCAACGACTTTTGGATCGCCCGCAAACGGCTTCGGAATGATTCGGAAGAGACAAAGACCGAATCCCGAAAACCGCAATTACGACCCAAGGGAGGAATGAAGGTTTAAGGGATGCAAGTTTGTGTTTTTGTCAGCCAAAAACCGGCCGCAAGGCCCTATCCCGATGGTCTCAACTCGAAAATTTCAATCCATGAATACACCGAAGAAAGGAGGCCGTCCGCCTTTGGGACGTGCCCGAAAACAGGAGTACCGCATCACCCTGCGGTGCAACACTGCCGGCAACTTCAAGCTCCGCGCCCTGGCCCGTGCGGCAGGTATTCCGCGCACCGAGGTGCTGCGGCAACTGATTCTCAACGGCTCGGTCCGCGAGCGGCTGCGGAGTGAGCATCTCGAATGGCTCGCCCAACTCAAGAGGCTTGCCCGCAATCTGAACCAGCTGACCCGGCTGGCCCACGCCCAGGGATTTGCAGCCGTTGCCGTGCGACATGCGACGCTTCAGGCCGAGCTGGTGCGGATGATCGAAGCCCTGCGCCGTGATCGGTAAGGTCATTTCGGGAGGATCGTTCGGCGGCACGGTCGGCTATGTGATGAAGGAGCAGTCGCGCGTGCTGGAGGCTCGGGGTGTCGAGCCGCCCGGTGTGCGGGAGATGGTCGAGGATTTCGAGGATCAGGCGCGCCTCAATCCCCGTCTGCAGCAGAACGTCGGACATATCTCCCTCTCGTTTTCGCCGGAGGATGCCCCGAAGCTCACCGACGAGCGGATGACACAAATTGCCCGGGAGTACATGCAGAAGATGGGCATCACCGATACGCAATACCTTTTGGTGCGGCACCTCGACCAGCCCCATCCCCATTGCCATCTGGTCTACAATCGCGTAGGTGATCACGGGCAGACCATTTCCGACCGCAACATCAAGCTCCGCAATGCGAAGGTGTGCCGCGAGCTGACCGAACGCTTCGGGTTGCATCTGGCACCGGGCAAGGAGGCCGTCTGGCGGGAGCGGCTACGCGAGCCCGACTGAACCCGGTACGAGATCTACGGTGCGTTCAAGGACAGCCTGCCAAAATGCAGGAACTGGAACGAACTGGAAGAGAGATTAAAGGAACAGGGCATCAATGTCCGCTACAAGTATTGCGGTTCTACCAGCCAAAAGCAGGGCGTTCTGTTCTCGAAAAACGGGCTGGAGTTCTCCGGCTCGAAGGTTGACCGGGCCTTCAGTTTCTCGAAGTTGGATCGCCACTTCGGACAGGCACAGCAGCGGCATACGACCCTGATGTCAGGACTCAAGGCGGCAGCCGGGAGCTTCCGGGCTGCTTTTGCAGGTCTGTTCGGAGGCGGCGCTCCTTCTCCGCAGCGGGAGGCGGTGGAGGAGGCGGAAGCCATGGCGCAGGATCGGTGTCGCTCGGCAGCGCCGGGTCGATTCCGCTGCCGCCATTCGACTCTCCATTTGCTCTTTCACTCGAAATGATGCAGCGACGCGAGGGTGAGAGCCCCGAGGAGCATATAGCCCGTATTACGGCGCTGATCAACAAGGCGGCCGAGGCGATGGCCGTAGCCTTGATGGAACGCAAGCGCCGCATGGAGGCACGCTCCCGCAAAATCGGATAACAAACCTAAAATACGAGAAAGATGAAAGAGAACACCCTGGAACTCTCCTTTGAGATGTACGAGGAGTTGAAGGAGACCCTTATCAAGACGCTCCGCACGGAGTTGGCCGAAGCCCGATCACAGTCGGCAGCGCCCGTTGATACGGACGCGATCAAGCAACTGCTTCAAGCGATCTCCGATCGGCAGGAGCAGATTAGGAAAGACCTCGGAGCGCAGATTTCGGAGATGGAAGAGAAAGTGGTCGGGATGGAGATTCCCGAGGAGTTGCCGCCGCGGATGGTGCAGCACCGTTTCTCGCTCTCTCTTGACGCAACCCGCAACTTTTGGCTCTTTATGTCGATGTTTGTCGTGATTGCGGTGCAGTCTGTCGGACTCTATTTAGACTGGCGGCCCGACCGAAGTCGGTATGACAACGATCTGAAGTATCGCTATGTGCTGATGAAGGGTGAGGCATCACCGAAACGGCTGTCGGAGTTGGAGGAGTTGTTCGAGGTCGAGCGGGACCAACGACGTATCGACTCAATGCGGCAGGATGTCGAGAAGTACGAACGCTTGGTACGCAGAAGGGCGGCTCTCGACGAGCAGGCGCGGCTGAAAGCTCAAGAGGCCGAACAGCTCAAACGCGACGCAGCAAAGTTAAAAAACAAGTAGCCCTTCCCTTTCTGCCGCAAAGATAAGCCGCCGGACGGACAACGCAAGGTCAGGACGAGTTGCCACCGGCAAACCTTGCGCAAAGTTCCTCCGGCGGCTTCGGAAGATTGTTGCCCAATGAAAAGGGAGGGATAGAAAGAGTAAAAGTCGGGCATGAAAAATCAAAACTGAGGGATGTAAACTAAAGTGAGTTAAGTAAAGAATTTACTAATTTTACAGATACTCTTTATTTATGAATAATTCATTCGAATCGGTGGATTTCAAGATGTAAACTATTGAAAAATAGAATATTGATGGTATGTTTATCCGGTGAGGATAGTGTATTAGCGCCACTATTGGAGATGTGTCCTGGTGGGGAAATAGACAGCCATCTGGAAGGGAGCGAACGCGAGTTCAGCAAACTGCCGTAATGGCCATATGAGCAGTCGGTACAGACTTCAATGGAAGAAGTGATCATAACACTCCCCGTGAGTGCGACTGGATATTTATCTTCAGGTTGTCTGCAAGCGTGAGAAAAACCCTTACAGTTTAGAATCATCTTCTGACAACCTCTTTTATTTGGAGATTTTTGATGATGTTAATAATTTAGGCAGAAGTCGTTTGGGAACATTGGAGGAACCGAAACAATCCCGAAAAATAACTTGTCATGGTTTAGCCCTACCGCTATGGATAAGGAATTTTATCCTATGCTTTACCTCGAATTGACTTGAACTGGGTATCGACCTTTTGTAGACTAAAAAGAAAATAAGCACAGTATTTGCCTGTTTGAAATGTCGTAAGTAAGAGCTACAAAACCAGTAGTTTTCGGTTCATTTGCTAATTTTTTGAATTATGTGTTCCCGTTGTCGTATTGCCGGGCTCTTTTATAATAAGGAGCTCCTTGGGCCCGAAAATACATGCAAACGCTTGGGAAAAAATCTTTCCGCCGCCGGATGCACCTGTCGATGCTCTCTTGGATGAAGAGACTGACTGATGACTGAACACGTTGTGAGACAGTATACACGCCTTTTTGTGCTCGGATTCTTGTAAAGATTGATTGAAGATTGGTGCCCGAAACCGAATGTTTTGTATAATTTTACATAACAAATCCTTGGAATCAGTAACCTTCATAGAGAAAGCAGTGATCTTTTCTTTAAAGTTGCTGAATTTCAGAGTATTATACAAGCCAATCCGTTAGTAAATTAGATGCTTATAAATACATTCTCAAAAAATGTCATCTGCTAAAAAATATTTGGATGATTATGAAATTACAAGGTGTAATAAGATTAATTGCAGTCTGCCCGTTACTTTTATCGCTCGGTATGCCGATAGCATATGGCCAGCCAGTAGCCGATAAACCCGGACTGCAGGAAAATCCCTATCAAGAGTTTTCGTTAGGTGCAATCAAACCGGCCGGATGGCTCGAAGAAATGCTCGTTCGCCAAAAAGAGGGACTGTCTGGCAACTTAGACCGGTTATATCCTCTCGTAATGGGGCCGACAAATGGCTGGCTAGGAGGAGACGGAGATCAATGGGAGCGAGGACCATATTGGATCGACGGTCTGTTACCGTTGGCATACATCCTTGACGATGCAGAACTGATTGCCAAAGTTAAGCCTTGGATCGAATGGACTTTGGCAAGCCAAAAGGAAAACGGGTATTTCGGTCCCGATACCGACTATGAAAATACCATTGTCGGAATCCAGCGTAACAACTGCGGAGATTGGTGGCCCAAAATGGTCATGTTGAAAGTAATGCAGCAATATTATTCGGCTACCGGTGACAAACGGGTCATCGATTTTATGACCAAATATTTCCAGTATCAACTGAAGACACTACCTGTGTATCCTTTGGATCACTGGACTTTCTGGGCGCGTTATCGCGGCGGCGACAATTTGATGTCCGTATATTGGCTGTATAATATTACGGGGGATGATTTTCTGCTGGATCTGGGGGAGATCATTTATTCGCAAACCTTCCCGTTTACTCAAATATTCACCTCACACAACTGGTGGCATACGGGAAGCATGCATTGTGTCAATCTCGCACACGGCATGAAGACCCCGTTAATCTATTACCAGCGCCACCCGGAGCAAAAATATGTAGATGCCGCAAAACAGGGGTTAAAAGATATCAATACCTTCATCAGCGGGCCACACGGAGTTATCATTGGAGACGAGGCGCTGCACGGCAATAACCCGACCCAAGGTTCCGAATTATGTACGGCTGTCGAGATGATGTTCTCTTTGGAGAATATGTTGCAAATCGCCGGAGATCCAGACTATGCATCTCAAATCGAACGCATTGCATTCAATGCACTTCCGACACAGATCTCGGATAATTTCATGACCCGTCAATATTTTCAGCAAATCAACCAAGTCGAAATTTCGATGTGCGACCGAAATTTTGATACAAACCATCATGGAACGACCACCTGTTTCGGATTGTTAAGTGGTTATCCTTGTTGTACATCCAACATGCACCAGGGATGGCCGAAGTTCGTACAAAATCTTTTTTATAAAACAAACGACGGGGGAATTGCAGCCCTGCTTTACTCTCCGTCACAAGTCAAAACAGAGATCAACGGACAACAAATTCTGATCAAGGAAAAAACCGTATATCCTTTCGAAGAAACGGTTCGCTTCCAAATCTACACCGACAATCCTGTCTGTTTTCCCTTTCACCTGCGCATCCCTGAATGGTGTACGGCTCCTGAATTGCACGTGAATGGCAAAAGCATAAAATTGGATAAAATAAAGAACGGTATAGCTGTTATAAAGAGGACTTGGCGAAATGATGATCTGGTGGTATTGAAACTTCCGATGAAGATTCGACTGACGGAATGGTACGAACGCTCCCAAAGTGTGGAGCGAGGCCCTTTGGTCTATGCATTGCGTCTTGAGGAAAAATGGCAGTGGAACGACAATGTTCCCGCAAATGGACGTCTGGGCAAAGGTTTTTGGGAGGTTCATACAACCTCTCCTTGGAATTACGCGTTGATTGCACGAGACCCGGCCAAAATGGAAGAACATTACCGGGTAGCGGTACGCACCGACGTAACATCCTATCCCTGGAATATTTCCGGAGCTCCGCTTGAAATTCGGACGAAGGGCAAGAAAATTCCGGATTGGAATATATATAACGGCTCTGCAGGTCCGTTGCCATACAGTATTCCAGCTGGCCGAGAAATTAAAACGTCAGAAGAAGATATCGTGCTGATTCCTTATGGATGTACAACCTTACGTATCGCGGAATTCCCCATTTTAGGTAAGTATGTCATTAAATGACATACTCATGCTTTAACATAACCCGTTGTGTATTTAGCATAAACGCACAACGGGTTATGCATATTTCTATGATTTTTTTGCAAATTTTTTAAGAATAAATATTAAGTACATGACAAAAATTTGAAGACATCGAATTTAGGTGTGTATGTCGGTCGTAAAATCACGTTTGAGATTTCCTTAAGACCATACTTGACCAACGCTTATCTCTTCTTCCATGCTTCAGAATTTTAATAGGTTTAACGTGTGTATCTTTATGTTAAACAACGAGATGCGTCCATACGAGAGCGATGCGGACCATCGCAGGCAGACGTGCGATGCGCTCTCTGTCTCGCGGGTATGTGTCCTCTATGTTGAAGCCCGAAGATTTTATGGCGCGGAAGGCCGTTTCAATCTCCCAACGCTTTTTGTAGCTCGCGACTCCATCTTCAGACCGGTTGAAACGGATCAGAATCTGAAGCTCGGGCACCCTCTTGATTCGACTTCCGGCAGGATAAACATACTGCCCTTTATGCAGAACGGTTTTGTAGTAGAACTTCTCCTGTCCGACTTTGAGGGAATTAAAGAGCCACCATGCCCTGATTCTTTCTCCTGTGGAGGGCTTGACAATCCAAATGTCCTGCCGGATACGGATGTAGTATCGAATTCTGTTGTCGTTGAGCCATCCAATCCACTCCTTGCCGATAAACTCGCGGTCGGCCACAAGACAGTCGATGCAGCCATGTCCAAAAAGTCGGATGAATCGCTCCATTATAGCCTTGCGTTCCTCCCAATTGGAATCTCCGCGCTTGCCCAACAGGCTGAACAGCAATGGAACGGCAATGTCCTTGTAGGTGACGCCGAGGGTGAGTATATTGATGTTGAACTCTCCGAACTTCCAGTTGGCTCGGTCCATACTCAGAACCCAACCGTCCTTAACAGGAAGCAAAGAGAAGATCATCCTTGCTGCCAGGTTGAGGTTCAAGGCATAGTTGGCGATGAACCGCTGAATGCAGCGCAGATTGGAATCGCGCTCAACCGACGCAGGCATCGCCGAAACCAGTTTGTGAAGGCTCACAGTCTGCACCCCACAAAGTGCATGGAGCATATAAGCCATAAGCTTTATGCGGGCAAGATCCATCGAAATTCCAAAATACTCTTGCATAATCGGGCGGATTTGGCTAACTTTAACCAAATCCTTGGAATCAGTAACCTTCATAGAGAAAGCAGCGAACTTTTCTTTAAAGTTACTGAATCTTAGGGGCTTCTGTAAACATAAACCGTTGATAATTAAATGCTTGGCAATACATTTTCAAAAAATGTCATCTACCAAAATCATAATCATAAAAATCGTATGGCGATCGTGAGACATTGGTATTTGTTGCTGCTGTTGTCAGCGGCTGGGTTATGTTCGTGCGACGGCGGCCGCCTCTCTGTGGTTTCGTCGGATTTCGGGACACTTTCGACCGGAGAGCAAACGACGCTTTATACCTTGACGAACCGTTCGGGCGCAAGGATGACCGTGTGCGATTATGGTGCGCGGATCGTCAGCATTCAGGTTCCGGACCGGGACGGTGTGCTGGGAGATGTTGTCGTGGGGTACGGGGACATTGCATCGTTTGAAAAGGGCGCGGAGCGGTTTATGGGTTGTGTCATCGGCCGCTATGGAAACCGGATCAACCATGCCTCGTTTTCCATCGATGGTCAGAAATACGAACTGGTGCCCAATGAACTGCGGGACGAAGTCCCCGTCCAGTGTCATGGCGGTCCCGAGGGCTTTGACCGCTTTGTTTGGGAGAGTACGCCCCTGCAGGAGAAGGATCGGGTCGGCGTGCGATTCCAGCGTGTCAGCCCCGATGGTGAACAGGGTTATCCCGGAAATCTGAATTGCTCGGTGACCTATTGGTGGACCGAAGAGAATGTCTGCCGCATCGAATATGAGGCGACCACCGACCGCCCGACTGTCGTCAACCTCTCGAACCATACGGTATTCAACCTGAAAGGTCCCGGGGACCGTTATGTCATGAATCATCTGATGCAGGTGGAGTCCGATACGTATGTCCTGGCCAACCGGCAGCTTTGTCCCGACCGGCTCCTTCCGGTGGAGGGTTCGCCGTTTGACTTCCGGCAGATGCGCCGGGTCGATTATCGGTTGGATAACTATGCCGATGAGCAGTTGCGCATCGCCAATGGTATGTCCGGGTGTTGGATCATCCGGGATTGGGACGGGTCGTTGCGGAAGGTCGTGGACCTCTACGCTCCGGAGAGCGGCCGCGGAGTCGTGACCCTGAGTACCGAACCGGCCTTTCTGACCTTTACGGGTCGGACGTTCGATGGCAGTCAGATCGGGAAATGCGGTCCGATGGAAAAGTATTGCGGAATGCTGCTGGAAACATTTCATGTTGCCGATTCGCCGAATCAGCCCGAATTCCCGTCAACTGTGCTCCGGCCCGGGGAAACCTACTCTTCGATAACCGAGTGGCATTTTTATGTCAAGTAGCATGATCCGCCCTTTTTTTGTGTCGTTGACGCTGTTCGGACTGCTGCTCTCCGTCCGGGTTTGGGGTTACGAATTCACCCACCTGACCAAGGACAACAACGGCCTCTCCTATGACGGAATCAGCGCCATCATGCAGGACTCCCGGGGCTTCATCTGGATCGGAACCTACAAGGGCCTGAACCGCTATGACGGAAATACGTTCAAGGTGTACGGAATGTTGGAAATGGGCCTTGACTCCGATTTCGTTTATTCGATTGTTGAAGATTCGGAGGGCAATCTCTGGATCGGGACCGATAAAGGGGTCTGCATGTACAGTTACCGGCAGGATCGCTTCGTTCCTCTGCGTACGGTCAGCTCCGAGGGCTCCGTCATCACCAATAAGGTGACGTTCATCACCGTTGAACCCGACGGCAGGGTCTGGATGCTTGTGAACGATCAAGGCTGTTTCGCCTATGACATTCACCGTGGGGAACTTCACGAATGGCCCTATCGGAAGATCGGATTTTCGGGATTCCGGAAGATGCTCCGGTGCGTCGACGGCGATGTGTGGATCTCCCGCTATCACTCCAATCTTTACCACGCGGACAGTTCGTTTCGGGAGGTACATCCGGTGGTGTTGGGGGATCAGTCGGATTTTTTCGAGGATGACGAGATCGAGGGGCTCTTCTATGCTCCCGACGGCAGCCTCCTCGTTGCCAGTATGAAACGGGGGCTCTCCGAAGTCGATCTGGTTGCGAAACGTGTCGAGGTGCTGTTGGCGTTGCCCGAGAACTCGCTATTGCAACATGCCTTTCTGGAGAACGACCGCAATGTCTGGCTGTCGACGTCGAAGGGTGTCTGGCGTTACGATCTGCTTACGGGAGAGTCCCTGTGCCTGCGGAACGACGAGATGGACATGTTCTCGCTGTCCAACGATTATACCACCTGCACGTTCGTGGACAAGGACGGCGGCTTGTGGGTTGGGACGAAGGATGCCGGGGTCAATTATTCGGGCCCGAGCCAGAACAATTTCGAGAAACAGTATCTTGCCGACGGCGAGTCGTTGGAGAATGTCCTGGTCAGCGGCTTTGCCGAGGATGAAGCGGGGCGGATCTGGGTAGCCACGGAGGAGAAGGGGCTGCTGGTCTACGATCCGCAGGCACACCGGACCTCGAAATACCGGCTTGAGGGGATTCCGTCAAGAATCTGCTCGATTTGCTATGACGACGGATATTTGTGGTTCGGAACGCGGGTCGGACTGTTCCGTCTGGATATTGCCGCGAACCGGCTCAAGGTCTATGGCGTTCTGAAGCGGGTGCAGGGCGTGAACGATCCAAATGTCTACATGATTTACAAAACTTCGGACGGAGAGATCTTTGTGGGTACGACGTTGGGGCTTTTCCGATATGAACGGTCGTCAGACTCGTTTCTTGAAATTCCGGCGTTCGACGGTATTTTCACCACCTCGGCGGTCGAGGACCCGCTGCATCCAGGGGTTGTCTGGTTCTCTAGCTATGCGAACGGGGTCTATTGTTGGGACTCCATCTCGGACAAACTGGTCAATTACGACGCTTCGTCGGGTTGCGGACTGACCAATGACAAGATCTGCTCGATTTTCATCGACCACAAGGCACGGATCTGGGCTGTGGGCTTCAGTATTGGGGTTGCAATGTTCGACCGTGAAAGCGGACGCTTCACGGTGTATGACCGCCGCAACGTCCAGGCACTGACGTCCGATGTCTTTTTCAAGGCGTTGGAGGATAAGGCCGGGAACCTGTGGCTTGCCTCCGACGAGGGCCTTGTGGAGTTCAATCCCGAGATCGGCGGCGGATATGTCTATACCCGTATCGATGGTCTGCTGGATTCGAAGTTTACGAACAGCGCCTTCCGGAGCGCCTCCGGAGACATGTACTTCGGATCCGACAATGGCTTCATCCGATTCAATCCCGAAGCGCTGCCGAGAACTTCGAACATTCCCTCCGTGGTGTTGTCCTCCATGCAGATCGGCGACCATGAAGCCCGGTTTGCGGAGAACCTCGATCTCATGTCGAAGATTTCGCTCGATCGCGAAAACAATTCGTTCGGGTTCAATTTTTCGCTGCTCGGGCTTTCGGCTCCCTTCTCGAACAAGGTTCAGTGTCTGCTGGAGGGGTATGAGAGCTCCTGGCGGGACATTGCCGCTACGAAATCGGTCTTTTATTATAATGTACCTCCCGGGCAGTACCGGCTTCGGGTACGGGCTCAGTCCGATGAGAAGTGGATGGAGGTACGGCCGCCGCTTGTGATTGCCGTACATCCGGGCTTCTGGGCCTCGGTTCCGGGGGCGATGTTGGTTGTTCTGATCGTATTGGTCGTGTTTTTGCTCTGCGTGCTGGTCATTCAGCATCGCCTCCGGCTGCGTAAGGAGCGCGAACAGGAGGCTTATCAGAAGGCCAAGGACGAGGAGATGTTCCATGAAAAGATGAATTTCTTTTCGCATGTCATCCATGAGATCAAGACGCCGCTGACGTTGATCAAGACGCCCTTGAGCAATGTGATGAGCCGGTGTGCAGATGAGGAGAACCAGCACGACCTGAACGTTATGTACCGTAGTGCGGAGTACCTCTCCAAGCTGGTGAACGAACTGCTGGACTACGTCCGCATCGAGCGGATGGGCTATGCGCTCAAGTGCGAACCCGTCGATTTCCTGGAGCGGCTCCATTCGTTGCTGTTCAGTTTTGCGGATGTCGCCCGGGACCGCAATCTGACCATCGAGGTGCAGGCTGATCTGGAACAGGCGGTCGTATATGCCGATTCGGCCGCTTTGGATAAGATCCTGAACAACCTGCTGCTCAATGCGATCAAGTATGCGGAGACGAGTTTGACCATCTGCGTCCGTACGGACGAAGGACGGGTTGTGGCTGATTTCATCAACGACGGCCCCGGGATCCCGAAGGAGTATCGGGACGAGATTTTCAAGCCTTTCGTCCAGTATCAAAACGATTCGACTCCGGTTTCAGGCGGTGTGGGAATCGGTTTGCCGCTGGCCAAGAATCTGGCTCGGATGCATTCCGGCGATCTGATCTTATCCGGGCGTACGGACGTGACGGACTTCGTGTTGACCCTGCCGATGGTCGATTCCGAAGAGAAGACGCCCGAGATGGGGGGTGAGGAGCTTTTCGAGGAGGAGAAGAAGACGGGACCGGAACTTCCCTGTATTCTGATCGTGGACGACAACCGCGAATTCCGCGAGTATCTGGCCTCGAAACTCGCCGAGAACTATGCGATCCTCATGGCTCCGACGGGTGTCGAAGCCTTGAAAATCCTCAAGGAGAGCGATGTGGACATGTTGTTGACGGATATCTCCATGCCCGGAATGTCCGGCCTCGAATTGTGTGCGAAGGTCCGCGAGGATATTGAAATTTCGCACATCCCGGTCCTCATCATCTCGGCCCGCGGTTCCGTACAGTCGAAAATCCAGGCGATGCAGGCCGGAGCGGACCTCTATATCGAGAAGCCTTTCGACCTGCAGTACCTCGTTTCGAGTATCGAGAACATCCTCGACCGCCGGGTACTCCTGCGCAATGCGCTGGAGCAGGGAGTCTCGGGAATGGCCGTCGACATGTTCGGACTCCCCAGAAAGGATGAGGAGTTCCTGGAGAAGTTCAGCTCCATCATCCGCGAGAATCTCGGGAATGCCGAACTCTCGAACGAATTCCTGGCCGAACAGATGAATATGAGCCAGTCGACCCTGGTGCGTAAGATCCGCAAATTGTTGAATACGTCGCCGAACAACTATGTCCGTTCGATGCGGATTGCGGCCGCTGCGGAGATGTTGAAGAATTCTCACGGAAACAATATCTCCGAAATCTGTTATTCGGTCGGTTTCTCGAATCTCTCCTACTTTACCAAATGCTTCAAGGAGAAGTACGGTAAAACCCCTACTGAAATTGTACGGGATCAGGCCTCCGAGCAGTAGATTGTGGCTTGGAAGGCCTTCTGGCGGGCATTGATTGGAATTTTGCATCTTTTGCATCATATCTTTTGATCGGTTTTGCCTGCTGTGGATATATTTGTTCATCGATGCAAACCAACTTAAAACCACCAATCAAATGAAAAGAACTTTACATCTGGTTTTGGCTGTTGCCGCACTGACTCTGGTCGCGTGCGGCGAGGCTGAGGAGAACAACCATGGGTTGAAGTACGACTCCCTGGATGTTAATTTCTCTGCCACGAAGGCCGGAAGTGAGTGGTCCGAAGACGACGTTGTCGGTGTTCGGGCGACCTGCACGCGGAACGGAACGGAGAATGTCCTGATGAGTGCGAATGATCCGGCCTGTTTCACTCCGGTTGCTGCGTCGCAACAGGCCTATCTGGTGAAGAAGAGCGATGGTGACAACATCATTGCCCGGTCCGGAGACCACAATTATCGTTTCTACGCCTATACGCCTTACGACGCTTCGATCAAGGATCTCTCCAAACTTCCGGCGAGCATCCCGGACGAAGTGGTATTCGGAGAGCCGTTGCAGAGCCTGTATGTAGCCGAAGCCTCTGTGACCGGTGTTGTGGCACCCGTGGCGATGGATTTCCAAATGCCCTCCTGCCTGCTCACCCTGGAGATTCCGGACGACATCGTTGCCATGTCGAACACCGTGCTGAAAAAAATGGTCGTCAAGGCTTCCGAGGATCATCCGTTGACCTCGGATATCGCCTATGAAGCGACCTATGATATTTATACGGGAAAAACAACGGTGGTTAACGGCTCCGGAGCCCGGGAGATTATGATGGATTTCGGCGCGAACGGCTATGAACTCCCGTCGGGATATACGCCGGTGACGGTGCTGATCGCCCCCTTTACCGTGCCGGAGGAGGGGTTGCGTGTGGAATTTACCGATGTCGACGGTGCGACGAACTCCGTTCCGCTGCTGGCCAACCAGGCCGGTACGTCGTATGCGGCCGGTGAGGTCATTTCACAGACCCTGAGTTCGTCCAGCGACGGCATCATACCTTGTACGTCTCCCGTCGAGTGGCCGATCGGCTATCGGGACGGTGTCGGCGTATTCAATACGACGACCCAGCCGCTCTGGATGACCGACCATATCTGGACGGCCAGCCAGCCTCAGGCGACCATGACCTACGAGGTGTCGGAGGACAACCCCGCACCTGTCAAGATCGAGGTGAACAACTTCGTTCAGTACAACTACAGCTCGGGATGTGTCAAGGGCTCGTGGACGGGCGACTATTTCGAGTTTGACGTTCCGGTTCGGAACTTCAAGGCCGGCACGGAGGTGACGCTGACCCTGCCGACCTACGGACGCGGCGCCCCGTTGTTCTGGGATGTCTACTACCTCGACGGTGAGGAGTGGAAATGCGACCGCTCGTCGCATACTTCGCCCGACGGACAGTTCACGATGACGTCGACGCTGATGATCGAACACGGTAATCGGGACGGCAGTTTCGAGGGTATCAAGTACGAAGTCAAGATGCGCTTCGAGAATGCCATCCAGAGCGGACACCTGAAGATCCGTTTCCAGGTGGCGCATGGTGGATACATTACCAACCCTGCGGGCGCCTATTCGACGGCGTGCCGCGAGCTGACGGCCGAAGAACGGAAGACGTTCGATATCGGTGCTACATTGTTTGCGTTCGTGAACAAATCCGGCAACGTGAACTCCGTCAAGATTGAATGGTAAACAGTTTAATGAAGGAACCCGTTATGAAAAGCATATTCAGCAAGATATTGTATGTATTGGTCCTCTTGGCGGTATCGCTGCCGGCCATGGCTCAGCGCAACGTCATTACCGGTGTGGTTTATGATGAGTCGGGGCTTCCGTTGACCGGCGCTTCGGTGATTGTCGAAGGCACAAACCGGGGCGTGACGACCGATTCGTATGGAAAATACCGGATCGAAGCTGCGCCCGAAGAGGCGCTGATCTTTAATTTCCTGGGCTATCGGAGCCAGAAATTCAAGGTGGGGGCCTCCACCGTCCTGAATGCCGAGATGGTGCCGGAATCCCAGATACTCGATGAACTGGTCGTCGTCGGTTACGGCGTGCAGAAGAAGGTGAATGTGACCGGTTCGGTCTCGACGGTGGATTATGAGGAGTTGTCGCAGTCCCGTCCCGCTACCACGACGTCGGGACTGTTGCAGGGTGTGAGCGCGGGTCTGTATGTCTCGCAGACCTCCGGAAAACCGGGCAGCGAAGGGGTTTCGATGCGGATTCGCGGCGTGGGAACGCTCAATGATGCCGCGCCGCTGGTCATTGTGGACGGTTTCGAGGGAACCATCAATAATGTGAATCCGCAGGATATCGCCTCGATTTCGGTCTTGAAGGACGCCGCCTCCTGCGCCATCTATGGAAACCGCGGAGCCAACGGCGTGATCCTGATTACGACCAAAACGGCCAAGGAGGGTCGCTTTAATATCGAGTATACCGGCATGGTGGCCTATCAAGAGCCGGAACACTATTTCGATGTCATTTCGAACTATGCCGACTACATGGAAATCATGAACGAGTCGGCCTGGAATGTCGGCAAGGCCAATGTGTTCAGCCAGACGATGATCGACCTGTGGCGCGAAAAGGAGAAGACTCCCAACGGCATTGCCGATTCGGGCTATCCGAACTATGTGGCCTATCCCAACGTGGACTGGATGGAGGCGATCTTTACCCCTTCGGTCTATCAGAAGCATTCGATCTCGGCCAGCGGCTCGACGGAGCGTATCAAATATCTCATGTCGGTGTCGTATATGGACAATCCGGGCGTAATCGACAATTCGACAGTGACGCGGACCTCCTACCGGTTCAATCTCTCGTCGGACGTGACCGAATGGCTCGAAGTCGGGGCACGGATCTATGGGTACCGTTCGGATACGGAGCTGGCGGACATCTCCGGGTCGATGACCCTGCTTTCGCGGGGCGTCCCCTGCATCTATCCCTACTACGACGGGAAATACGGCTGGATGGAGAACCCCGAGCAGAGTTCCGAGTCACGCAACAACCTCTATTTTTTCAACCGTTACAAAGGTTCGAATATCACGCATTACAACAATACGACCGCCTTTGTCAATGTCAAACTGCCGTGGAACATTCGTTACCATGCGTCGTTCAATTACTCCTGGAGGGATGCCCTGCAGAAGCAGCATCCGACCTTGGGTGATGCCTATTCGTTCAGCCGCGACGAGGTGGCCTACAGCTATAACGACCTGAGCAAGTTATATCTGACCTACACGCAGACCCACACTGGAAGATGGGAGTTCCAGACGACGCTCGACTGGGCCGGAACATACGGGAAACACGATATCTCGGCCATGGCCGGTTTCGAGGCTTACTACCTCAACGACCAGAGTTTCGCATCGACCAAGACCGGCTTCGAAAACAATGTCCTGGAGGAAATGGACAACGTCCTGGAAGCAACCTCGATCTCCGGATCCCAGACGGATTATGCCGCAGCCTCGGTTTTCGGCCGGGTCACGTACTCCTATGCGGACAAATATCTGGCCGAGGTCAATCTCCGTTATGACGGTTCGTCGCGTTTTGCCCGCCAATCCCGGTGGGGACTCTTCCCCTCGTTCTCGGCCGGATGGCGCATCTCGCAGGAGGATTTCCTGAAGGGTACCTGGGTGGACAATCTGAAGCTGAGACTCTCCTGGGGTAAGTTGGGCAACAACTCGATCGGGAACTATGACTATTTGTCGACCTATGCCTCGGGCTACTCCTATCCGTTTGGCGGGAAACTGGCCTCGGGAACCGTGTCGACCCTGTCGAATGATCTGCTGGAGTGGGAAACGACGACCTCTTTCGACGTGGGCCTGGAGTTCGCCACGCTGAAAAACCGACTGACGTTCGAGGCCGACTATTATGACAAGCAGACCGACGGCATTCTCTACAAGGCTCCGGTTTATGCGACCATCGGCAACAAGAGCGCTCCTTATCAGAACCTTTGCGGGGTTTCGAACCGCGGCTTCGAATTTACGATCGGATGGCGTGATCAGGTGAAGAATTTCCGCTACGGCATTTCGGCCAACTTTACCCGGAACTGGAACAAGGTGACCAAATACAACGGTCGGCTCAAGGTCGGCTGGGTGACCGACGCCAACGGTGTGCGGAGTTATGTCACCAACATCGGCGATGTCTCCACGGTGGTCGATGCGGCACGCCGTACGATCGAAGGCCGGCTCATCAACGAGTATATCCTGGTCAACACCTATTCGGGTGACGGCTCCTACTTCTTTGCGGACGGGTCCGTGAATCCGGCGGGAGGTCCGCGGGACGGAATGATTCGCACGCCGGATGATATGACCTGGTTGGAGGCCATGGTGGCTGCGGGCAACTCGTTCCTTCCGAACCAGCATATCGCCAAGGACGGAATCTGGTATGGTGACTACATTTACGAGGATGCCAACGGTAACGGCGTTTACGGTGACTCGAACGACTACACGTTCCAGAATGTCAGCCAGACGCCCAAGTATTACTACGGCTTCAACATCGAACTCGGCTGGAAAGGGATTGATTTCTCGGCCCGCTTTGCCGGAGCCGGCGGCGGAGCTCGTTACTGGAGATACGTGGGTTACAACGCCTATTCGACGAATCCCAAGTTTACGCTGCCTTACGAAATAGCCTACGACCACTACTTCTTCGACCCGGAGAATCCGGATGATCCCCGGACCAATCTTACTTCGAAGCACGGACGTTTGACCATGAACTACGGCTCGGAACAGAACGGTGCCAATATCTATTCGACCCTGTTCCTCTACAAGACGGACTATCTGAAACTGAAGAACCTCACCATCGGCTATACGCTTCCCGAGCGTCTAACGCGGAAGGTCGGAATCGGATCGCTGCGGATCTTCCTGACGGGTGACAATCTCTTCACGATTACGGATTATCCCGGGATCGATCCGGAATTCACGGACAACATGAACTATTACGCTAATCTGCGGCAATATACGATTGGTCTGAACATCAAATTCTAATGCATACGGGTATGAAAGCTCTCAAAATATCGATTCTTGGTGCGGGACTTCTGTCGTTGATTTCGTGCAACGAATTTCTGGACCGTTATCCCTATAGTGAGAACAGCTCCTCGACCATGTTTTCCTCGGCGACGTTGGCCGAAAGTGTGGTGACGGGGGGCTATTCCAATCTGCTCTACGATTACAATTCGACGGACCGTTCCGTCCTGAACTGGGATTCGTTCTCTTCGGTCATGGACCCGCAGGAGGGAATCGTCAACCTCGATTACAACTACCTTTTTGGGACGCTGCAGCCGAACAATTCGATGTTCCAGACCTATTGGAAACGTTTCTACGAGGGGATCAACCGGGCCAATGATGTGATCGAGAACATCGGCCGGGTGCCGGACATGTCCGATGCGACGAAGGCGAAGCGCATTGCCGAGTGCAAGTTCCTGCGGGCCTATCACTATTATCGCCTGAATGCGCTGTGGCGCGGGGTTCCCTATTACGACCGGAACCTGGCTCCGGACGAGTATCGCTTGGGCCGCTCGTCGGAGGAGGAGATCTGGAGACTTGTCGTGAAGGACTGTACGGATTGCATCGATTGCTCCGAGATCCCCGACCGGTATGTGTCCGGGAACGCCGATTACGGACGTGTGACCAGGGGTGCTGCCTATGCTCTGCGCGGCAAGGCTTACATGTGGCTCAAGCAGTACGATCTGGCCGAGGCGGATTTCGGCAAGGTGGGGGAGTGCGGATACGACCTTTACACCGGTTCCTATGAAAGCCTCTTCACCGAAACCAATGAAAAGTGCGAGGAGATGGTTTTTTCGGTGCAGATGGTGGAAGAGGAGGGGCAGGGCAACGCCTTCTCGAACAACTACGGCAATTATTGCACGGTGGGCTACGGCAAGTATCAGCACTATCTGAATGTGAATTTCATCGACTCCTTTGAGGAGGTCGACGGAAAACCCTTCAGTTGGGACGATTACTTCCCGGGATACAGCTCGATGACGCCCGAGGCCCGCAGTGTCTACTTCCTGCGCAACGGATTGACCGATACGGAGAAGACGGCGATGAGCACCTATGGGGCCGACATGTCGAAATACGATGCTTTGGGTAATGAGGTGCGCTTGCGTGCGGCGTATGAGAATCGAGACCCGCGTCTTGCCGCCATTGCGATCACGCCGTATTCGACCTATGACGGTGGAGCCTCGGGTACGGTCGTGACCTATACGAGCCGCTACCCCTATCGGGACTGGCAGGCACCAAGCCTGGACCTGCGCTACGGGAACAATGCCTATATGCTTTACCCGATCCGCAAGTTCGTGACCAAGGGACGCGAGTATACCAACATCGGTTACAACCCGGTGGATGTCCCGATCATCCGTTATGCCGACGTGTTGCTGAGTCAGGCCGAGGCGGTTAACGAACAGGGGCGTTGGCAGGAGGCGGTTTCCTATGTGAACCGGGTCCGCAACCGGGCCGGAGTCGCCTTGCTCAATGCTCCCGGAAATACGAATACCAAGGTGTCGGGGGTTGAGGAGATGAGGGCCCGCATCCGCAATGAAAAGAAGTGGGAACTGGCCTGCGAAGAGCAGCTCTATTTCGAGGAGTTGAGATGGGGAACCTGGAAGACGGACAAGTTTGTTGCCAAGAACGGCCTGCAGAATGTCTGGGGTGCTCCCGTCTATACCTATATTTGGGGCGGCGACGCCTACCTGAAATGGGCCATCCCGCAATCGGAAGTTGAAAAAAATACGAATATCAAGCAAAATGAAGGTTGGAATTAAAAATCGAACTTGCGGCATGTTGGGAGTGCTGTGTGTGCTTGCGTTGACCCTTTCCTGTACGAAGGAGACACAGGGCGGAGACCATGGTAGTCAGGGAGGAGGAACGCAGACGAGTCTGGAACTGACCGAATTCACCCGCCTGAACCGTGGGGAATCCGAAATCAATTCCCATGCGGATGACTGGGACCGTTCCACCGTGAAAATGGATTATCGCTCCTACATCGAACTGGGGGCGGCCAACAATGTCTATCTGCCGACCTATGCGCGGATCCGGACCTTGCGCGACGGAAGCTATATTCTGACCTGGCAGGATGCCGTGGGAGTGAATGGAAACGGCGAGAATACGTATTATGCACTGAGCCGCGATTTGAAGAACTGGGTCTACATGGGATATCTGTGGCAGGGGCAGAACGTCTACAACGGGTTGGGAAAACCGGACGTACGCCGATTTACCAATGCCAATACCCTTCAGTTGGCGAATGGCGAACTGCTGGCTGTGGCCAGTTTCAGTACGGTGAATACCTACAGCAATCCGAATTATACGGCGGAACAGGGGATTGTCGTCAAACGGAGCCAGGATGGGGGTTATACCTGGTTCGGCGAAAAGGAGATCTATCACGGACCCTGCTGGGAGCCGCATCTGATCGAGCTGCCCTCGGGTGAGATCCAGTGCTTTTTCTCGGAGAGTCGTCCGTGGACCAGCGGCAGCCACTCGGGAACGGACATGCTGCGGTCGATTGACGGCGGGGAGACCTGGGAGCCGGCCTTGGGAGAATCAGCCTATCGCGTAATGCGCAAACTCTGGTGGAATGCCCAGAAGAACATGTGGTGCTATACCTATCAGATGCCGGTGGGTATCATCCTGAACGAATCGAACCGCTTCGCCTTTGCCATGGAGAGCTGCAATCAGCGGGTGGTGAACGCTTCGGGCGGTTACAGCGACCAGTTCTCGATCGCCATGGTCTTTTCCCACGAAGACGGCTCCTGGGATTATCTGGAAGGGGATGAGATTACCCCGAAAGAGCGTCGTATCGACAGTGTCGTTATGCGTGGCGCGGCACCCTATCTGGTGCAGTTCCCTTCGGGCGAGACGTTGTTGTCCTATGGCGGTACGGATTCGCGGCAGCATTTCCGGATCGGGAATGCTACGGCTACGGAGTTCGGGGCAACCGACCTGCCGGCCTTGCCCGATGTGGGTTCCTGGGGAGGACTGGATTTGACGGACTCGCATACGGTGCTCTCCTGTATGCGCGATTCGCGGGACGGGGCAGACAATGCAACCATCGCATTGGCCCGATTCCATCTGAATCATTCGATTCGGGCGACATCCCGTCAGGTGGCGCTCGATGGTGACGATTCCGAGTGGGCGGAGAGCGATGAGGCTCTTTTTGTCGGCTCCCGTTGCCAGGCTCAGGCCACCCTGCGCTGCTCGGCGGATGCGGAGAACCTCTATTTCCTGGTGGAGGTCTTCGACGAGAGTCTCTCCTCCACGGATTTTGCCTACATCCTGCTCTCTCCGGACAATGATACCGAAAACCTTTCGGCCAAATCTCGCCGAATCCGTTTCGGATATGACCGGATCAAGAGTACGGACCAATATGCCGGAGGGTGGCGCGAGGCCGATTTCGGGATATCGTATGCCGGGGCCTTCGACGGTACTCCGACGGACAAGACGGATCAGGATAACGGTTTTCGGGCCGAGATCGCCGTACCCCGCAGTTCGATTGAACTGGTCAATGGACGGGTGTTGGTCAACTTCGGATATTTTGATGCGGCGGCCAATGTCGAGGATGTCCTTTGCGATGCCAGCAATACGTCCAAATGGCTTTCCATTCAGGTAGATTGAGCCTCAGATTGCGATTGAATTAAAAAACGACGGATTATGAATAAAAAAATCTTATTTTTAGCGACTTCGATTCTTTTTCTGGCGGCTTCGTGCTGCAAAGCCCCGGTAGTGGCCGAACGCTGGTCGGCCGAACGGGCCAATCAATGGATGGCGGACAAGGGCTGGATCGTGGGGTGTGATTATGTGCCCTCGACGGCCATCAACCAGATCGAAATGTGGCAGGCCGAGACCTTTGATCCCGAGACGATCGACCGTGAACTGGGGTTTGCGGAGGGGTTGGGATTCAATACGGTGCGGATCTTCTTCTCCAATCTCGTCTACACGGCGGATCCTGCGGGATTCAAGGAGCGTTTCTCTCAGTTCCTGGAGCTGTGCGACAAGCACGAGATCCGGGCGCTGCCGACCTTCTGGACGAACGGGGGAAAATGTATCGATCCGCATCTGGGCAAACAACCCGATGCCGTACGCGGGAACCACAACTCGCAATGGGTGATGACCCCCGGCGCCGACTATGTGAATGATCCGACCCGTTGGGGAGAACTCGAAGCCATGGTCAAGGATCTGATCGGCAGCTATGCCGACGATGAGCGAATCCTCTTGTGGTGTCTGTACAATGAGCCCGAAAACCATCGCCGGGGTGTGACCAATTCCGTGCCGTTGATGAAGGCTACCTTCGAGTGGGCGCGCTCCTGCAACCCCTCCCAGCCGTTGACGGCTCCGCTGTGGCGTGAGGTCGGCGTTCCTGGAACGAGCCTTCCAGAGGTGACTTTTGCTCTGGAAAACAGCGACGTGATCAGCTTCCATTGCTATGCGAGCGGAACCGTTCTCGAAAAGTTCATCAAGACTCTGCTTCCCTATGGCCGACCGATGGTCTGCACGGAATACATGCGACGTCCGATCTCGACCTTCGAGGAGGCGATGCCTATCTTTAAGAAATACAATGTCGGGGCGATCAATTTCGGATTGACGGCCGGGAAATGCAACTTCCATTATCCGTGGAACAAGGTCGATGAGAAAGGCCGGTCGATCCCCTGGGCTGAAGAGCCTGAGGTGTGGTTCCATGACATCCTCCATGCCGACGGTACGCCGTGGAACGAGGAGGAGGTGGCCTTCATCCGGCGTATGACGGGCGTTGCCGAATGATGTTCCGTCGTTCGGAATCTTAACAGAAGTTCAGGTATAGAAAAAAGAGCCGACCAGGAGCCTGATCCCGTGCGGAGGGGGTGCCGATCAAGCCAATCGGCACCCCCTCAGGGCGGCCCATGCCCGAACCCTACTCGATTCGCAATGAAAAATAATGGAAAAAATGAATATGAACAGATTGATAATGAAGTCTCTGTCGGTGATTCTCCTGCTTGCTTCGGGCGTTTCGTGCCAGAAGCAGGAGGCGATGGACGACGGTGGCGGAACTCGCGGATTTGTTATCCGGGCGTCGCTTGAGGAGGGCGCTGCGGACACCCGAACCTCGATGTCCCCGAATGAGGACGAAACGAGTTATGCCGTCTTCTGGAACGAGACGGACTGCATCTCTGTCAATGGAATTGCTTCCGAGTCAATCTCCATCCAGGAGGACCGCCGCTCGGCGGAATTTACCTTCCTGAAGGGGTTTGAGTCGGCCTTGTATGCGGCATATCCTGCGTCGGTTGTTTCGAAGTACGAATCCGGCGCATTGACGCTCCTTCTGCCGAACGTTCAGACCTGGAGCGAATCCGATCAGTTCGATCCTGCGGCTGCCGTCATGCTCGCCCAGGCTGCCGACGGGGCTTCGCTCCGGTTCCGGCACGCCATGGCCTATTTGCGGGTGACGCTCTCCGAAGCCTCGGATCCGGAACCTATCGCTGCGGTGGTACTGTCTGCCAACGACGGGTCGGCCCTGTGCGGAGCCTTTCAGGCAACGTATGGCTCTGATCTCTGGACGTTGACGCCGCAGGAGAGTGCCGCGTCTCAGGTCGAGTTGCGCTGCGGGACACAGGGCGCTCCGCTGGGATCCCGGATGGTGATCGCTATCCCGGCAGGGGAATATGCCGCCGGTCTGACGGTGCAGGTCAAAGACGTATCGGGGGACTATCAGGTCCGCAAGAGCGTCAACGCCTTTACGGCAACGGCCGGTCGGATTTATGACATGAGCTTCGCCTTCGAGCCGGAGGGTGGCACCTCATCGAACGATATCTTCAGTGTCTCGGATTGGGAGCTCTTTGCCGAGAAGATCGCTGCGGGAGAAACTTTTGAAGGTCAGACCGTCAATCTGATGGCGGATCTTACTGTTCCGGAGTATTTCGCCTATGCCAACGGAACGTTCGAAGGGACGTTTGAGGGAAATGGCAAGACGATGACGGCCGGGGCGAACGTGTGGCCTCTCTTTGCGACGGTTGGTGAAAAGGGGGTCGTCCGGAATCTGAATTTCGACGGGGCGTTCACCACTATGGCCAATCCGGCCTCGGCAGGCAACGCCGTTATCGCCAAAGTCAACCTGGGCGTGATCCGGGATTGCACCAACTCCGCCGATACGGAGGTGACCGTATCCGGCTCTCTGATCTTCGGGACGCTTGTCGCTCAGAATGGCGGGACTCTGGAGCGGTGTATCAACTATGGCAATGTGACCGTCACGCAGACGGCTTCGGCCTCCAGCGGATTCTATGGCGGGGGCCTGGCGGCGATCGGCCATACGGTGCTCGGAACCGCAACGGCAACGCAGCTCGATGTCGATGAGACGTGTCGTGCGGGCAACTTTGTCGATTGCGAGAATCATGGCAACTTGACGATCCAGTGTGCCGGAGCCGCACCGATCCGGTCGGGATTCGGCGGAATCTGCGGCATCGTCTACATGAACGGAGTCCGCTTCACGGGCTGCGAGAACTACGGGGACGTCATCCGGACCGACGACGCGGACAAAGCGGCCTCCAACAATGGCTCGGCGACGGTGGGTGGTATTCTCGGCCGCAGTGCGGCGTGGTTTACCACGGCGGCGGGTGACAGCAGGGCACTCGATGTCGAGGTCAACGGTTTTGATACGCGCTATGAGAATTGTGTGAACGAAGGCACCGTTCAGGTTTCGTGCCGACACAGCGGAGGCATCATGCCGAACTCTTCGGGGGCCCGGCTCGATGCTGCCGGAGGTATCGTGGGTGCAGCCATCGGAGTTGGCGACCAGCTCCAGCGCATCGTCTCCTGTCACAACAAGGGTGCCGTTGTTGGCGGATGGATTACGGCCGTGAATACGACGGCGCTGGGCGGTCTTGTTGGTCTGGCAACCGGAACCGAGATCACGGGCTCTACCTCTTCCGGCGATGTCCGTTCCGTAGATGCAACTTACTACATCGGGGCTGCGGGTGGTGCCGTGGGCTTTGCCCGCCGGGATGTAACACTTGCCGGCGACTGCCTCATTCAGAGCCGGATCGAGGCCTGGACTCCTTCGGGCAAATCCCTTCTGACCGGGCTTCTGTTCGGCAATGTCGTGACCGCTGCAACCGCATCCGATACGCAGGTGGCGGGCGAGATCTCTGAAGATGGAGTGTCGGCGGGTGTCGGGGCCGACAATTTCTCGGGATTCCTGGCCGATCCCGCTTCGAATGTACAACCGACCACTTCAAATATTGTGTGGTATGAAGAATAGATGCTGTAACTGGATGGTGCTGAGCCTGCTGGCGCAACTGGTGATCCTTCTGTCGCCGGGCTGCAGCAAAGAGGATACCTTGGTCGAAATAACCGACTGGGCGGCAACGGAGAATGTCTCTGCCGGGGAATCGGCAAAATACCTGACTTTCTTCGAAAAGGCTTCGGAGGAGATGGATTATTGTCGTGCACTCACCTGTACGGATGCGGGTCTGGAGGTTGTTCTGCAAAGCAACGCCTCGATCACCTTGCCTGCCGGAACCCCTTATCTGGCCTTGTCTCCAGAGGGCCGGCTGGTGCATTACGCCGCGGGAACCGCTGCGGCAGAGGAGCTCGATATCGAACTGAACGTACGCGATACCTGGTATGAGGCTCCGACGCTTGCCGTTTCCGCCGACGGCTTCTTGATTGTGGCCGGTCGTGAGACCGACATCGTGTCGACCGGACGATGCGTCATGGATTGCGGCAAATATGTTTATTACTATGCGGGGAGCAGCGTTGTTCCGGTGGCGAGCGAGATCCGCGAACGGTTCAACCCGCCGCTGCCCAAGGACCGGGGATTGCTCAAGGTGCTCTTCGTCGGCAACAGTTTCAATGTGGATGCCACAGCGCACCTGCCGGGAATCCTCACGGCCGACGGAACGCAGCGCGTCCTCATAGGGCGGGTCTATCACGGAGGCTGTACGCTGCCGCAATACGATGATAACTACGAGGCTGATCGTTTCTGCTCGTATCGGACTTGGCGCCCGGGCGAAAAGGACTGGGACGGCGACGAGGAGTATGACACGAACCTAAAATATGCCGTCGAAGCCGAGGATTGGGATGTCGTGACCTTCATGGAGTACACGGGCAACAGTTGCTGCTGGTCTTGGACCGAGGAGGAGAAGGGACATATCAATTCGTTGATCGATCGGGTCTTTGCAGCGCATCCGGAGAAGCGTCCCACCGTATTGTTCATGTTGACGCAGACCTTTGCGGCACAGTCTGATTTAGTGGCTACCTATTTCGATTCGGATCAGATGAAGATGTATGAGACTATCACGGACTTTGCGCAGCAGGTGCTGGATGGTACCTGCATCGACGATGTGATCGCCACGGGAACCTGCATCCAGAATCTGCGGACATCGAGTCTGAACGATGATCCGGTTCAGGATCTCTCCCGGGATGGTTTCCACCTCGACTACGGGGTCAGCCGTTATGCGGCAGCCTGCACCATCTTCTATACGCTCTTCGAGCCGTGCCTTAGACTCGATCTCTCGGGCAATACCTACCGATACGATGTGAAGCTGGAGCATTCCACGGCGCATTCCATCCCGGTGACGGACGAAAATGTCGAGATCTGCCGCCATGCAGCCCATGCGGCCGCGGATCATCCGCTGACACTTACCGATATGAGTTTGTATTGATATGAAAAGGATATTTGCAAGTCTGTTCATGGTGCTGGCATTGGCATCATGTTCCAAGGAGGGGGAGGTCCGGGAGATCTATCTCCCGCAACAGATCGGTTTCGTGCTGTCCGATGCGGCGGGTGCCGTCACGGAGGGCATGGAGATGGGTGTGACGGCAACGTGCCGACGCAACGGAGGTACGGTCTCGCTGACCGAAGGCCGTGTGGCGAAGTACGTCGCAAAGGTCTCGGCCGACGGGGTGTCGCTGGTGCCGAAGAGCGATGCCGACCGCATCTGTGCCAGTTACGGCGACGCCGGGTTGCATTATACGGTGTTCAGCCCCTATTCCGAAACGGGATTCGAGGAGATTCGCGTCTCGCAGAACCAAACCTACGGCCAGAACCCGGTTCGGGCCGTCTATGGGGAGACGTTCATGGAGCAGGTGATCGAAACGGTGATGATTCCCGTCTCGGAACGCCCGCTGTGTTCGATTCTCGCACTGGAGATTCCGGCCGATCTGGTGGCTGAAAAGAGCGTCACGTTGGCCGAATTGTCGCTCCTCGGCGTAATGATGGATTTCGGCGAAGGACTGACGCTCGACCAGGCGCAGATTGTGCCTGTTGCCGTCGAACCCTTCACCGTCCCGTCGGGCGGCATCCCGGTCGGCTTCCGCACGACGGAGGGTGAGTCGCTCTCCTCCACGATCCTCTCCGGGACGGCTGATGCCGGACTCTCCGTGAGGGCGGGAGAGACGCTGTCGGCTTATGTTCCGTCAGCCGATCCGTTCCTACCCTGTGAATTCCCGGTTAGCTTCCCCCTGGGCCGGAATCCGTCCGCCCGTATCGGCTATTATAATTACAGCGACGACCAGCCGGAGTGGAACAATCAGGGAATCTGGCATTGCTTTGCCCAGAAACAGGTCTATGCGACGTGGAATCAGGTTTCGGCACCCAGTGCAACGCTCTATCAGAGACGTGAACTGATCAATACGGGCGACATTGGCTCGATCGGCGTGAAGGGAATCTGGACCGGGGATTATTTCGAGTTCGTATTCCCCGTCGGAGCGCTCGATGCCGGGAGTGTGGTCTCCTTCGAAGCTCCGTTCTATGGGCGTCAGCAACCGGTCTTCTGGACCGTGGAGTGGTTTGATGGCGGCGAATGGAAACGAAAGGTTTCGGAGATCGAGGCTTGGGACGGAACCCGCTGCGAGGCCTCCTTTGCAATACGCCCGTATGGTTGTGTTGTCTCCTATTCGTTCGCGCTTGAGCATCCGATTCATCGCGGGTTGCTGAAGGTCCGGTTGATCTGTGCGGATGGCAGCCTGCAGGCCGATACCCAAAGCAATAGGGTCGTCAAGAGGGAACTCCCCTACAACGACGGCAAGATTTATCAGTCTCCCTTCTACTTCTATTGTGAAGGCTCCGGAGTGAATGCGTTCCTGTGGAGTGTCGCTCCGGGACCGGATGGCCCGGAGTCGGGAATGACCGAAGACCTGCAGGTGCAGGATCAGGTCTGGGAGTGGGAAAATTAATCAGAGAAAGGAAAACCAATAAACCATAACAGACAAAACAATGAAACGATTCTTATTGACTCTGGCCGTAACCGTAGCCTTGGTTCGTGTGGGTGCGGCTCAGGATGTCCGAGCCTATGAGGGTGCGATTACGCTTCCGACCTATCTCCTGGATCCGGCGGAAAAGGCCCCGATCTTTGAACGGGACTGGTCCTACCAGCGCGCCAAAAGAAGTGTCTATCCCTATCCGCTCAATGACAATATGACCCGTAAGAAGAAGGATGTGACCTACGATTGTCTCTATATGGAGAACGAGTATGTGAAGTTGTGCGTACTCCCGGAGATCGGAGGCCGGTTGTTGTATGCCGTCGACAAGACCAACGGTTACGACATCTTTTACCGGAACAGCGTGGTCAAGCCGGCCAATGTGGGAATGACCGGAGCGTGGATCAGTGGTGGCGTAGAGTGGAATGCCTTCCACCATCACCGCCAGACCAGCCATATTCCGTGTGACTGGCGGATTGTCGATAATCGCGACGGCTCGAAGACGATCTGGCTTGGCGAGACTGAGTATCGCCATCGGATGCAGTGGGCGATCGGAATCACGCTCCGTCCGGGGAAATCCTATATGGAGATCAGTGGACGTTTGATCAATTCCACTCAGAATAACAATTCGATGCTTTATTGGTCGAATGTATCGACGCTGGTCGACGAGAATTACCAGATTTGTTTTCCGCAGAGCACGGAGTTCGTGACGTTCCATTGTAAAAACTGGTTTGCACACTGGCCCGTTACGCATGAACCCTTCAACGATATGGACTTCTACAAGAATGGTGTGGATGCAAGCTGGTGGAAAAACCATTACATGAGCAACTCGATGTTCATCCATGACCAGAAGGAGGATTTTGTGGCCGGATATGACCACGGCCGTCATGCTGGCACGATGCTAGTCGGCAATCACAACATCATCAAGGGTGGCAAGTTCTGGCTGTGGGGCCCCAATTCCGAGTGGGACACCCGGATTCTTACTGATACGTCGGGCCATTATTGCGAGTTGATGGTGGGGGCCTACTCCGACAACCAGCCTGATTACAATTGGAGTTTCCCCTACGAGAGCAAGGAATTCACCCATTACTGGTATGGTATCCGGGACATGGGTGGCGTGAAGGCCGGTAGCCGCCACGCTGCGTTGAACCTGGACCGCCTGTCGTCGGACCGGGTTCTGGTGGGGGCCAATGCTACGGAAAAATATGCGAAACTGACCCTTGAACTGCGCCATGGGGATGAAGTTCTTTACACCCGCAGCGGTGCAATGTCTCCTGCCGAACCGATGGTTGATACGGTTGCCGTGGCAAGCGGGGTGGCAGATCACGAACTGACATTGGTCCTGAAGGACGAGAATGGAAACTGGATGCTCTCCTATACGCCGGTCCGCAAGGATGCGAACTCTCCGCTGCCCGAGATCGTTGAGCCGCCGTTGCTGCCTCATCAGATCGAAAACACGGAGGAGTGTTTTCTCGTGGGGCTTCGGAACCTGCAGTTCCACAACCCGTTCGTCAATCCGGTTGATTATTTTGAGGAGGTGCTCCGCCGGGATCCCTCGGACAGCCGGACCAATACCGTGCTGGGCTCCTACTATCGGATGAGGGGCGAATACGACAAGGCTGCGAAGTATCTTCGGACGGCGATTCGGCGTCTGACGAAGGATTATACCCGCCCGAAGGATGTCGAGGCGCTGTATAATCTGGGACTGATTCTTCAGATACAGGGCAAGCGCGAGGCTGCCTACGATACATTGTATCGGGCGACTTGGAATTATACGTATAATTCGGCGGCCAATACGCAACTGGCCCGGATGTATTCGGAGGAGAAGCGCTGGGGCATGGCTCTGGAGCGGCTCGATGAGGCAATCGCCTACAATGGCCGTAACTATACGGCGCTGAATCTGAAAGGTTCGGTCCTGAAGAGCCTGGGCCGGGATGCGGAGGCGCGGCAATGTTTCGACCGCGTGCTTGCCGACGATCCGATCAATGCCTATGCGCTGCATGAAACCGCTTCGCACGACGACTTCCGGCGCTTTATGCGCGAACAGCCGGAATCCTACCTCGAACTGGCCATTCAGTATTGGCACAATGGATTCACAGATACGGCCGTCAATCTGTTGAAGGAGATCGATGCCCGCGTGCCGTATCCGACCGTGAAGATGTATCTGGGCTATCTGACCGGTGAGGATCGCTATTTTGGCGAGGCCTTGTCGCTGCCGGTCGGTTACTGCGCGCCGTTCCGGCTTGAGACGGTCCCCGTTCTGGAGAAGGCTAAGTCGGTTTGCTCGGACTCTTCGCTGCCCTATTATTACCTCGGCAATCTGTATTACAACATTCAGCCCGACAATGCCATCCGGGAGTGGGAAAAGTGTGTGGCGATACAGCCGGACAACGATCTCGCCTGGCGGAACCTCGGCTGGGCCCATTGGCTGCATACGAAAGATTACGCCAAGTCGGCCGACTGTTATCGGAAAGCCATCGAGTTGAATCCCGATGCGGCGCTTTACCTGGAGGAGTGCGATCAGGTGCTGGAAGCCCTGGGGACTCCCGTTCAGGAACGCTATGATCTGCTCAAGAGCCACCATGCAACAGCCGAGAAACGCTATTATCCTTTGGCGCAGGAGGTCATAACGGGTACCTATGTCGGGGATTACGACTATGTGCTGGATCTTCTGGACCGGTGCTATTTCCCGACGCGGGAAGGGGTGGCCAACTTCCATGACAACTTTGTGGATGCGTTGATCCTGGCCGGCGAGGAGAAGATAGCGGAAGGTAAGGTCGAACAGGCCGTGACGCTTTACAAGAAGGCGTTTACCTATCCGGAGAATCATCAGGTGTTCCTCGTGGACGAGCGGGCCACGCACGATGCGCAGATCAACTATTGTCTCGGAGAGGCTTACGCCGCGCTTGGCCAGGATGCCGAGGCGGAAAAGTATTGGAAACTAGCCGCCGAACAGGATTATGAACTGAAGGGAAGCAAGGATTTCCGCTACTGGACGGGCCTTGCGCTGGAGCGTCTGGGCCGGAAAGCGGAGGCGGAGGCCATCTTCTCGGCGCTGGTTGCCGATGGCGAGGCTGCCGTTGTCACACAGCACGTTAATTTCTACGGAGCTGAAGGAACTACGGGCGTGACGGTCGATATTATCAACTCGGCGGCCTATTATACCCAGGCACTCGGTCATCTGGGACTCGGACATAGGGGGAAGGCGAAACGTCTCTTTGCCGAAGTGCAGCGCCTGAAGCCGGATCACCTCTGGGCAAACGAGTTCATGAAGCAGTTTGAAAAATAGCCCTCCGAACCCGAAAACAGAACGCTTTATGAATGGAAGAAAAGCATGGATGGCCGGGCTGGTTGTTTGCCTGTCGTTTTTGTCCGGATGCACCCGGGAGAGGAACGGGGAGGTGGCCGCCAGAATCAGCCTTGAGTACAGTACGCATCGTCAGCTTACCGAGATGCGCGTGCAGGGCCGCGACGCTACGGAGCCCAACCTCTATTATCCCCGTGTCAAGCAACTGAGTGACGGGTCGCTGCTGCTCTGCTTCATGAACGACCACTTCGGTTGGGACATTTATGTCTCGCGGAGCGAAGACGGCGGGCTGAGTTGGAGTGACGCACAGCTTCTGCTGGAAAAGTATTCGACAACCTCCACCGTGGGGGAGGACCTAATGGTCTATGCTAATCCGGACTTCATCGAACTGAACGACGGACGCATCCTATTGGCCTATCAGTGGCGATACAAAAAGGGATACAACGATCTTGCCCATACGAATGAGAATTGCGGCGTGGGGATCATGACCAGCTCCGACGGAGGTCGGAGCTGGTCGAAGGCCCGGTCGGTCTACCGGGGCCGTTGCTGGGAGCCGGCGATGCTTCAACTTCCGAGCGGTGAGATTCAGATGTACATCACCTCCAGCCAGAATGTGGTCAACGGACTCTCCTGTCCGCGAACTGTCGTCATCCGATCGTTCGATGGCGGGGAGACCTGGCAGGGAAAATCCGAGTGCGGCATCGGGGATAATGAGATCATTTCGTATACGAAGGATGACCGCTTCGGCTACGATGGCATGCCGACGGCCGTGTTGCTGCAGGATGGGAGCATCGCCATGAGCATCGAGGTCTGGAGCGGAAAGTATGTTGTGGATCAGACGCCGATGATTGTCCGTACGTCGGCCGAAGAGAACTGGCATTTGGATACGGCCCGTCTGTTGCGGCATGGCGGCCCGGCTTATCCGCAGAAGAAACAGGCCAATAAGGACCTGATCGGGTATGGCCCCTATCTGAGCCGTCTTCCGTCCGGAGAGACCTTGTTGCTTTCCAATGGTTTATACCAGGGCCGACAGTCGAGTTGGCTGTTTGTCGGGGATGTCCGGGCCGACAATTTCGGGTTTGCCACGACGGGCTTTGACGGATATTGGGGTTCCGTGGACTGTCTGGACAACGATCGGGTCCTGATCACCGGAACGGAAAAATATACCGAAGATTCCGTCGTTCGGGGCAAGAGCCATCTCATGACCGGCCGCGTCAACCGGGCTCGGAGCCTCACCCGGGTGGGTGATTCGCTGGTAGGGCCGGAGATGTTTGATGTCGAGAACAACGACTGCTGGTATCTGGGCCGGACGGTTCCGATGAAGGTCTTTTATGATTTCGGCTGTACGGATGAGGCTTTCGTGTTCGATACGTGGGTGTTTACGGATAAATTGACCGCATACAGTGTCGAAAATTCGGATGCTTCCGTAATTTTGTTGTCCAAAGGGGATGACGTCTATAAGTTGGCGGTGAATCCGTCCGGGGATTATGCGTTTTACCGGCTGGATCGGAATTCGTGGCAAGGTCTCCGTTTCGGAACGACGGACGAGATCGCGGTCGCGGGGTCGATCAATGCCGATGCCGACGAGGATTTGGGATTTGCAGCTCGGGTCCGCATTCCCTGGTCCTGGATGGACCGGAAACCGGCGCGTGGCGAAGTGTTGCGAATTCATCCGGCTTTCTGGTACAAGGCCCGTTCGGCGGAGAAACATCCGCGATACTGGGAGGAGTTGCAGGGAGAGAACCCGGAGGATCCGCAAAGCTGGCTTGCTGTGACGGTGGAGTAAAATTGACAAATGGTAGATAGATCCATGAAAAAGAGACTGCTTTTGATGCTTCTGGGGGGCTTGCAGATGGCCTTGGCTCCGGTTTCTGCCCAGACCTGTCGGGAACGCGCCGAATCGCTCGTTTCGAAGATGACGCTGGAGGAGAAGGCTTCGCTCGTATCGGGGCAGGTCGATGGTTTCCATACGGCTGCGATCCCGCGATTGGGTATTCCGTCGATTCGGATGGCCGATGGGCCGCAGGGCGTGCGGAACAAGACGAGGAGTACCTTTTATCCGTGCGGAATCTCGTTGGCGTCGACCTGGAATCCCGATCTGGCTCGGGAAATGGGGCGTGGACTGGCCCTGGATGCCCGGGCCCGGGGCATCGGCATCATGCTGGGTCCGGGGGTCAATATCTACCGTTCGGCGCTCTGCGGGCGTAACTTTGAGTATTACGGCGAGGATCCGGTGCTGGCTTCGGCGATAGCCTGCGGCTATATCGAGGGAATGCAGCAGAACGGAGTCATCGCTACCATCAAGCACTTTGCCGCCAACAATCAGGAGTACCGCCGTCATGCTACCAATTCGGTGGTCGACGAGCGCACGTTGCGCGAATTGTATTTTCCGGTGTTCAAGGATGCCGTGCAAAAAGCCGGTGTGGGAGCCGTGATGACCAGTTACAACCCGTTGAACGGGATTCATTCGGCTGAAAACCGCTGGCTGATTACGGATGTGTTGAGGAAGGAGTGGGGCTTTGACGGTATCGTCATGTCGGACTGGACGTCGACCTATACGACGTTGGGATGCATGGAGAGCGGACTCGATCTGGAGATGCCGAAGGGATATTGGCTGAACTACAAAATGATACGCGAACTCCTGGATCGGGGAATTGTACATGAAAGGCAGTTGGATGAGAAGTGCGTCCATATCCTGTCGACCTTGATCCGGTTCGGATTGCTCGATCGTCCGGCTGTTGATTCCGCGCTCCCGCTGGATAACGAGGAGTGCCGTCGGATCGCTTATGCTACGGCGCTGGAGGGACCTGTGCTGTTGAAGAATGCGGGAGCCCTGCCTTTGGATCGGGCCGCTCTGAAACGGGTGGCGGTTATCGGTCCCAATGCCGATCGGATTCCCTTCGGCGGCGGAAGCGGCGAGGTGACGCCGATAGAAGGTTGCAGCACTACACTGTTTTCCGGGTTGTGTGCTGTCGCGGGGCGAGAGCATGTGGATACGATCCGGTTCGGAGCGGACGGTTCGTTCGATGAAAAGGCCGTGTCGCGGGCTTCGGCAGTTGTGGTGAGTGTCGGCTTTACGAAGGAGACGGAAGGCGAAGGCTTCGACCGGACGTTCTCCCTTCCGGAAGGACAGGATGAGCTGATTCGTCGGGTGGCGGGATTGAATGATCGCGTGGTGGTTGTGGTTAACTCGGGAGGAGAGGTGGCAATGCCCTGGCTGGACGAGGTGGAGGCTGTTGTCATGGCTTGGTATCCCGGGCAGGAGGGCGGCCGGGCTTTGGCGTCGATATTGTCCGGTATGGAGTCGCCGTCGGGACGTCTGCCTGTTACGTTCTGGGGTACTTTGGAAGGGAATCCCGCAGCAGTCTATTACGGGATGCGGAAAAACGAAATCGTTCCGCAGAAACGGGATCCGTTTTGCCATACGGTCTATTACGAAGGTCTTTTTTCGGGATACCGGGCGGCCGGGTCGGCCGGATTTGCTCCGCTGTTTCCGTTTGGATTCGGTCTGACCTATTCGCTGTTTGCCTACTCCGATCTCTCCATACAGCCTGCAGCTGATGGTTACGATGTCTCGTTTTGGGTCCGGAATGTCGGCAAGTGTCGGGCTGCGGATGTGCCTCAGGTCTATGTATCGGAGTGTAATCCTCGAGAACCGCGACCTGCCAAACTCTTGAAAGGGTTTGCGAAGGTTACGTTGTCGGCAGACGAAAAAACTCGCGTCTCTGTCCATTTGGGAAAGGATGCCTTCAGCCATTATGATGTGGCGAGTGGGGAATTCCGGGTATCGCCCGGTGTGTTTGAGGTGATTGTCGGGGCAAATGCCAGGGAGGAATCGTTGAAAACATCGCTGACCATCGAATAAGGATTGTCGGTTGGCTAATCGGTGTGCTGATTTGCCGAACTTGCGAAGTCCGGGTGATTCTATCATCCGGGCTTTTTGTTGGTATAGGTTGGGTGGAAGTTTATTAACTCTTTGTCGAATGATGTTGATTCTAACGACAAAATGAAGGGTGCTGTTTGCTGAAACAGTATATTTTCCCTATTTCATTTACCTCTATATGATGATCCTTTTTCGCAGAGTATGATATTTGCCTCTGAAGGATTGGTAAAATTCTCTTTCTATTGGTTAGCTGATTGTTCGAATTTTGAAAATGCGGACACGATGCGGACACGGAAAACGAAAAACCGCGTCGGACTTTCGTCTGACGCGGTTTCTGGTGCCCAGGACAGGAATCGAACCTGCACGCCTTGCGGCACACGCACCTGAAACGTGCGCGTCTACCTATTCCGCCACCTGGGCATTTCTGGAATTGCGGTGTGCAAAAGTAATACTTTTTTCTGAATCGACAACTCTTTTTTCGAAAAAAATCTACTTGCTGAAAAATTTGTACTGAAACAGAAGTAGATAGACTACGGCTACGGAAATGTAGGCGTCGGCCAGATTGAAGATGGCGCCGAAAAAGTAGTTGTTGCTGTCTACCAGGAAGCGCAGCAGGCGCGGCACGCCATTCCACTGGAACAGCGGAAAATAGAACATGTCAACCACCTTGCCCATCATGAATCCGGCGTAATGGCCCCCGAACTGCGCCACGGTGTAGGGCGTCGATTCGGAGAAGATCACTCCGTAGAAGGCGCTGTCGAGGATGTTGCCCATGGCTCCGGCGAAGATCAGCGCGAGACCCGCGATCACCCCCTTGGGCGTATCCTTGCGCTTGCAGGCGAGGTGGTACATCAGCCAGCCGATGAACCCGACCATCACGATCCGGAAGATGCCCAGCAGCAGCTTGCCCCAATCGAAGCCGCCGCGCGAGGCGATGTGCATGCCGAAGGCCGCGCCGTTGTTTTCGATGAACCGCAGCTGGAACCAGTCGGGCACGACCATGATCGATTCGTCGAGGTGCATGTGGGTCTTGACCCAGATTTTGAGAGCCTGGTCTGCGACGAGCAGCAACAGGATGAACAGCGATATTTTCTTGAAATTCATAATTACGTGGTATTCCGCGCCGTATGGATCGTTTATGCCGCCTCCGTGACCGAACGCTGACCGGGTTTTGCCGGGAACCGCCTTCCGGAGCCGGGGTTTGTCGTGGACAAAAGTAGTAAAAAATCTTATTTTTAACGGCTCCGGCTCGATTTTATCATCCGCGGGACTCGCTTTTGGCAGAAAAATTATACCTTTGAAATCTAAATATTTTGATGGATCATGAAGAGATTGCTACTCATCGGATGTCTGTTTGCGGCGTTTGCATGTACGAAAGAACCGGCGGAACTCTCCGGCGGCTCCGGCCCGAACCCTCCCCGGATCGTCGGGACCCCTACCTCCGAACTCGCCCTGAAAGGGGAGATCTCCATAAAGCTCACGCCCGAAATGGCGCAGGCTGTCGCGGTTGCGCAGGCGCAGCTGCCCGCCACCCGCAGCGGAGCCGTGACGCGATCGGGCGTCGGCACGATCGACGAGCTGCTGAATGAGATCGGCGCTGGGCGTTTCGAGCGCATCGTCGCCTACAATCCCGATTGGGAGGAGATTTACGACGAAACCGGCATGAACCGTTGGTACAGCGTTTCGTTCGACGAAAGTGTCGATCTCGGACAAATCGGCAGCCGTTTTGCCGCGCTGCCTGGCGTCGCTGTCGTGGAGTACCAGATCAATCCGAGATACATCCGCCCGATGAGCGTCGGCCCGGCCATTCCGGCTTCCGGGGACAATCTCTGCAAAATGGGCGGAACACGTGCCGCGGCGGCGATGAACGATCCTTTGCTGGAGTATCAGTGGCATTACGACAATCCGGGCCCGAATCGGCATTTCGATCAGCCGAAGGCGGGTGCCGACATCAATCTGCTCGATGCCTGGCAGCTCTGCACCGGCAGTGAGGATATTATCGTGGCGGTGATCGACGAGCCCGTGCAGACCGACCATCCCGACTTGAAGGCCAACATCTGGAGCAATCCGAAAAATTCGCAGGAACACGGCTTCAATTTCTGGGACAACTCCTCGGTGCTCGACTGGAAGACGCCCGCCAAGGAGGAGGACGGCACGGAGAGCTATGCCGATCACGGGACGCATGTGGCCGGTGTGATCGCCGCCGTGAACAACAACGGACGGGGCGTCTGCGGCATTGCCGGCGGCCGGAGCAATCAGGGCGGCGTGAAGATCATGTCCTGTCAGATCATGGGGAACAGCGAGGGGGCCAAAACCTCCAACAAGAACGTCAAGGCGTTCGAATATGCCTGGACCAACGGTGCGGTTATCGCCCAGAACAGCTGGGGGTATCTGCTGGAAGACAGCGACGGCAATCCGATACCTCCGGAGCAATTCGAAAAGGAGTGGAATCAGGGCTTCGGGTCGATGCGCGATGCGATCGACACGTTTATCCGGGGTGCGGCGGCCAAGAATCCGGATTCCCCGTTGCAGGGCGGACTGGTGATCTTTGCGGCCGGCAACGACGGCGATGTTTACGGGGACGCTGCGGTCTATCCGGCGGCTTACGGTCCGGTCATTGCCGTCGGTTCGATGGATTGGGGCTTCCGGCCCGCTTACTATACCGATTACGGTTCGTGGGTCGATATCACGGCTCCCGGCGGGGATGCCTATACAGCCCAAAGCGTTATCGACAAGAAATATTATACGAACGGGATGGTGATGAGCACCATTCTTTGCGACGATACGATGGATTATCAGGACGGCCGTAAAGACGACGATTATTGGTATGGATACGGCTTTATGCAGGGCACCTCGATGGCCTGCCCGCATGTCTCGGGCGTGGCGGCGCTGGGGCTTGCCTATGCGGCCCAGAACGGTAAGAAATATACGCCTTCCGAGTTCAAAGCGCTGCTGCTGAGTTCCGTTTACGGTATCGACGACTATTTTACGGGTTCAAAAAGGGGGGACGGTGTGATTGTTCCCGATCTCTCCGTTTATAAAAACAAGATGGGCGGCGGCTGTATCGACGCTCTGAAGCTGCTGCTTGCGATCAAAGGCACGCCGGCCATTTATGTGAAGACGGGCGAGGCTGCTACGGTCGATTTTGCCCGCTATTTCGGCGGCGACAAGAGTGTCGTGGCGCTGGAGTCGGCGAAATTTGCATCGCCCTCCAACCTGGGAATCGGCTCCTCGTCGGCTGTTTTCAACGGAACGAAGATCACGTTCGAGTGCTCCAAGACGGGAACTTCGCTGCTTACGATCACCGCCAAAGCCGGCGATACGACGATCGAGCGGGAGTTCGCCATCGTTTCGCGGCCCAGCCTGGCCGGGAACGGCGGTTGGCTCTGAGAAGGGGCGCACGTGCGGCATACTTGCGGCGGGTCTTTCGGGACCTGCCGTTTTTGTTTATTAATATATAGGTATAGAGGGCATTTTCGGATAAAATGAACGATTTTTCAAAAAAAATATGCGGATTTATTTGCAGGTTCGAAAAAAGTCGCTACCTTTGCATCCGCGTTTGAGAAATAACGGTTCTTACAAAGGTTGAAAGTTTACAATAAAGGAGCTGAAAGCCGCGTAGAATCAGGAAATTTCAAAAGATGCAAAAGTTCTTGAAAAAAGATTTGCAGGATTAAAAAAGATGACTTATCTTTGCAGTCCTTTCGCACTATAAAATGCGAGACTTTTTCCAAAAGGTTCTTTGAATTACTGATTTTATTTTGAGAGAAAAATTGTAGTATTTATCTGTCAATTTCCTTTTAAGGATAAACGAATAGTCAGGACTCTAACAATACATTAATTTTTATACAATGGAGAGTTTGATCCTGGCTCAGGATGAACGCTAGCGGCAGGCCTAACACATGCAAGTCGAGGGGCAGCGGGATTGAAGCTTGCTTCAATTGCCGGCGACCGGCGCACGGGTGCGTAACGCGTATGCAACCTACCCATAACAGGGGGATAACACTGAGAAATCGGTACTAATATCCCATAACATCATGAGGGGCATCCCTTATGGTTGAAAACTCCGGTGGTTATGGATGGGCATGCGTTGTATTAGCTGGTTGGTGAGGTAACGGCTCACCAAGGCGACGATACATAGGGGGACTGAGAGGTTAACCCCCCACATTGGTACTGAGACACGGACCAAACTCCTACGGGAGGCAGCAGTGAGGAATATTGGTCAATGGACGCAAGTCTGAACCAGCCATGCCGCGTGCAGGATGACGGCTCTATGAGTTGTAAACTGCTTTTGTACGAGGGTAAACCCGGATACGTGTATCCGGCTGAAAGTATCGTACGAATAAGGATCGGCTAACTCCGTGCCAGCAGCCGCGGTAATACGGAGGATTCAAGCGTTATCCGGATTTATTGGGTTTAAAGGGTGCGTAGGCGGTTTGATAAGTTAGAGGTGAAATACCGGTGCTTAACACCGGAACTGCCTCTAATACTGTTGAGCTAGAGAGTAGTTGCGGTAGGCGGAATGTATGGTGTAGCGGTGAAATGCTTAGAGATCATACAGAACACCGATTGCGAAGGCAGCTTACCAAACTATATCTGACGTTGAGGCACGAAAGCGTGGGGAGCAAACAGGATTAGATACCCTGGTAGTCCACGCAGTAAACGATGATAACTCGCTGTCGGCGATACACAGTCGGTGGCTAAGCGAAAGCGATAAGTTATCCACCTGGGGAGTACGTTCGCAAGAATGAAACTCAAAGGAATTGACGGGGGCCCGCACAAGCGGAGGAACATGTGGTTTAATTCGATGATACGCGAGGAACCTTACCCGGGCTTGAAAGTTACTGACGATTCTGGAAACAGGATTTCCCTTCGGGGCAGGAAACTAGGTGCTGCATGGTTGTCGTCAGCTCGTGCCGTGAGGTGTCGGGTTAAGTCCCATAACGAGCGCAACCCCTACCGTTAGTTGCCATCAGGTCAAGCTGGGCACTCTGGCGGGACTGCCGGTGTAAGCCGAGAGGAAGGTGGGGATGACGTCAAATCAGCACGGCCCTTACGTCCGGGGCTACACACGTGTTACAATGGTAGGTACAGAGGGCAGCTACCCAGTGATGGGATGCGAATCTCGAAAGCCTATCTCAGTTCGGATTGGAGGCTGAAACCCGCCTCCATGAAGTTGGATTCGCTAGTAATCGCGCATCAGCCATGGCGCGGTGAATACGTTCCCGGGCCTTGTACACACCGCCCGTCAAGCCATGGAAGCTGGGGGTGCCTGAAGTTCGTGACCGCAAGGAGCGACCTAGGGCAAAACCGGTGACTGGGGCTAAGTCGTAACAAGGTAGCCGTACCGGAAGGTGCGGCTGGAACACCTCCTTTCTGGAGAGTGCGACTATTTCGTAGACAGATTGATCTGCGATTTTCTCTCGAAATAATCAGTAATTTTTAATGTTATACTCGAGTGGGGTTTTCCCGCGGATACAGTCCCGTAGCTCAGTTGGTTAGAGCACTACACTGATAATGTAGGGGTCTGCGGTTCAAGTCCGCACGGGACTACACCGATGCAACACTCGGGGGATTAGCTCAGTTGGCTAGAGCACCTGCTTTGCAAGCAGGGGGTCAAGGGTTCGACTCCCTTATCCTCCACTCATGAATCGAAAGATTCGACGTACATTGACATATTTGAGGAGATGAGATAGAGTTCCGACACGGAATCAATAGGCCGTGTTGGAAGTTGTAAGAAAGTAAATAAGGGCGTATGGGGAATGCCTAGGCTCTTGGAGGCGAAGAAAGACGTGGTAAGCTGCGAAAAGCTCCGGGGATTTGCAAACAAGATTTGATCCGGAGATTTCTGAATGGGACAACCCGCCGGGTAGAAGACCCGGCATCCGGCAACGGAGGCCAACCCTCTGAACTGAAACATCTTAGTAGGAGGAGGAAAAGAAAGAAACATCGATTTCCTAAGTAGCGGCGAGCGAACGGGAAGCAGCCTAAACCGGTTTTGTTACGGCAAAGCCGGGGTTGTAGGACTGCAATATTCAATTGACAATGAACTGGAACGTTCTGGAAAGTTCGTCCATAGAGGGTGAAAGACCCGTACAGGTAAGTATGTCATGCGATAGCAGTATCCTGAGTAGGGCGGGACACGAGGAATCCTGTCTGAATCCGCCGGGACCACCCGGTAAGGCTAAATACTCCCAAGAGACCGATAGTGAACCAGTACCGTGAGGGAAAGGTGAAAAGAACCCCGAACAGGGGAGTGAAATAGAACCTGAAACCATACGCTTACAACCGGTCGGAGCGGCTTCGTGCCGTGACGGCGTGCCTATTGAATAATGAGCCTACGAGTTACTAATCACTGGCGAGGTTAAGTGCATGAATGCACGGAGCCGAAGCGAAAGCGAGTCTGAACAGGGCGGCCAGTCAGTGGTTGTAGACGCGAAACCTTGCGATCTACCCTTGAGCAGGTTGAAGGTTGGGTAAAACCAACTGGAGGACCGAACGAATAAGCGTTGAAAAGCTTCTCGATGACTTGAGGGTAGGGGTGAAAGGCTAATCAAGCTGGGAAATAGCTCGTACTCCCCGAAATGCCTTTAGGGGCAGCGTTGTAATTGAGAGTCTACTGGAGGTAGAGCTACTGATTGGATGCGGGGGCTTCACCGCCTACCAAATCCTGACAAACTCCGAATGCCAGTAGTATGATTTACAGCAGTGAGCGACCGGGTGCTAATGTCCGGTTACGAGAGTGGAACAACACAGACCAGCAACTAAGGTCCCGAAGAGTATACTAAGTTGATCTAACGATGTTTTGCTGCAGAGACAGCTAGGATGTTAGCTTGGAAGCAGCTATTCATTCAAAGAGTGCGTAACAGCTCACTAGTCGAGCGGCAAAGCGTGGATAATAAACGGGCATCAAGTATACCACCGAAGTTCTGGGCACGAGAGTGCGGTAGGGGAGCATTCCATTGACGTCGAAGCCCTTCCGTGAGGATAGGTGGAGTTTATGGAAAAGCAAATGTAGGCATGAGTAACGATAATGCGGGAGAGTAACCCGCACACCGCAAGACCAAGGTTTCCTGATCAACGCTAATCGGATCAGGGTTAGTCGGGTCCTAAGGGTAAGCCGAACGGTGATCTCGATGGACAATCGGTTAATATTCCGATACTGACATATGCCTCGATGGAGAGACGAAGGAACGTAAGTGACGCCGCCTGACGGAATAGGCGGTTAAAGGGCGTAGGTATAGGGACAGATTAAGAGTTAGTCCTTGCTGAAACCTGACAGTACGGAGCGGCTACGGCCAATCCGATAGTTCACCCAAGTCGACTTCCGAGAAAATCTTCTAAGTTTAAGCATATGTCACCCGTACCGTAAACCGACACAGGTGGTCGAGGAGAGTATCCTAAGGTGCTCGAGTGAATCACGGTTAAGGAACTAGGCAAATTAACCCCGTAACTTCGGGAAAAGGGGTCCCTACGCGAGTAGGGCGCAGCGAAGAGGTCCAGGCGACTGTTTATCAAAAACACAGGGCTCTGCAAATTCGAAAGAAGACGTATAGGGCCTGACACCTGCCCGGTGCTGGAAGGTTAAGAGGGGATGTCATCGCAAGAGAAGCATTGAATCGAAGCCCCAGTAAACGGCGGCCGTAACTATAACGGTCCTAAGGTAGCGAAATTCCTTGTCGGGTAAGTTCCGACCTGCACGAATGGTGTAACGATCTGGACACTGTCTCAACCGTGAGCTCGGTGAAATTGTAGTCCCGGTGATGATGCCGGGTACCCGCAACGGGACGAAAAGACCCCGTGAACCTTTACTATAGCTTAACGCTGAATTTGGGTACACAATGTGTAGGATAGGCCGGAGACTGTGAATCGGGCACGCCAGTGTTCGTGGAGTCAACGTTGAAATACGGCCCTTTGTGTACTTGGATTCTAACCCTGCGAAGGGGACACCGTTTGGTGGGTAGTTTGACTGGGGTGGTCGCCTCCAAAAGCGTAACGGAGGCTTCCCAAGGTACCCTCAGCACGAATGGTAACCGTGCGCAGAGTGCAATAGCATAAGGGTGCTTGACTGTGAGACCAACAAGTCGACCAGGTGCGAAAGCAGGGTATAGTGATCCGGTGGTTCTGTGTGGACTGGCCATCGCTCAAAGGATAAAAGGTACTCCGGGGATAACAGGCTGATCGCCGCCAAGAGCTCATATCGACGCGGCGGTTTGGCACCTCGATGTCGGCTCGTCACATCCTGGGGCTGGAGAAGGTCCCAAGGGTTCGGCTGTTCGCCGATTAAAGTGGCACGCGAGCTGGGTTCAGAACGTCGTGAGACAGTTCGGTCTCTATCTGTTGCGGGCGTAGGAAGATTGAGGGGTCCTGACTTTAGTACGAGAGGACCGAGTTGGACGAACCTCCGGTGTATCGGTTATGCTGCCAAGTGTACCGCCGAGTAGCCGCGTTCGGTTTGGATAAGCGCTGAAAGCATCTAAGCGCGAAGCCATCCCCAAGATAAGTCTTCCCTTGAGGGGCGTAGGAGACGACTACGTTGATAGGCTGCAGGTGTAAAGACAGTAATGTCAAAGCCGAGCAGTACTAATTACCCGAACGGCTTTCTTACAGCAATTCTTTATCTCATTTCCGTGATATGTCAACTCTTACCGGGTGCGACGGGTTATATCGAAAGGTATTCGCACGGCTTCGATACATTGAAGCACAGGTTCTTTTAGGTGGTTATAGCAGTGAGGTCCCACCTCTTCCCATTCCGAACAGAGAAGTTAAGCTCACTAACGCCGATGGTACTGCGGTTTTCCCGTGGGAGAGTAGGTAGCCGCCTCTTCAAGCCGGTCCCTGATAAAGGGGCCGGCTTTCTTGTTTTCTTATCGGGAAGGGGGGGGGAGACGGACGAAGACTCCGGCATGTCCGGAGAGGATTTACAAAAAGATGAATTTGGTTATGATGCGCAATCTGATTCTTTTCCTGCTGTTAGGCTGTATCGGCTGCGTCAGCGGAAAATCTTGCGAACTGCGGGTGTTTCAACTCAACATCTGGGGCGACGCTACGGTCGTGCCGGGGGCTTTCGATGCCCTGACTGATGAGATCGTCCGCCTCGATGCGCATATTGTCGCTTTGTGTGAAGTCAACAACCATCATGGGGTTACTTCCGAACGGTTGGTCGAAGCGTTGAAACGGCGGGGACAGACGTGGTACGGAGCTTCGGGACGTTGTACCGGGGTACAGGGAACCGATGTCTGTGTGTTGTCGAAATATCCGATCAAAGAGGTCGTAACGGGGCTATCCACGGTTCCGGGCGGTGTCGATATGAAGGTGCGCATAGATGTCGGGGGCCGCGACGTACTGCTCTATCCGGCCCATTTGGACTATACGCATTACGCCTGCTACCTGCCGCGCGGTTATGACGGCGTTACGTGGAAGAAATTGTCGGCTCCGGACGGCAATCCGGAGGCTGTTTTGCGGATGAACCGTGCGTCTACACGCGACGAAGCCGTCGCGGCGTTTCTCGAAGAGGTTGCCCGCGAGCGGGCCGACCTGATCCTGCTCGCCGGGGATTTCAACGAGCCGTCGCACCTGGACTGGACCGATGCGACGTGCGGAATGTGGGATCACAACGGTTGCGTCGTTCCCTGGGACTGCTCCGTGCGGCTCTATGACGCCGGATTCCGCGACGTGTACCGGGTGCTTCATCCCGATCCGGCGACGCATCCGGGCTTCACCTATCCCGCTGACAATCCGGCGACGGCGGTCGAAAAACTGACATGGGCTCCCGATGCCGACGAGCGGGACCGCATCGACTTCATCTATTACCTGCCGGGCGGGGTTTTCGTGCCGAAGCGAGTCGAGGTCGTGGGGCCGTCGTCGTCGATCGTGCGGAGCGAGCGGGTTCGCGAGATGGGCGAAGATGCGTTCATCGAACCGCTCGGCGTCTGGCCTACGGATCATAAGGGCGTGTTGGCGACTTTCGCACTTGGCGGGGAATAAATTTTCTTCGGGCTTATAGCGGTAATATCCCGCCGTGGCGATCATTGCAGCGTTGTGTCGTGAATTTGAACTTCGGAAGAGAGGTTTTCCGGCCCTGACAGCTTGGATGGACTGCTGATGTGGACAAGTCAGAATCTCCCCGCAGCGGTGCGTGTCGTCCGGCGTGAACACGGATTGATGATCTCGGAACGCTGCATGGAATTATGCTCCGAGCCGATTTCGAGCGCCTTGCCCTTTCTTTTGATCGTTTCGGAGCTGGGACTTCCGTCGGTTTCGGCGCCGAAATGTTCCGGGGTTGTCATAGGCATGCCGCAGCTTTGGCAGAAAATCATCTTTTCGGGTGTCATATTCTATGCTGTTTCCGGCTGCGTTGGGGACGTATAAATCGGCTTTCTCAAGACCGTTTTTCCGCCCGGACGAATCCGAGGATCGCTTGCGCTGCGGCCTTGGGCTCTTCGAGGAAGCCCATGTGGCCCGAATTTTCGAGCCATACGACTTGCGCTTCGGGATGTTCGGCAACCATTTTCTCGGCGGCTTCGACCGGGATGTAGCCGTCCTTGCGGCCGAGGATGAACAGCACGGGGACTTTCGTTTCGCGCAGCATTGCGTTGCGGTCTTTGCGGGCGATCATCCCGTTCAGCAGGGCGACGATCCCTTCGTCTTCGGTGACGAAAACCTGTTCGGTGAGATCTTCGATATAGTCTTTCATCCGGGGGCGGTTCTCTTCGGCAAAGCCCGCTTCGGGAGCCACACGGGCCAGCAGCTCCTTTTTGCCGGCCTTCACGAGCGCGATTTCGCGGCGGCGGTTTTCGGCCTTCTCCGGAGTGTCGGCATTGGGCGTCGAGCTGAGCAGCACCAGGCCGTCGAGCATCTCGGGATGACGTTCGCAGAAAGCCAGCGCGACGTAGCCGCCCATCGAGTGTCCCACGAGCGTGCAGCGTTCGATCCCCAGCTCCCGAAGCCCGTCGGCCACGGTGTCGGCCAGAAACTCCATCGGATGCTCCTCGCCCGCGACGACCGAGATGCCGTGACCGGGCAGGTCCAACGTAACCACCCGCACTTCCTTGTAGAGGAATGGGATGAAATCTTCCCATACGAGCATGGATTCGAGATAGCCGTGCAGCAATACGACGCATCGGTCTCCCTGCTGGGAATCGCAGACGTGCAGGGCCGTGGGGCCTGCCATAATGAATTTGTCGATCATGGGATTCGCGTTTATTCCTCCTCTTCGTCGAAGTAGTCGAGCGCCGATTCGCGTTTGACGTAGGGTGTGTAGGCTTCGTCGTCGTCCTCGTCGAGCGTGCTGTAAAGCGAGTGGCGCTCCTTGCCGCTCTTGCGCATCGGTTCGAGGCGTTTGGCTTTCCGAAGTTCGTCCGCCTCGTGTTCGCGGATTCCCTTTACTGTTTTCATGGGGAAAAACTTGGTTTGTTTAGAAATTTTCGCTGTCGAACACCCCTCCGAAGACTCGGCGTGCCGGTCCGGTCAGTCGGATGTCCGTGTAGGTCTGTGTTCCCGGTTCATGCGAAAACCGTACCGCAAGTTCTCCTCCGGGGACCGAAACCGCATAGCGGACGGTCCGGGGCTGGAGGGCGAAATTGGCGACGATGGCGGCTGCCGTGGCTCCCGTTCCGCAGGCGAGCGTCTCGTTTTCCACGCCGCGTTCGTAGGTGCGCACGCGGATCGTGCCGTCGCCCGTGACCTGCACGAAATTGACGTTCGTGCCCTGCGGGAAGCGGGCCGTGTCGCGGCGGATGATGCGGCCGCGGCCGATGACATCTGTCGCGGCGAGGTCATCGACGAACTCTACGTAGTGGGGCACTCCCGTGTTGAGAAACCACCAGCCGTCGCCCGTGCGGATCTCCCGGACGGCGGTCATTCCCAGCTCGATTTCGCCTGCGGGGCCTTTCGAGCGGCGGATTCGGGCGGTATGGAGTCCGTCCGCGGCGTCGAAATATTTGGTTTCGCCGCCGATGCCGAGGTGCTCGGCGAACAGCGCGAAGCAGCGGGCGCCGTTGCCGCACATCTCGCCTTCCGACCCGTCGGCGTTGTAGTAACGCATCGAGCAGTCGATCTCGGCGCTGCGCGCGAGGGTCATCACTCCGTCGGCGCCGATGCCGAAATGGCGGTCGCACAGGCGGGCGATCGCCTCCGCCTCGGGCGTGAAGACGCCGTCGCGGTTGTCGATCAGGATGAAGTCGTTGCCCGCACCCTCGTATTTCGTGAATTCCGTCCTCATTTCGGGGAGTTATGTATTCGCAAAAATAGTAAAACTTCTAAAAGTTTTGCTAATTTTGTGAAAAATATCCGCGGAGCTGCCCGCCGGCACGCGGGTTATGTCATTTTCACACCGGTTCAAATTATTTTCGTTATGAAAAGTGTGCTTTTCAAGCATCGTTCGATACGCAAGTTCCTGCCGACGCCCATTCCCGAGGAGCTTTTGCAAGAGTGTCTCGAAGCTGCCTCGCGTGCCTCGACCTGCGGCAACATGCAGCTCTATTCGCTGGTGGTGACCCGCGACCGGGCGCTGCGCGAGCGGCTCGCTCCGTGCCATTTCAATCAGCCGATGGTCTGCGAGGCTCCGTGCGTGGTGACCGTCTGCGCCGACGTGCACCGCTTCACGATGTGGTGCGAGCAGCGCGACGCCGATCCCGCCTACGACAATTTCGCCTGGTTCCTGAACGCTTCGACCGACGCCCTGCTGGCGGCGCAGAACCTCTGCGTCGAGGCCGAGATGCACGGACTGGGCATCTGCTACCTCGGCACGACGATCTACACCGCGGGCGACATTTCGCGGATTCTGGAGCTTCCGAAGGGGGTTATTCCCGTCACGACCGTCGTCATGGGCTATCCCGACGAATCGCCCGCACTGACCGACCGCCTGCCGCTGGAAGCCGTGGTCCACTACGAAAAGTACACCGACTATACCGCTGCCGAGATCGACGAGCTGTGGGCCGAACGCGAGGAGTCGGATCTCACGAAGCGCCTGTTGGAGGAGAACGGATTGCCGAATCTGGCGAAGATCTTCACCGAGCGCCGCTACGTGCGCAAGGACAACCTCGCCATTTCGAAATCCTATTTCGCCCTGCTGAAAGAGAAGGGATTCTTCAACAACTGACGTTGTGCGCAGGGTGTGCCGCATATTCGCCGCCGCGGCGCTGGGCCTTCTCGGTCCGGCTTGCAGCGTCACGCGGCACATTCCCGAAGGGCAGTACCTCGTGCAGCGGGTGAAGATCGAGGACGACGAATCGACGCCCCGCAGGGACCGTATCACGGCCTCCGATTTGGAGAAATACGTGCGTCAGACTCCCAACAAGCGCTTCCTCGGAACCAATTTTTATGTCTGGCTGTACGAACAGGCCGATCCGGCGAAAGACAACCGCTGGAATAACTGGAAGCGCAAGATCGGGCAGGCGCCCGTGCTGCTGGAAACGGGGCTGACGGAGAAGAGCGCCGAGAACCTGAAAGTCTATATGGACTCGAAGGGGTTTTTCGACTCGCGGGCTTCGTTCGAGGTCGATACCACGTCGCGCCGCAAGCGCGCCCGGATCACCTACCGCACGTATCAGGGCGAACCCTACCGCATCGACTCGATCTCCTACGAATTCCAGGACGAGTTCCTCGAACAGATCGTGCTGCCCGATACGGCGCGCACGCTGCTCCGCCGGGGGGACATCTACGATGTCACGGTGCTCGACGCCGAGCGGGAGCGCATCACCTCCTACCTCAAGGAACGGGGGTACTACAATTTTTCGGTCAATAACATCATGTTCTGGGCCGACACGCTGGGCGGCAACCGCGAGGTCGATCTGCGCGTGGTCGTCAAGCAGTATCTCACCGGTTACAACGCACGCGGGCAGGCCGTCATGGACAACAACATGGTCTACCGCATCGACCGGATCAACATCTTTCCGGACTACGATCCGACCGTCGCGCGGACCGACACCACGCTGGTCTCGCGCCTCGATACGCTCTATTACCGGGGTCTGAACATCATCTACGAGAAGCGTCCCAATCTGCGCCCGTCGGTGCTCCGGCAGGCCGTGCCGCTCTATCCCAACTATGTCTACAACTCGGCGCAGGTCAACCGCGCCTACTCCGACCTGATGGCCCTCGGGTATTTCAAAAGCGCCCGGATCGCCTTCGAGGAGCAGGCCCGGCAGGCGGACGATGCCGACAACTATGTCTCCTTCATCGGTGCGACGGCCGATTCGACCCGGACACTCTACACCCGCGAGGGGTACCTCACGTGCAACATCCTCTGCACGCCGACGCTCAAACAGAGCGTCAAGGTCGATCTCGAGGGGAGCACCACGTCGAGTTTCTACGGGCTGAAAGCCACCCTCGGCTATCAGAACCGCAACATCTTCCGCGGGGCTGAGTCGTTCGACATCTCCTTCACGGCGGGCTACGAGTTTATGAAGGCCCCCGATGCCAAGAAGAAGCGGGCCACGGAGTTCGGCGTCACCACGGGCCTCACGTTCCCGCGCTTCCTGCTGCCGGGGCGTTTCCGCTCGGTGAACCAGCCCCGGACCAAGATCGAACTGTCGGTCAATTTCCAGGACCGTCCCTATTACCGCCGCACGCTTTCCAGCGCCGGCATCACCTACATGTGGACCAACGACCGTTATTCGTCGTTCTCGCTGCGGCCGATCGACATCAACGTGGTCGATGTGAACGACCTCGACGCCTCGTTCCTGATGGTCAACAACTCCGGTCCCGACGGCGAGCCGCAGCTCACCCAGAACCGCTACCTGCTCGAAAGTTTCACGACGCAGTTCATCGGCGGCCTTTCGTTCGGTTACAGTTACAACAACCAGCGCAAGAATCTCGGAGGCAACGCCACGAATATCCGTTTCAACGCCGAGACCGCCGGCAACCTGATCGACGCCGTCGAACACATGTTCTTCTCCCCGGCCCGGGACAAGGACTACTATTCGATCTTCGGCATCCGTTATTCGCAGTATTTCCGTTCGGACCTGAGCGTCAGCCGGAAAATCATGCTGGGCGACGTGACGGCGCTCGTCGGGCGCCTCTACGGAGGCGTGGCGATGGCCTACGGCAACTCCTCCTCCGTGCCGTTCGACCGCCAGTTCTACTGCGGCGGCAGCAACGGCATGCGCGGCTGGACGCCCCGCACCCTCGGACAGGGATCGGTGCCCGACCCCCGCAACGACTATCCGGTGCAGACCGGCGACGTGAAGCTGGAGGCCAACCTCGAACTGCGCTTCCCGGTCTGGGGGATCATCCACGGGGCGACCTTCTTCGATTTGGGCAATATCTGGTACATCCGGGAGAATCCGAAGGAGTATTCGGACGATGCGGTCTTCCGCTTCGATCGGTTCTACAAACAGTTGGGATTCAACACGGGACTGGGCCTGCGCTTCGACATCAAATTCGCCGTGCTGCGCCTCGACTGGGGCATCCAGCTCCATAATCCCAACAATCCCGCCGGCGAGCGGTGGATTCACAATTTCCGCTGGAAGAATACGGCGCTGAACTTCGGCGTCGGCTATCCGTTCTGATGTTTTCGATGATTGCGGCGCTCCTGCCGTGCATCGCTCGAATCCCCGGACGGCAGTACCGAAGTACGTCCCGTCCGGGGATTCGAGCGATGCACGACAGCCGCACCGCACTGATCGAAAGCCCGGTTTCGGCCTCTTCTGAAACCGGGCCTTTCGCTATTGCTTGGCCTTGTACTGCGACGGCGACATGCCCGTATTGCGCTTGAAATAGCTGCCGAAGAACGACTGGTTGGGGAAATTGAGGTAATAGGCGATCTCCTGGACACTCATGTTCGAGTATTTGAGCAGCGTTTTGGCTTCGAGGATGACGTAGCTGTCGATCCATTCCGACACCGATTTGCCGCTGATGCGTTTGATGAGCGTCGTGAGGTATTTGGGCGTGATGCAGAGCTGCCGGGCGTAGTAACCCACGCTGCGTTCGCGCGTGTAGTGTTCGCCGAGCAGCTCGGTGAACTGCTTGAAATACTCCTCGGCCCGGTTGTGCACGGGATTGTCCATCTCGGGATGCTTCTCCATGTAGTGAGTCAGGATGTCGCCGACCTTATAAATCGTCGCCGCGATCAGTCCGCTGACGATCTCGATCGCAAAATCGGTTTCGGGACCTTCGAGTTCCTGTTCGACCATCGAGATGAAGCTGCGCAGCGACTGGCATTCGGCGTGGGTGAGCTCCATGCAGTGACGCGATCCGAATTGCAGGAAGAGCGGCATCAGGTGTTTGGTGTCGATGTTGATGCGGCGCAGGAAGTCCGGCGAGATGACGAGGACATGCGCCTTGAAGCTGTTGTTGGACTGTATTTGCAGGATATGCTTCGGTCCGACGATGAAGAGCGAGTCCTTTTTCAGCCGGTATTCTTTCAGGTTGGAGGTGAAGGTCGTTTCGCCTTCGGTTCCCACGCCGATGACGAAAGCGTCGAGGCGTCCCGGAAACCGGAATACCTCCATTTGCGCGGCGCTGCTGGTGGCGATGCATTCCCCCAGCGGGCCGGGGCGTTTCTCGCCGCCGGACATGGCGATCAGCTTGCTGAGGGTGAAGCTGGTGATCGGAGTTTCTGCGTCTTTGCTGTTCATAGTTTCACTCGATTTCCGACAAATATAGTAATAAAATCATTCCGCATGGTTCATATGGTTCGATTATCCGTCTTTTCGATCACCTCGGGCGTGTTTTTGAACGATGGCGCATGAAAAAGGAGCGCCGGTCGCTGTCGGCCGGCACTCCTAAGGCAGGTAAAATTGTTCGGATTCTGCGGAATCGCTCCGTAGGGCGTTTTTATTTGGCTGCGGGGGCTGCTGCGGGAGCGTCGGTGATGCCGAGCTCTTTCTTCACCTGGGGGGCGATGTCGGTCAGCGTCGCCTCGTCGAAATAGGCCAGCGAGCCGGTCGAGGTGTCGAATACGACCGTATAGGCATTTGCGGCCGAAACCTTGTCGATAGCCGCCTTAGCCTTCTCGATGATCGGGCCGAGCAGTTCGTTCTGTTTTTTCTGATAGTCCTGCTGTGCGCGCTCCTGGAATTCGCGGGTGCGGTTCTGCATGTCCTGCAACTCCTTCTCCTTCATCTCCTTGATGGCATCGCTGAAGGTGTTGTAGTTCTTTTGGAAATCCTGCAATTTGGTGTTGAACTCGACGTTCATCGTTTCGATGTTGTCTTGCAGCTCCTTGGCGTAGGTCTCCATGTTTTCCTGCATGGTCTTGGTTTCGGGCATCGCCATGATGATCTCCTGGGTGTTGATGCGGCCGAATTTCTGAGCGAAAAGCGACGTGGAGCCCATAACCAGCGCAACAGCGAGGGTCAGTTTGATTGCTTTTTTCATACGAATTTATCAGTTAATGTTTTGATGTCATTTCTTTTTCAGGGCGTCGATCACCTGCTGCGTCCGCTCGACCGCGGGGTTGTTGTAGAGCAGCGTGGGATTGTTCGCCGAATCGAACACCAGGTCGGCCCCGACCTGCTTGGCGTAGGCTTCGATGGCCGCGAAGACCTGCTTCTGGATCGGAGAGATCATCTCGACCCGTTTTTTCATCAGCGTGCCTTCCTGTCCGAACAGGCTCTCCTGATACTCCTGGGCCTCCTTTTCTTTTTGGAGGATGGCGTTTTCACGCACCTGACGCGCTGCGGCCGAAAGCGATGTTTTCTGAACCTGATAGTTGTTGTAGAGCGTCTCGACCTCGTTGAACTTGGTATCCACCTGCGTCTGGTACTGTTTGGCGAGTTTGTCCAGATCGGATATGGCCGTGTTGTAGGCGTCGATCGACTTGAAGACTTTTTCGCTGTTGACGATTATGTAGTTTTGGGCCGCGAGGGTTCCTGCCGTCAGAATGAATGCCGCGATTAAAATCAGCCGTTTCATAATCCTGTTATTTTAAGTTAATATTCAGCCGGTTTCCCGGGTTCGTGCTGTAAATATAACTCTTTTCTTTCAAATTTATTGCCACAAGGCCTTTTTTAGAACTGCTGACCGAGGACGAAGTGGAACTGGCTGCCGCTCTTGGTCGTGGAGTTCGCGGGGGGATCGAATCCGTAGCCCCAGTCGATGCCGAGCATACCCACCACGGGCAGATAGAGGCGGACGCCGAAGCCGGCCGAACGCTTGATCCGGAAGGGCGAGAACTTCTTCCACGAGTCGAATGCGTTACCGCCCTCGAGGAATCCGAGCACGTAGATCTGCGACGAAGGTTTCAGGATGATCGGGTAGCGCAGCTCGGCGGTGTATTTGTTGTAGCCGCGGGAGTAGTAGCTCGACGGGTCGAGCGCACCGTCCTCGTAACCGCGCATGGCGATGATGTCGATACCGTATATGTTGTATCCCGACATGCCGTCGCCGCCGACCTCGAAGCGCTGGAAGGGCGAAACCTTGTTCTTGTTGTAGCTTCCGAGGTATCCCATCTCGGCTTTGAGCATCAGCACGAGGTTCGAGTTGCGCAGGAATCCCTGGAACCACTGCGCCTTGAACTGCCATTTGTGGAACTCGATCCAGCGGTAGCGGTCCTGATCGGACATCGACTGGTCGCTGTAATCCTTACCGTCCCAGAGCGAGTAGGGAAGCGTGGCCTGCACCGAGGCGCTGAACTCCGAGCCGCGGCGCGGGTAGATCGGCTGGTCCACCGAGTTGCGGGCCAGCACCAGTTTGAGCGACAGCAGGTTCGAGTTGCCGTTCTCCACGACGAATCCCGTCCAGTTTTTCAGGTTGTAGCGCTCGTAGTTGGCCTCGGCGTAGAACGTGAAGTAAGGGTCGGGCCAGTTCAGCCGCTTGCCCAGACCGGCGGCCACGCCGTAGGTGCGGAAATACTGTGTCGCCGACTGCCATACGTAGTAGGCGTTGTTCTGCTCGGAGAAGTGTGCCGAGAGGGTGAACGAGTTGGGTTTCTTGCCGCCCATCCAGGGGTCGGTGAAACTGAACGCGAAAGCCTTGTAATAGGTGCCGTTGGTCTGCGCCGAGAGCGACAGCCGCTGGTTCTGGCCCATCGGGTAGGGGCGCCATGCGCCTTTCTTGAAGGTGTTCTTGATCGAAAGGTTGTTCAGCGTGATGCCCACCGAGCCCACGAACGTGCCCGATCCCCAGCCGCCGGCGATATTGAACTGGTCGGAAGCCTGCTCTTCGAGGGGCCAGTTGACGTTCACCAGGTCGTTCGTGACGGGTTTGATGTCGGGCATGACGGCCTCGGGGTTGAAGTGTCCCATCGAACCCAGCGTGCGGATGGTCTGCATCAGCAGCGAGCGGTTGTAAAGTTCGCCCGGACGGGTGTACAGCTCGCGGCGGATCACCTCGTCATCGACGCGCTGGTTGCCCGTGATGCCGACTTCGTTGATGGTGAACTGCTTGCCTTCGAACACCTTGACTTCGATGTCGATCGAGTCGGGGGCGATGATGACCTCGGCGGGTTCGATCTGCGACATCAGGTAGCCTTCGTTCTGATAGAGCGACTTGACCGACATGTCCTCGGGGTTCTCCTCCTTGCCGATTCCCAGCCGCTTGTGCATCGACTTTTTGTCGTAGGTGTCACCCTTCTTGACGCCGAACATGCGTTGCAGGTCGTCGGTCTCGTAGACCGAGTTGCCGACCCACGACACGTTGCGGATGTAGTATTTGTTGCCCTCCGAAACGTCGATGTCGATGCCCAGGCGTTTTTCGTTGATCGGGTAGATCGAGTCGCTCACGATCGTCGCGTTGCGGTAGCCTTTCGAGTTGTAGAAGTCGATCAGCAGTTCCTTGTCGTTCTCGTAGTCGCTTTCGTTGAGCTTGGCGCCCTTGAAGAAGTTGATCGATTTCTGGTGGGTTTTCTTGAACGTGCGGCGCAGACGCTTGTCCGGGAACTGTTCGTTGCCCGTGAAGTTGATCTTGCCGATCTTGACCTTCGACTTGCGGTCGATGAGGAACGTGACGGTCACGGCCTGTCCGGGACGCAGCGTGTCGTTGTCGATGCGCACGCCGACCTCCGTGTTGCGGAAACCCTTTTCGGCCCAGTACTGTTTGATGAGCTTCTGGTTCTTGTCGATGACGTAATCCGAGAGTTCGCTGCCTCGTTTGAGTTTGAGCTTCTCCAGAAGGTCTTTCTTCTTGCCCTTCGAGATGCCTTCGAACTCCCAGTTGTAGACGCGGGGGCGCTCTTTGAGGAACACCTCCAGGTCGAGGCTGTCGCCCTCGATCTCGGCGCCGATCTTCACGTCCGAGAAAAACCGCTGGCTCCAGAGCCGCGAGATGGCGTTGGAGATGAAGTTGCTCGGCAGGTAGATCGAATCGCCCTCGATCAGTCCGGCGGACGATTTGAGAATGTCGGGATTGAGGTACTGCACGCCGTGGACATTGACGTTGCGAATGTGGTAGAGCCTGGGTGCGCCGTCGTTCCTGTACATCGGGGCATTTTCGGAGACCGCAGGCTTCGGAGCCGCCGTCGTGTCCTGCGGATTCTGCTCCTGGGCGAATATATTCGAGCAGCAAAGCACGAGGGCCGCTGCTGCCGTGAATATCTTACCGGAATAGTTCATCTATTGCAAATATAGTCTAAATTTCAATCATTTAACCAGCCCGAAGCGGCGGTCGCGCCGTGCGTACTCCTCCACGGCCGCGTCGAAATCCCGCTCCGTGAAATCGGGCCACAGCACCTCGGGGAACCAGAATTCGGCGTAGGACGCCTGCCACAGCAGGAAATTGCTCAGCCGCTGTTCGCCGCTGGTGCGGACGATCAGGTCGGGGTCCGGATAGGGGGCCGTGTCGAGTGCGGCGCCGATCGTGGCTTCGGAGATCTCCCCGGGGGCGATCTCCCCGGCCTCCGCACGGCGGGCGATCTGCCGCACGGCGCGCGTTATTTCGTCGCGCGACGAGTAGTTGAGCGCCAGGATCAGCGTCAGCGTCTTTCCTCCGGCAGTCCGTTCCTCGGCCTGGGCCAGATACTTCTGCACCTTCTCCGAGAAGCGGCTCCGGTCGCCGATCATGCGCACCTCGACCCCCTGGCGGATCAGTTCGGGCGTCTCGTTCACGACGCTCTGGCAGAAAAGCTCCATCAGCGCATCGACCTCTGCGGAGGGGCGTCCCCAGTTTTCGGTCGAGAACGCATAGAGCGTCAGGTATTTCACGCCCCAGCGGGCGGCAGCGCGCAGCGACGCCCGCACGGGCTCCACGCCTGCGGCATGACCCTCGTAACGCTCCTTGCCGTGCAACCCGGCCCAGCGGCCGTTGCCGTCCATGATGATGGCGACGTGTTGCGGTATGCGTTTCTGCTCGCTCATAATAGGGCACAAATATAGGGAAAATTCTATTAATTAAGGAAAAAACGAGTAAAGATTAACTGCGGATGTCGATTCCCCACATCATCTTATTCCGTAACGTGTCGTAAAATGATATATTGTGCGGCACGGCCAAAAAAATCTTCTGTTCGGCCCGCCTGACGGTGAAGGCCGCGCCGTGCGAAATCCGGTAGGTGCGGTCGTCCAGCGTGACGAACGCGGCCGAGCGGCGGGCGTTGACGCGCAGCGAGATGACGCCCGAATCGGGGATCACCACCGGGCGCATCGTGAGGTTGTGGGGGGCGAGGGGCGAGATGACGAGACACCGGCACGTCGGAGCCACGACGGGGCCTCCGGCGCTGAGCGAATAGGCGGTCGATCCCGTGGGGGTCGAGACGATCACCCCGTCGCCGTGATAGGTGGCCACCATCTGCCCGTCAACGTAGGTTTCGACCGAGATCATTCCCGCGCCGTGGCGCTGCACGGTGAATTCGTTGAGCGCCAGCGTCGAGTCGGGCTGTTCGCCGAAATCGCCCTCGATGGAGAGCAGCGAGCGGGGCTCGGTGGTGATCTTTCCGGCCGCGATGTCGTTGAATATCAGGTCCAGCCCGGCGCTCGGGGCGCTGGTCAGGAATCCCAGGTGCCCGGCGTTGATCCCCATCACGGGGATCGGGGCTCCGCAGAGGCGGTGCACCCCTTCGAGCAGCGTTCCGTCGCCTCCGTAGCAGACCATGATGGTTCCGGCAGGCTGTTCGCCGATGTGACGGCCGTAGACCTTCTCGGGCGGGAGCGCTATTCCGGCGGTTTGCCGCACGACGGGGGCAAACTCCTCGTTGACTGCGTAATCGAATCCGGATGCGTCGATCGCCTCGAACAACTGGCGGATCTCCTCGGGGGTGTGGGCGATCTGCGCGCGGGAAAAAAGTATGATTTTCATCGGCGGAGTTTCGAAAAAATAAGTAACTTTACCACGCCGATCCGAATCCGGGACGCAGGCGTCTGCGGGCCGGCGCGGAGGCGCGGCATATCGCTACAAATATAGTGAAAGGTGAGCGACGAGCCAAATTTATTTGAACTTGTCCGGACCGGAGCCTGTATTTCTTTAATGGAGTGGATTTTATGACAAAGCTGAGTGTTAACATCAATAAGATCGCCGTGGTGCGCAATTCGCGCGGCGGCAACCTGCCCGACGTGGTTCGCGCGGCCCTGGACATCGAGCGTTTCGGAGCCGACGGCATCACGGTGCATCCGCGTCCCGATGCGCGCCATATCCGTTACGACGACGTGCGCGACCTGAAGCGGGTGCTCACGACGGAGCTCAACATCGAGGGCAATCCCATTCCGAGCTTCATCGACCTGGTGTCGGAGGTGGTTCCGGCGCAGGTGACCCTCGTGCCCGACGCCCACGACGCCATCACGTCGAACGCCGGATGGGACACCGTGGCCAACCGCGAGTTCCTGACCGGCGTGACGCAGCGTTTCCACGAAAAGGGCATCCGGGTCTCGATCTTCGTGGACCCCTCTCCGGAGATGGTGGCCGGGGCGAAGGCGTGCGGCGCCGACCGCGTGGAGCTCTACACCGAGGCTTATGCGCGGGAGTATCCCGACGGGCCGGAGCGGGCCGCGGCTCCCTATGTGGCCGCCGCCGAGGAGGCCCGCCGGCAGGGGCTGGGGCTGAACGCCGGACACGACCTGTCGCTGGAGAATCTGCGTTATTTCGTCAGCCGCATTCCCTGGACCGACGAGGTGTCGATCGGCCATGCGCTGATTTGCGACGCACTCTACTACGGACTGGAAAACACCGTGCAGCTCTACCGGCGCGAACTTAAATTATGATGACCATGAAACGTATCCTGATCCTTTTCACCGCCCTCCTCGCCGCGGGCTCGGTGTTCGCCCAGAGCGAGTACAACCTCCGCAGACGGACGCTGTTCGAGGTGCTTCCGGTGCTTTCGAGCGACATCGTCTTTCTGGGCAATTCGATCACCGACGGCTGCGAGTGGGCCGAGCTGTTCAATAACCGCCACATCAAGAACCGCGGCATCAGCGGCGACCGCTCGGGGTGGCTGCTCGAACGTCTCGACCCGATCATCGAGGGGCATCCCAAAAAGCTCTTCCTGATGATCGGCATCAACGACCTGATCTCCGGCGCTTCGCCCGACGAGGTGCTGGCCAACATCGGGCGGCTGATCGACCGTTTCCAGGCCGAATCGCGCTGGACCAAGATTTACGTGCAGAGCATCCTGCCCGTCAACGGCGATCTGCCGGGGTACGAGCGCCGCAAAGCCTGTGCGCCGCTGATCGTGCCGACGAACAAGCGGCTCGAAGCGCTGTGCGACGAGAAGGGCGTCACCTACCTCGATGTCTGGGGAGCTCTGGCCGACGAAAACGGCAATCTGGACAAGCGTTACACGCTCGACGGACTGCATCTCAAAGGCGAAGGCTATCTGGTGTGGCGAGATGTCATCAAACCTCATGTGAAATAGCCGGGTGAAGCTGACGAATCCGATATTCCGGCGGATTTCGCGCCTTGCCGACGAGCAGGGCGTGAGGGCTTTCGTCGTCGGGGGCTACGTGCGCGACCACTATCTGCGGCGTCCCTCGACCGACATCGACGTGGTGGTCGTGGGCAGCGGCATCGCGCTGGCCGAGGCGCTGGGGCGCGAGCTGAAAGCCAAAGTTTCGGTCTTCAAGACCTTCGGCACGGCGATGGTCCGTGCCGGGGGCGTCGAAGTGGAGTTCGTGGGGGCCCGCAAGGAGTCCTACACCCGCGATTCGCGCAAACCCGAGGTCGAGCCCGGGACGCTCGAAGACGACCAGCGGCGGCGCGACTTCACGATCAACGCCATGGCGTGGTCGCTGAACGAGGCCACGTTCGGCGAACTGGTCGATCCCTTCGACGGGATGTCCGACCTCGAAGACTGCATCATCCGCACGCCGTGCGATCCCGACATCACCTTTTCGGACGACCCGCTGCGCATGATGCGCGCCGTGCGGTTCGCCGCGCAGCTGGGCTTCACGATCGAGGAGGAGACCTTCGAGGCCATCCGCCGCAACGCGGAGCGCATCCGGATCGTTTCGCGCGAACGCATCGTCACCGAACTTAACAAGATCGTCCTTTCGCCCGTTCCCTCGATGGGCTTCGAACTGCTGGAATTCACGGGGCTGCTGGAGCTGATCTTCCCCGAATTCCACAACCTCAAGGGGGTGGAGAAGCGGGGCAAGCACGCCCATAAGGATAATTTCATCCATACGCTCAAGGTGCTGGACAATGTCTCGCGCCGTTCGGACGACCTGTGGCTGCGCTGGGCCGCCATTCTGCACGACATCGGCAAGCCGCAGACCAAAGCCTACGACCCGAAGGCAGGCTGGACGTTCCACGGCCACGAGGTCGTGGGTTCGAAGATGGTGCCCGGGATTTTCCGGCAGCTGAAACTGCCTCTGAACGAGCACATGAAGTTCGTGCAGAAACTCGTCTTCCTCCACCTGCGGCCCATCATCCTCTCCGAAGACATGGTGACGGACTCCGCCGTGCGGCGTCTGCTGTTCGAGGCGGGGGACGACGTGGAGTCGCTGATGATCCTGTGCGAGGCGGACATCACTTCGGGCATCGACGCCAAGGTGAAACGCTTTCTGGCGAATTTCGAGCTGGTGCGCCGCAAGATGAAGGACCTCGAAGAGCGGGACCGCATCCGCAATTTCCAGCCTCCGGTCACGGGCGAGCTGATCATGGAGACTTACGGCATCGGCCCGTGCCGCGTGATCGGCGACATCAAGGAGGTTATCAAGAACGCCATTCTCGACGGCGAGATTCCCAACGAATACGACGCGGCCTACGCCCTGATGGAGCGGCTGGCGGCGGAACGCGGGCTTACGAAGGCTGCGGAATAAGTTGCGACCACTACTAATGCAAACTGAATATGAAAACGAATCTTTTGATGCTCGCTGTTGCGGGTATGGCGGTATTGGCCTTGAGTTCCTGCGCGCCGGAACATCGTCCGACAGATAATAACTGCCAGTTTATTATCAAAAAAATTGACGGTAAGCGCAAATGGGCTCTTGCCGAAAAAACGCAGGGCTGTGAACGGCTTTATACCGAGTTTGAATACGATAGCATTTTTTCGGCTGAAACAGCTCCCTATCGAATAAAGCAATTGTTCATAGGTCTCAAGGATGGTAAATATTACGCCATAACGAGTTGGGGGGAAACGTTATTCGACGGTGCTGGCTTCTCTTCCCTGACCAGTATTTATCAAAGGCCGGAGAATTGTACTTCAATTTATGGTCCTTTATTTAATGAAGCTAAAGTTTCCAATGGATTCCTATTTTTTTATTTGCCCCGCGGGGCTGTAAAATTATTTGAATTCGGTCCGGCTGAATATCTGTTTGGAGGTTATTATTCGTTGATCTACAAAAAGAATGGTAAGTGGGGAGCTCTGCATGAAAACGACCGTTCGGAAATTGCCCCGTGCATTTATGATGGAATTATCGAAGTAACGGGACACTACCATTATTATCTGGTAAAGAATGGTGGTAAATGGAGCGCGTTGGATGATAAAGGTCGGGTACTGCAAAAATCACAGTCTGTAATAAATTATCTTCTGAAGCTGCCGATTTTGAGTTACAAGGAATACCATGCTGGCGAAAAAAGCCTGATTTATCGGCGTATCGGCTCTGAAAATGTCGGACAAATCGCTGTTAGCCCTTGGGAGTCTAAGTATATCACGTTTTAATTGATATGGTAAAAAAGGTTGAGCGCACAATGCTCAACCTTTTTTATCTTGCAGCCGGGCTGCGTCCAGTTGCGCCCGGGATTTCGATTTGGTCACCAGCCACACCCCGACGAAGACGCACAGCGCGGCCCCGGCTTTGGTGAAGCCGAAGGTGTCGAGCCCGAGGGCCACGGTGAAGAGCACCGCCACGATGGGCTGCACGTAGTTGTACATCGATACGACCGTCGGCCGCAGGTGGTGCTGCGCCACGGGAACCATCAGATAGGAGAAGAATGTCGCGCCGACGACCACGTAGGCCACGCCGCCCCAGATGCGCGGCGACACGGCGGCGTAGTCCACCTCCGTCAGCGGGCGCCAGTAGATCGCCAGAGCCGCGACGGCCGCGAAGAGGAACATCCATTTCATCGTCGTCACGGGCGAGTAGCGGACGATCACGTTGCGGAAGGCCGTGAGGTAGGTGGCGTAGCTGACGGCGCTGACGATGCAGAGCACGTCGCCTTTGACGCTCGATGTGTGGCCCGTTCCGTGCTGGCTCACGAGAATGAGGATCAGCGCCCCGGCGCATCCGAGGAACACGCCTCCGGCCTTGAGCCACGTGATCGGCTCGCGCAGGAAGAGCGTCGCCAGTATCATGGTCAGCACGGGGACGATGGTGGCGATGATCGAGGTGTCGATGGGCGACGTGAGCGACAGCCCCCAGAGGAAGAGCATCTGGTTGAGCTGGATGCCGAACACCGAGGCGAAGAGCAGCAGCACGATGTCGCGCGGTGCGACCCGTTCGCGGGGAAAGAAGAGCGATACGGCCCAGAACAGCAGCGCGGCGCCCACCATGCGGTAGACGCTCAGCGCGAAGGGGCTGATTCCCCCGGGATTCGCCTCGGACTGAAGCACGCTTTTGCCGATCGGGGCGTTGAGGCCCCAGACGATGTTCGCGGCCCACAAGGCCGCATGACCTTTCAGTTTTCCTTTGTCCATCTTTTTCTTGCCCGTCCGGCTAAGAGCCGTTTTTTAATTAGGTCGAAGCGCGTGTCAGGCTCCGACCCGTAATTCCTGCTGCCGTCCCTAAATCCCGGCTCTCAGTCGGGCCCACCTAAAAGGTGGGTTTTATAATGGGTTGTAGCGCAGATTGTGTTCCGACCCGTAATTCCTGCCGCCGCCCCTAAAACCCGCCTCTTAGGCGGGTGGTGCGATAATTGCAGTATCGTCCTTTCGTGAGTAAAACGCGCTATAATCTCGATTTGGTCTTCGCTAACGTCTTTTTCGGGGCGAATTTCTCGTTTTACGTTTCGCTCACGCGCAATTACCTCGACTTCCAGCAGATCTTCATGCTTCAGGTGCTCTCGGCGGCGATCTTCTTCATCCCCTTCGCACTCTTCTCGAAGCAGTCGTTCCGCATCACGTGGCGCGATGCCGGCAACATCCTGATCGTCACGCTGCTGATCGTCTACGGGTGGATGTATATGCTGCTCTGGGGCTCGTCCTACACCACGCCTATCGACGCCTCGATCATCGCCACGCTGGGCCCGGCCTTCACGCTCATCATGGACCACCTGATGCACCCGCACAAATACATCCGGGCCCGCGTCGTGGGTGTCGTCTGCGCGTTGGTCGGGGCCGCCATCCTGCTTTTCAGCGACGGATTCACACTCACCCACGGCAGCCGGGCGCAGGGCAACCTGTTCGTGCTCGTCGCCGTGGTGGCCATCGCCATCAATACGGTGATCATCAAGCCGCAGCTCGAAAAACTGGGCACGCTGGTCGTGATGGGATGGTATTACATCATCGGGCTGGCCGTCACGGCGCCCTTCTTCTGGAAATACATCGCCCATGTGCCGTTCCTGCACCTGCCGCTCTATGCGCAGGCCGAACTGGCTTATATCCTGATCCTGGGCACCGTCCTGCCGATGTACCTGCTCTACCGCGGCACGGAAAAACTGACCTCCGTGCATACGGCCCTTTACCGTTATATCCAGCCTCTTATCGCCGGCATCCTGGCCGTCACGCGCGGTCAGGCGCGCTTCAACGCGGCGAACATGACGGCGCTGGCCTTTATCTTCGCGGGGGTCGTGCTGGTCGTCGTCGGCTATAAATACTACGTCCGCCACGGAGAGGTGCAGCTGCGGTCCGACGGGCTGCTGCCGCACTAATCCGCAAGAAGCCGCCGGCGCCACTCCTCGGGCACGGGCTCGCTTCGCTGGCGGGCGAAGTCGAAGACCACCATCACCGAGCGGCTTTCGCTGCGAACCTCTTCGCCTACCAGCAGTTGCTGGAAGAGCGTCAGGCTCTTCGTGCCGATCCGTTCGCAGGTGGTCGTCACGCGCACCGGGTCGTGCATCCGCACCTGCCCCGCGTAGGAGGTCGCGGTCGAGACGGTGAGGATGCGCAGGTCGCCCGACAGCACCTCCGCGCCCAGTATCTTTTCGTAATACTCCGTCTTGCCGACATCGAAATACATTTGCTGCGAGACGTTGTTCACGTGCTGGAACGGGTCGATGTCCGAGAACCGTTTCTGGATGGGGGTTTCGAGTACGCGGGCCATCTTATTCGCGGATGATCTTCACCTCGCCGCCTTCGCCGAAGGCGATGATCGACGAAGCCTTGCGGGTGGGTTTGCCTTCGAAACGGGGATTGACGACGAAGTCCACGCCGTCGATGATCTCCTGCGCCACCTCCTGCAATCCCGCGGGCGTCGCTTCGCCCGAGATGTTGGCCGAGGTCGAGACGACCGGCCGTCCGAGGGCGCGGAGCATCCGGCGGCAGAATTCGTGGTCGGGGATGCGCACGCCGAGCGTCCCCTCCTCGGGGATGAGGTTCTCGGCAACTCCCGCGGCACCCGGCAGAATAGCCGTCAGGGGGCTCGTCGCCAGCTCCATCACCTCGAAGGCGATGCCGGGAGCCTTGTTGACGTAGCGCACGACCATGTCGGCCGAGGCGCACAGCACGAGCATCGACTTCTTGTTCTCGCTGCGCTTGAGTTTGTAGATACGTTCCACGGCGGCGGCGTTCGTAGCGTCGCAGCCCAGTCCCCAGACCGTGTCGGTGGGGTAGAGGATGATTCCGCCCGCGCGCATCGCGCGCACGGCTTCGTCAACCTCCTTCTGCAAGTCGGTCTCTTTCTGCATGGCTATTTGACGGGCAGGATTTCGATCCAGTAGTCGTCCGGGTCGTTGATGAAATAGAGCCCCATATCGAGGTTTTCATAACAGACGCACCCCATTCCGCGATGATATTCGCGGATGGCGTCGTAGTCGCCTGCGACGCGCATGCAGAGGTGGCTTTCGTTCTCGCCCAGTTCGTAGGGCGTTGCGGCGTGGTCGCGGAGCCACGTCAGTTCGAGGCGGAACGGGGTCTGCCCGTCGCCGAGATACACCAGCACGAACGATCCGTCGGATGCCTCCTTGCGGCCGACCTCTTTCAGCCCGAGCGCCTTGTCGTAGAAGTCGAGGCTGCGTGCGAGGTCCGTGACATTGATATTGAAATGGTCAAAACGGCTTTTGATTTCCATATCCCTATGTATGTATTGTACGGCGCAAAATTACATAAATATGGTGAAATATCTCTCCTCCCGCCGATATTTCTTTTGCCTGCCGGTTTGGATGATGCGTTTTTTTACTTACTTTTGTCTTAATCAATACTTAAACGATTAAGCTATATGAAAAAACTCTTTTTTGCGTTTGTCGCCGTGTTTGCGCTCCTCGCGGGCTGCTCCTCCGGGGAGGATGACCCGCGTGAAGACGGGGTCGAGGGGACTTTCGAACTGCACAGTTTTTTGCAGGACGGCATGGTGATCCAGCAGAACCGGCCATTTCGCCTGTGGGGCAAGGCTTCCGCTGCCAACGTGAAGATCACCGCGAAAGCGAGCTGGGCCCGGCAGGAATACACCTGCAAGGCTGATGCGAACGGGGCGTGGGTGCTGGAAATTCCGGTGCCTGCGGCGCCTTCCGACAATGCTCCGCAGTCGATCGTGGTTTCGACGCCGCTCCGGAAAGCGGTTCTGCGCGACCTGCTGATCGGCGAGGTGTGGGTGCTGGGCGGGCAGTCGAACATGGCTTTCGCCTTGGGACAGGTACTCGACGCCCCGGCCGAGATCAACGCCGCGAACTATCCGAACATCCGCTTTTTCACCGTGCAACCCTCGAATACGGCCGCCCCGATCTTCGACTGGCGCGAGGAGATGCCCGCGCCCTATGGCAGATGGTATTCCACGAGCCCTGCGACGGCCGGCTCCCAGAGCGCTGTGGGCTACTACTTCGGGCGGATGCTCCACAAGGAGCTGGGCGTGCCCGTCGGATTGGTCAATACTTCTTACGGCGGCGCCACGGCGCAGGCTTATACGCCGATCGAGGCTCTCGAAGGCGACAGCCGGCTGAAAGCGAATTTCGTCGATCCTTACAAGGCCAATCCTGATATGAACGTGCTGGTGCGGCCCGCCGAACTCTACAACAGCATGGTTCACCCGTTGCTGCCGCTGTCGGCCCGCGGTGTGGTGTGGTATCAGGGCGAAGGCAACTGGGGCGACTATCCGATCTATCCCCTGCTGATGAAGACGCTCATCAACGGTTGGCGGCGTAACTTCGCCCACAGCGAGATGCCGTTCTATTACGTGCAGATCGCCCCGTGGGGTTTCGGTCAGGACACCTCCTCGAAAGAGTGGTTCTACACCCAGGGCGAGGCTATCGGTTACGCCTACATGCGCGAGGCGCAGGCGCTGACCCGCGAGCAGGTTTCTCACTCGGGGATGGCTGTGACGATGGACGTGGGCGATCCCGACGACATCCATCCCACGAACAAGTGCCCCGTGGGCGAACGCCTGGCGCGTCTGGCGCTCAACGGGACCTACGGCCGCAGCGAGGTGGCGTGCCTCGGGCCGCGCTACAACAGTCTGAAAGTCGAGAACGGCGTGGTGAAGCTCCTCTTCGACAATGCCGAAGGGCTGAAAACCAACGACGGGCAGGCTCCGAAGCATTTCTACGTGGCCTCGATGGCCGGTTCGGAGCATAAGTTCTGGCCGGCGTCGGCCGAGATCCACGGTTCGGAGGTGTGGCTCACCTGCCCCGACGTGGTAACAACTTCTACCGCAGCTTCCGGCGTGGCCGTACGCTATGCTTTCCTGCTCTATCCGATGACCAACCTCGAAAACGGTGCGGGACTTCCGGCCGAGCCTTTCCGCACCGACTCCTGGTCTGCGGAGATCAGTTACGTCTATTAGCGGCTCCGGGGCGAATATTTTTGAACGAGATTACCGTTTTTTTCTGCGAATTTTATACCTTTGCACCACGAAAGAAAATAACTGAAAAAACGATAATCGTATGGGAAGAGCCTTTGAGTATCGCAAAGCGCGAAAATTGAAACGCTGGGGCCATATGGCCCGCACCTTCACCAAGCTGGGCAAGGAGATCGAGATCGCCGTCAAGGCCGGAGGCTCCGATCCGTCGGGCAATACCCGCCTGCGCATTCTGATTCAGAACGCCAAGGCCGAGAACATGCCCAAGGAGAATATCGAGCGCGCCATCAAGCGTGCCACCGAGAAGGACGCCGCCGATTACAAGGAGGTGATCTACGAAGGATACGGCCCCCACGGCATCGCGTTCCTGGTCGAGACCGCCACGGACAACACCAACCGTACGGTGGCCAATGTGCGCATGTATTTCAACAAGTGCGGCGGCACGCTGGGCAACAGCGGTTCGGTCGGATTCCTGTTCGACCACAAGTGCGTCTTCAAGTTCCGCGCCGCCGAGGGCGTCGATCCCGAAGAACTGGAGCTGGAGATGATCGACCTGGGTGTCGATGAGTTTTATCCCGAGGAGGACGGCATCACGGTCTACGCTCCCTATGAATCTTTCGGCGTCATTCAGAAGTGGCTCGACGACAAGGGTTTCGAGATCGTTTCCGGAGAGTCGGTGCGGATTCCGGCCGACGTGAAGGAGCTCGACGCCGAGGGCCGCGAATCGGTCGAGAAGCTGGTCGAGAAGCTCGAAGAGGACGACGACGTGGTGAACGTTTACCACACCATGAAGGAGGCCGACGAAGAGTAGTTTTCAATGATTGCGGCGCATCCGCCGCACCGTCGCCCGAATCTCCGGACGGACCGGACCGAAAATTCCGTCCGTCCGTTTTCCGAGAGAGGAGGGTGGGTGCAAATGTTAAATTTTCAGCGAATTGATATTTGCATCGGGTTTCTTTTTCGGGAAATTCCAAACATGATAAGGTAATTTCAGACGAGGTTACGGTTTTCGGATCATTACCTCGTCTGTTTTGCTATGTCTTGCATAAGAGATTTATTTGCAATTCCTTGGCCGGTTATTCCTGGCATGGGGGCAACAGTACGATCGCCCGGTTCAGCGCCAAATTCAGCATCCCCCCCCCGCCCCTCTGTGGGAAGTGAAGGGCGGGAGAGCCAAAGGTAAAAGCCTCGAAGCCGACCGTCTCAACCGCCATCCGGACAATATCCGTATTCGGATAGGAAAGCATTGCCGGTTTATCTGCGACCCTGATTTCACTTCGGAGGCGGATTCTTCCTGTTACATGGTGAAGATAATCGAAAAGAAGTCTTTCAACGCGCGACGCAACTTGATAACTGCCTGTTGGAGTTGTTTATCGACCTTTTTCTGCGGAATGCCGAACTGCTCGGCAATCTCCTTGTAACTCTTTCCCTCCAGCCGCCGGGCCTTGAATATCTGTTGTGTAAGTTCCGGCATTTGCTCGAGCTGTGCCCGGCATATTTCGAGAATTTCGTCTTGGAGCAGGGTGTCCGGGTCGCAGCTCTCGATGGCCCGGGTATAGTAATCCATCGTGCTGCGCTCTTTGAGTTTGATTTGTTCGTAGACGGCCTGCCCGATTTGCCGGTTTCGGCGATACATCAGGCAGTTGTTCCGGATGACTTTATACAGATAGGCTTCGATGTTCGTTCCGGTGATGTCGTTGCGGTGTTCCCATACGGCCATGAAACTGTCGTGCACGATGTCTTCGGCCGTTTTGGAATCACGCACATAGCTGTTGGCTATGAGCAGGTATTTCCGCTTGTATTGGCGGAATAACTGCTCGAAAAGTTGTTGTGAGAACGACGAAGCTGTGTCCATAGAGAAGATTCTATACACAAAGATATAATATTTTCCCGGAAGAAATTATGAAAATAAAATTACGCTTGTACAGGCAGCATGCAAAGTGGTCCCGGAAAATGCAGGGCAGGGAAGTTGGGGGTATGTGTCTAATTGATGCCGTTTCAACGGATTAAATATATTAAAAAAAATTATTTACACGATTCGCTTCTTTTTGTGGGGGAAACGGGGCCGGTCGTGCATCTTTATTATCAGATAGAGCCCATGAAAATGAAAGAAGAGATTACAAACGCCCGGTTGTTCCGGTTCTGTGCCGGAGAGACTACGGCCAATGAGAACGACCGAATTGCCGCATGGCTGGATGAGAACCCCGAGGAGCATCAGCGACGACTGAACGACGTGCATTCGATGTATCTCGTGAGCATTTTGTGCGAATCTGAAGCGACGCAGCCGGCCCGACGTTCTGCAAGGCTCACCTCTTTCCGTCGGTATGCGGCAGGCATTGCAGCCGCTCTGCTGGTCGGATTTGCGGGTAACTATGCATTCTTTGCCCACCGGCTGAACGGTTGGGCCGAACAGCAGACCGTCATCGAAGCTCCGGCGGGCCAGCACGTTCGGATTTCACTCAACGACGGTTCGGAGGTCGATCTGAATTCCGGAAGCCGGCTTATCTACCCTGCGATTTTCAGTAGCAAAGAGCGTCGGGTCAAACTTGTCGGAGAGGCCCGGTTCGATGTCAGCCACAACGAAAAACAGCCTTTCGTCGTGGAAACATTCGCTTACGATGTCCAAGTGTTGGGAACCGATTTCAATGTAATTGCCGACGAGGCGAAAGGTCAGTTCTCGACAGCATTGTTCGAAGGCCGGGTATCTATTCACAACCACCGGAACAGCGAACGGATCGTCATGGAACCCAATACAGTCGTTCGGCTCGAAAACGGATATCTGTATGTGGACAAACTCGAAAGCCGCGATGAGTATTTGTGGACGGAGGGTATTCTGTCGTTCCGAAACGATTCGTTCGACGATATTGTCGAAAAATTGCGGAAATATTACAATGTCGAGATCGAAATCCGGTGCGCTGCACTTCCGAAGGTAACCTACGGACGCCTCAAAATCCGTATCTCGGAGGGAATCGAACATGCCTTACGAATATTGCAACTCGCCTCTGACTTCACTTACGAATACGATCACGATCGAAACAGAATCATCATTCGGTGATGGTTTCATAAAGTTTAATGCCAACCCAAAACAAATACTGCTTATGAAGAAATGACCGAACGATCCACCATTGCTCTTCCGGTCGGACATGAAAAAAACCTGCAGGCGGGCAAACACCTGCAGGCCGGAGTCCAATCGGAAAATGATCAACCTTTTCTCAAAATTGAACTTTAATTCAACAAATGTATGAATAAAAAGATTATTCAGCGAATTAGTTTGTTAATTCTTTTATTCGTTCTGCCTGTCGCATATCCCGTAAATGACGTTCATGCGCAAGATGTTCGTGTGACCATCCGTATGGATAAGGTCCGTATGGAGCAGGTTATGAATGAGATTGAGCGTCAGACGAAATATCTTTTCGGAAGCGCTGATAACGTGGATGTGAATCGCATCGTTACGGTCCAGGTCGTGGACCGTCCGCTGCGGGAGGCGCTTGACGCCATGCTCCGGGGAACGAATATATCCTATATGGTTCAGGGCTCAAATATCGTATTGAAGAACAGACGCTCGGAAGCTGACGCGAACAGACCTGTCACGGTTTCGGGCATCGTCCGCGATGTAGCCGGCAACCCGGTTGTCGGAGCTGCTGTGGTCGTGAAAGGTACGACGATCGGCGTCAGCACCGATATAGAGGGCCGATTTGCACTTCAGGTACCCCCCCCCGCTTCGCAGGCCGTTCTGGAAATCAACTACCTGGGTTATGAACCGACGGACGTTCGGGTCGGTAGCGTCACGCACTTCGACATCACGCTCAAGGAGGACAGCCAGCAGATTTCAGATGTGCTTGTCGTCGGCTATACACCGATGCGCAAGAGCGACTTCACGGGTTCGGTGGCCAGCGTCAAGTCCAGCGAACTCACGACGACGACGCCCACCATGGCGCAGGCGCTTGCAGGTAAGGTTGCCGGCGTCGAAGTCCGTCAGGCCAGCGGAGCTCCGGGCGAAGGCGTACAGATTCGTGTGCGGGGCGTGAACTCGCTTTCGGCCGGCAGCGATCCGCTGTATGTTGTCGATGGTTATCCGGCCTCGGAGGATGTTTACATCAATCCCGGCGACATCGAGAGCATCGACATCCTGAAAGATGCCGCCTCGGCCGCGATCTACGGTTCGCGCGGCGCTTCGGGCGTCGTGCTGATTACGACCAAACGCGGTAAGGAGGGCGAGCGTGCCAAGATCAGCTACGATTTCTCTTATGGCATTCAACAGCTCGAACGTAAGGTCGATCTGCTGGATGCGAACCAGTTCCGCGACCTGTACATCGCTTCGCGCAACGATTCCTACCGTCGGAAAGCGACGGCCGCCGGCATTGCATGGAGTCCCAACGATGACAATTCGATCCGTTCGGCCAAGGGATTTTCGCTCGCCGATGTCGGTATCCACCCCATGTTCTACGACTTTACGACCCGGACGCCCGTCGAACAGCAATATAATACCGATTGGCAGGATGAGGTGTTCGGCAATGCCGGGATGATGCGGCACAACATCTCGGTGACCGGCGGCTCCAAAGCGATTCGCTACATGGCCAGCATCGGCTACATGGATCAGGACGGCATCATTGCTCCCTCGAATCACAACCGCATCAATGCCCGCCTGAACCTCGATGCGCAGATCACCAAACACTTTTCGGCCAGTTTGAGTTATTCGATGTTCGATGTCAAGAACAAAGTGGTTCAGGCTGAGGGCCGCATGATCAATGACGGTGTCATCCAGAGCACGCTGATGTACCTGCCCAACCTGCCGGCTTACGAGGAGAACGGCGATTACGCACGCAGTGCCATGATTCGCATGAAGACCGACTGGGGCATCAATTTCCCGGAAAATCCGCTCGTCATCGCCAACGAACTGGATATTTCGGAGAAGGCTTCGCGTCACAACCTGAATTTCAATCTGGTCTATGAGCCGCTGCCCGATCTGAAGATCTCGGCACGGCTGGGACAGCAGTGGTACAACTACCGCTATTTCTACTATCGGCCGATGAGCATCGGCCGCAACTCCTCGCCGGCATACAGTTCCGAACTGGCCGCCTATAACATCGCCCGTTCGAGTTCGACCTACGACATTGACCGGCTCGGGGAGTTTACGGCAAGCTACAAAAAACAGCTCGGATGCCACCGTTTCGACGCCCTCGTCGGCTATACGCTCCAGCGCAAGACCTACGACCGGCTCGGAGTCGAGGCTACGGGATTCGCCGACGACCGCATCCACGAGGTGACGGCTCATGGGCCGAAGGATTCGGACATATCGCTTTACGAAACCCGCAAGGCGGCTTGGTCGATGATGTCTTATTTGGCGCGTCTGAATTATTCGTTCGACGACCGTTACACCGTGACCGGAACGTTCCGCGCCGACGGTTCGTCGCGTTTCGGTGTCAATAACCGCTGGGGATATTTCCCGTCGGTATCGGCAGGTTGGACGATCTCGAACGAACCGTTTCTGAAAGATGCGCTCGAAAACATTGCTACGATCCGTATCCGTGCCAGTTGGGGTAAGAGCGGCAACAACGACATCGGCAACTACTCCAGCATCGCAGGCATCTCCACCGGGAGCTATGCTTTCGGCACGACGGCCGTATCCACTTCCCGTCTCGGCGGGTTTGCCGATTCGGAACTCGGATGGGAAACGACGACGCAGACCAACATCGGTCTGGATCTGGGCTTCTTCAACAGTCGCCTGAACGTGATCGCCAACTATTACAACTCCATTTCGACCGACATTCTCTATAACGCACCGATCTCCGCGATTTCCGGATTCACTTCCTCGACGACCAATATGACCGACGCGAAGATCCGTAACCGGGGTTTCGACTTGCAGATCGACGCCCGGCTGTTGACTGGCAAGGTGAAATGGAATGTGAGTACGAATATTTCGATCAACCGAAATAAGGTGGTCAATCTGGGCGGACTCGACGACATCCTTTCCACATCGGAGCGTTCCGTCCAGTCCCACATTACCAAGGAGGGCTATCCTATCGGGTCGTTCTACGGCTACAAGGCCGTCGGCATCATGTCGGAACTCGATTACAAGAACGCGCTGAAGGACCGGGAGGTTTATCTGGCCAACGGCAGCAAATTCCCCTCCGGCTACACATTGCGAGGCCCTGCCGTACCCAGCTATGCACTCGATGATCTCTCCTACGGCAATACGGTCTGGAAGGACGTGAACGGAGATGGGGTCATCGACACGAATGACAAAACGATTTTGGGCAATGCTTATCCTGATTTCACAGGCGGTTTTTCGACCAGCCTCTCATGGAACGGGTTCGATCTGGGAGCGAGCTTCACCTACTCGTATGGCGGCGAAGTGATAAATTTCCAGGATTATTACTTGTTCAATATGGAAGGTTCTTCGAATCAGTATGCGATCGCGGCCGACCGTTATGTGTCGGATATGAATCCGGGTCGTAACAATGTCCCCGTTGCCACGCGGATTTCGGTAACCAACCAGTCGCTCAAACTTTCTTCGTACTATGTGGAGGATGCCTCTTATTTTCGCTGTTCAAACATTACATTGGGCTACACGCTCCCTAAACGTTTGCTCCGGAAAATCGGTATTGAATCGTGCCGGGTATATGTCAGCGGCGACAATCTTTTCACTATAACTGACTACCGCGGTTATAATCCCGAGGTTTCGTACAAAAGCAGCAATCTGATGCCCGGATTCGACTGGGGCTGCTATCCGCTTTCACGCATCTATTCCGTAGGCTTAAATTTAACGTTTTAATCCGTTCTGTCATGAAAATCAGTTCTATATTTGCCATTCTCACTGCGTCGGCGATACTGGCGGCGTGTGACTTTCTCGACGAATATAATCCCAACTCGGTGACGGTTGGCAACTATTACACTTCCGAAGAGGATATCGTCGCGTCGCTTAATGGCGTCTATACTTCACTGACACAAGGTTATGTCGCCAACAACCACCACTATTTCACCGATGTGCGCGCCAATACGACCGTCGTGACGAGCAGCGGCGCCAACAGCGGCATTCCCTACCAGTTCTACAATTATACGCTTACCGAGGAGAATGTCTATGTTTACAACCGTTATTCGCAGTTGTACAAGATCATCTCGCGGGCCAATACGCTCTTCGCCCATTTGGGTGATGTCAGTTATGCTGCTCCTTCGGCCCGCGATACGTATGAGGCCGAAGCGCGGTTCCTGCGGGCGTTGGCTTATTACTGGTTGGTGACCGAGTGGGGCGATGTGCCATTGGTGCTTAAGGCTTTGGAGAGTGCCGAGGAGGTTAGGGCCAACAACTACCGCCGGCCAAAGGCCGAGGTTTACCAGGCAATCTTCGACGACCTGAAATATGTGACCGAAAGTCCTCTGGCCGATGTGCAGCCCGCTTCGGCATGCGGCAAGGTCAGTAAATCGGCTGCATGGGCCCTTTGGGGCAAAGCCTTGTTGCAGCAGGCTTGCGATGAAGATTTCGTCGGTTCGAAATCCGAATTGCTCGGACAGGCGATTGAAAAGCTGACGGCAGCCTGGAATTTGCGTAAGTTCGGCGAACTTGCCTCGGTTCCCTATTCTGCAATCTGGGACCTTTCGACGCAGAAGTCGTGTGCCGAGAACATTTTCCAGATCAACTACATTCAGGGAAACGCCGATCTGGGATCGGTGTGGAATTACCTGTACGGACCCGAAGGAACGGGTGTCACTTCACAGAAGAAGGGTGAGATGCAGAACGTCACGACACAGGCCGTCTACGATTCGTTCGAGACAGGGGATGTCCGCCGCTCTTTCCTGCGGGCGACGAATATGGCGGGACAAACTTACTATCACACCATGAAGTACGCCGATCTGGAGTGTGGGGCCAATGGTTATGGCGGTAATAACTGGATCGTGCTGCGTTATGCCGATGTGGCGCTGATGTTGGCCGAAGCCTACTATTGGTCGGAGGAGGAAACGTTGGCGAAGACCTGGCTGAACAAGGTGCGCGAGCGTGCCGGGCTGGGCGACTGGTCCGGAAGCGACCTGCGTCAGGGAATCTACGACGAACGCCTGCACGAATTCATGCAGGAGGGACTTCGCTGGCAGGATTTGCTGCGGATGTACGACCGTACGGAGATGCTGGAACACTTCAGCGCGATCAACTCCAATTTTTCATTGAAGGACCTGCTGCTGCCGATCCCCTACAACGAGCGGATTCTCAATCCCGAAGGACTTTACCAGAATCCGGGATACGGAGACAACTAAACGGGGCGGAATATGAAAAGATTCTCATTGCTTCTTCACGTGCTCCCGCTCGGTTGCACGGGTGTCCGTCGTAGAGAGGCAAACCGTTAGATATTCGAAAAATCTCAACAGACTGAATTTATGAAAAAAATCATATCATTGTTATGTGTCGCATGCCTGGCTTTCGCCGTCGCATGTTCCGACGACAAAGAGGTGGATCAGGCTTTCGATTCGGTGCTCACGCCGGATTTCACGTTCGATGACAGCGAAGAGATCATTGCCGGCGTCGATGCCGTGCAGTTCATTGACAATTCCAAGGCCGAAGGCACGGAGATCAGCGGTTATTTCTGGCATTTCGGATTCGCCGGATTGGGCAACTGGTCGGAAGACGCCGTCCCGAATCCCGTTATGTATAAAGATGCTGGCGAATACACCGTTACACTGACGGTGTATGGCGCCGATGGCAACAGCCGCTCGACAAAACGAACGATTGTCGTCAAAGCCGCCAACCTTGCACCTTCGGCCTCTTTCTCTTACACTCCGGAAACGGTGGTTGTGGATACCGAAGTGACCTTTACCGATACCTCGGTCGATTCCGATGGCGAGATCGTTGCCCGCCGATGGACCCTTCCCGATAATACGACCTCTACCGATGCTTCGGTCAAATATACTTTCACGAAGGGCGGCACGTTCAGTGTGACACTTCGGGTGACCGATGACCGGGGTGCAAGCAGCGAGGTCTCGAAGACGGTCTATGTCGCCGGCGGCGAAAGCTCGGGCTCCGGAACGGCAGACGATCCGTGGGTGATCGCTACGGCCGACCGTTGGAACGAGATCGCGGCGTCGATCAACGGCTCCGGCGAGTTTGCGCCCGATGCTTATTATATGCTGGCAAGCGACATCGATTTTTCCGGCAAAGAGTTTGTCGCATGGCGCAATTTCTCGGGCCGGCTCGACGGCAACGGCCGTCGGCTGATGGGTATTACGGCGACCAATACGGTGGCTTCCGCAGACATCGATAAAGAGGCAGGTGCATTCGGAATAATCTGTGTCAATGATGGTACGGTGAAAAATATCACTGTCGAAGCGAATTTCACCTCGACCGGTCACCGGCTCGGCGGTATTGTCGGCAAGAATAACGGAACCATCGACGGCGCTTGTTTCAAGGGTAATCTTTCGGGAGACAAACGGGTCGGAGGTATTGCTGGCGAGAACAACAAGATTATCGTAAACTGCGCCACTTTGGGAGGCATTATCCGGGGTTCCGATCTGAACGGGGATGGAAGCGTAGAGAACTGCGGCGGTCTGGTCGGAGGCAATACCAATAAAAACGCATTCGTCATCAACTGTTATGGCTGGGCCGATTCGGTTATACTGGAAGGCGGCGGCAATAGCGGCGGCCTTATCGGCTACGGCGGCAGCGATTCGTTCGCCATCAACTGCTATTCGACGACAGCTGTCGTTTCCGGAGGCAATTCCAGTATCGGAACCGTCGGATATATCAAGAAGAGCAATTTGCAGAATATCTATGGCAACGCGGCCCTCGCACAGGTCATAGGAAGTTCGAAGAATACCGGAACCAATGCACCTTCCGTTTGGCCGACTCCGACCACGGGATCGCTGACACTCGATCAGATGATGTCGGGTGCAGTGACCGTTCCCTCATCCGGTTTGCAGAAAGAAAGTTTCGTCGAGGCGTTGAATGCCGGTGTGGACATTTTCAACAGTGCAACGTTCGACCAGAAACCCGAGGGCGTGATACTCCGTCGTTGGAAGAGTTCGGGCACTTATCCGGTTCTGGCAGACTGATATTTTACCCATGTTTATGAAACGGCCCTGAAGGGCGATCTTTCAGGGCTGTTTTTCATCCACTTAAAAATTGAAAGCAATGAACAAGCATATTTTCGTTTTTCTATTCATTATCGGAGCGTTTTGCCTGTGCAGTTGTGCGGATGACTTCGCTACCAGGATCAATTTGGACGGGAATTCGTCCGGGGAAGATTTTAACAGCGAAGCCGCACTCTATGGCACGGTTCAGGACAACTATGGCAAACCGGTGGCAGGCGTACTTGTCAGCGACGGCATTCAGACCACTGAAACTGACGCGGAAGGTAATTGGCAGCTATTCAGCGACCTGACACTTCGCCGATTCGTATTCATTACGATTCCGGCCGGTTATGAAGTCCCGTCGAAGAACGGAATTCCCCAGTTCTGGCAGCGGATTTCCGCAGACGAAAAGCAATTCAAGGCTGATTTCATGCTGATGAAACGCACCGGTTCAGACGACCGGTATACGATTCTGATGACGGCCGATCCGCAGATCCGCGCCCGGAATGCCGGAACGGACCAGTATCTGTTCCATTCGATCGACATTTACGAAGACATGTGTACCGACATGAAGGAACTCGCCGCGACGATCACCGACCGTCCGGTGTACAGTATCTGCCTGGGCGATATGGTGCACAACAACATGAGTCTGTGGGAAGACTATTGCAACGGGATCAAGGATTTTTCGTTTCCGGTGTTTCATGTGATCGGCAACCACGACCACATCCAGAATGCCGCGAGCGACGACCTGGCCGTAGCGGAATATGAAAAATACCTCGGGCCGACAAACTATGCCGTTGACCTGGGGCAGCTGCACTACATCTTCCTCGACGACATCAACATGAAGGATAATTCGGCGCTTTCCAGCAGCGCGACGGGAGCTTATCAGAATGGGCTTTCTGACGAAACGCTCGAATGGCTCCGCGGTCATCTGGCGCATATCGACAAGAGCAAAACGCTGATGGTCTGCGCCCATTCGTCGCTCTACAAGAAGATCGACTACAATCCCTCATCGACGGACCTCAATGCCACGGCCTATACGAACCTGTTTTCCGGCTACAAATATGTCCACTCCTGGGCGGGACATCAGCACTACCACTTCAATTACGCTTATGCTGCCGAAGAGACAGGATCGAGGTTCGCCAACGTCGAGTCGCATATTCTGGGCCGTTCGACCGGCATGCTGGGGTTGAACGCAAGTGTCAACAGCTGCGGCACGCCGCGCGGCTACATGGTGATCGAAGTCGAAGGTGAAAACATTTCGTGGTATTACAAACCTTGCAACTATGAAGAGGGCAAAATGCTGAATCTGACCAAAGAGTATCAGATCCGGGCCTATTATCCCGGGGAGCTCGATCCCGGCAGCGGGGTCTATTACAGCGATCGGAAAGTATATGCCAATGTATGGAACCATGACGCTCACTGGGGCCCCGTCTATTATACGGACAACGGCAAGACGAAGGTTGCAATGACGAAGGGAACGACCTACGACGGTTATGCCAATTACCTCTACTTCCTGTACAAGGATCAGTATACGGTTTTGGAAAAGTCGTCCACGCCGCATATGTTCAGCATCGAACCGTCGGAGGGAGCGACTTCGGCGACGATCGAAACGACCGACCGGTTCGGCAACCATTATACGGCCGATATAAGCTGGTAATGGACGTGTCATTTCTTTCGGTTCCCGAGATGCCGAAGGGTTCGCAAGGGACAACATGTGATCTATGAAACGTGATTTCTTATTTTTGGGAACTGCCGTATTGGGCGGATTGGTCCCTGTTCATGGTCAGGATAAGACCATGCAACGTCCGAATATTCTGTTCTGCATCGCCGACGATGCAGCATGGCTTCATTTCGGGGCCTACGGCTGCCGATGGGTCTCGACTTCGGTTTTCGACAGCGTTGCCGCCCGGGGCATATTGTTCGAGAACTGTTATACTCCGAATGCCAAGTCGGCCCCTTCGCGTGCGTCGCTGCTTACGGGGCGTTACTCGTGGCAGTTGGGCGAGGCGGGCAACCACATCTGTCATTTTCCCGAGGATATCAAGGTCTTTACCGAAGCGCTCGAAGAGGCAGGTTACGACGTAGCCTTTACGGGTAAAGGGTGGGCCCCGGGTAATCCCGGAATGAAAGACGGCCGGAAGCGGCAGTTGACGGGCGAAGCGTGGCAGAGCCGGAAACTGACGCCTCCGACCCCCGAGATACTCGCTACGGATTATGCGGCGAACTTCTCCGATTTCCTCTCCTCGCGTGAGGATGCGTCGCGGCCGTGGTTCTTCTGGTTCGGCTGCCGCGAGCCGCACCGTCGTTATGAATACGGAAGCGGAGCGGCCAAAGGCGGCCGGACAACTGCGGAAATAGATCGTGTTCCGGCCTTCTGGCCCGACAACGAAACGGTGCGCAACGACATGCTGGATTATGGGTTTGAGCTCGAACACTACGACCGGCAGTTGGGGCTGATGCTGGCCCGGCTGGAAGAACTCGGGGAGTTGGACAACACGCTTGTCATCGTCACGTCGGATAACGGAATGCCGTTCCCGCGTGCCAAAGGGACACAGTACGAGTATGCTCATCACATGCCTTTGGCCATGATGTGGCCGCAAGGAGTGAATAGTCCCGGGCGCCGGGAGACGGTTTACGTCTCGTTCGTGGACATCGCACCGACCATTCTGGAGATTGCCGGAACGGACCCCTCGGCGGCCGGGATGGCGCCGCTTCCGGGCGGGAGCCTCGTACCGCTGTTGCGGAATGAGCCGGACCCTTGTGCAGCGTTGCGCGAACGGGCGTTGCTGGGCCGCGAGCGGCACGATAACGGACGCCCCGGTGACCAAGGCTATCCGATCCGGGGGATTGTACGGGGCGGTTGGCTCTATCTGTGCAACCTCAAACCGTGGCTGCTGCCCGGCGGCAATCCGGAAACGGGCTACCGTGACATCGACAGTTCCCCGACTAAAACCGCGATTCTGCAACTGAAACGCAGCGGGCAGGACAATCGTTACTACGAATTGTCGATGGGGCAGCGCCCGGCAGAAGAGCTGTATCATATCGAAACGGACCGGGAGTGCCTCGCAAACCGCATCGGGGAGATTTCATGCCGGATTCTGGCAGACTCCCTGCGGGCCGAACTTTTCCGGACCCTGCGCGAGCAGGGGGACCCGCGGATGACGGGCGACGGCGACCTGTTCGACCGCTATCCTTATGACAAGCCGGGAAAGGACAGGATTTACGAACGGACCGTCAGTGGGGAGATCGTTCCGTGGGAACAGTCGAACTGGGTGCTTCCGACCGATTACGAACAATACGAAACAGTAAAAAACAAATAACCCGAATATGATGATAAGATTATTGATTTTCCTTGCGTCCCTTTTCCTCTTCGGTGCTTGTGCGAGTCCCGCTTCCGCTCCTGCCAGCCGGGCCGAGGGCATCGTGGCCGAAATCCACAACCCCTCCTCGCGGAAGGTCCTCGTCGCCTGCCACCGCGGCGACTGGCGCAACTATCCCGAAAACTCCCTGGCGGCCATCGAGTCGGTGATCGGCCTGGGCGCCGACATCGTGGAGATCGACCTTGCGCTGACCTCCGACAGCGTGCTGGTGGTCTGCCACGACCGGACGCTGAACCGCACGACGACGGGCAAAGGTCTCATCGCCGAAATCCCCTATGACTCCGTCCAACGGTGTTTCCTCAAATCGGGCCACGGCGTAGCCACGTCGCACCGCATGCCGACGCTGCGCGAAGCGCTGGAACTCTGCAAGGACCGCATCGTGGTCAATATCGACAAAGGCTACCAATACTACGATCTGGTGCAGAGGCTCTCGGAAGAACTCGGAGTCACCGGACAACTCCTGATCAAAGGCAAAAGCCCCGTCGCGGATGTCGCCGCGAAGTTCTCCCGCTACGAACACAACATGATGTACATGCCCATCATCGACATCCTCAAACCCAAAGGACAGGCCCTCTTTGCCGAATACCTCGATACGAACACCGTGCCGCTGGCCTGCGAAGTCTGCTGGTCGGAATACACCCCCGAAGTCGAAGCCTGCATGCGGAAAGTCGTCGCCGGAGGCTCGAAACTCTGGGTCAACGCCCTGTGGCCGTCGCTCTGCGGAGGTCTCTGCGACGATGCCGCTTTCGAAGGCGATCCCGCCGCCGTCTACGGAAAACTCGTCGATATGGGAGCCACCATGATCCAGACCGACCGTCCCGAACTGCTGATCTCCTATCTCCGCTCGCGGGGGCTCCATGACTGACGCCATGAACCGCTTCACGGAATTCTACCGCATCAGTCCCCCGGCCCCGGCCCGCGAGATGGACGCCGACGCGCGCTCGAAATACTACCGCCGCCTGCGTTTGCAGGCATTCGCGGCGGCGACGCTCGGATACAGTCTCTACTATGTCTGCCGCACGAGTCTCAATGTCATGAAGAAACCCATTCTCGACAGCGGAGCGCTCGATGCATCCCAACTGGGAGTGATCGGATCGGCACTCCTGTTCGCCTATGCCGTCGGGAAATTCGTAAACGGATTCATTGCCGACTACTGCAACATCAAACGCTTCATGGCCACGGGACTCATCCTCTCGGCGGCGGTGAACGCCCTGATGGGACTGCTGGGGCTGGCGCATTCCGTAATTCCCACGGCAGTGATATTCGTGACGTTCGCCGTGATGTGGGGGATCAACGGCTGGGCACAATCCATGGGAGCGCCCCCGGCCATCATATCCCTCTCGCGATGGTATCCCCTCCGGGAACGGGGAACCTACTACGGATTCTTCTCGGCGAGCCACAATCTCGGAGAATTCTTCTCATTCCTATTCGTGGGCTCCATCGTGACATTCGCAGGATGGCAGGCAGGATTCTTCGGATCGGCCGTGGCGGGAGCAATCGGTGTGGTGATCGTCCTCTGCTGGCTCCATGACACCCCGGAATCCAAAGGACTGCCGCCCGTAGAAGCCCTGGCCCACGAGAAACCAGCGCCGGGAGCGGACAAATCCGTACGGGAGATTCAAAAACAAGTGCTCCGCACCCCGGCGGTATGGGTGCTGGCGGCGGCGAGCGCGTTCATGTACATATCCCGCTATGCCATAAACGGATGGGGAGTACTGTTCCTGCAAGAGGCCAAGGGATACTCGGATGTGGAGGCAATATCCGTGGTCTCGATAAACGCCCTGCTGGGAATACTCGGAACCGTGTTCTCGGGATGGTTCTCGGACAAACTCTTCAAGGGAGACCGAAAGATTCCCGCCCTGCTGTTCGGCATACTGAACTCCCTGGCCCTGGCACTGTTCCTCTACGGAGGGAATGCCATGTGGGTGAATGTCCTCTCGATGGTCCTGTTCGGAATAGCAATCGGAGTGCTGATCTGTTTCCTCGGAGGACTCATGGCCGTGGACATCGTGCCGAGAAAGGCGACGGGGGCCGCGCTGGGAGTGGTGGGGATAGCCTCCTACTGTGCTGCGGGAATTCAGGATGTCGCGTCGGGATGGCTCATAGATGCGAACATTACCGTAACGGCAGATGGCGCCAAACACTACGACTTCGGACCTGTGGCTGTATTCTGGATTACAGCGTCAATAATATCGTTTCTGCTGCCGCTGATGAACAAAAAACAAAAGACAGAAGCATGAAAAAAAGGATATACGCGATCCTCGGTCTGCTGATCCCGGCGATGGCCGTGGCGGAGAACACGCCGGTGAAATATGCGGACGCGGCAAATCTCACGATCGTTAACAAAGCCCAACCGGGAGGTTCGGCGTTGCCTTTATGTAGTATGGCAGTATCATGCAGGCCAATGCGCATGCAATGTATTTCGTCATAGTATTTAGGATTGTAGGTTCAGTTCGTTCTGTGGTTTCAGGAGGCTTCCTTGTGTGAATTCCCTGTATTTGGAAGGGGTCATTCCTGTTTTCTTTTTGAATACGATGTTGAAGTATGAGGGCGTTTCGAACCCCACGGCATATGCGATCTGCTGACAGTTCATTTCGGAGTTGGTTAGCAGTTCCTTGGATTTTGATATCTTCAGCTCCTGCATGTATTGGTTTGGGGCGAACCCCGTGTACTCCTTGAATATGCGCCGGAACCAGGAGTATCCCATCCCGATCTGCCTGGCGATCGCTTCTCCCGGCAGATTTTGTTCGATGTTCTCCTGCATCAGGATTTTCGCTTTGGCGATCTGCCCGTCGATGTTCTTGTCACGGAAAGCCATCTGTCTGTCCTCGCTGTACGCGAACCCGAGCAGGAGGTTGACGATTCCGGCCAGAATCTGTTGATGGCCCGACCCCTGTTGTTGTGCTACCGTTGCGGCCCAGCGGTAGAGGTGGTATATCTCCTCGTGGATGCCGATGCTGAACACGGCCTTCTCCCGGACGAAAAACCGCGCTGCCACCCGTTTTTCGATGTCCGGCCCCGTGAATCCGACCCAGGATTCGTGCCATCCGGTGTGCGGATCGGGACGGTAGTTGTGCCATTCTCCCGGAAAGAGCAGGAACATGTCCCCCTCCCGGATTTCACACTCCTTTTGCCGGGTGGACACGAACTGTCCTCTGCCCCGGGTGATGTATACCAGTTGGTATTCGTTGAGGACTCGCCCCTTTTCGGTTGAAAAGAGATAGCGGGTGGGGTGGTTGCGCGACGGGTATTCGGCTTGCGGCGGGATGTTCTGGTGCCCGGCCGTGGTTACGACCATTCCCCAAAGCATATCCTGGTCGTTCGACATCAGGTATTTTACGTGGCTTTCTTCCATTGTGAGAAAATGATATCGGCAAATTTTGAAATCTCCAGTGCAATTATAGGAATAAATGTTTATATGGGGCTTTATATTTTGACAAAATTTCATGTCAGAAAATGAAATCATCAAATCAATGCGAGAAATAGTGCTTGCGATGAATTCCATAGCTTTGCTGAAAATTCGTTACTTGCATTTGATGATTTTATGGAACACACAACGACACGGGCCCGTATCGGGCTCTTTGCTACGGGACTCGATACGTATTGGAACCAGTTCGAAGGTCTTCGCGACCATCTGAACGCTTACAGGGCGGAGATCGTTGCCGGGATCGAAAGAACGGGCAACGTCGAGGTCGTCGATGGGGGCATGGTGGATTCGCCCGAAAAGGCGCTCGCGGCAGCGTCTCTGCTGGCCCGGCGGGAGGTGGATCTCGTATTTTTGTATGTCGCCACTTATTGTCTCTCCTCGACGATTCTGCCCGTGGCCCAGCGCATCGGATGCCCCGTCATCGTGTTGAACTTGCAGCCTTCGGCCGCCATCGACTACCGGAAGATCAATGCACTCGGCGACCGGGGACGGATGACCGGAATGTGGTTGGAGAACTGTCAGGCTTGCTCCGTTCCGGAGATCGCCAACGTGTTCAACCGGGCCGGGTTGCGTTATGACATCGTCACCGGTTACCTGAAAGACGCTTCGGCCTGGGAACAGATCGGGGAGTGGGTGGCCGCGGCGAAAGTTTACCGGGGCATGCGTGAGAACCGGCTGGGTATTCTGGGCCATTATTACGGGGGCATGCTCGACGTTTATACCGACATCACGCGCCAGTCCGCTGTCTTCGGGACGCATTTGGAGATGTTGGAGATGTGTGAGTTGAAACGTTTCCGGGAGCAGTTGACCGAGGATGATGTGAATGCCAAGCTCGGGGAATTCCGCTCGAACTTCGAGGTGAGTCCGGAATGCGAAGATTCGGAACTTCGGCGAGCGGCGGCGACATCGGCGGCATTGGACCGGATGGTCGAAAACCACCGGCTCGGGGCAATGGCTTATTATTACGAGGGCGAAGGTGCGTATGAAGATATTGCGACTTCCGTAATCGCCGGGAATACGTTGCTTACGGGGCGCGGCATCCCCGTTGCCGGCGAGTGCGAGGTGAAAAATGCCCAGGCGATGAAGATTCTGTCGTTGTTGGGTGCTGGAGGATCGTTCTCGGAGTTCTATGCAATGGATTTCAACGATGATATCGTGATGTTGGGACATGACGGACCGGCCCATTTCGAGATTTCCGAAGGCCGCGTCGGCCTTGTGCCGTTGCCGGTCTATCACGGCAAGCCCGGAAAGGGTCTTTCGATTCAGATGTCGGTGAAACAAGGGCCGGTGACGTTGCTTTCGGTCTGCGAGGACGGAAAGGGTGTTTACCTGTTGGCTGCCGAAGGCGAAGCGGTCGAGGGTCCGACCTTACAGATCGGCAATACCAACAGCCGTTATCGCTTCGGATGCGGAGCCCGGAAATTCATGGATGCCTGGTGCAAAGCAGGTCCTTCTCATCATTGCGCCATCGGGGTCGGACATCTGCTCGGGCCGTTGAAGAAAACGGCCTTCCTGTTCGGAATCCCGATCTTTGTCGTAGAATAACGTAACTTTACCTTAAAACTTAAAAAATGAATACATTGAAACAATTCTGTGCAAGACTGTTCTGTGCAGCCAGCCTGTCGCTCTACGCCGCGACCGCTCTGTCGGCTCAACCGCAGGAGCATCAGCAATCGCTGCCCCGGGACCTCGAAGCCATTGTCGGAGACCCGTCATTGCTCCGGAAACCCGAAGGTTTGACCGTAGCCTGCTACACATTTCCTAATTATCATGCTTCGGCCCTCCACAACAAGCTCTATTCCCCCGGATGGACCGAATACAACCTCATCCGAAGTGCACGTCCCTGGTTCGAAGGCCATCAACAGCCCCGGACACCTCTGCTGGGAGAATTGGATGAAAGCCTGCCTTCGACCTGGGAGGTCTACAACAAACTCTGTAAAAACAGCGGCATCGACGTACTGATCTGGGACTGGTATTGGTACGACGGCAAGCCCTGCCTCCACGAGGCGCTCGAAGAAGGATTCCTCGAAGCGAAGAACACCAACGACGTGAAATTCGCCTGCATGTGGACCAATCATCCCTGGTATATCCTCTATCCCACGAAGCAGACCGACGGAAGCAACGCCTATCCGCCCAGTTTCGATGCCCCGGATTTTTCCTATGAGGAGGCTTTCCGAAGTCTGGCATACATCGTTTCACGCTATTGCCATTTGGAAAACTATTGGCGTATCGACGGAAAACCCGTCATCTGTATCTGGGACCCCAACCGGCTCGAACAACGGCTCGGACTCTCTGAAACCAAACGGCTCTTCCAGGAACTCGAAGCCTATGCCCGCACATTGGGACACAAGGGATTGCATTATCACTCGTCCGGTTTCTACACTCCGAATTCCAAGGAGGTGGGTTACAGTACGGCAGGGTCGTACAATCCGTTCACCTGGGTGGCCGATCATTACCAGCCGCAGGAGGTCGAACTTCCCGATTACGGTGTAGTCGCCGCCGACGTAGCCACGAAACTCTGGCCCGAACACTATGGCCGTTTCGAAATCCCCTATCTTCCGTCGCTCTCTCCCGGTTGGGATTCGACACCTCGCTACATAGAGCCGTCCAACGGACGTTCGGCCAGCCCCGAACGTCGTAAATGGCCGTCATGCGTCATTCTCGAAAACGAAAATCCGGCGGCTTTCAAGGCTCTCGTACAAGCGTCGTTCGCCTATCTCAATCAGCGTCCCGACGTGCCGCGCATCATCACCATCGCATGCTTCAATGAATGGAGCGAAGGACACTACCTGCTTCCCGACAATCGGTTCGGATACGGAATGCTCGAAGCTCTGGCCGAAGCCTTGGGAAAGGAGGGTAACCAGAACCGCATCGGTCGTCAAACCAATCGGTAGCCAAACGATTCAATAACATCATCAATTTTAACCCACCATGAAAAAAGCACTGTTCAAATTCAGTTACGTGATGTTTCTGACACTATTCATCGGCATCACCGGAGCTGAAGCAAAAAAAGATCAGAAACAGTCCCCGGTCTACCGTCTTCCCGACGACTTGCAGACGCTGGTCGGAGACCCGTCATTGCTCCGAAAGCCCGAAGGACTCGAAGTGGCCGCCTATGTATTCCCGAACTATCACGCCTCGGCCCTCCACAACAAGCTCTATTCCCCCGGATGGACCGAATATAACCTCATCCGAAGTGCACGTCCCTGGTTCGAAGGCCATCAACAGCCCCGGACGCCGTTGCTGGGAGAACTGGACGAAAGCCTGCCTTCGACCTGGGAGGTCTACAACAAACTCTGCAAAAACAGCGGCATCGACGTACTGATCTGGGACTGGTATTGGTACGACGGCAAGCCCTGCCTCCACGAGGCGCTCGAAGAAGGGTTCCTCGAAGCGAAGAACACCAACGATGTGAAATTCGCCTGCATGTGGACAAACCATCCCTGGTATATCCTCTATCCCACGAAGCAGACTGACGGAAGCAACGCCTATCCGCCCAGTTTCGATGCCCCGGACTTTTCCTATGAGGAGGCTTTCCGAAGCCTTTCCTACATCGTCACCCGTTATTTCAACCAACCGAACTACTGGAAAATCGACGGAAAACCCGTCATCTGCATCTGGGATGCCCGGCGGCTGGAGCAGAAACTCGGACTGGAAGGGGTTCAGAAACTCTTCACCGAGTTGCGCGGACTGGCCGTAAAACTGGGACATGCGGGCATCCATTTCCATATCACGGGATTCACCTCCGGACACAACAAAGAGGCCGGATACGACACCTCCGGATCATACAATCCGCTGGACTGGATCGCAGGCCGCTATCAATCCAAAGAGATCGAATTGCCCGACTACGGCGTTGCGGCGGCCGATGTGGCGTTCAAAGTCTGGGATGAAGGTTACGAGACGCATCAGGTTCCCTACGTCCCGGCAGTCGGAGCCGGATGGGACTCCACGCCCCGCTACATCGCACCCGCCAACCGTCCCGCGACACCCGACCGCACGAAATGGCCCGGATGCACGATATTCGTCAACGAAAGTCCCGCGGCTTTCAAAGCGTTCGTACAAGCGTCGTTCGCTTATCTGAACCGGCATCCCGACGTGCCGCGCTTCGTAACCATCGCATGCTTCAACGAATGGAGCGAAGGACACTACCTGCTTCCCGACAACCGCTTCGGATACGGTATGCTTAATGCTCTGGGTGAAGCTGTCGGATTGCAAAAACTGAATCAAAGAAGAGGAAAATAGTGTATCAGCCGAACTAACCTAAAACGAAAGCATATGTTAAAAAATCCTTTTTCGGTCATAGGAATCATAATCCTATTATCGACCGGAACAGTCTGCATACCCCTTTGGGGATATGCGGCCGCAAACGGCAGCTCACAAACATCTGCGCAAACCAAAACCTCAACCATCAAAGGACGGGTCATCGACGCGGAGGGGATGCCTCTCGTCGGAGCCGTCATCCAAGTGCAAGGCAAGGCTGGCGGTGTCATTGCGAGTTCCAACGGTGTTTTCGAGATCGAAGCGGCGCCGGAAGATGTGCTGGTAGCCTCGTTTCTCGGTATGGAGAATGCCTCGGTGACCGTCGGAGCGCAACTCGAAATCACCATCGTAATGCAACAGAAGTCCTCGACACTCGAAAATGTGACGATCGTCGCCTTTTCCCGACAAAAGAAGGAAAGCGTTGTGGGTTCGATCACAACGGTCAAACCTTCCGAATTGAAAGTGGCGAGCAGCAATCTCACTACCGCATTCGCCGGACGTGTTCCGGGCATGATGTCCTATCGGAGCAGCGGTGAACCCGGACGCGACAACGCTGAATTCTTCATCCGCGGTGTAACGACGTTCGGCTATCGGAAAAGTCCGCTGATGCTGGTCGATGGCATGGAGATCAGTGCGGACGATTTGGCCCGGCTTCAGACCGATGATATCGAGAGCTTTTCGATCATGAAAGACGCTATCGCCACGTCGCTCTACGGCGCGCGCGGTGCCAATGGCGTGATTCTGATCACGACGAAAGAGGGCCGCGAAGGCCCGGCAAGAGTCTCCGTACGTATTGAGAACACATGGTCTATGCCGACTCGGATGATTGATATCGCCGATCCCATTACCTATATGCGACTCAACAACGAAGCCGTCTCGACACGCAATCCCCTCGGCATCCTGCCCTATTCCGAAGCCAAAATCGCCGCGACGATGAATCCGAACCGCAATCCGTATGTCTATCCGGCAGTAGACTGGATCGAGGAAATGTTCAAACCCGCAGCCATGAACCAGCGCGTGAACTTCAACATCAGCGGCGGCGGTAAGGTGGCGCGCTATTATCTCGCGGCAACCTTCAATCAAGATAACGGACTGATGCGCAACGAGGGGATGAACAATTTCAACACCAACATCGACCTCAAAAAATACAACGTCCGAACCAACTTCAATGTCAACGTCACCAAAACTACCGAAGTAGCTTTCAAATTCCAAGGCAACTTCGACGATTACCGTGGTCCGATCGAAGCAGGCAATATCCTTTTCGATTACGCCGTGCACGCCTCTCCGGTCGATTACCCGAAAATCTTCGCTCCGGATGAAGGGCACCGCAGCATGAGCCATCCTCTTTACGGCAATACCGACGGTGCGAACCATATCAACCCCTATGCCCTCATGTCGCGCGGCTACAAGGATTATAGCCGTACACTGGTATTGGCACAGGTGGATATCAATCAGGACCTGAAATTCATTACCGAAGGTCTTCGCGTACGCGGACTGCTCAGTACGACGCGCTATTCTTACTTCGATTCGGCTCGCAGTTACAAACCGTTTTACTATAAGATAGGCTACTACAATCCCGAACTCGATGTCTACAACCTCACAGCGCTCAACGCCGAAAGCGGTAGCGAATATCTGGATTACAGCGGCGGCAAGGACATCAACTCGAAAACTTACCTCGAAGCGGCAGTGGAATATGCCCGGACTTTCGGCCGTCATGAGGTCACCGGACTGCTCGTCTATCAGAACACGCAGCAAGTGATCGGCAATCCCAGTTCGGTACTGGAATCACTGCCTTTCCGCAACCAAGGTCTCTCGGGACGTTTTACCTATACGTTTGACAAACGCTACGGCGTTGAACTCAACTTCGGATATAACGGTTCGGAGCGTTTCGCCCGTCACGAGCGTTACGGCTTCTTTCCTGCGGCCGGTGTAACGTGGAATATCTCCAGCGAGCCATTTTGGCGGGGGGGGGTAGCGAAGGTAATCGACAAACTCAGGCTTAAAGCGACTTACGGCCTGGTAGGCAATGACGCCATCTCAAGCAATCGCTTTTTCTATCTCTCGGATGTCAACATGAACGATACCGGCAAAAATGTCTGGTACGGTACCGATTTCAATGTGATACGGCCGGGAATTACAGTGCGTCGTTACTCTAATAACGACATTACATGGGAAATAGCACGCAAGCTCAATCTCGGTTTTGAGATGCGGCTTTTCGACAAGGTCGAATTGCAGGTGGATTACTTTACCGAGAATCGTTCGAACATTCTGCTGGAACGCACCAATCTGCCCAGTTCGATGGGCCTCGAAGCCTCCGTCGAGGCCAATGTGGGCCGTGCGAAATCACACGGAGTCGAGGGAGCGCTGACCTATCAACACTCTTTCTCGGAGGATTTCTGGCTATCGGCAAATGCCAATTTCACCTATGCCACAAGCGAATTTCTCGTGGCCGATGAGCCGGACTATGCGGCCTCGGGATTGCCTTGGCGGTCGCGTATAGGTTACAGCTTAAATCAGCAGTGGGGCTATATCGCCGAACGGCTGTTCATCGACGAAACCGACATAGCCAATTCGCCGATTCAAACTTTCGGACCTTACATGCCCGGCGATATCAAATACAAAGACATCAACCGCGACGGTAAGATCGACGAATCGGACCTGGTTCCGATCGGCTACCCGACAGAAGCCGAAATAAACTATGGTTTCGGAGCCACATTGGGATATAAAGGTTTCGATTTCTCGTTCTTTTTCAACGGGCTGGGCAGAAAAACCTTCTTCATCGATGCCCAGCAGATGGCACCTTTCAACAACCCGCCCGTTACGGCCGCCGGGGTCGGCGGATATACGCGTAAGACAGCCCTTTTCAAAGAGTTCGCCGACAGCCATTGGTCGGAGAGCAATCCCGACATCTACGCCGTCTGGCCGCGCCTGTCAACCGATGCCTATGACAATAGCAACAACTATCAACAAAGTACCTGGTGGATGCGCAACGGATCGTTTCTGCGTCTGAAACTGATCGAGTTGGGCTATACCTTGCCGCACAGCTTAACACGTAAAATCCGTATTGAAGACCTGCGTATTTATGTCAGTGGAGAAGATCTTTTTGCAGGCAGTAATTTCAAAATGTGGGACGTCGAAATGGGCGGTATGGGAATCGGTTATCCGATTCAGAAAAAATTCAATATAGGTCTGCAGGTTAAATTCTAATTGCGAACGAACATGAAAAAAATATATGCGATTTTGCTGAGCATGGGCGTTCTGTCGGCCGTGTCATCATGTGACTATCTGGACGTAGTGCCTGATAACATCGCCACGATCGAGATCGCTTTCAATAACCGGTCCACGGCGCTCAACTACTTGAGCACACTCTATTGGTATATCCCCGAAACGGGCAAGATCGGTTCGGACCCCGGTATGGATGTCGGCGATGAAATCTGGTACTATGGCGACCGTTCGACAGATTTCACGAACACTACCACTTTCTGGATCGCGATGGGTCGTCAGAATACGGGCAATCCGTTGCTTGACTTTTGGAACGGATCGAATTATGGCAAACCGCTTTTCAAAGGACTGCGGAATTGCAATATTTTCCTCGAAAACATCTCGGCGGTAAAAAATATGACCGAGCAGGAAAAAAGCCAGTGGGCCGCCGAAGCGAAAGTCATCAAGGCCTATCTGCACTTCTACCTTATGCGGCTTTATGGTCCAATTCCGATGATGAAAGAAAATATTCCCGTAACAGCCGATGAAGACGAGGTGCGTGTCACGCGGGACAAGATTGATGACATCTTCGACTATTGTGTCGGCCTGATCGACGAATGCTATGAGGCGCTTCCGTTGCGCATCGAGAATCCTACGGCCGACATGGGCCGTCTCACGCGGCCGGCAGCGCTCGCTATTAAAGCGAAGATGTTGGCCTATGCCGCCAGTCCGTTCTACAATGGCAACACGGCTTACGCCGGTTTTCTGAATGCCGACGGCGAGCCCTATTTTTCCCAGACCAAGGACATCGCCAAATGGGAATTGGCAGCAGAGGCGTGCCGTGAGGCAATCTCTTGCGCCGAAGAGGCCGGGCATGAACTCTACGAATATCATAACACCTCGTCGTATAATTTGAGCGACGAAATGCAACTCGAACTGACCAACCGTTGTAAAATCACCGAACGCTGGACCCAGGAGCTGCTTTTCGCAGTAGGCGGAAACGGCATCCGGGACCTTCAGGTCCTGAGTCAGCCCTGGCTCGAAGCCAACTATTCGGCCGATGACCGTTACGGAAATGCCAAGAACGGCACGGTAGCTCCCACGCTGGCCGTCGCCGAGACATTCTACACGAAAAACGGCGTACCCATCAATGAAGACAAGGAATGGGATTATTCCGCGCGTTATGAGACACGCCAAGCTACCGAAGCCGAAAAATACTACATTCAGCCCAACTACACCACCGCCAAACTCCATTTCGATCGTGAACCGCGTTTCTATGCGACATTGGGATTCGACGGTTCGAGCTGGTACGGCATCGGCAAACTGGACGACAACGATATGTGGTACATTCAGTCCAAAGCCAAGCAAACGTCAGGAAAAAAGAGCAACCGCAATTATTCTGTGACAGGATATTTTGCCAAGAAATTAGTCAATTACCGCAATGCGATGGTTCCGGCAAGCATCGTCATCCGGGAGTATCCCTTTCCGATCATTCGCTTGGCAGACCTCTATTTGCTTTGTGCCGAGTGTCTGAACGAAGCGTCGCAAGACAAGGGAACTCCGCCCGAAGATTGCTATTACTATTTGGACAAGGTGCGCAAGCGCGCTGGATTCCCCGATGGCGTGCGGAACGATTGGCTCAAACATTCAACCAATCCCACCAAACCCGAAAGCTACGAAGGCTTCCGCGATATAGTGCGCCAGGAGCGCATGATCGAGCTGGCACTCGAAGGGCAGCGCTTTTGGGACCTGCGGCGCTGGGACATTGCCGTGGAATATCTCAATAAGCCGATGCTCGGCTGGGACATAGAGCAGGACAAGACGGAAGATTACAACAAACTCCGAACCTACTACATCCGCAACTATTCCTACCGCGACAATCTTTGGCCGTTGAAAGACTACGATTTAATCGTTAATCCGAAACTCGAACAAAATCCAGGCTGGTAAATCATGAAAACTACGAAACATATATTGATAGCCGTGATTGGCGTCATAGCGGCGGTCTCGACTGCCTGTGAGGAAGACAATGCGCTCCATCCATGGGGTGAGAACACACTCGTGGGCGACCTGGGAGCGGTGACAGTGCTCACGACCGAAGGAACGCCAGGCGGTGCGGTGATAACTTACCGCCTGCCTGAAAGCAAAGACCTGCTTTATGTAAAGGCCCTTTATACGGTGGGTGAAAGCACCCCGATGGAGGTTCGCACCTCACGTTACGATCATTCGGTAACATTGCAGGGTTTCGGTGATACGCAGCCGCGTGAGGTTACGCTTCTCTGTGTGGACAAAATGGAAAATGAAGGTCCTGCCGTGACGACCTCCGTGACGCCGCTTACGCCGCCGATCACCTCGGTCTACAACAGTTTGAATATCGGTACGACTTTCGGCGGAATCTACATCGACTATATCAATGCCGACAAAGGCAATATCGCCATCCATGTACAAACTCTTGACGAGGAAAACAACCCTTATGAACCCACCGTACATTACACCAGTTCGGATCGTGGCCGTATCTTCGTCCGCGGCTTCAAGGCCGAGGCCCGTACATTTGACATTTACATTACGGACCGTTGGGGGAACCGCTCTCAAACGCTCAGTGAAAGCCATACGCCCTATCCGGAGAGTCTGCTCGACAAGTCGAAATTCGCTGAATTCAAATTGGACAACGATATCGCTTGCAACGCTTGGGGCGGAAGTTTGTCCTATGCATGGAACGACGACTTTACACCGCCGCTTTTCGTGCACAGCCCCGGCGGCGATACTTTCCCTATGAGTTTTACTTTCGACATGGGGCAAACGGCCAAACTGAGCCGTTACAAGTTCTATCACCTTTTCCGAGAGGATTATGCTTACCAACGCGGCAACCTCAAACGCTGGGAGGTATGGGGCCGCACCGACACACCGCCGACCGATGGTACTTGGGAGGGCTGGACCAAATTGTTGGATTGTGAGTCGTTCAAGCCCTCGGGACTCCCCGTAGGCGAGATCTCGGGCGATGACTGGGAGTATCTGCAACAGGGCGAGGATTTCGAGTTTCCGCCTACGGCGCCCGAAGTGCGATACATTCGCTTCAAGGTGCTGGAAACCTGGGGCGGCGACGATTTCATCCACTTCCAGGAGTTCACTTTCTGGGGCAATCCCGCAGAAGAGATCCGTACCGGCGAAACCGATGAAACACATTAAAAAGAACGAACATGAAAAAGATCATAAAACTGGCCGCAGCGGTCTCTGTGGTTTTGTGCGGGGCGTGCACCGACATGTTTCACACCGTGCAGGGATATCTCGACGAAGGGGAGTATCTCTACGCTTCCAAAATAGATTCGCTCAAAGCCCTTTCAGGCGATGAACGAGCGCTTATCACGGGCCTCCTGATGTATGGTTACGACACCAAGAAGTGTGTCATCCGCTGGCAGCCCGGCGACGGCGAAGTCGTCATTCCCATCGAGCGGCAGGAACCCGTGGAGAAGTTCGAATACAGCATCACGGGGCTTACAGACGGCTATTACACCTTTGAGGTCACGACTTTCGACGATGAAAACACCCCTTCGCTGGTACAAACGCTCGATGTGCGGGTTTATGGCGATGTTTACCGCAACACATTGCGAGCGCGCAGCGTTGACAAGGCAGAACAAGATGATGAGAACGTCGTTGTATCGCTGACCGGCGTGTTGCAGGATTCCTACAAAAGCGTCATCGTATACCGCGACAAAGCGGGTGTCGAGCAACGGCGCGACATCGCCGTAACGGACATGAGTGTTACGCTCGAAGATTGGGAGTCGGAAGGAGCCTACGTAATCGAAACCTATTATCGGCCCAACGAAACTGCCGTTGACTTATTCATGGTGAAGTCCGAAATATTTTACTTCCCCAAATACGAACGTATTGCGATGGTGCCCAAAGAGGGATTTGTGCCGGTTGTTTTGGACAACGACCTGGCTTTGACCGCATGGGGAGGCAATCTCGCGCATGCGTTCAACGGCGTAATTAACGACAACGATTTCGCCCATAGTTGGGGCGGCTGGGAGAACGGACCGGCATGGTTCACTTTCGATATGGGCAAGTCGGCCGTACTCCAGGCGTTCCGGTTAAACGGAAACACGGCAGACAGCCGCGCTTTTTCGAACGGCTATATGAAACAATGGGAAGTTTGGGGCCGCAATGACGCTCCGTCACAGGACGGCTCGTGGGAAGGTTGGACCAAGCTGATGGATTGCCAGTCGGTGAAACCTTCGGGATTGCCCGTAGGGCAACTCTCGGAAGAGGACCGCACTCGGGTTGCCGAAGGAGAAACGTTCCTTTTCCCTAAAGGGGTTCCTGAAGTACGTTATATTCGCTTTAAGGTAAATGATGTCTGGAACACGGCTGAAGGTCGATTCCTGACTTTCACCGAGTTGACCTTCTGGGAATATTTGCCGCAAGAGTAAACCAGCCGGGAATTCTTGCCGAAAAAATCCGCCGGCCACCCGCAAGTAGCCGGCGGATTCCATACCCTCGGAAACGATCGTTTGAATCTATTGACAATATGAATATCAAGTATTTTTTGCTCATGGCGTTTCTCTCGCTGACCGGAGTGATCCAAGCGCAGCTGCACTGTACGCCGAACACCTCAGGATTCACCAATCCCGTAAGTTCTGTCAGCCTGCCCGACCCGAGCGTTATTCGGGGCAATGATGGATTTTTCTACCTATATGCCACCCAAGACATCGGTCTCGTGCCGATCATGCGGTCTCGTGATCTCATCACTTGGGAGCACATCGGCAATGCTTTCACACAAGAAAGCCGTCCCCGCTTTATTGATGGCGGAGGCAGTATATGGGCGCCTGACATTAACCGCATTGGCAATCATTGGGTTCTTTACTACTCGCTTTCGAAATGGGGAGAGATACATAAGAACGGCATCGGGATGGCCGTAGCCGACTCGCCCACGGGGCCGTTCAGGGATCTCGGGCCGCTTTTCATCAGCGATGAGATCGGTGTCACGAATTCCATCGACCAGTTCTACATCGAAGACGAGGGGCGCAAATATCTTTTCTGGGGCAGTTTTCACGGCCTCTACGGTGTGGAGCTCGCGCATGATGGGCTTTCGGTTAAGCGCAATGCCACGAAACTCAAGGTGGCGGGGAATGCCTATGAGGCGATCTATATCCACCGTAAAGGAGATTACTACTATTTGTTCGCGTCGGTGGACGCTTGTTGCGAGGGAGTCAAAAGCACTTATAAGCTGGTAGTAGGGCGTTCGACCTCGCTTTTCGGGCCCTATCTCGACAAACAGGGCCGACGAATGCTCGATAATCATCACGAACTCGTCTTACGGAGTAACGATCATTTCAAGGGCCCGGGTCATAATGCCGAATTCCTTACTGACCGGGAGGGTACTGACTGGATTCTTTACCATGCCGTCAACGTCCGCGATCCGCAGGGACGCAAGCTGATGCTCGACCGTGTGGAGTGGATCAATGGCTGGCCGGTGATCAATGACGGCACACCGTCGCTCGAAATATCGCAGAAACCTCGATTCTGAAATTGCAGAAACGGCATTTGCGCGGCGGTACGTCTGTCGCGGACACGCTGAAAATTCCTAAAATAACGAACATGAAAAAAAACGCAATTCTGCTCGCCTGCTCGCTTTTTGTAATATTTGCGGCGTCAGCCGGCAATCCGAAGAGTAAACCCTCTGTCCTGGCTCCGATCTACATGGACAACAATTATCATGGTCCGGCCGATCCCGAAGTGGTGTGGAATCCCGTGACAAAGGAATATATGATCTTCTACACAGGACGCAGACCTTTTCTCGATCAATCGTCATACGTCGGGACGCCGGTCGGGGTGGCCGTATCGAAAGATATGATCCATTGGAAACATGCAGGCTACTGCTCGTTCGACGGAGCGGGCGGTGAGCCTGACAGCGAAATTACCTATTGGGCACCCGGTGTTATCATCGAGGGTGACACGGCACACATGTATGTAACGGTAAAACTCGATTCGACTCCTGTCTGGGGCGGCCCGAGCAACATCGTACATTATACTGCTCCGGCCACCGACATGATCTCCGGCTGGAAACGACAAAGTGCCGTAGTGACCACCCCGATCTCGATCGACGCTACGGTTATCCGCAATGGCGATGGCTACGAGATGTGGTATCGAGATCGTCCCACGGAAGAAACCGGAGGACTGTATCACGCCCACAGCAAGAATCTATACGATTGGGAACTGCTCGGCTTGGCCAAAGGCGATATCAATCGTGTCGATGTGACGGGACATACTTATCAGGAGGGAGCTTTCGCCTTCTATTGGAAGGGCTGGTTCTGGATCATCGCCGATCCGCACAAAGGGTTGGCCGTCTATCGCTCGAAGGACGCGGTGAACTGGGAATATCAGGGAATCATCATGTATGAACCGGGCAAGCGTTTTGCCGACAATACGCGGGCCCGTCATCCGAGTGTCCTCATCAAAGACAACCGGGCATTCATCGTCTACCACGTGCAGCCATTCCTTGGCTACAATCCGGGAACTCATGAGGCCGGCGATGAAATCTATCAGAAAATCAGCTTCCTGCAAATGGCTGAACTGAATTGCGAAAATGGCAAGTTAACATGCAATCGAGATAAAACCATTTATCCTTAATCCGTATGCCCCCGAAAATAGTCATTCGGACCTTCATTCCGCTTTTGGCCCTATTGTCGTCTCCGGCGTGTGACCATAAGCCCGACGGTCGGACATTCAATGCTCCCTATGAAGGCGAATACCTTTCGCAAATCGCTTTTCCGATCGGCGGGATGGGTGCGGGGATGTTCTGTATTGAAGGAAACGGCACGATCTCCCACATGTCGATCCATCATGTACCGGAACTTTTCAATGAACCGCTGATGTTCGCAGCCTTGCATGTCAAAGGCCAAGAAAACGGCTCGAAAGTAATAGAAGGCAATGTCCCTGAGTGGAAAAAGTATGGCCGACAAGGAGCAACCCTCGGCATCAGCAATCCGGCATGGGGCTTTCCGCGCTTTGACTGCGTCCGTTTTACTGCACGTTTCCCTTTTGCGCACATCGAGCTCACGGATGACGATATGCCGCTGGATGCGGAAATCACAGCCTGGAGTCCTTTCATTCCTACCAATGAAGATGATTCGGGACTGCCTGCCGGAACGCTTGAATACCGCTTTACCAACCATTCGGCCAAAGAGGTGGAAGCTGTATTTTCGTACAACAGTAATAATTTCGCCCATCGCAACCACCAGGCACAGGGGTCGATCGAACCGATCGGGAACGGATTCATCCTTACGCAGCGCCCCGGAAACCAACCGCGTTATGAACATCGTCAATTTGCGATCTTTACCGACGATACGACGACCATAGTGAACCATAGTTGGTTCCGCGGCCAATGGTGGGACCCTGTCACGATGGCGTGGAATGATATCGAACAGGGAACACTTCGTGAAAATTCTCCCAAAGAGGGAGCTCCGGGGGCATCGCTTTACATTCCGTTCACGCTTGAACCCGGTGAGTCCCGAACGATCCGCCTCCACATGGTGTGGTACGTTCCCTATTCCGGTATAAACTACGGCCCCGATGCCGAGACGGATGCCGATCGCGGAGTGAAGTACAATCCGGCTCAATATGAAAACTATCCGGCTTTTTATGAACCGTGGTACGGGCATCGCTTCCCCGACATCCGGGCGGTGTGCGATTATTGGCTGAACAACTACGGCCGTCTGAAACGCGAAACCGAAAGTTTCACCGAAGCGTTTTATAGTTCGACCTTGCCTCCCGAAGTGATCGAAGCCGTAGCGGCAAACCTCACGATTCTGAAATCACCTACCGTATGGCGGCAACACGACGGCCGAATGTGGAACTGGGAGGGCTGCGGCGATACATGGGGCAGTTGTCACGGATCATGCACCCATGTATGGAATTATGCCCAAGCGTTGCCGCATCTTTTTCCGGCAATGGAGCGCACACTGCGTGAAACGGAATTCCGAGTGGGACAAAACAGCGAAGGGCATCAGGTCTTCCGGAACAACCTTCCCATACGTCCCACCCGACATGACTTTCACGCCGCAGCCGACGGACAACTCGGCGGAATTCTGAAGGCCTATCGTGACTGGCGGATCAGTGGCGACCAAAAATGGATCGCCGAACTGTATCCGCTCCTCGTGCAAAGCCTCGAATACTGTATCCGTACTTGGGACCCCCGCGAGACCGGGGCGCTCGAAGAACCGCATCATAATACCTACGACATCGAATTTTGGGGACCTGACGGAATGTGTTCGAGTATCTATGCCGAAGCGCTTAATGCACTCTCGAAAATCGGGAAAGCTCTTGGTCACGACACTTCGCGCTATGATACCCTGCTTGCGAAAAGTGTGCATTATCTTGAAGAGCGGCTTTTCAACGGCGAATATTTCGCCCAGCAGGTGATGTGGCGGGAACTCAATGCCCCCGATCCGACCCAGGCAATGACTTTCCATAGTACCTACTCCGAAGAGGCGCGTGAGATTCTTGACGTTGAGGGGCCCAAATACCAATACGGCAACGGTTGTCTGTCGGACGGTGTGATAGGGGATTGGATGGCCTGGGCTGCGGGATTGGACGGAGTACTCGATCCCGAGAAAGTGCACAGTCACCTTTGTGCGGTTCATAAGTACAATCTGCGTCACGATCTTTACGATCATGCAAACCCGCAGCGGACGACTTATGCACTGGGCCGTGACGGCGGGTTGTTACTGTGCAGTTGGCCTAAAGGAGGCAAGCCCCAGCTTCCGTTCGTGTACAGCAACGAGGTCTGGAGCGGTATCGAATATCAGGTTGCGGCGCATTTGATCGCTGAGGGAGAAGTCGAAAAGGGGTTGGAGATCGTACGGACATGCCGTAACCGTTATGACGGGCGAGTGCGTAACCCGTTCAATGAATACGAATGCGGAAGCTGGTATGCCCGGGCATTGTCGAGTTATTCTTTATTGCAGGCATTGACCGGAGTACGTTACGATGCTGTGGATCGGACACTCCATATCGCACCGCGCATCGAAGGTGATTTTATTACCTTTCTCTCGACGGCAACGGGATTCGGTACGGTTGCGGTCGTTGGCGGTCGGCCCGAAGTCAATGTCGTATACGGTCGAATTGACATCGACAAGATACAATATGAATAAAACGACGACCGTGCTGTCAGAGGTTTCAAATCCCGAACGATTTCAATGTCGTTCGGGGTTTTCTGGGCTATTTTGTTACTTTCAGATTTCGAGCGATTTCGTAAGTCATTGTCTATGATGATGGAAGTCCGGATTATTCAGAAACATAGTATAAACCATATGTTTGACAAATCGGGACATTTTCATTAAATAATAAATAGGAGTTGCTGACAGGATGGAATGCAGATGTGGACAGTTTTCCGACTCTTACCTGTCGTATTCTGATAGAGTTGTGACATTTTAAGCTGGAGCGTACGTCGGTACCTCTTTTTTCACGACGCGGGATCTGCACTGCACGAATCGAACCCCGTCTGTTCGAATCCGCCTCTTGGACCGGCTATTCGAACCTGACGAACCGTTCGCGGCCGGTCAGGCAGATCGGACAGTAATAATCGAGGTGCTCCGCCGCGTAGATGTTGCCGCATTCCGGGCATACGAAGAACCAGCAGCTGTCCGGCTCGTTGCTCCCGGCACTCCGGCAACGCTCCATCAGGACGGCGTTCCGCAGGTCCGCGGCGGATGCCCGGATCAGCATCCGCGCCGCATAGCGGTTGCCTTTCCGCAGGGCGCGGCCGATCTCCGTGCCGTGCCGTTCGCCGAGGTTCCGGCGTTCGTAGCCGATGCTCCGTTCCAGATTGTCGTCGGTCGTGCCTCCGAAAAGCACGATCCGCACCGGAGGCGTGTAGCTGCCGCCCAGACGCAGGATGGCCTGTGCACAGTTATGTTCCTGCAACCGTTCGGAGAAGGCCATAGCCCGGAACAGCCGTTCGGCATTGGGGCGGGATTCCCCGGCGGCGATCGCGGCGAAGTTGTCGTATTGCACCGATTTGACGTGCTTGCGGCGGCAGCAGGCGTCGAGGTCCGCGAGCGTTTCGGCCCACGGCGGGGCTTGCGGCACCCGGGGTGTGCGCGCCGCCGCGCAGTACATCCAGACGAGGATGCCCGCCGATGCCGCGAACAGTAGGAGTATCAGGATCAGACGCAGTTTCATCGTGTTGCAGGATCGGGGAATAGCCCGGACTGCGAGGTGCATTTTTTATGCCAACGGCGGGTGTTTTCATCCGCCGCCGGGGGATTTTTCACCCGTAGGTTTTGGATTTCGGATTTCAAACCCTATATTTGTGGACCGCCGCCGCGGCAAACCAGATGCGGCGCGGACGAAACGCATGAAACGAGGATTTAGAATCGGTATCGTTGCAGCGCTGGCCCTCCTGATGGCCGGCTGCGGCGGAAGCGATAAGAAGAAGGAGGAGGCGCCCCGTTACGACGGCTGGATGCTCACCCGCTGGAACGGCGGTACGGAGCTTTCCGGCAAGGTCTTTCTGCAACTCAACGAGGACATGACCTTCGCGCTTTACCAGTGCATCGACACGCCCGGTTACCGGAAACTGACCGGAACCTATGTCAAGGAGGGGCAAATTCTTTCGGGACACTATTCCGACGGTACGCCGTGGGAGAGCAGCTATGCGATCGAAAAGCAGACGGAGACCGAATTGCAACTGCGTTCGGAGACGGATGATGTCGTGTCGCTCTATACCGCCGTGGAGATTCCCGCCTATGCGAAGGACGGCGTTGTGGGCCGCAGCGCGCATGCTCCGGAAGCGGCGAAGCCGTTCCTCTGACGCGCCGCCGGGACAATGAAAAAGCGGATTCTCCATCGGAGAATCCGCTTTTTGCGTAGCGTCGCAGCGTTTTACAACCGGGCTTTGATGGCTTTCGAAGCCTCCTCGTAGCCGGGCTTGTCCAGCAGGGCGAACATGTTCTTCTTGTACGCCTCGACGCCGGGCTGGTCGAAGGGGTTCACGCCCAGAATGTAACCGCTGATGCCGCAGGCTTTCTCGAAGAAGTAGAGCAGGCCGCCGATCGTCCGGGCCGAGATTTCGGGAATCTCGATGCGGATGTTCGGCACGCCGCCGTCGATGTGCGCCAGCTGCACGCCCAGTTCGGCCATGCGGTTGACCTCCGAAATGCGCTTTCCGGCCAGGAAGTTCAGTCCGTCGAGGTTTTCCTTGTCGGCTTCTATAACGACCTTGGCGGCGGGTTTGGCCACCGAGATGATCGTCTCGAAGAGCGTGCGCTCGCCCTCCTGAATGTACTGTCCCATCGAGTGCAGGTCGGCCGTCAGCGTGACGCTCGCCGGGAAGATGCCCTTGCCCTGCTTGCCTTCGCTCTCGCCGTAAAGCTGCTTCCACCACTCGTTGACATACTGCAACTTGGGCTCGTACGATCCCAGGATCTCGATCTTCTTGCCGCCCTCGTAGAGCAGGTTGCGCACGGCGGCGTAGACGGCCGAGGGGTTCTCGTTGAAAGGCACGCCTTCGGCCGTGGCCTTCTCCATCTCCTGCGCACCATGCACGAGCGCCGCGATGTCCACGCCGGCGACGGCCAGCGGCAGCAGTCCCACGGGGGTCAGCACCGAGAAACGTCCGCCCACGTCGTCGGGAATGACGAACGTCGGATAGCCCTCCTGCGTGGCGAGCGTCTTCAACGCTCCGCGGGCCTTGTCGGTGATGGCCACGATGCGCTCGGCGGCCTCTTTCTTGCCGTAGCGCTTCTCGATCTCGGCCTTGATCAGGCGGAATGCGATGGCCGGTTCGGTCGTCGTGCCCGACTTGGAGATCACGATGGCGGCGATCGAGTGCTCTTTCACGGCATCGAGCAGTTCGGCGGTGTAATCCTCCGAGATGTTCTGCCCGGCGAAGAGGACGGTGGGATGCTTCTGCTCCTTGTGCAGGAGCTTGAACGGGTCGCTCATGGCCTCGAGCACGGCCTTGGCGCCGAGGTACGAACCGCCGATGCCGATGCAGATCACCACGTCGGCCTTGGCGCGGAGTTTGGCGGCCTCTTTTTCGATGGCGGCGATGTCGGCGTCGGAGATCGACGAGGGGAGGCGGACCCAGCCCAGAAAATCGTTTCCGGCGCCTTTGCCCGAGTGCAGCAGGGCGTTGGCGGCCTGTGCCTTGGCCTCGATGTCGGCCGTGAGGGCGACACCCGCTTTGGCGATGTCTAATTTCAGAGTTTCCATATCTTGTCAGATTAATTTGGTAGTCAGTTCCTGCATGCTCCTGCGGGCCGAAGCGCCCTCGTAGAGCACCCGGTAAACCATCCCGGCGATGGGCATGTCGATTTGGTGGCGGGCGTTGACGTGGCGGATGCAGTCGGCGGCGAAGTAGCCTTCGGCCACCATCGTCATCTCGTTCAGGGCGCTCTTCACCGTGCAGCCGTGGCCGATCAGCAGTCCCAGCCGCCGGTTGCGGCTGTAGACCGAGTAGCAGGTCACCAGCAGGTCGCCCAGATAGGCCGAGACCTGCGTGTCGCGCCTGTCGGGGTAGCTCTCTTCGAGGAAGCGCGTCATCTCGCCCGCCGAGTTGGCGATCAGCACCGCCAGGAAGTTGTCGCCGTAGCCCAGTCCGACGGCCAGCCCGACGGCCAGGGCGTAGATGTTTTTCAGGATGGCGGCATATTCGATGCCGTAGAGATCCGTGGAGTAGCTGAGGCGGATGTTCCCGCCGGAGAATTTCTCGCCGATACGCTGCGCGTTTTCGGGGTCGGTGCAGACGACCGTCAGGTAGGAGAGCTTCCCGCGCGACACCTCTTCGGCGTGCGAGGGCCCGGTGAAGAGCCCGATCTGCTTGTACGACAGCCCGTAACGGTCGTGAACGTACTCCACGACGGTCTGGTAGTCGCCCGGGACGATGCCCTTGATGGCCGATACGATGAATTTGTCGCGGAGCGACACGGTCAGCGGGGCGAGGAAATCCTTGAGGTAGGCCGAAGGGGCGGCCAGTATCACGATGTCGGCGCCGCGCACGACGGCGTCGAGGTCGTCCGAAGGGGCTATGCGGTCGCGATCGAACTCCAAATCGCTCAGGTAGCGGGGATTGCGGCCTTCGGCGCGCAGCGATTCGAGCACCTCGGGATTGCGGACGTACCATCCGACGCGCTGGCCGTTGGCGGCGAGCAGTCCGACGAGGGCCGTCGCCCAGCTGCCATAGCCGATGACCGCGCAGCGGGCGTCGGTTCCGATTTTGTATTCCATGCGGAGTCTCAGTTTTTCGACTACAAATGTAAATAAAAAAAATTAGAATAAAATACAAAAATTCTCGGGGCTTTTTGCTACCTTTGTCCAAATCTGCCGCCCTCCGGTCCGCAGACCGGGGCGGCGATGTTTATTTAGCTGATAGTTAGGTATTTTACGAAATAGAAGACTTTGGGTGTAGCGCTATGGGAATTTTTTCACTGACACAGGAGCTGGCCATCGACCTCGGTACGGCCAACACGCTGATAATTTATAACGGAAAGGTCGTCGTGGACGAACCTTCGATCGTCGCGCTGGACGTTCATACGGGAAAACTGGTCGCCATCGGCCAGCAGGCCCGGCAGATGCACGAGAAGACCAATCCGAACATCAAGACGATCCGGCCGCTCAAGGACGGCGTGATCGCCGACTTCAACGCCACGGAGCTGATGCTCCGGGGCATGATCAAGAAAGTCAAGACCTCGGGCAGCCTCTTCGCGCCGTCGCTGCGGATGGTGATCTGCATCCCTTCGGGCTCGACCAACGTGGAGATCCGCGCCGTGCGCGACTCGGCCGAGCACGCCGGGGGCCGCGAGGTCTACATGATCTACGAACCGATGGCTGCGGCGCTCGGCGCCGGACTGGACGTCGAGGCGCCCGAAGGCAACATGGTCATCGACATCGGCGGCGGCACGTCGGAGATCGCCTGCATCTCGCTGGGCGGCATCGTCTGCTCGGAGTCGATCAACACGGCGGGCGACGTCTTCACCAACGACATCCAGAGCTACGTCCGCCAGCAGCATAACATCCGCATCGGCGAACGCACGGCCGAGGCGATCAAGTGTTCGATCGGCGCCGCCGTTTCGGACCTGGAGCAGGAGCCCGAGGATTTCGTGGTGACGGGTCCCAACATGCTGACGGCCCTGCCGCAGACCGTGTCGCTGTCGTACAGCGAGATCGCCTACGCGCTGGAGAAGTCGCTCACGAAGATCGACGCGGCGCTGATGAAGGTGCTGGAGTCCATGCCGCCCGAGCTGTACGCCGACATCGTGAAGAACGGCATTTATCTGGCCGGCGGCGGCGCGCTGATCAAGGGGCTCGACCGGCGTCTGAACGAAAAGACCGGCATTCCGTTCCACATCGCCGAAGACCCGCTGCGGGCCATCGCGCGCGGAACGGGCATCGCGTTGAAGAATATCAACCGGTTCTCCTTCTTGATGAAATAGCTTTCGTTTTATGGGGCATATTTCACATCTTCTCATCGGCCGGGGACAGTCACATATGTCCGTATGCTCCTGCCCCCCCCCGTCCGATTTCGGTCGATGCAAAATCTGCTCCCCTAAAGCCGAAACCTGCAATTGCCGGGTAGAAAGTTGATGGATTTTGAATAAAACGATTGCGGGCCTTGGTCCGCAATCTTAAATTAAGGAAGAAACTTTGCGCAAACTGTTCGAGTTCATCCGCAGCGTTTACGTCGTGGTGCTGTTCGTGGTGCTGGAGGCCGTGGCCGTCAGCTGCTACGCCCGTTCCTCCTACTACACCCAGGCGCGGCTGCTCTCACGCTCCAACCAGGTGGTCGGCGGCGTGCACGGATTCTTCGCGGGCATCGGGCACTATTTCACGCTGGGGCGTGAAAACCGGATGCTGCTCGCGCGCGTCGCGCAGCTCGAAGAGCGGCTGGCCCAATACGAAGAGGCCGAGACCGCCGAGCGGCTGGACAGCTATATGCAGGATATCGGCGAGTCGAAATACCGCTTCGCCACCGCCTCGGTCGTGGCCAACACGGTCAACCGGGCCCGGAACCTCATCACGCTCAACCGCGGACACCGCGACGGGATCGTGGAGGAGATGGCCGTGCTGTCGCCCGACGGCGCGATGGCGGGTTACGTCGTCGCCTGTTCGGAGCGTTATTCGGTGGCGATGTCGGTGCTCAACACCTCGTTCCGCGCCAGCGGCAAACTCGCGGACTCCGAGTATTACGGTTCGATCTACTGGGACGGCCTCGACCCGGATGTCGTGGTCCTCGGCGAGCTTTCGAAATACGCCGACCCGCAGCCCGGGCAGGAGGTCGTGACGACGGGATTCTCGCAGTATTTCCCGGCCGACGTGCTGATCGGATGGGTCGAGAGCGCGTCGCTCAACGAGACCCGCACGGCCTATACGGCCCGGGTGCGGCTCGCAGCCGGAATGTCGCGTCTGGGCGATGTGGTGCTGGTCGGCAACCGCGATCTCTTCGAGATCCGCGACCTCCAGCAGAGCGAGCAAGTCGAACAATACACCCGATTCTGACAAATGTATCGCACACTTCCATACTTCGGACTTTTCGCGGCGGCGGTCCTGCTGCAAATTTTCCTGTTCGACAACCTGTCGATCAGCGTTTATTTCAATCCGCTGGTCTATATCGTCTTCATCGCCCTGCTGCCGCTCGAGACGCTGCCCGTGGCGGTGCTCGGCGCCGGCCTCGCGCTGGGCGTCACGATGGATTGCGTCATGGGCGCCGCCGGGATCAATACCATCGCCACGCTGCTGATCGCCTTTCTGCGCCCGACGCTGATCGGGATGCTCTACGGCCGCGAGAACGCCCGCGAGGGAGGCGTTCCCTCCTCGGCACGCTTCGGCGAGCGGATTTTCGTCGGTTACCTCGTGGCGCTGACGCTCATCCACCACGCCGTGTTCTTTTCGCTGGAGGCCCTTTCGTGGATTCATCTGCCGCACACGCTGCTGCGCATCGCCGTCAGTTCGGCGGTGTCGGTGGGCTTCATCTGGATCATCGCCCGCATCTTCACGGCCAAACTTCCGCTGCGCGTATGAGAGATTCGGACGGATTCGGACGGATGAGGACCTTGCAGGTCGTCGTGCTGTTGGTTTTCGCGCTGATCATCGGACGGCTGGCCTACATCCAGCTGATCGACTCGCGCTACGGCGACCTCGCCCGGGCCAACGTGCTGCGGCATGTGGTGCAATACCCGCCGCGGGGCGAGGTCTTCGACCGCAACGGCGAATACCTGGTCCAGAGCCGCGAGTGCTACGACCTGATGGTCATTTCCAGCGAGATCGACAAACGGGGCTTCGACACGGCCCGCCTGTGCGAGGTGCTGAACCTCCCGCGGGTGAAGCTCGAACGGGAGCTGGCCAATGCGCGGATGCGGCCGCGGGCACCGCGCCTCGTGATGAGCTACATCTCCAAGGAAGACAAACTGCGCTTCGACGAGTGCAACTTCCGGGGATTCTACGCCGTCTACCGCACCGTGCGGCAGTATCCCCGCGAGGTGGGCGGCAACTTGCTGGGGTACGTCAGCGAGGTGAACGCCGACTACCTGAAACGCCATCCGGATTACAAGATCGGCGATTACGTGGGCATGGGCGGCGTGGAGTCGGCCTACGAGCCGGAGCTTCGGGGCCGCAAGGGCGTCAAGATCCAGGAGATCGACACCCACGGGGCCATCAAGGGCTCCTACATGAACGGCCGCTACGACTCGCTGCCCGATCCGGGCCGCTACCTCGTGAGCACCATCGACGCGCGCCTGCAACTGTTGGGCGAGGAGCTGATGCGCGGCAAGGTGGGGGCCGCGGTGGCCATCGAGCCTTCGACGGGCGAAATTCTGATGATGGTCTCCTCGCCGACCTACGATCCCGACCAACTGGTGGGGCGCGACCGCGGCAACAACTATATGGAGATGCTCCGCAACAAGCGTCAGCCGCTGTTCAACCGGGCGGTGCGGGCGGCTTATCCGCCGGGATCGACCTTCAAGCTGGTGCAGGGGCTGATCGGTTTGCAGGAAGGGGTGCTGCGCCCTTCGGACCTCCACTCCTGCCACATGGGCTATCAGGCCGGGCGTCTGAAAATGGCCTGCCACTCCCACGCCTCGCCGCTGGACCTGCGCTTCGCGGTGGCCACCTCGTGCAACGCCTACTTCTGCTACGTCTTCCGCGACATCCTCGACAATCCCAGATACGAGAGCGTGAAGGAGGGGTACGACGTTTGGAAATCCTATGTCGAGAGCTTCGGATTCGGCCGCAAGCTGGGTTCGGACTTCCTCGACGAGCGCAACGGCTACGTTCCCGACCGGGCTTTCTACGACCGCCAGTACCGGGGTTCGTGGAACTCGCTCACGGTGCTGTCGCTCTCGATCGGGCAGGACGCGCTGGGCTGCACGCCGTTGCAGCTGGCCAACCTCGCGGCCATCGTCGCCAACCGCGGTTACTACTACATTCCGCACATCGTGAAGAAGATCGAGGGGCGCGATTCGCTCGACGCCCGGTTCTACGAGCGCCACTATACGAAGGTCGATCCGAAGCACTTCGAACCGATCGTCGAGGGCATGTGGCGGGGCGTGAACGTCGGGGGCACCTCGACGCTCGCGCGGCTCGACGGATGGGATGTCTGCGGCAAGACCGGCACGGCCGAGAATCCGCGCGGCCGCGACCATTCGACTTTCCTGTCGTTCGCCCCGAAGGACAACCCGAAGATCGCCATCTCGGTCTACGTCGAGAACGGTGGTTTCGGCGCCTCCGCGGCCCTGCCGATCGCCAGCCTGCTGGAGGAGTATTACCTGACGGACACGATCCGTCGGCCGGCCATGCTCGAATATGTCAAGAACCTGAACATCTATTACCCGGCCTATGACAAGTAACCGGCATAGCGGCATCTTCTACGGAGTGGACCTCTGGACCGTCCTGCTGTACGTGCTGATCGTGCTGGCGGGGTGGCTCTCGATCACTTCGGCGTCGTTCGACGAGGGATCGGCCGAACTCTTCTCGTTTTCGCACTTCTATATGAAGCAGCTGCTGTGGATCGGCATGGCGTGGATCACGGCGCTCGTCGTGCTGCTGCTCGACGAACGCTTCTACCACATGTTCGCCTACCCGGCCTACCTGATGGGTATCGTGTTGCTGTTGGCTGCGCTGCTGTTCGGCCGCGAGGTCAACGGCGCCAAGGCGTGGTTCGAGTTCGGTTCGTTCCGCGTGCAGCCCGCGGAGTTCGTCAAGATCGCCACGGCCCTGGCCCTGGCCCGCGTGATGAGCGAATACTCTTTCTCGATCAACCGCGCCGGGGACCTGTTCCGCGTGGGCATGGTGATCTGCATCCCGCTGTTCATCATCATCCTGCAAAACGATACCGGCTCGGGCATCGTGCTGGGGTCGTTCCTCTTCGTGCTCTACCGCGAGGGGCTGAACAAGTGGCTCTGCATCCCGGTCCTGCTGATCGCCGCGCTGTTCATCTTCTCGTTCCTGCTTTCGCCGATGACCCTGCTCGTCACGCTGATTCTGGTCTGCACCTTCTCGGAGGCGATGATGAACGGAATGTGGCGTTCGCGGATCGTCTTTCTGGCGGCGCTGGCGCTGGCGGCGATCCTGCTCTGCCTGACGGCGGCGCTCGTCGCCCCGGGGAGGCTGGACATCTACCACTCGCTGCTGATCGTGACGCTCCTCTCGCTGGTCTTCGTGGCGGTCTACGCCTACCGGTCGAACCTGCGCAACATCTACATCACGCTGGGGCTGTTCATCGGTTCGATGATCTTCCTGCCCACCACCGACTACATCTTCAATTCGATCCTCAAACAGCACCAGCGGGACCGCATTCTGAGTTTCCTGGGCATCATCAGCGATCCGCTGGGCTCCGACTACAACGTCAACCAGGCCAAGATCGCCATCGGTTCGGGCAACTTCTGGGGCAAGGGCTTCCTGGAGGGCACCCAGATCAAATACGGATTCGTGCCCGAGCGGCACACCGACTTCATCTTCTGCACCGTGGGCGAGGAGTGGGGTTTTCTGGGCGCGGTCGTGGTGCTGTCGCTGCTGTGCATCCTCATCCTGCGCCTGATGCGCATGGGCGAGCGGCAGCAGGAGCCTTTCGGCCGCATCTATTGCTACTGCGTGGCGGCGATCCTGCTGTTCCACGTGCTGGTCAACGTGGGCATGACCATCGGACTGATGCCCGTCATGGGCATTCCGCTGCCCTTCATGAGCTACGGAGGTTCGTCGCTCATCGCCTTTACGATCCTGTTGTTCATCGCCGTGCGGCTCGACGCCTCGACGCGGCAGTTTTCCCTGACCAAATTTTGACAATGCCATGATATCCTTCGATCCCCGGGGACTCTCCCCGCAGGAAGTCGCCGAAAGCCGGCGCCGGCACGGCGACAACGTTATCACCCCGCCGAAAGACGATTCGGTGTGGCGACTGTTGCTCGAAAAATTCCGCGATCCGATCATCCGCATCCTGCTGCTGGCGGCGGTGCTGTCGCTGGCCATCGGATTCATCCATAAGGATTTCACCGAATCCGTGGGCATCATCTGCGCCATCATCCTCGCCACGTGCGTCGGCTTCTGGTTCGAGTGGGACGCCCAGCGTCGCTTCCGGCGGCTGAATCAGGTCAACGACGACATCCCCGTCAAGGTGATGCGCGAGGGCACGATCCGCGAGATTCCCCGACGCGAGGTCGTCGCGGGCGACGTGGTCTATATCGAGGGCGGCGAGACGATCCCCGCCGACGGCGAACTGGTCGAGGCCGTGTCGCTGAAGATCAACGAATCGACCCTCACGGGCGAACCCGAGGTGGACAAGACCGTCAGCGAGGCCGATTTCGACCCCGATGCGACCTATCCGTCGAACGCCGTGCTGCGGGGCACGACCGTGGCGGACGGTTACGGCGTGATGGTCGTCACGGCCGTGGGCGACGCGACGGAGGCCGGGCGGGTGACGGAGCAGGCCACCGTGCAGAGCGAGGAACAGACGCCGCTCGACCGTCAGCTGACGCGCCTTTCGCGTCTGATCGGACGTTTGGGCATCCTGCTTTCGGCGCTGATCTTCTGCGTGATGCTCGCAAAGGCGATCTTCGTGGGCGGACTGCTCGACGGCGACTGGCTGACGATCTCCCAGCATGTGTTGCAGATCTTCATGGTCTCGGTGGCGATCATCGTCATGGCCGTTCCCGAGGGGCTCCCGATGTCGATCACGCTGTCGCTGGCGATGTCCATGCGGCGGATGCTGAAAACCAACAACCTCGTGCGCAAGATGCACGCCTGCGAGACGATGGGCGCCGTGACGGTCATCTGCACCGACAAGACCGGCACGCTCACCCAGAACCGCATGCACGTGCAGGAGCTGGTGCGCTACGACGCGCTTCCCGAGCGGGATTTCGCCGAGGTCGTGGCGCTGAACACCACGGCGTTCCTCGATGCCGAAGGGCACATCATCGGCAACCCCACGGAAGGGGCCCTGCTCGAATGGATGCGCAGCCGCGGGACCGATTACGAGCCCCTGCGGGCCGAAGCGAAGATCGTCGATCGGCTGACCTTCTCGACCGAGCGCAAATACATGGCGACGATCATCGAAAGCGCCGTCTCGGGCCGCCGCATCCTCTGCGTGAAGGGTGCGCCGGAGATCGTGCGCACGATGTGCCTTCCGGACGGCAAGGACGCGCAGGTCGCCGAACAGCTGCTGGGCTTCCAGAGCCGCGCCATGCGCACGCTGGCCGTGGCGTGGGCCGAGACCGCTTCGGACGACTGTCTGGAGGCTGTCGGGGCCGGCGGACTGCATTTTGCGGCCGTCGCGGCCATCTCCGACCCGGTCCGCGAGGACGTTCCCGCGGCGGTCGCCCGCTGCCTCGGGGCCGGCATAGGCATCAAGATCGTCACGGGCGACACGCCGGCCACGGCGCGTGAGATCGCCCGTCAGATCGGGCTGTGGAACGACGCCGAGGACGGCGACCGCAATCATATCACCGGTACGGATTTCGCCGCCCTGAGCGACGAGGAGTTGTTGGAGCGTGTGCAGGAGCTGAAGATCATGTCCCGCGCCCGGCCGCTCGACAAGCAGCGTCTCGTGCGGCTGTTGCAGCAGCGGGGCGAGGTGGTGGCCGTCACGGGCGACGGCACGAACGACGCCCCGGCGCTGAATTTCGCCAACGTGGGCCTCTCGATGGGCTCGGGAACCTCCGTGGCGAAGGACGCTTCGGACATCACGCTGCTCGACGACTCGTTCGCCTCGATCGCCACGGCCGTGATGTGGGGCCGCTCGCTCTACCGCAATATCCAGCGGTTCGTGCTGTTCCAGCTGACGATCAACTTCGCGGCCATCGTCATCTGCTTCGTCGGCGCCGTGTTCGGCACCGAAATGCCGCTGACGGTGGTGCAGATCCTCTGGGTCAACATCATCATGGACACCTTCGCGGCGATGGCGATGGCTTCGCTGCCGCCCAGCGCCGAGGTGATGCGCGACAAGCCGCGCCCGAGGGACGAATTCATCATCACGCGCGCTATGGCCCGCACCATCTTCACCTGCGGAATGGTCATGGTCGCGGTCTTGTTGGGGATGCTCTTCTGGTGGACGGTCTCCGAGGGCGGACTCTCCGTGGAGCAGCTGACGCTGTTCTTCTCGACCTTCGTCTTCCTGCAATTCTGGAACATGTTCAACGCCAAGGGCTTCGAAACGCGTCATTCGGTGTTCACCTGCCTGAAGGGGTGCCGCGAATTCTTCCTGATCCTCGCGGCCATCGGCATCGGACAGGTGCTGATCGTGGAGTTCGGCGGCGAGGTGTTCCGCACCGTGCCGCTCACGGGCCGCGAGTGGGCCTCCGTCATCGGTTTCACCTCGCTGCTGGCCGTCGGCGGCGAGGCGGTCCGCGCCATTCGCCGAAAAAGACAGTAAAGATAGTTATGTTCAAACGCTTCGCCGTCGTCTGCCTCTTCTCGTTCGCGAGCTTGGGAGCATGGGCGCAGTTGCCGGACAGTGTCGATCTGAGCGCGGGCGGGGAGTTCCGCCGGCGCATCGACCGCCACACTTCGACGAAAGCCTACCGCATGCTCTTCATCGGCACGCCGCTCATCGTGGGCGGTGTGGTCATGCAGGCTTATGATTCCGATTTCCGGCGGCTGCGCAACGGGTACAGCCGTTCGTTCCACCACGACTACGACGATTATCTCCAGTACGCTCCGGCCGGGGTGATGGTCGGCATGAAGGCTTTCGGCGTCAAGGGGCGCAGTTCGTGGGGCCGGATGCTGGTCTCCGACGCCTTTTCGGCGGGGCTGATGGCCATCGGCGTCAATTCGCTGAAATACTCCTGCCGGGTGATGCGTCCCGACGGCTCGTCGCGCAACTCCTTTCCCTCGGGACATACGGCCACGGCCTTCATGACCGCCACGATGCTCCACAAGGAGTACGGCCACCGCAGCCCGTGGTACAGCATCGGCGGCTATACCGTGGCTACGGTCACGGGCGTCACGCGCCAGCTGAACAACCGCCACTGGATGAGCGACATCATGGTCGGCGCCGGGATCGGCATCCTGGCCACGGAGCTGGGCTATTTCCTCGCCGACCTGATTTTCAAGGACAAAGGGCTGCTCGTATCGGAAACCTATTCGGTCTACGACCGCTACCGCCGCCCGTCGTTTCTGGGCTTCGGCCTCGGACTGACGACCGTGCCGGGGACCTACGATCCGTATCCCGGCATGCGGGTGCAGCTGCTTGCGGGACCTTCCGTTCAGATTCAGGGAGCCTGGTTCGCCTCGCCCTACTGGGGCTTCGGCGGCCGCATGTCGTGCGCCAACCTGCGGGTGAAGGTCAACGGCGTTGCGCAGAACGACGATCTGGAGTGCGCTTCGGTCTATGCGGGGCCCTATTTCTCCTATCCGTTTTCGATGCGGTGGCTGGTCGGCGCGAAACTGCTTGCCGGCTGCGAGATTTACAAATCCTGCGACACGGACATCCGGTGCTTGGAGGGGCGCAGCGGCTTTTCGTTCGGAACGGGCCTCTCCACGACTTATCTCGCCTCTCAGAATCTCGGGGTGCGCTTCTCGACCGACTATGACGTTGCGCCGCCCCTGACGGGCGCTTCGCGGCAGCGAATCCACCGCCTGACCTTCGGCATCGGCATCAGCGCGGCCTTCTGAAACGCGAAGCGCGGACCCCGAATGAGGTCCGCGCTTTTCGTCGTCGCCGGAGCGTGCCGGAACTTACAGGATGCCCTGCTCGACCATCGACTTGGCGACCTTCATGAATCCGGCGATGTTGGCGCCCTTCATGTAGTTGAGGTAGCCGTCCTTCTCCGTGCCGTACTCCACGCAGGCGTGGTGGATCGACGACATGATCTGGTGCAGCTTGGCATCGACCTCTTCGGCCGTCCAGTTGAGTTTCTGCGAATTCTGCGTCATTTCGAGACCCGACGTGGCCACGCCGCCGGCGTTCACGGCCTTGCCCGGTCCGTAGGGGATCTTCGCCGCGATGAAGGCGTCGATGGCCTCCGGACGGCAGCCCATGTTCGAAACCTCGGCCACGATCTTCACGCCGTTGGCCAGCAGTTTTTTGGCGTCCTCGCCGTCCAGCTCGTTCTGCGTGGCGCACGGCATGGCGATGTCCACCTTGACCTCCCACGGTTTCTTGCCGGCGAAGAACTTCGATCCCGGGAACTTCTTGGCGTAAGGCTCCACCACGTCGTTGTTCGACGCGCGCAACTCCAGCATGTAGGCGATCTTCTCGGCGTCGAGGCCGTCGGGATCGTAGATATAGCCGTCGGGACCCGAAATGGTCACCACCTTGGCTCCCAGTTCCGTCGCTTTCGTCGCGGCGCCCCAGGCCACGTTGCCGAAGCCCGAGATGGCGATGGTCTGGCCCTTGATCTCCATGCCGGCCTTTTCGAGCATCTGGCGCAGGAAATAGACGGCTCCGAAGCCCGTTGCCTCGGGACGGATCAGCGATCCGCCGTAGGTCATGCCCTTGCCCGTCAGCACGCCGGTGTTCTCCCGGGCCAGCTTGCGGTACATGCCGTAGAGGAATCCGATTTCACGGCCGCCGACACCGATGTCGCCCGCCGGAACGTCCGTCTCGGGACCGATGTGACGCCACAGTTCGGTCATGAAAGCCTGGCAGAAACGCATTACCTCGCGGTCCGACTTGCCCTTGGGGTTGAAGTCCGAACCGCCCTTCGCACCGCCCATCGGCAGCGTGGTGAGGGCGTTCTTGAAGATCTGCTCGAAGCCGAGGAACTTCAGGATCGAGAGGTTCACCGAGGGGTGGAACCGCAGGCCGCCTTTGTAGGGGCCGATGGCGTTGTTGAACTGCACGCGGTAACCGGTGTTGACCTGCACTTCGCCCTTGTCGTCCACCCAGACCACCTTGAAGGTGAAGATGCGGTCGGGTTCCACGATGCGCTCCGCGATGCGGTTGGCTTCGAATTCCGGATGCTGGTTGTAACTCTCCTCGACGGTCATGAGGACCTCGCGCACGGCTTGCAGGTATTCGCTTTCGCCGGGATGCCTGCGCTCGAGTTCGGTCATTAATTTGTTGACGTTCATATGCTGAAGTTTTTAGTTAGTTGGTCCTATCTATCACAAATATAAAAATATTTCTTATAGATTGTAACTGTTCGGACGAAAAATCTTCTAATTTTTAATTTTTAATTCTTCATTTTTCATTTCCTCACGCACCATGCCCTTGTTCGAACGCCCGTCGGCGCAGACCCACAGCGGCTTTTCGAAACGCACCTGCCGCAGGTAGGTTCCCTCGAAGAGCGCCCGCCGGGCGTCGAGCTCCTCTTCGCGGAAGATGCCGTCGCCGCGGAAGGGATTGATCGTCAGGTATCCCACGCCCAGCGAGGTGACGTTCTGGAAGAAGTGCGTGCCCTGCGAGGGCTCGACATCGAATTTCTCGATGCCGCACTCGACGATCACCTTCGCTTCGGAGATGTGGTTCCACTTGACCGGCACGCCGAGGAACGGGTCCGAGGAGCCCCAGCGTCCGGGACCCACGAGGATATACGAGCGCCCCTCGTCGCGCATGCGGTTGTTGAACGTCAGCAGTTCGTCGGCGATCTTCTCGGTTGCGAGCGAGTCGAAAGCCTCGGACTTGACGTAGATGATGTCGGCGATGTCCGCCATCATGCCGATGCCGAGAGCCTGTTCGCCGTAGATCAGCGCCCGGGAGGTCTCTTCCGCCTCCCAGTCGATGGCGCGGTTGTCCTGGTTGTCGATGATCGGGCGGATTTGCAGCAGGTTGAAGATCTGCTGCTGTCCCGGGGCAACGTCCATGTTGACGGCGAATTCCACCTCCACGGGGCAGCGCATCTCCTCGGCGCCCATGCGGAGGATGTCCGAGACGATCTTCGCCAGCGGGAAGGTGTTGTATTTGAGTATGTTGTTGAAGGTGATGACCTTGCGCCCGGAGTCGAAGGGACTGTCGGAGATGCGTTCGTTCTCGCGGTCCCAGACCGAGCAGACGTATTTCGAATTGCGGAACCGGCCGATCTCCGTGAGGCTCAGGCGGTGCAGGTTCACCGCGTCGTCGATCGACGTGCGGAACTCCTCGGGGCGCAGGCTCAGGGCCAGCACCTCGTTTTGCGTGTCGCGCAGCGCCAGTTCGGGGGTCGAGGTCTGGAGCACCTTCTGCGGATAGCTGGGCGAGAAGCGCAGCGTGCGTCCTCCGTCCACGACCAGCTTGCCGAGCCCCATCGCCACGTTGCAGACGCCGTCCGCGGGCTGTTCGTCGCCGATGGGGTAGTAGTTGATCGACCGCGCCACGCCCGAGCAGGTGGGGAAGAAGAGCCCCTCCTGCTCCGTGCCGCACACCTCCTGGATGATGACGGCCATCTTCTCCTCCGAGATGAGGTTCTGCGAGGTCTGGATGTAGGCCCTCGACGCCGCGAAATAGACCGACGCGTAGACGCTCTTGACGGCTTTGAGCAGCAGGCGGAGCATCTGATCCTCGTTATCGACGTAGGGGATCATGTAGGTCGAGTAGATGCCGGCGAAAGGCTGGTAGTGGGAGTCTTCGAGCTTCGACGACGAGCGGATGGCCAGCGGCGTGCGGACCGTGCGGATGTAGCCCTTCAGGGCTTCGCGCAGCCGGAACGGGAGCACCGAACTGACGAATTCCGACAGGATCTCCTCGTCGGAGAAATCCTGCGAGATGATGTATTTCAGTCCGTTGTGGCGGATGAAGTCGTCGAAGTACTCCGTGGCGATCACCACCGACCGCGGGATCATGATGCGCACGTTCTCGTACTTGTCGTACTGGCGGTGCTTCATAAGCATCGAGTTCATGAAAGCCAGTCCGCGGGCCTTGCCGCCCAGCGAACCTTCGCCGATGCGGGCGAAGGCCACGGCGTCGGAGTAGGTCTCGGCGTCGAAACGCGCCACGACGCCCTGCCCCAGCAGGGTGCGGTAGTCGCGGATCAGGTTCACCAGCGCGTTGCGGTGATCCTCGACCGACGCGAAATGGCTCTTGTTGTACTGGCGGATCGACGCCGCGAGCGGGAACAGGCCCCGCGAGTAGAGCCATTTCGAGAGGTGGTTTTGCGAAGTGTGGTATTCGAACGCCTTGTCGGGGATCGTGGCGATCATCTGCTGCATCTGCGTGAGGTCCTTGGCGCGGCCGATCTCGGCGCCCGTGTCGGGGTCCTTGAAAACGAAGTCCCCGAAGGCGAACTCCTTGGCGATGTATTCGCTCAGCTGCGAAAGGAGCGTCTTGGAGTTCTTGGCGATGAACCCTGCGCCCAACTCCGCGGCCTGCTTGCCGAAGGCCACCTGCGACGACTGCAACAGCACGGGCATCAGCGGGTTGTCCTGCTTGATGCGGCGGCAGAGGTCGATTCCGGCGTCGAGCTTCTCGCTCTCGGGCGGGTCGTTGCGGCGGAGGACGAACCCCACGTCGGAGATCACGCCCAGCAGGTTCTTTTTGTAGCGTTCGTACAACTCCACGGCCTCCTCGTAGCAGCGGGCCAGCAGGATTTTGGGACGCGCGCGCTTGCGAAGCACCTGCTGCTGTTCGTTGAAGGCGTCTTTCAGAAACTCGGTGTTTTGCAGCAGAAGCAGTTTATAGAGCTCGGGCAGATAGGTCGAATAGAAGCGGATGGAGTCCTCGACCAGCAGGATGGCCTGCACGCCGCCTTCGAGGATGTCCTCGTCGGCGTTCATCTTGTCCTCGACGAGCTTGATGATACCGATGATGAGGTCCGTGTTGCCGTGCCACGAGAAGATGTAGTCCAGTCCCGAACGGTCCTGCTCCTCGATGCGGCGGTAGATGTCCTTCGAAAAGGAGGTCAGCAGCGCGACGGGGGTGTTGGGGTGGCGCTCCTTGACGATCCGGGCGAACGCGAACACGTCGGGTTCGCCGACGTTGTACATCGTGAGGATGAAATCGAACGTATCGTCGCCGGCCAGCGCCTCCAGCGCCTCGGCCGTCGAGCTGACGCGCGTCAGCGACGGCGGGTTCGACATGTTGAGGTCGATGTACTCCTGGTTGATCTGCGATTCGATGTGCCCGTCCTCTTCGAGGATGTAGCCGTCGTAGCTGCAACACACGAGCAGGATTTTGTGGATGCGGTATTTCATGAACCGGTAGGGGACCTTGCTCCCGTCGGGCATATATTGTTCCAGGCTTTTGTTCATTCGGAATGCTAAATTTGATCTACCAACAAAAATAAGGAAAAATTTGTTACCTTTGAAATCGGAAACGCTGAAATTAGAGAGACAGAGCGATGAACAAGGATAAGTATACCTTACAGGAGGTCACGACGCCCGCCGCGGAGCGCGAGTGGCTCGACCTTCCCAAAAAGATCTATAAGGGAAACCGCAACTGGGTCTGCCCGCTGGATGTCGATGTCCGCGAGGTCTTCGACCCGGCGAAGAACGAACTTTTCGCCGACGGCGAGGCTGTCCGCTGGGTGGTCCGTGACCGGCAGGGCGCGGTCGTGGGGCGCATCGCGGCGTTCTACAACCGCGAGAAGGCCGCCCTCGAAGAGCAGCCCACGGGCGGCTGCGGGTTCTTCGAGGCGATCGACGACCAGCAGGTCGCCGACATGATGTTCGACGCCGCGCGCATGTGGCTCGCCAGCCGCGGCATGGAGGCCATGGACGGACCGATCAACTTCGGGCAGCGGCGCGACTGGTGGGGACTGCTGGTCGAGGGCTACGAATTCCAGCCCCTTTACAAGAACCCCTACAACCCGCCCTATTACAAGGAGCTGTTCGAGAACTACGGTTTCCGGAACTATTTCAACCAGCACAGTTTCATCTGGCGGGTGAACGATTCGGAAGCCAACAAGCAGATTTTCGCCCGTGCCGAGCGGCTCTACACCGTGCCGGGCTACCGGATCGAGAATATCGACATGAAGAATCTGGAAGATGCCGCCGAGAGCTTCCGTCTCATCTACAACAAGGCGTGGGCCCTCTTCTCGGGCGTGAAGCCGATGACGCAGGAAGAGGCGCTGGAGATGGTCCGCGAGATGAAGCCGATCATCGACCCCAACATCATCTTCTTCGCCTATTTCAACGACGAGCCCATCGGGTTCTTCATCACCGTTCCCGACCTGAACCGCCTGATCGGCAAGTTCAACGGCAAGTTCGGCCTTCGGCAGAAACTGCGCCTGATGTGGGACCTCAAGGTGCGCAAGTCGTGCGACCGCATCTTCGGCGTCATCTTCGGCATCACCCCGGAGTTCCACGGCAAGGGCGTCGAGTCGGCCATCATGGTCAAGTACTGGCAGTTCCTCGAACGGACGAAGAATCCTTACAAATCGATGGAGCTGGCGTGGATCGGCGACTTCAACCCCGTGATGAACCGCATGATCGAGACCTACGTCTGCGCCACGCGCCACAAGGTGCACACCACCTACCGCTACCTGTTCGACCGCACGAAGGAGTTCCACCGCTGTCCGCGCCTGGGCGTGAAGCGTCGTTATGAATGAAATAATCGTATGATTGCAATATGAAATCCACCGTATTTACCAAGTATCACATCGCCGCGGGCGCCAAGATGGCCGAATTCGCGGGATACAACATGCCCATCGAATTCACGGGCATCAATGACGAACACATGACCGTCCGCAACGGCGCCGGCGTCTTCGACGTGAGCCACATGGGCGAAATCTGGGTCAAGGGCCCCAAGGCGCTCGGCCTGTTGCAGCGCATCACGACCAACGACGTTGCGAAACTTTACGACGGCAAGGTGCAGTACTCCTGCATGCCCAACGGCCGCGGGGGCATCGTCGATGACATCCTCGTCTACCGCGTCGATGCCGAGACCTACATGCTCTGCGTCAACGCCGCCAACATCGACAAGGACTGGGCGCACATCTGCGCCGAGGGCAAGGCTTTCGGCATGGAGGCCGGTCACGGCAAGGAGCTCTACAACGCTTCGGACGAGATCTGCCAGTTGGCCGTGCAGGGACCCCTGGCCATGAAGATCGTGCAGAAGATGTGCGCGGAGCCGGTCGAGGAGATGGAGTACTACACCTTCAAGAAGATGCCTGTCGCCGGATGCGACGCCATCCTTTCGATCACGGGCTACACCGGTTCGGGCGGCTGCGAGATCTACGTCGCCAACGAGGACGGGGACAAACTCTGGAAGGCGCTCTGGGAGGCCGGCGAGGAGTTCGGGCTGAAGAACATCGGTCTCGGCGCCCGGGATACGCTGCGTCTGGAGAAGGGCTTCTGCCTCTACGGCAACGACATCGACGACATCACCTCGCCGATCGAGGCCGGATTGGGCTGGATCACCAAGTTCGCCGACGGCAAGGAGTTCATCGACCGTGCTGTGATGGAGAAGCAGAAGGCCGAGGGCGTGGCCCGCAAGCTCGTGGGACTGAAGATGATCGAGCGCGGCATTCCGCGCCACGGCTATCCGATCGCTTCGCCCGAGGGCGCCGGGATCGGACACGTCACCTCCGGCACGATGTCGCCCTGCCTGAAAGTCGGCGTGGCGCTGGGTTACGTCGAGGCCGCCTATGCCAAGCCGGGCACGGAGATCGCCGTGGTCATCCGCGAGAAACCCGTGAAGGCCGAGGTGGTGAAGATTCCGTTCGTTTAATGTTTAACAGACAGATACCTTAATTCCCTATGAAAGCGAAATATCTCGGGCTGGAACTCGCAAGCCCCGTCGTGGTCAGCAGTTCCCCCTATACGGCAAACATGCACAATGTCGAGCAGTGCGTCCGCAACGGCGCCGGCGCCGTGGTGCTGAAATCCATCTTCGAGGAGCAGATTTACCGTCAGGCCGCTTCGCTGGACAAGATGGAGGGTTACGGCGACGCGGGCGAGTATCTCGAACGCTATCTGGGCGACGCCTACAAGGCCGAACTGCTGCAACTCGTCGCCGATGCCGCCAAGACGGGCATTCCCGTCGTCGGAAGCATCAACTGCGTGGGTACGGGCGACGCGTGGATCGAGTACGCTTCGTCCATGCAGGCGGCCGGGGCTTCGGCGCTGGAGCTGAACATCTTCCTTTTGCCGACCGACCGGCAGGCTTCGGCGCAGCAGATCGAACAGCACTATGCCGACATCGTGCGCAAGGTCGCCGCTGCGGTGACGATCCCCGTGTCGGTGAAGCTCCCGATGCGCCTGACGAACGTGCTGTCGCTCGGCGACGCTCTGCTGGGCCGCGGCGCCCGGGGTCTGGTGCTCTACAACCGCTTCTTCGAGCCCGACATCGACATCGAGAAGATGTGCTTCGTGAACGGCGATCCGTTCAGCGAGCCGACCGAGCTGCGCAACGTGCTCCGCAGTACGGCGTTGTGCGCCCATGCGCTGCCGCAGCTGGACATTGCCGTTTCGACGGGTGTGCACGACGGTGCCGCCGCCGTCAAGGCTCTGTTGTGCGGCGCCGCTGCGGTGCAGGTCTGCACGGCCATCCACCGTCACGGCTACGAGGTGATCGGCACGATCAACCGCTTCATCGACGAATGGGCCGCCCGCCAGGGCTTCGATTCGCTCGGGGAGTTCTGCGGCCGCATGGACTACGGCTCCTCGGAGGGCGAGTTCTACCAGCGGGTGCAGTACATGAAGTATTTCCCCCACGGCGAGGAGTAACTGCCTTCGGAAACGAAAAACCCCGGACGCTTCGAAAAGCTCCGGGGTTTTTCGTTATTCGGCGGCCGTTTCCGCGTCGAATGTTTCGTCGAAGAGCCTCCGCAGTCGCTGCGGGTCGCGGATGATCGCTCGGAGCTCTTCGAGCCGCCGGGCATTGTCCGATTCGGCGATCCAGAGCCGCAGGTAGCCGCCTTCGGCATATTTCTTTTGCAGGTGGGCCAGACAGCGTGCGTAATGCCCCTCGCGGTCCAGCGCGGGGTAGTTCGCCAGTCCGTACTGCACCGTGCGGCGGACGATTGTCGCAGGGTCGATCACCCGGTCGGCTTCGGCCACGATGCGGCCGTAGATCGTGCGGGGCGGATGGTCCGACGATGCACGGTGGTCCTCCACGGCTTCGCGCATTATCCCGATCTGCTCTTCGGTGAACCGGCGGCGGAGTTCCGCATCCTCCGCGAGAATGCGTCCGGCGTCGATGTGGTGGCGTTCGCGTCCGTTCGCCAGCCCCGTGTCGTGGTAGGCGGCGACGGTGTAGACCATATCTGTGTCTACGTCGTAGCGGGCGGCCAGCGCGAGGCTCTGCGCAATGACCGTGCGCACGTGGTCCGTGCCGTGGGCGCGGTCGAAATGTTCGTAACGGGGGATGATCTCGGCCTCGATGTAGGCCACGAGCGATGGATCGGGTCGTTTCATACGGCGAAGATACATAAAAATTTGTTACCTTGAGTGTTCTCGGGGCGTAGAGGGTTTTGCCGAATCCTGCGCAATTCGGCTTTGGAACCATTCGTTCTTATTCCATCGCAGAATCTTTCAGATACTCTCGCTCGGCAATGTTCAAATAAATTTGACATTGCCCTCGCTTATCCGTATCTTTGTCCCCGGTTAAAGTTCGGGTTATGAAAACAGCGGCGGAACTCAAGGAGATAGCGCAGTTCATCGCCGAGTATGCCACCCGGCTGATGGGGTCGGGCGTCCACACATCCCGTGTGGTGCGCAACTCCAAACGGCTGGGCGAGGCGCTCGGGGTGCGGGTGATCGTTTCGGCGTTCCAGCGGGTCGTGACCTTTTCGGTCTGCGACGACGAAAGCGGCGAGATATACAGCGAGGTGGCCGACATCCCGCCCCTGCCGATCAGCTTCGAACTGAACGCCGAGCTGAGTGCCCTGAGCTGGGAGGCTTTCGACCGCCGCCTGCCGCTTGCGGAGATCCGGGCCCGCTATGCCGACATCATCGCCCGGCCGCGCCTCGATCCCATCTTCACGCTTATCCTCGTGGGCTTTGCTAACGCCTCGTTCTGCCGGCTGTTCGGCGGCGACTGGTTCGCCGTGAGCATCGTCTTCACGGCCACGCTGCTGGGATTCTTCCTCCGCCAGCGGATGCAGGCCCGGGGATTCAACCACTATGTCATTTTCATCGCCTCGTCGTTCGCGGCCTCGATGTACGCCTCGGTAGCGCTGATGTTCGACACCACCTCCGAGGTGGCCCTCGCCACGAGCGTTCTCTTCCTCATTCCCGGCGTGCCGCTCATCAACGGCGTGATCGACATTGTCGAGGGGCACGTGCTGAACGGCATCGCCCGCCTTGCGTCGGCCCTGATGCTGATAATCTGCATCGCCATCGGGCTGTCGTGCACGCTGATGATCGTTAAAAACGGATTGCTATGATGCTGCCCGAAATTCTCTCCGACGGATTCTTCGCCGCCGTTGCGGCCATCGGCTTCGGGGCCATTTCCGATCCCCCGATGCGGGCCTTTCCGGTCATCGCGCTGCTGGCCGCCGTGGGCCATGCCTTGCGCTTCGTGCTGATGCAGGGCGGGGTGGACATCGCCACGGCGTCGCTCTGCGCGTCGGTCGTGATCGGCGTGGGCAGCCTCCTGCTGGGCGGCCGCATCCGCTGTCCGATGACCGTGCTGTTCATTCCGGCGCTGCTCCCGATGATCCCGGGCATGTATGCCTACAAAACGGTCTTCGCAACGATCATGTTCATGCAGCACCTGGGCGATGCGGCGGCCAGCGCCCAGTATTTGCAGGAGATCCTGCGCAACGGCTTCGTGACTTTCTGTGTGATCTTCATGCTGGCGGCAGGCGCCGCGGCTCCGATTTTCCTGTTTAACAAGCGCGCCCATTCGCTGACGCGCGACAAAAAACACATCTCCGAACAATGAATGTTTTCTGGCAGACGATCGCCGGCTATAATGCCGCTACATGGCCCTTGCAGGCATTGCTGGTCGTCGCGGGCATCGTGCTCACGGCGTTGCTGTACCGCCGGCCTTCGCCGCGCGTGAAGGTGGCGATGAAAGTTTATCTCGCCCTGCTCAACGGCTGGATCGCCGTGGCCTATTACCTCTGGGCCTGCGCCGAGCGCCCTTACAGCGGGGTGATGGCGCTGTTCTGGGGCGTGATGGCCGCCGTGTGGATTTACGATATTGCGGTGAATTACACCACGTTCGAGCGGACCCGCAAGCACGACTGCATCGCGTTCGTCTTCTACCTCATGCCGTTCGTCTACCCGCTCTTCTCGCTGCTGCGGGGATTGGAGTTCCCGATGGTCACCTCGCCCGTCATGCCCTGCTCGGTGGCGGTCTTCACCATCGGGCTGCTGCTCGCTTTCTCGAAACGGGTGAATCTGTTCGTGATTCTTTTCCTGTGCCATTGGGCGTTGGTGGGCTTTTCGAAGATCTATTTCTTCGGCATCCCCGAGGATTTGCTGTTGGCCAGCGCGTCGGTTCCGGCTCTGTACCTCTTTTTCAAGGAGTATATCGACCTCAATTTCCACCGCGACACCAAGCCCGACCTCCGGGTGATGAATTTCCTGCTGGCGGCCATGTGCACCGCCCTCGGGGTCTTCTTCTCCGTGACCATCTGGCAGCAGTTTATCGGTTAGAGGGCTGAAAAAATCCCTCCCGGGTTGTCCGGAGGGATTTTTTTGTCGTAGTGCGTTGTCTCCTACTTGGCGTAGGCTACGGCGCGCGTTTCGCGGATGACGGTGATCTTCACCTGACCCGGGTACGTCATTTCGTCCTGGATCTTCTTGGCGATGTCGTGCGACAGTCCCTCCGACTCCTGATCCGAGAGCTTGTCGGCTCCGACGATCACACGCAGCTCGCGTCCGGCCTGAATGGCGTAGGTCTTCACCACGCCGGGATACGACAGGGCGATGTCCTCCATCTCTTTCAGACGCTTGATGTAGCTCTCGACCACCTCGCGGCGTGCGCCGGGGCGTGCGCCCGAAATGGCGTCGCAGACCTGGATGATCGGGGCGATGAGCGAAGTCATCTCCACCTCGTCGTGGTGGGCGCCGATGGCGTTGCAGACTTCGGGTTTCTCCTTGAACTTCTCGGCGAGTTTCATGCCGATGATTGCGTGCGGCAGTTCCGGTTCGTCGTCGGGCACCTTGCCGATGTCGTGCAGCAGACCTGCGCGGCGGGCGATCTTGGGATTGAGGCCCAGTTCGGCGGCCATGATGCCTGCGAGGTTGGCCGTCTCCCGGGCGTGCTGCAACAGGTTCTGACCGTAGGACGAGCGGTATTTCATCTTGCCGATCATGCGGATCAGCTCGGGGTGCAGTCCGTGGATGCCCAGGTCGATCGTCGTGCGCTTGCCCACCTCGACGATCTCCTCCTCGATCTGTTTCTGGACCTTGGCCACCACCTCCTCGATGCGGGCGGGGTGGATGCGGCCGTCGGTGACGAGCTGGTGCAGGGCCAGACGCGCGATCTCGCGGCGCACGGGATCGAATCCCGAAAGGATGATCGCCTCGGGGGTGTCATCGACGATGATCTCGATGCCCGTCGCGGCCTCCAGGGCGCGGATGTTGCGGCCCTCGCGGCCGATGATGCGGCCCTTGACCTCGTCGCTCTCGATGTTGAAGACCGTCACGGCGTTCTCGATGGCCGTCTCGGTCGCCACGCGCTGGATCGACGCCACGATGATGCGCTTGGCCTCTTTCGTGGCCGTCATCTTCGCCTCTTCGATCGTCTCGTTGATGTAGGCGGCGGCTTCGGTCTTGGCCTCGGCCTTCATGTTCTCGATCAGGATGTTCTTGGCATCCTCCGAGCTCATGCCCGAGATCTGTTCCAGACGCACGTTCTGTTCGCGCTGCATCTGGTCCATCTCCTCCTTCTTGTGTTCGAGGATTTGCAGCTGGTTCTGCATCTGCTCCTTCAGCCGGTCGTTGTCGCGGAGCTTATTCTCCAGTTCGCGCTGCTGGTTCTGGAGGTTCTGCTCGATCTGCTTGGCGCGCTGTTCGCTCTGGGCGATCTTCTGGTTGCGTTCGTTGACCTGGCGGTCGTATTCGCTCTTGAGTTGTATGAACTTCTCTTTTGCCTGGAGGATGCGCTCCTTCTTGATCATCTCCCCTTCGGCCTCGGCCTCCTTCACGGCGGCTTCGCGGCGCTTGCGGATCGACGTTTTGACCACGAGGTTGGTGACAACCGCGTAGACCGCAACGGCGACCACGGCAGAGATGCAGGCAGTCAAAATGATGGTATACATTGACTTTTACGTGTTTTTGGTTGTTATTATTAGGGTTTCTTGTGTAGTCATAAAAAACCGCATAGGATTCCTTAGTCTCGTTTGACGAATCTGCCGATCAGTCATGTGTGGGGGCTCCGACAATCGCAATCTTCCAACGGTACGCCGTAACGTACTCCCCCGAAGGGTAGTAAGGCCTGATTTTGAAGCGCCCTGAGTTGCCCCAATTTAGTAAATGTTCAGTTTCGCAAAGCTTTAAGGAATCTATGCGGGTAGATTCTTGTATGTAAAAGAACGTTTTTCGCCGATGCGTACCGCCTTCGGGGGGTCACCCTTTCAGGTCGTTGAGATACGTATCTATTTCCGTGCCGATTTTTTCCAGCTGCCGGAGATCTTCGCTGTCCACCTCGCGGCTCTGGCGCATTCCGACGTTCGCAATGGCGAACTGCAACGCGGTTATCGACAGGTAGTCCTGGTCGTTCCAGTCCTTGATGTTCCGTTGTTTTATTTGTGCGAGGTAGTTGTTCACCTCCCGTTCGGCCAGCCGGTACACCTCCTCTTTTTCGCGTTCGATATTGAGCTGATAGCTTTTTCCCGCTATTTTGAGGGTTATCGACTGTTTTGCCATTTTCTCTCTTCTTTCGTTTCGTTCTCTGTCTCCTCCTCTTCCGGGGCTGCCTTATCGGGCCTCCGGCGCTGCCGGCTGCTGCCCCAGCAGCGCGATGCACTTGTCCACCTCCCGCATAAGACGGTTGACGCGCGCCCGCGCTTTTTCCCGGTTCCGGCTCTCTCCCGCAAGACCTTCGGTCAGCTGCATGCGCGCCAGCTCGCCGTCCAGCTCCCGGACACGCTCTTCCAGCGTGCGTTTCTCCGCGCGGAGCGTCTCCCGCTGTGCCGTCAGTTCCGCACAGAGTTCCGACAGCCGTCTGTGGTCGTCGATAAGCTGCTTTACGCGGGCTTCGAGATTCGTTATCACGCTTTTGTCGGCCATGTCTTCGGATCGAGTTCCGGTTTACTTTATCGAAGGTAGGAAAAAAGCGGACGATTCCAAAACGGAACTGCGTACGATCCGCAAAACTCTCCGACCTGCTAAAAGTGTCGTTACGACATCAAAGGTAGGAAAAAAACCGGACGATTCCAAAACGGAATTGCATGCGGTCCGGCAAAATTTCCCGGCCTGAAGTGTCGTTACGACACCAAAGGTAGGAAAAAAACGGGGAAAAGCCAAAAATTATTTTGTGCGTACTTCGCCGTAGAGATCGTAATCGGCTGCCGACGTGACCTCCGCTTCGTAGAAGTGTCCGCGCAGGAGCCGTCTCCCGCCGACGGGTATCAGAATCTCCTGATCCACCTCCGGGGAGTCGTATTGCGTGCGTCCGACGTAGAAATCGCCCTGGCGCGAGTCGATTATGACCCGTTCGGTGCGTCCCACGCGGCGGCGGTTGTTTTCGAGCGAAATCTCGTTTTGCAGGGCCATGATGCGCTCCACGCGCTCCTGTTTCACGGCCTCTGGCACGTCGTCGCGGAGCTGCTCGGCCGAATAGGTCCCCTCCTCCTCGGAGTAGGCGAAGACCCCGAGCCGCTCGAAGCGCACCTCGCGCACGAACTCCAGAAGCTCTTCGAAATCGGCTTCCGTCTCGCCCGGATAACCTACGAGCAGCGTCGTGCGCAGCGCGAGGTCCGGAATGGCCGTGCGCAGACGGCGGATCAGCTCCATCGCCTCGGCCTTGGTGTGACGGCGGTGCATGGCCGCGAGCTGGGCGTCGGAAATGTGCTGGAACGGAATGTCGAGGTATTTGCAGATTTTGGGTTCCGCGGCCATCACTTCGATCACCTCGTCGGGGAAAGCGGCGGGGTAGGCGTAGTGGAGGCGTATCCACGCGATGCCGTCGATGCGGCACAGGCGGCGCAGCAGCTCGGCCAGCATCCGCCGTCCGTAGAGGTCGATGCCGTAATAGGTCGTGTCCTGCGCGATGACCATCAGCTCCCGGACTCCCTGTGCGGCGAGTTTGCGGGCCTCCTCCTCCAGCTCCTCCATCGGGACGGAGACGTGGCCGCCGCGGATGAGCGGAATGGCGCAGTAGCCGCATTTCCAGTTGCAGCCCTCCGAGATTTTCAGATAGGCGTAGTGCTTCGGGGTGGTCAGGCGGCGTTCGGTGGCCAGCGCAGGGTCCTCCGAGGCCCCCAGGGCGCGGACGATGCCGTCCCACGTGCGGGCGCCGAAATATTCGTCCACCTCGGGAATCTCGGCCCGCAGTTCGTCGGCGTAGCGTTCCGAGAGGCATCCCACGACGAACAGCCGTTCGATCTTCCCGGCCTGCTTGGCCGCCGCCGCGCGCAGGATCATGTCGATCGACTCCTGCTTGGCGTCGCCGATGAATCCGCAGGTGTTGATCACCACCACTTTGGCGTCGGTGCGGTCGCTGTCGAAGAGGACCTCGTACCCGGCGGCTGCGAGCCGCGCCATCAGGTGCTCCGAATCGACGGTGTTCTTTGAACAGCCGAGCGTGATGACGTTAATTTTTTTCATCTCCGAACAGCGCGTTGACGAACTCCCTGCGGTCGAAGATGCGCAGCTGGTCGATGCCTTCGCCGATGCCGATGTAGCGGACCGGAATGTGGAACTGGTCGCTGATGCCGATCACCACGCCGCCCTTGGCCGTGCCGTCCAGCTTGGTGATGGTGAGCGAGGTGACCTGCGTAGCCTGCGTGAACTGCTTCGCCTGCTCGAAGGCGTTCTGGCCCGTCGAGCCGTCGAGCACGAGCATCACTTCGTGCGGAGCTCCGGGGATGACCTTCGCCATGACGTTGCGGATCTTCGTCAGTTCGTTCATCAGGTTGACCTTGTTGTGCAGACGCCCGGCGGTGTCGATCAGCACCACGTCGGCGCCGTTGGACTTGGCCGAGGTGAGCGTGTCGAAAGCCACCGACGCGGGGTCGGAGCCCATCTGCTGACGGATCATCGTCGCCCCGGCGCGGTCGGCCCACACTTGCAGCTGGTCGATGGCCGCGGCGCGGAACGTGTCCGCCGCGCCGATCCAGACCTTGCGGCCCGCCTTGGTGAGCTGCGCGGCGAGTTTGCCGATGGTGGTGGTCTTGCCGGCGCCGTTGACGCCCACGACCATCACCACGTAGGGCTGGCCCTCGGCGGCGTCGAGCCCGAAGTGCTCCGACGAGCCGTGCGCATCCTCCATCAGGGCGGTGATCTCCTCGCGCAGGATCGACTGCAACTCCGAGGCGTTCATGTACTTGTCCCGGGCGACGCGCTCCTCGATGCGGCGGATGATCTTCACGGTGGTCTCCACGCCCACGTCCGACGAAATGAGCACCTCTTCGAGGTCGTCCAGCACGTCGGCATCGACCGTCGAGCGGCCCGCCACGGCGCGCGCCAGTTTCGAGAAGAGTCCCGTCTTGGTCTTTTCCAGCCCGGCGCTGAGCTCCTGCTGCTGTTTGCGCGCCTGCTCCTCGGAGGGCGGCGTATCCTGTTTCTTTTTGAAAATATCGAAAAATGCCATGTCCTTGCGGTTAATTTCTGCAAAGATATGAATAAGCGAGGGCAATGTCAAATTTTTATTTGAACATTGCCGAGCGGGAGTATTTAAGGCGCAGCCGAAGGTACGAAAAAGTCGGAAAGTTTCGCAGATCGCTGCGGTCCGGCAGAATTTTCCGCTTGTCTGAAAGTGCCGTTACGGCACCGACACCAAAGGTAAACAAGAATGTTTGAAAAAAAACGTTATATTTGCAGAGGATGAACCTCCGCTTGGATAGGCGGCGCCTCGGCATAGTCAAATAAATTTGCCTCTGCTCTCGGCTTGCACTATCATTGTCCAACATATGTTATATATTATAATGATGAAAAGAACCATTCTGCTGTTGTTCGCGGCGTTGTGCGGCGCTTTGACCGCCGCCGCGCAGGACCTGATCGTGAAGACCGACGCCACGAAGATCGAAGCCAAGGTGATCGAAATCACCCCCGAGGCGGTGCGCTACAAACGTTTTTCGAATCCCGACGGTCCGACCTACGTGCTGCCCGTCAAGGAGATACACTATATCCAGTACGCCAACGGCGAAAAGGAGTATTACACCAGGACCATCCCTGCGACGCCGCTGACCCCGGCCACCCCGGCGGAACCGGCGCAATCCGCTCCGGCCGAAACCCCGGCTGCCGGACCTGCGACGCAGACGCCCGCCGGACGTTACGTGCTCAAACAGTACGAGATCGGCGAGCTGTATGACCAGAACGGCATCCGGGGCGTCATCTGCCAGCTTTCGGACGACGGCATGCACGGGCTGGTGATGTCGCTCGACGAGATCTACCTCCATTGGAGCGAGTTCCGCAAGCCCGACTTGCGTGTGGTCGGCGCCGACAGCCGGACCGACGGAGCGGAGAACATGGAGAAAGTGGCGCAGTACATCGCCGCCAACAACCTTACGTGGGATGATTTCCCTGCTTTCAAGTGGTGCCGGGACAAGGGCGAGGGGTGGTACCTGCCCGCCATCGACGAGATGCTGACCATCGGCCACAACTACAACGGCGGAACGCGCGTGCAGAACAACCGCCAGGCGCGCAACAAGTTCAACGACGCGCTCAAGGATGCCGGCGGCAAGCGCATGGACCGGCTGGTCTACTATTTCTCCTCGACCGAGATGGACGAGAAGAGCGCCTATACGACCCACATGGGCATCGAACCTCCCTACGTGATCGAGATTCCGAAATACAACAAGTTCCTCGTGCGCGCCGTGCATAAGTTCTGACGCCGGGGTCCGGACGGAAAATCGGTGCACTCCTTTCGGGGTGCACCGATTCGTATTTCTGCGGGTCGCGTCAGAGGCTTTCGATCAGCGTCCGCAGCTTGGGGATGATTACGCTCCAGTCGTAATGTTCGCGCACGTACGCCGGGCCTTTTTCGCTCATCGTGCGGCGCAGTTCGGGATCGGAGATCAGGCGGTGGAGTTTGTTGCGGAAATCCCGGCTGCTGTCGTACCAGAACGCCGCTCCGCTCGACTTGCAGTGGTCTTTCATCACGCGGCTCCGGCCGTTGACCAGCAGCGGCACGCGGTTCTGCATGGCTTCGAGCATCAGCAGCGAGAGGCTCTCCATGCGCGACGGATTGACCATCACCGTGGCGTGACGGATGATGGCGCTCTTTTCTTCGTCGGAAACGTATCCCGTGAAGATGATGTCGGGAGAGTCGGAACGCTCGATGTCGAGTTCCGTGCCGCCCACCATCACCAGTTTGATTTCGCCGCCGTGTTCCTTCTTGTAGCGCAGGAAGTCGGGGATCACCCGGGTCGTCTTCGACGGCGTGATGCGCCCGAGATAGAGCACATATTGGTCGGGCAGTCCGTATTTGGCCTTGACCCCCCCCCAATCCGCTTCCGGAGCCTCTTCGATGCCGCACCCTACCAGGCTGTTCGGGGCCAGCGAGGCGCCGAACGCCCGGCGGCAGAGCTGCCGCTCGGCCGCGGTGTTGAAGGCGATGTGCCTTACGCGGGTGAACATCGGGGCGTTGATGCTGTAATAGAGCGGTTTGTCGGGGTGAACCAGGGGAATGAGGATCGTCTTTTCGGGGGCGATCGTCGAGCCCAGCACCGGCTGGCTGAAATAGAAATTCATGAAAAGGAAAGCCGCATATTCATCCTTGTGCCGTTCGATGAACTCCAACATCTGAGGCGTATGGTCCTCCTGCGATTCGTAGTAGCGTTTTTCGGCTTCGAGGCTCATGGTCCATTCGGGATGCAGCGAGGAGATCACGCCCAGCAGCCCCATTTTGGCCAGTTGCAGGCGGATGCGGCGGGCCGTCTTGCACTTCTTGCGGTAGAGCCCGTGGTGCTCTCCGTCGATGGGTGCGGGTTTGAACCGGCGGACCGTGACGCCGTTGACGGTGCTGACCCCTTCGGGGTAGTCGCTGGCGGGGTCCCGGAAGATTCGGGTCGTTGTGGTAAGCACTTCCACGTCGTAATAGGGTCGCAATCGTTCAGCCAGCATGCGGCAGTGGACTTCTGCGCCGCCGTTGACTTCGACTCCGTAGCGAATGATGATGAATGCTATTTTCTTCATGAAACACGTCGTAATCTCCCGGACGGAACCGACCGGATCGGGCCGTCTGGAAATTTTTCGGATAAAAGTAGCAAAAATATTTCAATCGCGGTATTTTCGGCTCCTGAAAACACAAAGGGCATCCCGAAAGATGCCCTTTGTATTTAAGAGTCGAGCTCTTAAAATACGCTATTTCTTCTCCTCGAAGAACTCTTTGATCTGGTCGTTGGGGACGATGCCTTCCTTGAACATGTAGGCTCCGGTCTTCTCCGACTTGACCATCTTGATGCACTTGGTGAACTGCTTACCCGTGCCGGTTTTCAGTGTTGCGACTACTTTCTTTGCCATAAAGCTCTCTTAACTATTTGATTTCACGGTGAACGGTGACGCGCTTGAGGAACGGATTGTACTTTTTGCGCTCCAGACGGTCGGGGGTGTTTTTCTTGTTCTTGGTGGTGATGTAACGGGACATTCCCGCAACGCCGCTCTCTCTTTGTTCGGTGCACTCGAGGATGACCTGAACTCTGTTGCCTTTCTTTGCCATTGGTTACTCGTTGTTTTTAGTACACGCTTTTGGGTGCGGCAGCTTCGCGCAGGGCGACTGCAAGACCCTTCTTGTTGATTGTTTTCATACCGGCGGCCGTTACCTTCAGGGTAATCCAGCGGCCCTCCTGCTCCGACCAGAAACGCTTGGTTTTCAGATTGGGACTGAATTTGCGCTTGGTCTTGTGGTGCGAGTGCGAAACGTTGTTGCCCACGATCGCTACCTTGCCTGTGATTTCGCAAACTTTCATTATTCGATAGATTTTTGGTTAAAACCCGATTAGGGGAGTGCAAATATACAACCTTTTCGTCAAATACCAATAATCCCCGGCTTTTTTTATTCGGTGCGGGGCGTGAGGATTTCGTCCGGAGCCTCTATTTTCCGTTGAGGCAGTCGCGCAGCAGGCCGACGGCAAAGGCGCTGGCGCGGTCGATGATCTGCCCGCGGTCGGTTCCGCATTGTTTGAGCAGGGCGACCGTGCGCTCGGGCGAGCTGACGGCGATCCAGACCGTGCCGACGGGTTTTTCGGCCGAGCCGCCCGTGGGCCCGGCGATGCCGGTGGTGGCGACGGCGTAGTCGGCGTCTGCCGCGCGGCGGGCTCCTTCGGCCATCTGACGGGCCACCTGTTCGCTCACGGCGCCGTAGCGTTCGATGTCCGCGGGATTCACGCCCAGCAGTTTCACCTTGGATTCGTTGCTGTACGACACCACGCCGCAGCGGAAGTAGGCCGATGCGCCGGGTATGGCCGTGAAGCGCGCGGCGATGGCGCCTCCCGTGCAGCTTTCGGCCGTGGCGAGGGTCAGTCCGCGTTCGGTGAGGATCTTGTGCACCAGCTCCTGCATCGTGGCGGTCTCGAATCCGATGATGTTGTGGGGGATGAGCTTGCGCAGGGCTTCGAACTGACGTTCGATCTCGCGGGCGACGCTCTCGCCTTCGACCTCGTAGGCCGACAGGCGCAGCCGCACGGCTCCCGGATTGGGCAGATAGGCCAGTTTCAGGTAGGGCGGCAGGGCGTTCTCCCACGCCTCGATCCGCTTGGCCAGCATCGACTCGGGAAGCCCGGCGGTGATCATCGTGCGGTGGACGATCTGGCGCAGCGCGAAACGGGCTTTCAACCGCGGCATCACCTCGTCCTCCATCAGGTGCTCCATCTCGAACGGTACGCCCGGGAGCGACACCGCGACGTGTCCGTCGCGTTCGAACCACATGCCCGGGGCCGTGCCGTGGGCGTTGAACAGCACCGTGCAGCACGCGGGAACCATCGCCTGCGAGCGGTTCAGTTCGTTGAACTCGATGCCCCGTTCGGCGAGCATCTTTTCTACGTGGCCGGCGACCCGCTGATCGTAGCGCATCTCGCTGCGGAACATCTCCGCGAGGGTCTTCTTGGTGATGTCGTCCTTCGTGGGGCCGAGTCCGCCGGTGATGACGGTGACCTCCGAAGCGGACATGGCGCGTCCGACGGCTTCGACGATCTGCGTGCGGTCGTCGCCGATCGAGAGCTTCTCGCGGACCACGATGCCCGCGGCGTTGAGGTGTTTGGCGATGGAAACCGAATTGGTATCCACGATCTGGCCGATGAGGATTTCGTCGCCGATGGTGATGATGGTTGCCTTCATGGGTGGAGTTATTTTTGCCCGGAGCCGGGATGACGCTCCTCCTCCGACTTGCCGTCGGATGCCTCCCCGGCGGTTTCGGCGGGCTCCGGACCGGATGTTTCGGGATTTTCCCCGTTTTTCATCGATTCCTCGGCGGCGCGCATGGCGGCCAGCTCTTCGGCCTCGTCGATCAGCGCGCGGCATACGTTCCGGACCAGTCCGGGACCCTCGTAGATATATCCCGTGTAGAGCTGCACGAGGTCGGCCCCGGCGTTGAGCATCGCCCGCACGTCGTCGGCCGACATCAGTCCGCCCACGCCGATGATGGGGTAGGTGCCGCCCGAGCGGGTGTGGATGCGGCGCACGATCTCCACGGCGCGGCGGGTGAGGGGCGCTCCGCTGAGGCGGCCGCTGCCGATCTTTTCGAGCGTCGTGCGGCTGGTCCGCAGCCCCTCGCGGCCGTGCGAGCCGTTGGTGGCCACGATGCCGTCGAGCGGCGTCTCCATCAGTACGTCGGTGATCCGGTCGATCACCTCGTCCGTCATGTCGGGCGAGATTTTGAGCATGACCGGCCGGTACTGGTTCTGCCCGCGGCGGAAGTCGAACAGCGGGTTGAGTATCTGAAGAATGTGTTCGCGCGTGTGCGTCGCCCCTTCGCGGCAGGAGTTGTCGCAGCTGATGTTCACGGTGAAGTAGTCCGCATACTGGTAAAGGTTGCGGAAGAGTTTCAGGTAGTCGGCCGGGGCGTTCTCGGCCGGAGTCGAGGTGTTCTTGCCGATGTTGCACCCCACGATCACCCCGCCGTGCGGACGCCGCAGGTGGCGGATGGCGGTTTCGAGGCCGCGGTTCGAAAGTCCGATGCGGTTGATGATGGCGTTGTCCTTCGGGAGCCGGAAGACCCTCGGGCGGGGATTTCCCGCCTGGGGGCGGGGCGTGACGGTGCCCACCTCGACGAATCCGAATCCCAGGGCGGCCAGTTCGCGGTAGGCTTCGCCGTTGCGGTCGAACCCCGCGGCGATTCCCACCGGATTGGCGAACCGCATGCCGAAGACCTCGCGTTCGAGCGCCGGATGCTCCACGGCGTAGCATTTGCGCAGGAGCCAGCGGCCCCCGGGGATCAGCCCGAAGATGCGCAGCATCAGCAGGACGATGTGGTGGGCCCGCTCGATGTTGAGCGAGAAGAGCAGGGGTTTTATGATCCTTCGGTACATGACGCGGCAAAGGTACTAAAAAGTCGGATGGGTGCAAAACCGAAATGTGTGCGGTTCGGCAGAACCTTCCGACGGGATAAACGGGTCGTTACGACCCCAAAGGTAGTAAAAATTGACTAACGATGTACGACTTCGGCCGTTATGTGGCGGAGCGCAGAACCGGACCGGAATCCCGGTGACTTCCCGTCGCCCCTGAAACCCGCCTCTTGGGCGGGCGGGGTCAGAAGTATTCGCGGCGGTAGGCGTAGCGGTCGCGCAGGGATTCGAAGTCGCCGGGGTGTTCTTTGAGCCGGCGGCTTTCGGCTCCGATGTCGTAGACGCCGCCGATGGTGTCGCAAAGTTCCTGCCACGCGATCGGCCGGGGAACGGACGGCGCCGCTTCGGGCGGATACCACCCTTCGAGCGGCAGTCCGAAACAGCGCGCCAGCGCCGCTACGGACATCGCCGTGGCGTTGGCCTTGCCCTGCTCCGAGTAACCCGCGATGTGGGGCGTTGCGAGCAGGGCTTTTCCCAGCAGCTCCGGATCGAGGTCCGGTTCGTGCTCCCAAACGTCGAGGGCCCATTCGAGACCGCTCCGGAGCAGGGCTGCGCCGTCAACCACCTCCCCGCGCGAGGAGTTCATCACGACGGCGCCGGGTTTCATGCGCCGGAACAGCTCCTCGCCGGCCATGCGGCGCGTCGTGTCGTCGAGCGGGGTGTGGAACGTGAGGATGTCGGCCTGGCGGGCCACCTCCTCCAGCGGCAGGAATCCGCACCGCTCCCGCTCCTCGCGCGGCGGGTCGCAGCAGAGAACGCGGAATCCCCACGCTTCGGCATAAGTTTTGACGAGCGACCCGACGTGTCCCACGCCCACGACGCCCAGCGTCCGCTCTGCGGGCTGCCAGCCCTGTGTGCGGGAGAGGTGGACGAGCGCGGCGGCGACCCATTGCAGGACGCCCCGGGCGTTGCATCCGGCGGCCGTCGTGACCGTGATTCCGTGCGCTGTGCACCACGCCGTGTCGATGTGGTCGAATCCGATGGTCGCCGTGGCGACGAGGCGCACCCGCGAACCGGCGAGCAGCGCCGCGTCGCACCGCGTGCGGGTGCGGGTCAGGAGCGCGTCGGCGTCGCGGACGTCGGCGGCCGAAATGGCCTTTCCGGGGAGATAACGCACCTCGGCGAAAGGTTCCAGAACCCCTTTCAGGAAGGGAATGGCACTGTCGGCTATGATTTTCATGGTATGGACGTTTTTTTCTTTCGTTCCTTTACGGGAAACAAATATAGACAAAAATTGAATTTTTCGCATCTCCGGTGTCGCCGCGACGCTTTTTTGTCCGTCGGAAGGTTTTGCCGGGGCGCGCAGTCCGATTTTGAATCCATTCGATTTTTTTCTATCTTTGGTGTCGTAACGACACTTTTAGGGGTCGGATGGTTTTGCAAAGCCGTATGCGATCCGGGTTTGGAATCACCGGGTTTTTTGCTATCTTTGTAGATTCTTAAATTTCATTATGGAACAGAAACCCTTCGATCCGGATGGCGTCGGCGTGGACAACGGAACCTATTTCGGGCTTCCGTTCGAGCCCGAAACGGCGGAACTGGTGCTGATTTCGGCGCCGTGGGACGTGACGGTTTCCTACGGAGCCGGAACGGCCTATGCTCCCGACGCCGTCATCGAAGCCTCGACGCAGCTGGATTTTTACGACCCGCTGGCCCCCGGGGCCTGGCGCCGCGGCATCGCCACGGCCGACGTGGACTATTCGCTGCTGGAGTCTTCGCAGCGCCTGCGTGTCGATGCCTCGCGGGTGATCGACCATCTCGAAGGGGGCGGGTGCCTCGAAGACGACTATGTCGTGCGCAAGGTCCGCCGCGTGAACGAGGGCTGTGCGGCCATGAACGCCAACATCGGGGCGCAGGCCGTGCGCTGGCTCGACGCAGGCAAGATCGTGGGGCTCGTGGGCGGCGACCATTCGACGCCCTACGGGCTGATCCGCGCTCTGGGGGCCCGTCACGAGGCGTTCGGCATCCTGCATATCGACGCCCACTGCGACCTGCGCGACGCTTACGAGGGTTTTGAATTTTCCCATGCGTCGATCATGTTCAACGTCCTGCGCGACGTGCCGCAGGTCAGCCGGATCGCTCAGGTCGCCGTGCGCGATTTCAGCGAGGCGGAGGCCGCGATGGCCGCTTCGTCGGAGCGTATCGCCACGTTCGACGACCTCTCGCTGGCCGCTGCGGAGTTCCGCGGCGAGACGTGGGACGCCCAGTGCCGCCGCATCGTCGGGACGCTGCCCGCCGAGGTCTACGTGAGCTTCGACATCGACGGACTCTCTTTCGACAACTGCCCCCATACGGGTACGCCCGTCTGCGGGGGCCTCTCTTTCAACCGGGCCGTCTACCTGATCGACACGCTGGTCCGCTCGGGCCGCCGCATCATCGGATTCGATGTGGTGGAGGTGTGCCCCGCGGCCGACGACCGGATCGACGCCATCACCGGGGCCCGCATCCTGTGGAAACTCTGCGGGCAGGCGCTCAAATCGAACGAAAAACCAAACAACGAATAAGCAAATGCGACTGTTTTCGATGTATCGCTGGGTGCGCCAGCGACATGTGATGGGGCTTCGCGGCCGTAATTTTCTGGAGGCTCCGTGGGCCGGCGGCGTAGTGCTGCTCGCGTGCGTGATCCTCGCCATGCTGCTGGCCAACCTGCCCGGCACCAAGGTTTACTATCATCACCTGCTCGAAACCGACCTCTCGCTGATGGTCCGCTCTCCGGACGGACTGATCGACTGGATCTTCCCCCGGGGCATGACCGTCGAGAAGTTCATCAACGACGGGCTGATGGTGATCTTCTTCTTCGCCGTGGGGCTCGAAATCAAGCGCGAGATCGTCTGCGGACAGCTTTCGTCCGTGCGGCGGGCGATTCTTCCGGTGCTGGCCGCCGCGGGGGGCATGCTGGCTCCGGCCATCGTCTTCACGCTCTTCAACCACGGTACGGCCGCCGCCAACGGCTGGGGAATCCCCACGGCCACGGACATCGCCTTCGCCATCGGCATCCTCTCGATGCTGGGTGACCGCGTTCCCGTGTCGCTCAAAATCTTCCTCACGGCGCTGGCCGTCGCCGACGACCTGGGGGCCATTCTGGTCATCGCGCTCTTCTACGGCGGGACGGTTCAGATCGGCTGCCTGCTGGTGGCGCTGGCCATCATGCTCGGGGTCTACTTCATGAAGCAGATGGGCGAGAAGCGGATGTTCTCTTACCTGGTGCCGGCCTTCGTGGTGTGGGGACTGTTCTACTATTCGGGGGTGCACTCGACCATCTCGGGAGTGGCGATGGCCCTGCTGATCCCGATGGAACCCCGTTACAGCAAGGAGTACTTCGCCCATAAGATGCGCTGGCTCAAAGGGCTGATGCTTTCGGCCGCCACCCACGAGGATTTCCCCAACGAGGAGCAGCGCTTCTACCTGCGGCGCATGCACGACCTGTCGGCCAACTCCGTGGGCATGAGCTACCGGCTGGAACACGCCCTGGCGCCTTACGTGACCTTCCTCGTCATGCCCATTTTCGCGCTGGCCAACGCCGGCGTCGAGATCACCTCGTTCGAATACCTCAATATCTTCCACCATTCGCCCGAAATCGGTTCGATCGGCATGGGCGTCTTCTTCGGTCTGCTCGTCGGCAAGCCGCTGGGCATATTCCTCGCTTCGTGGGGCGCCGTGAAGTCCGGCCTCGCAGAGCTGCCCGAGGGGGCGACGTGGCGCATGCTGCTGGCCGTGGGCTGTCTGGGCGGCATCGGGTTCACGATGTCGCTGTTCGTCGATTCGCTGGCCTTCACCGATGCCGATCTGATCGACCGCGGCAAGATCGCCATTCTGATGGGCTCGCTCGCGGCGGCGATCGTGGGATGCCTGCTGATTCTGGCTTTTTCGAAAAAAAGTACGAGACAATGAAAAAAATCCTGCTGATCCTCCCCGCCGCCGCTTTGCTGGCCGGGGCCTGCTCGAAGAAGTCGGGCGGGGGCGTGAAACTCAGAAACGACACCGATTCGGTGGCCTATGTCATCGGCATGAACGTCGGTATGAACCTGCTGCGGATGGATTCGACGATTAACGTGAACGCCGTCTGCGAGGGCATCCGCGACGCCGTAAACCGGTCGGCGAAACTTTCGGCGGCCGATGCCGAGACGTTCTACCTGCGCTATGTGAGCTATGCGCTGCCCGAGAAGGCCCGGGCCTACGAGGAGCAGTTCCTTGCCGATATAGCCAAGTCGAACCGCTCCTATGCCCGCACCTCGTCGGGCGTGACCTATACGGTGACGGCCGTCGGCGATCAGGAGCAGGTCCCCGTGTCGGACCGCGACAGCGTGGCCCTGCGGTGGGTGATCCGCACGGCCGACGGCAGCCGCATCGCCTCCTCCTACGAGAAGGGCGACACGGTGCGCTCGCTGCTGCGCGACCTGCGGAAGGGCGTGCAGGAGAGCGTGAAGCTGATCGGCAAGGGCGGGAAGATCAACGCCTGGATGCCTTCGTCGGCGGCCTACGGCGCCGAGGGCGACAAGGAGCTGGGCGTGGCCCCCAATGCGACGCTTTACTATGAAATCGAGCTCGTCGATGTCGATAAATACGCGAATCGGTCGCGGCGAAGATAATTTACGCCGATAAAGATGAGCGTTATACAATATTTTTATATCTTTGCGCGTACGAATAAAAGCAAACTCAAAACATAGTTAAAAAACAACAATGAAAAAAATCTTTTTTGCTGCGGCACTCGCGGGTGCTGCGATGCTCGCTTCTTGCGGAGGAAACAAGAGCGGCGTGCAGATGGGCAGCCTTTCGGATTTCGACTCGCTGTCGTATTCGCTCGGAGCCAACATCGGTTACGGCATGAGCTATGAAATGAAGGATATCCCGTTCGATTTCAAACTCGTGGACAAGGGTATCAAGGAAGGCGCCATGGGCAAGGCTTCGCAGGAGCACGACAAGTCGCTGGACATGCTGCGCGAGTATTTCATGTCGAAGCGCGGCGAGCGTGCGCAGGCTATCGCCGAGAAGCGTGCCGCTGCCGACAGCGTCCGTCTGGCCGGCGGCGATTCGACCAAGGTCGAGTATCCCGCAGCCGATCCCGAGATGTTCGAGAGCGAAGAGGAGCGCGCCGAGATTTCCTACGCATTCGGTAACGATATCGGTTACAACGTAGCTCAGAGCGGCATGCCCATCCAGCTGGTTTGGATCAGCGAGGCCATGCAGAACGTCCGCGACAACAACGCCAAAATGACGGAGGACGAGGTGAACCAGTACTTGCAGTACTACTTCATGGTGAAGCGTCCGGCCGAGAACGCCGAGGCTTCGAAGGCATGGCTGGAGAAAATGGAGAAGAAATCGGGCGTGAAGAAGACCGAGTCGGGCCTGCTCTATAAGGTTACCGCTGCCGGCGACGCCGCTGCGATGCCGAAGGACCCGCGCGACGTGGTGAAGGTTCACTACACGGGCCGCACCCGCGACGGCAAGGTGTTCGATACCTCGAAGTTCGCCAACCGCTCGAAAGAGCAGCAGGAGATGATCAAGAAACAGCGTCCCGACGATTTCGACAAGGACGAGCCCGTCGAGTTCCCGCTCAACCGTGTGATCCCCGGCTGGACCGAGGGTTTGCAACTGGTGGGCAAGGGCGGCAAGATCACGCTCTGGATTCCCGCCGACCTGGCTTACGGTGCGCGCGGCGCAGGCCGTGACATCGGTCCCAACGAGGCTTTGGAGTTCGAGGTCGAGTTGATTGACGTGACTCCTTACGAGGAGCCCGCTCCGGCGGATTCGACTGCAACGGCCGAGAAGCCCGAGGTCGCTCCCGCAGAGTAACCGGAAAGGCCGAATACGAAAAATCCCGGAACGGAAACGGTTCGGTATTTGTAGGAAAACGAAAGTGTAGAAAAGAGTAAATATCATGTTTTCAGATATTTGATTCTCTGTTCTGCATATGCTCCGAGCAATAGAATTGCAAAATCGGGCAGGTTTAACGGTGAGTTTCGTTACTTATCCGTTACCTGCCCGAAATGCTTTAATTTGCATTTAAGACAGTTGTTTTCAGTGTGTTGCATCGAATTACCGCATAACAAATAACTTGACTAAACGTTTAACCCATCCACAAAGTTCAAGTTATTATGCAACGCAGCACTTTCAAAGTCCTTTTCTATGTGAAAAGGCAGTCGGAAAAACACGGTCAGGTTCCCATTATGGGCCGTATTACGATCAACGGTACGATGTCGCAGTTCAGCTGCAAACTCTCCGTCCGTTCTTCCCTCTGGGATGCCAAAGCGAACAAAGCCTCCGGCAAAAGCCTCGAATCGCAGCGCATCAACGAGAAGCTGGAAAATATCAAGACCAATATCGGCAAGCAGTACCAACGTCTCTGCGACCGTGATTCATACGTTACGGCCGAAAAGGTTCGCAACGCTTTCCTCGGTATGGGTGACGACTGCCGCCTGCTGTTACAGACCTTCGACGAATACCTCGCAGGGTTTCTCAAACGCGTGGGCAAAGACCGGGCCTATTCCAGCTATGAGGACTACTGCAAACGCCGCCGCCGTCTGGCCTCCTTCCTCGAATACGAATATCATGTCAAGGATATTCCTTTCAAAGAATTGAAGCGGGACTTTATCGAAAAGTTCGTGGTCTACCTCTCCTCGGTACAAGGGATGCGTTCCGGGACGATCCATTCTACGCTCAAGAAATTGAAGCTGATGACCTACACGGCGTATAAGAACGGCTGGATTGCCGCCGATCCTTTCGCAGGTTTCTACGTGAGGCCGGAATACTCAGAACGCCGTTACCTTTCGGCTTCGGAGTTACAAGCCGTGATAGATGTCAGGCTCCCCAATTACCGAACGGGTATCAACCGGGATGCCTTCGTCTTCTGTGCTTTCACGGGCCTGAGCCATGCGGACGTGGTGAAACTCACCCACGCGGACATCCATACGGACGATAACGGGGAGCGCTGGATTATCGACAGGCGTCAGAAAACAGGTACGCAGTTCCGTGTCAAACTTCTTCCCGTTGCCGGAATGCTCTACGAGCGTTATAAGGATATGCACCTCTCGGGCGACCGGGTCTTCCCGCTCAAAGGTACCCATAAGACGCTGAACATGTCGCTGAGGCATGTTGCCAGACATGCCGGTCTGTCGTTCAACCCCACGATCCATATGGCGCGTCATACCTTCGCCACGACGGTCACGCTCTCGCAAGGCGTACCTCTGGAAACGGTCAGCAAGATGCTGGGGCACAAACGGATCACCACGACTCAAATCTATGCGCGCATCACTAACGACAAGATCGGCCGGGATATGGCGGCTTTGAGCGAAAAACTGAATGGTATCTTCAGGGTCGCACAGTAGGCCGGTGGGCAGCACCGGGTTCCCATAACCCGGAAGCGATCGGCAGAAATTGTGCGAACGCATAGGAGCCAAGTTTGCCGATTCGGGAAAAAGAGTTATCTTCGAGTGTTATTCCCGAAACTCCCTAAACTCAACTACAGATTTCAATTTGGAATTTTTCGGAGCGGGCCTCGTTGTGAAACGGTGCCCGTTTCCATTGATTGGCATTTGCTCCGGAACGATACGTTTCGTATGGTTTTCTCTCCGTAATCTCTGCCTCTGCGAGCATCCACAACTCCAAATCCCATCGTACGAATTTACGGCAATGTGGAGATCGGGGCGAAACCCGTCGAAAACCGTTCGCTTAGTCAGTATCTTATCTTGGACGAGGGCGTGAGATTCCTCTCAGGACTTCATATGGTATAAGAGCGAAAAGGAAAATTTCATCCCGCGTCGGTTGCCCCGGTTAAGTTAATCCCGCGAAGGGTCGGCAGAGCCTTCCCCGCCGTCCGCGTGTCGGAAAAATCGTCCTCGCCGGAGTCTGCGGTATTTTTCCGCCCCGGGGCCGGCGTCGCGGGATTGTGACACTTCCCGAGGCAACCGACTCGTTCGGGACGGAAAGCCCCGCAATCCAATTTTATTCATCCGCCTGTACGATCATACGATAGAGTTCGGCAGGCACAGAAACGTGAGACACACGGTAAAAACTGTATTCAGGTCATGTCGAAAGTTCGAAGGACATCACACCGACACCCGGCACGGATGACGGCACTGCCGGCTCCGACGCCCGCATCTTCGCAAGGAACGGTACCGATACGGAGCACCGCGGAGATTCCGGATTCGATTCCTTACGATCCGGAGCAAATGCCCCAGCCGCAGTCCATCCCCGCAGATCCGGATATCGAACCCGATACCCGAGTGCCGGAGCTGCTGAAATCCGCGGCATAGCCGAGTAACAATCCCCGAACGGATTAAACAAGTCCGAATTTTACGATTTCACCCCTGTCAGAACAAACTCTGACAGGGGTGATTTTCAATTTCAGGGATATGCATCCGCCCCGAAGACATATACGGACTATAACAGCTTTATATCCGTCGCCCATGCCGGCCGGACTCACACAATCATCCTTTTCACCTTGTACAAACGTACGCTCTGAAACCTGTCGTTATGATTGAAATCTTCGATTCTTCCTGTTCCCGCAGTCTGGGACAGTCCGCCAGCATCCGTGCTGCCATCGACATTTTGAACGCCCCGTCGGCCGCCGGACGGCCCGGCACGAACGCCATGCTCTGCACATACCGAGGCTCCTCTCCCCGGCAGGAATACATTGCTGTCTGCCACGACGGGAAGTGGCATCTGCAAAGAACCCGCAAAAAGCCGATTCGCAATCCCGTGCCGGATAACGTCCGCAGTTAAGCGATCAGGCATATGCCAGCAAACGATCGGTTGTCGCCGTTTCGTCCGGAATTTGCGCTTTTCTCCGGCAGCCGAAAGATGTACGGCCGAGGTCTGTTCGTCCCGGTCTGCTTCCACATAACCGACAGGAACTTCCGGCTTTACGAATCCGGATATGTCGTGACGCTATCCATCGCCGAAAGGGGCATTTACGGAATCTCCGGTCGAATACGACTTGCTGCTCCAAACATCCGGGTCGATATGGCCTTGTATTCCGGCACCGCACCGACTGTCGAAACGCTCACCCTCAAAGTAGCCCGATACACCCCGGCGTGCGGATGCCCCGACAGCGGCGCCGCATGCCCCGTCTTCCGGGTCTGCCTGCGTATTCCCGGCCGGACTGTCCGAAGCGACACAGCCGGCCTGCGGGGGCATATGAGTTATAGGGATTACATGGATAACCCCTGAAAACAAAATAAATGTTCAATCTTCAAAATTCTTCTGCTTATGTCACAGGATGCAGTGTATTTCAACGTCTGGTTCTCGGCCTGCTACATGCGGCTCCGGGAACGTCTTTCCTATTACGGCCTCGACGAGGACGCCTTCCACGACACCTACCTGCTGGTGCGGGAGAAGGCTTTATGCTCCGTCGGGGGCATCGCCGACTTCGAAGCCTATTTCCGCGCCTGTTACCGCCATGCCGTACTGCACAGGCACCGCACCCCGCGGCGCGATGTCCATCCCGGCACGGGTTTCTTTCTGCGGCTGTGCGACGAAGGCCCTACGGTTCCGGAAGAAGAGCTCGGAGCCTGCGAGCGGCTGGTGCTGGACATTCTGGCGTTCATACGCCGCAACTTCCCGCACGAGGTCTGCCGCCTCTTCCTGCTGCGCTATTACGAGTCCCCTCGTCCGTGCAGTTATCGCCTGCTGGCGCAGTATGCCGGGACGACACCCTCGCGGGCCGCCCGCGAGGTGAAGGCCGTCGTGAAGGCCGTGCGCACAAACCGACGTTTCGCACGGCGAAGCCATAGGCCCGCCGCGGCCGAATCTCCCTATGCCGGATAAACCCGGAAAAAGCGAAGAAGGCCGCGGAAAGAGAATCTTGCCGGACAGGCAGAACGCTTTCCGAGTCAGCTAAAACAGAGCCTTTTAGCCCTTTCGATTTTTCGTGGGTACACGAACACCCGGAGCCCTTTCTTTCGCCGAAGGCTCCGCGGAAAACGAAGCCGCCCGTCAGCGTGACGCATAGCGTGTGACGGAGCCGGGTATCACGGCGAAAACCGAATGTTCAATCTAAAAATCTTATTTGCAATGAAACTCATTATCTGGAACAAGGCGAACAGCTGTTCGCCCGCGACGTACGCCCAGCGCAGGACGATCCGCGTAAACCGCCACGGGTATATCTATCTTTCGGGAGCGCTGACCGCAGAGATGGAACTGCGCGACGGCTGCAGGCTCAATCTGGCCAACGACGAGCAGAACCCCAAGGATTGGTACCTGTGCAGGACGCAGCAAGAGGAGGGATTCCGGCTCCGCGGAGACCGTCCCGGGAAAAACGCCGCGACGAAGCGGCTGACCGGGGGCGTGGAGTTCTCGAACGTATGTCTGGCCTCGAAGCTCCTCACGCTGGCAAAAGCGGAGTGTTTCTCCGTGCGCTACCTCGTCGCAAAAGAACCCGTCGTGGTCGACGGTGTGAAATATTACAAAATTCTTACCGCCAACCCGATTCCCGGCATGCCCAGAAACGCCGCGAAGAAATGACTGCCCGCCAAGGTACGCTACCTTCGGCGTCCGTGTTTCTGACCCGGCGTATCATTGTCTTCGGGCACTTTTTCCTCCCGGCAATCTTTGTGCCGGGCCAGAGGTGCTGTGTCGAAAACATGGTCTTGCTGCAAAGACATATCCCGGAGTCTTAGCGCGATATTCTCCCAGGAATATTCGTAAGCGGGAATGAAGACCTTCTCCCCGAAGTTGATGTCATCGAAATATAAGAGGCCTTTCACCGGGCCCAATACATTCGAAAAGGGGAATTTGCGTTCGAAACAACGGAGCATGGAGTCCAGCGAAAAACGGGTCGAAAGGAATGCCATATCTATGAAATCCTTTAACCGGGAGCCGTCATCGGAGATAGCCGCGAGTTTCATGGCGATAATGTCTTCCATGTCATAGAGCCGCAATCCCGATTCCATATGGGGAGGTCTCAGAGATTTATACCGATGTGCGATACAGTCGATCTTCACCCCGCCGATTGTACCTTTCAGAGTATGTTGCGCTGTAAATTTGGTTTGGAAGCCATATTTGTGCCGTAAGGAAAACTCCAACTGCTTTTCATCGAAAGATTCGGGGGTGAACAAATCGAGGTCGACACTGACCCGATGGCCTAAATAAAGGGCTAAAGCCGTTCCGCCGGCCAGACTGAAAGAGTCCATAAACGGCTCGGATTCCAGCCGTTTCAGCAGCTCAAGAGTTTCCGGCGCAACAGTCTGCGTGTATAGCATCGAAGTTCTTCTTTTTTAAGATTGAAAAATGTGCATACGAAATTCATGTCTTTGTCCGAGAGTGTGGAAACCTCACGGAGAATCTCGCGGAAGCCCGCAATGCCCCCGTACAGGTCGAATGCCGCGAAATAGTCCTCTGCACAGCCGCGCTCGATCACACGCTGTACGACGATGCTGCGGGCCTGCTGCCAGTCGAAATGCCGCAGGTCGTATTCCCAAAGCAACGTCGGAGAAATATGGTATTTGCCCTTGTTCTGTTCGTATCTGTTGAAGAGAATCATAATGGAAAGGAAATAACTAATACAAATGTACGCATTTTATTCCGCATATGCAATTTCCGGGCAACGATCTCCACATAGAATGAATATGCTTCGTGAAAAGGGTGTACCGGGCAATCCGGTGAGGATTCTCTGAGCTACGGACTGCGGACACCGGCATATTCATCCCGTCCCGGTTGCATCGCATCAGAACAGTCGTCTGCTATTCTTCTTTTCGTGGAGATAATTCAGCTCGTCGCTGTAAATGTCCATGACGAACCGCAGCATATTGTCGACCAAGGCCGTTAATCTTATATTATCGTTTCCCAGCAGGTGGAGGATGGCCGACACTTTGCGCTTGGTTTGGGCGCTGACATAGATCGCCGAGCGGTTACGACAATCCACCGATGCGAAGAAGGTGCGTTCGAAGTCCGGCAGCGAGAGCTTTTTACGCCGGAATCCGGCAGGCTCCTTTACAGTAGTCGTTTGGGTGTCGACATCTGTTTTTTCAGTCGTCGGTGCCGATGCTCCGGATACCGTTTCCGAGGTGTTTTCCTCGGTAGCGTCCGTATTTTTCTCTTCCGGTTCGGGAATCCGGCGGACGACTTTCGAATCCAAAGGAGCTTGTCCGGCGATCATCTGACGCATCAGTTCCTCGGCGGCTTCGATACGGGGACGCTTCGAAAGATTAGGCGAAGGTTTGTCTTTTTCTTTGAATGAATCCATGGTACAACGTTTTTGAGATTGATTGTTCGTTTTGCAGTCGTAAAGCATGTATGTTTGGTTTTATGTTTTAAACCATTCAAAATACCGTTTTCTGTTTCATGCGGTTTATATCGGGATAATGACCGGAATAAGAAAACCGACCTTTCATGCTGCAAGATACAACCGACTGAAATACCTCGGTTCCGATGTCCGCTCCAGACCGCTCCAGTCCGCACCGAGGGTTTGTTTTGGCGCCCGCACGGTTGTAATATTGCACCGGGAACAGACCCGCCCTCGGAGGCCGTAGCGGAGGCTTTTCAAAGTTTTTATAAAAAATTTTCCGCCGCGGACTTTTGTTTCTGCAAAGAAACAGCGAGCTGTACCTTTGTATGCCGAAAAACTTTTCGGCATACGAAAGGTGCTCGCTCTGCGAGGCCGGGGCCGCTCCCAAGTCGCGACCCTTTTTTAAGCTATATATGGATACCAACCGAAAACTGACAGACATAACCGACAAGAAGCCCCGAACACCGAGTTATAAATACTCTTCCCGGCTCAATGAAGAGCAGCATATCCGCTTCAACGAACTGCTCTGTAAGGCCGGATCAGAGCATAACCGCAGTCGTTTTATCGTCAAAAGAATCTTCGGCGAGGAGTTCGTTGTCGTCAGACGCGACCCTTCCAAAGTGCAATTCGTCGCTCGGCTGAACGACTTTTATTTCCAATTTCAAAAGCTCGGGAACAACTATGCGCCCGTCAAGGTGATATAATAAATATAGCGATGGCAAGCTATTAGGTAAGTGTTCTTTGAAAATAACCTATCATCAACCGACTTATCTGAAAGGGAAACCGGACAGGGAGTGTAGCATGTCGGGGATAAACCATAAGTCAGTCAGTTACCGGACTGCGACTGAATGGGGTGATGAAAGACAGATATGAGGATAAAATCCGGATTGATTGAATGACAGCCTGAGCGGTACCTAGCGAAACTGTGACGTTAAGGTAACTATACTCGTCATATCGTGATACTCTCATTGTGGTAGTTGTACAGAGAGAGCAAGAACTTATCACGACGCACCTGCAATAAGCAGTAAAAGGCGGACGTCATATCCGACAATCTGTCGTGCCATAGTTATTATATCGCAAACGGGGATTACCTAAACCGGAATGCCGTAAGGCTATTGGACGAAGGTCTATGAATATCCGGCATGGCAACGGAGCCGCCGTAGTAGTCCGAGCGAGGGAAAGCCTCGCACATGACGAAGGGCGGCAGCTAATATTCATTAATACGATTAACGGAAAATGCGAGAGGCATTATGAGAAGTCCCGCAAGAGTATTAAACAGTCTGACAAAGCATAGTCAAACCACGGAATACAGGTTTGAGAGGCTTTATCGTATTCTTTTCAATGAGGAAATGTATTATCTGGCTTATCAGCGAATATATGCCAAGCCGGGTAATATGACACAAGGTGCAGATGGAGAAACCATCGACCGTATAAGCCTTCCCCGCATTGAGAAACTGATTCTTTCGTTGAAAGACGAAAGCTACTCTCCCCAGCCATCGAGAAGAGTGCATATCCCGAAGAAAAACGGAAAGACTTGACCTCTCGGCGTACCCTCTTTCGACGACAAACTGGTGCAGGAGGTAGTACCATTCGTACTATCCATTCACATCCAGATAGAGTTGTAACTTAAAAAGTTATGACTCTATTTGCATATAGCGGGTAATGGTTCGGAAACGATTGTGTGCATTTGTTCGCATCTGCTTTCCATCCTGTCAAACAACTTCAAATTGTTGAGTGCAAATTTAAATAGGAAATGTTGCGTTTCGTGGGTCTAACCTATCTGGATCGTTAATTATTCCTGATGGAGTCGTAGAAATCCTATACATTTGCTACCGCATCTTTAATCCTATCATCTTCTTTAGCTGAAACTGTTCGCCGGGCAGTGGCACACGATGCCGATGCTGGTCCACGCCCACGGACAGTCCGCCTCGCCGACCTCCTTGGGCAAAGAGTTCATAGTCTTCGTCTCGCCGGGACGGTGAACCGCTTGTCGGCCGAAGCGTACTCGTCCCCGGCCCCGCAATTCCCTCCGTACAATATTGTTCCCGTATCCGGATCAGCGCACACCGGCGAACTCCAACCGGCTCAGTTTCTTCCAGGCCCCGCGCGTGAAGTCGGGAATCTCGACGGGGCGGCTTCCGGCAAGCACCGACCGCTCGCTCAGCTCCACGATGCACGACCATTCGGCCGCATCGTACACGTCCATATCCAGCGGCAGACCGCGGCGCAGACAATAGACGAGCCGGTAGTCCATGATGAAATCCATCCCTCCGTGGCCGCCTACCCGGCGGGCCAGTTCACCGATCTCCCGGCTGAAAGGGTGCTCGTAACGGGCCAGCAGGGAATCCATCCGCGCTTCGTCGAGCGCCGAGTGGGCGTCGGGTTCCAGTGCGATCTGTTTCACGGGGTATTTCCGGGCAAACCCTTTGGTGCCGCTGAGCAGATGAATACGGCTGTACGGCCGCGGCGAAGTGACGTCGTGCTGTATCAGGATGCTTTTCCCCTTTGCGGTACGGATAAGCGTCGTGTTCATATCTCCCAGCCGGTAATCCGCGGCTTCCGGCGCTTCTTCGCCGAAACGTTCGGCGGCATAGCGCGTCATACCGAACTGGCCGCTTGAAAGCGACACCAGCCAGGTCATCCGGTCGCCGCGGTGGATGTTCAGTGCCTGGCAGACGGGCCCCAGCCCGTGCGTGGGATAGGGGTTGCCTGTGTGTTCACGGCTGTACTCCCTGCGCCAGTAGTTCCAGTAGCCCGACGGACCTTTGCCTCTCCCGGCTTTTCCGACGCCCGGAACGTAACTGCCGTCCTCCCAGCGGCTGTTGAAACTAAGTTCGCGCAGATCGTGGATATAAGCCCCTTCGGCATGCACGATCTCCCCGAATAACCCCTGCTGCGCCATATTGAGGGTCGCCAGTTCGAAGAAATCGTAACAGCAGTTTTCGAGCATCATGCAATGGCGGCGGGTCTTCTCGGCCGTATCGACCAGTTTCCAGCACTCCTCCACGGTAACGGCCGCAGGCACCTCCACGGCTACGTGTTTGCCCTGTTCCATGGCGTAAACCGCCATGGGCGTATGGCTCAGCCAGTCGGTGCTGATGTAGACCAGATCGATGTCGCGGCGTTCGCAGAGCTGCTTCCAGCCGTCCGGACCCGTATACTCCGCAGCCTTCGGTCTCGACTTTTCCCGGAGCACGGCCTGGCTGCGTGCGAGATTTGCCTCTTCCAGATCGCAAAGGGCCACGACCTCCACGCTGTCGAGGTACATGAACCGTTCGACGGCGCCGATGCCGCGCATGCCCAGCCCGATGAACCCGACCCGGACGACTGGAATCGGATCGCATGCGAGGGCTATGACATCGGACTGTCCCGCCGGGCGTTCCTGCGTATGGTCGCAGCCGGCCGAACAGCCGCCGAGGAGGATCGAAAGTAATACGAAAATGATTGTTGTGATAGGTTTTTTCATCTCTGTACATGATTAGGTTTACGGAAAACGGAAATCCCGTCGCCGGAAGCTGTCTGCGCAGATGAACGGCCTGTCCTGAACCGATGACGGTGCAATGATAGGAATTAATTGCGATACGGCAAAAGAAAACCGGGAAATTGACAAATTTATTTTCCGGGCGTAAGGGTGACGGATATTTTTCGTGTCATTTTTATGAAACAGATGTCCCGCATCGCCGCCTAAACCACGGTACTGCTGGTATTTGCGCAACTGCAACGGCCGTGCAAAAACTATCCTGAACCGAATGAAACGAATCTGAAAACTTCGAGCCTATGTAGAACCGCCATACGATTCCGAAACTTCCGCACACCGGGGCGGGCGCATCCGCCGCCCCCGCAAAACAACCATCACGACAGCCGCCGGGACGGGACGACCGAACGATCGTTCGTCCCGACGCAAATCAAACCTTTAACACGAAACTTTTATGAACTTCAGAAAACTGGGAACGATCCTTCTGGGACTTTCGGCCGCACTCATGCTCTCCTGCTCTGACAGCGACACGGGCGATGGTCCCGCAGCCGGCGACGGGCTCACCGTCAGCCCCCTGACCATCGAGGCGGGCGCAACGGCTGAAACACATGACATCGAGATCAAGACCAAAGCCCCCTGGGAGGCGCAGGCAAACAAGGATTTTATCAAAGTGAGCCCTTCGTGGGGCATCGGCAACGCCACGATGGTCATCACCGTCGAAAAGAACCGCACGCAGGAGAAACGCAGCGCCGTCGTCGTGGTATGGATCGACGAAGAGAACGCCCGGGAGATTACGATCACCCAGGCAGCCGGGACCGAAGCCCCGGCCGGCGAACGTAAATTCTATGTGACCGGAAACGGCTCCACCGACAATTCGGGCCTCTATTGGGATGAACCTACGACCCTCGAATGGGCGCTCGGGGAGGCTGTTGCCGGTGAGGAGATCCACATTGCGGCCGGAACCTACACCCCGACCAAGTTCCTGACGGGCACCGAGACCTCCGGCGACGACAACAACAAGACCTTCGAAATCAACAAGAACATCACCCTCATAGGCGGCTATCCGGTCGCTCCGGAGGAGGGCGCGGTCGCCGATCCGGCAGTCAACAAGACCATCCTCAGCGGCAAACTCTCGGAAACTGCGAACGCCTATCACGTCATGGTGATCAGCGCCCCGCTCGCAGAGGGCGAATCGGTGAAAGTCAAAGGCCTCTACATCCAGGACGGCGTTGCGGTGGCCAAACTCGGTCCCACGGTCAACGGAGAACCCTGCCAGACCCGCAACGGCGGCGGACTCGTCGTACAGGGAGCCACCCGGGCCGAACTGGAAGACTGCGTCATTGCCAACAACACGGCCGAGACCCACGACGGCGGCGGCGTGTACCTCAAAAAGGCCAAAGAGGCGAAATTCACCCGCTGCCAGATCCGGGACAACAAAACGAACGGCGCCGGAGCTCCCGCCGCCGGTATCTGCAACGACTGCTCGGTGCTCTATCTGTACGACTGTACGTTCGAGAACAACCAGTCGGGCGGTAACAGCGCGGCCATCCAGGCGGCAGGCGGCGGTGGTATCACGGCCGAAACCTACGCCTTCAACTGTACGTTCAACAAGAACAGCGCCGGAGTCCTCGGGGACAGCCGTGACGCCGCCGGATACTACTGCTTGTGGACTGCCAAAGCAGCTTTCGTGAACTGTACCTTCTACGAGAACAAGGTTATCGGCGGCCAGCGGGGCGGTGCCCTGAACGTAAACTCGGGCGACCTCGACGTCATCAACTGCACCATCCACAAGAACGACGGAAAGAGCATGGGCGGCGGTATCCAGATACGCACGGCCGACGCGAAGGTACGGATCTACAACTCGGTCATCGCCGGAAATATCGCCACGACAGCCGGCATGGAAGATATCGGCTACGACAACGAATCGGCCGCCAGGGCCGTGATCCGCAACTCGGTGGTCGGCACGGCGGTTTACAACGCCGGCGGAAGCATCGCCGAGGGAGTGTCGTTCGATGCGGCGACGATGTTCGGCAGCTTCGGAAATAACGGCGGCCACACCAGCACGATCGCCCTGACCGGTTCGGACAATCCGGCAGTCACGGGCGGCATGAGTGCCAGCGAACTGAGCGCATTGGTGAAGGACACGCTCGTACCCGCGGCCGATGCCGCCCTCGTCACCAAAGACCAGACGGGGGTAGACCGTTCGGGCAAGCAGATGGGCGCCTGCGTCCGGTAAGCAAACGTCCACGGGCGCAGGCGCAGTGCGCCCGTGGACTGTTTTACCCCGTTTGCATCCCGGAGAGCGACGAAACGAAAATTTTGATATATTTGTATCGTTGCCCTCCGTCTGGACGGAAAGCGAAACGATGATATTCACGAATCCGAATACCCGAACGTTTTGAAAGAGTTCAACGATCGCCTATTGCTTGAACTGCTTAAAAAGGATGACGAAAAAGCATTCAGCCTCCTTTTCGAGAGCTATTATGTCCCTTTGTGCCGGTATGCGAGACTGATCCTGAAATCCGAACAACCGGCGGAGGAGGTGGTGATGAACGTCTTCATCTACATTTGGGAAAACAGGACACGGATCGAAATCAAAAGTTCGTTGTGCGCTTATCTGTTCCGGTCGGTAAGGAACCGGTGCATCAATTACCTCCGCGACAACGCACCTTCGGTTTACCTGAGCGACGTGATGGTCGAACTGTGCAGCGAGGAGAACCGCGACATGGAGGTCGAAGAGTTGAACCATTTCATCGAAGAGGCCATCCTGTCCCTGCCCGACAAATGCCGGGACGTATTTCTGAAGAGCCGCAACGAGGAGATGTCCAACCGCGAGATCGCCGAACAACTGAACATTTCGGTAAAGACGGTCGAGGCACAGATCACCAAAGCGCTCAAAACGATTCGCAGCTACATAACGGATAAGATGGTCCTTTTATGGATGTTTTTTTGAAACCTGCGGCTTTTCGCGTAAGGGTTGCACCTGTTTTTCGTGTCCTACCTGTATATTAAGATGAGTATCGGCAAAGACATACCTTGGGATGAAATAATCGCCCGCCTGAAACGAACCTCCACCCCCGGGCAGGAGGCCCGCCTCGAAGCCTGGCTTGCCAGCGACTCCAACGCACGCATCTACCGCGAGCTGACCGGGTTGTGGGAAAGCATTTCACGGCAGGCGGCCTACGAACCGGATGTCGAAAAGGGCTGGCGCGAACTCTCTGCCTGGACCATCGGTGCGACTGCGAAAAAAGCATCGGAACCCCGACTGCCGGCCAGACGTTCCGGGAAACTGCTCCGTTGGGCCGTTGCGGCTGCTGCCGCCGTCTGTCTCGTCGCAGGCGGACACGTGCTGTCGCAGCTCGCCGGCGGGTCCGCAGCGGAAGAGGAGCTCCGTATACAGCAGTACTCCACGATCCGCGGGAAGTCCGAAATCCTGTTGTCCGACGGAACCAGAATCTTCATGCGCAACAACACGACGCTCACGCTGAACACTGGAATCGGAAACGGCGAACGGGTGGTACGGTTGTCGGGCGAGGCATTCTTCAACGTGGCGAAGGACGAAAAGCGGCGTTTCGTCGTGGAGACCGGGGACCTGACGGTTGCCGTGCACGGCACGGAGTTCAACGTCCGCACGACCGAAGTGTCGGGCAAAACGGTAGTCGGCCTCATCGAAGGATCGGTGTCGCTGAATCGGGCCGGGAAAGAGTTTTTCATGGTCCCCGGCGAGATCGCCGACTGCGACTCCGCAGGACGCATCACCATCTCCCAGGGAAATGTCGAACTCGAACGGTGCTGGTCGAAGGAAAAGCTGGTCTTCCGGGAGAAGAACCTGCAATACATCAGCCATTACCTTTCGCGGTGGTACGACATCCGGATAAGCGTCGATCCCGCGATAGCGACCGAATACGTCTACACGTTCACCCTCGGCAACGAACCGGTCGAGGAGGTCATGCGGATCATGGCCCGTCTGAATCCCATAGAATACCGCTTTACGGAAGACAACTGTCTTCGCATATCGAAAAAACGGGGTTTGTAACTACAAGGCAACATATCGAATCTGCAATCGGGCAGCTGTCGGAAAAGCCGGCAGCCAGCCTCCTGCAACGCTAACTTTAACCTTAAAAATATGAAATCAAGACTTTTCCTCGTTACCGTCCTGCTCGTATTGTGGGGAGGGGTAACATTCGGCCAGGGCCGGGGGACGGAGAAGAGGATCACGGCCAGTTTTTCCGGCATCCCCCTTTCCGAAGCCATCGGCACCATCGAAAAAACGAGCGGATACACGTTCTTCTACGACGTCAAAAAAACAGACCTGACCCAAAAAGTCTCGCTCTCGGCGCGGAATATGCCCGTCGCGGAAGCGATCGGCAGCATGCTGAAGACGACTAACCTGGGATTCGAGATCGCCAACATGCAGGTCGTGCTTTTCCTGAAGGAGAAGAAATCTGCGGCACCGCAGTCGAAGGAGATCGACGTAACAGGCAAGGTAACCGACCACGAAGGCAATCCGCTGGTCGGGGTCACCGTCGTCACGGAGACCGGTAACCGCGGCACCACGACCGGGAACGACGGACGCTTCTTCATCCGCGTACCTCAGGGCGCATACCTCATCGTCTCCTACCTGGGCTATGAGAACCAGACCCTCAAAGCCGCACCGAACATGTCGGTCACACTCAAAGAGGACAGCAAGAGCATGGAGGCGGTCGTCGTCGTGGGTTACGGCACGCAGAAAAAGGCCAACCTGCTGGGTGCGGTATCACAAGTAACTTCCGAAGAGCTCAAGGACCGGCCGGTATCGTCGCTGGGCAAGGCCCTGCAAGGCGTGATCCCCAACCTCAACATCACCTACGGCTCCGGACTCCCGGGCGCCGAGACCAACCTCAACATCCGCGGCGTAGCGTCGATCAACGGCAGCGGAGCGCCGCTCGTGCTCATCGACGGCATCGAAGGCAACATCGACCGGGTGAACCCCAACGACGTGGAGTCGGTATCGGTGCTCAAGGACGCGGCCTCGGCGGCGATCTATGGCGCCCGCGCCGGTTTCGGCGTGATCCTGATCACCACGAAAAACAACGCCGACGGCAAAATGCGCATCAATTACAGCGGTCGTTTCAGCGTTTCGGACCCGACGACCTGCACGGATTTCATCACGACCGGTTACGATGCGGCCGTTCTCGCCGACGAGTTCAACAAGTCCTACAACGGCAGCCCCTACACTCGCTATGACGGAGACGACTTCCGTCAGCTGTACCAGCGCCGCAACGACCGGACCGAGAATCCCGACAGGCCCTGGGTCGTCCAGAAAAACGGCAAATACATGTACTACGCCAACTTCAACTGGTACGATTACCTCTTCGACTACACCCAGCCTACGTGGGATCATGACCTGAGCATCAGCGGCGGCAACGAAAAGTTCAACTATCTGGTCAGCGGCAACCACTACACCAAAGAGGGTCTCTACGCCCAGAACACCGACAAATACACGACCAACAACCTGAACATGAAGTTCGGCGCCCAGGTCAAGCCGTGGCTGTCGATCAACGGAGCCGCCCGCCTGTTCCATTCGAACTACCGTTCGCCGGGCTACGATTTCGAGGACGGCGGCAACATTCCCAACTACACTTTCCACGCAATGCCTTTCGTAACGCCCTACAACCCCGACGGTTCGAGCGTCTACACCACCGAGGTCACGGGATCGGCTCCGGCCGACGGTATGGCGGCGGCAGTAACGCAGGGCAAGGCATTCTCGCAACTGAAACAGACCCAGTATACCACGACGATCGGAGGCGTGATCACGCCCCTCAAGGGATGGAGCATTGTCGGAACCTTCAGTTACAAGCGTTACCACCGGGAAAAGTCGTTCCGCTCGGCCAACATCTCCTATTCGGATGCTTACGGAGAGATGAAAACGGCTACGACCGGGTTTTTCAGTGACAAGCTGCGCGAAAATTCGGCCGTCGAGGAACATTACACCTATGACCTTTACACGACCTACGAACGTAGCATCAACCGGCACAATTTCAAGATTCTCGCCGGTATGAACCACGAGGCATACCGCTACAAGCTCATCTACGGCGCCAAATCCTCGCTCCAGTCCGACTACCTCAACGACCTCAACCTGGGAACGGGCGTAGCCGAAGCGTCGGGCGGCCAGAGCCGCTGGGCGCTGCTCGGCTTCTTCGGACGGGGAACCTACGACTACGCCGGGAAATACCTCGCCGAGGTGAACTTCCGCTGGGACGGTTCGTCCCGCTTCCCGAAACACGACCGGTGGGGCTTCTTCCCCTCCGTGGCCCTCGGCTGGAGGATCAGCGAGGAGAATTTCATGGAACCGGTCCGCAAGGTGATCGACAACGTCAAACTGCGTGCGTCGATCGGTTCGCTCGGAAATCAGGCCATCGCCGACAGCTATCCTTATATCCAGTCGCTGAGCCCCTCGCTCTCGACCTCCTACCTGATGAACGGCAACAAAATCTACATCACCAGCCTCGGCGCCCCGCAGTCGGGCGACCTGACCTGGGAGACGATCATCACGAAGAACCTCGGCCTCGACCTGGGATTCTTCGGAAACCGCCTGACGGCGACCGCCGATTTCTACATCCGGGACACGAAGGACATGCTCATCCCGGGCAAGGAGCTTCCGGGCGTCTACGGCATGGCCTCGCCGAACATGAATGCCGGCGACCTGCGCACCCGCGGATACGAGATCACGCTCGGCTGGCAGGACCGCTTCAACCTCTGCAAAAAGCCCTTCTCCTACAACATCAGCCTCACCCTCGCCGACAGCAAGGCCAAGATCACGAAATTCGACAACCCGACCAACTCGCTGCGAACCTACATCGTCGGGCGCGACGTGGGCGAACTCTGGGGCTACCACATCGAGGGACTGTTCCGGACCGATGCCGAAGCCGCCAACCGCAAGATAGACCAGAGTTTCGTGAACCCGAACATCTACAACGAGGCAGTTGGCGCCTACCGCGGCCTGCAGGCCGGCGACCTCATCTACGCCGACCTGGACGACAGCGGCGCGGTCGACTACGGCGACTACACCTCCGACAACCCCGGCGACCTGCGCGTGATCGGCAACTCGCGGCCGCGCTACCATTACAGCATCAATGCGGGTTTCACCTGGTACGGATTCGACTTTTCGGTGTTCTTCCAGGGCATCGGCCGCCAGCACATCTATCCGGGAGCCAACAACATGCTCTTCTGGGGTCCCTATGCCCGGCCGTACTCCTCGTTCATTCCGACCACGTTCCTGACGGACGTGTGGACGGAAGACACTCCCAACGCCTATTACCCCAAAGTCCGCGGCTATGCCGCACAAGGCTCGCGGTCGCTCGCCCAGACCAACGACCGGTATCTGCAAAATCTCGCCTACTGCCGTTTGAAAAACCTGACTTTCGGCTATACGCTTCCCTCGTCGCTGACCTCCAAGATACGGGTCGAGAAAATCCGCGTCTATTTCAGCGGGGACAACCTCTTCACATGGACCAAACTGAAAAGCGACTACCTCGATCCCGAGCAAATGACCTCCGATGCGAACGGACGCGTCTATCCTTTTTCGAGAACTTTCTCATTCGGCGTCGACATCAGTTTCTAAATAAACCTGAATTATGAAAAAGATACTCTGTACCTTATGCATTGCCGCGGCATTCGTTTCGTGCAATCTCGATGAGTTCCCGCTGGACAAGCTGGCCCCTGAGAACTATTTCAACAACGAAGAGGAACTGAAAACATTCACCAACACCTTCTACCAGCAGAACTTCCCCGAGGCGAGCGCCATCTATTCCGAGAGCGCCGACGTCATCATCGTAACGACGCTCCAATCCGAAGTGTCGGGCACGCGCACCGTCGTCAACGAGGGCGGCGGCTGGGACACCGGAAGCTGGCAGCCGCTCACTTATATCAACAACTACCTTTACTATTCGCACCGTTGCAGCGACACGAAAGCACGGGAGCGCTACGACGGCGTGGCCCGGTTCTTCCGCGCCTATTTCTATTTCGAGAAGGTGAAACGCTTCGGCGACGTGCCCTGGTACGACCAACCCCTGAAATCGGACAACCCCGACCTGTACAAGGCCCGCGATTCCCGCGAGTTCGTCATGTCCAAGATCCTCGAAGATATCGACTACGCCATTGCCAAACTGCCCCAGGAACAGAACGTTTACAGCGTCACGCAGTGGACCGCGCTCGCCCTCAAATCGCGGATCTGCCTCTTCGAAGGCACATTCCGCAAATACCACGGCATAGCCGGCCATGAAGAGTACCTGGACGAATGTATCGAGGCTGCCGAACGGTTCATCGATGAAAGCCCGTATCTGATCTACAAGGGTTCGTCGACTCCGTACCGGGACCTCTTCTCGTCGAACAACGCCATTTCCACGGAGGTGATCCTGGCCCGCGACTACGAGATCGGCCTGAACATCATCCACAACGCCAACAACTACACGCTTTCCAACACCTACGGCATGCCTGGACTGAACAAGAAGATCGTGGACAGCTACCTCAAATCGGACGGCAGCCGTTTCACGGATGTTCCGGGATACAGCACGATGGAGTTTTTCCAGGAGATGCAGGGCCGTGATCCACGGCTGACGCAGACCGTGCGCGGTCCGGGTTACACGCGCATCGGCCAGACAGCCAGGCTTTCGCCCGATTTCTCGTGCTCGACGACCGGTTATCAGCTGACCAAGTGGGTGACCGACGTGAGCCAGGACGGTTACAACAAGTCCTACAACGACATCATCCTCTTCCGTGCGGCCGAGGTCTACCTGAATTTCGCCGAGGCCAAGGCCGAACGCGGAACGCTCACCCAGGACGACATCAACAAATCCATCAAACCGATCCGCGACCGGGTGGGTATGCCGAATCTCGACATGAAGGCGGCCAATGCCAATCCGGACCCGTATCTCGCCAGCAACGTGACGGGTTATCCGAACGTCAGCGGCGAGAACAAGGGCGTCATCCTCGAAATCCGCCGCGAGCGGACCATCGAGCTGATCGCTGAAGGGCATCGCTACTACGACATGGTACGCTGGAAAGAGGGCAAAATGTTCGAACAGGAGTTCAAGGGCATGTATTTCACGCCGGGCATGAACTCCGACGGCTACCGTATCTACGACCTCGACGGCAGCGGCGATGTCAGCGCGCTGGACGTCTGTCTCTATACGACCTCTTCGGCTCCGAAGGCCGCGGACCATCCGGAACTCGCGGTCATCAAAACGTTCCTCAAAATCGGCAGCGCTTTCGAGCTGACCGGAGCAGCCGGAGGCAACATCATCGTCCACAACACGGAAACCGAACCGCGCGAATGGCGTGAAGACCGGGATTACCTCTACCCGCTGCCGCTGTCGCAGATCCAGTTCGCTCCCGACAAGATCAAACAGAATCCGAATTGGTAAGCCACGGAGTGCGGCGGTACGCAATGTCGTGCCGCCGCACACTCCCGTTCTAAGAAAACAACACAAACAAGAATCAGGATATGAGAAATTCAGGAAAAATCATCTTCGCCGTCATGCTCCTCGCGAGCATGCTTCCCCTCACCTCGTGCGGAAAATCGGAGGCCCCGGGACTCAGTTCCGGAGGCATCGGCGGCAACGAAGGCGGCACCTCCGAAGAGTACAAGTACCCCAAACCGTCGCAGTCCGCGATCAGGCTGATGACCTACAACTCCTATTATTGCCGCGGCAACACGGGCACACCGGCCGTCTCGCAGACGAATACGGAGAACTTCGCCCGGGTGATCAAGACGCTCGACGCCGATATCGTAGCGATCCAGGAGCTCGACAAAGGGGCGCTGAACCGCAACAAACGCGACCTGCTGCAAGAGATCGCCGATGCGACGGGCATCGACTATCAGGTCGTTTTCGCCCCGGCGGCGGACTACATGGGTGGTAAGATCGGCCCCGGGGTCCTCGTCAAGCGATCGCTGGGCGTAAAAAGCACGAAAACGGTCGAACTGCCGGGCGACGAGGGGCGTATGCTGGTCGTCGTCGAAACGGACGACTTCGTCTTTCTGGGAACCCACCTCGACCTGAACGACGGGGCCAGACGCCAGAGCGCCACGATCATCAACGAAGTGTCGAACGGCTACCGGAAACCGGTGTTCCTCGCCGGAGACCTCAACGACTCCCACAGGTGGTCGGGCGGCGGCGCGGCCTTCCCGGTCCTCACGAACGAATTTGCGATCAAGAGTTCGACCGAAGGAACGCTTCCGGGCCAGCCCAACGAAACCATCGACTACATCCTGTTCGACGACAACGGCCAATCGTCCGCGGTGAACTTTCTGGAAACCGGAGTTGTGAAAAAACTGAATTTCAACGGCAAGGTCGAGGACCTCGACACCGTTTCGGACCATTTCCCGGTCTATCTGGACATTGAACTGAAATAAAATGAGCTTACGTCTGACATCGCTTTGCCGGGCGGTTCTCCTCACCCTGTTCCTGTCGCTTCCGGCCCTGGCCGGAGCCAGTCCGGAACGGACCGATTTCAGCGGCGTCGCCCGGCTCGTGGAGCGCCGTATCCCCTTCCTGGCCGGCAAGGTCGATTTCCGGCCGGCTTCCGACGCTGCAGAAAACAGCGACGCGTTCACCCTCGCCACACGCCGGGGACGGCTGACGATCGAGGCCACTTCGCCTTCGGCGGCGGCGACGGCCGTCAATTACTACCTGAACCGCTTTTGCGGGATGAGCCTGTCGCACAACGGCGACAACCTGCACGATCTGCCGTCGCTGCCCGAGGTCGCCCCGTCGGTGACGGTCCGTTCACCGTTCCGTTACCGCTACGCCCTGAATTACTGCACGTACAACTACACCTACTCGTTTTACGGCTGGAACGACTGGGAGCGCGAACTCGACTGGATGGCCCTGAACGGCGTCAATCTCATGCTCGCCCCTCTGGGGACCGAACTCGTATGGGCCCGGACGCTGGAAGACGCAGGATTCACCGAAAAGGAGATCGGCGATTTCATCCCGGGGCCGGCTTTCACGGCATGGTGGCTCATGGGCAATCTCGAAGGGTGGGGCGGCCCGATGAGCCGCGGCATGATGGAAAGCCGGGTCCGGATGCAGCAGCGTATCCTGGCCCGGATGGCCGAACTGGGTATCGAACCCGTATTGCAGGGTTTCTGGGGGATGGTTCCCAACAAGCTCCGGGAGAAATACCCCGACGCCCGGATCGTCGATCAGGGGTTGTGGGGACGTATCTTCCCCCGTCCGGCGATCCTGCTTCCCGAAGACCCGCTTTTCGACCGGATGTCCGACCGCTATTACTCCGTCCTGCGGGAACTCTACGGCGACTCGGTGAAATACCTCGGAGGCGACCTCTTCCACGAGGGAGGCGATACGACCGGAATGCACGTGACCCGCACGGCATCGTTGATCCAGGCCTCCATGCAGCGGCATTTCCCCGGATCGAAATGGATGCTCCAGGGTTGGAGCGGCAATCCGAAGAAAGAACTGCTCGCAGGGCTCGATCCGGCGTTGACCGTAGTCATCGACCTCTTCGGGGAGAGCGGTTCGACGTGGCGAAACACCGGGGAGTTTTACGGCACCCCGTGGATCTGGGCCACCGTAAATCATTTCGGCGGTAAGACCGATATGGGCGGTCAGCTTCCGGTGATTCTCGCGGGACCTCACGAGGCCCGTTCCGAATCCGAAAACCTTCTCTGCGGCGTGGGCATCCTGCCCGAAGGCATCGCCGCCAATCCGGTCGTCTACGACTGGGCCCTGAAAACGGCCTGGGAGCCCGGAGCGCCCGATCCCGACGACTACTTGCGCCGATACATCGTCTACCGCTACGGCACATGGAACGACCATGCTTACGAAGCCTGGCGATTGTTGCTGGGGTCCGTCTACGGCGAGTTCGCGATCAAGGGGGAAGGGACCTTCGAATCCATCTTCTGCGCCCGTCCCGGACTGGACGTCACCAGCGTTTCGACGTGGGGCCCCAAACGATTCCAGTACGACCCGGCAAAGCTCGTCGACGCGCTGGTCCTTTTCCGCAAGGCGGCGGAGCAATACGGAGACTCGCCGACATACCGTTACGACCTGGCCGATCTGGCACGCCAGGTGCTCGCCAACCACGCCCGGGACATCTACCAAAGGAGCGTCAAGGCATACCGTCGCGGCGACCGTGAAGGTTTCGGCCTGCTTTCGGCCGATTTCCTCGCGCTGCTCGGACTTCAGGACCGCCTCACGGGCACGCAACCGGATTTTCTGCTGGGACGATGGCTCGACAAGGCCCTGCACTACGGCGACAACGAGCAGGAACGCCGTCAGTCGTTGAAAAACGCCAAGACGCAGATCACCTACTGGGGACCCGCCGACCCGAATACCCGCGTGCACGACTACGCCAACAAGGAGTGGAGCGGCCTGCTCGCGGACTACTACCTGCCGCGCTGGAAGGCTTTCTTCGACTATCTGAGTGCCGATATGGAGGGCCGGAAAGTCCCCGAACCGGACTATTTCGGCATGGAAAAGGCATGGGCCGATTCCGGGAAGGAGTATCCGACCGAACCGCGCGGAGAGCTGCTCGCCGAGGTCGATTCGGTGTTGCTCGCGGTGTGTCCGCCCTACAAGGACCGGAGCCTCACGCCCCAGGAACGTGCCGAAGACCTGCTGGGACGGATGACCCTGCGTGAAAAGATCGCGCAGATGCGCCATATCCATTTCAAACACTACGACAACGAAGGAGAGGTCGACCTCGAAAAACTGGCATCCTCCACCGGCGGAGTCGGCTGGGGATGCGTCGAGGCATTCCCCTACTCCTCCGGACAATACCTGAAAGCCATGCGGCAGATACAGGCATACATGTGCAGCGACACCCGCCTCGGCATTCCCGTCATTCCCGTCATGGAAGGGCTTCACGGCGTTGTGCAGGATGGCAGCACCATCTTTCCGCAGGCCATTGCGCAAGGCGCGACCTTTAACCCGCGGCTTGTCGGCGGGATGGCCGGCCATATTGCCGACGAAATGGAGGCCATCGGTGCGAAACAGGTGCTCGCACCCGTGCTCGACATCGCCCGGGAACTGCGCTGGGGACGTGTCGAAGAGACCTTCGGCGAAGACCCGCATCTGATCTCATGCATGGGCGCCGCCTACATGAAAGCCATGCACGCCAAAGGCATGATCACGACACCCAAACACTTCGTCGCACACGGCACCCCCACGGCAGGGCTCAACCTGGCCTCGGTGAAAGGCGGCAAACGGGAGCTGATGAGCCTTTACGTGAAACCTTTCCGGGAACTGATCGCCGCAACGAAGCCGCGGTCCGCCATGAATTGTTACAGTTCCTACGACGACGAGGCGGTCACGGGTTCGAAATCCCTGATGACCGGACTGCTGCGCGACAGCCTCGGATTCAGGGGGTACGTCTACTCCGATTGGGGTTCGGTCAGGATGCTCTCGCATTTCCACCGCGCGGCCGCTCCCGGAGGCGCCGCAGCCCGCATGGCCATCGAAGCAGGCATCGACCTCGAAGCCGGAAGCGAAGAATACCGGCACGCGGAACAAATGGTCCGGGAAGGATTTCTCGACGAAAAATACATCGACCGGGCTGTCGGTAACATTTTATTCGTTAAATTTGCTTCCGGCCTTTTCGACGGGGAACCGGCGGACACGCTCGGCTGGCGGCGAAAGATACACGCCCCCGAAGCCGTGCGCCTCGCCCGTCAGATCGCCGACGAAAGTGCCGTACTGCTCGAAAACCGCAACGGCGTGCTGCCGCTGTCGCCCGGCAAACTGCGGTCGGTGGCCGTTATCGGCCCGAACGCCGACCGCGTACAGTTCGGCGATTACAGCTGGAGTGCGGAGAAGGACAAGGGCATTACCCCGCTGTGCGGAATCCGGGAATACCTGGACGGGTCCGGCGTGCGGGTGAACTACGCGGAGGGATGCGATCCCTATTCGCAGGACAAAAGCGGATTCGGCGAAGCCCTGAAAGCCGCCCGCCGGAGCGACGCCGTCGTGGTATTCGTCGGATCGCAGAGCGCCATACTCGCACGGGCATCCGAACCGGCGACCAGCGGGGAGGGTTACGACCTCACCAGCCTGCGTCTGCCGGGCGTGCAGGAGGAACTCGTCGAAGAACTCGCCCGGACGGGCAAACCGATGATAGTCGTGCTCGTGACAGGCAAACCGTTCGAACTGGCCCGCATCCGGGAATTGGCGGATGCCGTGCTCGTGCAGTGGTATGCCGGCGAGGAGGGCGGAGCCTCCGTCGCAGGAATACTTTTCGGGAAGACGAACCCTTCGGGCAGGCTTCCCGTCTCGTTTCCGCAGAGCGCCGGGCACCTGCCGTGCTACTACAACCACCTGCCCACGGACAAGGGCTACTACAATAAGAAGGGCACCCCCGACAATCCGGGGCGCGATTACGTCTTCTCGGACCCCGAACCGCTCTATCCGTTCGGATACGGATTGAGCTACACGCAGTTCGAATACTCCGGGATGGAGACAGCTTCCGGGGAGTTCACTGCGACCGATACCCTGAGGGTAAACGTCCGCGTGAAAAACACGGGCAGCCGGACGGGCAGCGAAGTCGTGCAACTGTATGTCCGGGACCTGATAAGTTCCGTTGCGACACCCGTCAGACAACTCCATGCGTTCGATAAGGTGGAGTTGAACCCGGGCGAAGAGCGGTCGGTTCGTTTTTCGATCCCCGTTCCGCTGCTCTCCCTGTACGACGCGGCCATGCGGCGCATCGTCGAACCGGGCGATTTCGAGTTGCAGGTCGGAGCCTCCTCCCGGGACATCCGGCTCCGAGACACGGTAACCGTGGCCGGATGCGCAGACATCCCGGGTCCAAAGGCGATCGGGGCGAAAGCCGGCGCCGTCCGGGAGCCGGGAGCGGAGGTCGAGATTTCGGGAACGGTGCGCAACGTGCAGGCAGCGGTCATGCCGGACGTCAGGGTTTACGCCGCATCGGCTCCCGCATGTGCCGTCGTGACCGACAGACACGGAAGATACACCCTCCGTATCCGGACCAACGACCGGGCCGTCTTCGAACTGGAAGGCCACGAACGCCGGGAGATCGACGTCACGGAGGGCGGCCGCCTCGACATAGAGTTGGAGCCGGCCATGAACTGACCCAAAACCAGTAAGATATGAAACCGTACCTTTCTTCATTGTTATTGTCCGCAGGGCTCTCCCTGCTGCTCGTCTCGTGCGACAGCGGGACCGCCCGGAAAATCTCATCGTTCGACGAACTGCCCGACCCCACGGCCGACACGCTCTCCGACTGGTCGGGCGTTCCCCGAGGGCTCCACGCCTCGTTCGTGAGCACGGACACCGTTTTCAGACGTTCGGTCGTTCCGGACGTAGCACCCTCGACATCCGCCCGATTGGAAGGATGGCGCGGCGAACGGGTGTCCGCCCAACTGCTGCTCTGGACCGCCTCCGGTGCGGACGGCGTAGAGGTCGAGGTGGGACCGTTCAGGTCGGACGGGCACATGCTTCCTGAAGATGCCGCCCAGGCCCGATTCGTCCGCTATGTCCTGAGCGACGAGTTCGGCAACAAATGCGGCTATCACGATCCGGCGATCTACCCGCCGCACCTGGTTCCGGACATGCTCGACGACATCGATGTTTTCGACCTGAAGGCCCGGAACGTCCGTCCGGTGTGGATAACGGTCTCCGTCCCGGCCGACGCCCCCGCCGGAGAATACGTTTCGACAATCAAACTGTATGCAAAAGGCCGGCAGCTCAGAACGTTCGACATCGGACTCACGGTCATCGACCGGGAACTCCCGCCCCCTGCCGAGTGGAACTACTACCTCGACCTCTGGCAGCACCCTGCGGCCGTCGCCCGCGTCGAGGGGCTCGACATGTGGAGCGACGCCCATTTCGAGGCCCTTGTCCCGTATATGCGGCTCCTGGCCGATGCAGGACAAAAGGTCGTCACGACGACGCTGAACAAGGACCCGTGGAACAACCAGTGCTTCGACTCCTACGCCGACATGATTGTCTGGACAAAGAATGCAGACGGGTCGTGGAGCTATGACTATACGGTCTTCGACCGGTGGGTCGAACTGATGACGGGTCTGGGCATCGACCACACCATCAACTGCTACTCGATGCTGCCGTGGAACAACGAGCTCCACTACCGGGACGGTGTCACGGGCCGTTTCGTCGACGTGACAGCCGATCCGGGCACTCCGGCCTTCGAAGAGCTATGGGTACCGTTCCTCACCGACTTCACCGGGCACCTCCGTGAAAAGGGGTGGCTCGGGCGGACGAATATCGCCATGGACGAACGTTCGCCGGAAGAGATGACCGATGCGCTCGACCTCCTGCGGAAGACGGCTCCCGAATTGGGAATCGCCATGGCCGATAACAAGAACAGCTACCTGAGCTATCCCTTCATAAACAGCATGTGCGTCAAAGTTCGCGACCGGGTTCCGCCGCAGCATATCGCCGAGCGACGCGCCCAAGGCTTCGTAACGACCTACTACGTCTGCTGTTCGGACCGTTTTCCCAACATGTTCACCTTCTCCGACCCCGCTGAAGCGGTCTATGCCGGATGGTATACGGCCGCCTGCGGTTACGACGGATTCCTGCGCTGGGCCTACAATTCGTGGGTCGGGGAACCGCTGACCGACTCGCGTTTCAGAACCTTCCCCGCCGGCGATACGTATATCATTTATCCCGGGGCACGCTCTTCCATCCGGTTCGAACGACTGGTCGAAGGAATCCAGGATGCCGAAAAGATCTCGATCCTGAAAAAGGAGTTCGCAGCAACCGGAACACCGGAGGCCGCGTCACGGCTCGAACAGCTCGAAACGCTGCTCTCCGGATTCGCCACCATAACCCCGGAAGCGGGCTGGCCCGATAGGCTCTCCCGAGCCAAACGGAAACTCAACGAATTGTCGTACTGATACCAACGAAACAAGTCACTCGCAATGAGTGGCTTGTTTTTGGTGGGAACAAGCGGATTTGAACCGCAAACATCCGGCTTGTCGAGCAAGCACTCTAAACCGACTCGAAAAACAGAAAGAGAACAGATTATACACTTTCAACCTACTTATTGCCATCACCACTCTTTTTCCTGAGTTTTAACATGGATAAACGTATTGTTTTTAGTCTGAAGCCCAATTTGTGGATGCTCGTTGCGTTTACGTGAAATTCCGTAAGTCGTATTCTGAACGACATTACCTTCAACAACGATCTCCTCGGCCGGAGACGAAACGAACATCCCGTATTTACAGCCAGAAACGGCATTGCCTCGCAGTGTCACACCACAGGTGCGCGGAAAGAGACGTATGCCGTAGGAACTCGAATCATGGCCGCCGATTCTCGCGGTGGTGCCGCTATCGCGTATGAAACTATTCTCTTCCAGCAGGATATTCAGCCGGTTCAGGTCCCGATTATATTTGTTTTTGTAAAGGAAGAACCCGTTGAGACATTCATGGGTTCGATTGCCGCGGATGACGATATCACCTTCGGTGAAAATATTGTTCTGCTCGTAGCCGTCGATGATCAGAATGCCCGTGCGTGCTCCCGTAATCACGTTGTTCTCGATGACAGATCCGCCAGCATACCCTTCGAACAGCCCCACGCCCGAGGTCCCGCCCCGTTTGGCGTGGGCGTAATAATAATTGGTCTCGAACGGCAGGTCGCAATACACCTCGTTGTTACGGATGACGGTGTTGCGTCCTCCCGAGACGACTCCCTGGGCCGAACCGGAAACCTTGTTGCCTTCGAGCAGGGAGTTGCAGCAAGCCTGCTGCACGATGACTCCGGCCCACAAAGCGTTCGAAGCACGGCAATTTCGCACATAACATCCTACACAGGGGATATGGCCGACCCGCCCGGCAGTAATGTTGAAAGCGTGCGTCGAAAAATCCGATTCGCATTGCTCGAACCCGCAGCCGAATGAGGCGAAAATGCAGAAAAGGTTGTAACGCGAATAGGCTTTGAACCCTTCGGCAGCAATCGGTTTCAACGAAGCCGCCAGTTCCTCATCGAACATTGTAGAACATCCCAGGCAGCTGACGTATTTCGACCAGTTGATCGAAAAGGGGCAGTAATTGTCGGCCACGGCAGGAATCTCGACTCGGATATTCCGTGCAGAGCATTGCTCGGCATACCGGAACGATATAGCCCCTGTGCAATCCGCCGTATTAACGACCGTGAAATTACGCAGGTGGCTATTCTTCACCATCCGGAGCCGCTGTACGGTCGTATGCCGGCGCTTGATGGGATATTCTTCGAGGATTGTCTCGCGCGAAGCGTCTTTGTAATAGAACGGAAAAAGCGTTGCGGTCGTGGTCGTGACGACACAGCCTTCAACGGTTTCGACCGTGAGAAACTCCCCGAACGGACAGGTTTTCTTGTAGGTCCGTCCGAGCGTCCATTCCGGACCGCAGTCTTCACGCATCATGCTGTTGCGCTGTCCGATCAGCAGCAGGTCGTCGCCCGGGAGCAGTCCGTCGGCCGATACGAGCCGCATGGTCCGAGAGAAATCGGCCATGTCTTCGGCCAAGAGGCGCTCTTCCTCAACGACGCCCTCCACGCAGAACAGCACTTTGCCCAAAGGCCGGAAACGGGTCGCGTTTCCGGCCCCGGCAATGGTCTTGCCGCCCGGAACGCGGACTTCGGAGCAATAATACTCCCCTTCGGGCACGTAGACGAAATCGCCTTCGGCGAAAGCGGCGGCGAAAGCCCCCGCCCAATCGTCGCCCGATTTGTTTGCGGCGTAGTCGGAAAGCACGACCCGCTGGGCACACAGGGTTTCGGCCGCGGCAAGCAGGAGTACCGAGATGATAAAGCGTTTCATAATCAATAGTTTTTTACGCACGCCTGATCCAGCCCCTGACGCGGAATCAGGATCGAAGAAAAAGTGTTGTCGCTGTCGTGCAAGTGAATATCCCCGGTTTCGCCCGTGCCCGACAGATCGTCGAGAAAAATCCCGTAACGGCCGTTGGAGAAACGGTTGGCATCGAGTGTCATGTAATCGGGCATACAGCCCAAAGCAGCGCCGTAGCGGAACCCATCGGTCGCATTGGAGCGGATAGCATACTCCCCGCAGCGGTCCGAAAGGCGAATACCGTAAGTTTCCCGTTGTTTGCCCCCGGCCGATACGCTGTCTCCCGCGCCGTTCAACACATTGCACGAAAGCGTCACATGCATTGCACCGCGGGCGGTATTGTATGAATTGCGATAATGGTAAAAACCGTGGATGCAGTTCCTGACCGTGTTGTCGGCGATGACGGCATCGACCCGGTCGAAGACATTCAGTTCCTCATAACCATCCAATACGGCGATTCCGGTGTAGAAATTCTCCACGCGGTTGCCCCGGATTTCGCAGTTGCGGGCATAACCTTCGAAAACAGCTACGCCGACCGTGCCGCCCCGGGCGATCCGCGTATAATAATAGTCGGTTGAAAAGGGCAGATGAGTGCTGACCGTATTGTTCACGATCTTTGAACCACGGCATCCGGCCAACACCCCCTGCCCCGACCGTTCGACCGTATTGCCTGCAAGTTCGCTCCACGGCGTACACTGCTGCGCGATCACGCCCGCCCAGACCGAATTGACAGCCCGGCAGTTCCGTATTTTGCAGCGGATGCTCGGAATGCCGCCGGAGGAGTAGGTGATGTTGAAGGCATGGGAGGCGAAATTGTCGGTACAGTTCTCCAGCACACACTCCTGGGAACTGATGATGCGGAAGTTATTGTAGGTCGAATAGCAGTCGTAATTCTTCGTCATGCGTTTCTGGAGATCGGCAATCAGCGCCGAGGAGTATTCCGACCGGCAGCCGACGGCCTTGCAGTTACGCGCCAAATAGATCTTGAGCACCATAAACGAATCGTCCGGAACGGCTGAAACGCGGAATGTGACTTGCTCGACCGTGCAGTTCTCGGCCCATTTAATCCGCACGATCTCGGAGCAAGCTCTCGACACACGGATCGTGAAATTTTTCAGGTGCGTATCCCGCACGGCATCGATCCGTTGCAGGGTCGAGCCAGCGCGCGTCTCAAAGCCCGCTTTCACCGTTTCCTGAGATGCATCGCTGCGGTAGAAGGGAAAAAGAGTTGCTTCTTCGGTCGTTACGGTATTGCCTGCCGCCAAACGGACCGTGAGCAGTTCGCCAAAAAAACAGGTCCGGCTGTTTTTGGTCGTCTGCCCCAGGGTCCAATCGCCCGCATCTTCGCGGAACATGCAGTTACGCTGTGATTTCAGAATGACCAGATCGCCCGGAACTAACTCCCGGACCGAAGCCACTTCGATCGCCGAGGAGAAATCGGGAATGTGGTTCACGACCGGGATTTCGTCGTCGGCCGAGCCTTCCACCCGGAACAGGATCGAGCCGAGCGGCGTGAAGACCGTACCCGCGCCGGCTCCTTCGATCATCTTGCCCGAAGGCACCATAAGGGGTGAGAGCGGATATTCTCCATCAGGGACGAGAATCCGGTCGGCAACCCGGAAAGCCTCCGTAAAAGCCTTGTGCCAATCTCCGCCGGCCGCCGCGGCACGGAAATCGGTGATCGACACCGTCCCTTCGGGCAGTGTCGTCCCTCCGGAACCGGGGCCGTCGGGGCCGTTCTGCGAAGGCTTGCCGGTCGAATCCCCCGTACAGGCCATTGCAAACAGAAGAACGGGCAGGAATATGGTTTTCAGTCGGGTCATAATGGGTTGTTTTTGGTTCCGGATTGTAGAGCCTTCCGTCCGCCCGGCAGCCGGGGCGTTCGGGCGGACGGAAAACCCGACAATGTCCGGACGGTTATTCGTTCAGCGCAAAGACGCCGAAATAACACATGTAATTCGGGCCCATGGCGCTGATGACCGATGTCTTGCCGTCGGCCCGTTTGTCCGAGGCTTTCGAAACCCGGAAGCAGACCGTCTCACGGTTCTGAGCGCCGGGTGCACGCACGCTGTACGTCCCCAGAAAGTATTCGTTGCTGGTGCCGTTCGCCGCATTGTTCTGCGTGAGCACCACGCCGCAGTCGGTCCACGTCGCCGCATCGGGGCTCTCGGCCCATTCGACTTTCAGTTCGGCAACCGACGAGCTGAACGACAAAGTCCAAAGCGACAGGTAGATGTCTTCCGATATACCGGCGGTCGAAACCGTGAACTTGTAGTATTGTCCCGAACCGTCCCATGACTTGAGACTCGGCCCCCAATAGGTGTTGTCGGCAGCATACGCCTTCGTACAATCCCTGCGGGCGAACGAGGACTTGACATCGGCACCGGCGCTGTTGATCTTTACACCGAACGTAGCCGTTCCCGAACCCTTTGCCACGCTCCAGCCCGTATCCGAAACCGCACTCTTATCCCCGTACCACTCTGCGATCGAACGGTAGGACTCGGCGGCGATCTTCACCATGTCGGCCTCCGAACGCAGCCTCAGTGCGGGAGTGGAACCCGAACGGTCGATGGAGCCCGTCAGGTTATAATCCCCGAAAAGGATGTTCTGCGCGTGTTTGAAACCATCGCTATCGCGAGTGCGCACCGTAAAGGTATTGCCTTTGCTGTCGCGGATCGTGAGGTCGCATTCGAATCCCGCGAGGGTCAGGTTGTAGAGCGTACCCAGGGGAACTGCGAAATTGACGTTCCGGAGCGTAACCAGCGTGTTATGCGGTACGGCATCGAGCGTCGTGAAGTCGGAAAGCATCAAAACGCTGGTCTGTATCAGGGTGAGCGTTTGCTCCAGCGAAGGTTCGTCGAGCGCATAGATCCGGATACGTGCCTGTCGGTCGCCGCTGTACGGCGTGACCGAAACGGGCAGCCGGTCGGCTTCCAGGTCGGGCGCGCCGAGCGTCACCCACGCAGCGTCGGCGGCATCGACCAATTCGGCTCCCCAATCGATATTCGTATCGACACCGATGGCTATTTCGTCGCCGTCGGCGCTGACCGTAATCTCCGGCTCCGCGATTTCAAGGCGTTTCGCGGGAGCGCTCTGGTTGACGGGGATGGTTGCAACGACATTGCCCCCGCCGTCGCGGGCGGTCAGGGTACAACTGCGCGGATAAGGCTGGTCCTGAACCTGGACGGTCACATAAAAACGGCCTTCATCCTTTCCTGCGGCCGGATACACCGTACACCACTCTTCGGCGTCGCTCGCGACGGTCCAGCTGATGTTCGACCTTACGACGACACGCACTTCCTGTGTTTTGTCCGCGGCTCCCCCTTGCGGCTCGAGCTGGATGGGATTTTCGGCGGAGTAGTCGCTCTCGAAATAGGGCGCTACCCCATTTTCATCATTCTCGCAGCCTGCCGTCCAAAGTATCGGAAGCAGCAATGCAAGTATTCTGAATCGTTTCATAGTCTTCGAATTAAAGGTTAGTAATTGGTTCCCGAGGCCCACCATACCTTGGTCAGCATGTCGTCCTTACCGCCCATGCGTTCGACGGCTGCACGATATTGCACCTCGTTGGCGGTCTGGCTGATGGTCGGATAGCACAGACGGGTAGGAAGCGTGGCTACGCCGTTCGCATTCTTGTTCTCGCAGGCCGGGCCGATCTCGAGCGTCGGATAGCCCGTGCGGCGGTAGTCGCACCATGCCTCGAAGCCCACCATGAAGAGGCTGACCCATTTCTGCTCGATGATCCGCTCGATCGTACCGTCGTACTGTACCCGGGGATGTGCGAGTGTCAGATCGGCTGCCGAGGCAGCCGCATCGCCGCACCATTCGGTCACGGAAGCCCGGACAGCCTGCTTGTAATACGCTTCGGCGTCGCCGGCAATATATCCGCGCGCAGCGGCTTCGGCCAGGATGAACTGCTGTTCGGCGTACGACATGAAGGTCGAAGGCTGTATGTCGCTCGAAAGCGCACGGGCATAGTTCGACGTGGTGCTCTTGTTCGCATTGATGTAATCGTCCTCCTGCCCCGAAAGCATGCCTTGATAGACCTGCTGTCCGCTGACCGTGACCGGGTCCGCATATTTGGAGAGGCGCGGGTCGCCGCTGTCGTCCAGCAGGCCGATCAGGCGCGAACACATACGTTTGTTCTGCGAAGCGGCAGGCGCCGTCAGCGAACCCGAGGGACCGAAACCGTTGAAGAACGGCACGACACCCGTGAACCGCAGGATAGCCCCGTCGGCGTTATTTTCAAAGAGTGCTCCGGCCGAGACCACCTCCTGCATTGCGGCCGAAACGTCGACTCGACGGCTCTGGCGCAACAACAGCCGCAGCCGCAGGGCATTGGTGAATTTCCGCCACTTTTTCAGGTCGCCGTTGTAGAGCAGGTCGTAGCCCGCGTCATCATAGGCCGCCGACGTGTCGTACAGCCCGTCGGCTGTTTTCAGCTCGTCGCACAGCGAGGCGTAGATGTCCTTCTGTTCGTCGTATTTGGGGTGGGTAATGTTGTCGCCGACAATCCGGAACGCCTCGGAATAGGGCATGTCGCCGAAAATATCGGTCATCGCCGAGACGTAAAAGGCTTTCAGGGTGATTGCAATAGCCTGGCTGTTGGGGTCGTCCTGGTCCACGGCCAGCCGGGCCATGTGCACGGCGTTCATGCATGAGCCGCTGAGGTTGCGCCACAGCATCTCCGAATCGCTGGCCTTAAGGACGAAACACGAGATCTTCTCCAGTCCGTCGGACTGCATGGCATACTGCATCAGGTCGCCGTTAATGCGCCACGAGCGGTATTGCAGCGTCCAGTTGCCGTCGTAGAGCAGGTTCTGCAGCAGTGATGAGGGCGCAGTTTCCCCAAGGGTGATCTGGTTGGGGTTGTTGTTCATCTCCTCCAATTTCTGACACGATACAATCGTCGCAGCGGCGAGGAGCGTCGTCAGGCAGAGTGTGCGTATGTTTTTCATAACTGCGGGATTTTAGAATTGAAGTTTTACGTTGAACCCGTAAGAACGGGTCATGGGGAACTGTCCGGATTCGAAGCCCGTGGTGATGGTCGATCCGTTCAGTGCCGCAATCTCGGGGTCGTATTGCGGCCAGCGCGTCCACATGGCCAGATTGCGGCCGAAGACCGCGACACTGACGCCGCGCAGGAAGCGCGTTTTCTCCATCCATTTTTTCGGCAGCGAGTATTCCAGACGCACCTCACGCAGTTTGATGAACGAAGTGGAGAAGATGTTGGACTCGACGTTATCGCGGTTGTAGACCCGGTCATAGTAGGTTCCGATCTCCTCGGTGACCTCCATGTTGGGCGAATAGGTTCCCGTGGCGGAGTCATAGACATAACCCTTGCCGACCAGTCCGTCGTAACGGCCTTCGAGCGAATTGTTCAACTTGCCTAGATAAGAGAACATCGAATTGGAAAGCGACCAAGCGTGTCCCCCGAACTGACCGTCGGCCGAAACGCTTAGTTTCAGGCCTCGGTAGGAGAACTTCATGGTGATCCCTCCCTTCCAGTCCGGCTGCGTGTCGCCCAGATACCGCAGTTCGGTTTTGTTCTGCACAGGGTAACCGTTCTCATAGAGTATTTCGCCCGAGATGTCCTTCACCGAACCGTCGGGCATGACGCAAGTCGCACCTTCAGGAATGCGTTCGAATCCCGTGCCGTAAAGGGCCCCCAGCGTCCCGCCCGGCCGGGCGATGACCTGCGCCGTAGCGATCTTACTGATGACCCACTGGTCGACCCCTTCGGTCAGTTCGAGCACCTCGTTGCAGTTGCGGGAGTAAACTACGTCGATGTCCCAGCGAAATTTCTTCGTGCGGACCGGTGTGCCGCTGAGAGCTACCTCGATGCCTTTGTTCACGAGTTTGCCGGCGTTGATGAGCGTATTCTGCGAACCCGTGACGGGATCGACCGGAGCACTGAGAATCTGATTGCGGCTCGTAGAGTAATAATAGGTGAAATCCACGCCGAGACGCCCTTTGAAGAAACGAGCCTCCAAACCGGTCTCCCAACTCTCTACCATCTCGGGTTTGAGATCGGCATTGATAATGCCCGTAGGATAGATCAAGCCGCCGCCGAACTCGCTGTTCGTATAGTAGTTGTTGATCTTGTAGGGATCGGTGTCGTTGCCGACGTTGGCCCATGAAAGGCGCACTTTCAGCAGATCGACGGCAGGCGCCTTCTCGCTGAATCCGAAGATCGATGAAAGCAGTACGCTGGCGCTGACCGAGGGATAGAAATAGGAGTTGTTGCCCTTGGCAAGCGTCGATGACCAGTCGTTGCGCCCCGTGACGTCGAGATAAACGTAGTCCTTGTAGCTGAACTGCGCCATGGCGTAGAGGCTGCGGATCGATTTGTCGCGGATCGTATTGGTGTAGAGCGGGCGGTCCACTGAATTGGCGAATTTGTAAACTCCGGGGGTCTTCAACGCCGTGGACCACATCGTGCTGTTATTCTGGTTGTAGCGCATGATGTTGCCGCCGACCGAGGCGTTGAGTCCGAAATCGCCCCAGCGATTGTCATATTTGAGGAGAAAGTCATGGTTAAACTCGGCACGGTAGAGCCGCTGTTCCTTGTATTTGCCATTGGCAGCCTTGCGCGAACCGAAGGGCTGTTGCTGTGTGCGGAACTCGTTGTTCATGTCCAATCCCGAGCGCAGCATCAGGCTCAGGCATTTGGCCAGCCTGACATTGAGGCTTACATTGCCATAGACCCGGTTGCGAAGCATTGTATTGAGTTGCTCATAGGCCTGCAAATAGGGGTTGTCGGCACTCGTGGTGAAGGGATTGTTCTGGGTATATTCGTCGATGCGGTAGTCCTTGTACCACTTGATAGGCACGCTCTGCTGCGACCACATCAGCGTATAAGGGATGGTCGATACGCCGTATCCCGACTGCGGCAGGTTATCGCTCTGCTTGCGGTTGTAGTTGACCTTCATGTCGAGCGTCAGCCAGTCGGTCACCTCCGAGCGGAACGATGCGGAGAGGGTCTGACGGTTGTAACCCGTGTTGGGCGTGATCCAGTCGTTCCGGTTGTCGGTGAACGAAAGTCGGGCCGAGGTCCCCTTGCCGTTGCTGCCGTCGATCGCCACGAAATTATTGTAGGTTACGCCCGTTTCGAAGAAACCTTTGTACCAGTCGCGGGCGACCCAGGGAGTGGCGGTGTAAGTCCCGTCCTCATTCTTGGCCCCGTATTGGTAATAGAGCTGCCCTTCGAATTTCGGTCCCCATGAACGGTGATTCTGAGTCTTTGTAAGCCCCTCGGCCGCAATGTTATAGAACGAGTAATAACGGTCGTTCCCGATACCGCCCGAACCGTACTGATCCTGGAAATCGGGCCAGTAACCGGCATTTTCGAACGTTACGGTCGTCGAGTAGGTGACGCGCACGCCGCGTTCCTTGCTACCCGATTTGGTCGTGACGACAATGGCACCGTTGGCGGCGCGTGAACCGTAGAGCGCCGTTGCGGCGGCACCTTTCAGTACGGTGATCGACTCGATGTCATCGGGGTTGAGGTCGCTGGCGCCGTTGCCGTAGTCGATGGGCATGTCGGACGATCCGGCGTCGTAGGCCGATGTCGATCCTCCCGAGCTGTCCATGTCGCTGAGCATGGGTACGCCGTCGATAACGAAGAGCGCTTCGCTGGCGGCAGGATTGATCGATGATTCGCCGCGCAGGGTCACGCGCATCGAACCGCCGGGACCGGCCCCGGCCTGGTTCATGTTGAGTCCGGCGACTTTACCGGCAATACCGTTGAGCCAGTTGCTCGAAGCGGCATTGTTCAGCTCGTCGGCACTCATTTTCGAGACGGCATATCCGAGCGACTTTTCCTCGCGTTTGATACCGAGCGCCGTCACGACGACCTCGTTGATCGTCTTGCGGTCCTCCTGGAGTACGATGTCAATGGACGTGCGGTTGCCGACGATGGCCGATTTTTCGGCATAGCCCAGGAATGAAAAGACGAGGATGTCGGTTTCGGATGCCTGCACGGAGTATTTACCGGTCTTATCGGTCGTTGTTCCGCGGTTGGTTCCGCGAACGAGCACGCTGACGCCCGCCATGGGTGTCGTTCCGTCGCTGTCGAACACCGTGCCTTTGACGGCGCGAAGCGTTTGCGCCGGAAGCATTGCCGGAAGCACCGACAGCACGAAGAGCGCAAAACAGAATTTGAACAGGTTTTTCATAAGGTTGGTGTTTGAGGTGGTTAGTTGCATTTGATCTTGAAGACCGCCTTGCGCTGCGTCCCCGACCCGATCATGGGTGCATGAGCGGTCTCGGGCGTGAAGACGATCAGTTCGCCCGGCCCGGCATCGACGTAACGGCGGGGCGAGTCATCGAAGAAGAGAATGTCGGCGGCCGTATCCATCGTCCCGCGCGGGGCGTGGCATTGTGCGCGGGATGCCAAACCGAAACGTTCCGGCTGCAGGAGCGGAATCTGTACGTCGAAATAACGGTCGTGGGCTTCGAGGACTCCGTTGCTTGCAGGGTGCATCTCTCCCGTGACGATTAGCAGGAAAATCTCCTCACCGTCGATCTCGTGACGCCCTTCGGCGAGCGTATCCAGACTGTGGGTTTTCAAATAGTCGAACATCTTGCCGAAACGGGCGTCGGCAGCAGCCCATCGGTGGGTTTCATCGGATTCCGGTTTTATGACAATCGATTGCATGATCGACTGCGGATAAGGGTTGCCGGTCGGTGTACGGCGTTCGGGGGCTCCGCTGCAGGAGACGGACAGGACGGCTGCTGACAGAAATGCACCTCGGATTATGAATGACAGTGACATAGGTTGAGTTTTAAGGTCGGTGTTGTGTTATTCGAAAGCCTGTATCAGTTGTTTATAGCCGGAGCGCAGGATGCCCAGATCGGAACCGGCGGCCAGGGCGGTGAATCCATATCCGCGGAGTTTGGGGATGTCGACCGTGTCGCGGACAAGGATGCCGGCCTGTTTACCGCAGGCGTGTGCGGCTTTTGCGACACGCTGCAACGCCTCGTCGAAATCGAACGTCCGCTCTGCGGGACGCACGGATAGATCGAGCCCCAGGTCGCGCGGTCCGACAAAGAGCATGTCTACCCCGTCGACTGCGGCGATCCGTTCGGCTTCGAGGACCCCTTCGTAATCTTCGATCTGCGCCAGCAGCAGAGGTGCTTCCCAGCCACTCATTTCCTTCGGGGCCCGGGCTCCGTAGCCGAATGAGCGGGTCGAGGTCGAGAAACCGCGTTCCCCGTGGGGCGGATAGCGCATGGCGCTTACGATCTGTGCGGCTGTCGCGGCGTCCGACACATGGGGAACCATGATGCCTGCGGCTCTGAAATCGAGGACCCGGCCGACGAGCGACGGGCGAAATTCGCCGATACGGACGATGACTTTCACACCCGATGCGGCGGCAGCGTGGAGGTTCGGCAGCAGGTCGGCCTCGGTCATGCTGCCGTGTTCGAGATCGAGCAGCAGCCAATCGAATCCCATGCCGGCAACTGCTTCGGTGATGACGGGGGCACCGACCGAAATCCAGGTTCCCGTGCCCAAAGTTCTCGTATTCATAATTGATCTATTTTAAAGTTGCCTTTCAGCCCTTCGCATGCGGCGTCGATACGCATGCGGGTCTGTATTTCGAGTTTGCCCCCGTCGTCCGACAGGAAGAAATCGCTGTTCTTCTGAAAATAACCCGCTCCGACACGGATGACGGCTTTGAAGAGCATGTTACGCAGCAAGTGAAGCCAGAAGCGGGGCTCGAAATTCTCCGGCAAGGGCCGCACGCTGCGATAACCTTCGATAAGCGCTTGTATTTCGCTTCCGGAGTGAAAACAGGCCATCAGCGAAAGGTCGTCGGTGGGATCGCCTGCAACGGCGTCGTCCCAATCGATCACCGATTGGATTTCGTCGCGTGTTCCCATGACATTCCAGAGCGCCAGGTCTTTGTGAACCAGGCATCCCCGCCCGATGTCGAGCAGCCCCAGGCGGCTGCCGACGAGTTCCACGATATCCTGCGACCGGGCGCGTGTCAGAAAATCGTGTGTAACCAGAAAATCGAGGTGTTTTTTAAGGTTGAGCGTGTAATAATCCCGATAGGCGGCATGCAGCCCGCGGAGTGTGCCGCTGCGGCGAAGTTCTTCGGCATCGAACGGGCCGAAACCCGTGGGGGTGATTTCCTGCCAGCGTGCCACATAGCTCCCGAGGGTGCGCATGATCTCCGGAGTTGCGAGTTCGCCCTGCCGGTAGATGCGGTTCAGGTCGCTGCTCTCGAGTTTTTCCATGATCTGATAGGCGAACGGCACCCCGCGGCGCGAGGAGTCGACCGCATAGATATGCGGCGTAGGGACACCCGCGGCGCGGACCCGTTCGATCACCGACGCTTCGACTTCCATGTAGTCGTCGCCGTCGGGACCGTTCTCGATCCGGATGAAGTAGGTCTTACCCGCGTGATCGGCCAAAAAAGTCAGGTGGTTGCCCTGTCCTCCGGCCGGCCGCAGCGTCGTGAGCTCCCCGAAGTAACCGGTCAGCATCTCCCCGACCCGCTTTTCGATGTCGACGCTATTGCCCCGGCCATTCCTGTCGATCGCGTAGAACGCCTGCGGACGGTCGCATTTCCAATAGTAGATATTTGTCCTATTTGCCATGTTCCGGAGTGTTTTGCAGGTTCTCGCGCGTCGTAAAACGCCAGAGCGTCGCCAACAAGCCGCCGATGACGGTCTGCATGATCGAGCAGAACACCGAAGGTACGGCTACCAGCGGCATAAGCAGCGGAAAACTGTCCTTGGCCAACACCGCTGCCAGTCCCCCGTTCTGCATGCCCGTTTCGCAGGCGATGGCCTTGGCTATCCCCTGGTCGTAACGGAAGATGCGCCCCAGCGTATACCCCAGCGTGAATCCGAGCGTGTGCAGCAGGCTCGAAGCGAGAATCAGCAATCCGGCATATTCGAGCATCGTCTCCCGGCCACCGATGACGGCCGGAGCGATGATGCCTCCTGAAATGAACACGATGGCGATCGTCGAAACGACCGGCCCGGTCTGGCCGAGTCCCGCGACGAAACGCGGGAACCTGTAATTGATGAAGACCCCCAGTGCGACGGGAATCAGTACGACCTGCACGACATTCATGAACATTCCCCAGGCATCGACCGGAACGAACTGTCCGGCAAGCAGTTTACACAGCACGGGGGTCATGACGATTCCCAGCAGCGTGGAGACGGCCGTACTGATGACCGACAATGCGACGTTGGCTCGGCCGATGTAGGCGATCATGTTCGAGGCCGTTCCGCCCGGGCAGCAGGCCACAAGGATAAGGCCTACGGCAAATTCCGTGGGAAGTCCCAGCAGATGCGCGATCAGCCATCCCGAAAGGGGCATGACCGTATATTGTGAAATGGCGGCCAGCACCACGGTACGCGGCATGCGGAACAAGGCGCGGAAGTCTTCGACTTTGAGCGTGAGCCCCATTCCGAGCATTACCAACGCCAGAGCCCAGGTCATCAGGTTTCCGTGCGTGAACCAGAGGAAGGCTTCGGGAAAGAAGTAACCGATGACGAAACTCAGGACAATCCAGACAGCATAGAGGTTGATGAACCATTCAGCGATTTTTTTCATTTGGATAGGGTTTTAGGTTGTTTAGCGGTTTTTACTGCGGTGGGTTTTGATTCGTCCGGGCGTACTGATGATTTTGCGGAGGACGCCGCGCGGGGAGACGACCTCTCCGCGCAGCACGTCGTCGGGCGTAAAGCGCGCCAGCAGGATTTCACCGTCCTTGGAACGGTTGCGGTCATAGGAGATGTAGACATAACCGTCGGAAGACTCGAACCCGTCGGGATAAGAGATGCCCCGGCGTTCGTCGAGCAACAATCCGCCCTGCCAGGTGAGACCGTCGTCTTCGGAGATAAAAGCCCGGAGGTGCGAACGTTCGGGGGTCTGCTCGTCGGTCATGCCGTGACGTACGAGCAGCAGGCGTCCGTCGGCGAGGCGGCGGATGAAATGACGCGAGTTGACATGGGACTGCCACTCCTCGGGCGCGCTCCAGGTACGCCCTTTGTCGTAGGAGAGCGAACGGTAAATCCAGCCAGCCTTCGACCGGACGGTCATAGCCAGGGAACCGTCACGGCGTTCGACGACCATATTCTCGTCGTGACGCTGTCCGGGGACGGCAATGCCTGCATGCAACTGCCAGGAACGGCCCTTGTCCGAAGAGATGAAGACATTGGCCCGCCGCAACGAGTCGTATTCATGCCAGGCATCGTGATAAACGTTCTGTTTACGACCGTCATCCAGCAGAATATCGATCACGCCGCGCTCCCAGAGCGACTGCGGCAATATCCATTCGCCGTTCGAAAGCACGGTCGGTTTGTTCAGCGTGAAACCGACGCCGATGTACTGCGGCTCGCTCCACCGGGGTTTCCGCCCGTCGGGATTCCGGCAGACCGCAGCCCATGTGCCTCCCCTGCCGTCGTAATAGGTCATGGCAACGTCGTAGAAAAGCCACAGCCGTCCGTCGGGATCGCACCACAGATTGCCCACGATCGTCCGCCGCTTTTCGGGAAGCGTTGCGTCGTGCGGATCGACGACGGCTTTCGTATCGCTCCACGTTTCACCCCCGTCGTCGCTCCAGGCCAGCAGGAAATAGGCGTCGGCATCGTCTCCGCCGGCGACCCAGCAGCACCAGATCCGACCGCCGGGGGTTTGCTCGATACCGATCGTCATGCCGTAGTCGAGGTTGGCGAGTCTGTACTTTTCGGCGGGACGTGTATCGACCCGAACCGGCTCCATGGCGGGATCGGGACGTTCGGATGTGCCGATAACGGGGTCCCGCGACGGCGGGAGAAGGCGGGACGGACGCTTTTCCGCCGCAGGCATGCAGATTGGACCAATCAGTGCGAAAACGGAGGACAAAAGCCATAAACAAGAATGAAGTTTCATAGATTCGGTTTCTGTTTTTTATTTACGCAATCGGTTGCGTAAATTGTGAAATAAAAAAGGGTCAATTATCGGTGGTTCGCTATACCGGAGTTGTTGCCGGCGCATACTTTCTTTTCATGGATGATTCCCGCACGATCAGTTGCGGTTTGTAGACGATATTCCGGTGCGGCATACCGTCGATCGCTTCCAGCATCATCTGGGCAGCTGTTTCGCCGATCTTGCCACTGAACTGCTCGATGGAACTGAGCGGCGGGTTGAGCAAAGTGTCCCAGGGTTCGTTGACGAATCCTACGACTGCGATATCCTGCGGAATACGCACTCCAGCCGCAATGAACTCTTCCATTGCGGCCTTTGCCGCAAAGTCTCCCGAAAAGAGAATGCCATCGGGCAACTCTTTGTGCATCAGTAGTTTTTTTGCGTACTTACGGCCCTCGTCCTCGGTTGTAATTGCCGTATGAATCGCCTGGGGAGCTATCCCCAGACCGTGCTTCTCGAGCGCTCTGCGAAACCCGGCGTCACGATCGCTCCATACCGACACATTCTGAGGCCCGCGGAAATGATAGATACGCCGGCATCCCTGCTCGATCAGGTGCTCCGTTGCACGATAGGCACCGTCGAAATCGTCCTGTACCACACAACTTGTATTGTCGATGGGCATTTTACGGTCGAACATCACCAGCGGAATGTTGTTGTCGACCAGCATTTGGTAATGGGAGTAATCGGTCGTTTCCGCCGCTACGGCAGCAATGACCCCAATCACCTTTCCTTGGCTGAGTGACGTGATGATTTTCCGCTCCCGTTCGTACAGGTTGCCCGTGCTGGCGATAATCAGGTCATAACCGGCCTTATAAAGTTCGCGCTCCACACCCGCAATGGCTTCGACAAAATAGGTACGGTTAATTTGGGGAACAACAATACCGATGGTTTTCATTTTGCCGGTTTTAAGCGCGACTGCAATATGGTTCGGTTTGAAATTCAACTCTTTCGCCAACGCCCGCACAGCTTCTTTCATCTCTTTTCCGATCGACGGATGATCATGTAGCGCCCGTGATACAGTCGAAGCGGAGACATTGAGCCGCCTGGCCAGATCGTAGATCGAGATTTTCTTCGTATTTCCGCGAGGGTTCATGATTTTGTAGTTACGCAATCGGTTTCGTAAAGCGAAGTTATAAAAGATTTTTTCAATTCCAAAATTTTCTACAAAAAATTTAGACCTGTGCACCGTATATATTTAGTTTGTCTTTAAATTGCTGGAAGGGGGGGGGAAACAAAGGAGTGTGCAATCCTACATTTGCGTCCAAAAACGCAATCAACTGAGCAATCTTTCTGATCAAATTACGGTTACGAGGTGCATATTTAGCATGATGGTCTGGTTATAAATGCCATATAGTCCATACATGATGAAAACTACACTTGTCGGGATCAAGAGTAGCTTTTCCAACACAATCTCCCGCAACTGTTCGTCTGTCAGCCTGTCCTCCGGTGAAGGGTTCAGCGAGGCATGGAAAACCGTGTTCATAGTCCTGCGGTTGGCTTCGAGATACGGCATGAAGCTCTCCATGCAGGCATCAATATCAAGGCGTCCGCATTTATCATATGGTTCGAGCATCTTCTGCCAAAGCAGCACTTCGGCTTCATCCTTATCTACCTTCTCCTTGTTGTAACGCAGGGCCCCGCCGGGTGTTGCCCCGGATCTTATATTCGCAACCATTCCTTAGCTTGTTTGGCAAGGTTCAGAATCTCGATACTCAGGGCCTTCAACTCCCTCGTGCGCTGTTCCAATGCGGCGATCTGATGCGGGATAGCGACGTTGGAGAAGTGCGCATTGACAGCCTTTACAATCTGATTATAGTTGTTGGCGAGTTTCTGAAACTGGAAATAAAAGTCGTTCAGCCGGGCGACGAACTGCGTCTTTGACGGGTCGCGTCTGATGACAACAAATTCCTCGGCGAAGATTCTTTTGACGATAAACCGGCTGCGGTTATGCTCAAGTCCGGCTTTGCAGAGCAACTCGTTGAAGCGGATATTCTGCTCTTCATTGAGCCGGAAGGAGTATTTATAACTCGGAGTTCGGAATTGTTGTGTGTGTGTTCGGTCGGTATTCATAATATCGGTTAAAAAGGCGTTCGACTCGGGAGAACGCCCGGCCTCGCAGGGCGAGCACCTTTGTCGGACAAATGCCAATTTGTCGGACAAAGGTACAGCTCGCTGTTATCTGGCGATAACAAAAATCCGCGGCGGAAATTTTTTGTGAAAACTTTGAAAAACCTCCGCTACGGCTTTCGAGGACGGGTCTTTCCCGGTTGCAATATTACAACCGTCCGGGCGCCAAAACAAGCTCTAGGTGCGGACTGGAGCGGTCGTGGCCGGACATCAAAACCGAGGTATTTCAGTCGGTGGTATCCTGCATCATGAAAGGTAGGTTTTCTTGTTCCGTTCATTATTCCGATATAAACTGCGTGAAGCAGAAAATGGTATTTTGAATGGTTTAAACCATAAAACCAGACACACACGCTTTACAAGCATAAAGCGAACGTTCAATCTTAAAAACATTGTACCATGGATTCATTAAAAGAAACCGACAACCTCGCAACAAAACCATCGAAGCGTCCCCATATCGAAGTCGACGAAGAATTGATGCGTCAGATGATCGCCGGACAAGCCCCTTTGGATTCGAAAGTTGTCCGCCGGATTCCCGATCCGGAAGCGGAAAATACGGACGCTCCCGAGGGAAAGACATCGGAAACGGTATCCGGAGCATCGGCTCCGACTGCTGAAAGGACAGACGTCAATACCCAAACGAGTGACGTAAAGGAGCTGGCCGGATTCCGTCGCAAAAAGATTCCGCTGCCGGATTTCGAACGCACATTCTTTGCCCCGGCGGACTGCCGTAACCGTTCGGCGATCTATATCAGTGCGGCAACCAAGCACAAAGTATCAGCAATCCTCCACTTATTGGGGAATGAGAATACAAGGCTTACAGCTTTGGTCGACAATATGCTACGCTTTGTAATCGGAATTTACAGCGACGAGTTGAATTATCTCCACGAGAAGAAGAACAACAGACGACTATTTTAAACAGATAATGCGATAAGCGATTACTTGGGTTTCTGATATGGACGTAGCGAAACGACTGGCGTCTGGGCCGCAAAAGTCCGCCTTTTCCGACGACCAGCAAAATGCCGGGGATGGAAATACGCAAGGCTCGCCCTCGGGCGATTCACAAGGTCTTGCGTATTTCCATCTCCGGCGTTTAATTGCCTCTCGGCGGGAAACTTGTAATCGTCGATGTCTTTCGGATTAGCCGTCGCTCTCTTCTTTCAGAGTCGGACATTGGAACCGTTCGCCAATTTGGTCCTCTATTCGGCTTATCGCATTATCTATCATTTGGTTTGTCACCTTGGCATAAATCTGAGTCGTGGTCGTATATTTGTGTCCCAACATTTTTGATACTGTTTCCAGTGGAATACCGTTTATCAAGGAGACCGTCGTTGCAAAGGTATGTCTCGCCATGTGGAATTTCAGATTCTTGGTAATTCCGCATTGTCTGGCGATATGTTTCAGGCAGGCATCCGAGGATTTCAATGAAGCTACCGGAAAGACCTTTCCCGGATTCTCGGGAAACAGCGGATTATACCTATTCTCCTCTATTCGGTACTTTTCAAGAATAGCTTTCGCAACCGGAAGTAGTTTTACCGTAAACGGTACTTTCGTCTTCTGACGGATACTGTTAATCCACCATGCTCCGTCCGGAGTCTGTTTCAACTCCTCATAACTCAGTTTGGCCAGATCGGCATAGGACAGGCCCGTAAAACAACAGAACAGAAACATATCCCGTGTCCGATCCTGACGCTGCTGCTTGACTTTGCCGATAATTAGTTTATTGATTTCTTCTTCGGTGAGATATTCAATTTCCGGCTGGTCGGCAAAGTAGTAGTAATAGGCAAACGGATTCTTCTCCATTTGCCCGTCGTTAAACGCTTTCTTGACGATATGCTTCAGTGATTTGATCTCAACGCTGATCGTCGTGTCGGCAAGGCCCTTGACATGTTTCAGATAGGCGGCAAACTTCTCTGCAAAAGACTGATCCAGTTCCACAAGGGGTATATCCTTGACTTTATAGTCCTGACAGATGAAAAGACTCAAATCGCGTCGTAGCGTTTGATAACGGAATAAGGAATGGATAGTACGGTCCACATCTATACGGTTCTTGTACTCTTTGCAGAATTCATCGCATAACTCCAGTAACAGTTTATACCTTTTACTGAAACCCAGATAGGCGTTCTTCACCTTATCGGCGGAAACATATCCGTCACGGTCGCAGATAGACTGGTAATGCTTTCCGATCTGGATACGAATATTATCCAGATAGCGGTTGATACGGTCGGCTTCGAGGCTTTTGCCTTTGGCGCGACCGCCCTTCACCTCCCACAGATGGGGAGGAACGCTGAGTTTGGCGCTGAACTGGGCGATCGTACCGTTGACGGTAATACGGCCCATGACGGGAACAACCGGCTGAACTTTGTGTTTGTCCTTTTTGAGGTAGAACAGAACCTTGAATGTACTGCGCATACTCCGATGAAATTTGGGGGTTAAAACTAATTTCCTCAGAGTTGTCTGTCAAGATGAAGCGCGATGCAAGAAATTGCAAACGAATATTTTATGCAAAATACAGCAAAACAGACGAGGTAACGATCTGGAAACCGTAACCTCGTCTGGAATTACCTTATTATGCTTGGAATCCCTCGAAGAAGAAACCCTGTGCAAAGATTAAATCGCTGAATATTTAATATTTACACCCATTTTCTCCTCTCGGGAAACGAATGGGTAGTACTTCTGTACAATCCATTTGCCCCGTTCTTTCCGATGCATAAAACATGCTCGCCGGAACTCCCATATCCGGCTTTCAGCCGGACAATCCATCCCGGGAAACAACCCGGTGCAGGCCGCACTTGCTCGCCGGAAAACACACATAAACCCTCTTAGCCGGGAATTCCATGCAATGAAAATAGTGTGTAATTTTCAGATATGCCCTTATTTGGGGGACTAACAGTGTAAAAGTTTTTGCTTTTGTGGGTGTTGGTGTTGATTTTTCTTATTTTTACAGGCGTTTGGAGTTAAAATTATTAAACTGAAACTGCCTGAATGAATAATCGTGCCTATGCCGTGGACATCCTGCGGGGACTTGCCATCGTGGGGATGGTCCTCTCGGGTTACATCGCCTGGAATCCCGACCTGCCGGCGTGGCTGTTCCACGCGCAGCTGCCGCCGCCGTCGTTCGTCTTCGATGCGTCGGTGGCGGGAATTACGTGGGTGGACCTCGTCTTCCCCTTTTTCCTCTTTTCGATGGGCGCGGCCTTTCCGCTCTCGCTGGGCCGCAGGCTGAACCGCGGCGACCCGCCCCGGCGGATCGTCGTCTCGATCCTCAAACGGGGCCTGCTGCTCGCCTTTTTCGCCGTTGCGCTCGGCAACACGGGGCTGTGGACGCTCGACGCCGTGTTGCAGCGTCCCGTCGTGAGCGCCCTTGTGACGATGACGGTCTGGGGCGCCTTTTTCGCGATGTTCGTGCGGATTCCCGGCTTCATCCCGCGGCAGAACGGGTGGCTCAACGCCGGCGGCATTGCGGTCCTCGCGGTCCTTATGGGCGTGTACCGGTGGCTGGGCGTCGGGGTGAGCGTCGTGCGGTCGGACATCATCATCCTGATTCTCGCCGACGTGGTCGTCGCGGGTTCGCTGATCTGGTGGCTGACGCGCCGCAACCTCTGGCTGCGGATGGGCATCGTCGCCCTGATTGCCGCCCTGAAGCTGGGCGCGGCGGTTCCGGGGTCGTGGAACGAGGCGGTGTGGAACTTCTCGCCTGTGCCGTGGCTCTTCCGCACGGAGTTTCTGCAATACCTCTGCATCGTGTTGCCGGGAAGCGTGGCCGGCGATCTGTTCGCCCGCTGGCTGGCGCGCGGGCAGCAGGAGGAGCGTCCGGCGCTTTCCGGACAGATCGCCGCCGCAGGGCTCACAGCGCTGCTCCTTGCGGTCAATATGTGGGGGCTTTTCACCCGTACGCTGACGCTCAATCTGGTGCTGACGCTCGCGCTGGGCACGGCGGCGTGGATGTTGCTGCGCAAGCCCCGCACTGGGATCGAATCCCTGCTTTATCGACTGTTCACGACCGGATTTTTCTGGCTCCTGCTGGGTCTTGCGTTCGAATCGCTCGAAGAGGGCGTGAAGAAGGACCCCGCCACGGTGAGCTACTTTTTCATCACGGCCGGAATGGCTTCGCACGTGCTGCTGGTCACGTCGGTCCTGCTCCGAAAGGGCCGTTCGCGGGGCGGTCTGCTCGTCCTTTGCGGGCAGAACCCCATGATCGCTTACACGGCGGCGGGTTACGTCGTCGTGCCGCTGCTCGTCTTCGCGGACCGGGCCGTGGCGCTCCCGTGGCTGTGGGGTCAGTGCGGCTGCGTGATGGGAGTCGGGCGCGGGGTGATCGTCACCCTGTTGATGATGCTCTTCACGGCGGCCTTCACGCGGAGCAAAATCTTCTGGCGCACCTGACCAAAAAAACGGGGCCGAAGCCCCGTTCTGTCACTTGTCGGAGAGCGCCCGTTCGACGACGGGCGGCAGAATCCGCTCCATCACCCGATACCCCGCTTCGGTGGGATGCACGCCGTCGTAGGTGTATTCGGCGATCATCGAACCGTCCGCGGCCGCCATCGGCGTATGGTAATCCACATAGGGGATGCCCTCCCGTTCGGCGTAGGCGCGGATCATCGCATTGAGCCGGACGATCTTCTGCGCCGGTTCCAAACCCGGACGCCAGGGGAAGTCACCGGCCGGGAGCACCGAGCAGAGGACGGGCCGGATGCCGTTGGCGCGCGCCAGCTCGGCCATCGACTGGATGTTGTCCAGAATGTGCTCGAGCGAGATGTAGCCCGTGTTTTGCGCCAGGTCGTTCGTGCCGCCGCAGATCACCGCGACCTGCGGATGCAGTTCCACGACGTCGGCGCGGAAGCGCACGAGCATCTGCGAAGTGGTCTGTCCGCTGATCGCGCGGCTCGCGTAGCCGTTTTCGGCGAAGAAGTCGGGACGCTTGGCGATCCACCCTTCGGTGATCGAGTTGCCCATCAGAACGACTTTCGGATGCTCCGCCAGCGCGGCGTTCTCCTTTTCGAAACGTCCGAAGTTGGCCCAGTCGGCCGGGGCCTGTGCGGCGGCCGTCGCGGCGGTGAGGGCGGCGGCGAGGGTGATGATAAGATTTTTCAGCATGTCTAACGGTGTTTATCGGTGATTTATTCGTCGGTCAGTTCCTTTTCCACGGCCTGGGCCGCTCCCTCCTCCGTGTCCGGATGGGCGAAGGGGATGCGCCAGGCGATGAGGAATATGGGGATGGTGGCCATGAGGGCCCAGAGGAAGAAGCGGTGGTAGCCGACCTGGTCGCAGAGCCAGCCGCTCGCCATGCCCGGCAGCATCACGCCCAGATTGGCCAGCGACGAACCGAAGGCGTAGTGGGCCATTTTGTGCGGTCCGGGCGCCACCTGCTGCATGATGAAGAGCGTGAGGCCCACGAACCCGAATCCGTAGCTGAAATATTCGAAGACGATGCCGCCGCAGATCAGCAGGGGCGATGCGGGCTGGAACCAGGCCAGCAGGGCGTAGACCACGAACGGGATGTTGAAGATCGTGATGAGCGGAAACAGCGCCCGCCGCAGTTTGAGCCACGCGATGAAGTAGCCGCCCAGGATCGAACCCACGACGAATGCGATCACGCCGAACGTGCCGTAGTAGAGGCCGATCTGCTGTTCGGTCAGGCCGAGACCCTGATTGTCGAGCGGGGCGTTGAGAAACAGCGGAACGATCTTGATGACCAGCCCCTCGGCGAAGCGGTAGAAGACGATGAAGGCGATGTAGATGCCGATGTACCTTTTCCGGAAGAATCCGCGGAAGATGGCGCCCGTCTCGCGCAGCGCCTCGCCGACGCTCCCCGCATGGGCCGTGGCTTCGCCGCCCGAAGGCAGCATCCGCAGGTGGTAGATTCCCAGCAGGAAGAGCAGCGCGCCGCAGAGCGCCATGACGATCATCCACGCCTCGACGATCCCGACCCGCTCCTTGAGCGCTCCGGCCAGATAGACCAGCCCGCCCATGGCGAACACCTTGGCGATGTTGTAGAACGCCCCCTGCCAGCCGATGAACCGCGCCTGCTGGTCCTTCGAGAGTTCGGTGATATACACCCCGTCGGTGGCGATGTCGTGCGTGGCGCCGCTGAAGGCAATGACGCCCATCAGCGCCACGGCGTAGGGAAAGAAGTCGGGCAGGGGCAGCGTCAGCGCCGTCAGCGCCAGCCCCAGCCCGGAGATGAGCTGGGTCGACACGACCCAGAATTTCTTGGTGCGGAACATCTCCATCAGGGGGCTCCAGATCGGTTTGAGCGACCACGGCAGGATGATGAGCGAGGTCCACAGCGCGATGCGCGCATCGTCGATGCCCAGACCGCGGAACATCAGCGTGGAGACCATGTTCACGAGGATAAACGGCAGTCCCATGGCGAAGTAGACGGTCGGAACCCAGGATAGCGGCGAGCGGCGCCGGACGGTTTCGGGTTTCATGCGTTTTTGCGTTTAGTAGTTAGGCACGGACATTACGGACGGAGGCGGGAGCGGTTGAAAACGACCCTGCGGCGGCCCTCCCCCTCCGGTTTCGGCTTATTTTATACAAAGATACGAAAAAGGCGGAAGGGTGCAAAACCGGATTCCCGGCGGTTCGGCAAAACCCTCCGACCGATAAAAGTGCCGTTACGACACCAAAGATAATTATTTGCGGCTAATTATTCGACATTCCGGTCGGGCATTTCCCACCCTGTGATCGTGGCGATGTAGGGAATGACGGCCATGGCCATCTTGCGGTGTCCCCGGTGGTTGGGGTGGTAGTTGGCGCCCATGTCGCGATCCCAGTCGGTGATGCCGGGAAGCATGGCCGTGAGGTGGAGATGCGCGTCCTGCCGCTCGCGGAGGAAATTCTCCAGATAGCGCAGGATCACTGTGTTGTCGCTCGGGGCTACGCACAGCACGGGAACCTCGCCGTAGGCCGCGCGCAGCTGATCCAGCGCCTGCGCGTAGGAGGCGTTGAAGGCCTGCTCCGAAGGGGTCACACCGGTGCTGAAGTCGTTCGAGCCGAGCTTGATGACGACGATGTCGGGCGTGCAGCCGCGGAAATCCCAGCGCGACGCCGGGTCCATGTCGAAGGTGCGCAGCATGCGTTCGCGCATGGTGCAGTCGGAGACCTCCTTTTCGTCGCCCCAGTTGCGGACGATGCCCTGTCCCGAGTGGGCGATGAGGGTGTATTCGGCGTCGAAATAGCGGGCGATGACGCATCCCCACGCCAGATCGCAGTTCTCGGTCTCGGGCGTAAAGGGCTCCTCGACCGATTTGCCCTCGGTGCCGTAGCCGCAGGTGTGCGAGTCGCCGATGAATTCGATGTGGCGTGTGCGGGGTGCGGGGAGCGGGAGCAGCGCCCCGTCGGTTTCGACGCCGCGGAGCGTCGTGCGGCCCTGCTCGCCCTCGGTGCGTTTCTGCACCAGTATGGTATGCGGGCCGCGTTCGAGCCCCTCGGCCAGCACGACGGTCGTATCGGCCCCGGAAGTGGCGGCGACGCCGGTGTGACGGCCGTCGACGAAAACGTTGTAGTAGTTGCGGCCCGTGTCCGCGGCCCGCATGGCGCAGCGCGTGCCCTCGAATCGGAACGTGAATTGGCTGCCGCTCCAGTCGAACGACAACGCTCCGCCGGGGCCCTTTGCGGCGCGGCCCGTGAAGCGGATTTCGGGCGAGTCGGCGGGGGTGAACACCGGGCCCCTACCGCGGCCCGAAGCGGCCCCGCAGGCGAAGAGCAGCAGGGAGAAAATCAGTTTTTTCATCGGTTTATTCTTTTTTCAGCGCGGTACGTGTTTCCGAAGCGGTCGCGGGCCGTGACCTCGACGCGCCGCGTTCCGGCGGGCAGCGGCGCCGCGTAGTAGTGGTCCGAGGGGGTGACCGTGATCCATTTGTGGTCGAGCTTCGACGCATCGGCGTAGAGCCTCCGTGCCTGGGGATCGACCGCCGTGGTGCGTTCCATCCGCACGGGGCGGCCGCCGTCGGCGTGCATTTCGACCGTCCAGGCGGGGTCGCAGTTCCAGACGTTGGCCACGACGCGTCCGGCGAAGGCTTCGTCGTCCTTGGAATCGTAGATTTTCAGCTGGAAGGAGCGCGGATGCCCGACGGATTTGTAGTACCACGTCACCTCGCCGCCGTCGACCTCGAAGACGGCGTAGCCGGCCGGCGTGCCGTCGGTGCAGATCGCGCCCTGCCACCACGCGCCGCTCAGGGCCGCGACGTTGTGTTCGTAGAGCCCCTCGCGGACGGGGCAGTTCGTCGTCGTGTGCATGTGTCCCGAGACGACGTGCGCGTCATAGGGCTCCAGCAGCCGGTGCAGGGCCCGGTGGTTGCAGAGCGACCGCTCGGCCTGCGGATAGTCGAAGGGTTTTTCGTCCTTTCCGGCGAACGCGGTCGGGATATGGAGCGCCACGACCACCGTCGTTCCCGCGGGAACGAACGACAGGTCCCGTTCGAGCCACGCCAGCTGCCGCTCCTCGAGATAGCCGATGTAGTACCAGTCGCGGCCGATGTAGTAGTTGTCGTTCAGCACCGCGTAGTGTACCTCACCCACGTTGTAGGAGTAGTACGCGGGGCCGTACATTGCTTCGAACGCCGCGGCCGACGTTTCGTGCGAGCGGCCCCAGAGCTTCATGTCGTGGTTGCCCATCGCGTTGCGGAACTCGATTCCCGTCGCCGACATAACCTCGTTGTAGGAGGTGTAGAACGTGTGGTCGCCCGAGGTGATGTCGCCCGCGCAGATGCCGTGCATCGGGCGTCCGGAGCGCTCGGCGGCGGCAGCGGTTTGGCGGATGTCCTCCGCCGCACGCTCCAGCAGGCGGAACTCCTTGCGGGCGAAGAGCTGCGGATCGGCGACGACGACGAAGCCGTGGCGGGTTTCGCCGGATGGTTTGCGCCGGAGACGGAAGTCGTGGGAACTGCCGTCGGACTTCGCCGGAAGGTAATGGCGCACGACCCCCTCCTCCGAGGGCGACGCATAGCCCGCGGGGGTCGAGACGAAGACGAAGCGCGCCCGGTCGTTCGCCGGAAGCACGAAGCGGCCCGCCGAGTCGGTGGCGGCGCAGTTGTCGCCGTCGCTCACCACAACCCCCGCCAGACCTCGGCCCGCGCAGGTCACCGTGCCGATACGCGCCCCGGCCGGCGTGACGTAAGGGCGCAGTGCCTCGACCCAGACGGCGTAGCCCGCCGGTGTGAGGTGGATGCCGTCCACGGTATACTCCGCGGGGAGTTTTCCGTCGCGGAGCATGCGGCTGCGGATGTCGATGAATTTCAGTCCGCGCCGGGCGGCCATCCGCCGCAGCAGGCGGTCGAAAGCCTCGATGCGGGCGTTCTTTCCCGTGAAATATGGTTCGTTGCGCGCCTCGTCGAGGGGCAGCGGACTTTGGATAAAGACCTGCGTCGCAGGCGATTCGGCGGCGATGCGGTCCAGCAGACGTTCGTACTGCCGGAGCAGCGCCTCGGGCGCGATGGTCGAGAATATCAGGTCGTTGACGCCCGCCATGAGGAATATCGCCCGCGGCCGTCCCGCCACGATGCTGTCCAGCCGCGCGGCCATGCCGGCAACGCAGTCCCCGCCTATGCCGCGGTTAATCACGTGCGCTTCGGGGAAGTATTCGGCCCAGGCGCCCCGCTCGGTGAGGCTGTTGCCGAGCATCACCGTGTGGTGCGGCCGCACGGGGAGGGACTCCTGCTGACTGCGTTTCGAGAAGTAGTAGTCGCCGCGGTAGTCGAGCGAGTCGGGCTGTGCAGCGAGCGTGACCGCCGCGGCGGTCGACAGAAGGGTCAGAATCAGTCGTTTCATAAGCAGTTAGCGGTATTCTCCGTGAAGATCGACCGGGCGGGCGAAGGGATCGAGACACTCCTCGAGAAGCAACGCCAGTTTCCGGCGCGTGAGGGGCCTATCCGCATCCGCGGGGCGGATCCGCGGGGCTTTGCCGCCCGCCTCGGCGATGAGCTTCGCGGCGCGTGCGGCGGTGAGGGCGGTCGTGTCGGTCCGGACGGGGATTCGAGGGGCGAAGTCGTGCAGTCCGCGGGTGAATTCCCCGACCGGGATCGTCCGCTCGGGGTAGAACCACGAACGGTTCGCCCAGTGGAACGGCTCGCCCGTCATGCGCAGGATGCCCGTCGCGGCGATGCGCTGCAGGGTCGCGAAGTCGGGATCGTCGGGCTTTACGTCGTAGAGCGGCGCGATGTAGGCTTTCTGGGCCAGCAGGGCCTCCTGCACCTCGCGCACGGGAACCTCCCGCGGCGGGCAGCGGCGTTCGGCGGCCAGCGCCGCGAGGGTTCCCGCGGCCTGTCCGGTAAGCATCACGACCGGTTGCAGGCGCGTCGAGCCGTTGACGAGGTTCGAGACGGAAATGGCTTTGTCCGAGACGATGAAGTTCTCGGTCCGGTCGGGAATCAGCGCCCCCAGCGGCACGCTGAACGACGGCACGGGCGGGAAGAGGATCTTCGGCAGATCGGTCCGGCAGTTGCGGTGGTGGTCGACGGGGTAGTCGCCGACGGAGATGCCCGTGCGGTAGAGCGGCCTCGCGTAACGATCGGTCACGTCGTCGAGCGTCATGCGCACCACGCCGTCCATGCGCCGCCCCTCGCGGTGGTAGGGCAGGTAGGCCAGCCCGTCCGGCGTGTCGAATTCGTCGTCAGCGATGCCGAGGCGGCGGTATCCCAGCTCGTGCTGGATGTGGTAGACGAAGCGCAGGGTCTTCTGCCGCGCCGCTTCGAGGGCCGCTGTGCGCTCGGCATGGGGAAGTTCCACCACGTCGAGGTTGATGTCGTTGCCCTCCTTGGGCCAGTTGATCATGTATTTGCCTCCCGGCATACGGCCGTATTCGAGCATCCGGTCGGCGCTGCGCACCCCTTCCGACGAGAGGTCGTAACACCCGGCGAACTCCGCGGGGGCGTAGCCCGCAGGCCGCTCGATGGTTCGGTCCGCGCCGGGCCCGTAGTCCTTGAGGATGGCCACCACCGTGAGGTCCTGCACCGCGTCGTTGGCCTCGGCCGGAGCCAGCTCTTCGCCCGTGTCGGCGCGGGCGTCCATGCCAAGACGGTATGAGGTGCCGCTCAACGGCAGCGCGTCGCCCAGATCGGTGGCGTCGACGGTGATGCGGGCCCGCACCAGCATGCGGCCCCCGCGCGCGTCGGTGAACTCGGCGCCCGTGACCCGCTTTCCGCGGCGCAGGATGCCCGTCAGGCGGTAGCCGTGCACCACCTCGAGCGTCGGCTCGGCCGCGGCCATCGTGTGAAAGATGCTGTCGGCCACGTGCGGTTCGAACAGGGTGGTGCTCACCCAGCCCGTCCACAGCGCGCCGATACCGCCGTAACGCTTCCGCAGGTGGTCGCGGAACTCGTTCCACAGACCCGACGGCAGGTCGAAATTGCCGTCCGTGGCGCATACGCCCTGGGCCGTGAGCATGCCTCCCAGCATGGGAGTCTCCTCGACGACGAGCGTCTGCACGCCCTGCCGCGCCGCGGCGATGGCGGCCGTCGTGCCGGAGGTCGTGCCGCCGATGACGAGCACGTCGGCCCGGCGGCGGATGGTGTTTTCACAGGTGCAGCCCGCGGCGAACGTCAGACACAGCAGGGCCGGAATCAGGATTTTTTTCATCGGATCGGTGTTTTTTCAGGTGCGGCGAACCTAACGGCGCATCCGCCGCCCGAAGCCATGCTCACGGTCAGCGTATCGGCGGCCGTTACGGGACGCTCTTCGTAGTCAACGGCATAGGGATTGGTTTTCCAGTCGGCGCCCTCGCCGTCGGCGTAAATCTGCGCCGTGTAGGTCACCCCGGGCGCGAGGAACGTGAGGGGCACGCCGACCGTGCGGGGCTCCTCGTCGGTGACGGCGCCGAGGTACCAGTCCTCCGAGCTGCGGTCCTGCCGCACGAATACGGCATAGTCGCCGATCGCGGCCTGGGGCACGAGCGTCCGCTCCCAGTCGGTGGGCACGTCGCGGATGAAGTCGAAGGCCTTGTGTCCGCGGTAGTTTTCGGGCAGGTCCGAGGCCATCTGGAGCGGGCTGTAAATCACCACGTAGTGCGCCAGCTCGCGCGCGATGGTCGACTGCACCCGCGCGAAGGGCGAGACGGGGTTGTCGAAACGGAACGTCCCGAACGTGTAGTCCATCGGCCCGGCCAGTCCGCGCAGGAACGGCACCACGGTGGTGTGCTCGGGCGGATTTCCGCCGTCGGGCGACCAGGCGTTGTACTCCTGACCGCGGACGCCCTCCTGCGTCATCAGGTTGGGCCACGTGCGTTCTATCCCCGTGGGCATGACCGGCTCGTGGTTGTCGATCATCATGCCGCAGCGGGCTGCCGTCTCGATCACGCGGCGGTAGTGCCGCACGCCGTACTGGCTGTCGTGCAGCTCCTTTCCGTCCATCAGCACATTGACGTAGCCCGTTTTGACGTAATCGACGCCGTACTTTTTATAGAACGCGAAAGCCTCCTCCAGCTGGGCCTCGTAATTCTTTGTATCGGCCCCCGTTTCGTGGTGGCCGATCAGTTCCACGCCCTTTTGGGCGGCGTAGCCGGCAACGGCTTCGATGTCGAAGTCCGGATAGGGCTCCGTGAAGCGGATCCGGGCCGTGTTTTTGGTCCACTCGCCGTCCCAGCCGACGTTCCACCCCTCGACCAGCACGCCCTCGATGCCGTGTTCCGCGGCGAAGTCGATGTAACGTTTCGCGTTTTCGGTCGTGGCGCCGTGGCGGGGTCCCTGCGCCCAGGTCTCCTGAAAGAGATGCATCGACCACCAGATGCCGACATATTTGGCGGGGCGGATCCACGAGGTGTCCTCGATGCGGCACGGCTCGTTGAGGTTGAGCATGAGCCGCGAAGTTACCAGACCGCCCGGCGTGTCGGCGACGATCATCGTGCGCCACGGCGTGCGGAAAGGCGTCCGTGCGTAGACCTTCACCCCCGTGGACCACGGGGTGAGGTGGCAGCGCAGGGTGGTTCCGTCGGGGTAGAGGCTCATTTTGGCGTAGTCCGTCAGATCGGCCTCGTGCAGGGCGAGATACCCTCCGCCGGCGCATTCCAGCGTGAGCGGCGTGTTGACCGTGTCCATCCGCGAGATGGGGGTGTGGCGGGCGAGGCTCTCGTAGTAGGGTTCGCGCGCGGGCATCCACCAGGCGTTGTGGTCGGACGGAAAGCGGTATTCGGTCAGCTCGTCCGTGATCGCGAACTCGCCCAGATGGGGCTGTTCGGGAAATTCGAAGCGGAAGCCATAGCCGTCGTCGAACAGGCGGAACACCACGTCGAAGCGGCGGCGGGGTGCGTCGCTTTCGCGCACGCTGACCCTCAGTTCGTTGTAATGGCTGCGCACGGTGCGCTGTTCGCCCCAGACGGTCTCCCACGTCTCGTCACGGCTGTCGCGCGACGTGCCCGTGATTTCGAGCCCTTCGCGCAGCGCCGGGGCATCGAGCAGTTCGAATCCCAGCGTCGAGAAATCCAAAAGGGGCGCGCCGCGGCGCGTCACGGAGTAGCCGATGCGGCCGCCGCGTTCGGCCACCTCGAGACAAAGCGTGCCGTCGGGCGAGCAGACGCGGCCTGAGCTGCCGCAGGCGGTGCAGAGGAGTGCGGCGAGCGCCGCGAAGAGGATCGAAAGAGGTTTTTTCATCGTGCTGTCATGGTTTTTTCGGTGTCGAATAGCCCGTGCCGCTCTCCCAGACCGAGAGCCGGCCGAATCGGTCGCGGACTTCGACGCGGATATGCGCATCGGGCGACGCGGGCAGGGCGTGGAAGAGGTGTTCGGTGCGGTCCGCGCCGATGTTTTTGTGCTTGAAATGCTCGCTGTAACGCGCCACGTAGTCGTAGATCGACGCGTCGTACCCCGTGTAACGGGTCATCGGTCCGCGCGGCTCGCCGTTCTCGTACCAGACGACCTGCCAGGCGGGGTCCCAGTTCCAGACGTTGACCGTCACGGCGTCGGGGCGGCGGCGGTCCTCGCCGACGCCGTAGGCCGTGAACTGCCGGCTGCGGGGGTGGTCCGCGGCCTTGTAGTACCACGTGAGGCCGTCGCCGTCGAACTCGTAGACCCCGTACCCGGCCGGAATGCCGTCCATGCTCCACGGGGTCTGCCAGAAAAGGGTGCTCAGCGGAGCGTGGACGTGCTCGAAGAGGTGCGGCTCGGGGGTGTAGTTTTCGTTGTAATGTTCGTGCGCGGAGAGGATATGGGCGTTGTAGGGTTCGAGCATCCGGTAGAGCGCCCGGCGGTTGTTGAGCACCTTGTGCGACTCCTCGCGGCTCCATTCACCGCTCCGCGCCGCGCGCGACCAGGTCGGGATGTGCAGGCAGACGACCACCGTGCGGCCCGCCGGGACGGTGGCGAGGTCCTGCTCCAGCCAGCGGAGCTGCCGCTCGTCGAGATACCCCACATAGAGGTAGCTGCGGCCGATGTAGAAGCAGTCGTCGAGCACCACGTAGTGCACGCGGCCGCGGTCGAAAGCGTAGTAGGTCGGGCCGAAGTGCTCCTTGAACGAGCGTTTCGCCCGGTCGCTCGTCCGCACGCCGAGGTCCATGTCGTGGTTGCCCGCGACGTAGAAGAACGCGACCCCGCTCGCGGCGAGGGCCTCGCTAACCGGTTCGAAAAGCGGGGGCCTGCGGTCGATGTCGCCGATGATGTCGCCGCAGACCACCCCCAGCGTCGGCACTCCGTCGGCGGCCGTCAGCCGCATGTCGTCCGCGGCCCGGCGCACGCTGTCCAGCTCGCACTCGAAGTAGACCTGCGGATCGGCGACCGCCAGCAGGCGGTGGCGCGTCATGTCCTGCGCCGCGGGCTCCAGCGCGAAATCGTAGCGCCGTCTGCCGGGAGCGATGCGCCGGTAGATGCAGGGCGTGCCGTCGCGCAGGGGGATTTCGTACCCGTCGGGCAGCGTCAGGTAGACGAACTCCGCCTCCGTATCCGACGGCAGGCGGTAGCGCCCTTTGGCGTCGGTGCGCACGATCGTGCGGCCGTCCGTGACGCAAACTCCCGTCACGCCCCTGCCGGAAGCCGTCACGCGGCCGCACAGATCGATCGTGCGCGTGGCCGCCCGCCCCGTGACGGAAAGAGACGAGGCGGCGAGCAGCGCCGCAAAGAGGATGAACGCGCTGGTTTTCATTTCACGGGTTCGAGAACGGCGGCCCAACCGCCTCCGGGGGCCATCCGCAGGGCGATCGCGTCGTCGCGCGTGACTTCACGGGTTTCGGTGCGGTAATCCCGCGCGATGCGGTCGGCATTCACCCCGTCGGCGAAGACCTTCATGCGGTAGCGGCCACCGTCGAGGAACTTCAGCGGGGCCTCCAGCGTGCGGGCCGTCCAGTCGGTGATGGCTCCGATGTACCACTTCTCACCGCTGCGGCGCGCCACGGCGGCGTACTCGCCCACCGAGGCGGCGAGCCCCACCGTTTCGTCCCACACGGTCGGCACGGCGGCGATGAAGGCCGTGAACTCCGCTTCGCGCAGGTAGTGCGACGGCGAGTCGCAGAGCATCTGAAGCGGACTTTCGAAGACGACGTACAGCGCCGCCTGATGGGCGCGCGTGCCCTGGCTCATCGGGTTGTCCCAGCTGATGGCGAAATCGGCCCGGGTGGCGTTGCGCGTGGCGCCGGGCGTGTAGTCCATCGGTCCGGCGACCATGCGCGTGAAGGGCAGCGTGCAGTCGTGGACGGGCGAAATGTCGGTCGAGCATTTGTCGTGCTCCATGCCGTAAACTCCTTCGAACGAGAGGACGTTGGGGTATTTGCGCTGGAGCCCCGCGGGTTTGAACGACCCGTGGAAATCCACGATCAGACCACGGTCGAACGCCGCGCGGGCGATCTCATCGTAAAATCGGACCATCTCCTGATCGGACCGCTGCATGAAGTCGATCTTGATGCCTTTCACGCCCCAGTCGCGGTAGGTGTCCAGGATGCCTTCCAGGTCCTTCTTCATGGGGTTCCAGAGCGTCCAGAGCACCACGCCGACGCCCTTTTCGCGGCCGTGGCGGATCAGCTCCCCGAGGTCGATCTCCCGGCGCGGCTCCTTGATATTGAGCGTGCTCACGGACCACCCTTCGTCCAGCAGGATGTAGTCGATGCCGTATTTGGCCGCGAAATCGATGTAATACTTGTAGGTCGCGGTGTTGACCCCCGAGCGGAAATCGACCCCGTAGATATTGAGCGAATGCCACCACTCCCACGAAATCTTGCCCGGCCGCACCCACGAGGCGTCGCCTTCGACGGGTTTCGACGCGAGCTGGTAGGCGAGGTTGTTCTCCAGCAGCGCGCGGTCGTCGGGGTCGATGGTCACCACGCGCCACGGAAACGTGCGCGTGCCTCGGGTCCGGGCGATGTAGGGCGCTTTTTTCACCAGCTCCTCGTTGCGGTCCGAACCCTCCCTGAGCCGGGCTTCGAGCACCACGGGCGGGAACTGCGCGCGGAGGCTGTGTCCCTCGCCGCCGAACAGGAACAGGCAGGGATAGTCCTCCAGATCGGTTTCCGTCACGACCATGCGCGTGCCGCGCGGCGAGGAGAACCACACGGGCAGGTAGGCGTACCGCTTCGCGTCGAGCTCCGAGAGGTGCTTGCGGTCGAAGAACGCTTCGCAGTGGGAGATGAAATCGGGGTTCTCCTCGCGGGGCCAGAGGGTCTCGAAATCGGCGGCGAAATTCAGCTCGGCGGTCTCCGACTCGATGTCGACGGTCCCCTTTCGCGCCGTTTCAAAACGGTAGACCGCGCCGTTGTCGTAGACCCGGAAGCGGACGGCCCAGCCGCCGCGGAACGTAAGCAGAAGCTCTTCGCAGCGATCGTGCAGCGTGCGGAACTTGGTCGGAACGGGCGCCGTGCTGCGCTCGTCGATGCGCCGCCGTTCGGCCCGCCGCACGACGGGCGCCGCGCCGAACGGCTCGGCCCCGGCGATCTTCATGCCGATGCGGCTTGCGTCGAGCAGCCGTTCGCCCTCGCGCGTGACGCTCCAGCGCAGTTCGGGCGCGGTCGATACCGTCACCGTGATTTTTCCGTCGGGAGATATCGCTGTGTACTCTTCGGCCCGGAGCCCCGAAGCCCCGGCCAGCACGGCTGCGGCGATAAGAAGGAGTTTTTTCATGGTGCAACTGTTTTACTTATTCGGTTGCCGTCTCCGCTTCGTAACGGTCGATACCCCGCTTGATGGCGGCCCACATATCGTTGTTGATGACATGAACGATGTCGAAGACCATCAGCCCGGCCGTGCGTTTGAGGCAGTAATAGCAGGCTTCCTCGATGTCGAATGTCTTCTGCGAGCAATCCACCGTCGCGTAATAGGTACAGGCGTTGAGCAGGAAGCGCTCGGCACGGTTGATACCGTATTCGATCGACTCGCCGTCGTCGGGTCCGTACACGCGGGGCAGGTAGGTCCCCAGCAGGAACGTGTCGAGCTGATCGGCGAAACCGGTCTGGTGGTAATTGATCGAACACCAAGAGTTGAACGACCACGCATCCTGATCCGTTAGCGGACGGAACGCCTTGCTGGCCCAGTTCTGTCCGTTGGCATAGAGTGCGCCCCACCACGAAGCGGCCCAATATTCCAATTTTACGTCCGGTTTGATTGCCTTGATCTCCTTGCGAACGCGGGCTACGAAGTCGTGGATTATCATCGAGCGGAACTCCCACCACTCTTTGTAGTATTTGCCGGGGACTCTTTCGCCGGAAGCGTTGTAGGTGAAGACATCGCCCGGCCACGTCTCGACGAGTCCGCCAATGTACTTTTCGAACGCCTCTTTGGATGCTTCCGAGAAATCGCTCTGATAGTCCGGAAAACGGCAGTAGTCGAGCGCGTAGGCATCGAAATCGTAGTTGGTGACTATTTCACGAATGAAACGCAGGGCGAACTCCTGAACTTCGGGCAGGACGGGATTGAGGAACGCTGCGACCTTCGTGGGGTCATCCTTGATGTCGACCATGCCCTCGGGCTTGTATTGCATGCAGGTTTTCCCCTTCCATGTCGTGCCCCGGTAGGCGGGTCCCTGTCTGGTGCTGGGCATGCCCATGGGGAATACGGTGGTCGAGACGGTCACTTTCAGGTTCCGTTTATGTGCCTCGTCGAGGAAAAACTGGAGGTAGTCCCAACCTCTGTCGGCAACGTTAACTGAACCGATAGTCGTCGCTTGGGTCATGAACTCGCTTTTGTAGAGTACGTCCCCCTCGACGGGCTTCACATCCACGACGATCTTGTTGAATCCCGCTTCCTGTGTTTTGTCGAGCATGGCGATGATACCGGCCTGTGTCGAGAATCGCTGGAAGTTGGCCTCGGCATCGAACCAGAGCATTTTTTCCTTTCCCTCTGAGGGTTCCGGTTTCGGATCGGGGTTCGGCCCGGGTTGCGGCTTGTCGAGTTCCGGAGGGGTTTTATGCGATTCCGTGCAGGCGGACGGAATCGCCGCCATCAGCAGGACACAAAGTATCAGGATGGATTTTTTCATCTTGTCATTTTTGAGTTTTCTGTTCTTTTTCAGCCCGGTCGATACCACGTTTGATGTCATCCCATAGATCGTTTTCGATGACCTGAATGATGTCGAAGACCATCACTCCGTCCGTGCGCGAAAGACACAGGTATACGGCGTCTTCGAACTGATCGACATGGTTCTGGGCGTAGAGCGAACCGTAGACCGCACAGTCGCCGTCGACATCCTTCAGCGAGCGGGCGAGACCGTATTCGATCGATTCGGGGTCATCCATGCCCCATACCTTTTCGAGGTAGGTTCCCGTGATGAAGACATCGAGCAGATCGGCGAATCCGGTGCGGTTGTAGGTCGGCGTGGCCCAATCGTCGAGATAGGCTTCGTGGAAGCGCGAACGCGGGCTGGCCCAGTTCTGGCCCTGTGTGTAGATGGCGTGCAGCCACGAGGCGGCCCAATACTCCAGTTTCACGCCGGGCTGGGTCCGTTCGATAAGCGTGCGCACTTCGGCGATGAAGTCGCGGATGACGCCCGAGCGGAACTCCCACCACTGTTTATAGTAGGGGCCAGCCACGCGGGCTCCGTTGGCGTCGTAGGTGAATATATCCTCCGGGAAACGGTCGATGCCGTGTCCGAGGTAGGTTTCGAACGCTTCGCGCGAAGCGGGCGAGAAATCGCTCTCAGCATCGGGGAAGCGGCAATAGTCGAGGGCATAGCCGTCGAACTTGTATTTTGTGAGCAGTTCGTGTGCGAAACGCAGCACGTACTCCTGATTTTCGGGCAGTACGGGATTGAGGAACGCCGCGACTTTCGTCGGGTCGTCCTTGATGTCTTTCCTCCCTTCGGGCGTGTATTCGACACAGGTTCGGCCCGCCAGTTCCGGGTCGGAGTAGGCCGCTCCCTGGCGGAACGTGGTGAATCCCGCAGGGAAAATCATCGTCGAGACGGTCACTTTTAGTTCCCTTTTACGCGCTTCGTCGAGGAAGCATTGCAGGTAGTCCCAATCGCGGCGGACGGTGTCCGGACCAACGACGGTGAGCGGTTCCAGCATATCGCTTTCGTAGAGCACGGTGCCCGAAATGGGGCGCACGTCCACGACGATGTGGTTGAATCCGCACTCGACGGTGCGGTCCAAATAGTAGCGGATCGAATCCTGCGAAGCGAAGCGCTTGAAATTGGCCTCTGCGTCGAACCAGAGCATTTTGGGTTTTCCACCGTCGGCGGCGCGAAGCGTCCGGGCGGAGTTTCCGCCACAGGATATCGATGTCGCTGCAACGAAGAGGATGACTGTAAAAAAGGTGCTTATTTTCATGGGTCGTGTTAAAAGAACCACATTCCTCCGGCCCGAGAACGGGCCCGGACCGGGAAGAATGCGGATTGATACGGTTTCGTCAAGACCTGTCGTGACAGGTGTAAGGTTTGTTAATCGTAAGTGATCTCCAGTTTCCAGCTCTTGACTGCGTGCCCGGGAACCAGTACGTATACGTAACCGCAGTTTTCCTTTTCGTTATACACGAATGTTCCGACGGGGCAGTAGGGGTTGGCGTCCGAGATCGCGTAATTGAGCGTCGCCTCGGCGGGGTTGAGCAGGAATTCGCCGTTCGAGTCCACGATCGAGACGTAGGTGCAGGGCCAGCCGGTGGTGAAGACGGCGGCATAAGCCTTTTCGTTGAACATGAAAGCGCGGATCGAACCTTTGGTGTAGTTACCCCAGTTGTTCGGACCGTTGGGCGCTGCTCCCGGAATCTGCTTCAGATTGAGCGAGGATGTGCCGTCCCAGCCTTCCCAGGTCAATACGTTGTGACCGCCGGCCACGGCATCCCACATGAACCAGGTGCCCGAAACCTCTCCCGAGCAGGCCGAAACCATCTGGCTCCACGAGCCGTCGTTCGAGGGCTGTCCGGTAAGCAGGTTGTAGTAGTCGCCACGCACGCCGTCGGCGAAACCCCAGCAGAAACTCGGGCCAGTGGCTACGCGTGCGCCCAATGCCGTAATGAGCGCTTTGCCTTCGACGAGGTTGCCGCCCACGGAGAGGAACGCTGCGATGGCGCTGTCCGACGGACCGAGGATCGTTTCGGCGGGCTGGTCGCATCCGTTCTTCCAGCAGGCGTACGTAACAGGAGCCGATCCACTCGTGCCGTCAGCGGTCAGTGAAGCGATCAGATGTCCTGCCTCGTCGTTAGCCAGCGAGGTGACCTGCAATCCGTCGTAACCGGTCATGTTCAGATTGCCTGCGGCAGCGAGCGTCTTGCCGTCGAATACCTTGGTGCCGATGACGATCTTGTCGCCGCTGACGCCGATTTGCAGGTATTTCGTGTGATCGGTGATGTCCATCTGAGTGGCCGTTTTCTCTGCCAGAGCACCGATCTTGGTATAGGAAACGACAACTTTTTCAACGGGCTTTGTTGTATAAATGCGGGTGGTCTTGCCGTCGGCTCCCGTCACCGTGAATGAAATCGGCTGCGTATAGTCGGCCGCCACGGAGGGATCGGGCGTGATGGTTGCGCCTTCGGAGAGTTTCACCGTGGCGGTGGCCGTCTTCATGGCTTCCAGCTGCGGCGTGGTATAGGCAAGGTCGATCGATTTGTCGTAGTCGTAGACATCGCCTGAAAGCGTTTCCCCTTCGGGGAGATTCAGAACGAAAGATTCGATACGGCATTTTTCGCCGCGGTCGATCTGCGGGCCGGGTTTGCTGATTTCCGGATCGTCGTCCGTACAGGCTGCAAACGACAGCGCGAGACCTGCCAGGGTGGCGTAAGCGAATAAATTGAACTTTTTCATATTGGTCGAGTTAATTTTAGATTTATTCATTCGTTGTAATTCGTTATCTGCGCGTGTAGAAAGCCCACAGCGTATAGGTTCGCGATCCATTGTCGCCTGCCCGAACCTTGATCTCCATCGGATCGGAGAGGTCTTTCAATCCCGACAGTGACGGATAGATATAGGTGTCATAAGCCACGTTTGCGCGTACCATCAGCTTTTTCACGTCGTATTTTTCACGAAGTTGTTTGGGAATGGGGAAGAAAATCTCGCCCGTCGTTTCGTCGATGATTCCTGCGATACCGGCTCCGCCTTCGGCGGGCTGGATTTCGATGGAATTAATCGTACTGTCCGTGTGGATGAATTCGTCTTCCGCTTCGGCGCATGATGTCGCAAGCGATGCGAATGCCGCTACGGCCAGTACTGCAAGATATTTACGGAGTTTCATAGTCGTTCTGTTTTTGCGGTTAATCATTAGATCCATCCGTCGTTGTTCGTACAGAGCGAATTGTTCGAACGCTCCGAAAGCGGAATGGCGAATCGGTAATAACGGTCGTAGAAGATGCGCTTGTGTCCGCCGTCGGCATCGACCTGCTCGTAGGTAAATGAACCGTCGGACTGTTTGGAGATCTTAACGCCGTGCACGTTCTGCCCGTCGATGACTTTTTCGGCCAGCCGCCAGCGGCGCAGGTCCCAGTAGCGGAAACCTTCGCCGGCCAACTCCACCTTGCGTTCGTGACGCACGTATTCCAGGAAGGTCTCCTTGTCGGCGGTGGCACGCGCGGGCAGTCCGACGCGGGCGCGGACATCGTTGAGCGCCTGCAGCGCTTCGGCGCTGTTCTTGTTCCAGTTCTCCATGGCAAGTGCCTCAGCCTTGTTCAGGAGGACCTCGGCATAGCGCAGTACGATCCAGTCCTGTCCCGAGCCGCTCGTGACCCACGTCTTGTCTCCGTCTATGAGGTATTTGCGCAGGTAATAACCCGTTACGGTCGTTCCGGCGGCTCCGGCGTTTTCATAGGCCTTGTATCCGTCCTTGCCGCCAACGAAGCTTTCGATCTTCCGCCCCATCCAATCGGCTCCGTTATAGAGAATCGTGGCGTAGAAGCGCGGTTCACGGTTCGCATAGGGATCCTTACCGTGTTTCTCCCAGGAGAAATTGCCGCCGTCGCCTGCCATTTCATAGCTGTCGACCAATTCGCTGGTGGGAACGAATCCCGAATAAACCTGCTTGCCTAACTCCTTTGTATCGCCCGAGGGCCGCACGTAGGCGTCGTAGGCATGGTCGATCACGCTGGATTTGAATTCTACGGCAAAGAGTACTTCGGGACTGTTGATGCCGAGTTCGAAGATTTTGGCATAGCCGTTCTTCGACAGGTCCAGATTACCCTCTGCCGTGGCGCAATCGCGTGCGGCCTGTGCGGCGACATCCCATTTTTCAGCGTAGAGCGCTACGCGGCTCAACAGACCGTATGCGGCTTTTTGAGTGGCGCGGCCCGAGTTGTCGCTGTCCCATTTCAAGGGCAGGTCGGGAGCCAGTTCCTTCAGTTCGTTAATGATGAAGCCCCAGCACTCTTCCTCCGTCGAACGGGCTTTGTCGTTCTGCTCAGGGCCGTCGACTTCGGTGCGAAGAATCACCCCGCCGTAAACCCGGCACAGCATGAAATAGGCGTAGGCACGGCAGAAACGCACTTCGGCGATACGAATCTTGAGCCAGTCCTCACCGAATTTGCGGCCGAATTCGGCCGCGTCGCGCAGGAATTCGTTTTCGCGGCGGATGCGGTCATAATGACTCGACCAGCACTCGAACGCACCGGCGGAGTTGCTGTTGAAAGCCGTTTCCTGGAGGAGCGTGGCGTTGAAGTTGTGGTTGTACTGATTCCAGGAGGTGCTTTTCAGGATGTCGGAATAGGCATCCGATAATCGGGGCGACGCATAGGCATCGCCGCCGCGCATCTCGGTGTTTGCCCCGAAGATGGAGTAGAGTCCGATGACGTATTTATCAGCTGTAGTGGTGGTGGACCAGACGGTCGCCGGCGAAAACCGGTCCGCCGGATTCAGGTCCAGCACGTCGGAACAGGAGGTGCCCAATACGACGGCCGCCAGACCGAGTATGAATATGATCTTTTTCATAGGTTCAGTTGCTTTAGCGGTTAGAAGGATAAATTGACTCCGATACTGTAGGTCCGCTGTTGCGGGTAGTAACCGTTGTTGACCGACGGCATTTCGGGGTCCACGTATTTGAATGCACTGAAAGTCAGCAGATTGGTTCCTGCCACGTAGATATTTACCCGGCCGATACCGGTATTTTTCAGAATGTGTTCGGGGAGCGAGTAGCCGATCTGGAGGTTCTTCAGACGAAGATATGCCCCGTTTTTCACCCACCAGGACGAAGGCCATGCGTTGTTGCCGTTGGCTACGGTGCTCAGACGCGGATAGTCGGCATTGCGGTTGTCTTCACGCCAGGCGCTCTCCACGAGATAATAGGGTGCGTTGCCGTTGCCGTAGAAAGGACGGGTGTACATCGTGTTGTCGAAAACGCCCGAATAGTATGCCGCGCTGAGCTGATAATCGCAGATGGCTACACCCTGCCAGAGGGCTGTAAGATAGAGGTTTTTCCATGCCACCTCCATATTGAGCGAGAAGTTCATCTCGGGGGTATAGCCGCGGCCGATTTTGATGAAGTCCTGCGACTGCTCGATCTTGCCGTCGCCGTTGACGTCGGCATACATCAGGTCACCCAGACGCTTCTCTCCCGAAGGAGCCGTCGGCGAATTGGCGATCTGCTCTTCGGTCTGATAGAGTCCGATCGCCTTGTACCCGTAGAGCGTACCCATCGGTTTGCCCAGGATGGCACGGTACATCGGATGGTTGTCGGAAATTTGTTTGGCGAGAACCCGGTTGCGGGCCCACGAGAGACTACCCGTCAGCGAATACCGCCAACCGCTGGCAAAGTGATTGTTGTGTTTTAGCACCAGCTCGAAGCCGCGGTTATCTACCTTGCCGGAGTTTTTGTATGACGGTACGTTGCCTCCCAGGGAGGGTGCGTAGGAACCGCCGACCTGTTCGAGGATATTGTCGGTAACCTTGTAGAACCAATCGAATTCGATGCCCAGTTTTCCGCCCCAAGCGTTCAGGTCCAGGCCCACGTTGAAACTGCGCGAACGCGACCAGGTAAGGTCCTTGTAGACATAGTTGCTGGTGTAATAGGTCGTCTGACCCTTGCCGCCTATGATATAGCTGTAGGAGGGTGCGGTCGATCTGTAGGATTGCACATAGAGATAAGGGCTCGTATCGTCCATACCCAGTTCGCCGTAAGAGGCGCGCAGCTTGAAGAAGTCGATTTTCGGGAGTGCCTGCTTGAAGAACTTCTCTTCGGACATGACCCAGCCGACGGCTGCGGACGGGAAGAATCCCCAGCGGTTTTCGGGGGCGAACTTGTAGGAACCGTCCGCGCGGAATGTAAATTCGACCAGATATTTCTTGTCAAATGCATAGTTGAAACGGCCGGCGTAGCTGGCGATACTCGTTTCGCTGAACGAACCGGTTACGGGGGTTGTGATGCCTTCCCACGTGGTGCCGATCGAAAGATCGACCGGATAGGAGGCGAAATACCCCGCCTTATAGCCGGTCATTGTGTCCGAGTAGGCTTTTTTCTGCTCGTAGAAGAACAGGCCGCCTACGCTGTGACGCCCGAATTCGCGGTTGTAGGTCAGCGTCGGGCGAACGGTGAATCCGTCTCCGAACGACGACGATTTGTTGAAGCTGCTGTTGACATTGACTCCCGATGCATTCACGACTGTGGAATTCATCGTCGTGGGCGAGAATGACATCAGCTGGTACGATTGCAGCATATTGCGGTTGCCCGTATTCGAATAGTCGTATGCAACGTGTACGGCGGCCTTGAGTCCTTCAAGCGCCTTGATGCTGCCGAAATCGTATTCCAATTTGGCGTTTCCCTCGAACTGCCAGCGCTTCGTATCCTGAAAACCGCTCTTGTTGACCGCGGCAATGGGCTGCTGCGTGTATACGCCGCTCATATAACCTTGCGGCAGGTCATTATAGGTCGGAGCGATGATCGGCAACGAGAAGAGCGCCTGCGAGATGGGGTTGAACTCACCCTGCGTGCCAAGAGAGTATCCGGGTGCGTGGGTGTCTTCGCGGAATGCGGCGATATTGACGTTCAGATTGAAATTCTTGGCGATCTTCGTGTCGATGTTGGCGCGCACGTTGAAACGCTGGTAAGAGGTATTGGGCAGGATACCGTCCTGATTCATCATACCGATGCTCGTATAGTATTTTACGCGGTCGGTACCTCCCGTAGCGGAGATGTTGTGCTGGTGTGTGAAACCGTAGTTCTTGAAGAGCAGATCCATCCAGTCCGTTTCACCGTATATCCCTTTTTCCTTCATACCGGCGATCACCTCATCCGTCCACAGCGGATTCAATCCGTCCATCTCGCGAGCCTTGTTGTGCCAGCCGATGTAGTCCTGGGCGTTAAGCATCTCGGGCATGGCGACATTGGTGGTGAAAGTCGCCGAGCCGTCGTATGAAATGGTAGCAGCGCCCTTCGAGCCGGTTTTGGTGGTGATCAGAATAACGCCGTTGGCTCCGCGTACGCCGTAGATGGCCGAGGTGGCGGCATCCTTGAGGATGGAGATCGATTCGATGTCGTTGGGGTTGACCGTATTAATCATACGCTCCACCCCGTCGACGATGCAAAGCGGGCTGGAATTGTTGAACGAGGAGACTCCACGGACGAAGATCGTGGTGCCGTCGCTGCCGGGCTGTCCCGAACGCTGAATACTCGTCACTCCCGGCAATTTGCCGGTCATCATGTTCGATACGTTGGTCATCGGGGCCTTCAGCAACTCCTTGCTGGAGACCTGGGACACGGAGCCTACGAGAAACTGTCGTTTCTGTGTGCCGTATCCCACTACGACCACTTCATCCACCAGCGTGGCGTCCTCTTCCAGTTGGACGTTCAGGGTTTTGCGGCCGCGGACGGCCACTTCTGCAGTTTTGTAACCGAGGAAACTGAAGACCAGCACATCGTCGGAGGACAAGACCTCGATAGCATACTGTCCCTGTGCATCGGTGGTAGTTCCCCGGGTGTTGTCACCTTTTACGATGACCGTAGCACCCGAAATTTCCCCCCCCCTTGCGTCGGTCACTCTTCCGGAGACTGAAAGTCCTTGCGCCTCAGCCACATTGGTGCCTGTGATCGCCATGGAGACCACGGCTAATACGCTGCTCAATAGGCAGCGAATGCCTGAAGGTTTCATTTTGTAAACGTTTCTCATAAAATTAGGGTTGCAATAGGTTTAGATTTTTGTGACGGGAGACGTGCTCCGCTCGAAATGGTTGATTAAGGCATTTTTCGCATAGTTTTATGTTTGGGTTATTGGCACTCGTCGAGTATTTTCCAGCACTGGTACAGACCGCGAGGTACATGGAAACAGCCTTTCCATTTGCCGCCCTTGAGCGGGAGCAGCACCTCGCCGCGGCGGTTCAGATAGCCGAACCATTCGGGGTATTCGGGGTCCTTGAAATGCGACCAGGTGTAGTCGTGCAGCCGGAGGAACCAGTCGAGACACGCCTGCGAACCGGTGAGGCGGTATCCCTTGATCATCGCGATCATCGCTTCGATATGCACCCACCACAGTTTCTGGTCCCATTCGAGCTGCTGCTGCGGGTGTCCGAGCCGGTCCATGAAATAGAACAGGCCGCCGTACTCCTTGTCCCAGCCATATTCAGCCGTGTCGAGCGCGATCTTTACGGCCTTGTCGATCAGCGCCCGGTCGTTGAGCCGCACGCCGAGGTTCATGATGAACCACATAGCTTCGAGCGTGTGGCCGGGATTGATCTGCCGGCCTTCGAACGAGTCGGAGAGCTCGCCGTCCGCTGCGACGTTCTCGACGATCAGCCCCAGCTCCCCGCGGTAGAAGACCTCCATGACCTGGTGGATGCAATCCCGGATCGTCGCGTCGAGCAGCGCGGGGTCGATCATCTGCTCCGCTTCGAGCGCCATGTTGCAGAGGATCATCGGCAGGGCGAAATCCTTCAGGTCGCGCGTGCCCGGGACGGTCTTGCACCACGGTCCCTTGGGGTTGTCGCGTTTTTCGAGAATCCGCGCGAAGGTGCGCTTGGCGATTTCGGCATATTGGTCGCTGCCCGTGGCGAGAGCCGCCTGCGCGAAGGCCATCGTGGCGAACGTGTAGGAAAAGATGTTGTAGGGAGCCACGAGCGGCCGGCCTTCGCGCGTGAGCGAGAAGTACCAGTTGTAATTGCCGTCGTGGCCGTGTTTACGGAGGAACTCCGCCCCCTGTACGGCGCATTCGAGCCATTCGGGACGCTTCTCGACCTGGTTGTAGAGCATCGAAAACAGCCACACCTGCCGTCCCTGCAGCCAGACGAATTTGTCGGTGTCGTAGACGTCGCCCCCGCGGTCGAGGCAGGTGAAGTAGCCGCCGTATCGTTCGTCCTGCGAGTGGGTGAGCCAGAACGGAACCACGTTTTCGAGCAGTTCGTCCCGGTTCAGACACGCCAGTTGTTTGAAATCGATCATGGGAGGTTCTTTATTTTTTGTGTTGGAGATAGTTCATGTATTCCATATAGCGGTTGTAGAGGTGTCCCGCTTGGGTGTAGGACGAATTGGGGCTCATGAAGTGCGAGAATTCGAACGTGATGACATTCTGCATCCCGGCGCGCCGTGCGGCGTCGAGCTTGAAGAGGAGTTTCTCCCATTTGATCGGCAGGAAACGGATGGGCATGTCGCGGTCGAACGATTCGACGTTGGTCCAGCACTCCATGCCGTAGCGTTCGGCCAGCTCGCGGTTGACCACCAGGTAGTCGTAGAGTTCGTCGTAATCGACCTGTCCGTCCTGGAAAGCGAGGATGTCCACGGCTCCGGCGATGTCGCTCAGAATCGCGTCCCACTCGCGGCGGTGCTCCTCGACGGTGATCGCCTTGTCGCCGGCCATCACCTGATCGGTCTTGACGCCGTGGATGTAGGGCGAGATCATCGTCTTCAGCCCGCCCGATATCTCCTTGGCGTGCCGGCCCATCGCGGCGTATATCTTCGATACGTTGCGGGTGCGGCGGCTGATCTCCTGCGAGAGGTACCAGCCCCGGAACGATTTGTGGTGGCCGTATTTGGCCCACACCTCGTCGATGAGCTGCATGTTCAGTTCGATCTCCTTCTCATACTCTCCCACGTGCCAGTGGTAGCACGAGTCGTAGGTCCCGAACCAGAAATCCATTCCGTACTTGTCGGACAGCGCGAGGAACATCTCCACCAGATCCACGGGCGGATACTTGACCTTTCCGGTCCGGAGCAGGCAATCGAACGGCGCCGCGATCCAGCTGCCGAGCCCGGCGCGGATCAGCACGACGGTGTTGATTCCCATCTGCTTCATGGCCTTGAAGTCGGCGTCCCACTCCTTCACGCCCCAGTTCTGATGGGGAATGTCCCAGCTCACCTCGTCGAGGAACGTGGCGCGGATGGGGAGGGCTTCGAGGATCTTTTCGGTGCGGAAATCCGCATCCGTGAATTCGCGCGTCTTCTTCGGACCTTTGCCGCGCGATGCGGCGGGCAGGCAGACAAGTATCGTCAGTGCGGCGCCGAGCAGGCCGCGGAACAGCGTTTTTTTCATTTCTTCGAAGTATTTAAGTATTCGAGGTATCGGTCGTAGAGGTGCCCCGCCTGCAGGTAGGCCGACTGCGGGGACATGAAATGCGAGAATTCGAAGGTGATGGCCTGATCGATACCCGCCTCCTCGGCCATCCGCAACTTCAGACGCAGCTTCTCCCACTTGATCGGCAGGAACTTGATCGGCATGTCGCGGTCGAAGGTCTCGGTGTTGGTCCAGCACTCCAGGCCGTAGCGGTCGGCCAGCCGCTTGTTGATGCGGAGGAATTCCGGAAGCTCGTCGTATTCGACGTGCCCGTCCTGAAAGGCCACGATGTCCACCGCGCCCTGAATCCCCCGGAAAATGGCGTCCCACTCCGCCTCGTGGCTCTCGGCCGTGACGCCGCCCGTGCGCGTGGTCCGGTCGGTGTACTGGCTGATGTTCTTGCTGCCGTCGATGTAGGGGGAAATCAGCGTCGGCAGTCCGCCCGAGACGGCTTTGCAGTGACGGCCCAGCCGGGCGTAGAGGTCGATGATTTTGCCCGTGTTGCGGCTGCACTCCTGCGAGATGTACCATCCGCCAAAAGCGGCGTGATGCCCGTAACGGGCCCACACCTCGTCGATCAGGCGGCAGTTGAGCTCCACCTCGTGCAGATAATCCCCGGATGCCCAGTATTTGCCCGAGTCGTAGAGCCCGAACCAGAATTTCATGCCCCACTTTTCGCTCAGGTGCAGGAACATCCCGACCAGGTCCGCGGGCGGTTCGTAACAGCGTTCCTCCGAGGTGAGCACCTGCGAGGAGAAGGTCTGCCAGCGGCGGTAGCCGCAGCGGATGAGTATCACGTGCTCGATACCGGCCCGGTGCATGTGTCCGAAATCGGCGTCCCACTCCTTTTCGCCCCAGTTCTGGTGGGGAATGTCGTGGCTGATTTCGTCCAGAAAGGTTCCTTTGATCTGCATGGCGGTTTGGTTATAATAAAGGTGGCGTTAAATCACGAGCAAATGTAATAATAAAAATTATTATCACAAGCGGTTTTGGTGATAAAATTTATTCAACAGCGGTTTTGTCACAAATATGTTTATTTTGCAGGTGGAGCTCGTTCGCAGGAAGGGCGGCGGCCGATCGGGGTACGATCGTAAAATTTCTGCGAATGAACGGTCCGCATGGCGACATTCGTTATAAATTCGCGGCTCGGGGCGCATTTTCCGCAGAATGTTTGCCCGACTCGCTATTTATTTTTATCTTTACCCAATCGTAAAGACGTAAATCAAACACCCCGACGAAATGACCAATTCGTTCCTCAAACTGGCCACGGAAGGCAACAAGGCCGCTATTCTCAAACAGCAGATTATCTGTCAGTACATTCTCGGCGGCGATTCGAGCATCACCGATCTGAGCAAGGCCGTGAATCTGAGCGTGCCGACCGTGACCAAACTCATCGGGGAGCTGATCGACGAGGGCTTCGTGCACAATTTCGGCGAGCAGGGGACGGCCGGCGGACGACGGCCGAATATCTACGGCCTGAATCCCTATGCCGGGTATTTCGTCGGCGTCGATCTGCGCAAGGATTCGGTCATGATGGCCGCCATCAATTTCAAGGGACAGCTGATCGATGAAACGACGGTCGATTTTCTGATGGACAACGATCCCCGTTCGCTGGACCGTCTTTGCGACGTGATTCAGAATTTCATCCGTGCGCGCAAGATCGCCCGCGACAAGGTGCTGGCCGTCGGGGTGAATATTTCGGGCCGCGTCAATTCGCAGACCGGATACAGTTACAGCTATTTCTTCGTCGAGGAACAGCCGCTGACGATGCTGCTCGAAGAGCGTCTCGGCACGACGGTCTACATCGAGAACGACACCCGTGCCGCCACTTACGGCGAATATATGTACGGCGACGCCCACTCCGAGAAGACGATGCTCTACATTAACGCCAGCTGGGGACTGGGGTTGGGGATGATCATCGACGGCAAGATATTTTACGGCAAGTCGGGCTTTTCGGGCGAATTCGGCCATTTTCCGCTGCTCGACAACGAGATCATCTGCCGCTGCGGCAAACGCGGCTGTCTTGAGACGGGGGCTTCCGGTTCGGCCATGCACCGGATTTTTCTGGAGAAACTCAAGGAGGGACGCGTGTCGATGCTTTCCGAGAAATACAAAAAAGGCGAGGAGATCACGCTGAATGATATTCTGGCCGCGCTGCTGAAGGAGGATGTGCTGGCCATCGAGATTCTGGAGTCGGTGGGGCACACGCTCGGCAAGGCCATCGCGGGGCTTATCAACATGTTCAATCCGGAGGTGATCGTTATCGGCGGTACGCTTTCGGTGGCCAAGGAGTACCTGATGCTGCCCGTGCGCAACGCCATCAACAAATACTCGCTGATGCTGGTCAACAAGGATACGCAGATACGCCTCTCGACCCTGGGCGAACGCGCTGGAGTGATGGGCGCCTGCATACTGGCGCGCAGCAAGTCGCTGGGGCTGTTCTGAGAAGCGGCCCTCTGCGAACGGAAAACTCCCGGACTGTACGATAAAGTCCGGGGTTTTATATAAATAGGTACGACGCCCTACCGCTCGGCGTCGAACAGCGGTTTGTATTTCGAGGCCAGTTCGCGCGCCGTCCGCACGGCGTCTCCCGCTTCGGGGAAAGTAAGCGGGTGGGAGGCGTCGGCCCATCGGCATTCGAAGTCGCGGATTTCGCGGTCGAAAGCCTCATGATCGAACATCCGGCCCGTGCGGGCCGCCTCCATCACGCGTTCGATGAAGAGCCGCCAGCGGGGAGCGTAGTAGGTCGAAATCATTCCGGACCATGTGCGGCTGGCGTAATCGGTAAGGTGGTAACTGTCGCCCCAAACCGAGATGAGCATGCGGGCGTTGGTTTCGTAGTAATCTTTCGAAGCGTTGTCGCTGCCGAAGCCGCGCGCCGCGGCGATCCACCGCTCGAGCGAAAACTCGGGGTGGCAGGCCGTGAGCAGGTTGATGTCCGCAAGCAATCCGGTCATGCGTCGGGCGGCGGCGTCCATCGCCTTCCGATCGTGCTGCGCATAGGCCGCGGCGAAACGGTCGCGTTCTATCAGGAAGTAGTCGCCCAGCACCTGCCGGCCGATGTTCACTACGTCGAAACGGTAGGTGTCGCGTTCGCTGTCCACAGCGAGCAGCTCTTCCCAAACCCGCCACAAGGTCGGGAAACGGTAGCCCGTCGTGGGCTTGGTGGTCCAGTGCCAGTTACCCTCCAGCGCGGGATGCGCATTGGTCAGCGGAGACTGTCCGGTCTGCGCGGGCAGCGTGTAGACGCTGTCGCAGAGCGTCCGCCAGCCGGTGCGGGCCGCGGGGTCGCGGAATCCCGTGCGGCGGTCGGCCAGGCGTGCGATCCACTCGTCGTCCGCAATGCCCGTGTTCCACGCTTTGTCCAGCACGAATTCGTACATGAACTGGTTAACGCCGAAGCCTTCGAGCGTCGAGCCCACGCCGCGCAGGTTGTCGCCGCCATGGGCGAAAGCGTCCTCCATGCGGGCACTCACGGTATGGAAATTGCCCGATAGCATCGTGTTGCCCCCGAAATTGCCGAGGTAGCACCACAAGTAAGGCTGGCCGTGGAATTTTTCGGTCTGCTTCCAGATCTCTGTGAATTCGCAGAAGTAATCCAGCATCAGCAGCCGGTCCTGCGGCACGGCGCCGAGGAAGGCGCGGATGTTCTCCGCGGTCCAGTGCGTCGGATCGGCATAGAAGAGCCAACCCATCTGGAGCCACACCGCCTCGGGATCGACCTCCGCCATCGACTCGTAGATGTGGCGCGACATTCCGGCGAGCGTTTCAGGATCCCACGTCGGGGCGTCGATCTCGTTGAACGGATCGGCGCCGTAGATATGGCCCGTGCCGAACAGACGGGTCTGTTCGGTGAGGAACTCCCGCTGGATGACCGCGAAAAGCGGGTCCATCGGGTCGAGGAAACTGCACCGGTATCGATCGTCGAAGCCGCCCCAGTAGCTCACGCGTGTGATCCGGGCATCGGGATGGAGTCTTTTGAGCTCCTGCGGAACGTGTCCCGCGAAGGCCGGCAGCACGGGTTTCATCCCCAGTTCGCGTTCGCGCGCCAGAATACGCTGCTGCAACGCCAGCTGGCCGTCGATCCACTCCTCGGGCAGCGGACCCTGCCAGCGGTCGATGTTCGACATGCGGTGCCAGGGCAGGTGGGCCGGACCGGTGAAGTAGGCGCGGACCTCTTCGTCCGAAAGTCCGAGCCGGGTCCATACCCGCTGCCAGACGGCTTCCTGCCCCGTGATGGCCAGCGGCATGGTTACGCCCTGAAGCGCCATCCAGTCGATGAAGCGTTCCCATTCGGTCCATCCCCACCACGGCATGGTGTACCCGAACGTGCAGTAATTGAGGAAGAAACGCTCCCGTGCGCGGGATTCGACGCGGACTTTTTCGTCGATCCGCGGTAGCACGGCAGGCATCTCCACGGGATTGCAGGCATGCCACGAGACGGTCGTCAGGCAGTAATTCTTCAGGTAATGGTTCAGTCCCACGGCAATCGAGGCGGAGCTGTTGCCGCGCACGACGATCTTTGAGCCGCGGGATTCCAGTTCGAAACACTCGGTCGTATCGGTAAGACGCTCGAAGCGGAACTGTTTTTCGTGCTCGGGAATGATCCGCCGGGCCAGTGCGCGGACGGCGGCATCGTCCTCAGAGCGGCAGCCAGCGGCCATGCAGAGCAGCGCCGTAAGGCAGGCAATAAATCTCGGTATTTTCATATCGGGCAGGGTTTGGGTGAGCGATCGATTGCTTTGATGGCAAAATTAATAAAATTATTCAAAACATCATACAAAGTAAAAATATTTACGCTGAAGAGTTTTATGTTACCGTAAATTAATTATCTTTGCTTCCATGAAATGAATAAACATTTGTATGATGCACATGAAAAATCTCGGTTATATGCTGTTGGTAGCCCTTCTGTTGTGCTGCACCTGCGTACAATGCAGCGAGAAGGAGCACCAGACTCCTCCGGCTCTCTCTGAAGGGGACGATCCGGGCGGCGACGGCGGCGAAGAAAATCCGGAAGGTCTGCCCGGTTATCCGAAGGGTCTTACGGTCGATGAGTTTACGCAGGAACTTGCGAACGGCTCGAAGTGCCTGGGCTTCTACGCCATCGTCGATTTCAAGGCGAATCCGAACCTGCGGTTCCGTCCGCAGTTCTCCGCAGCGAAGAAGCCGACGGCCTATTTCTCGGCATTCGCCGAATCGGGAGACGGTACGCCGTATTTGGCCGTCAACGGGGGGTTCTTCGGCGGTACGACTTCGGTTAGCCTGCTCATCGACCGGGGTGTGGTCCGATCGCTCGCCGTGCAGGAGGATTGGATATGGTCCACAAATCCTTACACGCATTTCTTCCCCGTGCGGGCCGCTTTGGGGCAGCTGCGCGACGGAAGTTTCGAGGCGGCCTGGGTCTATTGCGTGGCCGACGACGACAACTGTCCCTATGCTTTCCCGTCCGCGCTCGGCAACAACGAGAAGACCATGACGTTCATGCCGGCGCCACCGACCTCGCACACGGCGGGCGGACGCCGCTGGCAGCCCTACAACGCCATCGGCGGCGGCCCGATGCTGGTCCACGGGGGCCGGAACGTGGCCGAGGAGAACTACTGGAAAGAGATTTTCGACTGCGGAGGTCTGCAGGGGCTTGCGCGGCATCCCCGGACGGCCATCGGCGCCACGGAGGACGGGAAACTGGTCATCGTGGTCTGCGACGGACGCAACAAGCGGGGCAGCGCCGGTATGACACTGCCCGAACTGGCCGACAAAATGATCTCGCTGGGATGTGTCGAAGCGATCAATCTCGACGGCGGCGGCTCCTCGACCTTCGTGGGCCGGGAGGGACGGGTGCTCAACATGCCCAGCGACACGCCCGGTACGACTGCGCAGGACGTCGCGCTACGGGAGCGAAGCGTTCCCACGGCGGTAATAATCGCCGAGCAGTGACGCGAAACCCAATACTTTACGGGCGGCAGGCATTCTGCCGCCCGTTTTTGTGGTGCGCATTCATTCACTTTTGCCCGAAATTTGTCAAAAAAAGGATTAATTAACATCTTTTGACACGGCTTTCAGATAATCTTTTATACTCGTTGGTTGAATTAAATTTCCCAATATTTATAAATGAAAAAGTTGCACAAATTGCAGATTATTAGCAAATTAGTGGTAATCACACCGTTAACTACTATTGCTCTGCTTATGCGCAACTTCATAGCAAATTTCGTTAGAATTCTCGGAATCTGCAAGGATTTCGCTGGGAATCGTGTAAATGAACTTGGAAACGTACCCCGTTGTGGCGTTGTTCCGAAGTTTTCCGACCTCGAAGTCGTCGCTCTCGGCATAACCGCCGAGGCTTTCGGATTCGATAGCGAAAATCTTCTTTTTCATCGTCTGCGACATGAGTGCAAGGACGATTTGCCAAACCAGATCAGCCGCCGGCAGTTCAATGTCCGTCGTAAGCTGACGGCCAGACTTGCCGAGGAAATCCGCAAGGAGGTTGCTGTCGCCATTGACGGATCTGAGGACGTGTTCTGCATTGATTCCAAGCCGGTAAAGGTCTGCCAGAACGCAAGGGCGAAACGTTGTGTCATGGGCCGAGACAACGCGGAGGCCGCTCCGGATTGGGGATACTGCGCCTCGCAAGGTCTGCACTATTACGGTTATAAACTCCATGCTGTGTGCGGGATACGAGGTGTGATACATTCCTATGACATGACTGCGGCAAGCGTACATGACATCCATTACCTCAATGATGTGCGTTGGGAATATCATGACTGTATGATGCTTGGAGACAAAGGTTATCTCAGTGCCGAGGTTCAGAAAAACCTCTTTGAGACAGCTAATATAACTCTTGAAGTCCCGTATCGGCTGAATCAGAAAAACTGGCGTCCGCCATCCCGGACATACAAGAGATTCCGCAAGCGTATAGAAACAATATTCTCCCAACTCAACGACAATCTCATGATGATACGAAACTATGCAAAGCAATCCTGCGGTCTCTTTACCCGTATGGCAGGCAAAATCGCAGCTATGACGTTTATGCAATAGGGCAATTTCGTTAATCTTCGTCCGATTGGGCTGATAAAATATTCACTAATCTAATTCAACCAACAGGTTTATAATTATAGAATAATCAAAGACCACTCATCCTAAGCAAGTATATATACCGGATGCTGGATCTTAGAAGGAGTTGCGTTTCCAGATTCTAAACAGCAGAAACAGCTTCACGCAAAAATTGATGAGCTGAGAAAACTTATTATAGATACTGACAATGAATCTGTTCATCGATTTTTTTTATAAAAAGACCGTCATTAAATACACGGCCAATATCTATCAGGAAGATTCCCAGACATATCCTTCAAGAAAACAAGATACGTCTGAACTCTTTTTTCTTGGAACAGGAATCTGTACAGGAGAAAGGAACTCAGTTTATATTCAAATATGCATTCTAAAGTGGTAATAGTAATCATAAAACATATAACAAAAATCACAAATACGGAGGTTCGATTTTGGACAATACACTTCAGAAATTGTAAAAGAAACAGGTTGCATCTAACAACTCTTGACTATTTGCCAATTCCAAAAAAATCGTATCTTGCAGTAGGTTATTTGAAATACGGTATTTGGGCGCAAAAAGCTGAAAACAAACCGTTACCTTTTCGTTACCTATTATCTTATATTAAAAATGTAACGACCCGATAATCGAATCGTTACATCGTTATAATCCCACGCTATTTCAGGGTCCGGGATTTTTCTATGGATATAAAAAAGGCTTCTTAAGTCTTGGTGCAGAACTGGATATGATCGTTATGAGGTTCCATCGCGCCTGAAAGAGGCTGCTAAGCCTCCTTTAGAAGGGGAGGTCGTCAACCTGTGCGGGCGAGGATGCGTAGGATGGCTCCTCGACGATGGGCGGCATGTCGGGCATCGGAGCGCTTGCCGTCTCCTGCTTGGGTTGCAGACGCCATGCGCGGATGTCGGTGTACCAGCGACCGTTGTACTCCCGCGACTCGATGTTGACCGAGACGTTGTAGGTCGCCCCCTCTTTCAGCCGGGCTACGTCTTCGGGCTTGTTGAAGAACGTCACGCAGATCTTGCGGGTGAACGAACCCTCGTTCATCTCGAAAACCACGTCCTGACGCTGCCATTCGCCGCGCGCCGACGTTCCTTTCGTCACGGGCATTATTTTGTAAACGGTTCCTTCGAATTCCATACTGTATAAATGATATAGTTGTTTGTTTTCCGCAAAGGTAGTGATTTTTTCGGGATTTCGAGAGCCTGTGAAGCGCTTTTGTTTTGCAAACTGTGCGGTTATCGTACCTCCGGCGAGACAGTCTTTCCGAAGAGTCGGCTGCGCTCGGCCTCGAAACAGATGCGGTGACTTTCGACCGAATCGGCGATGGCCGTGTGGAACCGGTGCTCCCGTCGGTTGAGCGTTTCGACGAAATCCTCGATCAGCCGGAGGTCGGCTCCGGTGTGGAAGGGCTTTCCGAGAAGTCCCGAAAAGTTGTATGCCTGCTCTTCGCCGCCTCGGAATTTGCGGATGCGGAGCGTTCGTCGTCGTCGATCTCGCCGTGCGACATTCGGATGTGGGTTTCGCGCTGGTCGCCCAGCGTGAAGGCGTCTATCGAGAGGGAGATCGTGATGTCGTTTTCGCGGCAGCCGGATTTTATTTGTCCTGCTTTTTCGCGGATTGTTTCCTGTTGTCCTCGTCGGCGGCGTTTCTGAACTCTTTGATGCCGCGGCCCATTCCGCGCATCAGTTCGGGAATTTTCTTTCCTCCGAACAGCAGGAGCACGATCAGCAGGATGATGACGATCTCCATGTAGCCGATAAAGCAGGGTATGATCATATTTTAGTCTTTTGGTTCCTCGAAATATAGCGTAATTTATGGATTCCTGCCGCTAGGCCGGGAAAACCCGCCGGTTGGCGGCGGGTTTTCTTTCGGGCGGTCGGTCGTGCTACTTCGTCTTGACGGGGGCAGGCAGATCCCTGACCTTCGAGGCGGGCAGTTCCTTGATTCGTATGTTGCGGAACTTGATGCCGGGGCCGTGTCCGAGCAGTCCGATGTGTCCCGAGGCGTTGAACAACCCCGGGTGGTTGCGGTGATCGACCGTGTAGGGGTTCTTCTTGCCGCCGTCGGGCGCCACGTTGTGTCCCTGGCAGGCTTCGCGGATGTCGCCGTCGAGGATCACCTCGCCGTTGACCGTCACCGTGATCCGGTCGCCCACGGCGCGGATCTCCTCGACGTTCCAGGTGCCCAGCGGCGGGAATTTCACCCGTTTGGCCGGGATGATGCCGTAGACCGATCCGTGCTGCTGGTATTCGCGCAGATTCTTGTAGATCGGGGCGTCGTGGTCGAGAATCTGGATCTCCATGCCGTGATAGGCGGCGTCCACGCCCATCGGGGTGCGGATGCCGATGCCGTTGTTGACCCCTTCCTGCACGAACTGGAACTCGAAGCGCAGGATGAAGTCGGCGTGCTCCTTCTTGGTGTAGAGGTTTCCGCTGCCGCCGTACTGCGCCGTGACGTAGATCGTGCCGTCGAGGGGAACGTAGTTGGTGATGTTTCCGGTCCATTTGTGCATCGAGGTTCCGTCGAAGAGCACTTCGAAGCCTTCTGCGGCCTCCTCGGGCGAGAGCTCGAAACGCGGCGTCGGGGGCAGCTCGCGGACGTACATTTCGCGGAAGCTGACGGGAGCCGTGCCTCCGACGAGCAGGATTTGACCCTCGGTGTAGGCGGGGATTTCACGGTTGCAGGTGTTTTCGAGAATGACGTTGTTGCATGTCGTGATGCCGTTCAGCACCACCGTCACGCGGTCGTTCACCACCCGGACCTCCATCGTGTTCCACTCTCCGGGGCGGTTGGCGGCCGCAGGAGCCGTGTTTTCGTGGAGCATGTTGCCCGTCAGCGCTCCGGCGTTCCGGCCTCCGAGGGCGATTTGCGGGATCGAGCGGATGCCGAGACCCGCCTCGCCGTCGGTTTTCCATTCGACGATCAGACTGAAATTTTCGTACTCCTTCGCCGACCCGAGCGTCGGGGCTCCCGTCGCTCCCGTGAGCACGCCGTCTGCGGCGTTCCATGTTCCGGCCGCCGCTGCGTCGGCTTCCTGCTGCGCCTTGGCCAGCGCTTTGGGCTTCATCGCCCGGCGGGCGTCGGGATCGCCGGCCACGGCCTTCCACGTTTCCGGGGCGAGGGATGCCGGAACGAACCCTTCGGCGGGGAGTTTCGCCAGCAGACCTTTGATCTCATCGACGGCGTAACCCGCATCGGCGTCGGATTTGGCCAGTTCGGCGTAGACCTCCTGTGCCTTTTTCAGAGCCGAGGCGACGATCTCTCCGCCCATGTCGGGGTTCTTCGCCGCCGCGGTCTTCACCGCCAGCGCCGCCGTTTCGGCCGTCGCGGGGTTATCCAGATATTTCACGGCGAGCACCAGCACCGGGAATTCCGGGGTTTTGGCGAGCGCCTTGAGCAGTTTGTTCTGCACCTTGGCCGAGGGGTTCAGTTCGAGGGCGCGGCGGTAGAGCTGGTATTTGCGGACGCCCGTGTCGGCGGATGCCGTCACGAACTCCGTGTATCGGGCCAGCGCCGCGTCGGTCCACGCGGGATTCCGGCGGGCGAGGTCGTACAATACATCCACCATTGCGGGATTTTCGACCGTCAGCAGGGCCGCGAAGGCGGCTTCGCGATCGTCGGCAGCCAGCAGGGCGTCGATCGCCTCTTTGCTGGCGGCTTGCGCCAGCAGGGGGTAATAGCGGGCTTTCGCGGGGGCGGAGGCGATCCGGGCCATCGTTTTTTCGTATTGGGCGGCGGGCGTCTCCCGGGCCAGCGCATTTTTCAAGCCGGCTTGCAGGGCCTTCACGTCGGCCTCCTGCGCCTTGTCCAGCAGGTCGCACAGACGTTCGAAATCTTTCGGTGAGGCGACGCCTGCCAATGCGTCGTATGCGGCGGCCCGCACGGCGGCATCGGGGGATTCCAGCAGGGCGAAGACCTTGTCTGCGGCGGTCGTTATGCGGCGCATCGCCACGAGTTTCAGGGCGTTGGCCTGTGTCCGCGGCGTGCCGTCGAGGGCGGCTGCGAAAGCGGCGTTGGGCTTGCCGTTGAAAGCTGCGAGAGCGGCCGACGCCTCCCGGGCGTGCGGTCCGTCGAGCTGGGCGACGAGGGCGTCGAGGGCCTCTTGCCCGCCGATCCGGCCGGCGGCGCGGATGGCCGCGCGGGCGAGTTCCGGATCGGACGACGCGATGGCGGCGATGACCGTCCCGGCCTGCGAGACGGCGTGTCGGGCTCCGAGCCAACTGATAACGTCGGTTTTCGCCGTGTTGTTCTTCAGCGACGGCAGTTTTTTGGCGATCGCGGCGTAGAGGTCGTCGTCGGCGAACTCCGCGGCGCAGTCGAGCGCAGCGCAGCGATAGTTCCGGTCGGTGTCTTTCAAGGTGGCAAGCACCTCCTGCGTCCGCTTTTTGGCATCCGCACGCAGGGCGATTTCCAGTCCCGCGATCCGTATGTTCTGCGGCATGCCGGCTTTCCGCAGGGCTTTGGCCGCAGCGAGAGCCTTGGCGTTCCCCTCGGCGGCGAGGCGTGCGAGCAGACTTACGTAGGCGCCTGCGGCATCGCTTTCCGTGAACGTGTATCCGGCGGCCTTGGCTGCCGCGGCGAGGGCTGCGAGCGACGCTTCGCCGCCGCATCTCGCCAGCGCGTTGTAAACGGCCTCCTTCGTCGCGTCGTCGGCCGCGGGGTCTGCGGCCCATTTCAGCAGCGCGGGTTCGGCGGCCGCAAGGCGTTTCTCCGCGGCGGCATAGGCCAGCAGGGCTTGCGGGGCCGGGCTTTGCTCGATCAGAGCGAGTATCGCCCCGTCGGTTCCGGGCGTGGAGATCAGTCCGCGCACGGCGTAGTCCGCGAGGTATTTGTCCGAGGCGTATTTCACGAATACGGGGGCTTCGGCGGCCGTCGCGCAGAGTTGCAGTTGCGAGAGCAGGAATGCCTGATTGGGCTTGTCTGTACAGGCTTCCACGGCCGCGACGAGTCCTGCGCGGACCTCGCGGGCGAGTTCCGCGCGGTCTGCGGCGGTCGCGTAGCTCACCACGCCGTTGATGGCGTACTCCACGGCGGCATTTTTGCCCTCGGCGGCGGGGACGAGCATCCCGGCCATCATCCGGATTCCTTCGGCTCCGGTCGCGGCCAGCTCCTGCATGACGGCGTCGAACGCCTTGGGGTTCTGCGCCGGAAGCTGGTTCAGTCCGTCCGCCACGATCGTCGCGGCGGTGCGCTGGCGTGCGTCCTGCGCCCCGGCGGCGAACGGCACGAGGGTCAGCAGGAGTATTGCAAGTATCTTTTTCATCGTTATCTCAGGTTTGCAGGGTTGGGTCAGATTTTCCACGGCGTGCGCATCGGCTGGTCGATCAGCCGGTTGGCGGCATCGTCGCCGACGAACAGCTGCTTGTCGGGATCGAATTGCAGCGTGCGGTTGAGCCTCAGTGCGCAGGCCCCGAGGTTCACGAGCGTCGAACTGCGGTGTCCCTTGATCTCGTCGAGGGCGAAACGCTCGCGGGTGCGGACGCATTGGAGGAAATCGGTGTTCTGCGGCTCGGGGTCGGGCATCTCGGAGATCTTCTCCATGACGTTCGGGATCGTGCACTCGAATCCCTGGTAGACCTTGCCCAGCGGCCCTTCGATGTAGGGCACCTTGCCTTTGCTCTCGAAACCTTCGCCCTCGAGGACGATCTGGCAGCCGTCCGCATAGGTGTAGACGATCCGGTGCCAGATGCCCACGGCGTCGGGATGCTGCTGCGGAGCATCGACCTCGACCTTCACGGGCGAGGTGTCGTCCTTGCCCAGCAGGTACTGCACGGGGTCCATGTAATGCTGTCCCATGTCCGTCAGGCCGCCGCCGTCGTAGTCCCAGTAGCCGCGGAACGTGGCGTGCACGCGGTGTTTGTTGTAGGGCTTCCAGGGCGCCGGTCCGAGCCACATGTCGTAATCCAGTTCCGCCGGAACGGGCTGCGGCGTGAGGTTCTCCTTTCCCACCCAGAAGAATTTCCAGGCGAAACCCGTGGCTCCGGAGATGGTCACCTTGAGGGGCCATCCCAGCAGGCCGCTGTCTACGAGCTTTTTCAGCGGTTCGACCGTCGTTCCCAGCCCGTAGAAGGTGTCCTTGAAGCGGAACCAGGTGTTCAGCCGGAAGATGCGGCCGTTCCGTTTGACGGCCTCCACGACGCGCTTGCCCTCGCCGATGGTGCGCGTCATCGGCTTCTCGCACCAGATGTCCTTGCCCGCCTTGGCCGCTTCGACGGCCATCAGCCCGTGCCAGTGGGGCGGGGTGGCGATGTGCACGATGTCTACGTTGGGGTCGGTGATCAGGTCGCGGTAGTCGTGATAGGCTTCGAGCTTTTGGCCGAACTTCTTGCGGCCCAGCGCCACGGCGCTGTCGAGGTGGTTCCGGTCAACGTCGCAGACCGCCACCAGCCGGCAGGCGTCGTTCGACGTGAAGTGGTAGCTGCTCTTGCCGATGCCGCCCACGCCGATGATGCCTTTGGTGAGCTGGTCGCTCGGGGCGACGAATTTCGGGCCTCCGAGCACGCTGCGCGGTACGACGGTCAGCAGCGTCATGCCGCCCAGCGTTTTGAGGAAATCTCTGCGGGAACTCATTTTCTTCAGGTTGTTTTGGATTTATAAGGTCGTGAGCCGGAGGTTGCGCCAGAGGACTTTGATGCCTCCGCCGTCGTGGATTTGCAGGGCGATGCGTCCCTGTGCGGCGCCGATCTTCGCATCGGTGATGTCGGCCATCGCCTCGCCGTTGAGCCACGTTTGCACGCGGTCGCCCTGCACCCGCAGGCGCAGCGTGTTCCACTCGCCCTCCTTGAGCACCGACTCCTTCTCGTCGGGAATCTGCACCAGCCATCCGCGGCCGTAGGATTCGTAGATGCCCGCCGTGTCGTGCCCCTTGGGAGCCACCTCGCACTGCCAGCCGTGGACCTTCACGGGCGGCTCGACGAACGAACGGAAGAAGACGCCCGAATTGCCGTTCGCCAGCTGTTTGAACTCCACCGTGAGGTCGAAATCGTCGTAATACTCCCGCGTGGCGAGGTAGCCGTACTGCTTGTCGGGGCCGCTCTCGCAGACGAGGTTGCCCTCTTTGTCCACGTACCATTTCTCGGTGCCGTAAGCCTCCCAGCCCGTGAGGTCCCTGCCGTTGAAAAGTTCGACCTCCCGGCCGGCCTTGCGCGGCAGCTCCTTGATCTTCAGGTTGCGGAACGAGGCGGGGTAGCCGTGGTCTTGCAGACAGATGACGCCTCGCTGCGCTAGGCCGTATTCGGGAGCCGTCTCCCATTTGCCGCTGTTCTTGCGGGCGAACCAGTCGTCGGTCCAGGCGTCGAATTCGAGGATTTTGCGGCCGTTGAGCCAATGCTCGACGTGGCCGTTGTCGCAGACGATGCGCGACGTGTTCCACTCGCCCTGCGGATTGACGACGAGCGAATCGGGGTTCGGGAGGTGCATGGCGTAGTCCACGCCCAGCCGTTGCCACGGTTCGAGTTTCGTCGGGGCGTTCTGCGCCTCCCAGCCGTCGTTGTCGATCAGCTGATATTCGGGTCCGGTGACGTAGGGAACCGCGAAATAGGGGTTCTCGACCACATGGTAGAGCATGCCGCTGTTGCCGCCCGGGGAGAGTTTCCAGTCCCAGTCGAGAATGAAGTTTTCATACTGTTTTTTGGTGACGATGTATCCCGAAAGGTCGCTGCCGTCGCCCGCGGCCTGAATGCAGCCGTCCACGACATGCCACGGCTGCGTGAGCGAATCGCCGTTGAAGTCTTTCCATTGGTCGAGCGTCTTGCCGTCGAAGAGCAGTTGCCAGCCGTCGGCGATTTCGGCTTCGGTGAGGGTGTTGTGACGGGGCCCGCACGAGCAGAGGCAGGCCGCGATGATCCCTGATCCGGCCAGCGTGCGGAGCAGATTTCGGAATGAGTTTCGTTTCATAAGGTGTAGGTTTAGGCAGTTTTTGGGGTTATCGTTTATCTTAACCGGGTAAGTTTGGTTTTCGCTTTTTTCGGGGTCTGTTTCACAAATGTAACTTTTTTTGCGGGGTTTGTAGCCTGAAATGACGAAAAAATATCGGATCGGGTCGAAAAAAGCGCCGCAGCGTGCTGAAAAAGCACGCTGCGGCGTTGCGCTCTGCGGTCCGGATTTCCGGACCGGTCGGGGATCAGGAGTGGCGGCGTGCCAGCTCCTTTTCGAGATCGGCGATCGAACAACCCGTGGCTTCGAGTAACACGAGCAGGTGGTAGATGAGGTCCGAAGCCTCGTAGATCATCGCCTCGCGGTTTTGGGCCACGGCCTCGATGACGGTTTCCACGGCCTCTTCGCCGACCTTCTGCGCGATCTTGTTCACGCCCCGGTTGAAGAGCTTCGAGGTGTAGGAACCTTCGGGCATCTCGGCGTGGCGCCCCTGAATGACGCTTTGCAGGTAGCGGATGAAGCCCTCGGTCTCGGGAACGGCCTCCCCGAAGCAGGTTTTCGAACCCGTGTGGCAGGTCGGGCCGTGGGGGATGACGCGCACGAGCAGCGTGTCGTTGTCGCAGTCGGCGGCGACGGATACGATGTCGAGCCAGTTGCCGCTGGTTTCGCCCTTGGTCCAGAGGCACTGGCGCGAGCGGCTGTAAAAGGTGACGCGTCCTTCGGCGAGGCTCTTGTTGTAAGCCTCTTCGTTCATGTAGCCCAGCATGAGCACTTGCAGGGTCCGGGCGTCCTGGATGACGGCGGGAACGAGTCCGCCGGGGAGTTTCGCGGCGTCGAGCGCCGAGAACGGTTTTGCTTCGATTTTCATAGCGGTTTTATAATCTGACGTTTATGTTGCGTTCGTTCAAGGCCCGTTTCAGCACGGGGATCGGAATTTCGTTGTAGTGGAAGATACTGGCGGCCAATGCCGCGTCGGCGCGGCCGAGGGTCAGCACGTCGGCGATGTGGTCCACCGTGCCGGCGCCGCCCGAGGCGATGATCGGGACGGGCAGTTCGGCCAGCCGCGCGAAGGTGTCGCACGGATAGCCGTTCTTCGTGCCGTCGTGGTCCATCGAGGTGAAGAGGATCTCGCCCGCACCGCGGTCGGCGGCCTCGCGGGCCCAGGCGAAGAGTTCGCGGTCGGTGGGGCGTTTGCCGCCGTGGGTCGTTACGACCCAGCGGCCCCCGACCGTCCGGGCGTCGATCGCCGCCACGACGAACTGCGAACCGTATTTGGCCGCGATGGCGTCGATCAGCGCGGGATCGGCTACGGCGGCGCTGTTGAGCGTGACCTTGTCGGCCCCGGCGTCGAGGAGCCGCCCGGCGTCATCGACCGACGAGATGCCGCCCCCGACGGTGAAGGGGATGTCGATGCGTGCGGCGATGCGCGAAACCAGCTCGGTGAAGGTTCGGCGGCCCTCCTCCGAGGCGCTGATGTCGAGGTAGACCAGTTCGTCGGCCCCCTCGGCGGCGTATTTCGCGCCGAGTTCCACGGGGTCGCCGACCTGTTTGAGCCCCACGAAGTTGATCCCCTTGACGGTCTGGCCGTCGCGGATGTCGAGGCAGGGGATTATGCGTTTCGCAAGCATCGTTCGAGTTCTTTGAGGGTGATGCGCCCTTCGTAGAGGGCTTTGCCGACGATGACGCTTCGCAGGCCCTGCCGGTCGAGCTCCCCGATGTCGTCCATGCCTGAGATGCCGCCGCTGACGGTGATCTCCACGGCCGGGAAGCGGCTTTGCAACTCGGCGTAGAAGGCCGCCGAGGGGCCGCACAGCATGCCGTCGCGCGAAATGTCGGTGCAGATGACCTGCGCAAGTCCCTGCGGAAGGAAGCGCCCGATCAGTTCGGGAGCCGTGAGCGCCGAACTTTCCAGCCAGCCTTGGATGGCCACCGAGCCGTCGCGGATGTCGGCCCCGAGGATCAGCCGTTCGGGCCCGAACTCCGTGAGCCATTCGGCGAAGCGTTCGGGTTCGCGGACGGCGAGGCTGCCGCAGATGGCACGGCCGGCCCCGGCGTCGAAGACGCTGCGCAGCGCCTCGCGGCTCTTGATGCCGCCGCCGTACTGCACTTCGAGCCCCGTCCGCGTCGCCACGCGCTCCAGCACCGCGAGGTTGCGGGGTTCGGAGGCTTTGGCGCCGTCGAGATCGACCATGTGCAGGCGGCGGATGCCCGCCTCCTCGAAGCGCAGGGCCGCTTCGAGCGGGTCGCGGTAGTAGGTTTTCCGGCTGGCGTAGTCGCCCTGCGTCAGGCGCACGCACTGGCCGTCGATGATGTCCGTTGCCGGTATGATTTCGATCATGGTGTCAGAGGTTTAGGAAATTCTGTAAGATCAGCGCGCCCGCCCGCCCGCTCTTTTCGGGGTGGAACTGCGTGCCGAAGAAGTTGCCGCGGCCGAGCGCCGCGCTGAACGGAACTCCGTAGCGGGTCGTGGCGACGGTCGCTGCACACGGTTCCGCCGCGAAGGAGTGGACGTAATATACATAGGTGTTTTCGGCCATGCCGTCGAACAGCGGGGTGCGGAGCTCCGAGATCGTGTCCCAGCCCACGTGGGGGACTTTGAGCCGCTCGCCCGCGGCGGTGAGCGTCGGAAGCCGCCGGACCCGCGTCGGGAAGATGCCCATGCAGCGGGCGTCGCCCTCCTCGCTCGACAGGCACATCAGCTGCATGCCGATGCAGATGCCCAGCACGGGCTGCGTGAGCGTGGGGATCACGGTGTCGAGACCCCGTTCGCGGAGTTTCGCCATCGCGGACGAAGCCTCCCCGACCCCCGGCAGGATCACCCGGTCGGCGCGGCGCAGCAGCGCGGGGTCGGCCGTGAGGATGAATTCGGCCCCGGCGCGGTGCAGGGCGTCGGCAACCGACCGCAGGTTGCCCGTATCGTAATCGACTACCGCTATCATAGGACTCCTTTGCTGCTGGGAATGTCGTATCCGAAGCCCTGCCGGCCGACGGCCATGCGCAGGGCGCGGGCGAAGGCTTTGAAGATGGCTTCGGCCTTGTGGTGGTCGTTGTCGCCGCGGGCCGAGATCTGGAGGTTGCACCGTGCGGCGCACGCGAGCGAGTGGAAGAAGTGGCGGAACATCTCCGTCGGAACGTCGCCGACCCGCTCGCGGCGGAATTCGGCGTCCCACTCGAAGTCGATGCGGCCCCCGAAGTCGAGGAGCACCAGCGCCCGGCAGTCGTCCATCGGCAGGGCGAAGCCGTAGCGGGCGATTCCGGCCTTCGTGCCCAGCGCGCGGTCGATGGCCTCGCCCAGGGTGATGGCCACATCCTCCATCGTGTGGTGTTCGTCGATGTCGAGGTCGCCCCGGGCATCCACGGCCAGCGACACGCCGCCGTGGTGGGCGATCTGCGCGAGCATGTGGTCGAGGAAGCGCAGGCCCGTGGAGATCTCGCCGTTGAAGTCGCCGCGGCCGTCGAGGTCGAGGCGGACGGTGATCTGCGTCTCGCGGGTCTCGCGCCGGACCTCCACCCGGCGTTCGCCGCGGCGGATGAACTCGGCGATCTCGGCCCACGAGTCGGTGACCAGCGCGCAGGCGTCGGCGGCCCCGGCTTCGTCGAGCATCCGGAGCCCCTCGGCGGCGGGCGCCAGCAGGATGCCCCGGGCTCCGAGGTTGCGGGCCAGCAGGATGTCGGTCACGCGGTCGCCGATGACGTAACTCGCCGCGAGGTCGTATTCGCCGCCCGTGTAGCGGCCGAACATCCCGGTTCCGGGCTTGCGCGTGGGGGCGTTGTCGTGCGGGAAAGTGCGGTCGATCAGCTGGTCGTCGAACGCGACGCCCTCGCCCCGCAGCGTCGAGAGCATCTTTTCGTGCGCCGGCCAGAAGGTCTCCTCGGGAAAGGACGCGGTGCCCAGCCCGTCCTGGTTGGTGGCCAGCACGAGGTCGAACCCGAGGCCCGTGAGGGCTTTCAGCGCGGAGATGGCTCCGGGCACGAACGCGAGTTTTTCGAGACTGTCGATCTGTTCGTCCGCGGGTTCGGCGATGACGGTGCCGTCGCGGTCGATGAAGAGGGCTTTTTTCATAGGGTGAAATTTTTGACGGTTTCCAGCATCCGGACATTCTCCTCGGGCGTCCCGACGGTGATGCGCAGGCACCCTTCGCACCCCGGGATGCGCGAGCGGTTGCGGACGATGACGCCGGCGGCGATCAGCGCGTCGTAAAGGCGGTCGGGATCGGGGGTGCGGACCAGCACGAAATTGGCCTCCGAGGGGTAGACCCGTTCGATGGCGGGGCATGCCGCGAGGGCCCGGGCGATGGCGTCGCGCTCGGCGCGGAGCTGCGCCACCTGCCCTGCGATGTCGAACGAGAGCCGTTCGGCGACGGCGGCCTGCGCCAGGCAGTTGATGTTGTAGGGATATTTCACGCGGGCGAAGAGCTCTGCGACGGGGGCCGACGCGAAGGCCAGCCCGAGGCGCAGTCCCGCCATGCCCCACGCTTTGGAGAGGGTTTGCAGGACGATGAGGTTCTCGAACTCGTCGAGCCGCGCGAGGAATCCCGGTCCGGAGGCGAAGTCGATGTAGGCTTCGTCGAGCACGACCATGCCGTCGAAACGGCGGATGAGCCGTTCGATGTCGGCCGCCGGGAAGGCGTTGCCCGTGGGGTTGTTCGGCGAACAGAGCCACAGCAGTTTGGTGCGTTCGTCGGCCGCGGCCAGCAGCGCTTCGACCGGGAGCGAGAACTCCTCGCCGAGGGGCACCTCGCGCATCTCGATGTCGTTGATGTCGGCGGCGACGCGGTACATGCCGTAGGTCGGGGCGATCGAAACGGCGTTGTCTGTGCCCGGACGGCAGAAGATGCGGTAGGCGAGGTCGATGGCCTCGTCGCTGCCGTTGCCGATGAAAACCTGCTCTTCGCGCACGCCTTTCAGCGCGGCGATGCGCCGTTTCAGCTCCTTCTGGTGCGGGTCGGGGTAGCGGTTGACGCCGTTTTCGTAGGGGTTTTCGTTGGCATCGAGCCACGTCGTGATCTCCCCGCCGGCGTATTCGTCGCGGGCCGTGGAGTAGGGTTTCAGCGTCCGGATGTTGGGGCGCACGAGTTGTTCGAGGGTCTTCATGGGCGCTCTTTTTTCAGACGGACGCGGACTGCGGCGGCGTGCGCCCCGAGCCCTTCGGCCTCGGCCATGGCGACGATCGCCGGGGAGAGGGCCGAAAGCCCGTCGCGGGTGAGTTCCTGATAGGTGATCTTGCGCAGGAACGAATCGGTGTTCACGCCGCTGTAAGCCCGCGCCCAGCCGCCCGTGGGCAGCGTGTGGTTGGTGCCCGAGGCGTAGTCGCCGGCGCTCTCGGGCGACCACGGCCCGATGAAGACGCTGCCGGCGGCGGTGATCTGCGCCGCGGCCTCCCAAGCGTCGCGCATCGAGACGATCAGGTGCTCGGGAGCGTAGGCGTTGGCGAAGGCGATCATCTTCTCGCGGCTGTCGAGCACCACGATGCGGCTCTGGCGGAGCGCTTCGCGGATGGTGTCGCCGCGCTGAAGCTGTTGCAACTGCTCTTCGACGGCGCGCCGGGTGTCGCGGGCAAAGCGTTCCGAGGCGCAGACCAGCACCGCCTGGCTGTCGCCTCCGTGTTCGGCCTGCGAGAGGAGGTCGGCGGCGGCGAAGTCGGGCGACGCTTCGTCGTCGGCCAGCACGAGCACCTCCGAGGGGCCCGCCGGGAGATCGACGGCCACGTCGTTGGCGCCGACCAACTGTTTGGCTTTGGTGACGTAGCGGTTGCCGGGACCGAAGATCTTGTCCACGCGCGGGATGCTCTCGGTGCCGTAGGCCAGGGCCGCCACGGCCTGCGCGCCGCCCACGGCGTAGACGCGGTCCACGCCGCAGAGGTCGGCGGCATAGAGGATTTCGGGGGCTATGGTGCCGTCGGGACGCGCGGGGGTGCAGAGCACGACCTCCGGGCATCCGGCGACGCGGGCCGGAACGGCCAGCATCAGCACCGTGGAGAACAGCGGGGCTTTGCCGCCGGGGATGTAGAGCCCCACGCGGCGGATGGGCAGCGCGCGCTGGACGCACCGCACGCCCGGCATCGGTTCGACGCTGACCTCGGGGGGCAGCTGGGCGCGGTGGAAGGCTTCGATATTGGCCTTGGCGGTGTCGAGGGCCTCCTTCAGCGCTTCGGGAATGAGCGCTGCGGCCGCGCGGCGGACATCGGCGGGGACTTCGAACGTTTTGCAGTCGCGCCCCTCGATGCGGCGGGTGATGTCGCGCAGGGCCCGGTCGCCGCCGGTGCGCACCTCGTCGAGAATCGAGGCCACCTGACGGGTGATCTCCTCCTCCCGGCGCGTGCAGCGTTCGGTGAGGGCCGCCCACTCGGAGCGTTCGGGGTTGGGGTAGATGTTGAGGATTTCCATATCGGGTTCGGATTTTCAGCGGATCATGTTTTCGAGGGCCAGGATCAGGATGCCTTCGGCTCCGATCTCTTTGAGACGTTCGATGCGCTCCCAGAGCTGCTCCTGGGCGATCACGGCGTGGATCGAGCACCATCCCTCCTGCGCCAGCGGCAGCACCGTCGGGCTGCGCATGCCGGGGAGAATGCGGATGGCGTCGTCGAGCCGCTCCTTCGGGAGGTTCATCAGCACGTATTTCATTCCGCGGCTGTCGAGGATCGAGTTGAAACGGAACGTCAGCTGCTTCATCTCGCGGCGCTTGTCGCTGTCGAGCCCGGGGCAGGCGATGAGCACCGCCTCGGAGAAGAAGACCTTTTCGACCTCCGTGAGCCCGTTCGAGATGAGCGTGCCGCCCGAGGAAACGATGTCGAAGATGGCGTCGGCCATGCCCACGGCCGGGGCGATCTCCACGGAACCCTCGATGGTGTGGATCTCGGCCTCGATGCCGCGCTCGGCGAAGTAGCGGGCGAGGATGTTGGGGTAGGAGGTGGCGACGCGCTTGCCGCGGAAGAAGTCGGGACCCTCGTAGGGGGTGGATTTGGGCACGGCCAGCGAGATGCGGCAGCCCCCGAACCCGAGGTCCATGACCTGTTCGACGGTGAAGCCCTTCTCGGCGACCTCGTTCAGCCCCACGATGCCCACATCGGCGACGCCCATGGCCACGGCCTGCGGGATGTCGTCGTCGCGCAGGTAGAGGACTTCCAGCGGGAATCCCTCGGCGCGGGAGATGAGTTTGCGTTTGCTCTCGGCAACGCGGATGCCTGCTTCGGAAAGCAGTTCGATACTCTGTTCGTTCAGTCGGCCCTTGGCCTGGATGGCTATTCTCAGCATATTCGGTGTGTGTTGATTGTTTTCGTTTCGGACACCCACCTGCGGCCCGGCATATGAAAAAGCCCACCCGCAGGGGGTGAGCTTCATATAATTGCGTTGTTTCACATATACATGATCGACCTACCCCTCGGTAAAGCGGTGATGGTGATGATGGATATGGTTGAAAGTCGTCATTGTCGTTCTCTTCGGATGCAAATATAGCGATTCCATTCGGAAAAACCAAAATTCGGACCGTTTTTTTGACCGGCAGCCGCCGCACCTAAGTATATATTGAAAATTTTCAGTATATTTACCGCGGACTTGCCGCTGTGGTTAGGGCGGCTCGGATTTACCCAAACAAACGATACGACCATGTGTGACGATCCTATTCAATCGATCGCAACCCGTCTGCGCGGGCTGCGTGAAGTGCTCGAACTGTCGGAGCAGGAGGTGGCTGAAAGCTGCCGTCTGACCCTCGAACAATACCGGGCCATGGAGAGCGGGCGGACCGACTTTTCGGTCAACGTGCTGCAAACCATATCCCGCCATTACGGGATCAGCCTCGACGTGCTGATGTTCGGCGAGGAGCCCCGGATGAACTCCTATTTCATCACCCGCGCCGGAAAGGGCGTGGCGGTGGAGCGCCGCGAGGCGTACCGCTACGAGGCGCTGGCCTCGGGATTCCGCGGCCGGAAGATCGACCCCTTCATCGTGACGGTGGAGCCGGCTCCGGCCGACGCCCCGATGCACCTGAACTCCCACGACGGGCAGGAGATGAACTACGTGCTGGAGGGGCGCCTGCTGATCAGCCTGAACGGCCGGGAGTTCGAGCTCGAACCGGGCGACAGCCTCTATTTCGACTCGGCGCAGCCCCACGGAATGAAAGCCCTCGACGGAAAAACGGTCCGTTTCCTGGCCATAATCATGTAAGCTATGGTAGAACGATTTTTAACGCAGACCTCCTTTGCGTCGCAGGAGGATTTCCGCAGGAACCTGCATATCCGCGTTCCCGAAAATTTCAATTTCGCCTACGACGTTGTTGACGCCTATGCCGCGGAGCAGCCCGACAAAAAGGCCCTGCTGTGGACCAACGACCAGGGCGAGGAGATTCAGTTCACTTTCGCCGACCTCAAACGCGAGAGTGACCGCACGGCCTCGTGGTTCCGGAGCCTCGGCATCGGCAAGGGCGACGCGGTGATGCTGATTCTCAAACGCCGCTACGAATTCTGGTTCTCGATCCTCGCGCTGCACAAGCTGGGGGCGGTGGTGATTCCCGCGACCCACCTGCTGACCAAGAAGGACATCGTTTACCGCTGCAACATGGCCCGGATCAAGGCGATCGTGGCGGCGGGCGAGACGGTCATCACCGACCATATCGCGGCGGCCATGCCCGAAAGCCCCACTGCGGAGGTGCTGATAAGCGTGGGTCCCGAGGTTCCCGCGGGCTTTCTCGACTTTCACGAGGGCATTGCCGGGGCTGAACCCTTCGTGCGTCCGGAGCGGGCGAACGCCAACGACGACATCATGATGATGTATTTCACGTCGGGAACGACGGGCGAGCCGAAGATGGTGGCCCACGATTTCACCTATCCGCTGGGTCACATCACCACGGGCCTGCTGTGGCACAACCTCCACGAAGGGAGCCTGCACCTGACGATCGCCGACACGGGGTGGGCCAAGGCCGCGTGGGGCAAACTCTACGGGCAATGGCTGGCCGGGGCCAATATCTTCGTTTACGACCACGAGAAGTTCACGCCCGCGGAGATTCTGCACAAGATCGAACAGTACCGCATCACGTCGCTGTGCGCGCCTCCGACGATCTACCGCTTCCTCATCCGCGAGGACCTCACGAAATACGACCTCTCGTCGCTGGAGTACTGCACGACGGCCGGCGAGGCGCTGAACGGCGCCGTGTACGACACGTTCCAGCGTCTGATGGGCATCCGTCTGATGGAGGGCTTCGGCCAGACCGAAACCACGCTGACGCTGGCGACCTTTCCGTGGATGGAACCCAAGCCCGGAAGCATGGGCATGCCCAATCCCCAGTACAGGATCGACCTCGTGACCTCCGACGGCCGTTCGGCCGAGGACGGCGAGCAGGGGCAGATCGTGATCCGCACCGACGGAGGCAAGCCGCTGGGGCTTTTCAAGGAGTATTATCTCAACGAGGAACTGACGCACGAGGCGTGGCACGACGGGATCTACTACACGGGCGACATGGCGTGGCGCGACGAGGACGGATATTACTGGTTCGTGGGACGCGCCGACGACGTGATCAAGAGTTCGGGCTACCGCATCGGGCCTTTCGAGGTCGAAAGTGCGCTGATGACCCATCCTGCGGTGGTGGAGTGCGCCATCACGGGCGTTCCCGACGAGATTCGCGGGCAGGTGGTCAAGGCGACGATCATCCTTGCGGAGAAATACCGCGCGCAGGCCGGGGAGGCGCTCGTCAAGGAGTTGCAGGACCATGTGAAACGCATCACGGCACCTTATAAATATCCGCGCGTGATCGAGTTCGTGGAGTCGCTGCCCAAGACCATCAGCGGCAAGATACGCCGCACGGAGATCCGCTCGGCGGACGGGAAATAACGGAAAAAGGGGCTGTCTGACAATTTCAGACAGCCCCTTTTCAGTGGGCCCAGAGGGGCATGATCCCACGACCTTCGGATTATGAGTCCGCTGCTCTGACCGACTGAGCTATGGGCCCGGTCCTGCGCCTGCGGAGGCGCTTGCGTGGCGCAAAGATAAAAAAAAATCAGCAAATCCCAGTGCTGTCGGAAAAAAACTCTTTACCGTGAACCTTGTTTTTGGGGCTCCCTGAAAAATAATTTTTAATTTTTAATTTTTAATTCTCAATTTTTTTCTACCTTTGCCGCGACAAAATCATTCATTAAAACAAAAACAGCGAAATGAAAAAGGGTATTCATCCGGAAAATTATCGTTTGGTGGCGTTCAAGGACATGTCCAACGACCACGTGTTTTTGTGTCGGTCCGCCGTTTCGACAAAAGAGACCATCGAAGTGAACGGCGAAACCTATCCCGTGTATAAGATGGAAATTTCCAACACGTCGCACCCGTTCTACACCGGTAAGATGAAGTTGGTTGACACCGCAGGTCGCGTCGATAAGTTTATGAGCCGCTACGCAAAACGCTACGATAAGAAGAACGCAAAGTAATCGCGCTGTGCGTTTCGATCCCGAAACGGGCCGTAACCGGAGGTTGCGGCCCGTTGTTTTTTACACGACGGCGCAGCTTCGGGATTTTTTTGCGTCCGGCGGCGAAATAGTTGAACGACATACTGTTTTTATATCTATATTTGCGGTGCAGGCAAACAGGATTTCAATCTGATCGTAATTATGAAAAACTGCATGAAACAGATCGTATTCGCCGCGGCGCTGGGCGCCGCAGCAGCCCTTGCGTCGTGCGTCGGACGGCAGGTCGTCGTCGAGGCCGAGAGCCAGCGCGATTCGCTGGCGACGGTCGTCAGCGCCAAGGATTCGCTCATCAACGCCGTGTTCGCGGACATCAACGCCATTTCGGAGAACCTCGCGCTGATCAAGTCGCGCGAGAATCTCATCACCGTGGCCGGCGAGGCTGAGGGAGGACGCCGCCCCGTGGAGGAGATCAACAACGACATCGCGGCCATCGACCGACTGTTGCGGGAGAATAAAGACAAAATCGCTTCGTTGCAGCGTTCGGCAGCCTTGCTGCGCAAGTCCAACCTGCGTATCGAGAGCCTGGAAAAGATGATCGCCGACATGAACGCGCAGCTCGGGGAAAAGTCGGCCGAGGTGGACCGGCTGCGTGAAAGGCTGGCGCAAATGGGCGTCGAAGTCGAGAGCCTTTCTCAGGAAGTGGCCGTCCGCAGCGCCGAAGTCGAGAACCTCAGCGGCGAGAAGATCGAGTTGCAGAACCAGCTCAACACGGTCTATTACATCGTGGGGCCCGAGAAGGAGTTGCGCGACGCACAGATCATCAACAAGCAGGGATTCATCGGCCGGACGCTGACGGTGGGCAGGACCGGCAATCTGGACAGTTTCACGGCGGCCGATTCGCGCCTGCTGTCGGAGATTCCCGTCGGACAGAAAAGGGCTTCGGTCGTCACGTCGCATCCCGAGGATTCGTATCAGCTGGTGACAGCCGGCGACAAGGTCGTCGAGAAATTGGTCATTACCGATCCCGTGCGCTTCTGGGAAACGTCTAAAGTGCTTATAATAAGCTATAAGTAAGAGCCCCGAAGCCTGTTTGCAACATCCTGGAAAGTCCCTGCCGACGACGGCGGGGACTTTTTTTGCCTTTCGCCGCGACTCGGAGATTGGCTTTCCGATTTTTTTTGTATTTTTGTTCCGAATCTCACATTGGTACTTTATGGATTATCAACCCCAACCGCAGTTCGTAGAGTCGTCGTTGAAAGAGAATTGCACTGCGGATTGTAGTAGTTGTCCCACATTCCCTGCACCGTTTCGCCGCATCGGCGACTCGACCTATTGCAGGTTTTCGCAGCTGACCTTTGCGGCGGGAAAAGGTGTCGTCTTCCCGGCGGACCGTATGGTGCGTATCCTTTTCATCCTGTCGGGATCGCTCAAACTCGAACACGGTACCGATACGGTCCGGCTGGTTACCTCGAAACAATGCGTGTGCCTGGCCCGCAACGAACGTTTTCTGGCTACGGCGCAGGATGACGATACCCATGTGGTCGTGCTGTCGCTCATTCACCGGATCGAGTTCTGCGAGCAGGATATTTTCGACAAGGTGATGCCCTACGATTCGGTCATCCCGACCGAGATCGTCCCGACGCTTTCGATGCATTCCTCCATCGAACATCTTCTGGGCTCCATCTTTACGATTCAGCAGATGTCCAACTGCGTCCGGTTCCACCGGATGAAGGCCACGGAACTCTTCATGATGATCAAGGTGCTCTACACGCCGACCGAGCACGCTTATTTCTTCCAGTCGATGATTCAGCCGCAGGACAATTTCCGCGTCTTCGTCTGCAACAACTACGACAAGGCGCAGGGCGTGGCCGAGCTGGCTTCGCTGGCGGGCATGAGCCTTTCGGTCTTCAAGCGCCGCTTCGCCGAGCATTTCAACGACAGCGTCTACCATTGGATGATGCGTCAGAAAGCCCTCAAAGTCTTCTCCGACATCCGTGACGGCGAGGACAGCACCAAGGCGCTGATGAGCAAATACGGATTCCGCCACTACACGCAGTTCAGCCGTTTCTGCAAGAATTACTTGCAGGCGACGCCCGCCCAGCTGATCGCTTCGATCAAAAAGAAATAGAACCCGGCTGTGCCGGATTGAAGGAGGCTTCCCGGGGAGGGTGGCCTCCTGTGTTTTTACCGCTCCGACACGTAGACGTTCAGGTCGATCCACTCTCCGTCGGAGAGCTCCTCGCCCCGCGGTTCCACATGGCTGAGCCGGAACCCGAGCCGCCGGGGAATGGCGTTGCTCGGCAGGTTGCCCGCGCCGCAGCGGATCTCGACACGCCGCATGCCCATCTGCGCGAAGGCCGTTTCGCAGAGCGCCCGCACGGCCGCCGTCATGATTCCTTTGCCCTGCTGCTCCTCGCGGAGCCAGTAGCCGATCTCGACGCTGCGTTTGCCGGCGTCGGCCGATTTGAAGCCGATCAGTCCGGCAAAGGCCCCGCCGTCGCGGATCGTGTAGACCGGATTGGCCGTGTCGGCGAGCATTCCGGCCACCACGGCTTCGCTCTGTTCGACGCAGTGGGTTTCGGCGACGAACGGCAGCCAGCGGCCGAGGTACGGGCGTTGGGTGTCGATCGAGCGGAATATATCCACGGCGTCCTCCGCGCGGAGCCTCCTGAGTGCGTAGGGGCCGAAAAGGGGAATCGTATCCATGCGTAAAAGATTTTCAAAATCGAAAGATAGTGAAAAGAACGGACGATTCCAAAACTGGATTGCGGGCGCTTCGGCAGGATTTTCCGGTTTTGCTGTAAGTACGAGAAAACAAGCGGAATTTCTAATATAAAATAGGTGCGACGGGTCCGGGAATGGGCTGTCCGGGAGGAATGCGGGCGCCGCCCGGACCGGCGGATGACATAGTTGGACGAGAAAGACGATATTTTTTGCGGAAGCTGTTGCGTTATCCAAAACTTTTCCTATCTTTGCACCCGATTTCGCCCGTGAACCAACGGCGTCGGGGCGCGGTTCTTTGAGATGAGTTAAAAAGTGGAAAATTTATCACGAATAATTTGCGCGGTAAATTTTTTATGCCTACTTTTGCAATCCAAAACGGTGAATACTGCCGATGTAGCTCAGTTGGCCAGAGCAGCTGATTTGTAATCAGCTGGTCGTGGGTTCGAATCCCTCCATCGGCTCGGAAAGCCGACGCGAGGAGGAGCTAAAAAGACCCTGCCAAAGGCAGCAGTCGAAAAAGAGTTTGACGGTCAAACTTGTTTGAAACGACAAACTGTTTTGAGGCTGGGAGTTCCGAAGGAACGAGGGCTTTTTACGACGACGAGCGGCGGCAGGACGAAAGCCTCCCCGAAAGGGAAAGACGAGCGGCGCGAAACGCAAGTGGAGCGGAGCGAAGTCAATCCCCGGGTAAAAAGGAAAAAGGCCGTGCCAATTCCTCACGGGAGAAAAGCAAGGGAAGTTACCAGAGTGGCCAAATGGGGCAGACTGTAAATCTGCTGGCGTACGCCTTCGGTGGTTCGAATCCATCACTTCCCACTAAAAAAACAGAGTGCCGGTTGGAGTTGCTGGGTCCCGGATGCCGTCGGAAGGCGGCGCGAGGGAAAGGATGACTCTGATACGGTATGTTTTTGCGGAAGTAGCTCAGTTGATAGAGCATCAGCCTTCCAAGCTGAGGGTCGCGAGTTTGAGCCTCGTCTTCCGCTCTACATGCGCAGCAGCGTGTGATGCGAACGCCTCCGTCGGATGGACGGGGAGTTTGCGTCGCCCGCTTGTTCTGCGAAATGAATTTTATTAAAACTTGGGACAATTTTTAACAATACTTTAATACTTAAATACTATGGCAAAAGAAAAATTCGACCGGTCGAAACCGCACGTAAACATCGGTACCATCGGTCACGTAGACCACGGTAAGACCACTCTTACCGCAGCTATCACGACTGTTCTGGCTAAGAACGGCCTCTCGGAGCTCCGTTCGTTCGACTCGATCGACAACGCCCCCGAGGAGAAAGAGCGTGGTATCACGATCAACACCTCGCACGTTGAGTACCAGACTGCTACCCGCCACTACGCTCACGTAGACTGCCCGGGACACGCCGACTATGTGAAGAACATGGTAACGGGTGCCGCTCAGATGGACGGTGCCATCCTGGTAGTTGCCGCTACGGATGGCCCGATGCCCCAGACCAACGAGCACGTGCTGCTCGCCCGTCAGGTGAACGTGCCGCGCATCGTTGTTTTCCTGAACAAGTGCGACATGGTGGACGACCCCGAAATGCTCGACCTGGTCGAGATGGAGGTTCGCGACCTGCTTTCGAAATACGACTATGACGGCGACAACGCTCCCGTTATCCGCGGTTCCGCACTCGGCGGCCTGAACGGCGAGCCGAAGTGGGAGGAGAAGATCATGGAGCTGATGAACGCCGTAGACGAGTACATTCCCATTCCGCAGCGTGAGAACGAGAAGCCGTTCCTGATGCCTGTCGAGGACGTGTTCTCGATCACCGGCCGCGGTACCGTCGTAACGGGCCGTATCGAAACCGGTGTCATCCACGTCGGCGATCCCGTCGAGATCGTAGGTCTCGAGGAGAAGACCCTGACTTCGACCTGTACGGGTGTCGAGATGTTCCGCAAGCTGCTCGACGAGGGCGAGGCCGGCGACAACGTAGGTCTGCTCCTCCGCGGTATTGACAAGAAGGAGGTAAAGCGTGGTATGGTAGTCGCCAAACCCGGCTCGATCACCCCGCACACCGAGTTCGAGGCTGAGGTTTACATCCTGAAGAAAGAGGAGGGTGGCCGTCACACGCCGTTCCACAACAACTATCGTCCCCAGTTCTATCTGCGTACGATGGACGTAACGGGTGAGGTTCACCTGCCCGCAGGCGTGGATATGGTTATGCCGGGCGACCACGTGACCATCACCGTGAAGCTGATCTACCCCGTTGCTCTCAACGAAGGTCTGCGTTTCGCAATCCGCGAGGGTGGCCGTACGGTAGGTGCAGGTCAGATCCTGAAGGTTCTCAAATAATTGACCCGATAGAGAAGCGGTCCCGTGCCGCTTCTCATTTTAGGAGCATAGTTCAAGGGTAGAATAGCGGTCTCCAAAACCGTTGATGGGAGTTCGAATCTCTCTGCTCCTGCCAAAATAAAGGAAGAAGATATGTTGAATTACATCAAAGAATCCTATAACGAGCTTGTAAACAAGGTGACGTGGCCTACGTTCCCGCAACTTCAAAGCTCGACGGTGGTCGTGATGGTGGCTTCGGCCATCTTCGCCATTGTCGTACTGGCGATGGACCTGACGTTCGAGAACATGATGGCCGCCATTTACAAGACCCTGGGTAATCTTGGCCGTTAATTTCTGCTGAATCCAATGAGCGAGATTAAGAAACAGTGGTATGTAGTCCGTGCCATCGGCGGCAAGGAGGCGAAAGTGAAGGAGTATATCGAAGCAGAAATCCGTCACAACCACCTCGAAGACTACATCTCCCAGGTGCTGATCCCTACGGAAAAAGTCTATACCATCCGCAACGGTAAGAAAGTTTCGAAAGAGAAGGTTTCTTATCCGGGCTACGTGTTGGTGGAGGCCGCTTTCGTGGGCCAGATTCCGATTATAATTCGCAATACTCCCAATGTGCTGGGTTTCTTAGGCGACACCAAAGAGGACAGCCGCAAGATGAACGCCACGCCCCTGCGTCCGCAGGAGGTCGCGCGCATCCTGGGCCGTGTCGATGAGATGAACGCCATGGAGGAGGAAAACGAAATACCATTCTTTGTCGGCGAGACCGTAAAGGTTACGGACGGTCCTTTCTCGAGCTTCCAAGGTACTATCGAGGCAGTTGACAATGAGCGCAAGAAACTCACGGTATCGGTGAAGATATTCGGGCGCAAAACTCCTATGGAGTTGGGTTTCACTCAAGTAGAAAAAGAATAATTAACCAAGGAAAACTATGGCAAAAGAGGTTGCTGCATTTATTAAATTGCAGATCAAAGGTGGTGCCGCCAATCCTTCGCCCCCGGTTGGTCCCGCATTGGGTTCTAAGGGAGTCAATATCATGGACTTCTGCAAGCAGTTCAATGCACGTACGCAGGACAAGGCGGGAAAGGTTCTTCCGGTCATCATCACGGTTTACAGCGACAAATCGTTCGATTTCGTTGTAAAACAGCCGCCCGTAGCCGTCCAGCTCAAAGAAGCAGCGAAAGTGCAGAAAGGTTCCGCACAGCCCAACCGCGACAAGGTGGGACAGGTGACGTGGGATCAGATCCGCGAGATCGCTCAGGGCAAGATGCCTGACATGAACTGCTTTACGTTGGAGGCCGCGATGCGCATGGTTGCCGGTACTGCCCGCAGTATGGGTATCAATGTCGTCGGAGAATTTCCTAATATGTAATTGCGAAGAAGATGAGTAAGTTGACAAAAAATCAAAAGATCGCCTACGCTAAGGTGGAAGCCGGTAAGGCTTACAAGCTCTCGGAGGCTGCCGCTCTTCTGAAGGAAATTACGTTCACGAAATTCGACGCTTCGGTGGATATCGACGTGCGTTTGGGCGTAGACCCGCGCAAGGCGAACCAGATGGTCCGCGGCGTGGTGACGCTGCCCCACGGAACCGGCAAGACGGTGCGTGTGCTGGTGCTCTGTACTCCCGAGAAGGAGGCCGAGGCACAGGCCGCAGGCGCCGACTATGTAGGTCTGGACGAGTATGTTGACAAGATCAAGGCCGGCTGGACCGACGTTGACGTGATCATCTGTACTCCCAATGTGATGGGCAAGGTGGGTGCGCTGGGCCGTATTCTGGGTCCCCGCGGCCTGATGCCGAACCCCAAGACCGGTACGGTGACGATGGAAGTCGGCAAAGCCGTAGGCGAGGTGAAGGCCGGTAAGATCGACTTCAAGGTCGATAAGTTCGGTATCATCCACACGACGGTGGGCAAGGTGTCGTTCTCGGCGGATCAGATCGTGGAAAACGCGAAAGAGGTGCTGAATATGATCATCAAGCTCAAACCGGCTGCTGCCAAAGGTTCTTATGTGAAGAGTATCTATCTCTCGACCACCATGAGCCCCGGCGTGCAGATTGATTCCAAATCAGTAGAAACCAAATAAGAAGGAGGAAAGAAGAGATGACTAAGGAAGAAAAACTGGTTGTAATCAACAACCTCGCCGAGCAGCTCCAGGCTTATCCTCACTTCTACATCGCCGACATCGAGTCGCTCAATGCCGAGCAGACCGCTGCCCTGCGCCGCAAGTGCTTCGAGAGCGATGTGAAACTGGTGGTGGCCAAGAACACCCTTCTGGGCAAAGCCCTCGAGAAGGTGGAGAAAGCCGATGCTGATCTGGTAAAAGTATTGGAGGGTCCTACCTCGATCATGTTCGCCCATGTTGCGAAAGCTCCCGCTGTGCTTATCAAGGAGTTCCGCAAGAATTCGGACAAACCCGTCCTGAAAGCGGCTTTCGCCGAGGGATGCGTTTACGTGGGCGACAACCAGCTGGACGCTCTGTGTAACATCAAGTCGAAGGAGGAGCTCATCGGCGATATCGTCGCTCTGCTGCAATCCCCGGCGAAGAATGTTATCTCTGCATTGCAGGCTAATGCAGGCCAAAAGATTGCGGGCATCGTGAAGACGCTCGAATCGAGAAACAATTAATTTCACAAACAAGAATCAAAAACAAATTAATAAGCTTACAACTATGGCAGACGTAAAGAAACTTGCTGAAGAACTGGTTAACCTGAAGGTTACCGAGGTAAACGAACTCGCTCAGATCCTCAAGGAGGAGTATGGCATCGAGCCGGCTGCTGCCGCTGTTGCCGTTGCAGCTCCCGCTGCCGGCGCAGGCGAGGCCGCTGCTGCCGAGAAATCGACGTTCGACGTGATCCTGAAAGCCGCCGGCCAGGCCAAGCTCCAGGTTATCAAGGTCGTGAAGGACATCGCCGGTCTTTCGCTGGGTGACGCTAAAGCGCTCGTTGACGGTGCTCCCAAGGCCGTTAAGGAGGGTGTTTCCAAGGAAGAGGCTGAGCAGATCAAGGGCCAGCTCGAGGAGGCAGGTGCTGAAGTTGAGCTCAAGTAGCATTGCTGCTTAGGTCTCAGCAGACAATCAGGTATAGGGCTAACCGAAGGTGTTAGCTCTATGCCTTTTCTTGGTCTAAAGACTGGAAGTGCCGATCAGGAGCTGTGTCCGGTTTTTGGAAGAAAATGCTCCCGGGGCGAAGGACGCCTGAATACGGGGGCATTGGCGGGATAGAAGGCCCGCAATTTTGGGGAGCGTAACCCATTACACTTCAACTAATTTGGATTTTACGATGTCCGCAGCAAAAACACAACAGAGAATTAGCTTTTCGACAGTCAAGAACCGGGTTCCCTATCCGGATCTGCTGGAGGTACAGCTTAAATCATTCCGGGACTTTTTCCAGATGGACACTACGGCTGAAAACCGTAAGAACGAGGGCCTGTACAAGGTCTTTCAGGAAAATTTCCCCATCACGGACACCCGGAACAACTTCGTTCTGGAGTTCATCGACTACTATATCGACCCGCCCCGCTACTCGATCGAGGAGTGTCTGGAGCGCGGTTTGACGTACAGCGTCCCGCTGAAAGCAAAGCTGAAACTTTACTGCACGGACGACGAACACGAGGATTTCGGCGTGGTCGTCCAGGACGTTTACTTCGGTACGATTCCCTATATGACCGAACGCGGTACGTTCGTCATCAACGGTGCGGAGCGCGTCATCGTATCCCAGCTGCACCGTTCGCCGGGCGTGTTCTTCGGACAGAGCATGCACACCAACGGCACCAAGCTCTACTCGGCGCGAATCATTCCGTTCAAGGGTTCGTGGATCGAGTTCGCAACGGACATCAACAACGTGATGTACGCCTACATCGACCGTAAGAAGAAGCTGCCCGTCACCACGCTGCTGCGTGCCATCGGTTACGAGGCGGACCAACAGATTCTCGAGATTTTCGACCTGGCGGACGAGGTGAAGGTCAACAAGGCCAACCTCAAAAAGGCCGTGGGCCGCAAACTGGCCGCGAGGGTGCTCTCGACGTGGGTCGAGGACTTCGTGGACGAGGATACGGGCGAGGTGGTCTCCATCGAGCGAAACAACGTCATCGTGGACCGCGAAACGGTCCTCGAAGAGAGCCATATCGACGAAATTATCGAGAGCGGCGCCAAGACGATCCTCCTGCACAAGGAGAATCTTTCGGGCATCGACTTCTCGATCATATACAACACCCTGCAAAAGGACCCCTGCAACTCCGAAAAGGAGGCTGTGGTCTACATTTACAGACAGTTGCGCGCTTCGGAGCCGCCCGATGAGGCTACGGCGCGCGACGTTATCGAGAAACTTTTCTTCTCGGACAAACGCTACGACCTGGGCGACGTGGGCCGCTACCGTATCAACAAGAAGCTGGACTTGGACATCGACCCGGCTATCCGTACGCTGACGCGCGAGGACATCATCGCCATCATCAAATACCTGATCCAGCTGATCAATTCGAAGGCCGATGTCGATGATATCGACCACCTGTCGAACCGCCGTGTCCGCACGGTGGGCGAGCAGCTGTCGAATCAGTTCTCGGTCGGTTTCGTGCGCATGGCGCGTACGATCCGCGAGCGCATGAACGTGCGCGACAACGAAGTGTTTACGCCGGTGGACCTGATCAACGCCAAGACCCTCTCGTCGGTGATCAACTCCTTCTTCGGCACTTCGCAGCTTTCGCAGTTCATGGACCAGATCAACCCGCTGGCCGAGATCACGCACAAGCGCCGTCTGTCGGCCCTCGGTCCCGGCGGTCTGTCGCGCGACCGTGCCGGTTTCGAGGTGCGCGACGTGCACTATACGCACTACGGACGCCTCTGCCCGATCGAGTCGCCGGAAGGCCCGAACATCGGTCTGATTTCGTCGCTGTGCGTCTATGCGAAGATCTCCCCGATGGGATTCATCGAGACGCCGTACCGCCGTGTCGAGAACGGCAAGGTTGATATGGACAATTCGCATATCCGCTACTACTCGGCCGAAGAGGAGGAGGACTTGGTGGCCGCACAGGCCAACACCCCGATCGACGAGGAGGGCAATTTCCTGGAGCCCGACCGCATCAAGGCGCGTGAGGGCGCCGATTTCCCCGTGGTTACGGCCAGCGAAGTGGACCTGATGGACGTGGCTCCGAACCAGATCGCCTCGATCGCCGCGAGCCTCATCCCGTTCCTCGAGCACGACGACGCCAACCGTGCGCTGATGGGTTCGAACATGATGCGCCAGGCCGTGCCCCTGGTGACTTCGGAGGCCCCGATCGTCGGCACGGGTATCGAGAAGGACATGATCACCGACAGCCGCATCCAGATCGTCGCCGAGGGCGACGGCGAGGTGACTTTCGCCGATGCGACGAAGATTCAGATCAAATACGAGCGCACGGAGGACGAGATTCTCGCGTCGTTCGCTCCAGAAATCACGACTTACGAGCTGCCGCGCTACCGCCGGACGAACCAGAACACTTCGGTGACGCTGAAACCCGCGGTGCTGACCGGCGACAAGGTCGTGAAGGGGCAGATTCTGACCGAGGGTTATTCGACGCAGCACGGCGAACTGGCTCTGGGCCGCAACCTGAAGGTGGCGTTCATGCCCTGGAAGGGTTACAACTTCGAGGATGCCATCGTGATTTCGGAGCGTATCCAGCGCGAGGACATCTTCACCTCGGTGCATGTCGATGAATATATCATGGAGGTCCGCGACACCAAACGCGGTGTCGAGGAGCTCACGTCGGATATTCCCAACGTTTCGGAGGACGCCACGAAGGACCTCGACGCCAACGGTATCGTCCGCATCGGCGCCAACATCCACCCGGGCGACATCCTGATCGGTAAGATCACCCCGAAGGGCGAGAGCGATCCTTCGCCCGAGGAGAAGTTGCTCCGTGCGATCTTCGGCGACAAGGCCGGCGATGTGAAGGACGCTTCGCTGAAAGCCCAGCCGTCGCTGCACGGCGTGGTGATCGACACCAAACTTTACAGCCGCGCCAACAAGGAGGGCAAGAAGGGCAAGAGCGCCGAGAAAGCGCAGCTCGACAAGCTCGACGAGAAGTTCGCAGCCGAGATCGCGGATCTCACGAAGCTTCTGGTTTCGAAGCTGTGGACCCTGCTTCAGGGCAAGACCACGACGGGCGTTACCGACTATTTCGGGGTGGAGCTCTACCCCGCGGGCACGAAGTTCTCGCAGAAGATGCTGGAGGAGATCGCCCGCAAATCGACGGACGAAAAGACCGGCGTGGTGATGGGTTATCTCAACCTCGGCTCGTGCAACTGGACGGGCGACGCGCACACCGATGCGCTGATCGAGGCCACCGTCAACAACTACACCATCGAGTGGAAGAAGGCCGACGCCGCCATCAAGCGTGAGAAATACAACATCACCAACGGCGACGAACTCCCGCAGACGGGCGTCATCCAGATGGCCAAAGTCTACATCGCCAAGAAGCGTAAGCTGAAAGTGGGCGACAAGATGGCCGGACGCCACGGCAACAAGGGCATCGTGGCCCGTATCGTGCGCGACGAGGACATGCCGTTCCTCGAAGACGGAACCATCGTCGATATTTGCCTGAACCCGCTGGGCGTGCCTTCTCGAATGAACCTCGGGCAGATTTACGAGACCGTGCTCGGATGGGCCGGCCGCGAGCTGGGGTTGAAATTCGCAACGCCGATCTTCGACGGCGCTTCGCTCGACCAGATCAACGAATACACGGCGCAGGCGGGCATTCCGCACAGCGGCCGCACCTACCTCTACGACGGCGGTACGGGCGAGATGTTCGACCAGCCGGCCACGGTGGGCGTGATCTACATGCTCAAGCTGGGCCACATGATCGACGACAAGATGCACGCGCGTTCGATCGGTCCCTACTCGCTCATCACCCAGCAGCCGCTTGGCGGTAAGGCGCAGTTCGGCGGTCAGCGTTTCGGTGAGATGGAGGTCTGGGCGCTCGAAGGCTTCGGCGCCGCCAATATCTTGCAGGAGATCCTGACGATCAAGTCCGACGACGTGATGGGCCGTGCCAAGGCGTACGAGGCCATCGTCAAGGGCGAGAACCTGCCCAAACCGGGCATCCCCGAGGCAATGAACGTGCTGCTGCACGAGTTGCGCGGTCTGGCCCTGTCGGTGAAGCTCGAGTAAGGTGTATTTAAGAGGAAAAGAAAAACGAGAACGAATATGTCAATTACCAAAGACAATAAACCGAATAATGGTTACAGCCGGATTTCGATCGGCCTGGCCTCTCCCGAGGAGATTCTGGCCCAGTCGAGCGGCGAGGTGCTGAAGCCCGAGACCATTAACTACCGTACCTACAAGCCCGAGCGCGACGGTCTGTTCTGCGAGCGCATCTTCGGTCCGGTGAAGGATTACGAGTGCCATTGCGGTAAGTACAAGCGCATCCGTTACAAGGGCATCGTCTGCGACCGCTGCGGCGTGGAGGTGACCGAGAAGAAGGTGCGCCGCGAGCGCATGGGACACATCTCGCTGGTGGTTCCGGTGGTGCATATCTGGTATTTCCGTTCGCTGCCTTCGAAGATCGGCTACCTGCTGGGCATTCCGTCGAAGAAGCTCGAAGCGATCATCTACTACGAGCGTTACGTCGTGATCAACGCCGGCGCCGCTTCCGAGCAGGGCATCGAGCGTCTGGCCACGCTTTCGGAGAAGGAGTATCTCGACGTGCTGGCCGCGCTGCCGAAGGGCAATCAGTCGCTGGACGATTCGGACCCCAACAAGTTCGTCGCCATGATGGGCGCCGAGGCGATCTATACGCTGCTGAAGCAGGTGGACCTCGATTCGATGTCCTACTCGCTGCGTCACAAGGCTTCGACCGAGACTTCGCAGCAGCGTAAGTCCGAGGCGCTGAAGTGTCTGAACGTCATCGAGTCGTTCCGCGCTTCGGAGGGCAAGAACAAGCCCGAGTGGATGGTGCTGAACGTGATTCCGGTGATTCCGCCCGAGCTGCGCCCGCTGGTGCCGCTGGACGGCGGACGTTTCGCCACGTCGGATCTGAACGACCTCTACCGCCGCGTCATCATCCGCAACAACCGTCTGAAACGCCTGATCGAAATCAAGGCTCCGGAAGTGATTCTGCGCAACGAGAAGCGCATGTTGCAGGAGGCCGTTGATTCGCTGTTCGACAACTCGCGCAAGTCGAATGCCGTGAAGAACGAGTCGAACCGCCCCTTGAAGTCGCTTTCCGACTCGCTCAAGGGCAAGCAGGGCCGTTTCCGTCAGAACCTGCTGGGTAAACGTGTCGATTATTCGGCCCGTTCGGTGATCGTCGTCGGCCCCGAGCTGAAGATGCACGAGATGGGTATTCCGAAGGACATGGCCGCCGAGCTCTACAAGCCGTTCGTGATCCGCAAGCTCATCGAGCGCGGCATCGTGAAGACGGTGAAGTCCGCGAAGAAGATCATCGACCGCAAGGACCCCGTGATCTGGGGCATTCTGGAGAATGTCATCAAGGGACACCCCGTGTTGATGAACCGCGCCCCGACGCTGCACCGACTGGGTATTCAGGCGTTCCAGCCCAAACTGATCGAGGGCAAGGCCATGCAGCTGCACCCGCTGGCATGTACGGCGTTCAACGCCGACTTCGACGGCGACCAGATGGCCGTGCACCTGCCGCTGGGCAATGCCGCCATTCTGGAGGCCCAGTTGCTGATGCTGGGTTCGCACAACGTCCTGAACCCTGCGAACGGTGCGCCTATCACGGTGCCTTCGCAGGATATGGTCCTCGGTCTTTACTACATCACCAAGCCCCGCAAGGGCGTGAAGGGCGAAGGCCGGGTGTTCTACGGCGCCGAGGAGGCGATCATCGCCTACAACGAGGGCCGTGCCGACCTGCACGCCATCGTGAAGTGCATGGTCGATGACCTGGACGAGCAGGGCAACGAAGTGCGCGTGCTGAAGGAGACGACCATCGGCCGCATCCTCTTCAACCAGGTGGTTCCCAAGGAGGTCGGCTATATCAACGAGATTCTGACGAAGCGTTCGCTGCGCGATATCATCGCCGTCGTGATGAAGAAGGCCGGTGCCGACAAGGTGGCCGCATTCCTCGACGACATCAAGAACATGGGTTATCAGATGGCCTTCCAGGGCGGTCTGTCGTTCAACCTCGATGCCGTGATCATTCCTCAGGAGAAGGAGAAGCTCGTGCAGGAGGGCTACGAACGTTCGGACGCCATCATGGAGGACTACAACATGGGTCTGATCACCAACAACGAGCGTTACAACCAGATCATCGACGTTTGGACGAACATCAACACCAAGCTGACGAAGGCCGTGATCGAAACGCTGATCAAGGACAACGACGGTTTCAATCCGGTGTACATGATGCTCGACTCCGGAGCCCGTGGTTCGAAGGAGCAGATCCGTCAGCTGAGCGGTATGCGCGGTCTGATGGCCAAGCCGCAGAAATCGGGTGTCGAGGGCGGTCAGCAGGTCATCGAGAACCCGATCCTCTCGAACTTCAAGGAGGGACTTTCGGTGCTCGAGTACTTCATCTCGACCCACGGTGCCCGTAAGGGTCTTGCCGACACCGCCTTGAAGACGGCCGACGCCGGTTATCTGACGCGTCGTCTGGTGGACGTGGCGCAGGATGTCATCATCAACGAGGAGGATTGCGGCACGCTGCGCGGCCTGACGGCTACGGCCATCAAGCGCAACGACGACGTGGTGCAGACCCTCTACGACCGTATTCTGGGCCGTGTGGCTCTGAACGACGTGATCCATCCGCTGACGGGCGAGGTGATCTGCAAGGCCGGCGAGGAGATCACCGAGTCGATCGCCGAGGCCATCGAGAAATCGCCGCTGGAGTCGGTGGAGATCCGTTCGGTGCTGACCTGCGAGTCGCGCCGCGGCGTCTGCGCGAAGTGCTACGGCCGCAACCTGGCCACGGCCCGCATGGTCCAGAAGGGCGAGGTCGTCGGCGTCATTGCCGCGCAGTCCATCGGCGAGCCGGGTACGCAGCTGACCCTGCGTACGTTCCACGTCGGCGGTGTGGCCGGCGGCACGGCTGTCGAGACCAACGTCGTTTCGAAATACGAAGGCCGTCTGGAGATCGACGAGTTGCGCACCGTCAAGGGCAAGAACGCGGCCGGCGAATCCATCGACATCGTGATCTCGCGTCAGTCGGAGTTCCGCATCGTCGATCCCAAGACCGAGATCGTACTCTATACGCACAACCTGCCCTACGGCTCGACGCTCTTCATGGAGGACGGCGCCGAGGTCAAGAAGGGCGACCTGATTTGCGAGTGGGACCCGTACAACGCCGTCATCATTTCGGAGTACGAGGGCCGCGCCGTCTACGACAGCGTCATCGAGGGTGTCACCTACCGCGACGAGCGCGACGAGCAGACGGGTCTGTCGGAGAAGGTCGTGATCGAGTCGAAAGACAAGACCAAGAACCCCGTCATCAAGATCGTCGATAAGGAGGGCCTCGAAGTCAAGCAGTACAACCTGCCCGTGGGCGCCCACGTCGTCGTGAAGGACAACGCCAAGATCAAGGCCGGCGATATTCTCATCAAGATTCCGCGTGCCGTCGGCAAGTCGGGCGGCGACATCACCGGTGGTCTGCCGCGTGTTACGGAGCTCTTCGAGGCCCGCAACCCGTCGAATCCCGCCATCGTTTCGGAGATCGACGGCGAGGTTTCGTTCGGCAAGATCAAGCGCGGTAACCGCGAGATCGTCATCACCTCGAAGCAGGGCGACGTGAAACGCTATCTGGTGCCCCTGTCGCGTCAGATCATCGTGCAGGAGAACGACTACGTGAAGGCCGGCAGCCCGCTGTCGGACGGCGCGATCACTCCGAGCGACATCCTCAATATCCTCGGTCCGACGAAGGTGCAGGAGTACATCGTCAACGAGGTGCAGGAGGTGTACCGCATGCAGGGTGTGAAGATCAACGACAAGCACTTCGAGGTCATCGTCCGCCAGATGATGAACAAGGTGAAGATCGAGGACCCGGGAGACACCCGTTTCTTCGAGGATCAGATCATCGACAAGTGGGAGTTCATGGATGTGAACGACGAACTGTACGACAAGGTGGTCGTGACCGACGCCGGCGATTCGACGTTGTTGCAGCCCGGACAGATCGTGTCGCTGCGCAAGCTGCGCGACGAGAATTCGAGCCTCAAACGCCGCGATCAGCGTCCGGTTCAGGTGCGCGACATCGTGCCTGCGACCTCGACCCAGGTGTTGCAGGGTATCACGCGCGCCGCATTGCAGACTTCGAGCTTCATTTCGGCGGCTTCCTTCCAGGAGACCACCAAGGTGCTGAACGAGGCGGCCATCCAGGCCAAGGTCGATCCGCTGGAGAACCTGAAGGAGAACGTGATCTGCGGTCACCTGATCCCCGGCGGTACGGGTCTCCGCGATTACGACGACCTCGTGGTCGGTTCGAAAGCCGATTTCGAGTCGCTCCAGCAGGCTCAGTAGTCCGAAAGGGCGGCCGGGCGGGTTATGCCGGTCGGTCCGTTCTGCGGTATATCGAAAAACGCCTCTCCCGAACCGGGAGAGGCGTTTTTTTGTTTGCCGGGGCGGGATTCAGAACCGATAGCCCAGCGTCACGGCGTAGGTCGTGTTGTGGCCGGAGCCGGGTTTCGTCAGCCGCGTCAGTCCGTATTGAATTTCGGGGCCGATGACGAAATGCCCGATGATGAAATCCGCGCCGAAACCGGCCCCGATCTCCCAGCGGCGAACGTCGAAACCGGCGTCTTCGGGCACGGACGCATGGAGCAGGCAGGAGACGTAGGGACCTCCGTGCAGGGCCAGCCGCGAGCGTTGCGAGAGGCGGAACGAGACGAGGGCTTCGACCGGGAGATCGAGACAGGAGAGCCGCGTGGCCTTGTCCGCGTCGTAGTTGAAGACGTTGTTCGAGGTCGTGGCGCCCTTCATCGAGAAGAAGAGCCCCGAGCGGAGCCCCCAGCGTTCCGTGAAGAGGTACTCGACGCCGGCTCCGGCGCGGATGCCCATCTTGAGGTGCTGGTCGCCGATGGCGGAGGCCGTCGCTCCTGCGCGGAGGTCTGCGTGGAATTGAGCCGAGGCGCTGAGGGCTGCGAAAAGCAGGCCGGCGGTGATGAGTAATTTTTTCATGGTTGCGAATTTTGTGATTGAATGTGTTATTTTTGCACTGCAAAGTAAGGTCATACGTCCGTTTTGGGCAATACTGATTAATCAGTAATGGAAACACTGCAACGTGAATTCGAGGAGCTGTTGGACTCCCAGCGGTTCGATCCCCGGGAGCTGGACTACTCGGTGTTGGAACGTCATATTCTCCAGTTGACGCTGTTGTCGCAGGTTGCGAACAGCGGCATCTCGGTCTTTGATATGTATACCCGCCGTCACGTCTTCGCGTCGTACAACTTTTCGGAGCTGTTCGGTTACGATCTGGAGGGCATCGCCGCCGAGGATTCGGACTATTTTATGCGCCGCATCCACCCCGACGACTGGACGGAACTGCACCGCAACGGCATCGCCTGTCTGAGGTATGTATTGGAACACAAAGAGTTGGCTTTCGATGCGAAGCTGATCAATGAATACCGGGTGGATGTCGGCGGGCGTTACGTGCGGGTCATCGAGCAGTTTCAGGTGTTGGAGTTGGACCGCTCGGGGAATGTCTGGCTTTCGCTGAGCATGCTGGACGTTTCGCCCAATCAGGGGACGGAGGACGGCGTGCGCAGTCAGCTGTTCCATTATCGAACGGGCGAGGTCTGCCCGTTTCCTGTGACCGAAAATCCGCATTTGTCCGGCCGCGAGCGGGAAATCCTGCGTCTGATAGGCCGGGGAAAACTGTCGAAGGAGATTGCCGATCAACTGGCTATCAGCGTGCATACGGTCAACACGCACCGCCAGCGCATTCTTGAGAAGCTGAATGTGGACAATTCGATGGAGGCGGTGCGCTATGCTTCGGCCCGGGGGTTGCTCGGCTGAGTGCCGACCGGAGAAACGGAAGGCCGGGCCCGCAAAGGGTCCGGCCTTTTTTGCCGCGGAAAGGGGCTGTCGGATTATTTGTTCCGGTCGTAGCGTTTGGCCAGTCCGCCCTCGGAGGTCTCGCGGTAGAGGCTCGGAAGATTGTGCCCCGTTTCGTTCATCACCTCCACGACCTTGTCGTAGGAGACCAGATGGTGTCCGTCGGAGAGCGTGGCGTAGATGTTGGCGTCGAGGGCGCGGGCTGCGGCGATGGCATTGCGTTCGATGCAGGGGACCTGCACCAGCCCGCAGACGGGGTCGCACGTGAGGCCCAGGTGGTGTTCGAGCCCCATCTCGGCGGCGTATTCGATCTGCGAAGGGGTGCCGCCGAAGAGCTGGCAGGCCGCGGCGGCGGCCATAGCGCACGCCACGCCGACCTCGCCCTGACAGCCGACCTCGGCGCCCGAGATCGAGGAGTTGGTTTTGGCGACGTTGCCGAACAGTCCGGCCGTGGCCAGCGCCCGCAGGATGCGGATGCGCAGGAAATCGCGCGAGGTGGCCAGGTGGTAGAGCACCGCCGGCACCACGCCGCTCGATCCGCACGTCGGGGCCGTCACCACGGTGCCGCCCGAAGCGTTCTCTTCGGAGGTCGCCAGCGCATAGGCGTAGATTTTGGCGCGGGAGTTCAGCGAATCGGTGTAGCTTTTCGACTTGACCCAGTAGGTCGAGGCTTTGCGGGCGACTTTCAGGCCGCCGGGCAGTACGCCGTCGTTGTTCAGTCCCCGCTGGATGGTTTCGCACATCACGGTCCATATCCGGTCGAGGTAGTCCCAGATTTCGGGACCTTCGCAGTCGTTCACATACTCCCAGTAGGTCTTGCCTTCGCGGGCGCACCACTGCTGGATCTCCGAGATGGTGGACATCGGGTAGACGCTTGCGGGCACCTCCAGCCGCGAGGTCTCGTTGGCGAGCGCACCGCCGCCGATGCTGTATATCGTCCACGAATCGGCGATCCGGCCCTCTTTGAGCCCCTCGAACAGCATGCCGTTGGGGTGGAAGGGGAGCACGACTTCGGGTTTCCAGACGATTTCGGTCGGGGCGACGGGTTCGAGCACCGAGAGGATCGCTACGTCCGTAAGGTGGCCTTTGCCCGTGGCCGCCAGCGATCCGTAGAGCGTCACGCAGTAGGCATCGACATTGCGGCACCGTTCCGCGAAGCGTTCCGCAGCCCGTTTGGGCCCCATCGTGTGGCTGCTCGAAGGGCCGTTGCCGATCTTATAGAGTTCTTTGAGCGATTCCATAGTCGTGATTTTACGGGAGCAAAGATAGGTAAAATTCCACAAGAAAAGGAGGAATAGCAATTCCTCCTTTTCTTTGTAGCCCCACCGCGACTCGAACGCGAATTTAGGGTTTAGGAAACCCTCGTTCTATCCCTTGAACTATGGAGCCGTTGAAACGATGCGGTGCGTCCGTCGCCGAACGCACCGCAAAGATAGCAATTTTTTCGGTTTTTAGAAACTGAACCCTACGCCGATCGAGAATACGTTGGCGTGGAGCGTGTAGTTGCCCGAAAATACCTCTTCGAGGTTGCCGTCGGTATAGCCGTAGAGGGGATAGGAGCCCGTGCGTTCGGGGTCTGCCGACGAAACGTAGCAGTAGGCCAGGTCGATCGACATGAACTTGGTGGGGCGCAGGCTCAGACCGGCCGTATAGGAGACCTTGGTCATCGACGGAGTTTCGGGGTTGAGATAGTCGCTGCTCACCGGGCTTTCGTCCACATACATACCCATTCGGGCCGTGATGAAATCGGTCGCGCGGTACTGCGCACCGAAACGGAAAGCCAGCGTATTCGAGTAGTTTTTCACCGAATAGATGGGTTTGATGCCCAGTTCCTTCTCGTTGAATGCCACGTTCAGGGCTTTGTAGGCCGACCATCCGGTCCATTGCAGATCGACGGCCAGTTCCCATTTCACGGCCGGGCGGAACGATACGGCCCACGTCACGGTCGTCGGAAGCGGCAGCTCGGCGTTGAAAGTTCCCTTGTCGAGTCCCGGGATCAGCTCCGTGTCGGGTTTGAGCTCTCCGAGTTTGGCGATGAGCGCCGCGGCCTGCGGGTCGATGTTCATCGTCGCGTGGCCTTTGCCCACTTTCATGTTCAGACGCGACCGCCAGGTCATGCCGACCGACCATTCGTCGGTGATGTCCCACAGGAAACCGGCGTTCACGCCTACGGCCACATCGGAATCGCCCTGGAGTTTGGCCGACACCAGCGACCGGTTCATGGTGCTGTTGAGATAGCCTTTGGCGCCTTCGAGCGTCTGGAGGGTCGCAGTCGCCTGGGCGAGCGCGTCGCCGGTGAGCATTCCGCTGTTGATTGCCCCCTGAAGTTGGGTGATATTCGGGTCGATCGTGCCGGAGATAAGTCCGCGGCGCATCGTGGGGGAGAGCAGCGACCGCGACAGGTCGAAATTGCCCCACGAAACCGTCAGACCCGCACCGACCGAAAGACGGTCGCAGATTTTGTACGAAACGGTGGGCTGGAAGGTGAAGGCCGTGAGGTTGATCTCCTGCACGAGGTGCGCTCCCGACCAGTTGTCGCCCCAGTTCATCGAGGAGCCGTAGGGGGTGTAGAAACCCAGTCCGACGGCCAGCCGCTCGGTGGGCTTGTAGTTGAAATAGACGTGGATCGGGGTCGAGAGCTTATTGTCGGATTTCTCGGCCGCGCCGCTCTGGTAACCGTTTTCCAGCGTCGGCAGCGAACGATAGCTGACATTGGAGAGAATGCCCGTCATGCCGGCTGAAATATCGAATTTCGAGGTCTGGAAAGCCGTGGCTGCGGGGTTGAAGAAGATCGACTCCGAGTTGAGTTTCATGGCCGTGCCCACGTGGCCCATACCGGTTTGCTTGGCCGACATGTTGTTGACCTGATAACCCTCGGCGTATGCGCCGGAGGCGATGGCTGCGGCGGCCAGAACGAGGAAAAGTTTTTTCATAACGAATTGGTTTGGTTTATACTCGGCGTGTCTTGCGACGCGCAAAATCGGGGGCAAAAGTAGGAAAACTATCCTCACGTCCCAAACTTTTTGGTCGAAAATTCCCGAAAATTGTACTGAAAGGTATAAGATTGGATGAATCGGCGGGTTCGTACATAGCGTAAGGGGCAGCGCCCCGCAGGACGCTGCCCCTCGTTTCGGAATTGCCGGCGGCCGCTATCGGCGGCTGTTGTAGGCTTCGAGCGCTTTGCTCAGGATGACGAGAGCCCGTTCGAGATCCTCTTTTTTCAGGACGTAGGCGATGCGGACCTCGTTGCGGCCGCATTCGGGATCGGAGTAGAAACCCGACGCCGGGGCCAGCATGACGGTTTCGCCTTCGTATTCGAACTCCGAGAGGCACCAGGCGCAGAATTTGTCGCTGTCGTCCACCGGGAGCCGCGCCACGGTGTAGAACGCTCCCATCGGGATCGGCGAATAGACGCCGGGGATGCGGTTCAGTCCGTCGATCAGGCATTTGCGGCGTTCGATGTACTCCTCGTAAACCTCCGTGCTGTACGACCGCGGGGCTTCGATCGAGGCTTCGGCGACGATCTGTCCGAGCAGCGGCGGCGAAAGGCGCGCCTGACAGAATTTCATCACGGCGTTGCGGAGTTTTCGGTTCTTGGTGATCAGCGCGCCGATGCGGATGCCGCATTCGGAATAACGCTTCGACACCGAGTCGATCAGCACGACGTTCTGTTCGATGCCTTCGAGGTGGCAGGCCGAAATGTAGGGCGAACCGGTGTAGATGAATTCGCGGTAAACCTCGTCGGAGAAGAGGAACAGGTCGTATTTCTGAACCATGTCGCGGATGCGGTCCATCTCGCGGCGCGTATAGAGGTAGCCCGTGGGGTTGTTGGGGTTGCAGATCAGGATGCCGCGCGTGCGTTCGTTGATCAGCTTCTCGAACTCCTCGATGGGCGGCAGCGCGAATCCGTTCTCAATCGACGAGACGACGGGCCGGATCACGGCGCCCGCCGAGATGGCGAAAGCCATGTAGTTGGCGTAGGCCGGTTCGGGAACGATGATCTCGTCGCCGGGGTTGAGGCACGACATGAAGGCGAACAGCACGGCTTCGGAACCGCCCGTGGTGACGATGATCTCCTCGGGGGTGAGTTTGATCTGATACTGCGCGTAGTAGGAAACGAGCTTCTCGCGCAGCGAACGGTAGCCGTCGCTGGGGCTGTATTCCAGCACCTTGCGGTCGATATGCTTCAGGGCGTCGAGCCCCACTTGCGGCGTGGGCAGGTCGGGCTGTCCGATGTTCAGATGGTAAATCTTGATGCCCCGGGCGCGTGCTGCGTCGGCCAGCGGGACGAGTTTGCGTATCGGGGAGGCCGGCATCTGCTCGGCGCGAAGGGAAATTTCAGGCATGTATACAGGGTTTTGCGGGCCGGATCATTCGATCTCGACCGAGGGACGGAACTTGATGACCTTGCGGGGCGGAATCTTCACGGCGGCGCCCGTGCGCGGGTTGCGGCCTACGCGTTCGGGACGCTGTTGTACGTTGAACGTGCCCAGTCCGGTCAGCGTCAGCCGCTCGCCTTCGCGCAGGGACTGCACCGTCACACGGATCATGGCGTCGATGGCTTTGCGGGCCTCGACCTTCGGGATGTTCGCGTCGAGAGCGATGGCTTCGACAAACTGCGCTTTGTTCATGGCTTCGTTGCGTGAGAGAATGATCTCCGGGTCCTAACTTGCTGACAAAGATATGCAAATTTCGGAAAAGAAGAAAATTATCTCCGGAATTTGAGTTCCGGGTTTGCGGGGTTGGAATAAAAACGGGATGGAGATTTGGCAGAATGGAAAATCGGTGCTACTTTTGTCTCCGGAAAGTTGGCGGAGTGGTCGATCGCGGCGGTCTTGAAAACCGTTGAACCGCAAGGTTCCGGGGGTTCGAATCCCTCACTTTCCGCCAGGACGGGAGACGGGTTGCAAATCGAGTTTGCAACCCGTTTTGTTTTCAGCCCCAAATTATGCGTTCGCCGCTTCGAGTCCTGCCAGGCGGTGCGGCTGTTGAAAACGTCTCCAAGAACACGGGTGCATCCTGGGAGATTCCGGGGTGCATCGGCCTGAATGAAGCTGTTTCGTATGCACGAACCGTCGTCCGGAAGTCGTTTCCGCTGTTTTGGGGCCGATGGGTTAGGAGATTGCCGGACCCGTTTCAGATACCCTGCGGCACGATTTATTGCTAAAATTAAATATTTTATTGTAAAATATTTTGCAGAAAAGAATATAATTCCTATATTTGGGCAGTGATAGATACGCAGTCAGTGCTGTTTTATCTAAACTGAATGATCGCAATATCAGGAAAAATAGCCAATGCAGGCACTTGGGGCGGGTTTCGGCCGAGTGGTTTGTACGATATGCGGTCGTTGGGTTCCCGTAATTCCGAACCAGTGCTTTTTGACAATATTTTATTTAATAAATAAGTGTCGGAACATGAATGGACATCGAAATTCTCTTTCAGCGCACACCGCCGGCCGGGGTGTTGTCAGCCGCAATGTCTGTGGGTTGTCCGACTGCTTATTTCACATCCTGCAAACTAAGCTATGAAGAATTCAAATAAGTTGTGACGCACTTTTTTGCAGGAGGAAGGGGCAGTCGTCGGCCCCTTCCGTTTTTTTGCGCTGTTTCTATTATATTATATGGTATCGGTGAAAAGATTCGGTTGGACATGGGCTGCATGCCCGAAATGTTCTTCTCCGAACTTTGGCATGATCCGCGCCTTTCCTGCCTGCCCCTCTTCTGAATGACGGGCGGTTATGGGGGCGCGTTCAGAGTTCGACCGTTTCCGTATGGTCGGTGATCGTCTTTTCTTTCGGCTCCGCAACGTTCCCATTGACTCTCCAGCGTTTTCTTTGACCTCGCATGATGGAATAGATGTATTGTTTCCGGAATCGGTCGAACGTATTTCTGGCCACTCCGTATTGGCGGCAGATGGCCGCTACGCTGTGCCCGCGGTTCATCATGCTCACTATTTCGCGGCGGTCGTCGATGAGCTGTTGCAGTTTGGTGTAGCTGCCTTTGCGGCGTCCGAGTACGATTCCTTGTTCGCGTCTCAGCGCCAGCGCCTCCCGTGTACGCATGGATATCAGGTTTCGTTCGATTTCCGCCACCAGCCCGAATGCGAAACAGAGCACCTTGCTGTTTATCGTGTCGTCGAAGGCGTAGTGATCTTTCGTGCTGTACAGGCAGACCTCCTTTTTGAGAAGTTCTCCCACGATCGCCATGATGTCTGTCAGGGTGCGGCTCAGACGGGAGAGTTCCGTTACGATCATCGTGTCTCCGCGTTTCATGCGGCGCAGGAGTGTCCTGAGTTTGCGTTCCCGGCCTTTCTTTTTGCCGCTCACGATTTCCGTTACCCAGCGATCCACATGCAGGTTACGGCTGTCTGCGAATTTCGAGATTTCGTTTTGTTGATTTGCCAGCGTCTGTTTTTCGGTGCTGACTCGTAAATATGCTACTATCATTGTTTGAAGGGTTAATGGATGTACTGCAACTAATGCCTCCTCAAACAAAAAACGGACATTCTCTGCCCGTTCGATAGAAGATAAATCGTTCGATTTCTCGGAGCAAATATATTACAAAAATTTTTTTTGCAGAAATTTTTTTCCGAAAAAATTGAATATCAACAAATTACCCCCCCCCAGCGAGTTTGCAATATATTGATTATCAATCGGATAACCAGATAGGCGAAAAATCGAAGGTTAATTGCATACTAACGAAGAGGTATGTTGCTGATAAATAATATATTGATCGGTTCTTTCATCTCCTTCCGCGGGCTCGGAGGCCATTTGGGAGAGGGTTTTCCCTGTATTTTCAACGACTAATAATCAACCCTTCTATGCGTACTTTCAATTGTGTTAGCAGGCTTTTTCGGCTTTTACCGGTCTTTATGAGCGTTGTGTCCGTCTTGCAGGTTCATTCCGCATTCGGAATGTCCGGCAGCCCGGAGCAGCGGGATTCATTGTTCTCGGTTTCGGATTCCACCTACCGGCAAGTCATCAGAGAGGGGGCTCGCAGCATGAGTTGTTATCTGACTTATCCGCAAAGCCGGACTCAGGTTCTTCCGGATTTCGAAAATAATGCGTCCGAATTGCGCAAACTCGACGAGTTCATCCGGCAGATTTATCGTGATAGTCTCATTTTCGTCAATTCGGTCCGCTTGTGCGGATATTGTTCGATAGAGGGTTCCTATGCTATCAACGAGCGTCTGGCCCGCAGCCGTGCGGAGGGATTCAGGGATTACCTCAATGACAAATACGCTCTTTCGTCGCATTTCCCGGTCGAGGTGAAGTGGGTGGCGGAAGACTGGGCCAAGTTGCGGGAGCTCGTCGAAGGTTCGCAGATGGCTCATCGTGAGGATGTTCTCTTTTTGATCGACCATGTGGGCGTATTCGAGGGCCGTGAGAAAAAACTGATGGATTTACGGGGCGGAGAACCTTATAAATATATGTTGAAGACGCTGTTCCCCGCGTCCCGGCGTGTCGAGATCACCGTGCAGTACGACCTGCACCGGATTATGGAGGAGAAATTGCAGCGCCGGTTGGACGATGCGGAGTTCGCCGCCGCTTTGGAGCAGGAGCGTGCTGCAGCCGAGGCCGAGGAGCGGCGTTTGGCTGCTCTTGCGGAGCAGGAAGAGGCCGCCCGGGTGGAGGCCGAACGCCATGTTGCCGAGATGGCTCGCTTGGAGGCCGAGCGTCAGGCCGCACAGGCTGCCCGGATAGAGGCTGAGCGCAAGGCGGCGGAGATGGCCCGTCTGCAAGCGGAGCGCGAAGCCGCCGAGGCTGCACGCCGGAAAGCCGAAGAGTTGCAGCGCCAGCGCGAAGCCGCCGCCGCTGCCCGCCGGCAGCGGAAGGAAAACCGCCGCTTGTATCCCATCGTGGGCTTGAAGACCGATCTGGTCGCATGGGCCGGAGTCTGCCCGGATTTCAAGAGAACGACTTTCATGCCCAATATCGCAGGCGAAGTCTATTTCGCAAAGCGTTGGTCTGTCGGGGTTTCCGCATTGTACGCCGATTGGGCTTACGACAGCGGCAAACAGTTCTGGGGCCTTTCGGCTTACAGCGTCGAACCCCGGTTGTGGTTCCGGGGGGACGGATTGTTCCGGGGTTTCTTTGTCGGAGTTTACGGCGAAGCGGGCGATTTCAACAACCAGCGTGACCGCCGCGACGACATTACCACTCTGACCAATTACACCGGTACTTATTGGAGCGCGGGCGTGTCGGTCGGTTACCTGCTGCCGTTGTCCCGGCATTGGAGTTTCGAATTGAGCGTGCGCGGCGGCTACCGCAGTGCCGATTACAACATCTACGACCGGGAACTGCCTTATTTCTATTACAACAGCTCGGATAAGAAAAACGAATTCGCATTGACCGGATTGAGGTTCGATGTGGTTTATCGGTTCGGAGGCAACAAGCATTGATTTGATTGCGGATCAATATCAGTCGGTTATGAAAACGATTGCTCATATATGTTTATCCATCGGGCTGTTGATGGCCTGGGGGTGCACCGAAGAGAGTTTGGACTATCGTAAACAAGAAGGTTACGTGCAGATCGCTTTGTCGTGGGACGAGGGTTTTTCGCCTGCCGGCAGCCGGTTTTATTTCTATCCCGAGAACGGCGGGGAGATGCTCTCTTTCGATTGCCCGTCGGAGGGATTCGGCGGCGTTCTGCCTGTCGGCCGTTATCGTGTCATTGTCGTCAATAGCGACTGCGTCAATGTTGCCGTGCGCAACGAGCGGAGTTACGATACGGCGGAAATCTATGTATTGCCGGACGAGGATGGCGAGCATGTCTGCCAGCCCGAAAGGTTGGCTTACGCCACGCGTTTGGTCGAGTCGGAAACTCTGGAAGTTCCTTACCGCGACACCGTTCGGGTCGCCGCTGCGCCTTGTTCGTGCATCAAACACGTCCGGTTCATGTTGGAAATCGGGGATTTCGTTCCGCTGAGTTCCTGCCGCGGTTCATTTTCGGGCGTTTCGCTTTCGCGTCATTGCCTTTCGGGACTTTGTTCCTCCGCCGCCGCGAGCGTGCGTTTTACCGCCGATCCCGTTGCGGGGAGCTCCTCTTTCACCGCCGATATTTACGTGCTCGACTTGGTTCCGCCTCGTACGGATGCTCCGTCGCATCTGTTATCGTTGGAGTTGGTGGGCGAAGACGAAAGTAGTACGGTTTATCCGGTCACGGCCGACTTGACGGACGCCGTCCGGAGTATCGCTTCCGAAGGCGGCGTGTTCCCGAATGAAATCTCCCTGCGTGTGGTCTTGTCGTTGATCGACGGCCAGCTTCGGGCTTCGGTCCTTCCGTGGGACGAGGGTTCGGGCGGAGGAGTCATATAGCCGTACCTGCAATTTTAGTTTATCGGGTAAAATAACATTCCGATCATGAAAAAACATATTCTTGAATATTCGCATTTGATCTGTAGTCTGTTTTTGTGCCTGCTTGCTTGTGTGTGCAATGGATGTACTGAGGAGCCATTGCAGGAAGACGGCCGTGCCGTGATACGTCTCGGTGCGAAGAGTCCCACCCGTGCCGTCAATTCATTGGAGGATCTCTCCGCTGCGGGAAACAATGTCGGGATCTACGGCATTCAGATTTCCGACGCTTCGTCCGGCATTCCATCGGACGGGAGCCAGTGGGGCGGTGTTCTGAGAATGGATAATGTCCGCACGACTTCCATCGACGCTCTTACGGGAAATATTTCGTGGGCCGGCAATTATTATTACCCTGCCGAGGAGGAGAGTTCGGTCGAGTTCTGCGCCTACCATCCTTACGCTCCGGTCGGAACCTCTTCCGAGGGCCGTTTCTTCGTGGAGGCTCCGGCATCCGGACACGCCCCCGTGTTGCATTTCTCTTTGAGCGGACGGGAGGATGTCATGTTTGCGACGCCCGTAACCGGCAGCCGCAATAGCAGGCCGCAGGGATTGGAGTTCCGGCATGTGCTCACGCAGTTGCGGTTCCAGGTGATCGACAGTTACGCTTCGTTGAACGAGGTGTCTCTTCGGGGCATTTCGCTTCTGGGGGTCAATAGCGACTCTTCCATGAACATCGAAACCGGAGCTTTGGGCGCTTGGAGCTCTCCCGGCGAGTTGGCCGTGCCCGGCATCACGGAGGTGCTCATTACGGGGTCGCCGACACAGCCTCAGAGCGTCGGTCAGGAGGTCATGTTGGAGCCCGGACAGCCGGAATTCCATGTTCGGGTCGAGACCTCGAAGGCGACCTACGATGACGTGCTTATCCGGCCTACATCCTCGATAGGCGGTGTGAAAGAGGAATCTTTCGCTGCTGGGCGCTCCTATCTCATTACGCTGTCGTTTCAGCAGCAGACCGGCATTGTCTTGAGCGCCACGGTCGTTCCGTGGGTGATGGCCGGTTACGGTTCTGCAATCGTTCAATAATGACAATCTCATAAGGTTATACCTTTTTATATTAATTAATTATTTACCAATTTTTTAATTTATTTGCTATGAAAAAGCTTTATGTTCCTGTGCTTGCTTTGCTGACGCTGGCAAGTTGCTCCAAGAGCGAGTTAGCTAACCGTCCCGTTGTCGAGAACGACATGGTCGAAATCATGGCTACCTCGAAAGCCCTTACTATTGAGACGCGTGCGCCTTTTGAAGGCCAGATCGCTTCCGACAACACTCTTACTGCCGTAGTTCTCGGTTCCACAACTACCGCAGATTATACCACCCGGTATTGCGACGGAACGATAACGTTCGCTGACGATACAAATGCCAAAGGTTTCGACACCACTCCGAAGTATTATCCGGTGAGCGATGCTACAGTTTATTTCTGCGCTCTTTATCCGACGGCCCTTGCTGACTGGAAAGATATTGCTACGACGGCAAAATACACGTTCGACGGTAAGACGGATGTCATGGCTGCTGCGGAAGTAAACGGTAAGAAAAGTACGGCTATGGCTGGTACCGTTCCTTCTTTCGAGTTCAAGCACCTGCTTACCAAGCTGGTTGTCAAAGTCAAGGCTGAGAATGAGGCTGCTCAGAACGTATGGGGTGACATCACCGGTATTACGCTCGTTAAAGCCATGAACGGTGACGTTTTCGATACTGCTGAGGTTACGTTGGCAACCGGTGCGGCTACAACCGGTACGGCATTTTCGAATCCTGTGGCAGACGGAATGGCATTTTATCGCATCGACGCTGCTGCATATACCGACAACGCAGTTGATGATGCAGATAATAAGATTGCATTGACGACTACGGCTGAGGAGGTTGCTTATTCGCTCGTAGCACCGATCACTGCCGAAAACGGTGTCAAGCACTTCACATTGAGTGTCGATACGAAACTCGGTGAGACCGTTACGACGAAAGAGGTTTCTTTCGACCTGTATAAGGCTAAGGTTGGCGAGGAAGATCCCGCTGTTTTCTCCGGCGATACGCAGGGCAAGGCTTTCGAAGTCACCCTGACGTTCAAGGCTACGGAAATCGTGGCTAAGGCTACCGTTACGGATTGGGTGAAGGGCGGTAACTCCGAGGTCGAGATCCAGTAATCAGGTCCCCTTTTTCGGGTTGCCGGCCGAGGTTTTCCCGAATATCGAATTTCAAACGGGGAGATGCGCCGTTTTACGGTCGGCACTTCTCCCCGTTTTTATAAATCCAAGCCCGATTATGAAGAAATTATCGTTTTTTTCGGCAGCTCTGCTTTTGGCGGCCGTCTTTTCGGCAGGATGTTCGAAAGACCGCAAACCGTCCGTGAAACCCACGCCCGACAAGGATGCGCCGGTGGAGATTCTGTTGAGCGGCGGTGTCGTTCCTGCAACATCCGCGGAGGTGCGTACGGCCCAACTGCCGCCGCTCACCCGTGCCGTGATCAATGCGGAACACGGGGCGTTGGAGGTCAGTTTCGCCCGTCTCGATCAACTCGACGACGGTCAATATCCTGCCTATGCGACTCTTTCCGCCGCATTGCCGGCGACGCTGGCCGCCAATACGGGCGAGGTATCTTCCGAGGCCGCAATTTCGTTCGCAACCTCTCAATATTACCTGAGCCGCGAAACCAATAACAATACGAAATTGGTGGGGTGGTATCCGCGGGCGGTGCCGGCTGCGGGTGTCGTGACGCTGAACATCGACGGCGGAACGGACATTATGCTGACTCAGGAACTCGTGGGTTGCAAGGTCGCCGAATCCCGGTTCGGCACGACCGGCAAGGTTTTCACCTTCGCACACCAGCTTACGCAATTCAGGTTCAAAGCCTATGCGGCCGATGCCGCAGCCCCGGCGGTTTGGGGGAAGATAACCGACATCGCCCTGAAAGACCGACAGACGAAATGCAAAATCACGCTGCCCGGTACGGTCGAGTTCGAGGGCGTTGCCGCAGACCTGTCTCTGTCGAAGAACCGGCTTGCCGATGATGCCGATATTGCCTATCCTCTGGCGTTCACCGAAGGTTCGGATACTGCTGCGGAGTGCGGTTATGCTATGGTCGCCCCTGTGGCAGCCGGTGCGTCCCTGTCGCTGGCAGTCGTCACGGAGCAGGGCGGAACCTGCGAAGTCGCGCTGCCGGTTCCCGACGCCGGATTCGAAAAAGGCAAGGCTTACGACGTGGTGTTGAAATTCACGACTACCGCTGTCGAGCCTGTGGCCACGATCGGAGCGTGGGTGGATGCTTCGGACCGGGTGGAAATCCCCCTCTGAGAAAGCGATGCTTTTTTCGAGGTCGTATCTTCCCGCAAGTCGGAATCGCAGGATGTTTCCGATTCTGAAAAGCAGGTATATTATGAGAAAAATATTGTTTTTAACAGGAATTTTGTTCGTGGCCGGCATCGCCGGGGCATGCCATGATTCCGAGTCTGCCTCGGGCCGGCCTGGCGGAATCGAGGTCGGCTTCGCGTTGCGCGGTGTCGGGATCTCGGCCTCGGTGCAGCCGCAGGTCCGTCCTGACAGCCGGGCTGCCGCGGAGTCGTTGTCCGCAGGGTCCACCGTGCGTGTGGCCGCCTACAAACGCCGGGCATCCGGTGCGACTGCGGATATTGCGCAGGATACTTACGTGAGCGAGGTCGCTTACGAGGTGCAGGAAGACGGTTCTCTGAAACCGTGCGCGGTGGATTCCGAGGGCAAGGTTACGAGTTCCGCGGGCGACGCTATGCGGTTGTCGGCCGGGGCGTACGATTTTTACGCGCTTACGCCGGCTTTGCCGTTTGCGGACGACCATCGTTCGGTCAGCGTCGAACACGGTACGGATTACGCCTGTTCGCTTACCGCTGCATGCCAGGTGGCTCCGCAGTCGGGGACTTCGTCGCAGACTGTCGCGTTGAGCATGTTGGAGCGTAAGTGCAGCCAGTTGTATTTCACCATCTCCCGGAAGGCCGAGAACGTCACGAAAGCCGTTATCAAGAAGGTGGAGCTTTCCGAAATCACGCTTTCGCCTGTTTCGGCTGTCGTGTGCGAGGTGTTGCCGACCGATGTCGGCGGCGGCACTTACGATTTCCCCGCGTCCACCTTCACTCCGGGCGACCAGCCCTACGAGTACACGGTCGCGGACGAGGTGTTGCCCAAGGCCGACGCTCCCTTCGGGTTGGCCATGCAGGTTGTCTTCAACAGCGCTACCGAGGCCACCGATCTGGATGCTCAGGTTTCCGCTATGGCGTTTGCGCCCGGTCTTCGTTACACGTTCGATGTCTCCTTGCAGGGGGGCTTCGTTTTGCTGACGTTGCAGATCACGCCGTGGAATACGGATGCCGTCTGGGACACTTCCCTGGGGGATCAGCCTCATTTCAGCGTCGTCGTCGGCTCCTGGGAGATCTCCGGTTGGACGACCGACGTGGGCGGTTATTTCACGCCGCAGATAAAGCCCGACAGTTGGACCGAAAATAAGGATTGGTCAGCCGATCTGGGGGCTTATTTCTCCGCGTTGGCCGGTTCCGATGCGTGGACCGATGTCGATATGGGCGGTATCGTTTTCGAAAACGCGAGCGAGTAGCCGCACCCGCACTATCGTTCCGGGCGGGGTCCGACGGATTTTCGGCGGGCCGTCCGGAATACCTAAGAATGAATTGCAAATGTATAAGTTGTTATGAAAATTTTCAGAAAGACATTGTGTATCTTATCCGTCGTCGCCGCGGCCTTGTGTTCATGCGAGCGAAGTGCGGATACGATTCCCGTATCCGGAGAGCAGGGCGGAGATGCTTCCGGGCGAACGGCCCGGATGACTTTCGGTCTGAGCGCTGCGGATATGCGGACATCGGCTTTGGGGGCCGCCGAGGGCCGGAGCACCGTTGACGAGGATGCTTTGAAGAACCTGTGGGTTTTGCAGTTCGACGGCGCGACGGATGCTTCGAAGCTGTTGTTCTGCGAGTATTACGATGCGAGCATGATCGGGGGTGACGCCACGAACGGTTATTCGCTCAGCGTCGCTTTGTACGAGACTTCCGGCGACACGAAGATCTATTTCGTCGCCAACGTCGGTCCGGATCGCTTCCAGAAGTTCTCTGCCGGGGACGGGGTGCCCGATTCGGACGTTACGCTCGGGTCGTTCGAGGCTTCGACGCTCGCTTTCGCCAGCGAGGCCGCCGTATCTGCCGATGGCGTTTTGCCGATGATCGGTTCGTACAAGGGATCTTCCGTCATCGCTTCGGGAACGGTTCAGATGAAGCGCTTGGTGGCTAAAATCGACTTCACCTTCGACATTCAGATTACGGCTGCCGGGGAGAAATTCACTCCTTCGCGCGTGAGCTTGCGGAGCGCCGCTTCGTGCACTCGGTTCCTGGAGCACACTCTTCCCACCGGGACCACCGGATTGTACCCCGACGCCGCTTCGTCCGACAATTTCATCAATTACCCCGCTGTTTCCGTCTCCGGGACGGGTTCTTTCACGTACACGTGGTACGTTCCCGAGAACCTGCGGGGCGTCGTCTCCAGTATCAAAAGCCCCTCCGAAAAGGGTCCTGAAAACGCTCCTGCGGGCAGTACTTTCATCGAGATCGGCGGCGACTACCAGCGCGGTTCTGCGTTGACCGACGTCACTTATACGATCTACCTCGGGGAGAATGCGTCCACCGATTTCAACGTGGTTCGCAATTACCATTATACGGTTTCTTCGACGATCAAGGGATTGAATTCCCGGGATCTTCGCGTCGTCGTTGACCGGGGCGTCGATGCCGGACAGTACGTCGATGGAATTTGGGAATAGTTTAATTCGATGAAACGTATGAAAAACAACGTATTGGCAATGGCTCTCATCGCTTTGACGGCGATGGGATGCAGCAAGGAGGATTCCGTCCCCGCGGGCGGTTCTCCGATGACTTTCACGGGCGTCGCTCCCGCGGCATCCGTTCCGGCATCCGCCGCGTCGTCCCGGTCTTATTTCCCCGGCACCTCGGGCCTGATGTATTGGAGCGATTACGACAACATCGGCGCTTACGCTTTCGACTCTTCCAAAGCCTTGAAGGCCCACGACATCTGCACGCTCCAGTCCGGCGCCGGATCGGGCCTCGCCGTCTTCCACCCCAGGAACATCCTCTATTCCGAGAGTTGGAGCGGTTCGGGCGATTACACGTTCTACGCCTATTATCCGGTTTGGACCGCCGCTGCCGCCACTTACAGCGACGGGGGCGTGTTGTTGAACATCCCTTCGGCCCAGAACGGCGAGTTCGGACGTTATCAGGTCTGCTTCTCGCAGGCCGTCACCGTAAGTTCCGAGCAGATCGGGTTGAACAAGTCCGTCCGCTTCGACTTCAAGCCTGCTTCGTCGTTGATGCGGGTGCAGTTGTTCCTTGACGAGGCTTCTTCCGCTGACGAGGTCTATATCTCTCAGGCTTCCGTTTCCGTTTCCGGTTGCGCTTTGTTCGGCGATTGCAAATTGACCTTCGCCGACGGTTCTCTGGCCGCTTCTGCCTCCGCTTCGGGCACCAGCACCGTCACCGTCCGGCTCACCACACCTGTACGCATCACGAAGAAGGCCGACGGACAGAATCCGAATCCTTACATCGACTTCGTCATTCTGCCCACCTCGAATATGTCGGGCACCGTGAAGTTCTCGGTCACCACTCAGGCCGGACTGACTTTGACCACTCCCGATAAGGACGTTCCCGCGAGCGGTTTCGCCGGCGGTACCCGTTACTTCATCGAGCGGCCGATCTCGGTCGTCCTCGACGCCGATTCCCCCGACGCTTCGTATATCGACGGCGGGTTGGCTTGGGAGGCTACCGTCGATAACGACGGCGCATATTCCGACGGCGGCGTCGCGTGGTAGACTGCCGCGGCATCATTTGACACTATCGAATAATCACTTATAGGTTGTTTCAATATGAAAAAGATCTTTTTTTACGCTGCTATGACGGCTTTCGCCGTATCCGTGGCAGGTTGCAGCAAGGATGCCGAGGTTAGCGACATCCCGGCTGTCGGCGGCAAGTACACGCTTGCCAGTGTATCGGGTTCTTTGGATGCTGAGATCGGAACCCGTACGGGATTGGGCACCAATTCCGTGGTGAATTGGTCCAACAAGGACCGCATCCTCGTGGTCAACACGAGCAACGGCGATAAGGTTCAGTACGAGCTCGTTTCGGGTCAGGGCACTTCCGTCGGCAAGTTCGAGCCTCTGAGCGGCAAGGGTATCGCTTACACCGATGTCAGCGACCTCAGGGCCGTTTACCCGGCCGTCGCCGCCGAGGTCGCCGCCAACGGTCAGATTTCGTTCAATCTCAACAAGAATTACGAGCAGGACCACCGTTCGACGTACGGCATCGGGTCGTGGAACGAGAAAGATTCGCCTTATTCGTTCACTTACAACGACATCAAGGTTTCGTACAACACGCCTGCCGTCGCTTCTGAGTCCACTTCCGAGGTTAACTTCAAGTTCAAGCAGTTGGGTACTTGGTGCACTTTCGCGTTCGACCTGAGCCAGTCGGATTTCAAAGACGAGACTATGGAGTCGATGACCATCACCACCACCGCCGGTTCCGCTAAGATCGGCGGCACGGCTACGGTCGATTTCTCCGACCCCGTCGCTCCGAAACTGGGCGCAGGTTCCGTGGAGAAGATCGACTGGACGTTCAACACCTCCAGCGCATTGGGTTCTCCGTTCTCCCGGTCGGTCATGTTGTTCCCCGCCGTCGCTGCCGGCGAGGAGATGAAGATCGTCTGCACGACCGATCTCCACACCATCACGTTCTTCGCCAAGCCCACTCAGGACCTTTCCGCTGGTAAGGTGCTGCGCTTCCCGATCAACGAGCGGTTCACGGCCGACGGCACGGATTTCCGTTACGAAGTCGAGGACAAGCCGGGCATCCCGACGTTCTACTATTACGGCCCGCACAACTCCTATCTGGTCTATGGCGAGACCACGGTGAACATCGACGTTACGCCTTTCAAGTCCGACATGCGTTTCCGCAAGACCGGCACGCCCGCTTCGTCGGCACCCCAGCCCTCCAAAGCCAAGCTGTTGTGGAAGGAAAACACGTTGACGGGCATCACCGTCGGTACCATTTCGAATAATAAGGTTCCGGTAACGGGCATCTCCGGCAACGGCAACGCCGTCGTCGCCATTACGGACGCTTCCGACAATATCCTGTGGTCGTACCACATCTGGGTTCCCGAGATCGACCCCACGGCCGGACTGTTGACCTACGCCATTCCGTCCGCCAGCAACGGGTCGGGTTCGACCTACGAGGTCATGCCGATCGCGCTGGGTGCCATGAATACGGTTGCCGCCGGAGCTACCGCTACTGTCGATTCGTACGGTCTCTACTACCAGTGGGGCCGCAAAGACCCGCTGGGACGTCCGGGCGCGATCACCGCTTCGGGCGACTCTTATGTCGTAACGTCTTTCGACGGTCTGTCCGGCATCACCAAGTGGAACCAGACGGAGAACATGCTCAATCTGGCTACGGCCACCGGTATTACGGCCGAGACGACCGACGCCGAGATGATCAAGTACGCTACGGCGAACCCGACGAAGTTCATCTACGACGCCACCGGAAAGTATGCGAACTACGATTGGGTCATGAAGAAGAACGACCACTTGTGGGGCAACGGCTCGGGTTATCTCTACCCGCGTAAGGCTCAGATCTACAAGTCGATCTACGACCCGTGCCCCGAGGGTTACCGCGTCGCTCCCAAGGATTTGTGGAACCGCTTCACGGTCGATGGCGGCAACTACGGCAGCCAGGACACTAACGACAAGCGTAATGCGACTTTTAACGCTTCGAACCGCAATTCGTTGAGCGATCAGCACGGGTACCACTTCTATTATACGGCTTGGCAGACGGGCGAGACCGACTTCTATCCCGCTTCGGGCTATCGCAACCGCGCGTCCGGTGCGCTGACGAATGTCGGCTCCGGCGGTTACAGTTGGTCGTCGTCGCCGACACAGAGTTCGGCGAGTGCAGGCTTCTTGTATTTCAACGCCGCGTACGTGCACCCGCAGGGTAATTACAGCCGCGCTTACGGCTTCCCCGTGCGCTGTGTCCGAGAATAATCAGGGAGCGCCAGCGACCGCATCCGGTCATTCACCGTCGGGCATTGAAAGCCCGACGGTTGGAATACCGGCGTAAGCCGGTCGAAAATTTTTCAGGTTTCCGATGCCTGTTCCGGGGTCCGGAATGAAGGAGGCAAATCGTGGGGCGGACTCGTCCCGGGGCCGGGCGGGCTCGGAAACCTTTCTTTTTTTTCAGTACGGAAACGATTCAACCGATGACGAGTCAGGATTTCATTCGCACCGAGGCGGCCAACACCGACCGGATCATTCTCTACCGCGAGGGGCTTTTCTGGAAAGCCTACGAGCGTTCGGCGTTCGCCGTGTGTTCGCAGGTGAGGGCCTTCAAGACCACGAAGAAGGCTTTGAAGACGCTCGGCGGGGGGCATTTGGTTTCCATCGGGTTTCCCGCGGCGAGCGAAAACGCCGTGTGCGGGGCTTTGGAGTGCATTTCGCGCGAGCAGGACCGGGTGGTCTTCGCCGCTCCGCGGGCCGTCGATGCCGCGGAGTTCGAGGTTTGGAAGGCCGCGCAGCCGCTCAAGGAGGCCGTGCGCCGGACGAAAACCGCTGCCGCCGCTGTCGATGCAGGTGCTGCTGCTGCCGCCGCCGATGCAGGTGCCGGGTTCGGGGGTGCCGCCGGAGTTGCCGGGGGTGCCGCCGGAGTTGCCGGGGGTGCTGTCGCCGATGTTGCCGCAACCGGGGCTGTCGCCGCGGGTCCGGGGTTTGTCTCGGGCTCGGGGTTTGCCGCTGGTCCGGGGTTTGCTGCGGGTCTGGGGATTGCCGTCGCCGGAAACTCTGCCGCGTCCGGACCTCTTCCGGAGTTTGTCTCGGGTCCGGGGATTGCCGTCGCCGGAAACCCTGCCGCGTCCGGACCTCTTCCCGAAGAACGGATGCGTTCGCCGTCGGAGGCCGAATCCCGGCCGGGGATGCGTTACGCCGAGGCCGATTTCTCGCTGACGGCGGCCTGCCGGGTCGCCGGAGCGCTGAAGGAATTCAATCTGGCCGAGAAAACGCCCCTGGAGTGCATGATGTTTCTCTCCGAACTTAAAAAAATGATTCATTCGATCTGACGATATGGCTGCGGAATACGACCACCTGCCCGTCTACAAGGCCGCCTACGACTTGTTGCAGCACGTCTACCGCGACAAGTGCATTGCCAGCGTCCCCCGCGACGTGAAGTACACGCTCGTCGAGAGGCTCAAACAGGACATTCTGGAGGTTCTCGTGCTGATCTACAAGGCCCACTACAACATGTTGGGCGACAAGGCCCTGCAATTGCAGCAGGCGCGCGAGCTGATACCGGGCGTCAAGGCCCGCATGCGGATCATGTACGACTTGCGGTATATCAATCTGGAGTTGTTCCGGACATTGGCCGTCGAGGTGGAGTCGGTTTCCAAACAGTTGGGCGCCTGGCACACCAAGACTTTGCGGCGCAGGATCGTCGCTCCTCCGGCTCCGGCTCCGGCCCCGGCCCGGACTGCGGCTCAGACTGCGGCTTCCGTTGTGGCCCCGGCTTCCGTTGCGGCTTCTGCGCCCGCGGACCCGTTTGCGGCCCCTGCTGTGGCCCCCGTTGCGGCTTCCGTGCCCGCGGACCCGTTTGCGGCCCCTGCTGTGGCTCCCGTTGCGGCTCAGACTGCGGCTTCCGTTGCGGCCCCGGCTTCCGTTGCGGCTTCTGCGCCCGCGGACCCGTTTGCGGCTCCTGCCCCTGCGGCAACCCGCCCGGCCCCCGCGCCCCGCTCGGCCCCCGCGCCCCGCTCGGCCCGCACGGACCTTTTTGCAGCCCCGGCCCCCGCTGCGGCGGCCCCTTTTCCGGCCCCGGACCCCTTGGCGTCCCCGGCCCCCGAGGCCCCCTGGGCGGCCCCGGGCGAAGACAACGAATGATGTGTAAACACGATGCCAAACTCTCTCAGAGCAGACAGGATCGGAGTTCCGTCGAGGTCAAGCGCCTCCGGAAGAGTATCTTGTGAATTCAGTGACCCACCGGCGACGGAAAACAGGCGCGGCGAGCCGACGACGGCTGCGCGGCGTTGTCGTCCGGTATTGAAAATCCAATCCGACGCAGGGTTCGCCCCCTTCCGCTGGGAAAAGACATCCCCTGCGCCGTTTAGCAAGCGGTCACTTGAGCCCGCTTCGGGCTATCGCAACCGCACGTCCGGTGCGCTGACGAATGTCGGCTCCAACGGTTACAGTTGGTCGTCATCGCCGACACAGAGTTCGACGAATGCAGGCAACTTGAATTTCAACGCCACGAACGTGAACCCGCAGAATAATAACAGCCGCGCTTACGGCTTCCCCGTGCGCTGTGTCCGAGGATTCGCAGTTTCTGCCTGAGAGAGAGAAAGAGAGCATCGAGAGAATGGAAAAGGAGAGAGACGAACTGCTGGGCGACTTGTTCCGTGCCTATTTCGACACGCGCAAGCACAAGCGGAACACGAAAAGCCAACTGAGTTTCGAATTCGATTTCGAACACAACCTGATAGAACTCTGCGACAGCATAGCGGACAGGACCTACAAACCGGAACCGGCGTTTTGTTTCATCACGGAGGAGCCCGTCAAACGCGAGATTTTCGCCTCGCCGTTCGCACACAGGGTGGTGTGCCGACTGCTGTACAACTACATTGCCCCGATGTTCGAGGCCCGCATGATTCACGACAGCTATTCGTGCCGCGTGGGCAAGGGGGTGTTCGTGGGGATTCGGCGTTTCGAACACCACCTGAGAAGCTGCACGAGGAACTACTCCCAGGCGGCCTATGTGCTCAAACTCGACCTGAGAGGCTATTTCATGAGCATAGACCGGTGGGTGCTCCACGGAGTGCTGATGCGGGAACTCGATGCGAACTGGCGCAAGGTGTCGGGAAACGGCAGAAGGTGGTGCGACAGGCTCGACAGAGGGCTGATCGACTATCTGATACGGGTGATTCTTTTCCGCAACCCGGTGAGCGACTGCATCGTGCTGGGACAACAATCGGACTGGGACGGACTCCCGCCCTCGAAGAGCCTGTTCCACGCCCCGGAGAATGTGGGGCTGCCGATAGGCGACATAACCTCGCAACTGTTCAGCAACATTCTGCTGGATCAGATGGACCGCTTCGTGAAACGCAACCTGAGGTGCAGGCACTACGGACGCTATGTCGATGATTTCTATGTCGTGCATGCCAGCAGACGCTATCTGAAGAGTCTGACGGCATGTCTGCAATGGTTTCTGCAATCGGAACTCCACCTGACGCTGCATCCCGACAAGATCGTGCTGCAACCCTATCACTACGGAGTGGCGTTTCTCGGGGCCTATGTGAAACCCTACCGCCGCTATGCCACGAAGTCGTCGGTCGAACGCTTCCGCAGGAAGATCAGAGTGCTCGAAGCGGAATGCTGGAGAGGGGAACTGACCTATGTCAGGCTCCTGGAAATCAGGTCCGTGCTGAATTCGTACTGCGGGCATTTCTGCCATTTCAAGGCTTACGGAATGCTTCGGACGCAATTCGGAAAGTCGCCCCTGAGGAAATTCTTCGACTTTACGGACGGATACGGAAAATCCGTGCTGAAAAAGAAATTCATCCCCGAGGGGATACCATTCGACGGAACGCAGGACGACTGAATGCGATAAACGAAAGACTGACCCAAATTATGATTCAATCGAAGAAAGCGCTTGTCAAAGAACCCGACGAACAGAAGGAAACGGCGGCATACGGAGGCTGTTTCTTTGCGCTGGTGGGGGCGATTGCGGCCCTGCTGGCGATTTTCTGTGCCCGGCTGTGACGAGGAGAATACCGATATGCTATGGATAGTGATCTGAGACCCAGCTCGATACGGGCATCGGCCCGGATGAGTCTCGCCGGAAGGTGGAACACCGGAGCGGCCGCAATGCTGATATTTCTGCTGCTGCTGGCAGGCTGCGTCAGGCTGCATGCGCTCTCGCAGGGCCTCGGATACGGTGTCGCTGCGCTCGGAATGCCGGTGCTGCTCGCGGGATGTCAATGGCTCTTCCTGAATGTGAGTTCGGGGCGTGTCGTCCGAGTGGGCGACATGTTCGCCCCGTTCGGATTGCCGCGCGATTATTTCCGGGTCCTGATGGCCTGGGTCCTGATCCTGCTCATCGTTGCGCTGGGGGCGCTCCTGTTTTTCATCCCCGGACTGATCGCGGCGCTGGGATACTCGATGACCTTCTTCATCCTCCGGGACAACGGGGATATGTCGGTCGCGGAAGCTATGGAGGAGAGCTGGACCATGATGTGCGGGCACAAGTGGGCCTGTTTCCGGCTCTGGATGAGTTTCATCGGATGGACGATTCTGGCCGTGATCTCCGTGGCGGGCATTCTGTGGCTCGTGCCCTATTTCTGCACGGCGATGGCCGAGTTTTACAACCGGGTGCGGGGGTATAGGGCGTGCTGTCTCGGATGAAAGGGCGGCCGGTTTGTGCCGCGGCGGACGACGGTTCGCAGGCGGAGCGGCTGTCCGGAATCATAAACATATAAAATAGAAATCTTTGCGATGAGAGAGATGACCATTCGTTTTCTGCTGGCTTTGCTGCTGTTGGCCGGCGGATTCACCTTAGGCGCCGGGAGGTTCTCCGGGAAACTTCCGGGCCGCATCATCGAGGCGAAGCAGCTGCCCGATCCGGTTCGTCGGTTCGTGTTGCAGCATTTCCCCAGCCTGAACAGGTTCAGTTACCGTTGGGACAAGCGTTTCTATTACGCGGTCAACGAGAACGGCGGTTACCTGCTGCTTTCGGCGGACGGGATGTTGGGCGGCTTCCGTTACCATGTGCGTCAGATTCCCCGGGAGTTCGTGGATCTGCTTCCCGGGACCTCGATGACCTATCTCCGGGAGCGTTATCCGAACCATTTTCTCTGCGCTTTCCTGCCGCAGGACAAGGGGTATCGGGCCGAGCTTTTCGGAGTGGACGACCGCATCGTGTATTTCGATTCCGAGGGCCGTTTTGTGAAAGAGGAGTGATCGTTTGCGCTCCTCTGTCGTCCTGGAGCGCAACCCCTGTCGCGGGAGTGTGAGAGGACGAATGAAACGGAACAGGCTGTATGTGCGATTTGCAGCCTGTTCCGTTTATTTTGGACTGAGTCCGGCGCCTATTTTTTCTGTGACAGCCTTTCCATCTCCAATGCGGCGAACAGAAACGGCAGCAGCCCGTGCGTGTCGCTGCGGATGAAGGGGATGCGCTCGTAGTCCGCGGGGTCGGTGCTGAAATTGGTACCGCCTTTCACGCCGTTGAAATCGTCCTCCCCGCTCACGAAGGTCGTCAGCGCCTGCCAGGCCCGGCGGAGCGGCTCTTCGACCTGCCTGCGCGGAAGCCATCCGCGGTTGACGCCGCGGGCGAGGCAGTAGGTGAAGATCGCCGCACCGGAGGATTCGCGGGCGGAATCTTCCCGGTCGAGGAGGTTGCGCCAGTAGCCTTCCGCATCCTGATACCGCAGCACTCCTTCGATGTGGGCCCGGTAGATGGCCAGTATCCGTTTGTAATTCCGGTCGCTGCGGGGGAGTGCGTCGAGCACCTCGCACGTCGCCCACAGGGCCCAGCCGTTGCCGCGCGACCAGTGCGGAACGCGGATGTCGGGATGCGAGGGATAGCAGGCTTGCCGATAGAGCCCCGCACCGGCATCGAAAAGCAGGCGGTTGAAGCCGATGAGCTGGTCGGCGGCGTCGTGCAGGAGGCTTTCGTCGCCCGTCAGGCGGTAGCCATAGACCAAATAGGGTAGTCCCATGAACATATCGTCGGCCCAGACCGACGGATAGAGGGTGTATTCCCGGGCGAAGACACCTTCGGTGCGGAACTGTTCGTGCCGCAGGTAGTTCAGCACCCGTTCCGCCTGCCGGCGGTAGCTTTCGGGCGGATCGGGACTCTCGACGCAGCGGGTGATGTAGGGCATGGCCGGGGCCGATACGTAGTCGAGCATCGGGCGGCCTGCGGTGCCGAAATTGAACGACCGGACGGCATGCAGCCGCTGTGTCTGGTGTTCGGCCAGCGGGAAAGTGCCGAGCGAGAAATCGCACCATGCGTCGGCGTAGGCCGCGTATTTCGGATCGCCGGAGGCGGCGGAGAGGCGTTGCAGAGCCCAGGCGAAGCATCCCACATGGTAATACCATTCGAAGAAGCGTCCGTTGGCGGCCGGTGCCGAGACGATATCGACGGGCGGGATGTTCCATGCGAGGGTGCGTCCGCAGTCCCGGTAGGGCGTGTGGAAAAGCAGTGCGCTGTCCGGGGCGAGCGGTGTCGCAAGATCGCCTTCGAACGTTCCGAGCACCAGCCAGCGGGCCTCCTTGAGCTTCGGGGCGTAGGTTTCGAGCGTGCAGAAGATTTTGCGGCCCCGTTCGGCATAGCGCGAGAAGTTGCGCGACTGCATCAGAAAAAGGTGTTCGCCGCCGCGGTATTCGGTCTTGACGAGCAGCTTGTGCGGCCCGGCCGTCAGGCGGAGACGGAACGATTCCGGAAGGCGGTAGTCCTTCTCGCCGAACTCCACGGCGAAGGGGTGCGGCAGGGGGCGTTCGTAGACCACCGAGTCGTCGATCGTGATCCGTACGGGGCCTGTGCATCCCAGTTCGAAGAGCTCTTCGGTGTCGCCTTCGCACCGGAGCGTCGTCAGGGCGTAGGCCACGCCCGGGCGGTCCATGCAGCGGCCGAAATCGACGCATCCGAAGTTGGGATAGGCGCTTTGGAGTTTGTATTCGAGTTCGAAACGGGTGTTATCGACCACTTTGTCGGCGACACGGCGGGCCAGTTCGAGCGGTTCGGCTCCCCGGAGCAGGGTGGGGATCAGCAGGGCGGAAAACAGCAGGCGTTTCATGGCTTCAGAAATTGAGTACGGGATAACGGTGTCCGTAGCCGACGGACGACAGGCGGACGTTGTCGCGGTAGACCTCGGTGTCGAACCGGGCCGGGTTCTCCCGGGCGTTGCGGTCGGCCCAGAAGACGATGCGGCCGTCGGGCCGCGCCACGACGATCTGTTCGCCCGCCAGCGGCAGCACCTTTTTCGCAGCGACGAGGATGCCTTTGCCGGTCGTCAGCACGATCCGCCCCGTGCGGTCGTACAGAGTTCCGTCCGTGTAGAGTTCGTGGATGCCGTCGCCGTTGAAATCGACGACCGTGCCTTTGATCGGAAAGTCGATTTTCACCTCTTCGCCCGTGCGTGCGTCGTAGGTTTTGCCGACACACCCTTTGGGCGGGACCGCTTCACCCTTGAAAGGATAGCGGCCGGCCATGGCGATCCGCTCGCCGCGAGGACCGAAATTGCCCACCCAGCCGTGGTGATAGTGGCCTTTGCGCTCAGTGATCTCCCAGAGCCGACGCCCCGTCTGGTCGAACATCACGGCGCGCGGCTGCTTGCCGTCGTCGCCCTTTTCGCGCGTGGTGAAGAAGCACCACCGTCCCGACTCCGTGTCCCACCAGGGTTGCACCAGGTCGGAATGTTCGTTCCAGGCGTCGCCGTCGAGAATGAAGAGTTGTTCGCCCGTGTCGAACGAGAAGCACCGTTCGCCGTACATGAACTGTTCGCGGCCGTCGCGGCGGAGGTCGAAGACCGGGGTCGAGTGGCTGCCGCGCGCTCCGCGGCCGTCGTCGGGTATCTTGACTTTCCAGCGGCGGCTCATGTCGCCGTTCCAGCCCTGCATCTGTATCTCCTTGTAGGTGCCCTGCACGGTCACCAGCACCGGACTGCCGTCGTCGGCATGGCCGCCGATGAGCAGGAACCGCCATTTGTAGCTGTTGGCCTGGTTGTGGGCCGGGGCGGGCCATCGCCACGAGCCGGTCACACGGCCCGTGCGGGCGTCGGCGCGTTCGAGGCGGTAGCCGTCGTAGTCGAAGGGGCGTTCGCAGGTGTTGGCGACGTAATAGATCTCGTCGCATCCGTCACCGTCCATGTCCATCGGCAGCAGCGGCATGAACCACACACCCGGAATGGTGTGGGGCAGTTCGCGCCGCCACAGTTCACGGCCTGAGGCGTCGAAAACGGCGATCTTGGGCGTATCCTTCGGAAAGGTGAAACTGCCTTCGTAGGGGTCGATGCTCTTCTCGGCGGAGAAGACCGTGACGAATCCCCGTTCACCGTTGCCGAGGTCGAGCGGCGTCAGCCGGCATTGTTTGACGGGCGTGCCGAGGTCGAGGGTCAGTACCTCGCGGGGCGAGAACTCCCGGGCGGCGAGCGCTGCGGGGAGCAGCAGCAGGGTATACAGCAGTTTTTTCATGGTCCGACCCTCCATCCATCATTTTTTCGTGTCGCGGATTTCGCCGTCCTGTTGGTGCCACAGCCCGTAAGGCTCCGTGCGCGAACAGCTTTCGTAGTCGATGCCCTCGACCGCGTAGTTTTTCACGTCGTCCATCACGATCGCCGGGCGAACGTCGTTGTTGGCCAGCCGCAGGCGGACGTTGCGGACCTGAAGCCCGTCAACGTGGCGGAAATAGAGCCCGTAGGCGGGGCAGGTGCCGTAGCAGTCGAATTCGGGGTATTTCTTCTCGTTCTCGGGAACGTCGCGGTAGATCGTCTGCGGTTCGTTGATCGAGCCGAAGAGCAGCAGGTCGCAGTCTTCGATCAGCACGTTTTCGATCGGATGGCCTTTCAGACCGCCGACGGCCGTGCCGACGCCCGGGCCGCCCTTGACTTCGACCCAGCCGATGCCGGTGTTGCGGATGTTGCGCAGCGTGACGTTGCGGATGGCGCCGACGGGTGCGGGATTCGGGCCGCCCTCGAAGGTCCGGCCGCGGTTGCCCAGCCGCACGACGAACGGCGCCGCGCAGTTGCTCATGCGGATGTCCTCGTAGGTCACGCCGTCGATTACCGAGCCATCGACGGCCTCGATGGCGATCGAATAGCGGGTCCAGCCCTCGGCGTTGCGGACGCGGACGTTGCGGATGGCGCCGTGGGTCTCTGTGCCGATCTTCACCAGGTTGCAGTTGGCGTAGCGCGCACGCACGTCTTCGACGAAGATGTTCTCGGCCGGAGTGAGCGACAGCGCTTTGAGGCAGATCGCGTCGTCGCCGCAGCTGCAAAGGAAGTTGCGGACCACCACGTCGCTGCAACCGCTCAGGTCGATACCGTCCTGATTGTTGGTGCCGGTGTAGCAGCGCACGGTGACGTTCTCGACGCGCAGGCCCCGGCAGGCTTCGTAATACTGGGTCCAGTTGGCACTGCGGGCCAGCGTGACGCCTTCGATCGCAACGTTTCGGCATTCGACCATGCGGATCAGGCGCGGGCGTTCGTGTTCGTTGTTGCGGCCCCGCCAGGGATAGCCTTCGAAGAGCGAGCAGCCGTCGATGATGCCGCCGCCGCAGATCGTGATGTCCGAGGCTTTCTCGGCATAGATCATCTGGAAGTCCTCCTTGCCGCGGAACGACGGGAGGGAGCAGCGCAGGGGCGGGAAATCGTCGTGGTTGACCGAGCCGCGCAGGATGGCGCCCGCTTCGACGCGCAGCGTGACGCCGGATTCGAGTCGCAGCGTTCCGGTGACGTAGATTCCGTCGCGGACCCAGACCGTGCCGCCCTTGCGGGCGCTGCATTTGTCGATGGCGGCCTGGATGACGGCGGTGTTGACCGTCGCGCCGTCGCCGACGGCACCGGCCTCGGCGATGTCCACGACGAAACCGTCCGGACGCACCGTTTCGGGCCATTCGCCCATCGGGCGGACCGCCACGAGATACATGTTATGCGAACTGCTGCCGTTCTCCCCCAGCGTGACACGCTCTCCCCGGCGGTAGGGGCGGCGGTAGCAGGTGAAGCGTTCGCCGCGGTCGTTGGCCACGTAAAGCGGCGTGCGGACGAACGTGTCGAGCCAGTCGGGCTTCTCCGCGATGGCGTTGTTGTGGGCCACGAAGACCTCGGCGTCGGCCTTCAGGTCGAAGTAGGCGATGTCGCCGCGGTCGAAGCGTTTCGATCCGTAGGCCGGCTGAATCCAATCGGCGCCCTCCAGTTCGGGCGACAGGGCAGTAACGGCGACGGGTTCCTCGCCGTACATGGATACGCCCGTGCGGAGGTTGCCCTGTTCGAACCAGTGCGAGATGTTGTAGTTGAATTGCCAAACGTCGAGTACGTCGAGGCGTGCGATCAGCCGCGTATCGGCATGCGCCGCTGCCGTGGCGGCGAGCAGGCAGCAGGTCAGAATGAGTCTTTTCATCGGGTTGTGTTTCGGGTTTTCGTTCGGAACAAAATTACGGATTCCGGGCCGATTCAATGTGCAATAAATTCCGGGATAGGTGGTGAAAAATGCCTATTTCCCCTCGATCGTGCGGCGCAGGGCTTCGAATTCCGCTTCGCTGCGGTCTTCGGTGTCGATCTCGCGTTTCAGCACGCCGGCGACCTTCTTTTCGGCGGAGTAGGTGTTGGCGTGGCGCAGCGTGCGGCGGCGCGGGGAGTAGTCGAGCATGATGCGCCGCATCAGGTAATCGCGCTGGATGTAGCGTTCGAGCGCCGCGATGCACTCGGCGCCGTATTCCGGTCCTTCGGTATGGACCCGTTCGCGCGACGGTTCGTATTTGCCGTTGTAGACGTATCCGCTCTTGTAGAAAAACAGCGCGGCTTCGACGAGCGCCGCGTTGCGCTGGCAAAGCGTGCGGTGGAGGTAGGCGCTGGCGATGATGTCCTTGAGATAAGGGGCGTTCGCGGGTCCTGCGGCGCGGGCTTTCTCGGCTTCGGCGACGGCCCGGTCGGCACATGCGGTCATTTCGCGCAGCACGTCCGGTGGGGTCAGCCGTTTTTCGGCATGGTATTTCGCGGCGAGCTCCTCGTCCGAACGGTTTCCGGTGCGCCACGCCGTGCAGTATTCCGGTACGCCGACCGCCTCCTGCCGGACGAAAGCCATGCCGGCCGGTGCCTCGGGATTGTCGAACATCTGCCAGAACTGCAACGGCTGCAAGCCTCCGACTGAGAGGCCGTCGCCGCGCCAGAACCACGCAGGCATCAGTTTGATGAACTGCTCCTGTGCGTGTGCCGCGGCTTTGAGCGATTGTAGTACGTGGGGTGCGGCCTTGCGATAGGTTTTGGCCAGGTATTTTTCGGCGTCGGCATCCGACCAGGGTTTGCGGTTCATGGCCCCGGCCACGGTGAGCTGCGTCAGCCGCCGCACGGGGTTGTCGGCCGAATCCTCGCCACGCAGCGTGTAGTCCTGATAGACGATGCCCGTGAACCCGCCTGTGCGGACGTTGTCGAAGATGCGGTTCACGATGTCGTTGTCGTACCAGTAGACCGGGTGCGGATACTCCGCGTCGTAGACGTGCATGTCCAGCACCACGCCGTAACCCTCGTCGAGCATCTGCTTGCCCCAGGGCGGATAGTTGACCAGCGGCTGGTCGTATCCGGCGTATTTGACCGAGAGAACCAGCTTTTCGCGCGGAATGTCGAGCCGCTGCATCACTTCGGGCTTTACGTACCAGTCGCGCATGCCGAAGAACCCGTCGTTGCCCCGTTTTTCGCGCAGCATGTGCGCCAAACGGTTGGAATAATCGACGAAACAGCTGTCCGTCTTGTCGTAATCCACGCACTCTTTCCACGATTCCCAGGTGTCGGAGCGCACCTTTTCGATGTCGTAGGTCCATGCCGCCTCGGCATAGGCGTTCAGAAAACCGTCCAGCTCGGGCAGCAGGTCCAGCGCCCGGGAGGTTGACCAAAGGAAAAAGTCGCGGAACAGATCGTTGGTCCATTGCTGTTGGGGGACGCAGTTGGGCGATTTGCCAGCCAGCGCTTTCTGGAACATGTCGTTCTGGTGGGCTTTGCGCAGCAGCCGGTCGAAGACTCCGTCGGGGTTGAGCTCCTGCTGGTGGGCGCACCAGAATTTGTAGGGTGCGTAGTGCGAATAGGAGCGCGTCACGACGTAGCGGATGCCGCGCGACTTGGCGTAGGAGATATTCTTCCGCAGGGCCGCGAGGTTTCGGGCGACCTTCTCGGGCGTATACTCTGCGGCTTCGGGATAGGGCGAATCGGCGTAATCGACGATGTGCATCGGCAGGAAGGTGAACGTGCCGACGGAGATGACGTTGTAGCCGTCGGCGGCGATGCGGTCGATCTGTTCGCGGACTTCGTCGCTGAGTTCGGGATTCATCCATTGGGACGAACCCACCGGGACAATGCGGTACTGCATGGGTTCCTGCGCGCGCAGGGCGAAGGCCGTGAGGACCAGCAGCAGGAAGAGTGTTTGTTTCATTTCGTCGGGGTCGGAAAAGGTTCATGGTGCTTTCCCGGCACCATGAACCGAATTTCAGTGTTATTTGATCTCCGTCAGTTTCGTCGGTACGGGGATGTCGCCCCATGTTTTGAATTGGTCGGGGGCGCCGCTGTCGTCGAGCGTGTAGTAACCGACCGGACGCGGCATCGGTCCTGTCCACGGCACCGGACAGGGATCGTCGAAGGGCTGGGAGATGCCGCCCGTGTTGAGGAAGTCGAAAACCCGCGCCGTGCCGTCGTCGTTTTTGAGCGACGGTATGCCGAGTTTGGAATCACCCGAACCTTGTGACGTGTTGACCAGGAAACGGAAAAGCAGGTCGTCGGTCTTATTGTAATTTCCGTCGTTTGCCTGTCCTTCTGTGTAGCGCCAGATGCGGATGAAGGGTGCATCTTTCGTCGTTGTCTTGTGACCTGTCCAGAATTTGCAGGTATGGCCGAGGAAGCATTTGATCTTACCGTCGTCTTTTTTGCATGCCGTCCAGCCTTCCGACTGATTACCTTCTTCATATCCGGCTCCGGCAATTGCAAAACGCGATGTGGAGAGACAGGCCCAGTAGAACGGCTGGTCAGGGTCGGCGATAGTGGGATATTCGTAGGGATAGGGTGTCGCCGTTAGGTAAACGGCTACCGAACCTACTTTGTCGATCCCTTCGACAGCAGGCGATGCGACAGCCCAGCTCTGAGTATCGTTGAATTGAGTTTTTTTAGCAGTTCCTCCTCCGGAGCAATATACGATGCAGGCGTAATTATCATTGGGAGACGAAATGGTTGAGGCGGTCGTGCTGGTGCCGCGCATGCGGTTGCCCCATTGGTCGGTCACCATGACGCCTGTGGCGGGTACGTATTGATACGGGCGCAGTTTGCACGACCCTGCGGCGGCGCTGGCGTCGTCGGAGGTGGCCGTGATAAGAATCTCGGTCGCCTCGCAGTTCTCCGGGTCGAATGCGAAATCGGCCTTGACGGTCACCAGTCCGTTGGCGTCTACCGTGGCGACGCTCTCGTCGGCCGAACTCCATTGTACGGTCTGCACGTAGGCGTCCTCGGGAACGGTCTTGTAGGTCATTTGCAACGTCTGTCCGGCGAGGATCGGTTCGGAGAGGGCCTGGCCGAGGACGATCTGCTGAACGCCCGGGCATTGGGCCGTTACGGTGAAAGTGGCTTCGTAGGAGCCGTCGTCGGTCTTGACGGTGATTGTCGAGGTGCCGTCGGGGGCGTTGGCCGGATCGTCGATCATGTAGACGTTGAACGATACGGTTTGCGTGGCGGGGTCCTGCGTGCCCTCGGCATCGACCGTCGCAACGGCGGTGTTGCTGCTCTCGACGCTGACGCGGCTGTTCTCGGGGATCTTGATCTCCTCGTCGTCCGTGGAGAAGACCACGCGGACAGCTTTGGTATGGCTGACGGTGAGTTTCCCGGCGAGTGCGTCGCTGGCTTCGCTGCCGTCCTCGTTGAGCGACAGCGCCACGCCCGTAACCTTGATGGTTTTCAGGCTGACGGGGATTTCCGTGCGCACGTCGTCGTTGCGCACCGACTGAATGACGATCGTCGCGTCGCCCAGTTCCTGTCCCGGAACGAGCGTGAAACCCGTGCGGCCGTCGAGTTCCTTCTCCTCGATGTCCACGACCTCTCCGTTCGTCGTTTCGAACGTCACGCTCTTGTCGAAGGTGTCGTGTACGAAGACTTCGAAATAGTAGTCGCGATTGCCCGTGGAGTTGCGGACGAAGGTGATCCGGCCATCGACGGGCTGGTCGAGCAGCAGGTCGTAGACGCGGATGCCCGATTCGACCGTTACCGAGACCGCACACGTGGCTTCAATTTCGGGATGGGCCGCGCTGCGGGCCGTGATGACGGCTTCGCCCAGGCCGGTGGCATGTACGGAGCCGTTTTCGTCGATCGTGGCGACGGCGTCGTCGCTGGAGTTCCAAAGGATCTCTCCGTCGGTGGTTTCCGCCGGGTCGAACGAAGCGTAGAGACGGCGGGTTTCGCCGATGATGAGTTCGTTCAGCGAGCTTTTCGACAGCGTGAGCTCTTTCGGCTTGTAGTAGACGTTGCCGTCTCCCAGCCAATCCGAGTCGCCGCAGGCCGTCAGGGCCAGCGCGGCGAGCGATAAGAGGATCAGTTTTTTCATGTCAGGTTATGTTTTCTGGTTGTTGTCGGATTATTTGCGGGGAACGACGCCCGTGAAGGCGTTTTTCTCCAGACGCAGGTATTTGAGCCGGGGCAGCGACTCCAGCGCCGCAGGCACGGTGCCCGAGAGGCGGTTGCCGGCGGCCTTGAACGAGGTCAGCTCGGTGAGCCGGGCCGCCGAAGCGGGTATTTCGCCCGTCAGCCGGTTGTAGCTCAGGTCGAGCGAGATCGACTTGGCGGGTTTCGCCAGCAGGGCCATGTCGCCGATCGCTGCCGGAATCGGGCCTGTCAGCTGGTTCTTGTTGAGCAGCACTTTGATCTCGTTGCCGCCCTTGCCGTCTTCGCGGGGCTTCGAGGTCTTGGCTTCGGCGCCCATCAGGATCAGTTCGTCGGGAATCTCGCCCGAAAGCCGGTTGTCCGAAAGGATAAAAGAGGACATGAGCTTCAGCCGCCCGATTTCGGGCGAGAGACTGCCCGTGAGGCCGTTGCCCGAGAGGTTGAGCGTGCGCATGCCGTCCAGGGCGTAGATCGCTTCGGGAAGTTCGCCCGTGAGGCCGTTGGCGGGCAGTTCGAGTTTGCTGACGCGGCCTTTGCGGATCTCGTTGATGCCGAACCAGCCGGTGCCCTCCTGGGCGTTGTAGGGCTTCACGTCGTCGGCCGTGGCGTTTTTGAAATCCCAACCGGTGTTATTTGTCCAGCCGGCGCCGCCCGTGGCTTCGTAGATGGCCCGCAGGGCTTCGAAATCCGCCGTGCTGATCTGGGCGGAGATCGGACCGCAGAGAAGCAGTGCCGTAAGAATGGGTAAGAGTCGTTTCATTGCAGGTTGTCTTTATGGGTTATTGTTCGATTCTGTATTCTTGGAGCAGTTTGCGCAGGGCGCCGCTGCCTTTGACGGCATGTTCCGGAAGCCGTCCTTCGGGGCCGAAGACATACATTTCCGGGGCGTGTTCCACCGTTGCGGTCTCCTCGCGGTAGGTGCCGTCGGCGTTGCGCAGCCCTTCGGTCCGCAGCCCGAACTGCTCCGCCACGAAATCGTACATCGCGCGGCGTTTGTTCACGCCGTAGTCGTGCTGTTCGGCGGCCAGGTGGACGTTGCAGACCTTGTCGCGGGCTCCGTAGAGATCGTAGACTTTTTGCAGATAGGGGTATTCGATCTGCGGCACGGTCGTCGTCCAGTCGTGGCCGTCGGAGATCACCAGCTGCGGATGCGGGGCTGCGAGGGCTCCCAGTTCGGCGTTGTTGCTCATCGGCTCGTCCGGCAGGATGTGGATCGGAAGCCCGCTTTCGCAGGGGCATCCGCCGAAGAAGTGCGACGAGAGCATGACCACCGGAACGCTCAGCGTGATGCGGTCGTCAAGCGCTGCGATCACCATCGTCTGCGTGCCGCCGCCCGAGGCTCCCGTGACGCCCACACGGGTCGTGTCGGCCCACGGTTGGGCGCAGAGGTAGTCGAGGATGCGGATGCTCTGCCAGGTCTGCATGACGATTCCCAGGTCGGAACGGTGGTCCTTCAGCTTGAAAGCCAGCGCCGATTCGCCCCAGGCCCACATGTCGTAACTGAAAACCGCGGCACCCATCTTGGCCAGCATGGCGCAGCGGAGTTGCTGGTCGGGGCGGTAACGTCCCCGCTGGTCGGGAATCGAGGTGTCGGTTTTGTCGTAGAAATGGCCGTGCGGCGAGAGCATGACGGGGATGCGTCCCCGGAACCGTGCGGGCATGTAGAGCGATCCCGATACCCAGACGCCGGGCAGGATTTCCAGCGCGATGTTCTCGACGGTGTAGCCGTCGTGCCGGCGCAGGTTGCTCCGAATCGGCGCGAGGTCGCACTTTTTCAGGCTGTCGAGCCCCAGCGTGGCGAGCATGTGTGTGCGGATGCGGGCCTTGCGGGCTTCGAAAACCTCGCGTGCGGGGTAGAGTTCGAGCAGGCGTTTCAGGTGCTTTTCACCTTCGGCGTAGGGTTTGCGGAAATACTCCCATTTCTTGATCTCGTAGACACCGGGGGCTTTGGCCGTCCAGCGCATGTCGAGCGGTCGCAGGATGTTGTCGAGCGTGGCTTCTGTATCGTCGTAGAAGCGCCACGGGGCCGATTTGACGATGCGTCCCCGGACGTTCTTCTCCTCGTAGAGCAGTTTGACGCCATACTGTGCTTCGACCTGCTGGAGTACCTCTTTCAGTGGCCGGTCGTAGACGTCCGAGTCGAGCCACTGTGCGTCGAGGCGCACGGCGGTAAGGAGGAACAGCGATATGGCTAACAGTCGTTTCATGGCGGTTATTTGAAGGAGGGTTCGGCGTTGACGCATTTCAGTCCGATCTGTTCCGGGGCGAGGATTTTCTCACCGCCCACGGTCAGGTTCTCGAAGACTACGCCTTCGATGCCGCCCCGGACCGGACATTTGATTTCGGGGGCTTTCGGGAAGGGGGCCCGGAAGGAGCAGTTCCGGATCTCGACGCCGCGGATCGAACCGATCGGGGAGTCTTTCCGGCGGGCGTTGACCGAGAACTGGAACATCATCCGCTTGCTGTCGGGGTGGTTGCGTTCGAAGCGGTTGTTCAGGTAGCGCACGTCGCTCAGGGCCGTACCGTCGGAGACGTAGAGCGCCATGCCGCGGTCGGATTCCAGCACGTCGTTGTCCTCGAACGTGATGCCCGACATCCGCGTTCCGCGGGTCTCGGTGCCCACTTTGAGCGACGACTTCTTGGTCAGGAAGACGCATCCCCGGACGGTGATGTTCTCCGCGTCGCCCAGATAGCCGGAATACCCCGTGGTCTTGACGGCTACGTTGTCGTCGGAACAGTAGGCGAAGCAGTTTTCGATCAGCAGGTTGCGCGAGGCGTCGGGATCGAAGCCGTCGGTGTTGCTCAGCTCCGTGTCGTTCATCAGCTTTATGTTGCGGAACACGACGTTGCGGCATAGGAGTATTTGCGTGTTCCACGACCCGGGGTCCCGGAACATCACGCCCTCGAAATGCAGGCCCGAGGAGTTCACGGCCAGCAGCAGGCGTATGCGGGCCTTGTCGCCGAACTTTTCGCGCAGGGCGCGGCCGCTGCCGTCGATGGCGCCCAGACCCGTGATCCGGACATCTTTGGCGTCCTTGATGTAGATGAAGCGGCGGGTCTTGACATCGTCGGTCGATTCGAAAGCGGCTGCCGAGGAGGCGTCGGCCCGGATGACCGCGCCGCGTTCCAGGTGCAGATGCGCGTGCGACGGCAGGCGGAGCTGGCCGCAGAGATACTCCCCGGCGGGGAAAATCAGCGTGTGGCCCTTCTTCGCGCATTCATCGACGGCACGCTGCACGGCGGCGGTGACGTTCGTCGTTCCGGTGTTGTCGATGCCTTTATACTCTATAATGCTCGTTCCCTCGGCTTTCAGCGCGGGTTTCTCGGCGAAGATGAAGAGTTTTGCCGTGTCGTTCAGCCGCACGAGGTACTGGCCCGCTTCCGGGAGGCGGAAGCGCACCGTGCGTCCTTCGATCGAGGGCTCGATGCCGCGGCTCAGGGGGCTGATCTCGGCCGCGGTTACCGTTTCGGGGAGCGTCACCGTAAAGTCCGCGGCGCCATCCGGCGTGCAGGTGACGTAGCGGTAATGCTTGAAGGGTTCGACCTGCTGGGGCGCGCCGTTCATGCGAACCTCGTATCCGGCGGCCGATGCGGCTGCCGACCACAGAAGCAGGAGCGGAAGTATGGAGAGTCGTCTTGTCATTCGAAACGGATGTTTTCGGTGAAACGGATCTTGGCGCCCAGGTCGTCGAGCGAGCGGACGGGACGGCCGCCGATCGTGACGTTGCTGAACGTCAGGCTGTCGATCGTGTGGTCGGCGTCGAGTCCGGCGATCTCCGCGGGGCGCGGGAAGACCGTGGCGAAGTCGCAATTGCGGATCATGACGTTGCGGATACGCCCTTTGCCGTGACGCTCCGAGATTTTGAAATGGATCGGGCGGCGCTGGCTATCGGGATAGTTGCGTTCGACGCGGTTGTTCGAGAAGGTGATGTTTTCGAACAGCGCCCCGTCGTTGCAGTAGAGCGCTAGGGCGCGGTCGCACTCCACGATGTCGTTGTCCTCGAAGAGGATGTCGGACATACGGGCGGCCTTGGTTTCGGTGCCCACTTTGAGCGACGACTTGCGCGTCAGGAAGACGCAGCTCCGGACGACGACGTTTTGTAGCTCCTTGTTCAGTCCGAGGTTGTTGGTGGTCTTGACGGCGACGTTGTCGTCCGAGCAGTAGGCGAAGCAGTGGTCGATCATCACGTTGGTCGAGGCGTCGGGGTCGAAGCCGTCGGTGTTGGGGACCGTGGCGTCGTTGATGAGCTTCACGTCGCGGATCGTCACGCCGTCCGAATAGTGGATGTGGGTGTTCCACGCCGCGGGGTCGCGCAGCAGGATGCCTTCGATCGACACGTTGCGCGAATTGCGGATGCGGATCAGGTTGGCCGGCTTGCCCTGGGCGCGGAGCACGGCCCCGCTGCCGTCGATGATGCCGCGGCCGCGGATCGAGACGTTCTCGGCGCTGTCGATGAGGATCAGTCGGCTGAAAGTCATCCACTCGCCGTTGTCGGTGTAGTGCTCTTTGTTGTGGATGTGGTCGGCTTCCGGGAGGCCGCCGTCGGTGGGGTAGTCGCCGCGGTCGTCCGAACCTTTGATAATCGCCCCGTCGGCGAGGTAGAGGTGCGTGTTGCTGCCGATGCGGAGTGTCCCGGTCGGATAGACCCCGCGCAGGAAGATCAGCGTGCGCCCCGTGGCCGAAGCCTCGTCCAGCGCGCGTTGCAGGTTGGCGGTCTGAAGCCCGTCGCCCGAAACGAAATCCGCGGCGTTGAGCGTCTGTCCGTCCGCCGTCGGAGCCTTCTCGGGTTTGTCGGCCAGCAGGAACAGCAGGTCGCGGTCGTTCAGGCGCACCACCCACCAGCCTGCGCCGGGGAGGGTGAACCGGGCCTCGGAGCCTTCGACCGAAGCCGCGATGCCCCGGGCCGCGGGGCTGACCTCGCAGCCGGTGAGCGGCTCAGCGGACCCGATGCGCACGGGAGCGCAGCCGTCGAGCGTGAAATTGACATAAAAAATATCCTTGTAGGCTTCGACGGGGAGGTCCACGCCGCCGACGGTCACGCGGTAGCGGTCGGTCACGGTGTGGTGTTCGGGCTGTGTCGCCGCCGTCGGCGTGACTTTGGCCCCGGTACACGCCGGTGCTGCCGACAGCAATGCCGCCAGCGCCGCGTATCCTATGTATCGGGTGAGTTTCATCTTACAGTTTCTTGTCGGGGAATTTCTTCGAGGTCAGGGCCTTGAATTCGGGGATCAGAACCACGCTGTTGGCCTTCACGGTGTAGGAGTCGGTGCGGGTCTTGGTCTTTTTGTTGCGGATGCTTTTGAACGTCACCGACGGATTGACGGCCGTGATGAGTTTGTAGGCCCGTTTTTGGGCATCCTTGTCCAGCGTGCCGAGTTCGGGACGGACGAGCGCCGCGATGGCTTTCAGGTCCGTGCCCTCTGCGGTGCGCAGCCCCTTCGCGGCGCTTTTTTCACCGGTCCAGACCGCTTCGCCGCCCTCGGGAATACGGTCGATGAGTTCGCAGACGGCCATGTAGTTCATATCCTTGCCGTCGCGCACGATCATCTTCGCGTAGTAGTTGGTCATGTAATCGACGTAGGCTTTCGGCAGCCGTTTCGTGGCCAGGTGTTTGGTGATGGCGCGCGACACGTTGTACTGGCCGGCGATGAAGTTGTAGTCGTCGGCCACGATATAGCCCCGGTCGCCGGCGTAGCGGGCCGTCGAGGCGAGGATCGTCGAGAAGGCGTCGAGCATGTAGCGGAACTCGGGCGTCGAGGTGTCGATGCCGGGGTTCTGCTCCTCGACGAACGCCTGGGTGAGGGCGCGGAACTCCTGCCGGCGGGCGATCGGGAACGACACTTCGCCGGGGAAGAGGCGCATCTCTTCGGGTGCCGGCACGAAATTGGCCTGCGAAGCGTTGACGGCGACGTGTTGGCGGCCCTCCCAGCTCAGACGGGGTTCGGAGATGCCGGGCAGCGGCGCGGGATCGACGTAATCGACCACTTCGACGGTCGCCGAGGCCGGTTCGAGACCCGTTGCCGAGGCGGTGACGGTCACCGTGCCCGTCTTGCCGACGGCGCGGATGAGGTTGATGACCGGGGCGTCGATGTACATCGTCCCCTCGTACTCCTCGTGCTTGTCGCGGTCGCTGATGTAGACATCGGGACCGACGAGCGTCGCAGGGCCTTCGACGTGGAATTTGAGCGTGTTGTTCGCGCCGTAGACGTGTACGCCCTCCTTGTCCACGATGTCTACCTTGAATTCGACGATGTTGTCCGCCGTGGACATCATTTTGTCCGCCGACAGTTTGATCGTCAGCGCCGCGGGTTCGCCCGACATCACGACGCGGTCTTTCACGACCGTGCCGTTGCGGTGCGTGGCGACGGCCTCGATCACGCCCTGCTCGACGGCCACGTCGGGAAATTCGACGCAGAAGTCGTTGGTGATGTCGGGTTTCCTCTCTCCGACCTTTTTGTCGTTGACGTAGAGCTCGACCTTCGCGCAGTTGGAATCCACGGTGATGAGCTTCTTTTGCCCGACGTACTGCGAACGCCAGAAATGCGGCTGGATGTGGACCATCGGCTTGCGCGAGAAGTTGGCCTGCCAGAGGTAGTAGACGTATTTGGGGGTGCGCCAGCTATCGACCCAGCCTTTGGGGTTGACGTGTTTGAGCGGTGAACCGACGTATTCGCGGTCGGCTCCGTGGTCGGCATAGAGCCAGACGGTGCCGTTGTGCTCCGAAATGGGTTTCTTGGGGTTGCGCGAGAGTTTGTGTTGCCAGTATTCCGTGCCGGCCCATTGGCCGTCGGAGGGTTCGAGGTTCATGTCGTCCTTGTCGTACCAGCCTCGGATCGTGCAGCGCAGGTAGCTTTCGACGGGCATCTCCTTGTCGGTGTGCTTGCAGAACTCCGGGTTGTAGGAGTCGTTGTAGGGCTGGCGCACGGTGATGATGCGCGTAGGGTCCTCTTCGGCGGCGTAGCGCGAGTCGCAGGCGTGGTCGGTTTCGTTGCCCATCGACCAGATGACGATCGAGGGGTGGTTGCGGTCGCGGCGGATCATCTCGCGGCAGTTCTGCTCCTGCACCTCCTTCGAGAAGTTCTGGTTCTTGATGTTGGGCAGTTCTTCGTTGATGCAGATGCCGTTGCGGTCCATAAAATAGTAAACCGACGGGTCGTTGGGGTAGTGCGCCGTGCGCATGTAGTTGATGTCGAGGCCGAACTTCATGTCTTCCATGTCCCGTTGCGCGATCCATTTCGGGAAGGCGTGCCCCAGCCACGGGAACTCCTCGTGGCGGTTGATGCCGTGCAGGTGGGTGACTTTGCCGTTGAGCACCAGCCGGTGCAGGTTGTAGTCCCACGCGACGCTGCGGATGCCGAAGGTCGAATGATAGGTGTCGAGCAGCTCTTTGCCCACGTAAACTTCGCTGTATGCGTTGTAGATATAGGGCGAGTCGGGGCTCCACAGCTGCGGTTTGCGGAATTTGGGGATCGACTGGTCGAATTCGGCGATCTGTCCGGCGTCGATGCGCTGTGAAGCGTTCAGCCGTTCGCACACGTTTCCGTCGGCATCGGTGACGACGGTGCGCAGGGTCACTTCCGCGGCGTCGGGACGCTGATTCTGCACGTAGGTTCTGATCCGCACGGCGGCTTGTTTCGCGCTCACCTCCGGGGTGGTGATGAACGTGCCGCCCTCGTGTTTGTACGATCCCTGGAACGGAATGTTCACGGGGTCGGTGACGACCAGCCGCACGTCGCGGACGATGCCGCCGTAGACCGCCCAGTTGCCGGCGTTCATCGGCGGAATGCGGTATTTGTCGTCGAGCGAGTTTTGCACGGCCACGGCCAGGATGTTCGCGCCGCCGAAATTCACGGCGTCGGTGGCGTCCACATAGAAACTCGTGAAGCCGCCCTTGTGATCGCCCAGATACTTGCCGTTGAGATATATTTTGGCGTATTTCTGCACGCCGTCGAACTCGAAGCGGATGCGGCGGCCTGCATACTCGCGTCCGATGTCGATGCGCTTGCGGTACCAGCCCCAGCCGTTCCACCAGTAGGGATTGTCCGAAGCGGCGACGTTGCGGATGTAGGGATGCAGTTCGCGCGTGGTTTCGTAGGTCTGCCACGTGTGGGGGACGCAGACGTAGCTCCAGGCCGAGTCATCGAACGACGGGGATTCGTAGACGCCCCTGACCTCCTCTTCCTGGGGGAAGTAGTTGAACGTCCATTCGGTGTTGATGGTTTTCGTCAGACGGTGGCTTTCGGCCGGGGCGTAGCCCTGGGCCGCCGCAGTCAGCGTAAGGGCCGCGGCGGCGAGGGCCGTCAGTATCTCTCTCTTCTTCATCTAATGGGATTGTTTATGCTTGTTTTATCAGTTTCCGCCGTAGTCGGCACCTTCCGTCACGTCGAATACCACCCGGAAGCCGATCTCCTCGGAGCGCGTGCCGGGCTGGATCTTCAAACGCATCGTCACTTTCACGGCGTATTCGGGCTGGTTCCACGAACCGCCGCGCAGGACTTTCAGCTTGCCGGTGGCGGGACCCTGCGGATTCGTGACACAGGTACGCTTGTCCGGATTGCCCTGAAGCAATCCCCCTTCCGGCCCCATATAGACTTCGTCATCGCTGACGACTTCTCCGTTGTCGATGCACTCCTGGTAGTAGTTCGCACCGTACCAGTCCGAGCACCACTCCATGACGTTGCCGCACATGTCCGTCAGCCCGAGGGCATTGGCGGGGGAGGTCTTGCCGTCCTTCATCTCGCCGCAGCGGTGCGCCATGCGGCCGATGCGCTCGATGCGGTTGCCCTGAGCGTCGGTGATGACCGTCACGAGACCGGTTCCGTAGCTCGCATTTTTGGAGTTGAAGAACCAGGCGGCTTTGTTCGAGGAACTGTTGCTGCTGTATGAGAGGCAGCGGTCCCCTTTTTCCGGGGAGGTTACGGCTTTGGCGGCCAGTTCCCATTCGGCCTCGGTCGGGAGGCGTCCCCCGAGCCAGCGGGCGAAAGCGTCGGCCTCCTTCCAGGTGATGCCGACCACCGGGAAGTCTTTGCGCGAGTTGCCGTCGGGGTCTTCCCATTTCCAGAAAGGCTCCTTGGGCATCTTCACCACGTTCGGGTTGGCCTCGACGAATTTCTCGAACTGCTCGACCGTCACGTTGCCCTTCATCATGCGGATATGCGTATCGAGTTTCACCAAGTGGGCGGGACGCTGGTCGGCGAGGGTCGTCGAACCCGTGTCATCGGTGCCCATCGCTGCGGCGATGAATTTGCCGAAATTGATCTCGGTCCATTCTTCTTCGGGGATGATGTCGTAGGGCCTGGCATAGGATTCGAGCACGATGTCGGGCACGTCCTGTACGCTGTCTTCGTGCTCGTAGAGCGAATCGGGCGTGTCGTTACAGGCTGTGAGGGCCGCGGCGGCCAGAATTGCAAAGCGGAATGTATTGCGTTTCATTTTTTCGTTGGTCGTTTTGGGGTTAGTTCCATCCGTTGTTCTGCGTGAGCTTGGGGTTGGCGATGCGCTCGTCGGCGGGAATCGGCAGCAGCAGGTGCCTGGGCTGCGCGTTCTTGCTCAGCTTGATGAACGGAACGCTCAGTTCGGGCGTCTTTTTGCCGTCGATCGGGTTGACGAAGGACTGTTTCAGGTCCTCGGCGCTCATCTCGACGACCCGCTGCGTGAATTTCTGCATCACGTCGAGGTAGCGGCCCGTGCGGCGCAGGTCGTAGAGGCGGTAGGCGCCTTCGCCGGCGAACTCCCAGCGGCGCTCGTCCAGAATGGCGTCGGCCAGTTCGTCGTGCGGAAGCGTCGCGTCGAGGCCGATGAGCGTGGCGCGGCTGCGGACGAGGTTGAGGAAGAAGACCGACTTGTCCGCAGCTCCCAGTTCGTTGTAGGCTTCGGCCAGCATCAGATAGGCATCGGCCGTGCGGAGCAGGATGACGTTCGGGCCGGCCAGATTCTGGTTCAGGGCGGCAACGTCGTAACCTTTCAGGAAATGGGGTTTCGAGGAGCTGGTGATCTGGTAGGTTTGGCGGTAGCGCATATCGTCGGTGTCGTACGAATTGAAGAGATCGTACGAGGGCGTGTAGCTTTGGTAGCCGTTGGTCGCGCCCTCGATCTTCTCGCCGCTTGCGCCCTTCAGCTCCGAGGGAGCCACTTCGCGGTGCCACGTGTTGTTGTACTTGTCTTCGCTTTTGGCGCTGATCTCCCACAGGATCTCCTTTTTGCGCTCCTCGATCTCCTTATAGCGCGTGTCGAAAATGTACTTGTACTGCGAGCAGAGCCCGTAATCTTCGTTTACCTGCGTATCGTCGGCGAAGAGTCTGAGCGTCTCGATGACGTTCATGTACTCCTTGCGGACAAGGTACATCTGGGCCAGCAGCGTTTTGGCGGCGGCCCGCGAGACCGTCAGCGGATAGCTTACGCCCGAGGAGACGGTGATGGCCGAGGGCTTTTCCTCGACGATCGTCGCTACCCACTCCATGTCGGAGATGATGGTCGAGTAGACGGCATCGACCGACGAGCGTTCGGGACGGATGTTGTCTTCCTTGATCGAGTAGACGGGGACCGTCATCAAGGGCACGTCGCCCCACAGCTGGACGAGGTTGAAATAGGCCCAGGCGCGGATGAATTTGGCCTCGGCGATGATGTTTTCGCTGTTGGCGGGGCTCAGCTCGGGGCGTTTTTCCAACTGGTCGATCAGGATGTTGCACTGTTCGACGACGGCGTAGAACTTGCCCCAGATGTTTTTGACGAGCGAGTTGTTGACGTTCAGCGTCAGGTAGGTGACACCCTTGCGGTCAACGTTGGTCGAGGAATAGTCGATGTTGTCGGTCATCGTGTCGGTGAGGTACATGAAGTCCGTGCCGAATACGGTGTTGCGCACCTGGTAGTATGCTCCGTAGAGGAACAGCATGGCTTCCTCCTCGTTGTTGAAATAGTTGTCGAGGGGGATTTGCGTCTTCGACTCCTCGTCCAGAAAATCGCACGATCCCAGCACGAATGCGGAAAGCAGGATGAAAAGTATCTTTTTCATGATCGGGCAGTGGTTTTAGAAAGTGATGTTGACGTTGAAGGTGAAGCTCTTGGATGCCGGATAGCTGCTTCGGTCGATGCCGAGGGTCGAGTTCGACGTTCCCACCGAGCTGCTCATTTCGGGGTCGAATCCGCGGTATTTGGTCCAGGTCCAGAGATTGGTTCCTTTGAGCGAGAGCATCAGACGCTGCATGCCGATTTTCCGGGAGATCTTCTCCGGTACGGTGTAGGTGAGCGAGAGCGTTTTCAGACGCAGGTACGAGCCGTCTTCGATCCAGCGGTCGATGACGTTCTGGGTGTAGAGGCGCGCCGTGGAGGGCGAGCTGTTCGACGAGGGCAGCGGTTTGCTTCCGTCCATCCAGCCCTGGTCGCCCGTGATCGGGTTCGCGGGACGCCATGCGCCGAGTCCGTCGGCATAGGAGTTGTTGTTGCCGGCCTGATACAGATCGAGTTTGGTGACGTTCGTGTTGATGATCTTACCCCCGAGGGCGTAGTTGAAGAAGACGGTCAGCGACCAGTTCTTGTAGTTGAACGTGTTGGTGAAACCGCCCATGACGTTCGGGAGGGCCTGCCCCAGCACGACCTTGTCCTGATCGTTGATCACGCCGTCGCCGTTCTGGTCGATGTATTTGATCATACCCGGACGGGTCTGGATATTGAGCGGGTCCTCGACCCAGACGGCATCGTCGGCGTAGACTTCGTCCCAGCTCTTGTAGATGGAGGTTTCGTAACCCTTGATGATGCCCAACGGCTGTCCGATTTCCAGGAAGGTGATGTCCTGGTTTACGCCGTTGCCCATGTGGTAGAGCACGACGTGGTCGTTGCCTCCCAGGTCGGTGATCGTGCTTTTGTTCCAGCCGATGTTGAAGTCGGTGTTCCAGCTGAAATTGCGGTGCTCGATGTTGCGGGTGTGGATCTCGAACTCGACGCCCTTGTTGTCGATGTTGCCGACGTTGGCCGAAACCTGTGAGTAACCCGTCGTCTGCGGCAGACGGTAGTTGTAGAGCAGGTTGTAGGTCTTCTTATAGTAGGCGTCCACCGAGAAGCGGATGCGGCTCTTGAACAGCCCCACGTCCAGACCGCCGTTGTATTCGTGGGTGGTCTCCCATTGCAGGTTGGGGTTGCCGATCTGCGAGATGGTCGTACCGTTGTAGGACTGCCCGTTGACCAGCACCTTGTTCGAGGAGAGCATCGTCGGCGACTTGTATTCGCCGATGCGGTCGTTGCCCGTCACGCCGACGCTGAAACGGGGTTTCAGTTCGGAGATCCATTTCACGTCTTTGAGCCATTTCTCCTTGGTCATTTTCCAGGAGACCGAGGCTGCGGGGAAATAACCGTAGCGGCTGTCCTCGCCGAAGCGCGACGATCCGTCGGCACGCAGCGAGAAGGTCGCCGTGAAGCGTTCGTTGTAGGTGTAGATGGCGCGCGTGAAGAACGACAGGTGGTTGACCGCCTTATAGCTCGATCCGGGAACGCCGATATAGGCTCCCGCCCCGAGGTTGTTCCACATGAAATAGTCGGTGTCGAAACGCGTCACGTCGATGTCGAAACCTTCCGACTCCTGGCGTTGCCAGCTTTGGCCGAGAGTCCACATCAGATAGTGTTTCTTGCGGAACGTCCGGGAGAAGTTGATGAAGTTCTCGTTGCTCCACGTAATGCCCTGCGACGTTTCGCGCGTCGCCTTGTTGTTTTTGTCGATATGCGCCTCGGTGCTGTATATCGACCGCAGGACATAGGCGTAGTCGTTGCTGTTGTTGTATTTGTAGCCGGCCGTGGCGTTGAAGGTCCAGTATTTCCGCTTGTCGATGTCCCAGCGGAAGACGGCGTTGAGTTCGGCCGTCGTGCGTTTGTTCCACTGGTTCGAGTTCAGGGCTTTGGCGGCTTCGGTGTTGATGCTCTTGATCTCGCCGGTTTCTTCATCTATATAGGTGCCGTCGCCGAGGTCCGTGCCGTTGATCGTGCTGGTGGGTTTCTGCATCAGCATGCGCAGCGTGGCGCCGGAGTCGCCGGAGCTGATCTTCTCGGTCTGCTGGCGGCTGAGCGAGGCTTTGACATCGAGGTGCAGGCGCGGCGAGAGGTTCATGTTGAACTTGGTTGAGAAACTCAGACGCTCGTTGCTCGAATGGCGCAGGATACCCTCTTCGCTGAGCCAGCCGCCCGAGATGTAATAGCGCATGTCTTTCGATCCGCCCTGCAATGCGACCGTGTAGTTGTGGCGCTGGGCGATGTCGCGCAGCAGGCGTTTCTGGTAATCGTTCGTGGTGAGCGTGTCGGGACGCAGCGTGTTGAAACTGCTCACGCCCCACATCATGCGTGCGAAGTTGTCGTACTCGGCGTACTGCTCGCTGTTCATCATCTCGATGCGGTAGCGCGGGATCGAAAGCCCGTACTCGGCATTGACCGAAAGAGTGGGCTTGCCGGCCTGGCCGCTGCGGGTGGTGACCATCACCACGCCGTTGGCGCCGCGCGAACCGTAGATGGCCGTGGCGGCGGCGTCTTTCAGAATCTCGATGCCGGCCACGTCGTTGGGGTTGAGCAGCGACAGGGCGGTCTGGTCCGAGGGGATGTTGTCGATCACCACCAGCGGGCTGGTGTCGCCCGAGATGGACGTGCCGCCGCGGATGCGCATGGCCACTTCGCTGCCCGGCTCGCCCGACGCGGTGATGACCAGCACGCCCGTCGCATTGCCCTGGAGCGCCTGTTCGATCGACGACACGGGGGTCTTGTTGATGTCCTTTTCGCTGATCACCGCGATCGAACTGGTGAGGTTGCTGCGCGGAACGTAGCCGTAGCCGACGGCCACGACCTCCTCGATTTCGACGGCCGAGACCGAGAGCTTGGCGTCGATCTTCGTGCGTCCGTTCACCGGGACGGTCTGGCGCGTGTAGTTGAGATGCTGGAATATCAGCGAATCCTTGGCGGGGACGTTGGTCAGCATGAAGTCGCCGTTGACGCCCGTCGTCGTACCTTTATAGGTGCTGGCGACGATGACCGATGCGCCGATGATCGGTTCGCCCGATGCGGCGTCGGTGACAACGCCCGAAACGGTGAGGCGCTGCTGCGCGTGGAGCGAAGTCGTCAGCAGGAGTGCGGCGAGCGTGGCCAGTAGGGTCATTGCCGGGCGCTTCGATTTCGATACGAATAAAAAGTCAAAGTTTTTCATTCATCAGTTGGTTATTTTAGGTTAACGTTTGTTCGTATGAACGGTGATACAAAATTATCCGGGAGAGGCGGAACGGATGTCGAAAATTTTTTCGATTATGTTCGTTTTAGTCCGTTTTTGAGCCGGCGTTTGCCGCCGGTGCCGCCCGGCGAGTTTTCCAAGGCGTTCTCCATCAGGTTGATGACCATCTGAACGGCGGCTTCGTCGTATTCGACGGGGAAGGGACCCGGTTCCGGCGTGCGTGCGGCGTCGAGCCGCCCGGCTGTGAGCAGTCCCGAGAGGAGCAGGCAGCCTTTGCCGTCGCCGAACCCGATGCGCAGAACGGGGGTTCGCGTGAGGTTCTTGCCGGCCGCGGCCAGCGGCACGAGCTCGGAGGCGCTGCCCCGGACCGAGTTGCGGTAGCCGCTGCCGAGATCGGTGACGCGAACCGGGGCTTTAGGGTTGATCGACATGGCCAGGGCCGGGGCGTCCTCGACCAGAAACTCCGCCTTGCGGCGCAGTTCGCGGATCACCTCCTTATTGTCGGGCCGGGAGTCGAAAGCGAAGAATCCGCAGAGTTCGTAGGCGTAGTAGTTCCCGCGCTCCATGCGGGCGACATCGGCGCCGCGGCGGCTCCACTGGGCCGAAAAGGCTTCGCGACTCAGTCCCTGCACGTCGAAATCCGCTGCGGGGACGATCAGTCCGCCCCGGAGTCCGTTCCAAAGGGCCGTGTGGTGGGGTGTCAGACGGCGCCACAGCTCCGTGTGGACGGAATCGGGATGCAGGTGGCTTTCGGGCTCGGCTGCTTCGGTGCAGGTGAGCGACAGCCCGCCGAAAAGGTCGTAGTGCGTCACTTTGGGATCGGTCACGCGGGCAACCCCTTGCAGGGGACCCAGCTGGCCGTCCTCGGCGGGGTAGCCCTGTCCGAGGCCGCGTTCGCCGATGTCGAGCATTACGACGCCTGCGCCTCGGGCGACGGCTTTTTCGATCGTCGGGCGGCAGTCGTCCAGTCCCTCCCAACTGGCGCGTCCCAATAACAGGAGGTCGGCTTTTGCGGGGTCGGCGGCGGTGCGCAGTCCCAGCCGGTGCGCCAGGGTGAGCAGTTCGGTTTCGGCGGCAGGGATGTAGAGGACGGCTTCGGCCACTGGGGCCGGAACTTTGGCTTCGAGGACGCGGATGTCCCACTCCGAGACGACGGGGTATTTCACCTCCTCGGAGGGGTTGAGCAGCGTGGTGCGCAGGATGTAGTCGCCGCATGTGGCGGGCATTTCGATCCGGCACTCGGCGATCCGTTTGTCGTAAGGTTCGACGCGGCATTCTACGGTCTTGGCGAAGCTCCGCCGCGAGTAGGCGTCGGTGATCTCCACGCGGGCCGTGAGGGTCGAACGGCGGTCGGTGTCGTTGAGGAAGTGGAGCGGGAGGGTGATCTCCTGCCCGGGGGTGAAGTTGCAGTCCCAGATGTCCATGCTGACGGCCTGCGGCGACCAAAGCACCGTCAGGGCGTTCCAGACGTTTTTGGGCCGTCCGTCGCGCAGCGGGCCCGTGAACCAGTGGTTGCCGTCGGCATAGCTGCTGGCGATGGTGAACGGGGCGACGCCTGCCGCACCGATCCGCCTCCAGTATTCGGCCACCTTGCCGCACGAGCGGTCGAGATGGTGGAGCCGTTCGGCGGCGGTGTGGCGGCGGCCGAGGAAACGCATGTAGCTTTCGCGGATGGAGGGATAGCCGCCCATCTCGCCGTCGCCGTCGAGGTAGTTGCCGCCGAATTCATCGACCATGATCGCCTTGGGGAACTGCTCCGAGGAGTCGTAGTAGAGTCCGAGGTTTTCGAACAGGCTCCACCAATATTTATGGATGTGCAGCACGTCGCGGTCTTCGAGGATCATGGGCGGATAGTCGCGGACGATCTCGTTCAGGGCGCTCCACGCGGTTTCGAGCTGTTCGCCCTCGGTTTCGTTGTAGGGGTGGAAGAGGAGGACGGAGGGGTGGCGGGCCGCCAGGTCGAACCACTTGGGGTATTGCTCCATCAGGCTTTCGCGCGAGGCGGGCATACCGTGGAAAAAGTTCCATTCGTACTGCACGGCCAGTCCGTATCGGTCGCAGAGGTCCAGCAGACGTTCGGGCGGCACGCCGAGATGGAAGCGTAGCAGGTTGGCACCGTGCTCTTTCAGCCGCCGGACGATGTTGTCGCGGAACCAGACCGTGTCGTAACCTGCTTCGCGGCCCTCGGCGTCGCGCATCCAGCGGTGCCAGACGACCGTGCCGCCGCGGAGTTTGAGGGGACGGCCGTTGAGGGTGAACTGTTTGCCGCTCACGGCGGCGCGGCGCAGCCCCAGCGATTGCTGCCAGTCGGAGAGCGTCTCCCCGCGTTCGTCGAGCAGCTCCACGCGGAGGCCGTAGAGGACGGGACGCTCGGGCGTCCACTCCCGGAGCAGGCCCCGGTAGTCGAAGGCTATTTCGTTTTCGCCCGGCAGAGCCGTGCCCGTCCGGGTCAGAAGCTCCCCCGAGCCGTTCGTTACCGTGATGCGGGCCGATGCGGCGCCCGTGCCGCGGATGCGGTAGCGGAGCTTGACATGCCCGGTTTCCGGGTCGCAGTCGGTGAGCACGCGGTCGGTGCGGGCATTCGTATAGAGGTGCAGCACGACATCGTCCCAGAGCGACGAAGAGCAGTTGCTCCGCCATTGGTCTACCTTGGGGATGAACGAAGCGTCGGTCGGCGGAACGTCGGCCAGCGAGGCGAGCGAAATTTCGAGCGTGATGCGGTTGCCCGGTTTCAGCGCTTCATGGCGCAGGTCGTGCAGCGAGCGGATCATGCCGCCCTCCTGCGACGAAATCAGCTTGCCGTCGATGTAGATCTCGGGACGGAAGCGTGCGCCTTTCAGTTCGAGCGCTGCGGCGTTCCAGCTTCCGGCCGGCAGCTCGATTTCGCGGCGGTACCAGAGCCGTCCTTCGGCGGGACGCGTGGCGTCCATCGGGATGCCCGGAACCAGCGTTGTCCCGGTGTAGTTGCGGTCGATGCCGTATTCCCACGGGCCGTTCAGCCCGAGGTCGGCGTGGTGGGTCTGTGCCGATGCCGCCGTGGCGCAGAGGAGGAGCGACAGCAGCAGGGATGCGTATTTTTTCATTCGGGTAGCGGTTTGGTGTCCGAAAGCAAAAGTAGGGAGAAGCCCCCGCGCGGATGTTCGGATATTTCCGGAAAAGGTCGGATATTTTCCGGATATGCCTTCCGGGCACTTGCCGGATGGCAAAAAAACGCTATCTTTACCTTTGAAATGAAACCGACCACGCATCTGTTTTTCCGCATCTTTCTGATTTTGTCGTGTTTGGCCCTCGGGGCCGCTTCGGCGCGGGCCGAACGGGTCATCGTGCCCGTGGAGGGAGGTCCGGTCGGAAACTCGATCACCGCGCTGTTGCAGGACGACGACGGGTTCATGTGGGTGGGGACCATCTCGGGGCTGATGCGCTACGACATGTATTCCTACCGCTATTTCGGCGACAGCGACGGACTGCCCGTTTCGCGGACGATGATCCGCTGCCTGACCCGGGACGCCGAAGGCAATGTCTGGATCGGTACGGAGAACGGGGCCGTCGTTTACGACCCCGTGCGGGAGCGTTTCCGCCGTATCGGGGGCCGCATCGCCGCCGTTCCGGTGAAGACCATCACCCGGACATCGCGGGGGACGATGCTGCTCACCGTGGGCGAGGGCGTCGCCGTGGTCGATCCTTCGTCGCTCGAATACCGCTTCATCGCAGGCAGCCACCTGAACAATATTCTCGCCGTCACGACCGATGCCGCCGGCAACATTTGGAGCTGGAGCCACGGGCAGCTGTCGCGTTTCGACTTTTCGGACGATCCGATGTCGCCGCGCATCGACAGCCGTCCTTTCGCTTACGAGGTGCGTGCTATGGCGGTGGACTCCCGCGGACGGCTGTGGTTCAACGACCGGCGGTGTCTGATGACTGTGCCGTTGCCGGCGGGGGATGCGCAAATCCCCCCCCCGACCGTGGTGCGAGGCGGTGTAGATGTCCGTTCGATCCGTATTGACGGCGACGGCGTGGTGGTCACGTCGTCTTACGACGGCATCCATCTGTTCCGCATCGCGGAGGACGGGACGCCGATCCCGGACGGCGTCATGTGGATAGATCCCGCGTCGCCCAGCGAGGTCAGCAACAGCGTGCTGTGCGTGGAGCGGGACCGGAACGGCAATTACTGGTTCGGGACCGTAGACGGTATCTATGTGGCCCGCGAACGTCCCCGCGAGATATTCCATAACATGTCCGCCGCCGATGCCGGGGGACTGATCCACAACGTCGTGTCGGATGTCTGTCCGGGTCCCGACGGTGCCGTTTGGGCGGCCACTTCGGGCGGGCTGGACCGCATCCGGCGTGTGGCTCCGGAGCGTTACGCCATCGAACATTTCATGCCCCGCCTCCCTTCGGAGAGGGCCGAACCGGGCGACAGGAGGCTTCAAACGCTGGCTTTCGACAGCCGGGGGACGATGTGGCTCGGCACGAAGCGGATGCTGCTGTTCTTCGATCCGCAGAACCGCCGTTTCTTCGAACGCGGGGAGGTGACCGGACTGCTGGCCCGCTGCGGGGCGCTGTTCAGCAAGGAGCTGCGCTGCGACAGCCGCGGCAACGTCTGGATGGGTTTCCTCTACGGCGGACTGTTCGTCTATGATGCCGCTGCGGAGCGGTGCCGGACGGTGCGGTTCGCCGGCGCGGACCTTTACGACGCCAGTCCGCAGGCCGTGTTGGAGGATGGCGACGGAAATATCTGGGTCGGCACCAAATCCCGGGGGCTGCTGCGTTTCCGGCCCGACGAGGCCGTTCGGGAGAGCGACACGCTCCGTGTCGAACGTTACGACACCTATTTCTTGCAGGATCGGGCGCTCGCCGGATTCGTCAGCATCAATGCACTCTACACCGCGGCCGACGGAACGGTCTATGCCGGAACGTCGCACGGGCTGTACCGCTACGACGCCGTGCCCGACCGGTTCGAAGCGTGTCCGCTCAACGCCTTCGGCGAGGAGGTCTGGGTGCTCGACATCATCGCCGATGCCGACGGCGTGCTGTGGATTTCGACTATGCAGGGCCTCTACCGCTATACGCCCGGTGCGGGGCAGGCTCCGTTCTACGAACTCTCGGATGGAGCCTTCGCCCGTCTCGACTACAATCTCGGAAGCTGTCTCGACGCCGACGGAACGCTTTTCCTGGGCGGTATCAACGGTATCACTTATTTCGATCCGCGACAGGTCGGGCGTCCGGACGAAGCGGCGAAAGTCTATGTTTCGGGCGTTTCGGTGCTCAACCGGGACATCGTGCCCGACGGCGTTCATCTGGATGCCAATATCAACCGGTCGCACCGGCTGACGCTCGATTACGACGACTATCAACTTTCGCTCGACTTCACGACGCTGACATTCGCCCCCGAAAACCGCGAGCGGTTCTATTACCGCATCGACGGGCTGACTCCCGACTGGATTCCGCTCGGGGAGACCAACCGGCTCTCGTTCTCCAACCTCGCGCGCGGGGAGTACATGCTGCGGGTCAAGGCGGCCGACGCCTCGGGCGTGTTGGGCGAAGGGTCCACCGATATTCTCATAACGGTGCTGCCGCCCTGGTGGCTGACGTGGTGGGCTTACTGCATCTACGGTGTGCTGGCGCTGCTGCTGGCCGCGGCCGTGGTGTGGGTGATCCTGATCCGCTACCGTGCGGCGCAGCAGGTGCGCATGGTGCAGTACAAGCAGCAGCTGTTCATCAATCTGACGCACGGGCTGAAAACCCCGCTGACGATGATGCAGGTACCCCTGCAACTGATGTCGGACGACCGCGAGCCGCTGAGCGACGAGGCCCGCCGGGGACTGGTCGCCATGGTGAGCGCCAACGTCAAGAAACTGGCCAACACCGTGCGGCAGCTCATGGAGTTCCGGAAGATCGACCAGAACCGGGTGTCGATGAATCTGGCGGAGGTCGATATCGCGGAGTACGTGCGCCGCATCTGCGACTATTTCCGGGCGCTTTTCGAATCGAAGGGGCTGAAACTCGTCTGCGATCTTCCCGGGGAGACGATTTTGATGACCTTCGACCCTGAGAAGATCGAACTCGCGCTCTACAACCTCTTGCAGAACGCCTATACTTTCACGCATCCGGGCGGCGAGGTGAGTGTCTCCTTGCGTCGCAGCGGCCGGACGGTCCGCATCGCCGTGCACGATACGGGCATCGGCATCCGTTCGGAGTACCTCGACAAAATCTTCCTGCGCTTCTGGCAGGTGCACGAGTCGGACACGATGCCGCCGCTGGGTGCCGGTATCGGGCTGGCCGTGGCCCGGGAGTTCGTCGAGATGCACAACGGCTGCATCGAGGTCGAGAGCCGTTACGGTGCCGGAAGCACCTTTACCATCTGTCTGCCGCTGGAGGCCCGCTACAAGGCCGAACAGTACTATATCCACAAGTCGGACCAGGCGGACGAGGATCAGATTCTGCCGGTCTACACCAAGCAGTACGCCGAATCGGACATTTATGTCGAGAACGACCCCGGCATCGACGAGTCGAAGTCCGGAACGGTTTATGTCGTGGCCGGCGGCGGCGACATCACGGGGCTGGTCCGGATGGTGCTGTCGGATTACAACGTGCTGCATTACGACAATGTGGAAGATGCGCTGCGGGCCGTGCGCGAGAGGCGTCCGCAGCTGATTCTGATCGACATCGTGGTCTATGACCGCGAAGAGGGGCTCGCGCTCTGCCGCAGGATCAAGGGTTCGAAGCAGACCGACGATATTCCCGTGGTCCTGCTCACGGCGGACGATACGCCCGAGGATGCGCGGATATTCTGCGAAGCGGGCGTGGATGCCTGGATGGAGAAGCCTTTCGACGTGGAGTTGTTCCGGGCCCGCGTCCGGCAGTTGGTGAGCCGCCATGCCGATCTGCAACGGAAACTCAAAATCGGGCAGATACTCGGCAAACGCGAAGATATCGTCGTGGAATCCGCCGACGAGAAGTTCATGAGCCGTGTGACGGAGGTCATCGGGCAGAATATCCCCAACGAGGAATTCTCGCTGGAGGTCTTCGCCCGCGAGATGCGCGTGTCGCGCTCGGTGCTGAACATGCGTATCCAGAGCATCGTGGGCAAGTCGCCGATGGAGCTGCTGCGCAACGCCCGCATGCAGCGTGCGGCGCAGTTGTTGGCGACCAACGCCTACGACGTGGCGCAGGTGGGCTACATGGTCGGGTTCTCGGACCCGCGCTATTTTTCGACCAGTTTCAAGAAGCAGTTCGGGGTAAGCCCCCGGGCTTACATGCAAAATCATCATAACGCCTGATCCCGGCGGATTTTCGACATATTAAGGTATCGGTTAAACATTGATTTCGGGCTTCGGAGGTACTTTTGTACGACTCAGAATACGAACCCGAATGAGAACTTTGCGAATATTGCTGTGTGTCCCGGCGCTGGCCCTGTGGATGACCTCCGCCGCCCAGCGCCAGGTCGAGGACGCCAATGACGACTGGCTTTTTTCCTATAAGGAGGCGACGGCCAAACCCGTGAAGGGCATTCCTCCGCAGGCGCAGGTCGCCTACGACGATGCCGGCTGGAAGTCGGTGTCGGTGCCCCATACGTGGCAGACCTACGAAACGACGGGCGAATTGCATCCCTTCATCGCCTCGCCCCATGCCAAGGACAATCCCTATTGGTGGAACGGCAAGGGCTTTTACCGCAAGCATTTCACCCTGCGGCCCGAAATGCGCGGCCGCAAGCTCTTCATCGAGTTCGACGGCGTGATGAAAAACTGTCTGGCCTACCTGAACGGCAAACTCATCGGCGAGCATCTGGGAGGTTACGGCTGTTTCAGCTTCGAGCTGACCGATTACGCAGACTACGATGGCGGAAACGTGTTCGTGCTGGAGGTTTCGAACCAGCAGACCGATCCCCAACGGGTGCCTCCGATGGATGCCGGGTGCTGGAACTTCTACGGCGGCATTTACCGCAACGTGCGGCTGGTCGCCACGGACGACGTTTTCATTCCGTTTCAGGGATCGTACAAACACGAGGGCGGTACGCACGTCACGACCGAAAATCTTTCCGATTCCGTTTCGCGGGTCCGGGTGCGCACGTGGGTGCGCAACGAACGCGCCGAGCGGCAGGCCGTGGAGCTGACCACCGCGATCGTCGATGGCGACGGACGGGTCGTGGCCCTTGCGAGCACTCCGCGGAATATCCGGCCGCAGGAAACGGCGCTTTACGACGAGGAGTTCGAGATCGGCGATCCGAAACGCTGGTCGCCGGCCTCGCCCGATCTGTATAAGGTGGTGTCTACGGTGACGGTCGGCGGCCGGACCTGCGACCGTTACGAAACCGTGTTCGGTATCCGGACCTTCGCGTGGAACCACGACGAACGGCGTCTGTACGTCAACGGCCAACCCGTCAATATTCAGGGCTTCAACCGCCATCAGGAATATCCGTGGCTAGGCGACGCCGTTCCTTATTTCATCCACCGCATGGACCTGCTGGACATGAAGCGCAACCTGAACTGCACGGCGCTGCGCCCCGGGCAGTATTGTTCCGGTCCCGAGGTCTTCGCGCTGGCCGATTCGCTGGGACTTATCACCTTTGCCGAACTTCCCAACGTCAAGAACCGCCCCTTCTCGCCCGAGGCGCAGTGGATGCAGACCGTCGAGATGGTCCGCCGGCTGCGGAACAGCCCTTCGGTCCTGCTCTTCGACATGGGCGACGAGACGGACCGGGCCGCCGACTCCCGCTGGGCTTACATGGAGTCTCCCGGACATTTCATCACCTGCCGTCATTGCGAAGGTTCGGGCGGCCGGTTCGTGGACATCACGCCCGAGGAGCTGCGCATGTCGAAGATGCTCCGCTGTGCTGTGCGCGGCTGGTACGGCGACGACGAGAAACCCTTGCGGCCCGACAATCAGCAATGGACCTCGAACGACGAGTTCCGCCATCAGATCGCGCTCCGGGGCAAGAAGCCCGGCAGCGTCGAGGACCGCATCGACCAGCCCAATCTGATGGTCTGGCTCTACGAGGATCACGGCTGCGACCGCGAGTACCGCAATGCCCCGATGCTGCATTACAATCCGAAAGGATGGGTCGATAGCTACCGCGTGCCCAAATACGCCTATTACCTCTGGCAGGCGAACTATGCCGAAAAACCGATGGTCTTCGTGATGCCCCACTACTGGCGGCGGCAGTACATCGGGCAGCGGCGTCCGCTGGTCGTGGATTCCAACTGCGAGGAGGTGGAGTTGTTCGTCGGCGGAAAGAGTTGCGGCGTGCTCCGGCCGTCGGCGGAGAACCGGCATTCGGTGACTTTCGGTGACGTTGGGGTGCGCAATGCGCCGCTGCGCGTGGTGGGCCGCAACGGCGGGGTGCAGGTGGCGGAGTGCGTCGTGCCGATGGCGGGTCCTGCGGAACGGCTGACGCTGCGGGCGTCGCACACGACGGTGGATGCCGCGCCCGGCGGGGTGTTCATCGTGACGGCCGACATCGCGGACAAGGCCGGAAACCATATTTACGGAGCCCGCAATACCGTGCGTTGGGAGGTCGAAGGCCCCGCGACGCTGGTGGGGCCCGCGGAGTATGTTTCGCAGTTCGGCGACGAAGCCGCCCGCACCGGATCGCTCTACATCGACATGCCCGTCTCGAACGTGGTGCGTCCGACCGGTGAGCCGGGCGAAATCCGCGTCCGGGTTTCGGCCGACGGACTTGCATCCGCCGAAACCGTCGTCCGGGCCCTTCCCCGTAAAATCAAGAAAAGCATTACCCGATAGATGAAACGGAATTTATTCACCCTCCTCTTTTTTATCGCGGCGGTCGGCGCCGTGCAGGCGCAGACGAGCCGGACCCTCTCGCTCAACGGGCGTTGGCGGGCAGCCGTCTCGGAAACGCAGCCCGACACCTATCCTTCGACCGTTCCCGTGCCGGGCGTGATGTCGCAGGCCGAGCCTGCGCCGGACATTGATTTCGACGCCACGCAGCTGAAAGACGACGTGGGGTATGATTACGTATGGTACGCCACGGAGTTCGACCTTTCGAATCCGCACGACGGTTATGACAACGGCAACTACACGCATGCCCTGCTGCGTATCCGGGCCAAATACAACGCGTTGGTGATCCTGAACGGCGTGGAGATCGGTTACGACGCCCATTGCACCTATTCGCACGCCGAGTTCGACGTGACGCGGGCGCTCGATTTCAACGGTCCCAACCGGCTGGTGGTGCGCGTGGGGAGCTGGAATACGGCGTCGTTTCCCTCGAAGGACAATTCGTCGGAGTGGTGGCGCAACTCGCGGGCTCCGGGCATCTGCGACGATGTGACCCTCTGCCTGACCCACGACGTGACGGTCCGGCACCTGAAACTGCTGCCCGACGTGGCCGACAGCGTGGTGGTATGCACGGCGCGCGTGGCCAATTTCGGCGGTGAATTCCGGAAAATGCAGGCCCGGGTGACGATCAACGACTGCCGGTACGATCTGGAGAACGGTTTCGACGAAATTCCCGTCGTTTGCGAGGCCCGGTTGGGCTCGTTGCCGATTCCGGCGGACAGCGTGGCCGAATTTACCTTCCGGATTCCGACCCCGATGCTCAAGCCCTGGACGCCGGGCCGCGAGGGCGATCCGCAGCTCTATCAGTTCAACTTCATCCTCGCGGACGACCGTTCTGCGGATTGCCGGACCGAGACCTTCGGGTTCCGCGATATTCGTGTCGAGGGGCGGGACGTGCTGGTCAACGGCCGCAAAACGCTGTTCCGGGCTGAGAACATCGCCTTTCAGCGGGCGCTGAACCGCTGGGCGGATGTAATGTTCGACGAGGCGTGGATACGTCGTTTCCTGCGTGCGGCGGTCGAGGATTACGGATTCAACTATCTGCGCATCCACCTCGGACACGCCTATAACAAGTGGTATGACATCGCCGACGAACTGGGGCTGATGATTCAGGACGAATGGCGTTTCATGCACGACGACGAGCCCGCGGGCGAAGACCTCGTGCAGACCGAAACGGAGTTCCGCCGCTGGGTGGAGCAGAACGTCAACCACCCGTCGATCGTCGTCTGGGATCAGGAGAACGAGGGCAACGTGAAACTCGAAGCGCTGAAAACCGAACTGCGGCTCTACGACCCGACGCGGCTGTGGGGCGAGGACGATTTCGAAGCCCGCCATATTTACGAATACTCCGAAACGATCGTCGATACGCCGGTGCATCCGGTCAGCGGTGCCCGGCCCTCGACCGTGCTGGAGTCCTGCCGCCTGTGGCTCAACGAGCGGGGCGATTTGGAACCGCGCGAGAGCTTCAAAACCAGCCGCACGGCCAGCGGCTGGGGGCTCTATTTCTATACGCTGCCCGAGATCGAGCGGTTGCAGGCCGACATCCATGCTGACTTGGGGACCTTCTACCGCTCGCGCCGCGTGCAGGCGTGGGCGCCCTTCGCGCTGCTGAGCGGGGCGGTCAACGGGCACAGTTACTTTTTGGGAAATTTGGCCGATTCGCTGACTCCCCAGCCCAACCTGCGGGTTCTTGCGCGGCTCAACGAACCGGTCGGAACCTCCGTCGAGATGAACCAGGCCCGGGAGTGGTACAAGGAGAAGACGCTCTACCGGCCCGGCGGCAGTTATGCGAAGACGGTTTGGGTCTGGAACGACACCGACCGTCCGCAGCGGCTCCGGCTCGAAGTCGCCGTGGCCGACGCTTCGGGTCGGGAACTGTCGGTGCGCGAAGCCGGAGTCGAGGTCGCAGCAGGCGGCGCCGAAGCGGTCACGATGAACTTCGTCATGCCCCGCAGGGAGGGTGTCTGTCTGCTGAAACCCCGCCTCGTCACGTCGGAAGGCCGTTGCATCGAAGGGGTTGAACGTCGGCTGATGGTGGCCCGCAAGTCCGGTCCGCAGACCGGGGTGCAGGGGTTCGGCGGACACGGCGAGCCGTTCGAGGGCTGTCGGTCGGTGTTGGAGAATTTTATCGGACAGGAGTTGCGGCCCGAGGTGCAGGCGAAGATCGTGCGTGCGCTCGGCGGAGAACTGATCGACCGGGCCGAACTGCGCCGGAAGGGCGGATTTCTCGTCCGGACGACCCGTTATCTGGGGCCCGGGCATATGTTGGTGACAACGCGCACGTTCGATGAAGGGGGCACGGAACTGGCCGCCGAGCAGAGCGAGGCGCTGACGTATGTGAAACTCCCGGAGCCGATCCGGCGAACGATCGCCCGGGTGGTCGGGATGGTCCCCGTGGACGAATCGAAGATCGTGCGCCGCCGGCAGCATGACACGGACATCTATACGGTCACGACGGTCGGCAGGGATGTCCGCTACACGATTCGGATGACCCCTTCCGGAACGTTGATCGGGTCCGAAATGTCGGGTAAATAGGCTGCGGTCTATTGTCGCGCCTTTTGCTGCGGATCGGGTTTCAGCTCGGGATGACCTTGCGGATCTCCTTCAGGGTGAGTTCGATGCTTTTTTCCACGGTCCGGACCGAAATGCCCAGCATCTCGGCGATCTCCTTGTTGGTCAGATTCTCTTCGCGGCTGAGGCGGAAAATCTCCTTGCGGCGCTCGCTCAGGTGGTCGATCGTTCGGACGACCACCTGTTCGATGTATTGCGACTGAATCAGATCGAGGGCATCGACATCCTTGGTGACGGGTTCGGGACTCCCGTCCAGCGAATCCCTGCGCCGGCGGTAGCCCGATTTGAAGTAGTCCCGCACTTCGTTGCGCGTGATCCTGTAAAGCAGGTGGTTGATGGATTCTCCCGAAATGTTGGCGCGGGCGATCCACAGTTTCATGAAGACGTTCTGGGCGATGTCCTCGGCCAGGGAGCCGTCCTTCACGAACCCTTTCGCAAAGAGGTAGATGCGCATGTAATACCTCAGAAAGAGAATCCGGTAGGCATCCTGATCCCCTGACCTGAGCTTTTCTATCAGTTCCCTTTCCGAGATGTAATTCATGGCCGAAACTGCGATTAGTTGATACGTTCGATCCGGATACCGCTGAGGGTGGTCTTTCCGATATTCGGAGTGAATGCAACCTCGATGCCTGAATTGTTCCGGGCAGTGACTTCCGTCGAAAAATCGACGGCCCGCAGGTTGCCGTAGTCGCGGGCGAGGTTCAGGTTGTCGAGGAGCTGCCGTCCGTTCACCGCCACCGAGAACTGGCGCACTCCCGCCGGAACGGATGCCGTGTCGGAGCCCGAAAGGTTGTAGATCAGCTCCTCCGTGGGGCTTTTGGGGTTGCTCTCCACGAAGCACAGCGTGATCCGGTAGGTGCCGTCGGCCACGTCGAAACGGTATCCCTCGATCCCCTCGGCGAAAGTTTGGTAGAGCGGGTTGCAGTCGGTTCCGAGGATGTTTTGCGAAATGCCCACTTTGTGCTGGCGGTCGATGCGCTCCCGGATCTTTCCGCCGATGCGTCCCCAGCCGTCCTGCGTGCAGACCTGATCGGGAATCCAGATGACGCCCGTTCCGGGAGCCACGGTCGCCTGATACGAACCGACATTGACGGCCAGATCGTTGCCTTTCCAGGCTTTCAGACTGTGCGGTACGACGGTGAAGTCGATGTCGAGACAGTCTTTCACGCCCCGGTCGTCGGTAGCCTCCAGCCGGTTGATCCCGTTGCGGAACGGCACGGAGAAAGTCGCCATATTTCCGTCGAGGGGCCTGCTGCCCAGCGATTCGCCGTTGACCGACAGTTCGATTTCCCGGCCGTTGCCGAATACGTTGATCGTGTGGATGGCGACGCCCGGCTGCCGCTCGACATCCGCACGGCGGGTGTAGTTGCGCGAAGCGATGTAGACGAGCGGGGTCTCCAGCAGGTTGGCCCGGTAAAGCGACGTGACATCTTTCTCCTTACGGTCGTAGGTGACGAGCCCTTTCTGATTGATCCAGGGGGTGGCGTCGGCGCGGGCCTCGGCGCCGAAGTCGGCGAAGTTCCACAGGGCGTATCCCGCGAGGAACGGCATCCGTGCGAACTGTTTGAGGTAGGAGTGGTGCAGCACCACCTGATACTCCTCGGAGTAGTCCCACGAGCGGGGAACCTGACTGTGGTTCATCAGATCGGCATCGGCGCCGCACTCCGAAACGATGATCGGCCGGTCGGGATAACGCGCGTGTTCGCTGGTCAGGTAGCGCGTCAGGTCTTCCAGCTGTTCGTAGTACCAGCCGAAGTAGAGGTTGTAGCCCACTACGTCGGGAATCGTGGAGACCTCGTATCGGTTGTATCCGTCCTCATAGTGGATCGCCATGACCGTGTTGCGGTCGGGAGCCTCCTCTTCGGTCAGCGCTTCGAGTTTCAGGGCCAGCGCGCGGGTGTCGTCGGCGACCTGCTGCCGTTGTTCCTCCGTCAGCCGTTTGTTCGAGAGCATGCGGATAAGGATTTCGTTCATATAGCCGTAGAGGATCACCGAGGGGTGGTTGTAGGTCTGGCGAATCTGTTCGCGCATCATCGAGAGCGCGTTCCGGGTGAAGGCTTCGGAGGGGGTCACCTCGTTGACGACCGGGATTTCGGTCCAGACCAGCAGGCCCAGTTCGTCGCACATGCGGTAAACCTCCGGGGCCTGCGGATAGTGGGCCAGCCGGACGAAGTTGAAGCCCAGCGATTTGATTTTCCGGTAATCGTTGCGGTGGTAGTCGTCGCCGAGGGCGTTGCCCAGTCCGGCGAAATCCTGATGGCGGTTGGTGCCTTTCAGGGGGTATTTCCGGCCGTTGAGCCGGAAGCCGTCGCCGCTGAAGCTGAACCAGCGGACCCCGAAAGGAATCTCGATGCGGTCGGTTGTGTTTTTGGCGCCCTTCGCCTCCTCGACGGAGAATTCCGCCGTATAGAGATAGGGCGTCTCGGGACTCCACAAATGGGGTTGGCGGATCGTGATGCCGTCGAAGCGGAACGGATTTTTCGAACCGCCCCGGAGCGTCATCGCCTTGACGGCCTCGCCCACGACGGCTCCCTGTCTGTCCCTGAGCACGGCTTTGACCCGGACCGCCCGGGTTGCGTCGCCGCTGTTGACCACATCGCCGCGGAGTACGACCGTCGCACGGGCCGAATCGACCGAGGGCGTCTCGACGAAGACGCCTTCCGAGGCGCAGTTTTGCAGGTCGAAATGGACGGGATCGACGGCGATCAGCTTCACATTGCGGTAAATGCCTCCGTAGAAGGTGAAATCGGCGTTCAGCGGCGGAATGTCCCGGTCGTGTTTGTTATCCAGCCGGACCTTGATGATGTTCTTCTTTCCGAATTCGAGGTGGCGGGTGATGTCGAAGTTGAACGCCGTGTAGCCGCCCGTGTGACTGCCGACCGGGGTGCCGTTCACGAACACTTCGGCGACCTGGTTGGCCCCTTCGAAATGGAGGATGATCCGGCGGTCCTTCCATTGTCCGTTGGGGATGAAGCCGTAGGCGTACCATCCCACGCCGCGGTAGTAGCCCGGGGTTTCGTCGAATGCGTCGTAGCGGTTCCAGGTGTGGGGCAGGTTCACCCGGGTCCATGCGCCGGAGGCGGGAGCGGGCTCTTCGGGGACGGTCTCTCCCCGGTGGAAATACCAGCCGTCGCTGATCGTCAGTTCGGTGCGCTGCGCCCGGAGCGACAGCGTGCACAGCAGAGCGGTAAGGGTCAGTAGGATACGTTTCATGGTTTATCGGTGGTTTTTGTTTTCTGTGTTGAGGCGTGTCGTTCGGGGCGGTTTATTCCGGCCATAGCCTGTTCTTTATTTCGATCGGGAGCGGTCCGCGGTCCCGGGGGTAGAAATCTGCGCACATCCGGTAGCGTTTTTCGATGCGTTCGGGCGAATACTCCCCGAATTTCTGGCGTTTCCAGAATTTGTTGAACGCCACCATGTCGGTATGGTCCATCAGGAACGCCCAGCGTTTCATCTGCCAGTAGGAGTCGTAGAAAAGATAGATGTCGTGGCAGTTCATGAAGGCGCCGAGGGCGTCGATCATTTCGCGGCCGTCGTTCTTTTCGGCCAGCAGCCGGTGAACCTCCTGCGCCGCGTCGTTGCATTTGTTGAAGTAGATGCAGCGCAGCTCCTCCATCCGGCTGATGAACCGCTCCACCGAGTCGTACTGCACCGGGGTGAGGTCGAGGTTGCGCACGCACTCCTCCACCTCGGCCAGCCGGCGTAGCTGGATTTCCTGCCGGGTGAGGTTCTTCCGGCCTTTGGGGTGCACCTTGTTGAGCACGCCGTCGAAGGTCAGGCCGTTGTCCTTTTTCGATCCGAGCCAGATGTAGGCCGCCTGCAAGGGTGAGAAAATCTCGATGATGTCGCCGCAGTCGTACCAGCGCTGTTCGCGGGTGTACTCCCAGATGTGCAGGTAGCGCAGCCGGTTGATCTGGAACCGGCGCAGTCCTTCGCGGTCCTGCCGTTCGATCATACCGTCGAGGCCGAGGATCGACTGCGAGAAGGGGTAGTAGGCGTTCGGCAGGATATATTCGCCGTAAACCACCACGTCCCAGTAGTAGGGATAGATGCGCTGGTCGCCCCGGAGACCGACCACCGGGTCGGTCGTCCAGTTCACGTAGCGGAAATTCCGTTCCTGGAGGTAGCGGCGGAACGTCGAGTCCTGCCGGGGCATCACGTAGCGCGGGTTGTAGCGTTTCGCCGGGTCGGCGGCGAATTTCGCCTTGCCGCGCCTGCCTTCGACCACCAGTTGCGGACCTTTGCCCGAGGCGTGTTCCGACGAGTAAAACAGCACGTGGTCGCCCATGACCTCCTCGGGAGCGTCGGTTTTGATGAGCAGTCCGGCGTTCTTCTCGGGTGCCTCGATCCATTGCCGGACCAAGGCCGCCGGAATCTCGAATTCGAGCCATTCGCCCCGGTATTTGGAGGCCGCCGCACGGCCGAGGGGCTCGGCGTCGTGATCGACCCCGGCGACCGAACAGCCGTTCGGCCCTCCGGCCCACTCCTCGCCGTCCGAGCGGCAGAGCCAGCTGGCAGCGTCGTGCTGCGGCATCGACTCCATCGAGCCTTCGCGCCATGCGGCGTTGCACTCCTTCACCGCATAGATGGCCACCGGGACTTCGGGAGAGGTCTGGGTGACGTTCCGGGGCTTGTAGATGCGGAAGCGCGCCGCGGAGACCTCCCGGCAGTCGATGCCGCGCAGGTCGAAGCGGACGAGGATGTTGCCCCGCCACATGTTCCACATGGCGATGCCGTAGCCTGCGTCGAGCGTCTGCGACGCCCCGAAGTTCCAGCCGGTCCAGTATTGTTCGTCGTGGTAGGTCACCTCGCTGCGGCGCAGGATGCAGTCCTCCACTTGCCGCAGGTGCGAGATGACGAACGTCGCCGCACCGACCGGTGCGCTGAGCCCGAAAAGGAGGGAAAGGAGTATGGCGGTTCGTTTCATGCTATTTCGTAACGGTGAATGTTCCGGACAGTTCGGCGTTCGAGTCGCCGCCCGCCCATACGCGGTAGTCGCCCGCCTCCTGCCCGAAGGTCATGTCGGCGCGCCAGAAGGAGAGTTCCCGCGGAGTGAGGACGAAGGTGAGCCGGCGGCTCTCCCCGGCTTTGAGGAACACTTTCTCGAAGCCTTTCAGTTCGCGGACCGGGCGGGTCACGCTGCCCACCAGATCGCGGATGTAGAGCTGCGCCACCTCGCTGCCGTCGCGGTCGCCGCTGTTGCGGAGCGTGACGCTGACGGTGACGTTTTCCCCGATCTTTGCCCGGGGATTGTCGACTTTCAGGTCGGAATATTCGAACGTCGTATAACTCAGGCCGTATCCGAACGGATAGAGCGGTTCGTTGGGCGTGAACAGGTAGCGCGAGGTGTATTTCTCGCTCGACTGCGACGTGAGCGCGCCGACCGGGCGTCCGGTGTTCTTCTGGTTGTAGAAGATCGGAATCTGCCCTGCGTCGCGCGGGAAGGTCATGGTCAGCTTGCCCGAGGGGTTCACGTCGCCCGAGAGCACGTCGGCCAGCGCTTCGCCGGCCATCGTTCCCGGCTGCCAGGCGACGAGTACGGCATCGGCGGTCGCGGACTCCTCGCACAGTTCCAGCGGCCGGGCCGTCACCAGCACTAACACGACGGGAGTGCCGCTCTCCCGGACCCGGCGAAGCAGGAGCTTCTGGGTTTCGGGAAGGGAAATGGAGGTGAGGCTCGCCGCCTCGCCGCTCCATGTCTGCGACAGTCCGAGCGTCAGCACCGCAACGTCGGCCTGTTCGGCGGCCCGGCGTGCGTCCTGAAAATCCGTCATCACGTCGCCGGCCACGACCCGGACGTTCTTGTCGCCGAAGCGCTCTTTGAGACCTTTCGAGAAGGTCGTTCCGACCTTGGTGTCGGCCGCCACGACCCACGACCCCAGCATCTCGCGCACGTTGTCGGCGAAGGGCCCGATCAGGGCGATTTTCTGCCCCTCCCGGATGGGCAGCACGCTGTTCCGGTTTTGCAGCAGGACCATCGAATTGGCCGCCAGCGAACGGGATGCCGCGAGCGCTTCGGGGGTGTACCAGGCCGATTCGCTGCGGCCGCAATAACGGTAGGGATCGTCGAAAAGCCCCAGCCGGAATTTCATGGCGAGCACCTGCGCGCAGAGTTCGTCGATCTCCCGGACGCTGATCCGGCCCTCTGCGACCAGCTCTTTCATGTGTTTGAGATAACCGTTCCCGACCATATCCATGTTGACCCCGGCCTTGACGGCCAGCCGTGCGGCGTCTTTCAGGTCTTCGGCGACGCCGTGGTTGACCATCTCGTTGATGGCGGTGTAGTCGGTGACGACGAATCCGTTGAAGCCCAGCTCCCGGCGCAGCAGGTCGGTCATCAGGTAGCGGCTTCCCGTCGCCGGAACGGCGTCGTAGTCGTTGAACGAGGTCATGACCGTTGCCGCTCCGGCGTCCAGCGCGGCCCGGTAGGGCGGAAGATAGACCTCGCGGAACGTGCGTTCGGACATGTCTACCGTGTGGTAGTCGCGCCCTGCCTGCGGGGCGCCGTAGGCGGCGAAATGTTTTACGCAGGCCATGATGGTCGTCGGGTCGGCAAGGTTCGTTCCCTGATAGCCCCGGACCATGGCGGCTGCGATGTGTTCTCCCAGATAGGGGTCTTCGCCCGAGCCCTCCGAAACGCGGCCCCAGCGGGGATCGCGCGAGATGTCGCACATCGGCGAATAGGTCCAGGCGATGCCTGCCGCCGACGCTTCGAGGGCGGATATGCGGGCCATGCGTTCGATGGCGGCCATGTCCCAGCTCGCCGAAACGCCGATGTTCACCGGAAAGATCGTTTTGTAGCCGTGGATGACGTCCATGCCGAAAAGCACGGGGATTTTCAGCCGCGTGTTCTCGACGGCCATTTGCTGAATACGGCGCGTCTCTGCCGCCGTTTTTATTCCGAAGACGTTGCCGCAGGCGCCGCTTTTGATGTAGTCGTCCATCTTTTCCGAGCTTCGGGGGCCGGTGACCATGCCGCGCGAAGCGAAGAGGACGCATTGGCCGATCTTCTCTTCGAGGGTCATTCTTTTCATCAGTTCCGACACCTTCCGGGCGGTCTGTTTGTCGCGGTAGAACGTTGCGGCGGCGCCCTGTTCGGGCAGCGCGGGGGTCTGGGCCGATGCCGGGGCGGCGAGAGCCAGGGCAATAGTCAGGGTCAGCAGAAGTTTCATTTCGGCAGCAGTTTGGCGATTAATCGTTGTCGGATGTGAATCCCAGCACGGTGAGCGCTGCGGTGATCTCGGGAGCGCTCATGAAGAGTCTCCACAACAGCCCCGTGCGGTAGTTTTCGATCATCGGAGCCACCGGGCACTGGTTGTTGGCCAAATAGCGCCGGACGGTGCCTTCGGTGTCGCTGTAAGCGTCCCAGAACCCCCAGGGACCCATCTGGGTCGGAATGTCCCAGTAATAGTGCGTCGCGGCGGCGATGGATTGTTCGGGGGTGTAGGGCATGGCGATCAGCGCGGCGTTGGCCGTGATGACCCCGACGTCGTTGTTGGTCCGCATGGACTGGTAATCGGTCGTGGCGTTGGAGGTGTAGCCGGCCGAGAAGCCCCAGCAGTCTGCGCCGTAGCACTTCCGGCCCTTGGGGTTTTCGAGGCAGTAGTTGTACTGGATCAGGGCGTGGCTCCGGAGCGCTTTCCAGTAATTGACGCCGCGTTCGTCTTTCAGCCCTTTGGGGCAGAACCCGCCGTAGGAGAAGGCGGTCCAGAACATCGGGCCCACGTCGTTCGCCCCCGAGTTGTGCCTGACGACGAAGGGGATTCCGTAGCGGCTGCCCGGATTGACGATGCCGCCGCTGCGCGACCAGCCGTTCATATAGGCCTTTTTGGGCTCCGGGAGCGGATGCGTCGGCGATGCCGCTGCGAGAAGGTAGGGCAGCAGGCATTCGTTGTAGCCTTCCAGGTGGAAATTCTTTTTGAAGCCTACCGTCGGGGACCAGTGCCACAGGAGGCAGTCGTCCGTATCCGATGCGAACCAGTCCCATTCCATGCCGCGCCAGAGGGCGTCGATGCGGGCGGCGAGCGCCTGCTCCGCTGCCGAACCGTCTTTCAGGTATTGGCGGGCGCAGAGGAGTCCGGCCGTCAGGAACGAGGTCTCGGCGATATCGGCCCCGTCGTCTTCGCCGTTCGATCCGGCAAAGGCGATGGTTCTGCCCGTGCGGTCGTCGATCCAGTGGGAGTACATGCCGTGCCAGCGCTCGGCGCGTTCCAGAAACGATACGATCTTTTCCAGCCGTCCGACGCCCTGCGCGCGGGTGATGAAGTTCCGTTCGATGCCGACCAGTATTCCCATGATCCCGAAGCCCCCGGCACCGATCGTCAGCGTGTTTTCGTCTTTCGACGGTTCGTCCGCGAAGTAGCGGACCCGCGCCAGTCCCGAGTTGGGACGGGCGCCGCTCCACATATATTCGAAGTGGGTCTTCTGAATCCAGGTCAGCAGCCCTTCCACGTCCTCCCGGTTTTTCGGAGGTGCAATCGCCGGGGTGTCGTCACCCCCCCCCGGACCCTCTTTACCTTCGTCCGATCCGGAGCAGCCGGCAAGGAGCGCCGCTGCGGCGAGCAGCCATATCGCAAATCGTTTCATGCTCTTAATTGTCGCGTGTGAATCCCAGTTTTTCGAGTCCGGCCTGAATCTCCGGGGCGCTCATGAAGAGTTTCCAGATCAGTCCCGTACGGTAGTTCTCGATCATCGGCAGCGCCGCGCACTGGTTGTTGGCCAGATAGTTGGGGATGACCCTCTTTTCGGCGACGATGTATCCGTCGTAAAATCCGTAGGGGCCCCACAGCTCGTCGCCGAGGTCGAAGTAGAAGTGTTTGAGGGCTTTCATGACAGCGTCGGGGGCGAAGGGCATGGCCGCAAGCGTGCCCGACGGGGTGATTACGCCGCGGTCGTTCTTCGTATTGTGGGCCTTGTAGCCCTTCACCGAGTAACCGGCCGAGAATCCCCAGCAGTCGGCACCGTATCCGTCGAATCCGTTGGGATTGGCGATGCAGTGGGCCTGCTGGATTTTGGCGTGGGCGACGTTCACGTCGAAATAGTCGATGCCCAGTTCGTCTTTCAATCCCCGGGGATCGAATCCCACGTAGGAAAAGGCCGTCCAGAAGATCGGGCCTACGTACTCGCGTCCCGTGTTGTGCTGCACTTTGACGGGGATGTCGTAGAGGGTCGTGTCGCTGACGATCGCCCCGTCGCGCGCCCAGCCCTTGTAGTAGGCTTCTTTGGTGATGGGGTGGGTCGGGGAGCTCGCTCCCAGGATGTAGACCGCGAGACATTCGTTGTAGCCCCGCAGGGGGAAGTTCTTTTCCCACTGATAGTCGGGCGACCAATGCCAGTACACCACGTCCTCACCGTCCTTCTGATACCACGACCATTCCATTCCGCGCCACAGTTCGTCGAATTTTCCGGCCAGTTCCCGTTCTTTTTTCGTGCCGTCCGAAAGGTATTGACGGGCCGTGATCAACCCCTGGGCCAGGAATGCACTCTCCACGATGTCGCCGCCGTTGTCTTTGCTCGCAGGATTGGCGAACGGTATCGTCCGGGCCGTGCGGTCGTCGATCCAGTGGGACCACATGCCGTGGAAACGGTCGCTGCGGGCCAGGAAATCCGCGATCTTCGCCAGACGCTCCACGCCTTCGCTGCGGGTGATGAAACCCCGCTCGATGCCGACGATGATTCCGGCGATGCCGAAACCCGAACTGCCCACGGTGATCGTGTGCAGGTCCCGCTGGGGATCGTCCTGAATCATGCGGACCCTTGAGAGTCCCGAGTTGGGCAGCGCGCCTTCCCAAATGTAGTTAAAATATTGCTTTTGGACGTATGTCAAAAAATCATCGTCGTTATCGAACGACCTTTTTCGCTTATTTCCCGTGTTGTCGGGGGCGGCGGACGAGAGTGCGGCCGCCAAAAGCGCGATGGTGCAAATCAGGTTTCGGATCATGTTGTGGAATTGTGGTTTTAAGGCGGAGCCGGAACCGGTGAGCTCCGGCTCCGCCGGGTGATCGTCTATTCGGCGTCCGCCTCCGGTCCGAGCGGCTCGACGTTCTTCTCGTAGCCGACGTAGCCGTAGTTCTGGTTGAGTGTCGCCAGCGTATTGTCGTTGATAGCCGTTTCGGGGATCGGCCAGTAGATATGGTAGGGGCTCATGCGGTAAATCTGCACGTTGTTACCGCCGTCGCCGTAAGCGAAGTTCGACGGCGTGCCGTCTTCGGTGTTGAAATAGATGTTGTTCGTGAAACGCATCCGATCGTAATACCAGTTCTTCGTACCGATGTTTTCGAGCGAATAGCCGTCTTTGCCGAGTTTGGCCATCGTGAAGGCGATGCGCACCAGTTCGTTGCGGCGGAACTCTTCGAGGAAGAGCTCGCGGGCCCGTTCGTCGAGGACATCTTCGAGGGTGGCCGTTCCCGAGAAGGCCGCGGCTCCGGCGCGGGTGCGGATTTCGGTGAGATCGAGGGCCGCCTCGCCGCCCCGGCCGAGCCATACGAGGGCTTCGGCGCGCATCAGATAAGCCTCGGCAAGGCGGTAGATATACCAGTCGTGGAATCCGCCCAGCAGGTTGTAGTCGCTCGGAAGCCGTTTTTCGTCGTCCACGACGATCTTGTTGTACTGGATGTCGCCCCAGCAGCGGAGCGTGTCGCTGCAATTCTCGTAAACGAGGGGTTTGCCGTAGAGCTTCGAGGTCTTGACGTTGTAGACCAGCGCTTCCATCGGGTACCAGTTGGGGGCGTTGTGGCGCATGTCGTTCTTGAAGTCGGCGCTTTCCCAGATCTTGTTCGAGAAATACCAGGTTTTCTTCTGGGCGCCGATGCCGCGTCCGGTCCAGAGTATTTGCAGATCCTGTCCGGCTTCGGACGAGATGCTGAAGGGACCGGGGCCGCCCGACGCTCCGTCGATCGTGCTGCGGATGCCCGTGCCGCTCGTGCGGCGCTGCTGCGTGGCCTGCGCTTCGTCGTACTGGCCGTTGTACCACTCGACGAGGTGTTCGCGCATGCGCTCGCCGCCACCGCCACCGCCGGGAGTCGTCGAACCGCCTTCCATGTAGGGATCGTCCAGCACGACGAGGATCTTTTCCGTGTTGGTCGAGAGCGCCGGGTTGTACTTGTAGAAGAGGTCGGTCATGACGTTCGGGTTCGGAATCTTGGGATTCGCCGTGCCGACGAGGGCCCCGAAGCGGGACTTCATCAGTTTCAGCCCGGGAGTGTTGATGACGGCCGTCGAGCTCGTCACGGCATCTTCGAAATCACCGTTCATCAGGTAATATTTCGTCAGGATCATGTAACCTGCCGCCCGGCTCACGCTGCCGGCGGGGGTGGTTTCGGGAAGGTGTTTCACGGCGTCTTCGAGCATTGCGATCATCCGGTTGATGATACGCTGCTGGGTCGAGGTCCGGAAGTCGAGCTTCGGATAGTCGATCTCCTCGGTGATGAGCGGTACGTCGCCGTAGGTCGTGATCAGACGGAAGTACCAGTAGCCCAGGAAGAATTCGCCGTAGGCGCGGATTTCGTCCTTCTGCTCCTGCGAACCCTTGAGGCTCTCGGAGCGGGTCACGAGCATGGCTGCCCGCGTGATGCTTTTGTAGGTGTTGTCCCACAGGTCCTTGGGCTTGCTGCCGATCGACGGGACCATCATGCCGTCCAGGTCGCGGGGGCTTCCGTTGACCAGCACGGCGAGGTCGGAGTTCTCGTAGGCCCATTTGATGTTGGTGTTGCGCCCCATGACCTCGGCCCGGAGGTCCTTGCACAGTTTGGTCACCAGACCCATGCAGCCGGTGTAGGTGCTGTACGCATTGTTGGGGTCGAGTTTCGACGGCTGTTCGGGTTCCAGCCAGTCGCTGGTGCAGGAACCCAGAAGCAGCAGGCTGAACAGACATGCCAGGATTTTATGTTGTGCTTTCATCGTGCGTTGGATTATAAGGTGAAGTTAATGCCGAAGGTGAATGTCATGGGGGTCGGTGCCTTGGTTTCGACATCCCAGTAGAGCCAGTCGTCGAAGCAGTAGGCGTTGTCGAGGTTGAAGAAGACCTTGGCGTTTTGCAGGGCGATCTTGTTGATCCACCGCTTGGGCAGGCTGTAAGCGATCGACACGTTCTCGATGCGCAGGAACGATGCGTTGCGGTAGAGCGTTCCCGTGCGTCTGGCTCCCAGCTTGCCCCAGTAGTTCGACTGGTTTTCCGGCGTCCAATAGGGGAATTTCATCTGCGACACCCGGTCGGCATAGCTGCCTACGCAGATCTCGTTGTTGGCCTTCTTGTGTCCCAGTTCCGAGCGGAGCATGAAGGAGACGGTGAGGTTGTCGAAGAGCGTGAACGAGTTGTTCAGGGCGATGCGGTAACGGGGTTTGGTGTAACCCTGCCAGAGGTAGTCGTCCGTCGAGTAGCTCGTGTTGCCCTCTTTGAGGTAGGTCTTGTAGTCGCCGGGCGAGAATCCGAGGGCCATGGCCTCGGCCGCTTCGTCGTTCTGCCAGACGCCGGTGATCTTGTAGCCGTAGATCTCGTCGATGGCATGGCCGATGTACCAGCCGTTGGTCGGGTCGTCGGACTCCTTCCAGTTGACGATGTTGCCGTCGCTGTCCGTCACGGGGACCAGGTCGCCGTAGAGGTGTTTGATCTCGTTGCGGTTGAGCGAGAAGGTCAGGTCGGAGGTCCAGCGCAGGTTTTTGGTGTTGAGGTTCACCGAGTTGATCGTGATCTCCAGACCTTTGTTGTTGACCTGACCGAGGTTGGCCTTCACCTTGGAGTAGCCCGTGAGCGTCGGCAGACCGCGGTCCATCAGCATGTTGGTCGTCTTCATCTTGTACACCTCGGCCGTGACGTTGAGGCGGTTTTTGAAGAGCCCCCAGTCCAGACCGAAGTTCATGGCCAGCGTCTCTTCCCACATCAGCTGGCTGTTGCCCATGGAGGTGGGGTAGAGCGTCACGACGTTCTGCTTGTCTTCGGTCAGGTAGAAATCGTTGGCCAGACCGGCCAGCGCTGTGTAACGGCCGATGTTGCTGTTGCCGTTCTTACCGTAGGAGAAGCGGAGCTTCAGGTTGCTGATCCAGTTCACCGACTTCATGAAATCCTCTTCCGAGATGCGCCATGCGGCGGCCACGGCCGGGAAATCGGCCCACGGATTCTGCTGCCCGAATGCCGAATAACCGTCGCGGCGGATGGTGAACGAGAGCATGTAGCGGTCCATGAGCGTATAGTTCAGACGGGCCATGTAGGAGGCTTTGGTGTCCACCTGATCCTCGGACGCCGAGGTCTGTATCTCGGCCATGTCCAGGGCGTGCCAGCCCAGCAGTTCCGAGGTGGTGAACTTGCTCGCTCCGGCGGTCGTCTGGTGCTGTTTCCATTTGGCGGCGCTTTGCAGGAGCGTCACGTCGAAACGGTGGATGTCGTTGAAGGTCATGTTCCAGCGGAGGATGTTCTCGATCGACCAGTCGTATTGACGGGTATTCCGGCGCGAGGCGATGCCTTCGCCCGCCGAGCCGTCGAGCGTCCACGAGGGTTTGTACGAATTGTCGTCCTGGAATTTCCAGCGGTTGTTGAACGAGCTCTCGAAAGCGAATCCCCACGGCAGGCTGATCTTGGCATAGACGGTTCCCAGAATGCTGGTCGTGCGCTTGTAAACGTCCCACTGGGTCTTCTCGAACGGGTTTTTGGCCATGTTGTCGCCGTTCGGATACCAGGTGTAGGTGCCGTCCTCGTTGTATTTGTCGCCCAGCGGGCTGTTGTTGTAGGCGACGGCCCAGTCGGCGGGCTGTCCGTCGTTTTTGGCGCTCGACAGGTTGGCCCGGATGCCCACTTCCAGAAAGTCGGTGATCTTGTTGGAGAGGTTCACGCGGGTGCGGACGTTCTGGTAGTCGTCGTTCCGGACCACGCCCTTGTTGTCGAGAAATCCGGCCGACCAATAATAGCTCAGGCTCTTCGACTTGCCCGATACGCTGACGTTGTAGTCCTGAATCACGCCCGTGCGGAAAACGTCGTCCACCCAGTCCGTCGATCGGTAGTTGTAGTAGTTCGTCTTTTCGTTGGGGCGCAGGGCCAGACGGTCCAGCCAGACTTCGGTGGGGTCGGCGTAGGCGCCGGCATTGGAGTAGCCCATCCACGTTGCGAGGTCCACGCCCTGAAGTTTGTAAGGGTTGGTGTAATATTCGGGTTTGGTCTGGTTGATGGCGCCTTCGCCGATGAGTTTGTCGGCGCGCACTTGCAGATAGCCGTTCACGTCGTAGCTCGCGGGCTTCCGGGTCAGGATCGAAAGGCTGGTCTTGGCGTCGAAGCGGATCGTGGGTTTGTCGCCCGTGCCCTCCTTGGTGGTGATGATGATGACGCCGTTGGCGGCATTGGCTCCGTAGACCGCGGCCGACGAAGCGTCCTTCATAACCGACACGGAGGCGATGTCATTGGGGTTGATGTCGTTCAGCTCCCCGTTGAAGATCATCCCGTCAACGACCAGCAGCGGCGAGGTCGTGGTTCCGAGCGAGGTTTGGCCGCGGATTTCGAACGAGGTCTGGCCGCTGGTCGAGGCGCTCCGCTGGATGTTGAGGCCCGCGACCGAACCGCGCAGGTAATCGGCCAGCGAGATCGACTGCTTGTCGGCCATCTTCTCCATGTTGATCTGCGCCACGGCTCCCGTGACATCGCTCTTCTTCTGCGTTCCGTAGCCGATGACCACGATTTCGTCGATGTCCGACGCCTTTTCGGTCAGCGAGACGTTGACCAGGGTCTTGTTGTTGACCGCGACGCTGAGGTCGTCGTATCCCAGGAACGAGACGGTGATTTGGCTGTTGGCCGGCACTTGCAGGGTGTACTGTCCCCGGGCGTCGCAGACGGTGCCCCGCTGGGTTTGCCGGTTGTAGACCGCAGCGCCGGGGATCGGCATGCCGGAGGCGTCCGTAACGGTACCCCGCACGGTGATCAGCCGGACTTTCTGCGCGTCTCCGTCTTTCTCGGGTTCTTTGCTCTTTACGAGGATGTTGCGCCCTTCGACCGAGCAGGCGACGTTCTGCGAGGCGAAGATCTGGTTCACGACCTCGCCGACGGTTTTGTTCGAGGCTTTGACCTCGATCTGTTTTTTCAGATCGACGCCGTTCGTTTTGATGACGACCGAATAGTTGTAGTTCTTCTGCAACAGTTCGATGGCCTGTTGTACGGTTCCCTTGAAGTTCATGGTGATATTCTGCGCATGGAGCTGCATGGACAGCAGCAGGCTGCATGCGGCGAGCAGTAACCGGGAACGTAGTTTGGCGGTGAATACGCGTTTCATGGGTGGTTTGGGTTAAATTGCTTGTTTCGGTTGGGTTCGGTGCTTGTAAATGTCGATGACATTTTTATTCGAGACGTATTGGAACGAACTGCCCAGTTTCAGGAATTTGAGGATGTCGTCCAGCGATTCGTTGTTCACGAACGAGGCGAAGTAACGTTCGTGCTTGAGCTGTTCGTCCCGGAGTATGATCTTTACGTTGAACTTGCGTTCCAGATCGGCGGTGATCTCTTCGAGCGTCTGGTTGCGGAAGTAGAGACCCCCGTTCTCCTCGCTCCACGAAGTGTAGCTCGCGGGCGAGAACTGGAACGTATCGACGGCGCCCGTGCGGTGGTCGATGCTCATGTAGTTGCCCGGTTCGAGGGTGTACTGTCTGGTGAAACCGTTGAAATTCGCTTCCAGCGAGATGCTCCCTTCGACCAGCGACACTTCGGTCTTCGATTGTTCGGGGTAGGATTTCACATTGAATTTCGTCCCCAGTACCTTGATGTTGAGGTTCCCGACCGAGAGGAAGAAGGGGCGCGACGGGTCCTTCTCGATGTCGGCGTAGACCTCTCCGGTGACGAATACCTGCCGGACCTTCCGGTTGAATTTCTCCGGATAGATGATCTTGCTCCCCGCATTCAGCCAGACCGTCGAGTTGTCGGGCAGCGTCACCTGCATTTTCTCTCCGTAGGCCACGTGTTTCTCGATCCAGTTCTTGGGTTTCTGGGCCTGTCCGTTCAGATAGAGCGCGAAAACGGCGAGCGGCACCGCCAGGCATGCTGCAACTCTCACGGCCCACTTCCCGATCCTGCGGATCGTTTTGCGGGGGCCCGCCGCCCCGCCGATGCCTTTATGGGCCAGCGAGGCGGAAAAACGTTCGAACCCTTTGCGGGAGGAGGCCCGGTCGATGGATTCCGGCAGTTCGTTCCACAGGACGTAGAGTTCGTTCTCGAACTCGGGGTTTTCGCCCTCGGCGGTAAACCACGAGCTGACCTGCTCCCTTTCATCGGATGCCGGGGTGCCGAAGAAAAAATTCCGTAACGTTTTCTTTGAAAATTGCTGCATGACGGTCTGTTTATTTTGCTGCGTCTGCTATTGGGCCGCAGTTCCTGTTGCGTTGTTGTTGTCGCCGGGCGCGCTGAGCACGGTGCCTCCGAAAGTGCAGTTCGTGAGGACTGCCGAGGGAGCCTGGCCCGCGATACCTCCGAACCAGGCCGCCGGAACGGTCGCCGTGGCCAGCCGGACGATGTCGCCCGTGTTGCCGCAGGCGTTGATCTCCGTTGCGACCGTCGTCGATCCTACGATGCCTCCGGCGTTGGCCGCCGAAGTGACCGACGCTTTGTTCTGGCAGCCGGTGAGCGGGGCGGCCTTGGTGATCGCGCCCACGATGCCGCCGGCTGCGACGCTGCTGTCATCGATATTGCTGACGACGGCGCCTTCGTTGGTGGCGTATGCGATGGGGACCGCGGCCGACATGCCGCCCGAGATGCCTCCGACGCCGCTCCCCGCGACGGGTGCGGTCTCAGCGCCGTTGATCGTGATGACACCCTTGTTCAGACACGGCGATTCGGCCGATCCGATCGAGCTGGAACCCTGGCTGTTTCCGGCGATGCCGCCCACTACGGCCTTTCCGCCGCCTGTCAGTGTGATGTCGCCGTGGTTCTCGCAGCCGAGGATGGTTTGACCGTTCAGCTGTCCGATGATACCGCCGACCTGGGCGGCGTCGCAGTTCGCCCGGATGGTGCCGTAGTTCTTGCAGTCGGAGATGGTGAACGCTCCGCCTCCGGCACCGTTGATGCCTGCCACACGGTTCGAGTTGGAGACGATGTCGGCATAGTTGGAGCAGCCGGTGATGTTGCAGCGTCCGTAGGCGACGATGCCGCCGACGCGCGGATTGGGCGTCGAACCGGTCATGGTCAGCGTACCTTTCGAGGTGCAGTTTTCGATATAGCCGCTCGTCGCAGTCACCGAGAAGCCGACGATGGCGGCAAGATGTTTCTGTACGCTCCCCGTGTAATCGTTGGTCGCTTCGACATCCACCGTGAGGTTGCGGATGATGCCCGTGGGGGCCAGACGCGTGAAGAGGGCCACGATGGGCTGTCCGCCGCTTTCGAGGCGTCCCGAGATCGTGTGGCCGTTGCCGTCGAAGATGCCACCGAAGGCTCCCGATTTGTCGTTGGCTTTGACGTCCTGTCCGCCCATGAGCGGCAGCGGCGTCGCTCCGGCGTTGATGTCGTTGTAGAGATTGATTACGCCGTTTTCGTCCTGCCATTTGCTGTAATCCGGATCGGTGTCTTTGGTCGCCGAAGCGATCGCTTCGCCCAGTTCGGTCAGGTCCTTCAGTGAGTAGATACCCGGTTCGCGGTCTTCGACGACGGGGCCGTCCTGGCTGACGGTGATGAATTTGCGGACTACGGCGTCGGTCGAGATGTCGCCGCACTTGATGGAAATGACAGTCGTGCGCGAACTGTTCTCTTCGCTGAAGGGAAGCGCCGTGACGGTGATGCTCTGCTTGTCGGCGGCAGCGCCGCTTTGCGTGGGGACGAAGCTCACCCAGTCGGACGACGTGTTGACCTCCCATTGGCTGTTCGTCGAAAGGGTCAGGCTCGAATTGCCTCCCTCCTCCGTGAAATGCAGATTGTCGCTGCTGAGTTCGATCGAATAGCGATCTTTCGGTGTCGGCTCGTCGTTGTCGCAGGAGGCCATACTCCCGGCAAGACCGAGTGCAACGGCAAGAAACAGAGTTGATTTCAGACTAAGGTTTCTCATAAGTAAATTTAAGGTTAGTTCGGTCGTTCCGCCCCGGCCTGCGGCCGCGGCACTATGTTGCTTGGTATTGTTACTTACGAAAGACCCGGCGGAACTACGTATTCCGGGGCGATAAAAATTTGCGTCGGATCGCAGGCGGCTCCGGACCGGGCGGCAGGGCCTTTGCAGGGTGCAGGGAGGACGGGCGGTCGTCCGAATGAAAAAAAATTGTTATATTTGCCCGAATTTTTAATCTGAATTACGATGGCATACAATTTACTGAAAGGAAAGAAGGGACTTATTTTCGGAGCTCTGAACGAGCAATCCATTGCCTGGAAGGTGGCGGAGCGCGCCGTGGAGGAGGGGGCCGAGATCGTCCTCACCAATACTGCCGTATCTATCCGCATGGGAACCATCTCGAAGCTGGCCGAGAAGTGCAACACGATCGTCGTTCCGGCCGACGCCACGAGCGTCGCGGACCTCGAAAACCTCATCGACAAGACGATGGAGCATTTCGGCGGCAAGTTCGACTTCATGCTCCACTCGATCGGCATGTCGCCCAACGTCCGCAAGGGCCGCACCTACGACGATCTGGATTACGATTTCCTTTCCAAGACGCTCGACATTTCGGCCATTTCGTTCCACAAGGTCATTCAGGTGGCCCGTAAGAAGGACGCCATCAACGACTGGGGTTCGATCGTGGCGCTTTCGTACATCGCGGCCCAGCGCACGCTCTACGGCTACAACGACATGGCCGACGCCAAGGCGCTGCTGGAGTCCATCGCCCGCAGTTTCGGCTACATCTACGGCCGTGAGAAGCACGTGCGGGTCAACACCGTGTCGCAGTCGCCGACGCCGACCACCGCGGGAAGCGGCGTGCTGGGGCTGGGCGACCTGATGTCGTTCGCCGACAGCATGGCTCCGCTGGGCAACGCCTCGGCCGAGGACTGCGCCGACTACGTGCTGACGCTCTTCTCGGACCTCACGCGCAAGGTGACGATGCAGAACCTCTACCACGACGGCGGATTCTCGTCGATGGGCATGAGCCGCCGCGCGATGAAGACCTACGAGAACGGAATGCGTTTCGACGACGTGCATCAGAATCAGTATCCGTTCGGCAAACCGGAGGAGAAATAGTTCCGGAATCGCCCGGAAAAAGAGGAGCGGAGGCCGAAGCCTCCGCTCTTTCGTTTCAGTATTGGTGGTCGTCGCCGCGGATCTCCTCGCGGGTGATCGGGCGGCGGTTCATGGCCCGCCAGGCGTACCAGATGTAGGCCGCCACGAACGGCACGAAGAGCGACACCCACGCCATCGTCCTGAGCGTGAAGAGGCTCGACGAGGAGTTCGTGATCGTCAGCGACGACTGCATGTCCGTCAGCGAGGGGTAGTAGGCCGTGCCGTTCCACCCGGCCAGCAGAAGCAGCGACAGCACCGTGAGGACCGTGCCGGCGCCTCCGAACCATACCGCACGGCGGCTGCCGCACCATCCGAGCCGGATGCTCCACAGCACCGAAACCACGCCGAGGAGCAGTACGACCGTGACGTAAGGCATTTCGAGCAGGTTGCGGAGGTATTTGTAAGGCTCGACCGAGATCGTGCCCGCGGCATCGGCGGCCCGTCCGTTGGCGAGGAGGAGGGCCAGGAGCCACGCCACGAAGCAGACGACGAACAGCACCCCGAACAGCCGCATGCGGCTCTGCGCGCGGCGGAGGATCGTCTCGTCGTCGATGTTGTTCATGAAATACTGGCACGCGAGGGTCATGGCCAGCAGGGCGACCGCCGCACCCAGCAGGACGTTGCGCCACTCGGCGACGGCTTCGAGTCCGTGCCACGGCGTCGCCCATTGCGAGATGACCGCTGCGCCGCCCTGATTGGCGAGGTTGAGGCGATCGACCGTGAATTCCGCTCCCGTGAAGAAGGTCCCCACGGCGGTGCCGATCAGCAGCGGCCCCAGGACGCCGTTAATCAGCAGAAAGGCGTTGAAAGTCCGCTTGCCGAAGACGTTGGCGGGTTTGCGGCGGTATTCGTAGGCCACGGCTTGCAGCACGAAGCAGAAGAGAATGGCCATCCAGACGTAGAACGCCCCGCCGAACGACGTGGAGTAAAAGAGCGGGAACGAGGCGAAGAACGCGCCGCCGAACGTGACGAGCGTCGTGAAGGTGAATTCCCACTTGCGGCCCAGCGAGTTGACGAGCATGTTGCGCTCCTCCTCCGTGCGGCCTATGTCGTACAGCAGCGCCTGTCCGCCCTGCACGAACATCAGGAAGACCAGCAGGGCCCCCAAAAGCGAAATGATGAACCACCAGTAGTGCTGAAGAAAAGTCAAGGTATCCATGATTTAGTCGTTTTTAGGTCCTATTTTGATCTGCCGGAACATGATGCTCAGTTCGGCGACGAGCAGCGCGGTGAAGAGCGCCAGGAAGAGGAAGAAGGTCACGGAGACCGATCCGCTGGGGATCTTCGAGGCCGCGACGCCCACGGGCATCAGGTCCTGAATGGCCCACGGCTGGCGTCCGACCTCGGCCACGATCCATCCGGCCTGCGAGGCGAGGTAGGCCAGCGGGACGGTCCACACGGCCACCCACAGCAGCCAGCGTTTGTCGGCGAGGCGGTCTTTGCGGTTGAGCCACCAGACGACGCCCAGCAGCAGGATGAAGAAGCAGCCCGCACCGACCATCACGCGGAACGAATAGAACAGCAGCGGCACGTTGGGCACGATCTGCTCGGGACGGTCGAGATACCCGTAGCCGAAATAGGCGAAGTGGTCGCGCAGGAACGCTTCGCCCTCGGGGGTCGAACGGTCGAATTTGCTCTGGATGACCTGAATGGCCGCCGTGTCGCCCGCCTCGCGCGCGGCGCGATAGCGGCCCAGTTCGTCCACGGCCGTGCGTCCGCGCTCGATCTTCTCGGCGGCGGACATGATGCCGCGCTCCTCGTTGCCGTAGACCAGGTCGTAGATGCCCGGCACGAAGGCGTCGGCGTCGCGGAAGCTCATCAGCGAGAGCATTTTCGGGATGCCGATCTGGAACCGGAAGGTTTCGCCGTTGACCGGGCCGTTGGGCCGCAGTATGCCCACGGCGGTGAGTGGCGCACCCTCCTGCCCTTCGTAGAGGGCCTCCATCGCGGCCAGCTTCATGGGCTGCACGCGAGCCACGATGGCTCCCGAACGGTCGCCCGTGAAGGCCGTGATTAGGGCGAAGACGAATCCGAAGGCCGAGGCGACGGCGATGCTCTTGCGGGCCATCTGCTGTTCGCGCCGGCGCAGCAGGTACCATGCCGAGACGCCCACGACGAACAGCGCCGCGAGCACGAACGACGAGGTGACGGTGTGGAAGAACTTGTTGACGGCCACGGGCGACAGCGCCACGGCCGAGAACGAGGTCATCTCGTTGCGCACGGTTTCGAGGTTGAAATCGCATCCCACGGGGTGCTGCATCCATGCGTTGGCCACGAGAATCCACCAGGCCGAGAGGTTGGCCCCGATGGCCGTGAGCCACGTGGCCGCGAGGTGGAAGCCGCTCGAAACCTTGCGCCAGCCGAAGAACATCACGGCGATGAAGGTCGATTCGAGGAAGAAGGCGAAGATGCCTTCGATGGCCAGCGGGGCGCCGAAGATGTCGCCCACGAAGTGCGAATAGTTGGACCAGTTGGTGCCGAACTCGAATTCGAGGATCAGCCCCGTGGCGACGCCGATGGCGAAATTGATGCCGAAGAGTCGCATCCAGAATTTGGTGGTCCGGAGCCAGAATTCGTCCTTCGTGCGGACGTAGAGGGTTTCCATGACGGCGATCAGGAATCCCAGTCCGAGCGTCAGCGGGACGAACAGCCAGTGGTAGATGGCCGTCATGGCGAATTGCGCACGCGACCAATCGACGGTTGATAGGTAGTCGGATAGCATAACGGGGTGTTATTGGGTTGAGGATTCCGCTCCCGGGATCGGGGGCGCAAGGTTTTCCAACAGGCAGTCGGCCTTCTCCGCGGGGCTCTTGCCGGCGAGCGGGTCGGGGAAGAAGAAGACCTTCAGCACGGCGAACATGATGAAGAGTTTCACGAGGATGACGGCCCACAGGGTGCGTCCCACGGTCATTTCGCGGAATCCTTCGACATAGAAACGGATCACTTTGCGGAGTGCGTTCATTTTGTTTGCGCCGTTGCGATTTACCAAAGTTAAACAGAAAAACGGAAAAAACGAAAGGTTGTGCCCCGAAAAACACATTTGGCATACGATAAGGCCGGAACCGTTCACTCCTCCCCGCCTGAGAGGCGGGTTTCAGGGCGCGACGGTTGCTTCGGGATGCACTCCATCCGGTTTTGCGCTGTTACGTCATTGCGAGGAGCCGTAGGCGACGCAGCAATCCGATTGGAAGCTGGGGCCTTACGACGCTTCCATCGGATTCCCACGCTCACTTTCGTTCGCTCGGAATGACTTTCGTCCGCGCTCCGACAGGACTGTAAATCCTCGCGGGCAAAGCCCGCGGTTAACGGCTTTTCAACCTGGGAAATTCGGCAAAATTTCGTACTTTTGTCCCCCGTAAAAGTCAACCGATGAAGCGAAATACCGAAAAACTGCCGTCGCCGTGGGTGTCGGCCATCCCGCTGGCGGTGCTGACGCTGTTGTTATATGTGGTGATCCGCGCCTTCGGGGGCGGTGCCATCGACGGCGGCAGCCAGATCGCCCTGCTGTCGGCCACGTCGGTCTGCGTGATGCTCTCCATCGGCATCTACCGCTGCCGCTGGGCCGTGCTCGAAGAGGCCATCATCGACAACATCCGCGCTTCGGCTTCGGCCATCGTCATCCTGCTGCTCATCGGCGCCATCGCCGGAACGTGGATGGTCTCGGGCGTGGTCCCGACGATGATTTACTACGGGTTGCAGATCCTCCACCCGTCGTTCTTCCTCGTCTCCTCGTGCGTGATCTGCGCCGTGGTGTCGCTGATGACCGGCAGTTCGTGGACCACCATCGCCACCATCGGCGTCGCGCTGATGGGCATCGGGCAGGCGATGGGATTTCCCGAAGGGTGGATCGCCGGGGCCATCATCTCGGGGGCCTATTTCGGCGACAAGCTCTCGCTGCTCTCCGACACTACGGTGCTGGCCTCTTCGACCGTCGGCGTCCCGGTCTTCACCCACATCCGCTACATGCTCTACACCACCGTGCCGTCGATGCTCGTCGCCCTCGGGGTCTTCACCGTCGCGGGGCTCTCGCTCGAACACGGCGCCTCGACCCACGCCGAAATGTACGCCTCGACGCTGGCCGCGACGTTCCGCATCACGCCGTGGCTCCTCGTGGTGCCGCTGGCCACGGGAATACTTATCGCCCGGAGACTTCCGGCCATCGTGACGCTCTTCTGCGCCGCGGTCTTCGCCTGCGCGGCGATGCTTCTGGCCCAGCCCGAAACGGTGGCCCGGGTGGCGGGCGTCGCGGAGCTGGATTTCATGTCGGGATTCAAAGGGGTGCTGATGACCTGCTTCGGTCCCACGGCCATTCCCACGGGAACGCCCCAGCTCGACGAACTGGTCGCCACGCGGGGAATGGCCGGCATGCTCAACACCGTGTGGCTGATCATCTGCGCCATGTGCTTCGGCGGGGTGATGACCGGCAGCGGCATGCTGCGGTCGCTGACGGCGATCTTCCTGCGGTGGGTGCGCAGGACCTTTTCGGCCGTGGCCTCGACCGTCGGCGCGGGCATCTTCTTCAACCTCTGCACCGCCGACCAGTATATTTCGATCATCCTTTCGGGACGCCTTTTCAAGGATCTGTATGCCGACCGGGGGCTGGAAGAGCGGCTGCTGAGCCGCTCGGTGGAGGATTCCGCCACGGTCTGCTCGGTGCTGATCCCGTGGAACTCGTGCGGCATGACGCAGGCCACGGTGCTCGGCGTCTCTACCTTCGTCTACATGCCTTACTGCATCTTCAATATCGTCTCGCCGCTGATGTCGCTGTTCGTGGCGGCTGTCGGCTGGAAAATAAAACGGAAACCATGAAAACCGAACTCGTCATCTTCGACCTCGACGGCACGCTGCTCGATACCATCGGCGACCTGGCCGTGGCCTGCAACGCCGTGCTGGCCCTGCGGGGGCTTCCCCAGCACTCCTACGAGGAGTACTGCCATTTCGTCGGCAACGGCATCATGCGGCTCGTCGAACGGGCCCTGCCCGAGCCGCTGCGGACGCCCGGGAACGTGGCGCTCGTGCGTGCCGATTTCGTGAAATACTACACCGAACATATCGACACCTACACCCGGCCTTACGAGGGGATTCCCGACCTCGTCGCCGAGCTCGTACGCCGGGGCGTGCGGCTGGCCGTGGCGTCGAACAAGTTCCAGGCCGGGACCGAGAAGCTCGTGCGGCTGTTCTTCCCCGGGGTGGAGTTCGCGGCGGTCTTCGGCCAGCGTCCCGACGTGCCTCTGAAACCCTCGCCGGCGGTCGTGGAGGAGATTTTGGCGCTGACGGGCGTGGCGAGGGAGCATGTGCTCTACGTCGGCGATTCGGGTGTGGACATCGAGACCGCGGCTGCCGCGGGCGTCCGTTCGGCGGGCGTGACGTGGGGATTCCGCGACCGGGAGGAGCTCCTCGCCGCCGGGGCCCGGCAGCTGGTTGACAAACCGGAAGAACTGCTGGCGCTGTTGTAGTTTTGCCCGCTTATTTAGGAGGTGACGGCCTGCCGGGACGCTTTCCACCCCGATTTCGCTTCTGTCATTGCGAGGCTTCGCAGATGCCGCGGCAATCCGGTCGAAGCCCGGGACCTTACAACGTATTCACCGGATTCCCGCGCTCACCTCGTTTATGCGGAATGACGAAGCCCGCCGGCATTTTACGCCGGCGGGCTTCGCAATGACAAGCACCTGTCGTTTCGCCCCTAACAATACTCTTTCACGTCGCGGGCCGTGATGCGGTCTTCGGAGAGGATGATGAGCCGCTCGACGACGTTGCGCAGTTCGCGGATGTTGCCCGTCCACGGCATCTGCCGCAGCACCGCCAGAGCGTCGGGGTCGATGGCTTTGGGCCGTGTGCCGTATTCGGCCGAGATGGTGCGGATGAAATGGTCCACCAGCGTCGGGATGTCCTCGGCGTGCTCCCGGAGCGCCGGGACCCGCACGACGATCACGCCGATGCGGTGGTAGAGGTCTTCGCGGAAATTGCCCTTTCTGATCTCTTCGCGCAGATCCTTGTTCGTGGCGGCGATCACCCGCACGTCCACCTCGATATCCTTGTCGCTGCCCACGCGGCTGATACGGCTCTCTTGCAGCGCCCGCAGCACCTTGGCCTGCGCCGCCAGCGACATGTCGCCGATCTCGTCCATGAAGAGCGTGCCGCCGTCGGCCTGCTCGAACTTGCCCTTGCGCTGTTTGATAGCCGAGGTGAATGCACCCCGTTCGTGGCCGAAGAGCTCGCTCTCGATCAGTTCCGAGGGGATGGCCGCGCAGTTGACCTCGACGAACGGCGCCGCGGAGCGCGCGCTCTTGGCGTGGAGCCAGCGGGCCACCAGCTCCTTGCCCGTGCCGTTCTCGCCGGTGATGAGCACCCGGGCCTCGCACGGGGCCACCTTGTCGATCAGCTGGCGGACATGCTCGATCTCGGGCGAGATGCCGATGATGTTTTCCGCCTGCGCGGGATGCGCGCGGCGGCTGCGGCGCACGACGGGAGCCGCGGCGGCGGCCGGAGGTGCGGTCGCGGGATTTGCGATGGTGCGGTGGATGGATTGCAGCAGCCGGTTCATGTCGATCGGCTTGGTCAGGAAGTCCTGCGCTCCGCTGCGCACGGCCTTCACCGCCGAGTCGATCGAGGCGTCGGTCGAAAGGGCTATGAACGGAATGCCGGCATCGGGGACCTTGCATCCGGTGTCCGAAATGATCAGGTCGAACGGAACCTTCCCGCATATATCCGTGGCTGCCGCCTCGTCCTCAACGGCTTCCGCCGAAAATCCTTCATATTCCAACCGCTCGCGCAAAATGTTTCGCACGCTTTTTGATTGATCCAAAATTAAAACCTTTGCCATAGCTTGTTTTTCCTGAAATTTTACCTACTTTTGCGAAGTCGATCTTCGGCTTGGACAGGCGGTATCCCGGATGTTCGGTTTGCGCTGCCTCTGTCCCAAAGTTAGGGCTTTCTGCGGTGTAAAACCAATCCCGGGGGGTCTCGCCCGACGGAGCGGAAGGTCTTGAAAAACATCTTGAACAGGTCTATTGCGAAGGCCCTGCCGGAGGGTCCGGCGGACGAATCGGAGCAACGGGAAAGACCGTAAATACAATTTATGAGAAAGAACTATAATTACACGCGACGCAAGTTGTACCTGCCCGAATACGGGCGTCACATCCAGGAGATGATCGACTCGCTGCTGGCGATCGAGGACCGCCGCGAACGCAACCGTCAGGCCCGCGCCGTGATCGCCGTCATGGGCAATCTGAACCCCCTGCTGCGCGATACGGCCGACTTCACCCACAAACTGTGGGACCACCTCTTCATCATGTCTGATTTTCAGTTGGATGTGGATTCTCCCTATCCGCAGCCGTCGCGTCAGGAACTGACCGTCGCGCCCCATCGCATGCCCTATTCGCAGGGGCGGATCGCCTACAAGCATTACGGCAAATATGTCGAGCGGATGATCCGCGGTCTGGCCGACGAGCGCAACCCCCAGACGGTGGCCCGGACGGTGGATAATCTGGCCCGTTACATGCGTACCAAAAGCTACGAATACAACCAGGAGCATCCGAACAACGAAGTGATCGTAAAAGACATCAAACGCATGTCCGGAGGGACGATCCAAATCGATGAAGTTGCCTTAAATAATCTCCGAAGCGACTATAAACAGCCCTTTTCAGCACGTCCCCAGAAGGGTGCCCAGCAGCACCGTCCGCCTCATCAGCAGCGGCAGCAGCAGAAAAACCGCGGCCAGCAGCAACACCGGAATTTTACGAAGAACAACGGCGCCCACCGAAATTCGCCGAAGTAGGGGCGGGGCCGCACCGACCCTTTTAGGGGCCGGGATGTTTTACAAAGCCGCACGGTTTGGAACCACCGGGTTTTTTGCTATCTTTGGTGTCGTAACGACACTTTTAGGGGTCGGATGGTTTTGCAAAGCCGTATGCGATTCGGGTTTGGAACCATCGGGTTTTTTGCTATCTTTGTGTATTAATAACAGCGAAAACGATCGTAAATGAACAAGCAAACGCTTTTCGTGACGCTCTCGGCGGCCGTTCTGGTGTGTGGCTGCCAGTCGTCGAAAGTGAAGATTTCGGGCCGCTTCGTCGGCAGCGATGCGAAAAATGTCTATCTGGAAAATGCCTCGCCCCTGACGCAGGCGGTCATCGACTCGGCCGTGCTCGCCGGTGACGGCAGCTACCGTTTCGAACTCAAAGGCGTGCCCAAGACGCCCTCCCTGTATAATATCATCTACAACGGCGAGCGGATTCCGCTGCTTATCGCCGGGGGCGACCGCGTGACGGTCGGTTCGGTGGGCAGCGTCGTGCGCAACTACACGGTCGAAGGCTCCGCCGAATCGGAACTGCTGCGCCAGTTCTATCAGGATTTCGTCACGGGGGCTCAGCGGCTGGACAACATCGCCGCACAGTTCGCCAAGCCCGGCCTTACGGAGGAGGAGCGCAAGTCGCTGGTCGAGGAGTACACGGCCGAGTACTACCGCATCCGCCGCGAGCAGCTGCGGTTCATCATCGAGAACAAGTCTTCGCTGGCGGCGGTCTACGCCCTCTACCAGCGTCTTCCGGGGGACCGCTATCTGTTCAACGGCGACAGCGACGTGGTCTATTTCCGCACCGTGGCCGAAGCCCTCGAAAAGAGCTATCCCGATTCGCCCTATCTCCAGTCGCTGACGGCCGAGATCGCCCGCATGGATGCGCGCATCAGCCTGACGTCGCAGATCTCCGAAGCGGGGTATCCCGACCTCGAAATGACGGACATCTACGGCAAGAAGATCCGCCTTTCGTCGCTCACGGGCAAGGTCGTACTGCTGGATTTCTGGTCCGCGGAGCTGGGATCGAGCAACGCGCTGAACGCCGATCTGAAAGAACTCTATAAGAAATACGAAGACGCTCCCGTGGGCTTCGAGGTCTACCAGGTGGCGATCGACACGTCGAAGCCGCTGTGGATCAACGCCGTGCAGGAACAGCAGCTGCCGTGGATCTCGGTGAGCGACCTGCGCGGGCGCGGCTCCTCGGCGCTGGGACTCTACAACGTGCAGAAACTGCCCGCCAACTTCCTGATCGACAAGGAGGGTTCGATCGTCGCCCGGGACATCTACGGCAAGAGCCTCGAAGAGAAACTGGACGAACTGACGAAGTAATGTATTATTTCGCATCCGACATACATCTGGGGGCGGGTGACGAGCATTCCGCACGGGCGGTCGAACGACGCTTCGTGGCGTGGCTCGACAAGGTCTCCGGCGATGCGGAAGCGATATTTCTGGTCGGCGACATTTTCGATTTCTGGTTCGAATACCGCCGTGTGGTGCCCAAGGGCTTCGTGCGCACGCTGGGGAAACTGGCCGAGCTGACGGACCGGGGCGTGCGGGTGGTCTTCTTCACGGGCAACCACGACATGTGGGTCGGCGACTACCTCACGCGTGAGTGCGGGATGGAGGTCTGCACCTCTCCACAGGTGATGACCCTCGCGGGCAAAAAAGTCTTCATCGCCCACGGCGACAACATGAATATCGACGGACAGCCGATGCTGAAACTCCTGAACCGGATATTCCGGTCGCGGACGCTGAAATGGCTCTTTTCGTGGGGCGTGCATCCCGACCTGGCGATGAAGTTCGGCCATTGGTGGAGCGGCAAATCGCGCAAGCGGCACAACGCCGCCGACGAGGAGGCCGTGCGGACCGGCCGCGGGGGCGGTTTCGACGCTTCGCTCACCGAGCCGCTGATCGACTATGCCCGCCAATACGCCGCGACCCACGACATCGACCATTTCGTTTTCGGACACATGCACTTCCCGCGCGACTACCGCGAAGGGCGTCTGCACGTGGTGAATCTCGGCTGCTGGGAGAAGAATCCCGCCTGTGCCGTGCTGGACGCGGCGGGCGAAATGACCCTTGAATCATGAAACAATACCTCGATTTGCTGCGCCGGATCAAGGCGGAAGGCGTCGTGCGGGGCGACCGCACGGGAACCGGGACCAAAGGGGTCTTCGGCCATCAGATGCGTTTCGACCTGGCGGAGGGTTTCCCCCTGCTGACGACCAAGAAGGTCTTTCTGAAAGGGGTGATCCACGAACTGCTGTGGTTCCTGCGCGGGGACACCAATATCAAATACCTCGTCGAAAACGGGGTCCATATCTGGGACAACGACGCCTATCGCTACTATAACGAATTGTGCGTGCGGCACGGCGTGCTGCCCGTCGATCGGGAGACTTTCCTCGCGGCGGCGGGCGTGGAGTCGCCGATCGAGGGTTACCGCTTCGGCGATCTGAACCACGTTTACGGTTACCAGTGGCGTTCGTGGCCCCGGCCCGACGGGGGCGCCGTCGATCAGATCGCGCAGGCGGTCGAACTGATCCGCACGAACCCCGAGTCGCGGCGCATCCTCGTCTCGGCGTGGAACGTCGCGGAGGTCGAAGCGATGGCCCTGCCGCCGTGCCACGTGCTGTTCCAGTTCTATGTGGCCGAAGGGCGGCTTTCGTGCCAGTTGTACCAGCGCAGCGCCGACACGTTTCTGGGGGTGCCGTTCAACATCGCCTCCTACGCTCTGCTGACGCAGATGATGGCGCAGGTGTGCGGGCTCGAACCCGGTGAGTTCGTTCATACGCTGGGCGATGCGCACCTCTACCTGAACCACCTGGAGCAGGCGGATGAACAGCTCGCGCGCGAACCGCGTCCGCTGCCGCGCCTGCGGCTGAACCCCGTCGTGAAGTCGGTTTTCGATTTCCGCTACGAAGATTTCACGCTCGAAGGCTACGATCCGTGGCCGGCGATCAAAGCCCCGATGTCATTCTGAACCCTATGATCTCAATTATCGTTGCCGTTGCCGAGAACGGCGTTATCGGCGACAAGAATGCCCTGCTGTGGCATATTTCCGAAGACCTGAAACATTTCAAGGCCGTCACGATGGGCCATCCCGTCGTCATGGGCCGCAAGACCTTCGAGTCGCTCGGGCGGCCGCTGCCCAACCGCACCAATGTCGTTATCACGCGCCAGAATATCGAGATTCCCGGCTGCACGGTCGTGCATTCGCTGGAGGAGGCCGTGCGGTTGTTTCCGGAGGACGAGGAGGTGTTCGTGATCGGCGGGGCGCAGATCTACGCCGAAGCCCTGCCGTTGGCCGACCGCTTCTACCTCACGCGCGTGCGGCACTCCTACGAGGGCGACACGCGCTTTCCGGCGTGGGACGAGAGCGAGTGGCGGGCGGTGTCGTCCGAATCGTTCCCCTGCGGGAAGGATTACCCCTGGCCTTTCGTCTTCGAGCTTTACGAACGGCGGTAAATTACGCATTTATACCACCGCCCGAGCCGGGCGGATTCCCTACCTTTGCAGTGCAAAGGTTTTTTGTATATAGGTATGGGGAAGTATTTCGATATGCTCATGGAAGACGTGCGGATGAAGGAGGGCCTTCATGCCTGCATGAACTGCGGCGTTTGTACGGGCGTCTGCCCCGCGGCGGAGTTCTATAACTACGATCCGCGGCAGATCGTCTGCATCGTTCAGACGCGCGACGACGACGCCATCGAGGAGCTGCTCAAAAGCGATACGATCTGGTACTGCGGCGAATGCATGTCGTGCCGTCCGCGCTGTCCGCGGGGCAATACCCCGGGGTATGTGATTCAGGCGCTTCGCACCCTGTCGCAGAAGCTCGGGTTTTTCGTCGAGAGCGAAAAGGGCCGTCAGCAACTGGCCCTGAAGCGCATCATCGGCGAAAACATTCTCCGCACGGGTTACTGCATCGTGCCGCGGCTGGTGAAACCCGAACTGCACCCCGAGCAGGGCACCGTCTGGAAATGGATTTACGACAACGACAAGGAGATCTACGGCCAGTTCACGCCCGTCTACATGCGCCACGGCGCCGGGGCCCTGCGCCGGCTGGACGAGGAGTCGCTCGCCGAGATCAACGAGATATTCAAGGTCAGCGGCGGCAGCGAGATGTTCGACACCATCGAGCAGCACTCCGACCGCAAGGCCCGCGAAATGGGCTACGAGGAGGGCGCCGACCAGCAGTACATGATGGATGTCTTCCTTTCGAACAGCAACGAACATTATTGACGATGACGATGAAACGAAAGAGTTGGCAGGACTATCAGAAGGAGATCGCCGACGACCGCTATTACTATGCGCGCAGCTGCATCCGGCAGAATTTCTTCCCCGGAAGCGAGAAGTTCTTTATCGACATGCTGCACAACGACCTGGGGAAAGACCTGCTGGACGACCCCAAACACTCGTCGTGCACGGGCATCGGGTATCACTCGGACATCGTGCCGCTGGAGACCATTATGACCGTCGTGGCGCGGCAGTTCGCGCTGATGAACGAAGCGGGGTATGAGAATTTCGTGACCTCGTGCATCACCTCCTTTGGCGTGTACACGGAGATTCTGGCTACGTGGAACGAGTTCCCCGAGACGGAGGAGAAGGCCCGCGAGAACCTTTGGAAAGCCACCAAACGCGAGTTCCGGAAGCCCGCGAGCCTGGCCCACACGTCGGACGTTGTGTTCCACTTCCGCGAGGAGATCGCCGCGCGGGCCAAAAAACGGCTGGTGAACGCCGTCACGGGCGAACCGCTGAAAGTCGTGGAGCACATCGGCTGCCACTACGCCAAGATATTCCCGAAATCGGGCATCGGAGGATCGGAATTTCCCTATGTGCTGGCCGGCATGGTCGAGTCGTGGGGCGGCGAGTGCGTGGATTACCCTGAACGCCGCCACTGCTGCGGATTCGGATTCCGCAACTACCTCGTGCAGGCTAACCGCGGCTATTCGATCGCCAATTCGCACAAGAAGCTGGAGAGCATGGCGCCCTACAAACCCGATTTCATCGTGGCCAACTGCCCCGGCTGCGCGATGTTCCTCGACAAGTGGCAATACGCTATCGCCGAGATGGAGGGCACGACCTACGGCCAGAACGGCCATGGCATCCCGGTGCTGACCTACGAGGAGATGGCCGGGCTGGTGCTGGGCTACGACCCCTGGGAGCTGGGGATGCAGATGCACCAGGTCGATGTGGAACCCCTGCTGGACAAGATGGGCATCGAGTACGATCCCGCGGCCAAGTACCTCGGCCGGAACGGAAAATATATCGGAAAACCCGCGTCGGCGGTGGTGAACTGCTGTCCGACGGATACCATTTACGACATCAGAGAGTAATGAAGAAGAAGGTAATAGTCATAGGCGGCGGCGTCGCAGGCATGCAGACGGCCCTGCGTCTGGCGGAGCAGGGCGTCGAGCCCACGATCATCGAGAAGGAGCCCGAACTGGGCGGCAAGCTCCGGGGATGGCACGTGCTGTTCCCGTCGTTCACGCCCGCGCAGGAGGTGCTGACCGAGTTGCGCCGGAGGGTCAACGAGAGCGGCATCGAGGTGCTGACCTCCGCCGAGGCCAAGGGATTCACGGCGGGCGGCGTGCTGCTCGCCGACGGACGGATGCTGACGTGCGATTCGGTGGTGGTGGCGTCGGGCTTCACGCTCTTCGATGCCTCGATCAAGGAGGAGTACGGCTACGGCATCTACGACAACGTTTTCACGACGGTGGACATCGAGCGCATGCTCAACGAAGGCCGCGTGGCCCGGGCCGACGGGGCGCGTCCCAAGCGCATCGCGTTTCTGCACTGCGTGGGTTCGCGCGACGAGAAGGTGTGCCAGCAGCACTGCTCGAAGGTGTGCTGCATCACGGGCGTGAAGCAGGCTATGGAGATGAAGCGGCTCTTCCCCGAAGCCGATGTCTTCAATTTCTACATGGACATCCGCATGTTCGGCCCCGGCTATGAGGAGATGTACCGCGAGGCGCAGCAGAAATACAACATCCATTTTCTGCGCGGGCGTATCTCGGAGGCCAGCCCGACGATCGACGGCCGGGTGCAGATCAAGGCCGAGGACACGCTGACGGGCCGTCCTTTGCGCATGAGCGTCGATATGCTCGTGCTGATCGTCGGCATGCGGGCCAACGACGACAACGCCGCTTTCGCCGAGGGTGCCGGACTGAACCGCGCTCCGAGCGGCTTCATGGCTCCGCGCGACATGTTTCTGAACAACGTGAAGAGCAACGTCGAGGGTATTTTCTATGCCGGGACCGTCACCGCGCCCAAGAACATCGGCGAATCGCTGAACGAAGGGATCGTCGCGGCCGACGCCGCGGCCAAATACGTGGGGATGTAATCATGGCGGCGATCAATTTCGGATATACCATCTCCAAGCCCCGGGCCATCGACATCGACCGCAACAACCTGCGCAAGAGCGACGAGATTCTGCGCGAGATGCCCGAGTTGCAGACCTGCATCGGATGCGGGGCCTGCACGGCGGTCTGCACGGCGGGCAACCTCACGGAATTCAACTTCCGCAAGGTCCATACGCTGGTGCGCCGCGGCGAGTATCAGGGCGCCTACGAGGAGATGAACAAGTGCATGCTGTGCGGCAAATGCCGGCTGGTGTGCCCGCGGGGCATCAACACGCGCGGCGTGGTGATGCTTATCAAACGTAAACTGGGAGATTTCTGACGATGACTTTCTACGCACCTTTCTGCATACCGTTTATCCTCGGCGCCTCGGTGATGTTCCTCACGCTGGCGTGGAAGTGGGGCAAGTGGCTCTGGCTGCTGCCCCGCGACGACAAGAAACGGATTCTGTTCGGAATACCCACGCGCCGCACCCTGGCCGCGGTGTGGGAGGTGGTGAGCGAATCGCTGCTTCACCGCCGCATCTTCCGGGTCAATCCCCTGCTGGGGTATATGCACATGTCGCTGGCCTTCGGGTGGTTCCTGCTGATCGCCGTGGGGTGGGCCGAGACCATCGCCTATCTCGGATTCCGTTACGTGCCGTTGCAGGGACACGTCTTTTTCAAATATTTCGGCATGGGGCTGGAGCATAAGCCCGTCTTCGATTTCGTGATGGACCTGCTGCTGCTGTTCGTTCTTTCGGGCGTGGCGCTGGCCTGGGGCAAGCGCTTCTATTCCCGGGCGATGGGCCTGCGGCGCACCACGAAGCACGTTCCGGGCGACCGCGTGGCCCTGTCGGCGTTGTGGTTCATCTTCCCGGCGCGTCTGGTGGCCGAGAGCGCCACGTGTGCGCTGTACGGCGGCGGGGGATTCCTCACCGGGGGCCTCGGGGCGTGGATGGCCGCGCATATCGGCATGATGCCGCTGATGAATCTCGAAACCGCGGCGTGGTGGTTCTATTCGTCGTGTCTCGGGGTCTTCTTCGTGGCGCTGCCGTTCTCGCGCTACATGCACATCTTCACGGAGATTCCGTTGATTTTCCTGCGTCACTACCGGCTGAAATCGGGCGAAAAGGAGTCCTCCTACGACAATTTCCAGGTCGAAGCCTGCTCGCGCTGCGGCATCTGCATCGACCCCTGCCAGTTGCAGAGCGTGCTGGGGATCGACGACGTGCAGTCGGTCTACTTCCTGCGCGACCGCCGCTACAACATGTTGCGCCTGCAAACGGCCGACAACTGCCTGATGTGCGGACGCTGCGCCGAGAAATGTCCCGTGAATATCGACCTCAATACGCTGCGCGTCAACTCGCGCGACAAGATGCGCAACGTCCCCGACGAACGCCGCTACGGCTATTTCAAGGGGCTGGACCGCTCCGCGGGCGAGGGCAAGGTGGGCTATTTCGCGGGTTGCATGACCCTGCTGACGCCGCGCACGATGTCGGCGATGGCGACGATCTTCGACGCCGCGGGCGAGGAGGTCTGGTGGGCTGACCGCGAAGGCGGCGTCTGCTGCGGGCGGCCGCTCAAACTGGCCGGCGAAACCGATTCGGCGCACAAGATGATGCGTTACAACGAGGAGTTGTTCCGCAAGCACGGCATCACGACGCTCGTGACATCGTGTCCGATCTGCCTCAAAGTCTTCCGCGAGGATTACAGCCTGCCGGGCATCGAGGTGCTGCACCATTCGGAATACATCCTGCGCCTGATCCGTGCCGGACGCCTCGCGCTGGAGCACGGCGCGACGCGCTTCACCTACCACGATCCCTGCGAACTGGGGCGCGGCAGCGGCATTTACGACGAGCCGCGGGCCGTGATCGAGGCCGTGGGCGAACTGTTGGAACCCGCCTCGACGCGCGAGAACGCCCTCTGCTGCGGCTCTTCGGTGGCCAATACGGCCATATCCGACGGCCAGCAGGTCCGCATCGCGCAGTCTGTCGCCGCCGAGCTCGACGCCACGGGGGCCGACGTGATCGTCACCGCCTGCCCGCTCTGCAAGAAGGCCCTCGGGCGCGGCACGAAGGGCGAAATCCGCGACCTGGCGGAGATCGTGGTTTCGGCCATAAAATAATTTGAGGCCGTAATCGGTTGACAGATAGGCGACAGGTCGCTTGCCGGGCGGATTTTGCCGAAATTAATTTGGCGGAATGAAAAATTCGTCTTATCTTTGCACACGCAATAGCGATAGATCTTATCTGAAAAATATATCGCGGGATGGAGCAGTTGGCAGCTCGTCGGGCTCATAACCCGAAGGTCGGAGGTTCGAGTCCTCCTCCCGCTACCAAAGGGGCCGAACAGCAATGTTCGGTCCCCTGTTTTTTTAGCTCCTCTTGTAACGTGGCTGAAGGTCTTGGCAGATAATCAAAGCCGGGCTTTTAGGGGTTCGTTGGAATACCGGGCAAAATCTGAAATCCCGGTATTTCAGATTCCGACGGGACTTTCTTGTGGAACTCGATAAATATCATCGTCGGTATTTCCCCGAAAGTTATGATAAACATTCTATAAGGTCAATCTTGATTTTCAGAAACTTTTAGCTGAAATTTGCATCTGCAATACCCCGCGAGTGCGTTGTATTTTAAGAAACATTTTCTAACTTTGTGGCATCATCCTGATGGGTGGTGACATATAGTTTAGTGAAAGTGTTTCGCTAATCCTTGACGACAAAATTTGGCGATTTTGAAAAGCACAAGGATAGGCAATACAAACATTCATCACCGTGTATAGGCATATATCATTCTCGATATATACTATTCGGTGTGGGGTATTGTTTATTTGTGCTTGGGCTGCGCCAAATGCCTGTCGTCAGATAAACGAACAACTCCACACTTTCTTTTTATAATTCCCTTGATTCGGAGTTGGCTGGGGGAAAATAAATTGTTGTTATGAAATCTGCAAATGAGTGTGCCAAATGGTTTGTTCGTAAATTTTTATCCACAGGTTCATTCTTAACGGACAAAGAATTGGAAGAGTTGAAAATGATTCCCAATTATCAAGCATTTCTTACTGAGAATCCGCCTAAACAGCATGGAGCGAATTACGAACTATATTAAAAAATGCGGAAAAAGAGTAATAATATCGGAGAATGGTTCCTGCTAAGGTCTGTTGGAGACGAATCCGTCGACATATTCTTTATCGTGCGCAACAACAGCAAAAGCCTGCCTGACGAGTTTATTTGCGACAGCGATCATAGCGAGTTTTCCCGACTTTCCGTTTTGCCTGAGCCTCGTATAAGTCTCTTTGCATTGGGCATTGAACCTACTGGCAGGCCAAGCGGCGATATAGAGAAGTCCTCTGGTGTATGCGTCTCCGTTTCGGTTGATATGCCCTTTGATGTTTACCGAAGTTCCGGATTGTTCGTAAGTGGGACAGATACCGAGATAGCGGGACACCTGCTTGGCATTCTGGAAGTAAGTGAATCCTCCGGTAGTGATGATGAGCGCCGTGGCGAGCGTTATGCCTATACCTTTGATGGTTGTCAGGAGTGCGAGTTGCCGGCTGAACTCGACTTCGACAAGATCCGTGAGTTCCGACTGAAGCCTGTCACGCTTCTTTTCAAGGAACTTGATCGTTTCGTCTACGGTATGAGTTGCACCTTTGTCCGGGACAGGCAGACATGCGAGAGAGCCACGAAGGTTCGACATGGCGGTAATCTGCTTAGTAAGTTGGCGAATGACGGTTCTTTTCTGTCGGAGCCGCAGGATGGCCTCTCCCTGGACCTTGAAAGGACGCGGGTTCATCTTCTCTCCGTACAAGGTAATGAGTCGTGCATCGCTCTTATCGGTCTTGATCGTAGAGAGCATGGCTTTGGCGAAGTTCTTTACCTTCAGCGGATTCTCCATGCTGACAGTAATTCCGGCGACATTGAGCATATACAGCAGCAAGGCACTGTAGTTCCCTGTCGCCTCCATAACACAGTGGATACTGCCATCTTTGGGGAGAGTCCCGATAAACTGTCTGATACCAGCGGTCGTGTTGTTAAAAGTACGGATCTCCCCGCCTTTGTCGGAGGAGTAAGCTACCACGAATGTAGCCTTGCTCACGTCGATTCCAATGTACCTCATGGCCGTTCGTTTTTTGGTTCTAACGACATCGCTTACATCTTGGTCCTTCATTGCGAATGCGGGCTCAAACACCTTACGAACTATCCGGATTCTGATGTAAAGAGTATGGGGTCAGAACATAATTCCCGGTTTAGAAGACCAATGAGAGATCGGACTTATTCCATACTCTGATGTCTTTACTATTCAAATTTAATTAACTAAGTACAAATATACAATGAGGTAAATATTCACACCAAATCAGTAACAGATTTTATTTGTGAAATAATAGATAACAATGAATAACAGATAGGTATGAAAAAGATATTAATATTTTTATCAGCTATTACATTAGCAAATTGTAGTGATAGCTACGATGATTCCAAATTGTGGGACAGCGTCAATGGATTGGAAAATCGGGTAACAAAACTCGAAGAGTTATGCAAACAGATGAATACCAATATTTCCTCGTTGCAGGAAATTGTTACGGCCTTGCAGAAAAACGAATCCATTAAAAGTGTAGCGACACTACCCGATGGAAGTGGCTATCTAATAACTTTTTCTTCCGGTAAAACTATCACTATCTATCACGGTAAGAATGGAGTGGCTGGTGAAGACGGGAAAGATGGAGAGAATGGTAAAGATGCTATTACTCCGGTTATCAGCGTCAAAAAGGATGCGGATGGCATCTACTATTGGACTGTCAATAACGACTGGCTTTTGGTTGATGGAAAGAAAGTCAAGGCAGAAGGTACTGATGGTACAAATGGAGAACCGGGCATAGATGGAGAAGATGGAACTAATGGAAAAGACGGCACTACTCCTCAATTTAAGATAACAGATGGGTATTGGTATATTTCTTATGATAACGAGTTATCTTGGACAAAACTTGGTAAAGCAACAGGTGATAGTAGCCTTAATGGACCGGATGGAGATAATTTTTTCAAAGGGGTATCTATTGAGGATGGTTATGTTTGCTTTATTTTGAATGACACAGAATCAACGGTCATTAAACTCTCTTTTGTATCGGATAGTGAACTTACCGTAGAAGTTAAAGAACCGGGAACACTAAATTCTTTACTTACATTGGAACAAAAACGATCTCTGATTAATATTAAAGTTATAGGAGAAATGAATAATGCAGATATTCGGACAATTGATAATATACATGCGGTAGAGGTCGTGGATTTGTCAGAAGCGACGTATTATGGGGGCTCTTCTGTTTCGAAGATGTTTAACCAAGGATCAACTGCATCTGAGGGAAATCGAACTCTTCGTAAATTCATTTCATTCAAAAATGTTAAATCCTATGGCGCTTCATTTAGTGGATGCAGAAATTTGGAAGAATTAATTATAACCGCAGATAGCTGTGGTTATAATTTGTCGCTAAAACTAAGATATTGCTATAACAGAAAAACTATTAAATTTTTGGAAGGCATTACATATATACCATCTCAATCATGCGATTTCCCACAAGTTATTTTACCTAAGTCAACGCAAAAGGTTTCAATGTTTGCTTTTTCTTGCAATAGTATGTATAGTAATGATATAATAGATATTGATACGGTAATTTGTTTGGCGTCAATTCCTCCTAAAATATGGGTAGATAGTTCTGGTAATGATTGTGAGGCTAATTCATTTCACCAATATAATGTGGACAATATCGCTTTAAAAGTGCCTAAAGAAAGCTTAAGTAATTACAAGACTACTGCAGGTTGGAAAGATTTTGGAACAATATTGCCAATCGAAGAATGATTATCCCATTACATCTTAGTATTTCCACCTCCTCATAGTAAAAGCACAGGCCAAGAACCTGTGCTTTTTGTTTGATACGAGGCAGACCGTTCGGGCCCGGACCTATACGAAAAATTCCGCTGCCGGAATCTGGCAGCGGAATTTTTTCATACGCCCGAAGCGCCTATTGCCCGTTGCGGTAGGCTTCGAGGCCGCTTCGGAGGAATGCGACGAATCCGGGGATGCTGAGGTCGTATCCGCGCGGCGGAACGAGTAGCTTCCCGTCGCGCCCCTGCAAGACGTAGTAGGGCTGAGCGTTGACCCCGAAGGTCTTCAACGCATAATAGGAATTGATTTTGCCGAGGCTTTTCAACACTTTCCCCGAATCGGTCGTGACCCACTCGCTCTCGGGGAGCACCTTCTTGTCGTCGGAGTAGAGCGCGACGATCACATAGTCGTTGCGCAGAATCTCCAGCACCTGCGGGTCGGACCATACGCGGGCCTCCATTTCGCGGCAGTTGACGCATCCGTGTCCCGTGAAGTCGATGAAGAGCGGCTTTCCGACCTTTGCGGCATAGGCTTCGGCCTCCGGGAGATCGAAGAACCCTTCGAGTCCGTGCGGCAGATGGAGGAAGTCGCTGTGCTTGGGTTTCCGTCCGTCGGCGGTCAGCAGCATGCGCGCATCTCCGTTCCCGGTGGACACCGGACCGCCCTGCCCGATGACGAAGTCCTGCGTATGGAGCGGCGGGAGGTATCCGGAAAGTCCTTTGAGGGGGGCTCCCCACATGCCGGGGATGAGGTATACGACGAACGAGAAGGTGACGATGGCCAGCGCGAGGCGTCCCACACCCAGGTAAGGCGTGTCGCTGTCGTGGGCGAATCGGATCTTTCCCAGCAGGTAGAGTCCCAGCAGGGAGAAGGTGACGATCCACACGGCGAGGTAGATTTCGCGGTCGAGCAGTCCCCAATGATAGGTTTGGTCAGCCACGGAGAGGAATTTCATGCCGAGCGCCACCTCGATGAATCCCAGCACGACTTTCACCGAGTTGAGCCATCCGCCGCTCTTGGGCAGTTTTTTGAGCATCGCGGGGAAGAACGCGAAGAGGGTGAAGGGCAGCGCGAAGGCCAGGGAGAATGCCAGCATGGTGATGATCGGCGTCCAGAACTCTCCGGCGGTGGATTTGATGAGCACCGAGCCGACGATGGGTCCCGTGCAGGAGAACGACACCAGCACGAGGGTCAGGGCCATGAAGAAGATGCCGGCCAGCCCCTTGGAGTCGGCTTTGGAGTCGCTTTTGTTGACCATCCACGAGGGCATGGTGATCTCGAACGCCCCGAAGAACGACGCCGCGAAGACCATGAACACGAGGAAGAAGAGGATGTTCGGCAGCCAGTGCGTGGCGAGCCAGTTGAAGATGTCGGCCGTCACGGCGTCGCCGCCGAGGATGCGCGTGATAAGAATGATCGCCGCGATGGGCAGCGTGTAGAGGGCTACGATGAAGAATCCGTACATGCCGGCGCGCAGGCGTCCCGCGGCGGGGCTTCCGGCGCTCTTCATAAAGAACGAGACGGTCATCGGAACCATCGGGAAGACGCAGGGGGTGAGCAGGGCGGCGAATCCCCAGAGGATCGCCTCGATAATCAGCGCCCAGAGCGTACCTCCGCCCGCGGCATCTTTCTGCGCGGGGGCGATCTCCGCCGCCGGGGTTTTCTCGGGCTCCGCCGTTGCTGCCGTATTCGCGGACGTTGGGCCGGCGGGAATGGCTATGGTCAGCTCCGTGTCGTCGGGCGGCATGCAGCTCGTGTCGTCGCAGAGCATCCATTCGATCTGCGCCTTGACGGAGGATGCCGGCACGGAGAGCTTCACCCGCTGGGCGAAGCGGGCCTTGCCGGAGAAGGTTCCGATCTCCATGCCGAACAGTTCGTCGAAATAGCGGTGCGGCGTGTCGAGCTGTTCGACGCCGCCTTCGAGCGTGACGCCCTCGCCGGGCGTGAAGACGATGGAGGTGGCGTTGGGACCGTCTTCGTAGGGTCCCATGTCGTACATATGGTAGGGTTGAGGTATCGACGCTTCGAGCACGATGCGGTAGGCGTTCTCCTCGAGGGGTTCCGCCGTGCCGGTCCAGGCGGCGTTCTGCGCTCCGGCTGCGGCGGTGAGGAGCGCCGCGACGACCGGCAGCAGGCTGCGAATCAGTTTGTACATAGTCGTAACGCGTTTAATTCGGGTGTAAAGATACGGTTTTTTGCGGAAAATCAGTATATTCGCACAATGATTCGGTTGTCGCTCGTCATTCCCACCCATAACCGTGCCGCGCAGCTTGTCGCGGCGCTCGAATCGGTCGTGCGTCAGGACCTGCCGCCGCACGTGTGGGAGTGCGTGGTGGTGAACAACAACTCCACGGACGACACCGTGATGCGTTTCAAGGAGTTCGCCGGGGCGCATCCGGACATCGGTCTGCGGCTCGTCTCGGAGCCGGGGCCCGGGGTGTCGTATGCCCGCAACCGGGGGCTGCGGGAGGCGCAGGCGCCGCTGGTGGCCTTCATCGACGACGACGAACGGGTGAATCCGGGATTTCTGCGCGCCTACCTCGATTTTTTCGATGCGCATCCCGAAGCCGTCGTGGCCGGCGGGCGCATCATCGCAGAATATCCGACGGGGCGTCCCGACTGGATGTCGAAATACGTTGAGATGCCGATCGCCAATCCGATGGATTTCGGCCCCGACGTGCGTCCGTTTCCTGCGGGACGGGTTCCGGGGGGCGGCAACATGGCCTTCCGGCGTGCGGGACTGGCGGGGTACGGGGGATTCGACCCTTCGCTGGGGCGCGTGAACGGCGAGTTGATCGGCGGCGAGGAGAACGACTTTTTCGAGCGGCTCCTTGCGGGCGGTGAGACGATCTGGTATGTGCCGGACGCCGTGATGTGGCACATCATCCCCCCGTCGAAGCTCACCGTGGCCTATTTCCGGCGGTTGAGCTACAATGTCGGCGTCAGCCAGCGCCTCCGGGCGCAGATCCACCGCCGGCTGCCGAAGACTTATGCGCTGGAGCTGGCCAAATGGGCCGCGACGCTCGGGCTGTGCCTGACGATGCCGCCCCGCAGGTCGGTCTGGCTGCTGCGCATGCGCAGCGGGATCAGCCGGGGGCTGTTCACGAAAATTCAAAAAATGAACGTATAATATTCGAATCGGCGATGGATCGAAAAATGAAATTGACTGATTTGTTTTTAGTTGTGCTCATCGCCTTAGGGTGTGTCTTTTTTATTTATAGTCCGCTCGATCGAGCTTATGACAATGCACATATTCTCCATCTGTTTGCCTACAAACCTTTGCAATACGTCTCTCGGGATGCAATTTGGATGCTGTCGGGAATCGTCGGGGCTGTTTTGGTGCTGGCTTCGGTGAAGAGGGAGGTTTGGGGCTGGGTGCTGCTGTGTTTTTTTGCTGTGGGATTCCTATTGTCATCGTTGATGGAACTTCTGTTCGGTATCATGTACGCATCGAATGCGTATATCTGGCTTTCCCCTTTGTTGGCGGCTTTGGTTACGCTGATCGTGTTTTTCTGTAAGAAGCCGGTTCCGGTACGTATGTATGTGATCCTGTTTCCGGTGTCGATTCTGCTGGTATTTCTGATTAATTTATTCTATATAAAGGTAATTCCCGATTTCCTGTATTAAGTTGGATAAATGAAAAACCGCAGTCGGAAACTGCGGTTTTTTGTATTCAGAACAGGTACTTTTCGTTTTTGACTTTGTTCACCAGCCGGTGGATGTCCTTCCAGCCCTCCTCGCCGAAGGTCGTGCCCACGACCTCGATCACCTTGCCGGCGGTGATGGCGCCGATCGTGCCGCACTGGCGGAGCGAAAGCCCATCGCAGAGCCCCGAGAGGAACCCCGCGGCGTAGAAATCCCCGGCTCCGGTGGTGTCCACGCGCTTGGCCGCGGCCATGATGCCCACGTGCACGACCTCGTCGCCCTGTTTGATGAGCGCCCCCTTGATGCCGATCTTGACCACGGCCAGTTCGCACAGCTTCGAAATGGCTTGCAGGGCGTTCAGCGGCTCGCCCTCGCAGGTGAAGGTCTTGGCTTCGTCCTCGTTGGCGAAGACGATGTCCACGTAGTCGCGCACCAGCCCGCGCAGGAATTCGAGGTTTTCGGCGACGATGTTGAAGCTCGCCAGGTCGATGGCGACTTTCAGTCCGCACTCCTTGGCCGTGCGGGCGGCTTTGAGGATCAGTTCGTGGTTCTGCACCAGATAGCCTTCGACATAGAGGCAGTCGTAGCCTTCGAAGATCGCCGGTTCGATCTCCGGAGCCGAGAGCTCCAGCGCCGCGCCCAGGTGGGTGACCATCGTGCGCTCGCCGTCGGCGGAGATCAGTGACACGCATTTGCCCGAACGTTCCCTGCCGCGGAAGATGACCGGCTCGATGCCGAGGTTGTCCAACGCCTGCACGAAGAAATCGCCCGTGGTATCGGGACCCACCTTGCCGATGAAGCCGACGCTGCATCCCAGCTGCGCCATGGCCCGGATGGTGTTGCCGGCCGATCCGCCGAGCGAGAGCGAATAGGGGAGTCCCGCCACCGATTTCGAGATTTCGGTTTGCAGCTTGGTGTCCACGAGGCTCATCGAGCCCTTGGCTAATTTGAACCTCCCCAGCACGGAGTCGGTTTTCAGGTTGACCAGCATGTCCGTGAGGGCGTTGCCGATGCCGATGACGCGTTTCATTTGTTCGGGTTAGGGGTGTTGTTTCTATATCGACAGTATCTTTACCAGGTCCAGCGCGCCGCGGTCGATGCCCTTGTCGTGCTTGACGGCCTTGGCGAAGGGCACGTAGACGATCTTGCCGTTCATCGTGCCGATCATCACGTTGCGCTGCCCGTCGAGAATGGCCTCGATGGCCGCTTCGCCCATGCGCGAGGCGAGGATGCGGTCCACGGCCGTCGGCGAGCCGCCGCGCTGGATGTGTCCCAGAATCGTCACGCGGGCGTCGTACTGCGGGAACTCCTTCTTCACACGCTCGGCCAGCGCCGTGGCGCCGCCCGTCTTGGGGTTCTCCGCGACGATCACGATCGCCGAGTTCTTGCTCTTGCGGAAGCCGTGGTTGATGAGCTCGGCCAGCTGGTCTACTTCGGTCTCCATCTCCGGGATGATCGCCGCCTCGGAGCCCGTGGCGATGGCGCTGTTGAGCGCCAGGTAGCCCGCCGTGTGGCCCATCACCTCGACGAAGAACAGCCGCTCGTGGCTCGACGCCGTGTCGCGCAGTTTGTCCACCGCCTCCATGATGGTGTTCAGCGCCGTGTCGTAGCCGATCGTCGAATCGGTTCCTCCCAGGTCGTTGTCGATCGTTCCGGGAAGCCCCACGATCGGCACGTTGAACTCCTCGGCGAAGATGCCCGCTCCGGTCAGCGAACCGTCGCCGCCGATCACCACCAGCGCGTCGATGCCTGCGGCGACCATGTTGTCGTAGGCGGCCTTGCGGCCTTCGGGGGTGGTGAACTCCTGGCTGCGCGCCGTCTTGAGGATCGTGCCGCCCAGCTGGATGATGTTGCTGACGCTTTGCGATTTGAATTCGACGATCTCGTTGAACACGAGACCCTTGTATCCGCGCATGATTCCCTTCACGGTGAATCCGTTGAAGATCGCGCTGCGCGTCACCGCGCGTATTGCGGCGTTCATGCCCGGGGCGTCGCCGCCCGAGGTCAGGATGCCGATACATTTGATTCCGGCCATACTTTACTTTGTTTTTAAGACAAAACCGTCCAAAGATACAAAAAAAATTCAAAAAACAGGGGCGGCCCAAAAAGGATGCCGCCCTGTCGGAAGAGAACTTTTTATTTGAAATTGCGCTGCGGTTATTCCGCAGCTTCGGCCGCGGAGCCGGTTTTCTCCCCCGCGGAGATGCTCACCGAGGCTTTTCCGTCTTTTTCTCCGGCCTGCACCGATACCTCCCGGCCGTCGGCGTTGACGTGCAGGCTTCCCCGGTTCTTATCGACGGTGATGTCGATCGACTTCGAAGGCACGGCGATATGCAGGGTCTTGCGGCCCTCTTCGATCACGCTCTCGTCGTCGTAATCCTCCAGCAGGCGTTCCAGCGTCGTGGTGTCGCCGTCGATGACGATCTCGCTCCGGAACACCTGTTCGATGGCGTCGCGCTTCTTGCGGAACTTGTCGCCCACGTTCTCGCGGATCGCCACGCACGATACGGCGATGATCGTGGCGAGCCACACGAGGAAGATGGCCAGGACGGTCTTGCCGCCGGGTTTGCGCGAGGCGATCAGGCACATCAGCACGTAGATCAGCAGGATCAGCGGAATCAGCACGGCCAGTATGCCGAGGCTTGCGACCCAGATCGAAACGGTATTGCCCAGTATTTCGGGGGCGAAGAGGCTCTCTCCGCCGACGATGACGGCGAAAAGCCCGATAATCAGCGCGCAGGCGCCCATGATGAGTCCGAAGACGAGGAATCCGGCGAAGATTTTCAGCAGGATCAGCACCACCTTGCCGAAGACCGAGACCGCCTCGGCGATGATCGGTTTGGCCCGGGCGTCGGGGTCGGCGCAGGCTGCGGCCGAGGTGACATCGCCGATGGACTGCGCGGTGATTCTCTCGCCGTTCATTTCGAGCTTCTGGCGTGCCGTGCGGGGCGCCGGAACGGCGAACCACATGATGAAATAGCAGATCAGGAAGATGCCGAACAGGTTGCCGAACATCGGGCTGAACCAGTGCAGGAAAGGAAGCCATCCGAAGCAGGTGAGCAGCAGCGGCAGGAACAGCCCGAGCCGCACCCACACGGGGTCGATGTCGAAATACTTGCCGATGCCGGCGCAGACGCCGCCCAGCTTGGCGTTCTCCGTGTCGCGGTAGAGGCGGCGGGGGATGCGCGGGGTGTCGCAGTGCAGGTCGCGGTCGGCGCCCTGGTCGGAGATGTCCTCGGCGGAGCCCATCTGCTGAATGATGTTCAGGATCAGTGGCTTCTCCACGACGCGGGTGTTGTCCTGCGCCGAGAGGATCAGCTCGGCGATGCGCGCCTCGATGTCGGCGACGATCTCCGCGCCGTCGGCCGTGTCCTTGTAGCTCTTTTTCAGGCTGTCGAGATAGGCCGCGAGAGCTTCGTAGGCGTCGGTGTCCATCGTGAACGCCACGCCCGATATGCTGCATTTTTTAACCTCTTTCATGGTTGTCGGGTGCTTCGGGGATTAGTTTTTGCGGACGCTGCCGCCGCTCGATTTGCTCAGCGAGGTCCGGCAGCCGCCCGTGTAGCCGATCGACGAGCCGCTCGATGCGCTGGCCGTGAGTTTTCCGCTGCAATCTATGTCGGCCTTGGCAGCGCTCGACGTGCTGACGGAGGCGTTGACGGCGGTGAACTTTTCGGCGTCGAGTTTCGACGCCGAACTGAGATCGGCCGTGAAATCCTCGGCCGAGCCGGCGAGCGCGATCTTCGAGGCGCTCGAAGCGTTGACCGTGCAGGTCGCGGCCTTCACCTCCGCGCTGATTTTCGACGCGCTCGAAGCGTCTATCGAGCACGAGGCGGCCTCCACCGCGGCTTTGATCTTGGCGGCGCTCGAAGCCTCGATCGTGAACCTGTCGGCCCGGAGCGTCGCATCGCTCGTGATTTTCGAGGCGCTCGATGCTTTGAGCGAGCGGATCTTCCCGCCGTTGGCCGGTATGGTTACCGTGATGTCGGCGTTCTGGATGTTGGACGCCTTTTTGTCGAGCGTCACTTCGAGGGTCTTGCCGCGGGTTTCGGCGACCACCAGGTCGATCAGGTTGTCGTCGGCCTCGATGCGGATGTCCGACGCCCCGGCCGAGACGACGACCTTCACGGCGCGCGATGCGTCGATGGCGTCGAAATCGGGGGCGGGAAGGGTTTTCGTGACGATATGGCCGCTGCCCTTGATGTTTTTGCCCAGCAGCGGCGCTGCGACGCAGACGACATAGGCGCTTACGGAGAACATGGCTCCGATCAGAACGGCTGTCAGCAGGATTTTTTTCATGGCGTATGTTTTTTAGTAGGGTTGATCTTGGGTTATTTTCCGTGGCGGATGAGCCGTATTTGCCCGACGAGTTCGTCCCACGTCTCGTCGAGCGTCGCAAGGTATTCGCGGCCCTTGTCCGTGAGCGTGTAGTACTTGCGGGGCGGACCTTGCGGCGACTCTTCCCAGCGGTAGGTCAGCAGTCCGGCGTTCTTCTGCCGGGTGAGGATCGGGTAGAGCGTACCCTCGACTACGATCATCTCCGCCTGTTTGAGTTCGGCGATGATCTTCGGAGCATACGAATCCTCGCGGGAGAGAATGGCGAGGATGCAGTACTCCAGGATTCCTTTGCGCATCTGCGCTTTTACGTTGTCTTCGGCCATGATGCTATGCGTTTAACCTTTTGGGAGCCTTCGGAACGATCAGCCAGAGGATGATGTAGATCCAGAGCGAGAGTCCTCCGAAGAGGATCAGGATCAGGGTCCCGATGCGGACCAGCGAGGTGTCGAGCCCGAAATATTCGGCCAGTCCGGCGCAGACGCCGGCGATGATGCTGTCTTGCGAGCGGAATAACCGCTTGTTGTCGTTCGTTGCCATATTCGTGGTTTTTTATCGGTTGCGGTTGATGTTGAATTTGCGGGCGGGCTCCTCGGGAATGACGATCCAGAGGATGATGTAGGCCCAGATCGAGAGCCCTCCGAAGAGGATCAGCAGCAGCGTCACGAGGCGGATCAGCGTCGGGTCGGCGTCGAAATAGGCGGCCAGTCCGCCGCAGATGCCGGCGATCGAACGCTCCGTGCGCGAACGGTAGAGCCTCCGGGGCGCCGGTTCGCAGGACTCCCCGCCGGCGGGTTCCGTTCCGTCCTGCGCTGCGTCGCGGGGCTCTCCGAAGTCGGCCGGGGAGCCCATTTGCTCCATCGTCGCGCGGACCACGTCGAGCGTGATGACCCGCATGGGCGACGCGACCTTCTCGCGGAAGATCTCCGCCACGCGCGTTTCGATGTCGCTCATCGTTTCGGCGTCGTCCTCGGGCAGACGGCGGCGGATGTCGTCGAAATAGTTGCCCAGCGCCCGGTAGGCATCCTCGTCGAGGGTGAATGCCAGGGAGCCGATGTTCGCGTTTACAGTCTCTTTCATAGTCGTCTAAGTGTTGCCGCAGTCGGATGTCTTGCGATTCCTACTATTTTGATAATGCAAATATAATACGGATTTTAGTATTATGCAATACAAAATACTGAATTTTTTCAAAAAAATGAGCCTCCGTCCATGAAACGGGGGATATTCGGTGAAAAAATTCCGATATTTGGGTTCGCATTGTTGCGTTTCGCCCCTCAGCTTCGTCTTACAGATACAATGAAGGAGTCCGAATTCACCTCGCTTGTCCTGCCGCTCCGCGACCGCATGTTCCGTTACGCCCAAAGCCTGCTGCTTTCGCCGGCCGAGGCGGAGGATGCCGTACACGATCTGCTGGAGCGTCTGTGGCGCGAGCGGGGGCGGCTGGAAGGGTGCCGCCGGGTCGATTCCTTCGTGATGACCGCCGTGCGCAACCGTTGTCTCGACCTGCTGCGCCGGCAGCGGGCCGCAGGCCGCCGGGACGATGCGGTGGCGGGGTGGACGGAGCGTTCGGCGGCTGCCGAGGCCGACCGCTGGGAGATGCGCGAACTGGTGCGGCGGGCGCTGGCCTGCCTCCCCGGACGCCAGCGGGAGGTGCTCCACCTGAAAGATATAGAGGGCTACTCCACCCGCGAGATCGCCGGGATGGTCGGCTGCGACGAAGCGCAGGTGCGCGTGATCCTCTCCCGCGCCCGCAACGGATTGCGAGAGGTACTGAAAAAAATGACGGACGATGAACGAACGGCAAGAACGGATTGAACGGCTCGCGGAGCGCTGGTTCGCAGCGCAGGCGACCGATGCGGAGGAGCGCGAATTGCGCGAATGGATGCGGCGGGCGGCCGACGTGCCGGAGTCGCTGCGGGAGGTGCGGACCCTGTTCGGCGGACTGGACGCGCTGGCCGGGGAGCATTCCCCGGAACGCTGGAAGCCCCGCCGGATACGGCGCATGGCGCCGCTTTGGGGAATTGCCGCGGCGGCGGCCGTCGCGCTCGGGATTTTCGTCTGCGCCGACCTGCTGCGCAAGCCCTACTGCTATATCGACGGGGTGGCGGTGTACGACGCGGAGGTGGCCATGCAAACGACGGTCTATCTCGAATCGTTCTCTGCTTTGGAGGAGTCGGGGCGGATGGTGGACGAATTGATAGAGAACAATTAAAAACGATATGCCATGAACAGATTGCTTATTCTTTTGGGTGTTTTCATGTTGCCGGGGCTGTGCGCCTCGGCGCAGCCGGCGGATTCCCTCCGGCGGATCGGGGATGTCGATACGGGGCCGGTCACCATGCGCCGCGCCGCCGACGGGAACGATATGGTTCTCGAAGTGGCGGGCTTCGGAATCACGCTCGGGCAGGCGCCGCACCGCGGTTCGTCGCAGAAATCCCGCTCGCATTCGAGGGTCAAGGGGCTGCTGTTCGACGGGATCGAGATGGGTTTCAATCTCCTCACGGGTGTCGATTATGCGGGTTATCCTGCCGAAACGGCGGATTTTCTCGATTTGCGGGCCGGCAATTCGTTCCACTTCGGCGTGACGCCCATCGGGCTGGCGGTGCGTCTGGACAGACAGGGAAAATTCGAGTTTGCGACCGGTCTGCGCTATACGGTCAACAACTACCGCCTTTCGGACAACACGATCACGCTGGGCCGTGAGGACGGTCTGATCGTGCCCGTGACGCTGGATGAGAGGGCCGACAAGTCGAAACTTCGCACCACCTCGCTGGGCATTCCGCTGCAATTCTCGTTCGATCCGGTCCGGAAGCTGCGTATCGCGGTCGTGGGATACTGCGATTTCACGCTCGGGTCCAATGCGATCTACAAGAAGCCGAAGGTGAAGAACTCCCTCTCTGGGTTGAATCCCGTCCAGTTCGGGGTCGGGGGCTCGGTCTCTTACCACGGGGTCGGCGTCTATGTCCGTTACGGCGTGACGCGGCTTTTCAAGAGCAGCGCGGGGCCCTCCTGCCATCCGCTGTCGTTGGGAGTCTGCGTCTTCATGTAAAAACTCGCGGCCATGAAACGATTGCTGTTGATCCTGCTGGTCCTGCTGCCGTTCCTGGTTCGGGGGCAGAACGCCTCGTGGAGATTCTTCGACCGCTACACGAAGGCCGAGGGCTTCACCAGCATCCAGCTGGAGCGGAAGATGATGCGGATGATGAGCCGTCAGGCGGCTGAAAAGGGCGACAGGGGATTGGCCGAATTGCTTGGGGGCATCGAGTATATCCGCATCGTGTCGCTCGACAAGGGCGACGGAGCGCAGTTCGTCGCCGATGCGGAGAGACTGGCCGCCGATCCGGACCTCGAATTCCAGCTGGTGATGTCGGGGACCGAAGAGGGGCAGACCACGAAATTCTACATCCGCGAGGCGTCGGTCACCGATAATTCGGAGTTGCTGATGCTGACCTGCGGTACGAAAGAGACGGTCGTGGTGAACATCTATGGCAAGTTCGACCTCAAGCAGGTTGCGCGCCTCTCGACGATCCGGCCGAAGAAATAGCTCTGTACCTTTTGATGTCAAAAGGTATCCAAAACCACGGGCTTAAAAAGCCCGTGTTGTGGGCGGTTGCGGGTTTTCACGCTGACTATCCTGTTTTGCGTTCCCGCCTCGCTAAAACCGATTTTTCAGCTGATGACTCACGAGAAAGGCGGGACTCATTGAGCCCCGCCTTTGCTTCGTGTTGTCTTTGACCGGAGTTTAGTCTTCGAACTTTGCCGAGAGGAACTCGTGGTTCAGACGGGTCAGTCTCCTCCCTTTTCAAAGGGAGGCCGGGAGGGTTTGTCGATATGGATGCGCTCTGCGCATATCGCCCGAAAGAGAAAAGGGCCGGACATTGTGTCCGGCCCTTGGTCTTATCACCTTCGACGGTTCTTAGTCTTCGAACTTCGCCGAAAGGAACTCGCGGTTCAGACGGGCGATATGCGCGATGGAAATCTGCTTGGGGCATTCGGCTTGGCAGGCACCCGTGTTGGTGCAGTTGCCGAAGCCCAGCTCGTCCATCTTGGCGACCATCGCCTTGGCACGGCGGGCACCCTCCACGCGGCCCTGCGGCAGCTTGGCGAGCGACGACACGCGGGCAGCGACGAACAGCATGGCCGAACCGTTCTTGCACGTGGCGGCGCAGGCTCCGCAGCCGATGCAGGCGGCGGCGTCCATCGACTCTTCGGCGTCGGCCTGCGAGATCGGAATGGCGTTGGCGTCGGGCACCGAGTTCGTGCGCACCGAGATGAAGCCTCCGGCTTGCAGAATCTGGTCGTATGCCGAGCGGTTCACCACGAGGTCCTTGATGACGGGGAACGCCGCCGAGCGCCACGGCTCGATGGTGATCGTCGCACCGTCCTTGAACTTGCGCATGTAGATCTGGCAGGTCGTGGCGCCCTGGCTGGGGCCGTGGGCCTGTCCGTCGATGTGCAGCGAGCACATGCCGCAGATGCCCTCGCGGCAGTCGTGGTCGAAGGCCACGGGCTCCTTGCCCTCGTGGATGAGGTTGTTGTTCAGGATGTCGAGCATTTCGAGGAACGAGGTGTCGGCCGAGATGTTCTCCACCTTGTAGCTCTCGAACGCCCCCTTGGATTTAGCGTCCTTTTGACGCCATATCTTTAATGTAAAATTCATAGTTTCGATTCGATATTAAAGTTCAACGTCAAATGGCCTTAGTCTTTGTAGTTGCGCTGTGCGGGGTGCACGAACTCGAAGTTCAGGGGCTCTTTCGTGAGCTCCGGAGCCTCGTCCATGCCTTTGTACTCCCATACGGCGGCGTATACGAAGTTCTCGTCGTCGCGCTTGGCTTCGCCCTCCTCGGTCTGGTGCTCCGAGCGGAAGTGGCCGCCGCACGACTCCTCGCGGTTGAGGGCGTCGCGGGCCATCAGTTCGCCCAGTTCGAGGAAGTCGGCCAGACGCAGCGCCTTTTCGAGCTCGACGTTGAAGTCGTTCTCCTTGCCGACGACCTTCACGTCCTTCCAGAACTCCTTGCGGAGCGCCTGAATCTCGGCGATGGCCTTTTCGAGCGACTCCTTCGTGCGGGCCATGCCGACGTTCTCCCACATGATGTGGCCCAGCTTCTTGTGGATGTCGTCCACCGACTGTTTGCCGTTGATGGCGAGCAGTTTGGCGATCTTCTCCCGGACGCCCTTCTCGGCTTCGTCGAAAGCCTTGGTGTCGGTCTTCACCTTCGGGGCCTGAATCTTGTGCGCGAGGTAGTCGCCGATGGTGTAGGGCAGGACGAAGTATCCGTCGGCCAGACCCTGCATCAGGGCCGAAGCGCCCAGACGGTTCGCGCCGTGGTCCGAGAAATTGGCCTCGCCGATGGCGTAGAGGCCCGGGATGGTGGTCATCAGGTTGTAGTCAACCCAGATGCCGCCCATCGTGTAGTGCACGGCGGGGAAAATCTGCATCGGCTGCTCGTAGGGGCTCACATCGGTGATCTCCTCGTACATGTCGAAGAGGTTGCCGTAACGCTGTTTGATAATATCCTTGCCCAGACGCTCGATGGCGGTCTTGAAGTCGAGGAATACGGCCAGACCGGTCTCGTTCACGCCGAAGCCTGCGTCGCAGCGCTCCTTGGCGGCACGCGAAGCCACGTCGCGCGGCACGAGGTTACCGAAGGCCGGGTAGCGGCGCTCCAGATAGTAGTCGCGGTCCTCCTCGGCGATGTCCGAGGGTTTCTTGGCACCCGAACGGAGCGCCTTCACGTCTTCGAGTTTCTTGGGAACCCAGATGCGGCCGTCGTTGCGCAGCGACTCCGACATCAGCGTCAGCTTCGACTGTTGGTCGCCGTGAACGGGGATGCAGGTGGGGTGGATCTGCGTGAAGCAGGGGTTGGCGAAGCCGGCGCCCTTGCGGTAGCACTGGAATGCGGCCGAGCCGTTCGACGCCATAGCGTTGGTCGAAAGGAAGAAGACGTTGCCGTAGCCGCCCGTGGCGATCACGACGGCGTGTGCGCCGTGGCGTTCGATCTCGCCCGTCACGAGGTTGCGGGCGATGATGCCCTTGGCCTCGCCGTCCTCGATGACGATGTCCAGCATCTCGTGGCGCGGGTAGCTCTTCACCGTGCCGGCTGCGATCTCCTTGTTGAGGGCCGCATAGGCGCCCAGCAGAAGCTGCTGGCCCGTCTGGCCGCGGGCGTAGAACGTACGCGAAACCTGCGCGCCGCCGAACGAACGGTTGGCCAGCAGGCCGCCGTACTCGCGGGCGAAGGGAACGCCCTGGCCGACGCACTGGTCGATGATGAGGTTGGAGACCTCGGCCAGACGGTAGACGTTGGCCTCGCGGGCGCGGTAGTCGCCGCCCTTGATCGTATCGTAGAAGAGCCGGTAGACCGAGTCGTTGTCGTTCTGGTAGTTCTTGGCGGCGTTGATACCGCCCTGGGCTGCGATCGAGTGGGCGCGGCGGGGCGAGTCCTGGATGCAGAACACCTTGACGTTGTAGCCCAGTTCGCCGAGCGAAGCGGCTGCGGAGGCGCCGCCCAGACCCGTGCCGACGATGATGATGTCGAGTTTGCGCTTGTTGGCGGGACTTACGACCTTGATCGCCGTCTTGTGGTTGCTCCACTTTTCGGCGAGCGTCCCGGCGGGAATTTTAGCATCTAATTTGAAAGCCATATCGTTTGTGTGTTTATTGTTCTCTGAATGGGGTGATTAGCATGCGCCTGCGATGCAGGGGCAGAAGAAGTAGACGAGCACCACGGCGGCGAACCCGAGGAATACGATCGTGGCCACGATGTTGGCGATGCACTTCAAACGGGGATACCACGTGTCGTTGGCCCAGCCCACGGTCTGGAACATCGACCATACGCCGTGCGTGAGGTGGAACCACAGCGCGAAGAACCACACGAGGTAGATCACCACGTAATACCATTTCGAGAAGGTGTAGGCGATCAGCGCGGCGCCGTCGGCGGGGCTGTATCCCAGCGAGTTGACGTGTCCGCCCATGATCTCCACGAGCTGCATCTTCGACCAGAAGTTGATGAGGTGGATCAGCAGGCCGCCCAGGATGACGAAGCCCAGTGCGAGCATGTTCTTCGAGGCCCATGCCACGCCCGGCTCCTGCACCGTCACGGCGTAGCGCTGCGATCCGCGCGCCTTGTAGTTGTTCAGCGTGAGGACGACGGCGTAGATGAAGTGGATCAGGACGCCCAGCGCCAGCACGGCCGTACCGGCCAGCGCGTACCAGTTGGCGCCGAGTAACGCGCAGATCGTGTTGTACGCCTCGGGCGAGATGATCGCCGTGATGTTCATCGACATGTGGAAGAGGATGAAGAGCACGAGGAACGCCCCCGTAACGCTCATGACCAGCTTCTTGCCGAGCGAGGAATTAGATAGAAAACAGCTCATAATGATTTTAATTTGTTTATATTTGTGATAGTTTGTGTTCCGGTATGTTCGAATTTACGCGCAAAGATAGCCATTGTTTGCGGAATAACAATGAAAACAGACGGGAATTTTATGCCTGAAAGGAGGGTTTTATGACCAAAAAAGAACTGCGCGCCGCGATGCGCCGAAAGAACCTCGGGATCACTCCGTCGGAGCGGGCCGCGGCGTCGGGGCGTATTTTCGCCCGGGCGGAGCTTTCGGAGGCTTTCGGCAGGGCCCGCACGGTGGGTGTTTTCTGTTCGCTGGCCGACGAGCCGGACACGTCGGAGGCGCTGGCGCGGTGGTCCGCGACCGGTCGTCGGCTGGCCGTGCCGCGCGTCGAGGGCGACGTGATGCGGTTTTATGAATACGATCCCCGGACGATGCGTCCGGGGGCCTTCGGCATTGCCGAACCGGGGCCGGAGGCACGGCTGTGCGAGCCCCGGGAACTGGATCTGGTGATCGTTCCCGGCACGGCGTTCACCGCCGCGGGAGCCCGGATGGGCCGCGGGCGCGGCTACTACGACAAATACCTCGCGCAGCCGGAGGTGCATGCCGTGAAGATCGGCGTTTGTTACGCTCACCAACTGGTCGGGGAGCTGCCCTCGGAGCCGCACGACGTGGCGATGGATTGTGTGATAACGGATTGATGCGCGGCACGATGCGTGCAGTTATGCGTGCGGTGCCCGCGTCTGGAACGAGGTCCGGGACCGTATAAATGAATGAATCTTATGAAGAAAAGAAAAGTGGCGCTGGTGCTGGCCGGCGGCGGGGCGCGGGGAGTGGCCCATATCGGAGCTATCGAAGAGTTGGAAAGTCAGGGTTTCGAGATCAGCGCCGTCGCCGGTACGTCGATGGGCGCGCTGGTCGGGGGCGTCTATGCCTCGGGGCATCTCGAACCTTTCAAGCAATGGTTGTGCGAACTCGACAAATACAAGGTTTTCAGTCTGGTGGACTTCGCCCTGAGCACCGAGGGGCTGGTCAAGGGCGACCGCGTGATGAATGCCATGAAGGAGCTGGTTCCGGATGTGGAGATCGAGCGGATGCCCGTGCCGTTCGCGGCCGTGGCGGCCGATCTGCTCACGGGGCGCGAAGTGGTGCTGGACCGCGGCGGGCTGTACGACGCCATCCGGGCTTCGATCTCGATCCCTTCGGTCTTCAAGCCCGTGCACCGCGACGGGCAGGTGCTGATCGACGGCGGTACGGTCAACCCGCTGCCGCTGAACCGCGTGCACCGCGAGAAGGGCGACATGCTGGTGGGCGTGGATGTCAGCGCTCCGTTTGCCTCTCCCGCGCCGAAAACCAAGGTGTCGCTCAATTACTACAAGGTGCTGATCGCCTCGTCGGAGATCATGCAGCAGCATATCGCCCGGCTGATGTGCCGGCTTCATAAACCCGACATCCTGGTCGAGATGCCTGCCGACAGCTACGGCATTTTCGAATTCTACCGTTCGAAAGAACTGATCGAGGCGGGACGCGCGGCGATGCGCGCGGCGCTCGAACGTGCGGCGGTCGAGGCTTGAAAACGGCAGGATTTTTGCAAAGGGGTAGAAAAAGTTGCGACGGCCCGTTTTGAAGAATTCAAAGAGTAGTGACGCAACTTCACACAGATTTTTAGGGCCGTCGCAAGAATCGAGAGATCGCAGGCATGCCTCCCGGCATTGCCCGATCTCTTTGTGCCGACAAAGATAGACAAACTTTCGTGACACGCAACACCTTTGCCCGAATGTGGTATGGGTGCGCCTGAAATACCGAGCGGCCGTGCCTTTTTTTGCATCTGCCGATCTTTTTCCCTTACCCGGTACGTCTTAACGGGCGATCGGCCGCCGCTGCGACGAAAACACCCCGGAAGTCTCGTGCTTCCGGGGTGTTTCGTTGGCGGGGATTCCCGGGGCCGGCCGTCAGACGCAGCCCTGTGCGAGCATGGCGTTGGCTACCTTCATGAAGCCGCCGATGTTGGCGCCCACAACGTAGTTGATATAGCCGTCGGGCTGGGTGCCGTAGTGCACGCAGACCGAGTGGATGTTTTGCATGATGGATTTCAGCTTGGCATCGACCTCTTCGGGTGACCAGGTGAGGCGAATCGAGTTCTGGGTCATTTCGAGTCCCGAGGTGGCTACGCCGCCGGCGTTGGCCGCCTTGCCCGGAGCATAGAGCAGCTTGTGCTGCTGGAAGATGCGGATGGCTTCGGGCGTCGAGGGCATGTTGGCTCCCTCGGCGACGCAGATGCAGCCGTTGTCAACCAGCGCCTGAGCCTCGTCGCCGTTCAGCTCGTTCTGCGTGGCGCACGGCATGGCGATGTCGCATTTCACGCCCCACGGACGCTCGCCGGGGTAGTAGGTGGCCGACGGGTATTTTTCGGCGTACTCCTTGATGCGGCCGCGGAAGATGTTCTTCAGCTCCATGACATATTCCAGTTTCTCGGAGCTGATGCCTTCGGGGTCGTGAATGTAGCCCGACGAGTCGGAGAGCGTCACGACCTTGGCGCCGAGTTCGGTGGCCTTCTGGCAGGCGTACTGGGCGACGTTGCCCGAACCCGAGATGCAGACGGTCTTGCCCTCGAACGAGTCGTTGCGCGTGGCGAGCATCTCCTGGGCGAAATAGCAGGTTCCGTAGCCCGTGGCTTCGGGGCGCAGCGGGCTGCCGCCCCAGTCGCGGCCCTTGCCGGTGAGCGTGCCGGTGAATTCGTCGCGCAGACGTTTGTACTGGCCGAACATGAAGCCGATTTCACGGCCTCCGACGCCGATGTCGCCTGCCGGAACGTCGGTGTCCTGACCGATGTGGCGCTGCAATTCGGTCATGAACGACTGGCAGAAGCGCATCACCTCGTTGTCGGACTTGCCCTTGGGGTTGAAGTCCGAACCGCCCTTGCCGCCGCCCATCGGGAGGGTCGTGAGGCTGTTCTTGAAGGTCTGCTCGAAGGCCAGGAACTTCAGGATCGAGAGGTTGACCGAGGGGTGGAAACGGATGCCGCCCTTGTAGGGGCCGATGGCGCTGTTCATCTGGATGCGGTAGCCGCGGTTGATCTCGATTTCGCCTTTGTCGTTGAGCCACGGCACGCGGAAGATGATGACGCGCTCGGGCTCTGCGATGCGTTCCAGCACCTTCATCTTTTGCAGGATCGGGCTGGCGACGATGTGCGGTGCCAGCGATTCGGCCACCTCGCGGACGGCCTGGTGGAACTCCGGTTCACCGGGATTGCGGGCGATGAGCCGGGCCATGAAATCTTCGACGTACTGTCGGGCTTGCTCGTTCATAAGCGAATGGATTTTGAGGGGTTTGTAATCGTTTCTCGCCCCTAAAAATAGTACATTCATTCGAGTTTCGCAACTTCTTTAAGAATTTCATAAAATATTTTATTTACCTGTGCCGCGCATTTGCTTACTGTCTGCGGGGCAGCCGGGTCGCGGGGCTGAAAATCCGTAACGAAAAAAGACGGATTCGCTATGAATCCGTCATTGAAATTTTTTTTCGATTTTTTTGCGCTTCCTCCCCGGAAACGCCTGCCTGTCACTTGGAAAAGGCGAACCCGACGTAAACATCCTTGTACTTCGACAGCAGGGCGGCGGCCGTCGAGAGCGAGGATATCCGGCTGCCGAGGGCGGTCATCATCTCCACGAGCCGCGTGACCGGAAAGACCAGCACCAGTTCAGTGCCGCTGATATAGGCGTGGCCCGGCACCGATCCCAGGTTGATCTTGCCCTTGGCGAAATGGAGCGTCACGACGTGCGTCTCGGCGTCGTATTCGTAGGTTCCCGTGAGTTTGTGCTTGCCCAGCGTCGCCGAGAAATCGTCGCTGTCGCGTTCGAAGGTGAACGTTCCGGCGCCGGCTTTGAGTCCGGCCAGCGCATAGGCTTTTTCCAGCTGTTTGACGACCGTGGTTTCGAGGGCTGCGCCGCCGAGTTCCGAGGCGAGGTCCCCGCCTTCGAACTTGACGCCCGGGCCCGTGTAGTTCCACGTGCCAGCCAGCGCATACTGGGTGAGTTTGCCGTCGGTGATCTTGTCGGCGGCCGCCGTGGCGGCTTTTTTCAGCGCGTCTTTCCAGTCCTGCGCCGAAGCCGTGCCGGCGAGCAGGAGCAGGGACGCTGCAAGCAAGAGGGTTCTTTTCATATTCATAATTCTTCGACTTCCCGGAGCCATGCCGCCGCCGAGGCGTCGGAGGGCATGCGCCAGTCGCCGCGGGGCGAGAGCGACACGGAACCGACTTTCGGGCCGTCGGGCATGGCCGAGCGTTTGAACTGTTGGGTGAAGAAGCGGCGGACGAAGACCGTGAGCCACTTCAGGATGGTCGCACGGTCGTAGCTCCCCTCGAAAGCCTGCTCGGCCAGCAGCAGGATTTTCGCAGGACCGTAACCCGCGCGCAGGAAATTGTAAAGGAAGAAGTCGTGGAGCTCGTAGGGGCCCACGAGGTCTTCGGTCTTCTGGGTGATCTTCCCTTCGGCGTCGGCCGGAAGCAGTTCGGGGCTGACCGGCGTGTCGATGATGTCCAGCAGCGTGGCGCGCGTCGCGGCGTCTCGTTCCGTGTCGGCGGCCCACTTCACGAGGTGGCGCACCAGCGTCTTGGGAACCGAGGCGTTGACGCCGTACATCGACATCTGGTCGCCGTTGTAGGTCGCCCAGCCCAGCGCCAGTTCCGAAAGGTCGCCCGTGCCGACCACCAGTCCGCCTTCCATGTTGGCCACGTCCATCAGTATTTGCGTGCGTTCGCGGGCCTGGGCGTTCTCGTACGCCGCGCCCCGGTCGTCGGGATCGAGGCCGATGTCCCGGAAGTGCTGCGTGCAGGCGTCGCGGATGGGGATTTCGCGGATCGTGACTCCCAGCCCGCGCATCAGCTCCAGCGCGTTGTTGTAGGTGCGGTCGGTGGTGCCGAAGCCCGGCATCGTGATGCCGATGATCCCCGCGCGGTCCATTTTCAGGAAATCGAACGTGCGGGCCGTCACGAGCAGGGCGAGGGTCGAATCCAGCCCGCCCGAGATGCCGACGACGGCTTTTCCGGCGCGGGTGTGGACCATCCGCTGCGCCAGTCCGTGCGACTGTATCCGGAAGATCTCCTCGCAGCGTTCGCTGCGGTGCGCCTCGTCCTTCGGGACGAACGGCATCGGGTCGATGTCGCGGTCGAGGACCACGCCGCGGAGCCCCTCGGGTATCTCCATCTCGATCACGGTGTTCTCCGTGGCCCCTTCGTTCATGCGGAACGAGGTGTTGCGGCGGCGTTCGAACGCCAGCCGTTCGAGGTCCACGTCGGCGACGACCAACTGTTCCTCGGGCGAGAAGCGTTCGGCTTCGCGCAGGATCGTGCCGTTCTCGGCGACGATGCCGTTGCCGGCGAACACGAGGTCGGTGGTGGATTCGCCGAAGCCTGCCGAGCAGTAGACGTAGGCCGCGATCGTGCGGGCCGACTGCTGGGCGACCAGCTGCCGCAGGTAGGCGTGCTTGCCCGCCGCCTCGGGCGAGGCCGAGAGGTTGAAGATCACCTTCGCGCCATTCAGCGCCAGCTGCGACGAGGGCGGCACGGCGCTCCAGAGGTCCTCGCAGAGCTCGACGCCGAACTCCGCGCCGTTGACCTCGAACGTGAGGTCGGCGCCGAAGTCGGCCTGCTGGCCCGCGACGGCGATGTGTTCGTCCGAAATCCCGGCTCCCGAGGCGAACCAGCGGTTTTCGTAGAATTCGCCGTAGTTCGGGATGTAGGTCTTGGGGACCACGCCCAGCACCTTGCCCTGCGTGAAGACCACGGCGCAGTTGTAGAGCGCCGATCCGTGGCGCAGGGGGGCCCCGGCGATCAGCGTGAGGGGGAGTTTGCGCGTGGCGCGCACGAGGCGTTCCAGCGCTTCGTCGGCCGCGTCGAGCAGCGTGGATTGCAGCACGAGGTCGCCGCACGTGTAGGCCGTCACGCCCAGTTCGGGGAATGCCGCGATCTCGACGCCCCGCCGGGCGGCCTCCTCGGCCATCGCCGCCATGCGCTCGGCGTTGTAGTCGCAGTCGCCGACCCGCAGATGCGGGATCGCCGCGGCCACTTTCAGAAATCCAAAGGAATCCATAGCTATCGCAATTGAGAATTAAGAATTAGAAATGAAAAATTCGGCTTTTGTCTTAGCGTCGTGAAATCCCGAAGCGTCGGGGCGAACCCTCGCTTTCGGTGATCCCGGGTGGATCGATGGCCCGGAGCAGGCGATAGCGAATTTCAATTTTTAATTCTTAATTTTTCATTTTTAATTAGCCCACAGGCTTGTCAGGTTCAGAATCACCTGCTGGGCCTTGCGCATCGTCGTGAGCGAGCAGTATTCGAACTTGCCGTGGAAGTTCATGCCTCCGGTGAAGAGGTTGGGGCACGGCAGGCCCATGAACGAGAGGCGTGCGCCGTCGGTGCCGCCGCGGATGGGCCGCACGAGGGGCTTCACGCCGGCCATCTCCATCGCCCGCAACGCCTTGTCGATCACCTGCGGATGCGGCTCGACCATCTTGCGCATGTTGTAATACTGGTCTTTGAGCGTGAGGGTCAGCACCTCGTCGCCGTATTTCTTTTTCAGCAGATCGACGCAGGCCCACATGAAGACCTTCTTCTGCTCGAACTTCTCGGCGTCGTGGTCGCGGATGATGTAGCTCAGCGAAGCCCTCTCCACCGTGCCGTTCACACCGACGCAGTGGTAGAAACCTTCGTAGCCCTCGGTGTGCTGCGGACGCTCGGCGGCGGGCAGCATCGTTTGCAGTTCGCACGCCACGTCGATGGCGTTGATCATCTTCGCCTTGGCGTAGCCCGGGTGGACGTTGCGGCCCTGAATCTCGATCTTCGCGCTCGCGGCGTTGAAGTTCTCGTATTCCAGTTCGCCTTCCATGCCGCCGTCAACGGTGTAGGCGAAATCGGCGCCGAAGGCTTTCACGTCGAAGAAATCCACGCCCCGGCCCACCTCCTCGTCGGGCGTGAAGCCGATGCGGATCTTTCCGTGTTTCACCTCGGGGTGCGTCAGCAGATATTCCGCGGCGGTCATGATCTCCGCCACGCCCGCCTTGTCGTCGGCGCCCAGCAGCGTCGTGCCGTCGGTGTGGATCAGCGTGTGCCCTTTGAAGAAGGCCAGCTCCGGGAACTCCGAAACCTTCATCGTCAGCTGGCCGTTCAGGGCGATGTCGCCGCCGTCGTACTCCTCGATCACGCGGGGTTTCACCTCCTTGCCGCTCATGTCGGGCGAGGTGTCCACGTGGGCGATGAAGCCGATCACGGGGGCGTTCCCGCACCCCGCCGTGGCAGGGATCGTGCCCATCACGTAGCCGTACTGGTCCATCGTCACCTCGGTCATGCCGAGGGCTTCCATCTCGTCGCGCAGGGCCGCCAGAAGGACCTTCTGCTTCTCGGTCGAGGGGAATGTCGTGCTGTTTTCGTCCGACTGCGTGTCGTACGATACGTATTTCAGAAAACGTTCTTTGAGTTCCATAATTTCAACAGGTTAAAGGTTAAAAGTTAAAGGTGAGAGGTGAAAAACAGGCTATCTGCATTTTTTACACTCCACTTTTAACCTTTCACTTTTCATTTTTCACTTTTTGCTTTAATCGTGTGCCAGGCCATGTAGCCGATCAGCACGAGGTACATGGCCAGACCCACCCATTCGGCGGCGTTCGATGCGGCCCAGCCCGAGAGGAACCAGTCCACGCCGGCGAATTTCAGCACGGCGCTCACCACGCCCATCAGCGCGCCGCCGGCGATGAATCCCGAAGCGATGAGCGTACCCCGGTCGAAGCGGGCCTTGTTCAGCCCTTCGTCCTTCGAGCGGTTCGAGACGAACCACGCCACCAGTCCGCCCACCACCAGCGGGGCGTTCAGCTCCATGGGGATGAACATGCCCAGCGCGAACGCGAGGGCCGGAATGCCGATCGACGTGAGCACCAGCGCCAGCGCAGCACCGCAGAAGTAGAGCATCCACGGGGTCTGTCCGCCGGTCATCAGCGGCTGGATGACGGCCGCCATAGCGTTGGCCTGCGGGGCCACCAGCGCGCCTTCGCCCACGAATCCGTAGGATTTGTTGAGGATGATCATCACCCCGGCCACCGTCGCCGCAGCAACGAACGTGCCGAGGAATTTCCATGCCTCCTGCTTCTTGGGCGTGGTGCCCAGCCAGTAGCCGATCTTGAGGTCGGTGATGAAGCCTCCGGCCATCGACAGGGCCGTGCAGACCACGCCGCCGATCACCAGCGCGGCGGTCATGCCCGTCGTGCCGCTCAGACCCACGCTCACCAATACCAGCGACGCGAGGATCAGCGTCATCAGCGTCATGCCCGAGACGGGGTTGGTGCCCACGATGGCGATGGCGTTGGCCGCCACGGTGGTGAAGAGGAACGCGATGACGAAGACGATCAGGATCGCCGTCAGCGACTGGGTCCAGTCGCCGCCCAGCAGTCCGAAGTGGAAGAAGACGAAGACCGAGACGAGCGTGGCGATCAGGATCGTGAGGATGCGCTTCATCGAAAGGTCGCGTTGCGTGCGCTCGGCGATCTCGGCGGAGCCTTTGCCGCCTCCGAACTCCGAGACCGCGAGGCCCACGGCCTGACGGATGATCTTCGACTGGCGGATGATGCCGATGATGCCCGCCATAGCGATGCCGCCGATGCCGATGGGCTTGCCGATGAATGCGAAGAGGTTCTCGGCCGTGAAGATCGACTGCGGGTCGGCGAGGATGTCGGCGCGCGTCACGCCTAACAGCGAGATCATCGCGGCGGGATCGACGGCTTCGGCCAGCGAGCCCACCACCGGGACGATCACGAACCACACGAGGCACGATCCGGCGGTGATGATCATGGCGTATTTCAGGCCGATGATGTAGCCCAGTCCCAGCACGGCGGCCGAGGTGTTGAGGCCGAAGACCACCTTGAATTTGTCGGCGGCGACGGCGCCCCATGCGCAGATGCGCGTCGAGACCGACTCGGTCCAGAGGCCGAACGTGCCGACCGCGAAGTCGTAGAGACCGCCCACGAGGCCCGCGACGGCCAGCAGTTTGGCCTGCGATCCGCCCTTCTCGCCCGAGACGAGGACTTCGGTGGTCGCCGTGGCCTCGGGGAAGGGGTATTTGCCGTGCATCTCCTTGACGAAGTATTTGCGGAAGGGGATCAGCAGCACGATGCCCAGCAGTCCGCCGAACAGCGACGAAAGGAACACTTGCCAGAAGGCGGCGTCGAGCCCCAGGATGTAGAGGGCCGGAAGGGTGAAGATCGCTCCGGCGACGATCACGCCCGACGAGGCGCCGATCGACTGGATGATGACGTTCTGTCCCAGCATGTTCTTCTTGCCCAGCACCGAGCCCATGCCTACGGCGATGATGGCGATGGGGATGGCGGCTTCGAAGACCTGCCCGACCTTGAGGCCGAGGAAGGCCGCGGCGGCCGAGAAGACGATGGCCATGATGACGCCCATCGTGACCGAGTAGGGCGTCACCTCCTTCGGGTTCGACGAGGCGGGCATCACGGGCGTGTACTCTTCGCCCGGTTTGAGTTCGCGGTAGGCGTTTTCGGGCAGCGAGGTGAGTTGCTTGTCCTGTTCCATGTGTAGTTGTGAATGCTGAATTTTGAATTTTTAATCGCAATCTTTCGGTGTCGCCGAAAGATTACCTGTTGTCGCCGCTGCCCGAGATGTGGTTGCGCTGCATGCGCGAGCGGAGTTTTTCGACGTTCATCTGCGCCACCTCTTCGAGTTCGTAGCCCAGGTCGCGCGAGAGCGTGGCGCAGTACCACAGCACGTCGCCGATCTCCTTGACGATTTCGAGTCTCTTTTCGGGGGTGAACTCCTCGTGTCCGTCGCGGATCACTTTCTTCACCTTGTCGGCGACTTCGCCCGCTTCGCCCGTGAGCCCGAGCGTGGGGTAGATGATGCGGCGTTCGTTGGGATAGATGGCCGTTTCGAGGGCGTGCTGCTGGTATTCGTTGAGTGTCATAGCTTTGATTTGAAGGTTTACAACAGGCAAAAATAACAAAATAATTTCGAAATAAGCCGAAAAAAGCCCCGGCGATTGCACGGGGCGGGTATTTGTGCTGTGCCGTCGCGGTCTGCCGCCGCTCCGGACGCCCGCCTTTCGGGCGGGGCGGGGGATTCAGAGTTCGGGGATCGCCTTCTCCAGCCCGATGCCGCGCGAGCCTTTGAGCAGCACGAGGGCGTTTTCGACGGGGGAGAGCCGCAGCCGCGAAAGCAGCTCTTCGCGCGTGGGGCAGAGGGTCGTGCGGGCCGGTTTTTCGGGGAGCGAGGCGCAGGCTTGCGTGAATTCGCTGCCGACGAGCAGCAGCTCGGCGTCGGGAGACTGCGCCGCCTGGCGGATGATCTCCGTGTGCTCGTGCGCGGACCATTCGCCCAGTTCGAGCATGTCGCCCAGGATCAGCACCCGGCGCTGCCGCCGGCCGAGCGGTTCGGCGAGGAAACTTTCGACGGCCAGCCGCATACTCAGCGGGTTGGCGTTGTAGCAGTCGATGACGAGCGTGTTGCGGGCCGTCTCGGTGCGCTGCGAACGGTTGTTGTCGGGGACGTAGCCGGCTATGGCGCGGCGGATGCGTTCGTCGGGAATGCCGAAATAGCGTCCCACGGCTACCGCGGCGGCGATGTTGTAGCGGTTGTAGGCCCCTTCGAGGTGGTTCTCCATGCCGTCGGCCAGCGAGACGGGATAGTATTCCGCAGCCAGCGAATCGCGTTCGGCGGCCATCTCCGTCAGCACCCGGTCGTCGGACGGCACGAAGGCGCGGCCGCCGTTCGCGGCGAGATAGTCGAACAACTCTCCCTTGCCCCGGCGGATTCCCTCGGGTCCTCCGAAACCTGCGAGATGCGCCCGTCCGATGTTGGTCAGAATGCCGTAGCCGGGTTCGGCGACGGAGGTCAGCAGGGCCAGTTCGCCGCAGGCGCTCGCGCCCATCTCCACCACGCCGAATTCCGTGTCGCGGGTCATCGAAAGCAGCGTCAGCGGAACGCCGATATGGTTGTTGAGATTGCCGCGCGTGGCGCAGACCGCGAACCGTTCGCCCAATACGCGGCTGACGAGCTCCTTGGTGGTGGTTTTGCCGCTGCTGCCCGAGATGGCGAGGATGGGGATGCCCAGCGCCCGGCGGTGTTCCCGGGCCAGCTCCTGAAGGGCTTGCAGCGTGTCCCCGGCATAGAGGATGCGTTCGTCGGCGGCCGCCGCACCGGCGTCGTCGGAAACGGCGAAGGCGGCGCCTTTCTCAAGCGCCTCCGCGACGAAGCGGTTGCCGTCGAAGTTGGTGCCCCGCAGGGCGAAGAATATCGAATCGGGCTCGATCTTCCGGGTGTCGGTCGAGATGCGGGGGTGTTTCAGGAAGAGGTCGTAAAGTTCGCTCATGGCTGGTGAAAAATAAATGGAGGACGGTCGCAGACCGCCTCCGGGGATGGGTGGTGCGACGACGGCATATCTGATCCGGGATCAGATGTGCTTGTCGCCGTTGTTGAATTTCACTTCGTCGATGAATTTCTTGATGTTCTGCTCCTCGGCGCGGGGGCAGATCAGCAGCACGTCGTCCGTATCGACGACGATGTACTCTTTCAGGCCGCTGATGACGGCGATCTTCTCCTTCGGCAGCGAGACGATCGACGAGCGCGTGTCGTAGAGGTAGCACCCCTTCTCGGGAATGGCGTTGGCGTAGCGGTCCTTGCGCGAGTGCTGGTAGACCGAGCCCCACGTCCCGACATCGCTCCAGCCGAACTCCCCGCAGCGGACGTAGACGTTGTCGGCCTTCTCCATGATGCCGTAGTCGATCGAGATGGCGCGGCACTCCGAATAGGCGATTTCCAGCACGTTGCGCTCGGCGTCGGTGCCGATGGCGCGCATCACGCCGCTGAACATCGCGTGGTGCTCGGGAAGGTATTTCTCGAAAGCCTCGACGATCGCGCGCACGGTCCACACGAAGATTCCCGAGTTCCAGTAGAATTCGCCCGATTGCAGGAACACCTGCGCCAGTTCGAGGTCGGGCTTTTCGGTGAAGCACTTGACCTTGCTGATGGGGCGGTTGTCCGAGACCTGGATGTAGCCGTAGCCCGTGTCGGGGCGCGTGGGTTTGATGCCCACGGTCATCAGCGCGTTGTGCTCCGATGCGAAAGCGAGACATTCGGCGATGATCTCCCGGAAGTCGTCTTCGTTGAGGATCAGGTGGTCCGCCGGGGTGACGATCATTTCGGCGTCGGGATTGCGCTTCATCAGCGTATAGGCCGCATAGGCCACGCAGGGGGCGGTGTTGCGGCCCACGGGCTCGCAGAGCACCTGTTTTTCGCCGATCTCCGGAATGTGTTCCAGCACCAGTTTCTTGTATTTGTCGTTCGTCACCACCAGAAAATTCTCCGGCGGGACGATTTTTGCGAAGCGTTCGTACGTGTGGCGGATAAAGGATTTCCCCGTTCCCAGAATATCGAGGAACTGTTTGGGCATCGACTGCCGGCTTTTGGGCCAGAAACGCGATCCGATGCCGCCCGCCATGATGACACAATATTTATTGCTTGCCATAGTTATTATATGGAGTTAAGTTCGACAAAGATAAAAATATTTTAGTAACTTTGCCGCCTATTGGAAAATTAATTTTCGACCCGGCAATGAAAATCAAATTCTTCACCATACCCAACCTGCTGACCCTTTCGAACCTGCTCTGCGGTTCGGTCGCAGCGGTCGCCGCGCTGGTCTGGGGCAACTTGACGCTGGCTTTCGGGCTGATGATCCTGGCTGCCGTGTTCGACTTTTTCGACGGCTTCACGGCGCGCCTGCTCGACCAGAGTTCGCCCATCGGGCTACAACTGGATTCGCTGGCCGACGACATCACCTTCGGGTTCGCGCCCGCCGCCGCGATGTACGTCCTCTATCAGCGGATGCCGGGCGTCTGGCTGCCGGAGGGGGCCCTCGGGCTCGTCGTCTTCGCCTTCACGGCCTTTGCTGCGCTGCGGCTGGCGAAATTCAACATCGACGACACGCAGCGCACGGAGTTCTGCGGACTGCCTTCGCCGGCCGCCGCGATGCTCTGCGCCTCGCTCGGTATGCTGGCCGAGTGTTACGGGCTGACGCTCCTGCGCGAGACGGTGTTGGCCGTGGCCGTGGTCGTGGGGCTGCTGATGATCTCGGACGTGAGGATGTTCGCCCTCAAATTCCACGGATTCGGCTGGAAGGGGAATGGTTTGCGCTATACGTTCATTCTCGTCAGCGCCGCGATGGCGGTCGTCCTGCGCGGATACGCCGTGCCGCTGATCATCGTGCTTTACGTCCTGATTTCGCTCGTCCGGGGGTTCGCCTGCCGGGCAAACGGCTGTGGGAAAGCCGAATAGTTTATTAAAAAATTTTAATTACCTTTGTCGCGGATTTCCGCTCTTTAGGTTGGATATGTCGGGATTTTCGAATCGCATATTGCTGGTGCTCCTGTTCGGCCTGTTTTTTGCAGTGCCTCAGACAGGGCGTTGCCAGGGCTTCGATGCGAAGACCCTGATGCGCGCCCAGCAGAACGGCCAGTCGGGAAATCTCTACGGCAACAACCCTTTCGAACAGCCCGAGGGCGAGGAGGGGGAGCAGCCGCAGGATACGACCAAGAAGGAGCGCAAGATCCGCAAGCCGCTGGAGTCCTATCTGTTCAACGACTCGATACGTGCGCTGAACAACTTCAAATGGCACGTGAGCCGCGATTTCAACCGCGTCGAGATCGGACCTTTGGACACCACGCTGACCGATTACCGGATCGACTATCCGTTCTACCGGGAGGAGGTGGGCGACATCGCCCAGGGAGCCCTGGGGCAAACGTCGCTGCCGCTGAACTACTTCCGGCGGCCTCAGTTCTTTGATTTCAGTTTTGCGAGTCCCTACTATGCGTACACCTACAACATGGAGAACGTGCCCTTCTACAACACGAAGAAGCCGATCATCCGCATGAGCTACGCCGAGTCGGGGCAGAAGCGTTTCCGCGAGGAGAATTTCAACATCATGCACGCGCAGAACATCTCGCCGACGACGGGATTCAACGTCGATTACAAGGCGCGGGGCACGCGCGGGCAGTATGTGTGGTCGCGGACCAAGAACCACAACCTCTCGGTGGCCGTCAGCCATACCGGAAAGCGCTACTCGGTGCATGCGGGTTACTACAACAACCACATCGAGCAGCAGGAGAACGGCGGCGTGGTCGGCAACTGGGCCATTGCGGACACCGTTTTCGAGATGCCCTCGGGCGTTCCGATGCGGCTGGCCGACGCCGAGGCCAAGAACCTCTACCGCAACAACGCCTTCTTCGTCACGCAGTCCTACGGCATTCCGCTGCAACGGCTCACCGAGCACGATTTCTCGATGGCTAACCTTTCGGCGGTCTATATAGGCCACTCGTTCGAGTACAGTTCGTGGAGCAAGGTCTACACCGACAGGAACGAGCCCTATACCAACGAACGCGACCACCGCGACGAGAACGGCAACTACGTGTCGGCAGAGGGCCGCTACTACGACAACTGGTACATCAACCCCACGGAGACGCGCGACTCGATCTACGAACGGGTCGTCTCGAACCGCTTCTTCGTGCAGGCGCAGCCCTGGGACCGAAACGGGGTGGTGGGAACGATCGACGCCGGCGTCGGCATCGACATGCACACCTACTCGCAGTTCGAACTGAAAGATTACCTGACGGGCAAGTACACGAAGGTCAACAAGACGAGTTACTTCTTTTACGGCTCGGTCAGCGGAAAGATAAAAAAGTATGTCGATTGGGACGGGAATCTCAGATTCTACCCGTCGGGATACAGAGGCGGAGACCTTTCGATCGGCGCGCACCTCGCGCTGAAAGGCTACCTCCGCGGACACCCCCTGATTCTCGAAGGACGGTTCACGATGGACCGCCGTTCGCCCAACTACTGGCAGGAGAATCTATTCTCGAACCATTATATATGGAACACTCCTTTGGACAAGGAGAATGAAACTCGGTTCGAGGTCAAGTTTTCGGTCCCCGATTTCGCTTTCGAAGCGGGGGCATGGCAGGGAGTCGTCTCCGACAAGATCTATTATGCGTCGGACAGCAACGTCGCCCAGCACGGCGGAAACGTCAGCCTCACGAGTGTGTATGCTCGCAAAGATTTCCGCTTGGGCGGACTTCATTTGGACAACAGGGTATTGTTGCAGTGGAGTACGGATCAGGATGTCGTACCCGTTCCGCTTTTGAGCGCCTTCCTTTCGTATTACTACGAGTTCTGGGTCGTGCGCGACGTGCTGCGCTTGCAGATCGGTCTGGACGGACGCTATAATACGCGGTATTATGCGCCCGGTTACAATCCGGCTCTGTCGGTGTATTACAACCAGCGCGAGGTCGAAGTGGGGAACTATCCCTACGTGGACGCCTTCGCAATGGCGAAGTGGAAGAGAATGCGGATATTCTTGAAATATCAGCATGTGAACAAGGGACTGTTCGGTAACGGAGAGTATTTCTCGGCGGCTCGTTATCCGCTGAATCCGGGCATGTTCAAAATCGGTATCTCGTGGGGATTCTATGATTAGCGTGCTGTTCTGCGCGGTGTAAGCTGCCCGCAAAACAACCTTTTATGTTGAAAAAGACCGTATTAACGTTTGCGTTCTTGACCATTCTGACCACTTTCTACGGCTTCAACGCCCGGTTCGCCGCACCTGCGACGGACGGCGCGCCGAACGGAATGGAGGCGATGAACCGTTCGCTGCTCCCCGAGGGCAGCTACGTCATCTCGGCTTACGACGATGTGATCCGCCATATCAGCGAACAGGAGGGCAACGACTGGCGGCTGATGAGCGCCATCGCCTACCACGAATCGCGCTTCAGACCCGACATCATCTCGCGCCGCGGGGCCCGCGGACTGATGCAGATCATGCCTTCGGTGGCACGCCAGTTCGACGTTCCCGTGACGGAGGTTTCCAATCCGGAGACCAATATCTGGCTGGCGAACAAGCTGTTGACGAAGATCGCATCGACGCTCTGCCTTCCCGAGGACATCTCCGAGAAGGACCGGATGAGCATCATCCTGGCGTCGTACAACAGCGGCGTCGGTCATGTGAACGACGCGCGCCGTCTGGCGAAGCTGGACGGAGAGAATCCCGATTCTTGGGAGGTCGTGGCGCGTTATCTCAGTCTGAAAGCCGATCCCGCGTATTACGAGAGCGAAGTGGTCAAATGCGGACGTTTCACCGGCAGCCGGCAGACGCTGGCTTATGTGAACGACGTGATAGGACGTTACGACAGATACTGCCGCGTCGCCGGGAGGTGACCGCAGGCAGGTGTATGATTAAAGGCAGGGTCCGTTTCCGGTATGGGATTAAAGTAATGTAACTACCTGATATATCAGGTAGTTACATTTTTGTATAGAAGAATAGGTAACGAGAAGGCAACGGTTTGTTTTCAGTCTGTTGCGCTGAAATACCGCATTTCAAATAACCTACTGCAAGATACGAAAAATTTTCCGACCGGGAAAATTTACTAAAAACGGCGGCATGTATCCGTTTCCGGCATTAAAAAATTCGGACGGCAAAGATAACTTTTTTCCAGAAAATGCCCACACTCATCCTTGTTTTTCTTGGAGAGCAACTGCGATAATTTTGGATCGGCCTCGATGCGAGTGATCTCCCGGAGGACAAACTCCGCAACGTCAGCCTTGACCCGGTAATAGGCCCCCGATAATTCTGAGGGATTAAGTATATAGTCCTGTAAGTCTGGAGAGTAAGAACCTAATAATTCGTCACCCCTCTCAGCGAAGTCCTAAACGCTTTGATTTTAGCATTAAATGATTCTGCGAATGTGTTTGTAGCTCTGTTGACAAAGAAATTCAAGACCTCATCATAATGCTTGTACAAAGTGGCAGCAATGACATTAAAGCTTTTGAAGCCGGAATCGTCCACTTTGTTGTACCATCGTACAAGCGACAGCCTCGCAGCGTCTTTAATGGTGCTTCTGGAGAATATTATCAGAAGAGAATGCGTGAATGAATAAACTTTCTTCAAATCCGGATATACTTCAAAGAGAACCTACGCCCTTTGCCTCTGACTTTCCGTCTATTTATCGGCAGACTTGAAAAGCAGGTATCTGCAACGTGCCAGTAGCTACTTGTGCGTATTCTCATTTGCAAGTATGACCGGGGTGTATGTCTTCCTCAGGCATTTGGCCTCCTCTTTGGCATCCGTATCGGCCTGAATGGCATCCCATCTATGGGTTCTTGCTGCCTTGTATAAGTGCCTGAAATACCGGTTGCTCTGTCTGTCATACCATCTGCACCTTCTGACAACCAAATCCACGCCTTTGTCTCGGATCGGGGAATCACGAATGGTCACGGCATCGCAGAAACCCTTGGATTCCACATTGGGATTATCCTTGTATTCTTCCTTAACAGCCTTGTCAAGGTAAATACGAATTAGGGAGACTTCTTCCTCTACACGTACCACTTCAAAATTTGAAAGCATCTCTAATGGCAGAATTAACTACACCAAGGCTAATAGGTCTTGATTGTTCATACGGCAAAGATATGGCTTTGCGGTTGATTGAAAGAATCATTTCCCTATATTTATCGGGTGTGCCCTAATTTTGTTTTAGCTCAAAAATGTTTAGCGGATAGTAATAATATTGAATAAGGTTATAACTTAAAAGTTACATTGTGTAAAAAAATAATTCAGGAAACATTGACTGTAAGAGCGTTAGATCGAATTCTCGGAAACGTTGCTGGCGAATGCCGGTCTGATCCGGTAATGGGAGACGCTTTTCGCCGACGGGTGACAGGAACTTTTTTTAACATCACTGAATAGGCCGCTGACCGTCCCGCGAGAATGCCCGAAGACAAGACCCGTTTTTTTGTCATTTGATCGGTACGGGGCAAGGCGAGGTAGTCGGACCGAAAACCTTCAGATGACCGTCCTCGGTTACCTCCATAGGATCGATGAAGACCATACGAGCATTGCCCGTCGGAATCGTCCTGCCATGATAGACACAATACATTCCGCCACCAGGAAGCTTCAGGACCATATTGTGCCCCGTTCCCGTGACCTTGCCGCCCTTGTCCGTATTCTTTTCGAGAACCGGATTGTCCGGGGATTTCACGAAGGGACCCAGCGGCGAACCGGCCGTAGCATAGCCCACCGCATAATGCTGTCCGCCGTAGAAGTTGGTGGAATACATCATGTAATACATCCCGTTTTCCTTGAAGGCGTACGACCCCTCGGTCCAGCGCCGGTTGACCTCTCCCGCGGTGACCGAACGGCTCTCCCACCGGGTTTGCGGGTCAGAAATAGACTGCGGGGGTGTCAGCAGTGCGACCGGCTCGCCGATGACGCCGCTGAAGTCGGGCTTCATCTCCACGCCGTATACCCAGCTCTCCTCGATCTCGTCGAAAAGCCCCTTGTCGCGTGCCCACGCAGAAAGTTCGCTTTCGACAGGATGCTTATAACAGCAGCGCGAATAATAGAGATACACCCGGCCGTCATCGTCCCACAATACATTGGCGTCGATCACCGGATAGCCGGGATCGAAGACCGGACGGTCATACAGGTCGGAAAAGGGGCCCGTCGGCGAATCGGCAATCGCCACTCCGATGCGGAACGTTTCGGAGTCGCCGTTCGGGTTATGCCGCCAGTTGGCACTGAAAAACAGGTAATACCGGCCGTCACGTTCGTACACTTCGGGAGCCCAGAAACAGTCGGTCCCCCATGTCGAGGCATTGCCGTCATAGATGACATCGCCCTTTTGCCAAGTAACGAGGTCGTCCGAGACGTAGACGCGGAAGCCGTTGATATCGTCGCTCGTGCCGTACATGTAGAATTTGCCGTCGGCGGCATGAAGTACGAACGGGTCGCCGAATGCCACATCGAGCGGATTCCGGTACGTGTGCGAACCACATCCGGCCAATACGACCATGAACAGGAAGAGAATCGATTTTTTTAGGAGAGACATTTTGAACGGTACGATAAAAAATCGGGGCATGCGTACGGTCCGGATCGTCCGGCTGCATGCCCCGATAAAAAACTATTCGAGAATCAATTCGATAACAGGCAGTACGTCGTCCGGCTGCTTCACGGGAACGGGCATGATGAGGTCGCCCGGACGGGAGGTCTCGACTGTGTGCGCTCCGGGGTCTGCATGCGTCTGCGCATAGAACGTCAGTTCGGAAGCATCGTTCAGCAACTGAGCGTATTTGACCTTGCCTTCGTATCCCGGAAGATGGAGCGACTTGAACGGCCATTCCAATACATGGATGTAAAGTCGGCGGGTTTCCGGATTATAGGTGAGCAGACAGTTTTTCGGAACTTCGAACTCTTCGGGAGCTTGCGTACAACCATAGATCGAACGCGAGTGGTACTTCATCCACTTGCCGATGCCCGCCAGCCGGTCCATGGCCCGTCCCTCGAACGTGCCGCGTCCCGTAGGTCCTACGTCCAGCAGGAGATTGCCTCCCTTGCTGACCGTTTCGGCAAGCATTACAACCAGTTGCCGGACCGATTTCCACGCTTCGTCATCGCGGTGGTAGCCGAACGACCATGCATCCAAAGTCTGGCAGATCTCCCAGGGAACCCGCTCGCCGTTGAATTTGGGCCATTCGTAGGGGACATAGAGCTCGGGCGTCATGAAGTCCCAGCCCCACGTGGTGTGGTGCATGTCGGCACGATTGTCGACGATAATCTGTGGCTGCAATTTGCGCACCAGCTTCAGGATGCCTTCCGAATCCCACTCCTTGTGCCCCTTGCCGTTCTCGCCCGGATAGGAGTAGTCGAGGAATAGTTCGTCGATCTGTCCGAACTCTGTCAAGAGCTCCGTCAACTGGTTCTTGATATACTGCTGGTATTTTTTCAGGTCGCGGTGTTTGTTGGCCTCGATACGCTCCTCGTCAGACCGCGGGCTGTTGGGATGCAGCCAGTCGTAAGGAAAATCCGGATGGTTCCAGTCGATCAGCGAATAGTAGAATCCGATGCGGATGCCTTCGGCGCGGAAAGCGTCGACGAGTGGCCGGATGAGGTCCTTGCCATAAGGAGTGTTGGTTACCTTGAAGTCCGTGTATTTGGTGTCCCAAAGACAGAATCCGTCAAGGTGCTTGGTCGTGATGACAAGATATTTCATTCCGGCAGCCTTGGCTGTTGCCGCCCATTCGGCCGGATCGTACAAATCGGGGTTAAAATTCTCGAAATAACGCTGGTATCTCTCGTCGGACATCCATTCGCTGCGTTTGACACCTTCGCCACGCGCCGGGAGGCTGTAAACGCCCCAGTGGATGAACAGTCCGAAACGGTCGTGTGTCCACCAGGCCATGCGCTCGGCTTTCTGTTCCTTGGTTTCTCGGGCCCATGACGGAATCTTCTCCGTTTCTTGTCCGAACGCCGGACAAAGCGCCGCGAAAGCGAGCAATGCAATCAAAAATTGTTTTTTCATCTCTCGTGATTTTGGTTTGAAGTAATTATTTGGGTTGTTTAATCGGAGTCGGTTCAGTTGCTCCACAGTTCGACATAACTTACGTTGAAATCGGCATCACCGCCAAGTGTTCCCACGAAGCCGAAAGCGACCTTCATGGGTTTGTCCAATGTAAAGGATACGGAAAGCCGATTATCCGTCACATCATCGGGACATTTTGCCGACCCGATCGCTTTGGTATGCACCTCGGCTACATCGGGCAGCCCCTCCGTGAGTCCGGTTGCCACGGCTGCGTAAATTTCATAAGGAGACCCGTTCGGATTGAAGCTGTTCATGTAGACATCGAATCGGTAACTGCCTGCCGGGAGTTCGATTTCCTGGTATATTTTGCCATTTTCGATGGTGCCTACCGGCGAGTAATTCGGGTAGGTCCACAAACTCAGCGAATTGCGTCCACCCCACGTGTCGAATGTTCCGTTGGCCTCGGCGGCGGCATTTGCAATCCACCCTTTGACATAACCGAAGCGCTGGTGTATGACCAATCCCCGGTCATCGTGCACAAAGGGATTTCCGGCGTTCACGACCGGTATCCTGTACTGCGTTGTGCTCCGTTGCGAGCTCACGTCCGAACGAAACATGTCGATGGCAAGCGAATCCGGTTTGTAGACGGTATACCATTCGAACTCGCCGCCCGGCTTCGCACCGGTAATGACGCTTCTGTTATCGCCGGTGTTCACTTTGATGCTTTTTTGTCCGCTTCCGTCGGCCAGTTCGTAGGTCAAGCAAGTTTCCTGCGCCTCTTCGTAATTGAGGGGCAACCACTTAATGGTGGCGATAAACTCCCCGTCCTCGTAGGAGGTGACGATATCGCCTTCGATGCTCCGGTTTACCAACGACTGCTCATACAGATCGCCGTATACATAGCCGTTGGCCGTAACCGGTATCGACTTGTTGCCCAGACCGTCGTAGGTGATGACCGTAAATTCGTAGGGGCCCTCCTGCATGTCGGTCAGGACGACGTCGAATTTATCGTCGGGCGACGTGCGTACGATGTCGATGCTCTTGCTTTGCTCCTCCCCAGAAGGGTGTAACCAAGAGATCGTACACCGGGTCTGCGTGAGTCCGTAGCGCAAATCGCCCCGAAGTCCGATTCGTTCGCGGCCGGGATAAAGTTTCAGGGAATCAACCTTGCCCACGTAGATGGTTTCGCCCTTGTCAATATACTGTTCGATGTTTTCGAGCATGTCTCCGCAGGAGACGAGCAGACATCCCAGCACTCCTGCCGAAAATAGTTTCAGTGATTTCATAGCTGTCTCTCGATTAAAAACAGATTTGTTTATTCCACTTCACGCCCCCAGAACCACATCTGTTGGAAACAGATAAACTGCGTGTTGCTCCAGTTGGTCAGTACATTTATGCGAATGTATCTGACGGGTGACAAGCCTGCCGGAAATTCGAATTCCTCCCCTTTTTCGGCATACTCCCGATCCTCGGCATTCCACATGCCCAATCCGAGGGGAAGCCCCGACGGCTTGACACTCTCGCAGGTCGTCAGCAGGATCCATCCGTCCCATTCGCTGTTAGGATCGGGCGCATCGGCCCGCCCCCAGATCTCGAATATCCGCGGGTTTCCGTGTGCATAGAGCCATCCTCCGCCGGAGTCGAGCCGCTGCCAGTATTTCAGGCGGCTCAGCTCGGCTTGTACCCCGAGATCGAACGTGAAATGGGCCGGCCATGTATTGCCCTGTTCCGGGGTATGGAGCATGTTCCATACGCCCCAGCCGTAATTGCCATTCCAGATATTGGCCATCCGGAATCCGAACTCGTCGACGCGGATATCCCCCTTCTCGAACCGCTCAGAGAATTTGGACCGGTCGAGTTCCTGTTCGAAAATCGGGGTAATTCTGGCTTTGATCGTATCCGTGCTGTTCGACCACGGATCGCGCACGAATGCGCCGAACTCTTGCTCCTCGATCTCCATGCCGCGCACTGCGAAGCGGATATCCTTTCGCGACGTATATTCCGTGTGAAGGCTTTGCCACTCCCCGAATTTGTCCTTTTGGAGCAGTTCGATGATGAGGTTTCCGTTGTCGGGGTTCGACAGCGAAACGTAGACTCCGCCGAACGTACTACCGAGCTGCATCGACTCGAAGGCGTCGAGGTAAACCGGCCGTCCCGGAACAACGGTACACGTGCTCGCCGGACCTTCGTTCTCCATCCGGTCTACGGCCGAAAGGGTGATCTCCTTCGGTTCCGTATTGCCGAAACCTTCGATCACGAGTTTGTTGGTATAGGCGGAAGAGATTGCCTCCCGGCGTTCGCCGGTATCGAGGGTGTAGGTGGCTTTCGCGTACATGAAATCTTCATCGGAAGGAGCCAGGAAGGTGATTTCAACGCCCCCGGGCAACTGCTCGTAAGAGACCATCGATACTGCGCCGGGCGCCTGGCTGTCGTTCGGGCCAAAAGGTTTCAGGTGGTTGTGCTCTTCGCACCCCGAAAACCAGACGGCAGCCCCGAATATCACATATAACATGCTATTTTTCATAATTCTTCTGATTTTTACAGGTTTGGGTCTACCATCCTTTGGTCTGAACCAGGTTGGGGTTAATCACCAGATCGTACTCTTTTATCGGCCAGAGATAATCCCGTTGATAGAACCGTTGGTTGAAAATATTCCTTACATTGTAATACCCTTCGACGGTCTCCTGGTCCACCGACCAGCCGCTCACAGGTTTGTTGAACTCTTTTACGGCCGTTTTCCAGCGTCTCACGTCGAAGTAATGCTGTCCTTCCAATGCGAGTTCGATGGAACGTTCGCGCCGGATGATCTCGCGCATCCCGAGCGAAGTCAAGGGCTTCGAAGGATTCATGGAATAGTTCTGCCACGACTCCACAACCCCTTTCAGCCCCGAGCGGGCGCGTACCTTGTTCACATAGATATATACATCGTCGGGGACGTTCTTGTCGATGTTGGCTTCGTTCATCGCCTCGGCGTAGAGCAGGTAGAGATCGGCGAGCCGGATGATCGGGAAAGAATACTCCCGGACTGAAACCGAAGATCCGTAAGTATTGTCGTAATAGATGAGTTTCTTCGCATAATAGCCCGTAATCGAATAGATGCCCATCTTAGTCTGGCCTGCCCGCTGGTTCTTCTTTGCCTCCACGTAATTGCGCGTATCCACATCGTCCGGATTTTTCCAACCGTTGCCGTACCACGTCGAGCCGTCGAATCCGAGCGAACCGTAGAAACGGGGTTCCCGATTGAAGTGCAGGATCGCCGTCTCGTAATTCTGCTTGAATAGGTATTCGCTGTAACCGTTTGTGCTCTGCGTTTGGTAACGGCGGTTGTAGTAATCGTTGGCCGGATCGTTCCAGACCTTGTCCTCTTCGATCGGCACGCCGTTCGAAGAATAGAAGCGTTCGGCGACTGCCAGCGTAGGTGCATAGTTTGCCTTGCAATAACTGTTCGCATTGGACGCGTTGATATTGTTCGTGCCGGGTGTAATCAGCGGCATCACATTGATTTGCAGGTCGAATGTCGACTGTGTACCGACGCTCCATATCAGTTCTTTATTGAATCGTTCAGTAACGGCCTGGCGGGTGTTCATACCGTACAGCAGTTCGTCCGGCATTGGGTACGTCGCATCGAGTGAGAAATCGTACAGGTCGTGCTTTCCGTCGTCCACTGCCGACCGGATTGCGTCCCGGCAGGCTTCCGCTGCACGCTCCCATTTCTCCGTGCTTTGTTCCTGGCTGATAAACGGCTTGTGATCGTGGTCGAGGAAGTTGGCATAATCGGTATTGCCGTTGAACAATGGGCTCGCCGCCAGCACCAGCGTCTTGGCTTTGATGGCCAGCGCCGCAGCCTGGGTCAGACGGCCGAGTTCGACGGCCTCCATCTGTATCACTTTCGGCAGGTCGGTATAACATTCGTCGATCGTCCGGACGATGTAGTCTACCACATCGTCCACTTTGTTGCGCGACACCCGTACCTCTTCGACTGACGCATCGATGGGCAGGCTCTTGTCGATAATCGGAATCGGGCCGTAAAGCTGAAACAGGTAGTAGTGGAAGAAGGCCTTGAGCACCTTTGCTTCGGCGAGCCACCGGCGGCGTTCGGTTTCGTACAACCCCGCCACCCGGTTACGGTCGGAAACGTATTCGATGAAGATGTTGCAGTCGCGTATAGCCTGGAAGAGCGGCATTCCGCGCTCTTCCCCGTCCCAATAGTTGTTGAGCGGAGTTACGATGTTCTGCAATCCATTGGCAATCCCGAATGCCCAGAGATTCTGGACATAAACATTGTCGTCCATCGAATAGTACCAGATCTCGTTCCCTGCGGTGAGTCCAGGATTCCAATCCTGGTCGCCGTAGAGCGGTACGTAGGAATAACACGTCGTGAGGTAACGTTCCGCGCTGGAACGGTTGTTGAACGCAATGTCGAGCGTCGCAATGTTGTCGGGGACCACGTCGAGATAATCCACGCACGAGCAGAGCGAGCCTAAGCAGATCAGGGCGGTAAATATTCTTTTCATTTTGTGCGTCGTTTAAAAGTTCAGGGTAAGTCCGATGTTGTAGACTTGCTGGATGGGATATCCCAGTCCGTTGTCGCCCATTTCGGGGTCCCACATCTTGAACGGACTGCTGGTAAACAGGTTGTTGGCAGAAAAATAGATGCGCAATGCGTCGATCCGTACCTTGTTGAGTGCCTTGGAAGGAATGGAGTAGCCGATTTCGAGTGATTTGAGGCGGAAAAAACTGCCGTCCTGCATCCACCAGGTGCTCGGCTGCGAGTTGTTCTTGACTTCGCGGTCCGAAAGACGCGGCCAGAAGGCGTAGCTGTTGCGATTGGATTCGGACCAGTGGTCGTCGGCGATCCTGCGGAGCAGGCCGTTCGAGAGGCGGCTGTTCGACGGAATGAGCATTCCGCTCTTCTGCCCCGCCGTGTGCGGGTCGATGAAGGGGGCGATGGTGTTCGGATTGAGCCAGAACGAAACCTGGGCGTTGCCCTGGAAAAAGACCGAAAGGTCAAATCCCTTGTAACCCATCGAAACGCCGAATCCGTAGGATATTTTGGGAATCGTTGGGTAGCCGATGAAGACCTGGTCGAGGTCGGTTATCTGGCCATCGCCGTTAATGTCCTTGTACTTGATGTCGCCCGGCTTGTATTCGCCGAAGTTCTGGCGGGGCGAATTGGCGATGTCCGCCTCGTCGACGAAGAGCCGTTCTGCGATATAGCCCATATGCTGGGAGATGCTCTGCCCGATGTGGGTGCGGTAGGGTGCTCCCTGTCCGGCATAGTCCGGCTCTTCGTATTTCTCGTAGCGGCTCGTGGCATAGGTGAAATTGCCGCGACCGCTAATCCAGAAACTTTTGTTGTTGACGAACGAATAGTCGACCGAAATATCGACGCCCCGCGACGAGGCCTCGCCCAGGTTGGCTTTCACGCCGGCTGTCAGTCCCATGGTCGAGGGAATGTATGTGCGGTCCATCAGGATATTGCTGCGGTATTCATGAAAAAAGTCGGCTTGTATCTCCAGTTTGTTGAAAAGCTCCAGTTCGATACCGATGTTAGTTTTGCGGGCGGTCTCCCACGTGATCTTGTCGTTGGCATAGCGCATCACGGAGATCCCGTCGGGGGCGAAAGCATAGTCCTGGCCAAAGTACTGCTTGCGATTGCCGTTGTTCATGTTCACATTCGAGAGGTAGAAAAAGCGGTCATTCGCGCTTCCGATGGCGTCGTTGCCGACCAACCCGTAGGTTGCCTTGAATTTCAGCTTGCTCACTACCTTTTCGAGCTTTTCCCAGAAGGGTTCGTTCGAAATGATGTATCCCAAACCGATCGAAGGGAAGAACCCGTAGCGTTCGTTGCGAGAGAAGCGTTCGGAGCCGTTATAGCCAAAGTTGAATTCCAGGAAGTAACGTTTAGCATAATCGTAGGTTATACGGCCTGACAATCCCTGGTTCCGGTAGGGGAGCGATTTCTGCAAGTCGCCGGCATTGGAATACTGCGACGATTTCAGCGTATACACGAGCATGGCGCTTACGCCATGGTCGCCGAACTCCCGGTTATAATTGGCCGACGCTTCGATGTAGTTCGTCGTAGTTACGTCCTTCGCACCTTCGTGGTAACCGAGGTAGTCGGTTCCCCCGTCGGGATTCAACTGCGTCAGGCGGTAAGAATTGGTAACCGGCTCGTACCCGGTGGCCATGTAATAGAATGGCTCGTAATAGCGCATTACGTCGGAATAGGAGTAGCGCGTCGTGTTGAAAAGCACACGGGCGCTCAGCCCTTTGGTGATGAAGTCGAACTGCTGCTTGAGTTCGCCCTGAGCCAGAATCAGCGTTCGGCTGTACTCCTTGTAGCCCTTGACCATCTGTGCGTAAGGGTTCATATAGAGCCCGTTGTCATAATTACCGAAGAGCGTGTGCGTCGCCTCCTTGTATTCGCCCTCCTTGGGATAGTATTTCGGGAAAAGGACCGGATTCGACTTCATGGCGAGGGAGTACATCACATCGCCGCCGTTGAGCGGTCCGATGTAATCGTCGAAATTACCCTGGACCTTGATCGCAAGTTCCGTACTCTTCGTCAGGTTGATATTGACATTGGAACGTACCGAATACTTTTTGAGATCGATGTTGTTGTTGAAATTATTCTGTTTGTCCACTTTCAAAAGCCCGTTGTCTTTGGAGAAAGCCGCTGCGACGTAATACCGGGCAACCTGCCCGCCGCCGCTCACACTGATATTGCCCCGCTGGTTGACGGCCACTTTCGAAAAGAGTTCGTTGTACCAGTCGGTTGCTGGGAACATGTAGGGATTCGTACCCTTGGCCGTATTGGCGATCTTTGATTGCGAATACGGCGTTACCCCCAGCGGGTTGCGGGCGATGACGGCTTCGTTCCCCAGTTTCATGTAGGTGATCGGGTCGGCCATATCTACCATGTCGGCCGGCATAGAGAACGAATTTTCCAGACGCAGGGACACTTTGGCCCGTCCCTCGCGCCCCTCCTTGGTCGTTACCAGAATGACTCCGTTGGCGCCGCGAGCCCCGTAAAGGGCTGTGGCGGTAGCGTCTTTCATGATCGAAAAACTGGCGATGTCGTCCACGTTGAGCCGCGCCAGGTCATCAGCCGACAATTCGATGTTGTCGATCAGTATCAGCGGGTCTTTCTTGTAGCCGAATGTCGTAACGCCACGGATGAAGAATTCCGCATTGTCGGCACCCGGTTCCCCGCTCTTCTGGTAGGAGATCATACCGGCCATACGGCCGCTGAGGGCTGTGGTGAGGTTGCTGCTCGGTACTTTCAGATTCGTCGGATTGATGGTGGTAATCGAACTGATGACGCTCTCCTTTTTCTGCTTGGCGAAGGCCACGACGGTTACCTCTTCCATTTCGTTGGCTTTCGGGGTGAGCGTGACAGTCAGTTTTTCGGTTCCGGAAACCGTCTTGATTACCGGCTCATATCCCAGGAAACTGAATTCGAGCTGTGCGCCGTCCTCCACCTCGATGGAGAACTGTCCTGCCGTGTCCGTTATTACGCCTTTAGTGCCGCCCTTTATCTGAACGACCGCACCGGCCATCGGGGAACCGTTGTTGTCGACGACGGTTCCCGTCACGGTATGGAGTTCGGCCTTGGCCTGCAAAGCCGCCCCAGACGTTGTTTCCGCAACCGATACAGCGAATAAAGCCGTGTTTGGAGAAAACAACACGCACAACATCACGAATCTGCATACAGGCCGCGCCAACCGGCTGGTGCCGAACTTAAAATCCTCGTTACGTTTCATGTGTTCGCAGATTAATTATTTTTATCAGTAAAATCGGTAAAGTACGGCCCCGTGTTTCGGAACGTTGGTTTTGAGGCTGCTGCTGTCGAACGGCACATCCGTCCGTCGCCAGAGATCCCGGACCCTGCTAATGCCTTCCAAACCGGCCTCGCCAGGATTCCATTCCAACTCAACATCGTGCTCCGCCCAGTTGACGATTCCTACGGCATGGCTGCCATCCTCCATCTCTTTCACCCAAATGTCGGTCTCACCGACTTTTTTCCGCACCCGGGCCTGTTTTCCGAGCGGGTCCTGATTCACCTCGTTCACTTCGGGGTTCGTAAGCAACCCCAGCGTGAAGTCGTCTATCTGGGCGAGATCGCATCCGATTAACAACGGGGATGCAAGTAGGTTCCAAAGGGTTACGTGCAGGTATTGTTCGTCTACCGTCAGCCGTGTCGGATGGAGGTTCGGGCCCCAACCTACTTTTCCTATGACCAGCATGTCCGGATCGTTCCAATGACCCGGCTTGGCGAAATCGGCCAGATCCCGCTGGCGCATGGCGATACTGCGCAGCGACTCCCAGGTATCGACGATATCCTCGGTCGTCCGCCAGCAGTTGCCCCCGGCGGCTTCGCCCCATTGCCATACGTCCCGCATGCCGTACTGGCAAATGCTGTAAACGATGTCGCGGTCCTGCTTTCGGAGTTCACGCTCCATGACCAAATAGGGTTTCATGAACGCCGTGATCGACATCTCTTTCTGCTGATGGAAAATCTGGTCATAGCCGCACCAGTCGTATTTCAGGTAATCAATCCCCCATTCCGCATAAGTCGCGGCATCGAGCGCCTCGTAGCCCCACGATCCGAGTTGGTGTGCACATGTCGTCGGGCCGGGTGAAGAGTAGATGCCCAGTTTCAGTCCTTCGGAATGCAGCCAGTCGCTGATGTCTCGGATGTCGGGGAAATGCGGTCCCGGAAGCAGTCTGCCGTCTGCCGTCCGCTTTTTCGCTTGCCATACATCATCGATGTTGATATAACTCCAACCGTAGTCAATAAGCCCCTTATCGATAAGCGCACGGGCCGAGGCAGCCACTTTTTCCTGCGTTACGCTCTCGCCCCAGCAGTTCCATGAGTTCCAGCCCATCGGAGGAGTCAGGCTCAGTTTGTCGCCTACTTTCAACACAAAATGCTGAACTGCCTTGCCACGGGCGTTGCTGACCTCTACCTCAATGTCATAATCGCCTTTCTGAGCGACACTTCCTTCCAAAACACCTGTGGCGGGATCTATTGTAACGTTCTCGGGCAGATTCCGGGCGCTGTAAACAAGGGGCTTTTCGCCCGATGCCGCTACTTTGAACAGGATGGGGGAGGAAGGGCGTACGCCGAACACGCGCGGACTATTGATCCGAGGTTCGGGAGCGGGCGGCGGCGTCAGGATATACGGAGTGATGATGCGGGTATCGGTCTGCTTACCCGTCCGGCCATCGGTATACTGGACCCGCACTTCGATTCGCTCGTTTTTTGGATAGGATATGCGGCGCACCAATTCTTTGCCCGGCGTGAGGTTGAGTTTCCCGGATACGGAGGCCAGCATCTTGCCGGTATTGGTGTCGGTCGTGACGATGCGGAATTGGCCTTTCTGGTTCTCGGCAGCATCGTTCTTCATTACGATCCGGCACTGTGCAGCATTGTCCGACGATTCAAATTCGGACGATACCGTCAGCATGTCGATTAGGTCGTTGATGTAGAGACGCGGTGTGCCGTTCCCGATACCTCCGATGCCGGAGTCGTCGTATACCCGTACGGCAATCACATTCTCTTCGCCCCAGCGGAGAATGGGATCGTCCACGGCGATCTTGTAGTTACGCTCGACGGTAAACGCCGTGGTATAACCACCAGAATCGCCCGGGAAAGCGCCCGTCTTGCCGATAAGTTTGCCGTTAAGGTAAGTCTCGTCCGCATCGTCGATCTTCGCCATATAGATGTGTAGCCAATCCTTATAGTAGGATTTGTCGCGCATCTCGCGGGGCAGGGTAAATCGGATCCGGTACCAGGCGAAACCGTTGTAGTCATATCCCTGCATCTCCCAGGAATAGAAAGTGTTGATCGAGTTCCATCGGCTGTCGTCGAAGTCTGGAGAGCGCCAGACCATGTCATCCCCGACTTTGAATTTTGCCGTCGGAAATTCGAGTTTTTGTTGTGCGAAAGCAGATGCCGCAAAGCATAATGCCGCAACCAAAAGTTTAGTTTTCATGAAATTAATGGTTAGTAATTAGTGCTGTAAGTTATCATTTCAAGCGGGCGGAAGCGACATCCGATACGTGTATGACCGGAATGGAGTCGTCGCTGAACGAAATGTCGGCCGTGTACATGGCCCGGGGATGAAACCCCTTATCGTCGTGGTGTGCATGGAAGACGATTTTCAGCCGGCCGCGTTTATCCCGGAACAATGTGCTGTGTCCGGTTCCAAGCAGGTTGCCAGGTTTCTGCAACACCGGGTTCTGGTCGTACTTGGTCCATGGGCCCAGCGGCGAGGTCGCGGTGGCGAACCCGATGCCGTAATATTGGCTGACATGGCTGTTGCCCGAATAAATCATATAGTAAATTCCCTTGTGTTTGACGACGAAAGCGCCTTCGATGACTCTCGGCCACACCTCTTCCCAGGTCTGGGTAGTACATAGACAGCGTGTGAGCGTCTCCTGGCGGATTGTGACCAAGTCGTTTTCCAATTCCGCGCCCCAGATGGTCATTCCGTCGTCGAATTTGTTGAAGAAAATGTAAGCCTGCCCGTCGTCGTTCATAAATAGCGTGTTGTCGACACACCGTTCGTCGAGCATCGTCTTTTTTTCATCCTGCACGAACGGTCCCAGCGGGGAATCAGACCATGCGGCGCAAATCCGGTCGTCGGAAGAGTAATACATCAGGAAGCGTCCCCGCTCCTTTATATAATAGACTTCCGGAGCCCAGAAAAGATGCTCGCCCCACATCCCGTCGGTGGGTAGCGCCTCGTGCGCCGTTTTCCAGGTGCGTAGGTTGCGCGAGGTATAGACGCCGATCTGGTTGTCGGGATTGGTTCCGTAGGCGTAATAGACGCCGTCGTACAGCAGGATGTTGGGGTCGGCGAGCGGGACCGAAGAGGGAGCGATTGTCTTCTCGGACGCAGTATCGCAGGAGACGGCGAACACCGGAAGCAGACACAGCACGAAAAAGTAAAGTTTGCCCATAGGCCGGTTGATTTTGGTTAAGTCAAAATTAATCGCCGGGAGCCGTTCGGGGCTAATATTTTTTATTCAAATCTTGTAATAATCGACTATTTAGGCCCTTTTGCTTGCGATTAACTTAAATTTTACTGAATTTTACCATTGTTGATGAAAAATTACTACATGTCCCGTATGAAGAAACTCTTTCTCCTCTTATTCGTATCATTTTTTACTGTCGGAGACATCTACTGCCAGAAGTTGTTCCCGTTCCAATTCCGCAAGATCGATGTCGACGACGGACTGTCGGAGAACAGCGTGCAGTGTATTATCCAGGACTCGTGCGGCTTCATGTGGTTCGGCACCAAAGCGGGACTGAACCGCTACGATGGGACCGAGTTCCGGATATACCGCAACGATCCCAACGAAAATCTCTCCTTGGGCAACAACTACATCCGGAGCCTGTTGCTGGGGCCCTCCGACGTTCTGTACGTGGGTACGGACGCCGGACTTTATATCATGCGCATGGCAGACGAAAAGTTCACGAAACTGAACGTCAAGACCGCTGACGGGATAGAGGTAACCTCCGGCGTCAACAGCATGCAATTCGACGACAAGGGCCGTCTTTGGCTGGCGACGATGATCCAAGGCGTGTTTACGTTCGACCCCGGCACGAATACGTTGAGCCGGGTCGAATCCGTCGGGCTGGACCTTAGGCAAAATGCTGCATGGTGCGTCATACGCGATCGTTCGGGCGTTATGTGGGTCGGAAGCCGGCTGGGGCTGCTGCGGTATGATTCCGGTCGCGGGGTACTCAATCCGGAGTCAGCGTTTTCGGGCGAAACCAGAATCGAGATACTGAATATTTCCGAAGATGAACGGGGCCAGTTGTGGCTGGGAACCTGGGAGGACGGGGTGCTCTGTTATCATAAGGATACCCGAACCTACGCGTCTTACGGCGGCAAGGGGGCGGAAAACTACATTACCCATGTCCGGGCCGTCTTCCCGTACTCGAAGGAGATAATGCTCATCGGGGCCGATGACGGGTTCTATGCTGTCACGTCTGACGGGCTCCGGAGGATCGACAACCCCCGCAGTCAGCAAAGCCTGAGCGACCAGAATGTTTATTCGATTTTCCAGGACCGGGAGAACGGTTTGTGGATCGGAACTTATTTCGGCGGCGTTAACTACTTCAACCCGTTACTTTCGTCGGTGGAGACCTTTGTGCCGGGCAATGTCCCGGGGATGCTTTCGGGCCGGGCTGTAGGGCAGTTCTGCGAGGATCCTGCGGGCAACCTCTGGATTGCCACCGAGGACGGCGGCGTGAACTATTTCAACACGAAGACCAACTGGATCACACAGCCTATCGAGACCTCCTACCACAACATCCAGGCCTTATTGCTGGACGGCGACGACCTCTGGATCGGCACACTGTCCCGCGGGCTCGATATTCACAACCTGAAAAGTGGACATGTAAACCATTTGCGGCACGACCCGGCGGACGAACACTCAATCGACAACGACTGTATCTTCTCGCTTTACCGGACGCGTAGCGGGGAGATTTTCGTAGGGACGAGCGAGGGAGTGAACCGCTACGATCGACAGCACCACCGTTTTGACCGGATTCTGGGAAACGCCGGGTGCGTACGCGATATGCTGGAGGACGAATACGGCAACCTGTGGCTGGCATCACTGAACGCCGGAGCTATACGGCTGAAACTCGCCGAAGGCGAATGGATCCACTACGACTCCGTGAACTACCGTAGCAATCCCATCGTGGGCCAGAAACTTTGCAGTGTATATATTGACGCCCACAAAAATCTCATCTATACCAGCCAGGGTGGCGGAATATTCTTCTATGATCACCAAACAGACAGTTTCCGAAACATCTCGCTTGCCGACGGACTTCCCGACAACGTCATCTACGGAGTGCTGGACGATCAGTTCGGCAACTTGTGGCTGAGTTCTAATGTAGGCATTATCCGCTTCAACCCGAAGGCCCCGCACGATAGCCGCATCTATAACAAGACCAGTGGAATGCAGAGCGCTCAGTTCAATTTCAGGGCCAGCTACAAAACTCGGGACGGCAAATTCTATTTCGGGGGCATCAACGGTTTTAGCTGTTTCTATCCTGAAGAACTGGCCGACGTGAAAAACCAGTTCGTGCCACCGGTCGTAATTACGGGAATAACTTTCTTGAAGGGAGGTAAAAAAGCCTTGGAGACGAAAACAATCTCAACATCGTTCTACCACGGGAATCCCATCGAAATTTCCTATAAACAAGCCTCGTTCACCATTTCTTACGTCAGCCTGAGCTACGTGTCGCAGGCAGACAACTGCTATGCCTATATGCTCGAGGGCTTTGACACCGACTGGCACGATGTCTGCAACAACCGGAGCGTCTCCTATTTCAACCTTCCGCCTGGCAAGTATACCTTCAAGGTGAGAGGTTCCAACAATGATGGGATGTGGAATACGGAAGCTGCCCGTATCGACATCCGCATCCTGCCGCCGTTGTGGCGTTCCGCCTTTGCGATAACGGCTTATATCCTGGCTTTTATTCTGGCTTGTTTCCTGACAATCCGCCATCTGTTACAGAGGCTCCGACGCAAACGGGCCGCCGAATTGGAAAGCGTCACGGCTGAAGCGGAGAAAAAAACGTTTCAGTCTCAGATTGAATTCTTCGTCTCCATCGCACATGAAATACGGACCCCGCTGAGCCTCATCAGCGCCCCGCTCGAAGAGATCATCGCTTCGGGGGATGCTTCCGGCCAAATGCGCCAGAACCTGCGGATCATCGACAAGAACCGCGAACGGCTCTCGACGCTCGTCAATCAACTGCTCGACTTCCGAAAGATCGATTCCCGCAAACACATCGCCATGCGGCAAGAAATCGACCTAAAAAAACTTCTCTCTGATATATACGAACGTTTCCTCAAGACCTCCTATACCAAACACATCGAAATGCTCTTCGAACTTCCCGAAGGCGATGCTTCCGTGATTTCCGATTCCGATGCGCTGATCAAGATAACCGACAACCTGCTGGCCAATGCCCTCAAATTCACCTCGGACCGTATTCTTTTGCAGTTGCAGCGCAATGCCGACCGGTCGTTTACTATCCGTGTAACCGATAACGGCAAGGGAATCCCCGACCGGTTGAAGAAATTGATCTTCGACCCCTTCTACCAAATCGACAAGCAAGACGAGAAACGTGGGTATGGCATCGGGCTGTCGCTGGTGAAAAACCTTTCCGAAGTGCTTGAGGGGCAGATCAGGGTGTCCGACGCTCCGGGCGGAGGAACTGTTTTCTCGGTCACATTCGCCAACCTCTCGTCCGTAACTTCCCAAAGCCCGTCATCCGTATCCGTAGACGAGGAATCCCTTCTGGAGGACCCGGCGGCGGAGCACCTGCCGCGCCTGTTAGCCGTCGACGACAATCCCGATATGACCCTTTTTATCAGCCAGAACCTTGGTGGAAATTATCACGTCGACGTAGCGGACAATGTCTCCCAAGCCCTGAAATTACTGGAGAAAAACTCTTACGAACTCATCATCTCGGACATCATGATGCCCGGCACTGATGGAATATTATTTGCTCGGCAACTTCGTAACAATATAAATTTCAGTCATATCCCGATCATCTTGCTTTCGGCCAAAACCGATAATGTTTCAAAAGCCGAAGGGCTTTATGCCGGCGCTGACGTCTTCATCGAAAAGCCGTTTTCCATGAAGTACCTAAAAGCCCAGATCGCCAGTCTGCTCAATAACCGCAAGAGCATTCTGGACGCTTTCAACCGTTCGCCGCTGATGCCCTATTCGGCGCTGGCAACGAATAAAAGCGATGAGATTTTCCTGAAAAAACTGAATGAAGAGATCGAGAAGCATATGGCCGACGAAAACTTTTCAGTGGAATCGCTGGCCGACATCTTCAGCCTCAGCCGTTCGAGTCTTCAGCGCAAAGTCAAGATAATCAGCGGAACGACTCCGGGCGAATACCTTCGTAATTACCGGTTGAAACGGGCCTGCCACTTGTTGCTGGAAAGCAACATGCGGATCAACGAAGTGGCTTTTGAAGTGGGGTTCAATTCTGCCTCCTATTTCACCAAAGCTTTTTTCAAGGCCTACAACATGACACCGACGGACTTCCTCGCCGAGCACGCTCCGGAAAAGGCCGACCGACAAATGCAGGGGACGGCCTCCGGAAAATCGACCGACCGGAATTGACCGAATAGTTACAGATTATGGAACTATTTTTCCAGTTTGTCCGGGAGTGCCCGCCTATCTTTGCATCACCGGGAAAACGGCGGTACGCCGTTCGATGGCGGTAACCCGGACCGAACTCAAAAAACAACTTTAAATTTTATTCGCTATGAAACGACTGTTTTTGCTGATTCCTACCCTGTTCGCTATCGCCTGTTGTACGGCGTCTGGACCCCGCTCGGTGGATGCTCCGGTAAAGATTCCTTTGGCCGACCCGTTCATCCTACTTTACGACGGGGTTTATTATGCCTATGGCACGGGAGCCGAGAATGGCATCGAGGTGTGGACCTCCTGCAACCTGGTTTCCTGGAAGAGAGCCGAAGGTGGCGCCCGCGACGGACTGGCTCTGTACCGTGGGGATGTCTGGGGCGATAAATGGTTCTGGGCGCCCGAGGTTTATCGGCTGAAAGACAAATTCTACATGTATTTTACGGCCGAGGAGCATATTTGCGTCGCCACTTCCGATTCTCCGCTGGGGCCTTTCGTGCAGCGGGAGAAGGCGCCGATGATCCCCGGTGAAAGGTGTATCGACAACACGCTGTTCATTGACGACGATGGCCGGGCGTACATGTATTTCGATAAGTTCAACGACGGCCTGAATATCTGGGTTGTCGAGATGGAGGACGATTACGTGACGATGAAAAAAGGGACGATGCGTCCGTGTATCCATGTTTCGCAGGCGTGGGAAGAGGTGTGGCCCCGCGTAAACGAAGGCTGCTTCGTGATCCGGCAGAACGGGACTTATTACATGACCTATTCGGCCAACAGCTATGAAAGTCCTTTCTACGGTATCGGATGCGCAACGGCCGATTCTCCGCTGGGCCCTTGGACCAAATACGATCACAACCCCTTGTTGCAGAATCCCGGCGAGTTGGTCGGCGTCGGGCACAGTGCAATGTTCCGTGACAAGGCGGGTAACCTGAAGGTCGTCTTCCATGCCCACAAAAGCAAGGATTCGATTCATCCCCGTGAAATGTATATCTCCGATGTGCGCTTCCGTTTGCAGCAGGGACGCTCTCTGATGGAAATCGCACCTGAATACGCGACGCCGCGGATTGCGGAATAGATACAATAAACCTGTTAATTGAATTAGATCAATGCACATTTTATTTAGTCAATCGGGCAATGGTTGACCAATTTGTGCAACTTTTTCATTTGTAAATGTTTAGAACTTTAATTCAACCAACGAGTTACGAATCATGAAAAAATATCTATCCCTTCTTGCCTTTTGCGCCTTGTTGACGGTACCGTCCCAAGCCCCTGCTACGCAGCCCCGCTGGACCATCGCCAACGACCACGCTATTCGTTGGACAGTAGACGGCAGCCGACTGCCCCATAACGACCATGTGGAGATGAGCGGAGAACAAATATCCGCACGACTGCACTATGGCGTGGAGAGTGACGGACGCTTCACGCTGACCCGCACGCTCGTATGGCCCATGCTGCGCATGCTTCCCAACGACACGTTCGGCGGACTGACCCGCGACTTCCCGCAGAATTTCCTCGACGCCGTACGCATCGACGGGAAAGCGCTCGCTGCCGAGCAAGTCGAATACCTCCGGCTGGACGGCCTGCTGACCGTCGTGAGCCGATACGGCGACATCGAAGTGACGCGCTGCCTGTTCCCCTCACCCGCACGGGCGGCATTCTGTGAGCAATACACTCTCCGCAATGACGGCCCGACCACCGTCGCCGTCGAGCTGAACCCCGTGCGCGATGAAGTTCACACCGACGCCGACGCCGGAGTCGAGGGCAGTTATACGCTCATTGCGGCGACGGATTTCGTCCGCAGCAGAACCCTCCGGCTTGCTCCGGGCGAAACGTGCGTTTTCGGAGCTTCGGTGCGCGGGCTCAAAATGCCCGAAGTCGAACTGCCCCTCGACATCTCTGCCGAACGGGCGCAACGCGAAGCCTTTGTCGCCGAGGTGTGCGACAATCTGAGTTTAGAGTCGCCAGAACCCGTGCTCAACACGATGTTCGCACTGGCCAAGGTCCGCACCGCAGAGTCCGTTTTCCGCACGCGCGGAGGACTCCTCCACGCTCCCGGAGGCGTCTACTACGCCGCCATCTGGTGCAATGACCAACCTGAGTATGTGAATCCTTTCTTCCCGCAGTTAGGTTACGCCAAAGGCAACGAAGCGGCCCTGAACAGTTTCCTGCATTTCGCCCGCTACATGAATCCCGAATACCGGTACATTCCATGGTCGGTGATCGCTGAGGGATACGACACCTACGGTCCATTCGACCGCGGCGATGCAGCGATGCTGGCCTACGGCGCGGGACGCTATGCCCTCCAAACGGGCGACACCCGCACGGCGGAAGCCTTGTGGCCGCTTATCGAATGGACGCTCGAATACTGCCGGCGCAAACTCAACGAACACGGCGTCGTCGCTTCCGAGGCCGACGAACTGGAAAAACGTTTTCCGGCAGGCGATGCCAATCTCTGCACCTCGTCGCTCTACTACGACGCCTTACGCTCCGCGGCATGGCTCGCCGAGCAGACCGGACGGCCGCAACGACTGGCCGACGAATACCGCCGCAGGGCCGAAACGCTGCGTGAAAACATCGAACGCTTCTTCGGTGCGACGGTCGAGGGGTACGCCACCTACCGCTATTACGAAGGCAACGACATCCTGCGTTCGTGGATCTGCGTTCCGCTGGTTACGGATATTTTCGAACGCCGGGAGGCGACCGTGGCGGCCCTGCTCTCCCCGCGGCTCTGGACCGAAAACGGAATGCTGACCGCAGCCGGAAACGACACGTTCTGGGACCGCACCACGCTCTATGCCCTGCGAGGCATTTATGCCGCGGGCTTCCGCGAAGAGGCCACCGAATGCCTGCGGTTCTACTCGCAGACCCGGCTCCTCGGCGAGCATGTGCCTTATGCCGTCGAAGCGTGGCCCGAGGGCGATCAGCGCCACCTCTCGGCTGAGAGCGGACTCTACTGCCGCATCGTCACCGAAGGCATGTTCGGATTCCGGCCGACGGGATTCCGCTCGTTCACGCTCACCCCCCAACTGCCCGACGCATGGAACCAGATGGCCCTGCGCCGGATGTACGCCTGTGCGGAACGGCCTTACGACATCGTCGTGAAGCGCGCCGGGAAAAAACTCCATGTACGCATCGAACGCGACGGCTCCTGCATCCGAAAATACACCGCAGACAACGGCACGACGATACGAATCGAATTGTAACAACAACGACATTGGTTGGAAAACCCAGACGCGGATGCCCCCTGCGACCAAATTGAAATGCCCCTCTGAGCCAAAAAAAAATTGATCCCTTTGGCCCCAATAAAAATACTCCCTGTTGACAGAGTGTCAGCAGGGGATTTTATATGTATTCTTGAATTTCGTTTTGGCCGACGGGGGATAAAATCCAAAGAAACATGAACATAAAGTTAAAAAATATTCTCCTGTGTCACGCATCGGAAATGGAATAAAAAGCACAGCAGTGTATTCGACATTTCCCGGAACACGGTGCGCCGCTATGTGAGAATGTATCAGGACAGCGGCATACCCGCAGAGAAACTGCCGTCGCTGAGCGACGCGCGGCTTCAGGAACTGTTCGCCATACCCGGAGCGAGAGAGCCAGGCCGTCAGAACGACAAATCCGGCTCAAGGCCCTTTTGCCGGAATATGCCGCAAGGCTTTCCCGGAAGGGTATGACGGTCAACAAGCTGTACGAAGAGTATCACACAGAGCATCCGGACGGATATCAGAAAACGTCATTCGGAATGATACTGGGGCATCATGCTGCATACCAACGCTATAAGCCATGTCGAGCACCGTGCGGGAGACCAAATGTATATCGATTTTACCGGAGACAGACTGGAGATAGTCGACAAGACTACAGCAGAAGAGAGGAAAGTGGAAATGTTTGTCGCGATACTTCCATGCAGCCACTACACATACTGCGAGGCGGTGCGGACACAGAAGAAGGAAGATCTGATCAGGGCATGCGAGGACGCCATCCGTTTCTACGGCGGAGCTCCGTGTGCGATCGTGCCGGACAACCTGAAATCGGTCGTGACGCGCAGCGACCGCAACGAGCCCGTGATCAATCCGGACTTCGAATCCTTTGCGGAGCATTACGGCTGCGCCGTGGTTCCAGCCCGTGTGCGTCATCTCAGGGACAAGGCGCTCGTGGAAAACGCGGTAAAGCTGATGTACCGGTCTGCGTATGTGTATCTTGAAGGAATGGTGTTCCATGCTCTGGAATGGCTCAACGGAGCCATCCTCAGGTCTCTGGAGAAGTTCAATGCCCGCAATCTGCCCCGTCGCAGGGAATCACGCAGTCAACTCTTCGATTCTGTTGAGCGGGGCTGTCTGCGGCCATTGTCCGCGAACCGCTATCAGATGAGACAGCGTGCTGTAGCCACCGTCCAGCGCAATAGCTACGTAACACTCAACAAGCGCCATTACAGCGTGCCGGTCCAATATGTGGGCAAGCGAGTGGATATGGTCTTTGACACCGACACAATCGACATCTTCCATGGCTTCACCCATGTGGCAACGCATCACCGCAACGACGCCCCGTACGAATACACAACGAAGCCCTCCCACAATCTGCCTGCCCGAACTGGACTGGTACAATGCAATCGGAGATTCTAAGGTGGCGGATGCGATACTTGACTGTATTATCCACACTGCACACTGCATAACGCTGACCGGCGAAAGCGTACGCAAACTCAAAGCCTTCAAAGGTAGATAATCCAAAATAAAACTGCCCCCGTCGGCCAAACTTTTTAGGGGGGGCATTAATAAAATATTTTCAGAGGCATTTCAACTTTGGTCGCAGGGAGCATCCGCGTCTGGGTTTTCCAGTTAGCTTCGAGGTACGGTCGGAAACTCTCCATGCAAGCGTCGATATCCAGTCGCCCGTGTTTGTCGAAGGGTTCTAACATCTTCTGCCAGAAAAGCACCTCGGCTTCATCTTTATCGACCTTTTCCTTGTTATAGCGCAAAGCCCCGCCGGGTGTTGCTCCGGATCTTATATTCGCAACCATTCCTTAGCTTGTTTTGCAAGGTTGAGAATCTCGATACTCAGGGCTTTCAACTCGCGGGTCCGCTGTTCCAATGCGGCGATCTGATGCGGGATAGCAACGTTGGAAAAGTGCGAATTGACAGCCTTTACAATCTGATTGTAGTTGTTCGCAAGTTTCTGGAATTGGAAATAAAAATCATTCAGCCGGGCGACGAACTGCGTCTTTGACGGGTCGCGTTTGATGACGACGAACTCTTCTCCGAAAATGCGTTTTACGATAAACCGGCTGCGGTTATGTTCCAAACCAGTTTTGCAGAGCAACTCGTTGAAGCGGATGTTCTGCTCTTCATTGAACCAGAAAGAGTACTTGTAGCTTGGTGTTTCAGATTTCCGGGCATTTCTGTTTGTCTGTTTTGGGTCGGTATTCATGATATCAGTTAAAAAGGCGTTCAACTCGGGAGAACGCCCGGCCTCGCAGAGCGAGCACCTTTGTCGGACAAATGCCAATTTGTCGGACAAAGGTACAGCTCGCTCCCATCTGGCGATGGGAAAAATCCGCGGCGGAGAATCTCTGACCGAAGTTCCGAAAATCCTCCATTACGGCTTCCGGGCGGGTCTGTTCCCGGTGCAATATTACAACCGTTTCGGGACAGACAAAAAAAATCCATCGGTGCGGACTGGAGCGGACTGGAGCGGACATCGAAACCGAAGCGTTTTACCCTGTTGTATATTGCGTCAGGAATAAAAGAAAGCGTTTGTGAGCCATGAAATCGAATCATCCTGTTGGGATATCGTGTCGGCGCGATGGCGATTGTTCCGAGACGAAATTCGTTGTTAAAATCGCTCTTTCTCTTTTTCGGAAGAAAAGATATTCATAAACTCTGAATCTCTGAAAGAGTGCATCTCTGAATGCAGCAAAAATGCAAAATTCGATAGAATGACTATCCCCAAACGCGAGTTGTCGAATCTTTTAAACTCTGTATTATGAACATCACCCCTGCAAGCATTGCCGTCTGCAATCAGAAAGGCGGCGTTGGAAAATCAACCTTCACGGTACTGCTCGCCAGTTACCTGCATTACATCGTCGGGCACGACGTGTTGGTCGTGGACTGCGACTATCCCCAATGGTCGATCCATGCCCAACGGGAGCGGGAACTATCGCTCATCGAGCATGACGATTATCACAAGCTGTTGCTGATACGTCAATTCAAAGCCACGGGCCGCAAGCTCTGGCCGCTGCTGAAATGCATGCCGCTCGAAGCCCCCGATGAAGTCGGGCGGCTACTGCAAAACGGCTACAATCCCCGCATCATTCTCTACGACTTACCGGGAACGGTCAATGCCGAAGGCGTCATTCGGCTCCTCGCGTCGTTGGACGCTGTCTTCGTGCCCCTGAAAGCCGACAAGGTCGTCATGGAAAGTGCGCTCTCCTTTGCCCGGAGTCTCACCACTAACCTTGCCCGGAATCCGGCCCTCACTTTACAGAGCGTCTATCTTTTCTGGACGATGATAGATCGTCGTGAACGCACGCCGCTTTACGACCAATACGAGGCCGTTATCCGTAAGCTCGGGCTGTCGCTTATGACAACTCACATTCCTTACCGCTCGAAGTTCAACAAGGAGCTGCTTCCGGACAATGCAGGAGTCGGCCGCTCGACGCTGCTGGCGCCGGAACGGACTTTTGCCCGTGAAGCACGGATCGAGACCCTCGCAACGGAAATTCTCACGCTTCTTAACATCCGCTGACAATGGCTAAAAAAACCAAAGTCGAAGTAGACGAAGGTCTTGTAAGACAGGTGATCGCAGGACAGCTGCCCCTCACGACGAAAGTTACACGCGAGATAGAAGATCCTGCGCAGCAAGAGCCGCAGGCAGAACCGGATGTCGCTGCCCGGGATTCCGGAGAAGAAACACAAGATAGTCCTGCTCCGGCACCGGAGCCCCGGCGGCGACGGACAATGGTCATTCCGGATTTCGAGCAGACCTATATGACTCGCCATGATATACACGTCCGCTCGGCCTTATATGTAAGTATCGACACCAAGCGAAAGGTATTGGATGTAGTTAAGAAAATCGGCAGCGAATATATGACTGCCACGTCCTATGTCGAGAATATCGTGCGGCAGCATCTCGAACTATACAAAGACGACATCAATAGAATTTATAAACAGAAAAGCACCAAAAACCTTATCTGAAATGAAAAAGAACTGTTTTGCGCGTATGCACCCGTCACTCAAGACAGCGTCCGTTCCCGACGCTCCTGCATCCGTTGTCGCCGCACCTGAAGATTCCTCAAATCCCGATTCCCAGTCTTCCGAAACGGTCGTATCCGAAAGGCAGGATGTGAAGCCGGAGAGTGCTCACGTACCGGACATACGACGGCGACGTTCGATGACATTGCCCGACTGCAAAAAAACATTTCTTGTCCGGGTGGATTACGACCTCCGCGCCTCGCTCTATGTCAGTGCCCCTACGAAACGGAAAATCCTTGAAGTCCTGAAAAAAATCGGCGGCGAGCGACTGACCGCGACATCTTATGTAGATAATATCCTGCGGCACCATCTCGAAATATTCCGCGACGAGATCAATCGCATACATCAAGAACAGAATTACCATAACATCATCTAAAATTTTTCAATCATGTTGAACGACTATTTATCCGACCTGCACTTTTGGGAAACGCTGGGTCTTATTATGTTCGGATCGATACTCCTTTGGAGTATTTTTTCCGGGATTAGTTCCTTGATACAGCATTGGCGGCGCCCGGAGCGTCCCGATGCCCCGGCACCTCTTCCGGCCGATGACCGTGAGGATTTCATCCGGGATCGAAAGCGGGAAGAGCCCAATAAACGGGAAATGCCGCTTCCGGCGCCCTTCCGGCCTCTGCGGTCTGATGACGACATCGTCACCGGCGATTTCGACCGAATGTTCCTGCAGCCAAGAAGCATTCGTGCCCGCTCGACTCTTTATGTCAGCAGCGAAACCAAACGTAAAGTATTGGAGGTTGTCCGTAAGGTCGGCGATCAGCACACGACCGCGGCTGAACATCAGAACCGGATCGTCAGGAGCCGCAGAATATCGCCTTTTCCGACGGTAGCGTTCAGCAAAATGCCGGAGATGGAAATACGCAAGGCTCGCCCTTTGGGCGATTCGCATGGCCTTGCGTATTTTCATCTCCGGCGTTTAATTCCCTGCCGGTGGGAAAACTTACATCGAAAATTACCCTGCCATTGACGAAGCAAGATCGGAAATCGAACTAGCTGTAAGATCGTAGGCCATTACTGTGCGACCTTGAAGACGCTGCTGAGTTTCTCGCTTAATGCCGCCATATCCTGTCCGATCTTGTCATTGGTGATTTTGGCATAGATTTGGGTCGTGGTGATCCGTTTATGTCCCAGCATCTTGCAGACCGTTTCCAGAGGTACACCCTGTGTGAGCGTAACCGTCGTAGCGAAGGTATGACGCGCCATGTGGATCGTCGGATTGAACGACAATCCGGCATGTTTGGCAACATGCCGTAACGACATGTTCAGTGTTTTATAAGTGCCTTTAAGCGGAAAAACCTTCTCGCTTGTGCGATATGTATCCTTATAACGCTTGTAGAGCATTTCAGCGGCGGGAAGCAGTTTGACCCGGAACTGCGTACCTGTTTTCTGGCGCCTGTCGATAATCCAGCGCTCTCCGTTATCGTCCGTATGGATGTCCGCGTGGGTGAGTTTCACTACGTCCGCATGGCTCAGGCCCGTGAAGGCGCAGAAGACGAAGGCATCCCGGTTGATGCCTGTCCGATAGTTGGGGAGCCTGACATCCATGACAGCCTGCAATTCCGAAGCCGAGAGGTAGCGACGTTCCGAGTACTCCGGCCTGACGTAGAAACCTGCGAAAGGATCGGTGGGAATCCAGCCGTTCTTATACGCCGTGTAGGTCATCAGCTTCAGTTTCTTGATAGTCGAATGGATCGTCCCGGAACGCATCCCTTGTACCGAGGAGAGGTAGACTACAAACTTTTCGATGAAATCCCGCTTCAGCTCTTTGAAAGGAATATCTTTTACACGGTATTCGTATTCGAGGAAAGAGGCAAGCCGGTTACGGCGTTTGCGGTAATTGTCATAGCTCGAATAGGCGCGGTCTTTGCCCACACGTTTGAGGAACCCTGCAAGGTATTCGTCGAAGGTCTGCAACAGCAGGCGGCAGTCGTCGCCCATACCGAGGAAGGCGTTGCGGACTTTTTCGGCCGTAACATACGAATCACGGTCGCAGAGCCGCTGGTACTGCTTGCCGATATTGGTCTTGATATTTTCCAGTTTTTCATTGAGACGCTGAGCTTCGAGGCTCTTACCGGAAGCCTTGTTCGCCTTGGCATCCCAAAGGGTGGAGCGAACGGTGAGTTTGCAGCTGAACTGCGACATCGTACCATTAATCGTGATACGACCCATGACGGGAACCTGACCATGTTTTTCCGACTGCCTTTTCACGTAGAAAAGGACTTTGAAAGTGCTGCGTTGCATAATAACTTGAACTTTGTGGATGGGTTAAACGTTAAGTCAAGTTATTTGTTATGCGGAAATCCGATGCAACAAACTGAAAACAAACGCCTTAATGCAAACAAAAGCATTTCGGGCAGGTAACGGATAAGTAACACAACTCACCGTTAATCCTGCCCGATTCTGCAATTTTATTGCTCGGAGCATATGCAGAACAGAGAATTAAACACCTGCAAACAAGATATTTACTCTTTCCTACACCTTCGTTTACCTACAAATACCGAACCGTTTCCGGACCCTGCTTTTTTTGCGTTCGGTGACGGGAGGGGCGTCAGTATGCCCACTCGAAATTGTCAATGTAGAGGACGTTCGACTTGCAGCCGGTCATGAAGTCGCCGTAGGCGCTCGTCGAGCAGGAGATGACGAGCTGATAGAGGCCGCTGGGCTTGGCTTCCCGGTCGTAGAAGTGGAGTTCGAGCTCCGTGTCGATCATCCGGTCGCCGGTCGAGCTCTCGTCGATGAAGAGCGACCCGTAGGCGATGATCTTACCCTGTTCGGTCGAAGCGGCTTCCTGCGGGTCCCAGGTGCCGGTGGGAGGTTCCGTGCCCGATCCGACTTCGCGGCGGGCGTTCCAGTCCACGATGGCGACCATGATGCGGGCCCGGTCCTGGTCCCCCATGCCGATCGGCGCGCCGAACTTCTTGTCGATGTCAACAGGGCCGATATGCTCGGCGAAGTACTGCACCTTCAGGGCCCTGGGACGGGCTTTCCAGGCGTAGGTCTGGCCGAACGATACGACGCCCCGGGTGATGAGGTCCTTCTGGAAAAGTCCCGTGAAGAGGTTGCCCGAGGCGAGGACTCCCACGGCGGAGGTGGCCTGCAATTTGGCGCGCGTGCCGCCGGCGAAAGATGCCTGCGTACACAGTCCCTTGGTGAAGGTGTTGTTGCCGCTGCCCCAGAATTCGGCCGTCTTGTTGTTCTGCGTCCAGCAGCTCATCGAGGCGTCTTCCATGTCGCCGTTGGGGATGGTGTTGCCCGCGGGGGCCGTGTACTCCAACGGTGCGCCCTGCTCGCTGCCGCCGACCAGCAGCCGGAATTCGTAGGTGTGGCCTGCGAACAATCCCTTTTTCGGCACCAGTTTGTAAACGGTCAGTCCGTTCGGATTGGTTTCCGTTTTCCATTCGGGGGCGATCGTCGCCGTCAGGATGCCGGCGTCGTAGCCGCTCTCCTGCATCGGCTGCCACTCCGTGTCGCCCTTGATGCGGTATTCCAGCGCGGCGCCTGAGGCATACTCCTCGGCGGAGATGAGCGCCGTGACCGTACCCGTATTCTGCCACAGGTCGGCTTCCCGAAGCGCCACTTTCACGTTGGTCGTCTCCACGTAAAGCATCCACCGCTCGGTGACGCCGTGGCAGGTAACGTCCACGAAGCGCACCGATTCGAAACTGCTGCCCGAAAGCTCTTCGAGCGAGGGCGAATAGGTGGTGATCTCCGCCGGGCCGAGTTTGAGCTCCTCGATTTCGATATGCCCCAGATCGGTGTCGTCGGGGACATAGACCCTGACGATGCGGTTTTCGGTGTCGATCTCCGTGGCGCCGATCTGTCCCGTCACGCTGAAGCGCCGCTCGATGGTCTGCACGGCGCGGATCGTCCAGTCGTAGTCCTGATAGAGCGACAGCGTGGTGTAGATCGGCGAGAGCAGGTTGAACGTGCCGGTCAGCTCCTGCGAACTGCGCACCTGATCCAGAAGTTCCGCCTTGTTCAGCTCGATGCTGTGTACGACGGCGTCGTAGGTCACGGCGTCGATCTTCACGTTGCGGATGTCGGTGGCTTCGTCGAGCGTGAGGGTGACGACCCGCGAGGTGACGTTGTTTTCCGAGACCGAGAAGCCCTCTCCCTCGACGTTGGCGATGCGCAGTTCGACGACGGGGTAGGGAATATCGTTGCTGATGCACGACGCTGCGAGGAGCGCCGCGGCCGCTGCGAATGCTGTTTTCAGGTATCTGGTCATAACTTTACTTCTTTTTCTTGTCCCACAGGTGTATCGTCATGCCGAAGTTGATGGCGGCGATGTTGAGCCGGAAGCGCATGTTCGAAGCCTCGCGCGAGCCGGTTTTTTTGCCGCTCTCGTCCTTTTGCGTGACGGAGTTGTACTGGATGCCGCCCAGCCCGAACGACACCGTGGCGCAGACGTTGGGGAAGATATAGACGGCCGCTCCCGGATTAAACGCCAATTTCACCTGCGTATTGTCGCTGTACGTGGTTTTCATCTCGTCGTTCGACGTGTTCGGCTGGTAGGAGAACTTCGAGGAGCCGGTCGCCAGCGAGAGTTCGAACTCGGCGAACAGGCCGAAACGCCCCTTCGGGTCGAGCCCCGCATAGGAGCGGTGGAAAATGCCGAACGAATAGTTGTCGCTGTTGATGTCGAGTTTGGGAATCTGCCCCGAGGCGTCGTTGCTTTCGCCGAGGTCGTAGCGGGCGTTGTCGAGGCTTCCGCCCATGTGGCGGTAGCCGAAACGCACGCCCAGACAGCTGTTGTCGCGGTAGAAGTAACCCACGAACGGTTTTACGGTGGCGATCGAACCGTCGGCGTTGATGCCGTCGATCAGCAGCATGATGTCCGTGTCGTCGCTCGACAGCGTGCCGTAGGAGGCGGTCAGACCCATTATCACCTCGCCCTTGTAGGCGAATTTGAGCTTGTTGATCTCGCGGTCCATGCGCCGGCGCGTGGGCAGGAAGCGCTGCTGTTTCTTCGGCTCGGCGGGAGACGCGGAGATGCCGGAGGCCGCCGGGGCGTTTTCTGTCGCCGGGGCGTTCTCCGGGACCGGAACCGACGGCGTTTCGGCGGCGGCCGTGAAGGCGAGGCATGTCGAAAGGAGGAAAAGTATGATTCGTGTCATTGCTGTGCCGTTTTTAGAGGTAGAAGGCCATGCCGAGGCCGATCGAGAAGATGTTGACCTTGAAGTTCATCATGCTCGTGTTGCGGTTGCCTACGGTGACCTGGTTGTGAACCTGCTTGGCATGGTTGTAGGTGATACCCATCACGCCGACGTTCACCTCGACGGCCATGTTGTTGGTCGCAAAGGCCACGATGCCCGGCGAGATGCCCAGCGAGAGGGTGTAGCCCGTCTCGTAGGTGCCTTTCACGGGCGAATCGTTGGCGAATCGGGCCTGCGTGCCGCCGGCCGAGAGCGACATCTCGTTGAACAGCGCGAAACGTTTGTTGCGCCCCAGCGGGATGTACTGGCGCCAGATCGCCGCCGCCGAATAGGTCTGGCGCAGCGCGTAGTAGTCTTTGGCCACGATGTTCGTGCCCGTTTCCGAGTCGCCGAAGTGGAGTTCGGCGTTGTCCAGTTTGAGCAGCGTCCGCGAGTAGATGAAACGGCCTCCGAGAGCCATGTTGTCGCGCACGGCATAGGCGATCAGGGGGCTGATGCGGAAGGTGTAGCCTTTCGAGTCGATGCCCTCGACCACCAGGAATTTGTAGTTGTCGTTGGTGTGGGTCGAGTAGGACGCCGTGCCGCCGAAGACCCATTGTCCTTTGGGGACGAACAGGTTGTGGGTGTCGGTGAGTCCGCGTTCGCGGCGCATTTCGTTGATTGTTTTCGGAACCGGGCCGGCCGCATCGGTGTTCGGGGCTGTTTCCTGTGCGCGCAGGGCCTGCGCCGCGGCCGAGAGGCACAGCACGAGGACGAGCGGGCGGATGAATAGTTTGCGCATCGGATTGCGTTTATTTGGTTAATAGACCCATTCGAAGTTTTCCACGCAGAGGAGATTGGATGTACTTCCCGTCACATAGTCTCCCTTGTAGCTCGTAGCACAGGAGATGACCAGTGAATAGTTGCCTGCGGTCGGGGCCTTGTCCTTGTCATACCAGAGGAGCGGCAGTTCCATCGTCTCCCAACCTTCCGTTGACTTCCCGAGTTTTTTCGATGAATAGCCCAGGATCGGGCCTTCGTTGAAGAGAGACTTGGTCTCCGGGTCCCAAAATGTGGATTCGTCGGACGATGCTCCCGATTTTACGGCGTGGCGTCCGGTCCAGTCGATGACGCAGACGAAGACGCGTGCCGAGTCGATGTCGTTCGTTGTCAGACCGCTGTTGCCCGTATTGGTGATATTGGTTACGGTTGCCTTGTAGCGGAGCCGCAGGGCCCGGGGACGGGCCGTGAACGTGTATTGCACGCCGAAACGGGCGTAGCCGAACGTGTCCGTGAATCCGGTTCCGCAGTCGAATGTTCCGGTGAAGAGATTGCCGGCGGCAAAAATGCCGAATTTCTCATCGGGTTTCAGTTGTGCACACTTGTCGCTGTCATCGTTGTCATTGACATTAACTCCGGTGCAGAGGGTATTGGTTTGCTTGTTGTTGCCGCCGACCCAGAACACGGTGCTGCTGTTCTCATTCGGATACGGGACGGTTCCGCCTGTGATCGAGCTTCCCGTGACATTATAAGTCGTCCAGTAGTCCATTCCGGCATTGTAAATGGTGTCGCCTGCGGGAGTCGTCAGCGATGCGGAATAGGTTCGATCGCCGATCATGCTTCGTAATTCATAATCGTTGCCGGCGGTGATGCCTTCTTTACCGGGTTCCGGTGTGTAGACCTTCAGCCCGGCTTCGTTCGTCGATTCGGTCCATTCGGGTCGGTAGGTGGCGGTGTAACAGCCGTTTCCGTCGGCCGTTCCCTCCGTTTCCAGCCACGATTCCCCGTTTTTCAGCCCGAAGGTGACGGCCGAGACGTTCGGATCGACGACCACGGCCCGCAGCGTGACCGTGTTGGCCCAGAGGTCGTAATCCTCTTTTCCGACCGGCAGGATTCCCTGCACGCGGAGTTCCGAGGCGACGGTGGCTTCGGCGTCCTTCGTGTCGGCGATGCGGAACGAGGCGGAGTGACTGCCTGCGGGACATCCTGCGAGGAACGCTTTGGAAAGGGTGACCGTCAGGCTGAGGTCGTTGTCGCGGACGACGGTGATTCCCTCGGCCGGAGCGTCGCTCATCATCAGGTCGTAGATCTGTTCGCCGAACCGGAGTTCCGCGGTTTTCAGGGGCGCCATAGCCGCGAGTTTGTAGCTTCGCGTCCAGGTTTCTTCGGGGATGTAGCCCTGGGGCTGGGCGATGTCGAAGCCGTCGCCCTCGATGGTGGGGTCGGGACTGAAAATGATCGTGTCGTCCTGCTCGTCGGGGTTGGTGTTGACCTTGATGACGACGCATTGGATGAACCCCGGCAGGTCCTTCGAGAACAGGCAGGTGAAGACATACTTGCCTCCGGCCTGGATGTTCTCCTGCCGGCCCTCCATGACGATCTGCCCGCGTTCGGAGTGGGTGCCTTCGAAATGCCAGACGAAAGTCGTCACCCCTTCGGGCAGGGTGAAGTAACCCGTGGCGTCGGAGGTGTATTTCAGCGCCGGGACGGCCTCCTGCTCGGCTTTTTCCTCGTCGAAAGCGTCGTCGGCGACGATCCAGAAGCGGAAATTCGTGCCGAAAGCCGTGGCGACCGAGGCGTCGAATTTCACTTCGGCGGCGGTGTTCTGCATGCGGCAGTTCACGTCGGCTTGGGTCGTTTCCCCGGGGGTGACGGTGAAGGTCTCTTCGCCTTTGTAGAAGCGTTTGGTGAACGAGGCGGGGACAGCCTCCCCGGCTTCGACGGCGATCCGGTATTCCCCGGCGATGAGCTCCAGTTGCTTCACGAAGGTTTCGGAGGTGTATTTGCGGATCAGTTCGTTGCGCGAATTGTAGATGCGTGCGACCAGATGGTCTTTCGGGTCGTATTCCGCGTCGGCTTCGGCGCGGGTGGTCGAAATGTTCATTTCGAGTACGCCCGTGCCCGCTGCGCCGCTTTCGCCCGTCGCCTCCTTGGAGCAGGATGCGGCGACGGTCAAGACCGTGCAGAGCAGCAGAGCGGCGTGTGTGATATGCTTTTTCATGGTGCGGACGGGTTAGGGCAGGGGATGAACGTAGAGTTGAAGGGTCGCGATGGTCGTTTGTCCCGCCTTGTCCGTAATTGTGAGTTTGAAGTCGTTGTTACAGTCGGAGGCGACCTGCTGCATCAGCGCAACGAATGGCGTGATGGAGATCGTCGGCAAGACGGTTTTGCCCGCAACCTCTTCGTTGACCGGGAACCCGAATCCGCTCAGGATGGCGGCGACTTCCTCCGGGCTGTTGCTTCCGGCGGCGGGAACGTTGCAGAGGTCGAATACGGCGGGGATGCCTACGCTCAGCAACTCTTCGGGAGTCAGTTTTTCGGAGATGATCTCCACGACCAGCGATTGGATGCCCGCTTCGGCCGTGATGTCGATGTCGATCGTTTCACCGCCGAAGATCTCGTGCCGCTGGGTGAGGTCGTGCCCCGGCCAGGCGACGGTCGGCTTTGCCGTGCCTTTGCTGACCACGAGGCGGAGCTCCGCCGAGGTCGAGAGGCCCTTGGCGTCGGTCAGCGTGCAGGCGAAGGTGTGGGTGCCTTCGAACCCGGGATCGGCGTAGAGCATCGGAATCTGTCCCGCAATGTCGAACTGTTTGGAGGTCGCGCCGCGGAGCTTGTCGCCCAGCGGAAGCCCGAAGCCCGAGAGAATCGCATAGGCGGGGCCCTGCGTGGTGGCGCAGAGGTCGAGCGAATGGGGAATCTGAATCTCCGTGAGAGCGTCCATGAAGGCGGAGTTCGTCGATGAGAAAGTCAGCACGAGCGATTCGATGCCGTTGGGGGCGGTCAGATTCAGCGCGAAGGGCTCGGTGCACTTGCCGTCGGCGTCGAACATCGAGGAGGTGATCCGGAACGGTTCCGTGAGGTCGTGCCCGGGCCATTCGATCGCCGGGGCCAAGGGGTCGGGACCCTCTTCGAAGACCGGTTCCCAGACGTTCGCCGTGCCGTCGATCCGAATCTCCTCGTCCATTATGAAATTCTTAACGTCGATGTCGAATTTGATCCCGCCCTTGTCGGCATAGGTGATTACGAGCGTGATCTTGCGCCACTGTCCGGCCTTGACGTTGGGGATCTCCTTGTTGAACTGAAGGGGTGTTTCGGGCGTGTCGGCGAAAGCTCCCGTCAGGTTGAACTTGAGCGTGTTGAGCTCTGCGAGGGAGGTGAAATAGGCCGCGCGCGTCTCACCCTTGACAAAGACCATCGGCGTTTCGCCCAGCGAGATCGTGGAGATCGTTTCGGCGGTGAACTGGTCCGCGAGGTCTTTCGAGCACGTGAGCGTCACCTTGATGTTGCTCAGCGTGCAGACGATCTCTTCGAGGACGGTGTCCTCGTTTTTCTCGATCGCAAAATCGCGTGCCGCGAAATAGACCGGATGGTCCCAGTCGGCGAGTTTCGAGGAGGGTTCCTCCGAACGGACCTCCAGTTTGTAACTGCCCGTCGGAAGCTCCATCTTGCCGTCGGTATCCGCCGTTTTGGTTCGCAGATTGGCATACGTGTCCTTGTAGACCGTCGTGCCTTCGGCGTCGAAGATCTCGACGATGAATTCATCGACATCGGGCTGTGCCTCTTCGGCGCGCGTCTGAGGCTTGACCGTTTCGCTTGACGTGTCGTCGGGCTGCGTGTCGGTCTGGTCGTCGTAGATGACGCGCATCGTCATGCCGGCCATCGACAGATAGCCCGTGCCGTCCTCCGGTGCAGGGGTGGTGCCGGGTTCGTTCTTGTAGGCCGGTTCCTCGTTCACGCAGCCTGCCGCGAAGAGAATCGCCGTGATGGCTGCCGTCAGGATAATGGAAAAAGTCTTCATATTTCGTCGTTTTTTATTTGCTTGGAATGGCCTCTTCGTTCAGTTCGACGGGGATTACCCGCGTTTCGCCTTCGCCCTCGCCGAGGACGATGTTCAGCGAGGCGCTGCCGGCGTTCGATGCGTCGAAGGTGAAGATGTGGCAGGTGGCCGCCACGGTGGCGTCGAGCGTCTCGGCGGGGAAGGTGTAGAGGGGGCCTTCCTTCTCGCCGTCCTGGCTTTGGCTGCGGGCCGTGCCGCTGACCGTGAGCGTCGTGCCCGTCTTCACCCAGATGCGCTCCGGGTCTCCGGTTCCGTCGGGACGGAACGTGAATTCGTTGCCCGAACCGGTCGTCACGGTAAACTCCGCATCGTGGTAGAATTTAGCGAAAGCCTCCGTAATCCGGACGAAGGTCTGCGATTTGGCGACATGGGCCGTCACTTGGGCGGTGTTGACGCGGCGGGCCGCTACGTCGATGTCGGTCGAACCGGAAAAATAGGGCTTGTCGGGTCCTTCGGTTTCGGGATCGCCGTGCTCGACGGCGATTTTGTAGGGGCCTTCGGCGAAGACATTTTCTTCGGCCTCGAAAGCCGCGACGCTCTCCCACGAGCGGTCGAAATCGGCGCCCGTGATCCGCAGGGCGAATTCGCTGCCGTCCGGGGCCGTGATTTCGGTGCGGGTTGCCTTCGGGGAGGCTTTTGCCTCGGCGTCGATCGAGAGATCGGTTCGGCAGGCGATGCGGATCGTGCCGCAACCCCCCCCCGCGTTCGTTTCATTCGTTTCGTTACATCCCGCGACTGCGACGGCCGCCGATGCAAGGATGCTGATAAGATGTCTTTTCATGGCGGTTATTCGTTGGCGATGGATACTTTGATATTGTCGAGGTAGAGCCACGAATTGGCATTGGCAGCCCATGCACTTCCTGTAGAATTTACCTCCCAGGACAAACGATGCAGATTGGTGCAATTCTCGATAGTGTATGTTTTTTCTTTCGGTATAGAATTGAAATTTGAGTCGAGCGGAAGGTCGTCGAAGACCGTGGCACCACTGATATACCAATTTTGCTTACTGTCCGATTTGCTGTCTATCTTGCCTTGCGTAGTTGTATATCCGTATGCGGCGATCGGACTGTAACTATCGTTACCACCACGGCCACCGCCATAGTTGAATGATATTTTTACCGTAGGGGTTTTGTCTGGTTTTATGCCATTGAGCGGAGCCGAATCCAAACGTCCGTGGTATCGGGAAACGCCAAAGGCATTTTGCGAACGGCAGCAGACACGAATTGATCCTTCATTTCCTTCACCTTTTTCCTGAACTCCGGTGCGAGCTCCAGTCCAGCCAATGAGCCCGTATTGAGAAAGATCAGAGGCCGTAGTAGTTCCGTCAATCGTAGTCCCGTATTCAGCATTGTCATGGTCGCTGTAGCCTGTTATGTTGTTAAAATCCTCCTCCATCAGATAAGGTACGCTCAAGGTTGCGATGGTGTTCGTGCCTCCTGCCATCAGTTCCGGGATGACGAACGAACCGCCGCTGAGCAGGGCGTTTTCCGATTCGTAGCTGACGGCGACGGACTGACCCGCGAGGGCTTCGGGAAATTCGTCGAACACGAAGTCGAAATTGCCGGCCGTCTCCACCGGGAAGGTGAGCACGTTGGACCCCCCCCCGCTCAGATCGACACCTTCGGCGGCGGTCAGCGTGAAGCTGGTGATATTTTCACCGAGGGTGCTCTTGCCGGTGTCGGGCAGGCTGACGCGCAGGGTGGTGGGGCCGACGGGCGGAATGCTGTAAGAGATCGGGGTGGTGTGCCCCTCTGCGAAATGCTTCCCGGGGAACGTCTTCGGCCGCGATTCGCGGGTGGTGCCCGTGGCCGTGATGGTCACCTCCTGCTCCGACGTGAGTTCCACCGGCGCGATGACGGCATAGACCGTATCGCCGGGCTTCTTCGGAGTGTCGAAGCTGAGTGTCAGGATGTTGCTGCCGTCGGTCAGCTGCGGTGCGGCGGCGGGATCGGCGGCGTCCACCGTCAGGGTGCCCGCGACGGGTTCGGGGAAGGTCAGCGTGATCTTCGAAATCTCTTCGCCGAGGTCGTTCGACGGAATGCGGATCATTAGCACGTGGACCTTGTGATCGAATTCGAGGTTCACCATCTCGCTGTTGTCGCCCTGTTGCAGGGCCGTGCCTTCGACCGGGGCCGCGACCATGATGTCGCAGTCGCCGCTGAACGTGCCGTCCTGCTCGGCGGGAATCCGGTAGCTGGCCTTCAGACCCTCGGCCGAGACGGGTTCGGGCGATACGGCATAGTAGACGTAGGTGTCCTCCGGCATCTCCGGGACGGTGGCCGTGAATTTGGCCGTATTGTACTCCGCATTGTAGTGCCAGAGCTTGAAAACCTGCCGGTCGATCGTCGTCTGCGCCTGGGAGTTGACGGCCCAGAGCACGATCCGGTCGTTGTCGGCCCACCGGACCGATTCGCCGTCTTCGTCCAGTTCGGTGCGGGTCTGCGCCCCGGTCCGAATCCCGATCTTCGGGCCCGAGCCTATCGAAACTTCGATGGTACCTGCTGCGGGTTTCGTGTCTGCTGCGGGAGTCTCGGAGCATGACGCGAACACCAGAGGCAGCGCAAGCAAGGTTGTCCAGATTCGTCGCATAGCGTAAGTTCTTTTACCTGAATGTCTGCAAAAATAGGTACACGCCCGGTTTAGTGGAAATAAATTCAATGAACACCCGGTTTTTCATCACGAAAAGCCCTGTTTCCGGAAATTTTTCCGGAAGGATCGTATCCCTGAAAAGCCGTTCCGCCGGGGCGGCGTGCGTATGTGCGGGGGCTCTCCGACTCCGGCGCGCAAAAAAGGCCGCCCGGGAGTCGGACGGCCTGAATTGCAGGGTTCGGGCTTGTCATTTCACGTATTTGTCGAGCCAGCCGAAGAACTCGCGGTTCCAGACCAGCGAGTTCTGGGGTTTGAAGACCTGATGCGCCTCGTTCTCGAACTCCACGAGCCGTGCCGGGATGCCCCGCATGCGGGCTGCCGTGAAGGCTTCGAGCGACTGGGTGTAGGGGATGCGGAAATCCTTCTCGCCGGTGAAGATCAGGATCGGGGTGTCCCATTTCGTCACGAACTTGTGCGGCGAATTGGCGTAGGAGCGCTGCGCCGTGGCGTTCTTCGCGTCCCAGTAGGGGCCTCCGAAGTCGTTGTTGACGAAGAACAGCTCTTCGGTCTCGCCGTACATCGAGTCGAAATCGAAGATGCCGCAGTGGGCGATGAAGGCTTTGAAACGCTTCTCGTGACATCCGGCGAGGAAGTAGACCGAGTAGCCGCCGTACGATGCCCCCACGCAGCCCATGCGTTCGCGGTCGGCCCACGGTTCGCGGGCCACGTCGTCGATGGCCGAGAGGTAGTCGCGGATGTTCTGTCCCGAGTAGTCGCCCGAGATCTGGTCGAGCCACTCCTGTCCGAACGAGGGCAGGCCGCGGCGGTTGGGAGCCACGACGACATAGCCCTGCGCGGCCATCAGCTGGAAGTTCCAACGGTAGCTCCAGAACTGCGAGACGACGCTCTGCGGACCGCCCTGGCAGTAGAGCAGCACGGGGTATTTCTTCGAGGCGTCGAAGTCGGGCGGCAGGATGACCCACGCGAGCATCTGTTGGCCGTCGGTGGTCTTCACCCAGCGTTTCTGCACCTCGCCCATCCGGATGTTGTCGTAAACGGGTTTGTTAAGGGCCGACACCTGCGTCAGCGTGCCGTCCGCCGGGTTCACGTCGAAGAACTCCGTGGCCATCGAGATCGTGCACATCTCGGCGGCGATCCGGCCCGAGGCCATCGTGAAGGCGTTGATGTCGTGGTCGCCGCGGGTGACGACCTCCACTTCGCCGACCGACGGCTCGATGCGGCAGATCTGGTGCGTGGCCTCGATCGGGGTGATGAACCAGAGACGGTCGTTGCCCTCCCAGACGATGTTCATGGCGTTGTAGTCGAAATCTTCCGTCAGGTCCTGCATCTCTCCCGACGCGCAGTCGTAGAGGAAGAGCCGCGCCTTGTCCGACTCGTTGCCCGGACGGCGCTGCGAGAGGAAGGCGATCTTCGAATCGTCGGGCGACCAGACGGGATATTTGTCGTAGCCGACCATCTCGGCCAGGTCGAGGCTGGCTTCACCCTGACATTCGGATTTGCCCGTAAGCGGTTTGCAGATGTTCTTCGTTTCGCCCGACGCGAGGTCGTAGACGAAAATGTCCGAATCGGTCGATACGGCGTATTCGGTGCCCGTGAGCGGTTTGCAGGTGTAGGCCAGCTTGTCGCCGGCGTTGCTCCAGGCTATTTCGGCCATGTCGAAATAGGGGGCCAGCGGGGCGTCCCACTGTGCGTCGGGCATGATGTCCTTGCCGCCCGTCACGAGCCCCTTGCCCAGCTCGCCGACGAAGATGTGGCGGTATTCGCCCTCGTCCCAGTAGTCCCAGTGGCGGGCCATCAGGTCGTCGTAGATGCGGGCTTTCGACTTGTCCATGTCCTCGTAGATGTCCGACGAGCGGCGGTCGGCCGTCCGCACGGTCTGCACCCACCAGATGTGCTTCCCGTCGGGGCTCACGCCGAAGCCCTCCACGTCGGGAACGCCCTCGTAGTCGCCGTCGCCCGTGATCTGCGTCGCGTCGCCGCCCGAGGCGTTCATCCGCCACACCTGCATCGAACCGCCGCGGTCCGAAAGGAAGTAGATGTGCTGCCCGTCGGCGCTCCATTGCGGCGAGAGATTATTCGACGTGAAGTCCGTCAGGCATGTCACGGCCTTCGAATCCATCTCCTCGACCCGGATCGTCGTCACGCCGCGGTTCTCGGCCATGTTGTAGTCGGTCTGCTGGTAGAGGAGCCGCTTTCCGTCGGGCGAGAGCGACGAACCGCCCGCGCGGCTCATCTTCCACATCACCTCGGGGGTGAGGCGTCCGGCGGCGATCTCTTCGGCCGTCAGCGCATTGTCGATCTTCAGGGGCTCCGGGCGTTTTTCGCATCCGCCCGCTCCCGCAGCTGCAATAGCCATCATCAGGATAAGTTTTTTCATTTTCATTGAGGTTCCCTTATTTATTCTTAATTTTGTCGTCAAATCTTTTCGAACATGAACCGTACCGTCTATTTCGCCGACAAGGCCGTGTTATTCACGGCCGAGACCCCCGGAGGGGCGTGGTACGCCGTTTCAGCGGACGCTGGGGACGGCTTATCACGGGACAAGATACTGAATTTTCTCGAATCGCACAATAGCGTGGCCGTCGTGGCGGCCGATCCCGACGTGGCGTTCGCGGCGTTCGCGGCGGAGTTCACGCCCGTCGAGGCGGCGGGCGGCGTCGTGGTGAACGGCTGCGGGGAGTGGCTGATGATTCACCGCAACGGCCGCTGGGACCTGCCCAAAGGGCATCTGGAGTGCGGCGAGCGCATCGAGGAGTGCGCCGCGCGCGAGGTCTGCGAGGAGACCGGCGTGGCGGCCGAGGTCGTGCGTCCGCTGTGCGAGACGCTGCACGCCTATTATTTCCCGAAAACCGCGCGCTGGGAGTTGAAACGCACCCGCTGGTATGAACTTTTCACCCCGGCCTGCGCCGCCCTGAAACCCCAGACCGAAGAGGGGATCGACGCCGTGGCGTGGTGCTCCCCGGAGGAGGCCGCGGCGCATGCCGCCGCATGTTATCCGACCGTCAGGACGGTGCTCGCCTGCCTGAGAGGCGGGATTTAGGGGGCGGCCGACGCTTACGGCGCTGTACTCCCGGTTCTGCGCCTGCATGCAGAGACAAAGAAACACCCCGGAAACCTGCGAGACGGTTCCGGGGCGTTTTTCGTTGCGGAGCGGGGCTCAGCGTTTGTCCTGCTCCCGGACATAGGCTGAGATGCGGTGGCTGCGCTTGCCGATGGGCACGCCCAGTCCGAGGGTCACGTTCATCGTGCTCTGCTTGACGGGTATCCACTGCGGCGTGTGCTTGCTGACCAGCATGTCGGTGGTGATGAAGAAGTTGATCCAGCTCGGACAGAGGTTCAGGGCCAGTCCCACGGCGCCGCCGCGGTTGTCGATCACCGAGTAGCTGCCCGTGAGCGTGAACCAGCGGACAGGGTGGAAATTGACCGATCCGGTGATGTTGTGCAGGGTTTTGTACTCCCAGAAGCGGGCCGTGTAGAGCAGGCCGATGCCGACTTTGTGGCGCCACACCTCGTATTCCAGACCGGCGTTGATCGACGCGCGTAGCATTTTCGATGCGCTCTTGCCGTCGGTCGGGTTGAATTTCAGCATCTCGAAGTCGAAATCCGGCGCGGGCTCCGTACCGTCGTCCGGCACCGTTACGCCCGTGAATTCGGTCTCCTGCGTCGAGGTTCCCGAGATGGAGTTCTTTTTGCTCCAGCTGATGAAGCCCAGGTCGTTCACGGCCAGCGACGCTTGCAGGTTGGGCAGAATGTCGTACGTGGCGCCCAGGTCTACGGCGAATCCGTAGCCGGCGGGTTTGGTGGGGTTGATGTCGATGTCGCCGATCTCGAAGATGTCGCCCTCCGCAGGCATGTCGATCTCGGCTCCGGCGGCCGTGACATCGATCGTACCCTGGGTGCTGACAGCCCAGCGGTCGTGCTGGAGCGATACGTCGAAGCGGTCGTAGATCATCTTCGCCCGGGCCAGTCCGGCGAGGAACTTGCCCCGCACGCCGACATAGAGCCGGTCGTCCATCAGCGGGAACGAGTAGCTGAACGCGGCTTCGAGGTAGGCGTCCATCGAGGTTCCGAAGTTCCGGATCTGCCCCTCCTTGCCGAGCTTGATGAACTCGAAGAGCGAGTAGGGCAGGTTGGCGTCCTCGTTGACCCGCACGTTGAGGTCGAACGACCAGAAATTCTTGTGGTTCTTGGTGAAGGCGCCGAATCCGATGACGTTCATGCGGAAATCGAGTCCCAGCAGGTTGTCGGTTTTGAGGTTTCCCAGCGCTTCGGCGGCCGATACGGAGCTGTCGAGCAGCGTCACCAGCCTGCCGTCGCGCGGATAGAGGAAGTTGTCGAGGGCCATGTTGCCGGCCATGTTGACCTGCACGCCGCCCAGTACGGGGATGTTCACGTAGCCGCGCAGCGGCGCGAAGGCGGGGTTGAACTGCGGCCGGAAGGTCGAACCCTCCATGAAGTAGGCCGAAGGATTCTGCGCAGCGGCGCCGGTCGCAAGGAGCGCCGCCGCGATGAGGATGTATGGTTTTTTCATGCGATGGTGCTGTTTAGATGTCGAGTTTCAGACCTCCGTGCTTGATGAGGTGCAGTTTGATTTCGATCTGGGGCTTGTCGGTTTCGAAGCTCCTGCCCGGATAGTATTTTTCGAGCGTCACGGGAATGTTGATCGCGGCGTTGTCGATCAGCTGCCGCAGGCTCTCGGCATAAAGGCGGGTGTCTTCGGACTCCTCGATCTCGTTGATCTCCTTCGTGGCGTCCACCGTGACGTCGAATTTCAGGAACGGGGCGGCCGCGGTTTTGAATTCCGGTTCGAGATACAGCGATACGGGCAGTCTGCTGACGATCTCCCCGGCGAGGTAGAGCGAGTTTTTGGAACTGCCGGACCCTTCGGGATCGAGGTTGTCGGCGATCATGTCGATTACGTCGTCGCTGATGTCCACGCGTCCGATGTTGTAGTCGATCGGTTCCACGCTGAGATCCTCCGTCAGATAGCTGTCGAACTGCGATTTGACCACTTCGAGCACTTCGCGTTTGGCCGTGCGGACCGCCGTCCGGAACGCCTCCTTGAACTGCGTTTCGTACTGATCTTCCGCCGGAATCCCGAGTGCGCCGGCGATTTTATGGCGGTAATCGGTCCACATCATGTCGGTCATCACATCGAGTTTGGCTGCGCTCGACTGCATTTCTGCGACGAGGGCGTCGAAAAGCTCGTCGGTGTAGGAATTCCGGGAGAGCAGGACGAGATCGACGAAATCGGCGTTCCCGGGCAGCTTCGAGGGAAGCCATTTGTCGGCTTTCTCGCAGAGCTCCAGGATGTTGAGATCGCCGTTGGCGATGTCTTCCAGGGTGACGAGCACCCGGGCCAGCGGAACCTCGAATTTCGAATCGTCGCCGCCGATGGCGATGTTGTCGGTATCGACGTTTTCGAGATCGTAGTCCTTGTCGATGCACGCGGTGAGGAGTGCGCCGGCCAGAATCGGTAGAAAAAGTTTTCTCATAGGCTTGGATTACGTTGAAAATGATGGTGGCACAAATATAAGACGTTCCGACGAATAAAACAAAATACCGGACTTTTTTCGGTATGTTCCGGCTTTCCCTGCCGGCGAAAACCTCCGGCGGGGAATTTTGCCGAAAAATTGCTACATTTGCCGAACGTATGGGCGGAACCGAGAACAACAGCCTTCGGGAGCAGGTCGCCCTGCTGCCGCTGTCGCCGGGCGTCTACCAGTTTCTGGACCGCTCGGGGACGATCATCTACGTGGGCAAGGCCAAGAGCCTGCGCAAACGGGTGTCGTCCTATTTCGTGCAGTCGAAGGAGCACAGCCCCAAGGTGCGCGTGCTGGTGAAGCAGATCGCCGCGATCCGCCATATCGTCGTGGGCAGCGAAACGGACGCCCTGCTGCTCGAAAATTCGCTGATAAAGACCCTCCAGCCGCGTTACAACATCCTGCTGAAGGATGACAAGACCTATCCGTGGATCGTGGTCCGCCGGGAGCATTTCCCCCGCGTGCAGTCCACGCGGACCCTCACGCGCGACGGGTCGCAGTATTTCGGACCCTACGGTTCGGTGATGATGCAGCACAGCGTGCTCGATTTCATCCGCGAGGTGGTGCCGCTGCGCACCTGCAAACTCAACCTCGACCCCGGGGCGATCGCCCGGGGCAAATACACGGTCTGCCTGCAATACCACCTCGGGAACTGCAAGGGGCCCTGCGTCGGACGGCAGTCCGAGGAGGAGTACGGACGGCTGCTGGAGATGGTCGTTTCGGTGCTGAAAGGCGACCTGCGGCCCGTGCGGCAATACCTCGAGGGGGAGATGGCGCGGGCTGCCGCGGAGCTGAAATTCGAACTGGCCCAGCGTTACAAGCAGCGGCTCGACGCGCTCGACAACTATGCGGGCAAGTCGGTGATCGTCAGTGCGAAGATCGTCGATGTCGATGTCTTTTCGCTGCTGCCGGACGACGACGTGGCGTGGTGCAACTTCGTGCGCATCCGCCACGGCTCGATCGTGGGCGTCTCGACGGTGAAGCTCTCGACGGGCGTCGGGGGCGACGAACGCGACATGCTGACGCTGGCCATTCAGCACATCGTCGAACACATCGCCGGGGGCGGACTGGCCCGCGAGGTGATCGTGCCGTTCCTGCCCTCGACGACCCTGCTGTTCGACGGCGTGACCTTCACGGTGCCGAAGCGCGGCGAGAAGCTCGAACTGCTGGAGTTTTCGCAGAAGAGCGCCCGCATCTACCGCGCCGAACAGCTGAAAAACCTGGAGATCAAGAATCCCGAACGCTATGCCGACCGGCTGATGAACGCCATGCAGAAGGAGCTGCGCCTCGACCGGCAGCCGCGGCACATCGAGTGCTTCGACAACTCCAACCTGCAAGGGAGCCATCCGGTGGCTTCGTGCGTGGTTTTCCGCGACGGGAAACCCTCGCGCAAGGAGTACCGCCACTTCAACATCAAGACCGTGGAGGGCCCCGACGACTACGCGTCGATGCGCGAGGTGGTCTTCCGGCGCTATACGCGCCTGATGGCCGAGGGGGCCGAGCTGCCCGACCTCATCATCGCCGACGGCGGAAAGGGGCAGATGGGGGTGATCCACGAGGTGCTGGAACGCCTCGGGCTGGACATACCCATCGCCGGACTGGCCAAGGACGACCGTCACCGCACGGCCGAACTGCTCTGCGGATTCCCGCCCCTGCTGGTCGGCATCCGTCCCACTTCGCCGCTTTTCCACTTCCTGTCGCAGATTCAGGAGGAGGTGCACCGCTTCGCTATCGCATTCCACCGCCAGAAACGCAGCAAGGCATTTATCCACAGCGAGCTGGAGCAGATCGAGGGGATCGGCGACAAGACGGTCCAGACCCTTCTGCGCCATTTTCGCACGGTGGAGAAGGTCCGCGCAGCCAATATCGAGGAGCTTTCGGCATTGGTGGGGCCTGCGAAAGCGAAAAAAATCAAGGCTTTCTTCGAAAAATAGGGCGATTTTTTGAAATTTCGTGAAAATCGCGTATCTTTGCCCTCCCGATTCGCCGCGCGATGCGGTTGTTTGCCCGGATGGCGGAATCGGTAGACGCGTTGGTCTCAAACACCAATGACAGCAATGTCGTGCCGGTTCGACCCCGGCTCCGGGTACAGGAAAAACTGCCTAATTCATTGATTTCAATGAATTAGGCAGTTTGTAATAGAGGGATTTTCCCCATATATTCCCCACGCGTGAGGGTGATGTTAAATAATCACTTGCTCCGAGATAGCAGGAGCAAGTGATTTCTCGTTTATGAATACTGATTATTTTCGGAAGCCATACATTTTCATACACTTCCGCATTTTACGATGATTTCAGAGCAATAGTCTTGTTTATCGTAAAACTTCCACGCGTCGGGCCTTGAGCGAATAGGCTTCGCCGCCAGAGAGAGACGAATCAATGCCCATCCCCTTAACCGTCTTGATACGTTCGGGAGCGATTCCCTTGTCGATCAGGTAGTCGCGCAGGGCTTCAGCGCGCTGCTGGGTCAGTCGCTTGTTGATCTGCTCCGTACCGCTGTGGTCGGCATATCCATAGATGCGTACCGGGGTGTCGGGAACTTCGTTCAGCAGGCGGACCATGGCGTCGAGTTCTTCGGCGTAGGTCTTCGTGTCGATTTCGGCGCTGCCGCGAACGAAATGGATAGTCGGCATATAGTACCATACGGCCTTTTCCACCGGCGTTTCTACGGTGCGTTCCTGCATCACCACGTGTGGCTCCATCTTCACCACGACCGTGTCAATGATGCGTCCGCGGTCTTTCGGGGGAGCGGCATAGCGAGGTGCGTACATCAGGTGATCCTTCTTCTTGTGGCGTGCGCCGATCTTCCACACTACACCTACCGAGAAATGCATCATGAAATTTTGATTGTCGCGAGGACGATAGGTGGCGATGCCGTCAAATACGTTCTGGTGTATCCAGTTGATGCCGTAACGGGCTTGCAGGTCAATGGCACGACCTGTTTTCCAACGCAGCATGGCTTCACCTCCAAGGCTGACTGTCAGCGGATTGAAGTGCTCCACGGCGAAATGGTGGCCTCCGTTTCGGGTGAATATGTCGGGGTAGAATTTCTGGAAGTAGATTCCCGGGCTTACGGATACAGTCCATCGGCGTTTTCCAACGGGTACGGGCCGAATCAGGTTGTTGAGATTGATGTCGGCATGGAGTGTGAAGTTGATGCTCCGCACTTTGCTGTAAAGGTCCTTGTATTGCATGCTTCCGGACAGCGGTGACGGGCGGTAATCTCCCCAGCCGTAGGGATCGAGCCAATAATCCTGTTCGAAATCCTTGGCTCCGGTTTTGCCCTGAGCATAGCCTAAATTGGCGCGCAGGCCGATTACCGGCGTGAACTGGTAGCCTCCTTGCAGATCGGCCATGATACCCCAGTAGAGTTTGTCATAGGAGTTGCTCTGGAAATCTCCTGCGAAGAACGGCAGTCCGATGTTTGCACCGAAACTCCATCTTGCATATTGGTTGTAGTGTTCCCACCGTGTCGGTTGCTGTTCCGTGCTCTTTCTGGTCGGGAGCTCCTCGGCCCGGATATTTCCGCCCCAGAACGTCACGGTGCACAACATGGCAGATAGGAACATCCGTGCGATCAGTTTACTCATTGTTCCTTGTTTTTAACGTTAGAAAAAGTGCGGGGAGTTGTGGGTATCTCTCCCCGCACATCATCGTTTTTTGTTAGTTGTTGACGATTACGACGTCGGCGAAGTCGGTCATGGCCGAATTACCCTTGGCGTCCGAAATCTTCACTGCCAGCTGTACTTTGATCGGCGTAGGAATAGTTGCGGTATTGAAACTGCTCCAAAGGGTTGCGAGGTCGGTATATCCCATTGCAATTTTCAGCACATTATTCTCTGTACCGGCGGTAACGGTTGCTGTTCCGAAGGGAGAAGTCACAATGGCGCGGGTATTCACCGAATTGGCGATCACCTCAACCGTATAACCCTTTGAGGCGTCGAGGATGTCGGCGATAATGTTCGTGTTGGCGCTGGTCACGTAGAGTTCCTCTTCCAGTTTGGCTGATTCGTACGTACCACCGGTCTTCTTTGCCGAGAGCGTCAGTTTGCCGTCACTGTAGGCGGGAATCCACCGAACGGCCTGGATGCGGTTCTTGATGGCTTCGATATCGGTTTCCACGGTCTCCATGCGGCCTTCGAGCGCCGTAATTTTGCTGTCCATGGCGGGAAGGGTCGTGTTGTTGATCGTGTCGATCAACGTTTGCAGGGCCTGGTCGGCAGCCTTATAATCCGATTCGAGTTGTGCGATGGCGGTATCCATAGCAGTCTGGGTTACCTTGTCGGATACTGCATCGGTGATCGCCTGCGTCAATTCGGTCTTCATCGCTTGCATGTCGGCCTTGATCGTGTTGATTTCGACTTTCAGCGCTTCGATTTCCGCCTTATTGGCCGTGATACCGTCCTTATTGGCGTCGATCAGCACTTTCAGGGCAGCCTCTTTGGCGGCGAGATCTATGGTGAGCTGGTTTACGCGTGTGGTTAGGGCGTCCAGCGCGGTCTGCGAGGCGAGGCCTGCGATCTGAGCCGTCAGGTTGGCTACGGCGGTTTCGAGAGTGCCTACCTTGCCGTCCAGCGTAGCGAGCTTGCCGGTCAGCGTGTTGACATCGGCGATCACTGCGGTGAGTTGCGTCGCCATTGCGGCGAGTTTGCCGTCCACCGTCGTTTTATAGTCGTTCCAAGCCGTGGTCATTTCGCTCTTGAAGTCGTCGATGCGTGCGTTGAGTGCATTCTGTGTGTTGGTGATGAGTGCCGTGAGCGAGGTCTCCTGCGTTCCGAGTGCCGTCGTCAGGTCATCGATGCGCTGGCCGAGTGCTACGTCGGCGGCTTCGAATTCCGCTTTGAGGTTGTTACAAAGCGTTTCGAGTGCTGTGATCTTGCCTTCAGCCGTGTTGATGCGGGTCTTCAAAGCTTCCACATCGGCTGCGGTCGCCGTTTGGCTGTTTTTCAGATCCTCCAGTTTCCCTTCGGCCAAAGTTTTCCACGCCTTCAAATCAATGATGGCTTGTTCTGCCGAGGTCAGACGACCATCGAGTGCCGTGATTTTCAATTCGGCATCGTCGATGCGTGCGTTGATAGCCGTAATCTTGTTGTTCACCTCCTGGAAATCGAGCTGAACCGCAGCTTTGAATGTGGTTAGATCGGTTTGCAGGGCCGAGATGTTGTTTTTGGCGGTTTCGAGTGCGGTTTCGAGTGCCGTCAGGCGGGCCTTGGCAGCATCGAATTCGGCCTTCATCTCCTGTTTGATCAGATTATCGGCATTTTTGTAAGCAATCTCCATCTGTTCGATGGTGTTGTTTACCAGCACCTGGTATGCATCGATGGTGGCGCGAAGTTCCTTTTCGTTGTTTTCGATCATTTCGCGGTGAATGCGCAGATCATCGTCGTAATCTTTCGTGCACGAGGTGAATCCCATCATACCGCAGAGTGCGATGACGATGGCATAGGAAAGTTTTCTTTTCATGATTGAATCTGTTTTAATGGGTTTGTAGTGTTTTTATTTTTTTCGTTTGTTGATTGTCGGACGACTGGAGGAGAACAAGCTGCGAAGTCGTTGCCAGCATGTCGGTCGGGGTACCTTGTTTGTCGAGATGTGCAAGGGACGTCCCTCTTCCTGTTCGCGGCGTTCAACTTCCTGATAGAAATCAGCCAACATTCGTTGCACTTCCTCACTGGTCATTTTTTTCGGTTTAGGAGGGTCTGTGTTCATGGGGCCTCGGTTTTAGAAATAATCTGGGATTATCCCCTTTTTCCGGAGGCAAGCGAAATTTTGCGAAATTCTTTCAGGATTTTCTCCAGTTCAAGACTCGCCTTGCGGGCGCGCCTGCCGGCGGCTTTGTTTCCGGTGTCGTTTTGTCGTTGTCCGTCAGCGAGCAGAGCCTCGCTCCGCTCCCGGATGTTTTGCAGCATCATTTTCATAGGCATTGTGGTTTAGCGGTTGTGTGTATTCACGAAGTCGTATTTTGGCAATTTACTCGGTGGCAAGTGTTACGTTTCCTTTATAATAGAAGACCAAAGAACGTTTTTCGGGGTCGGTGAGTTTACAGCGGATCTCAAATTGAGTGTGGTCCTTATTCAGACTTTTGATATACAGGATGTCGCCTGCCACTCCAAAATCGGGGTCATCGCCTCCCCAACCTTCCAATATTGTGATTCCGTTTGTTTGGGCTTCAATATTCCAATACCATCCCTTATAATCCTGAACTGCCAGTAGAGGGTCTACCTTCGTAAGGTCCAGACTCACCCCGTCGTGTTGCATGGAACATTGCAGACACAACTCCATCGTGTTGTCTTCTGCCGGAAGTATATGAATGTCGTAATTACCTTTGTTCAGTTCATCTTTAGCGACAGAGACAGTAAAATTGGAGTAGTTCTTCCCGGAAAGTACGAAACGGTTGGTCTCCGGTTCGGGATTATCGTTGTCTTTCTCGCATGAAGCCAGTGTGCACAAGGCTCCACAAAGAAGTAATAAAGAAAAAAGTTTTTTCATAGGAATTTGAATTTGGGTTAATTATGTACCGCGGCGTTTCTATTGTTTTTCGTTCTGTTTGCAAAGTTCGCAGAACAGGGCTGCCGGTGTTAATAATCTTGACGTTGATTTTTATACTGGGGACGCGATTTACTTGGTTGTGATTTGAATTTCCTGCGCACGATTATTTCTAAATTTCTATAAATTAGTGATATGCGTGATTTGTCGGGTGCAAAAAGCATAGGAGGAGTACGAATATGAAAAAGCCGCTCCCCGGGAACGGGAAGCGGCCTGAATTCATCGGTCAAAGGGTTATTTTCGGTTCCGTTTGCGGTATTCCATAGGGGTCATCCCGAAATGTTGCTTGAAAATCCGGTTGAAATAGCTCTGATATTCAAAACCGCAACGGATAACAATATCGCCGATGGCGTTGTCGGATGAGACGAGCAGATTGCGGGCGAATTGCAGCCGTGCTTGTCGGATATATGTTGCTGTATCCATGTCCGTGATGCTTTTGACCTTGCGGTTGAGTTGCGAACGGCTCATGCAGATTTTATTTGCAATGGTCTCGGAGTTGAACGTCGGATCGGCCATCTCTGAGTAGATGATTTGGTGCAGACGTGTCATGAACTCCCGATTCGCTTCGGGTAGCTCTTGAGGGGGCATGTTTCCTACTTGCATCTGCCGTGCATATTTTTCACGCAGGATGCGTCGCTGTTCCAGCAGTTTCCGGATCTGTAACTGAAGTTCTTCTGTATTGAACGGTTTGACCAAATAGGCGTCGGCGCCCGTCGCCAGACCGGCGAGACGATCCGGCTCATCGCTTCGGGCCGAAATAATGATGATGGGGATATGGTTGAGAGTTTCTGAATTTCGGATGGCACGGCATAGTTCATAGCCATCCATCTCGGGCATCATGACGTCGGTGAGGATGAGGTCCGGCATGTAGGCTTCGGCTTTCGCCAGCGCTTCACGGCCGTTACGAGCCAGAAGCAGGTGGTAATCGCTCCTGAGTTCGCTGCTGATGTAGCTGGCAACATCGGAATTGTCCTCCGCGATCAGAATCGTATTCTTCTGTTTATTGTCGGAGTTTGTCACAGAATTGTTTTCCGGTATTTCATCGACGATGGAACCCGATTTTTCAGGGGAATTGTTTCCCGGGATCCATTCGCTTAGAAATCCTTTGCCATGATGCAATGGCAACCGCACGATGAATGACGAGCCTTGTCCCTCGATACTGAATACTTCGATTGTACCTCCCATCGCCTCGGTCATCTGGCGCACCATCGACAGCCCGATGCCCGTGCCGAGATATGCTTCGGGATTGTTCCCTTGGTAAAAAGGTTCGAAAATGTATGGCAGGTCTTCCTGGCTAATTCCCATGCCTGAGTCTGCAATGGTGATGGCGGCCTGTCCTTTGTTTGCTGTGACGGTTATGAGAATTTTGCCGCCTTGAGACGTGAACTTCACCGCATTGATCAGCAGGTTGCGTAGAATTTTCTGCATGTAATCCGGGATGAAATCCATTTTAAGCGAGGACAGAGTCGGTGCAAACTCGATCTCGATGAGTTTCTGTTCTGAACAAATGCGGATATTCTCCAGTATCAGATGCAACAGAGCTATGATATCACCCGTATGCCACTCCGGGGTAGTTATGGCGGAACGTATTTGGGCGATACCCAACAGTTGGTTGATCAGTTCCAGCAAGGTGTTGCTTTGCCTGATGATGACCTGCATATCCTTGTTGCAGGCCTTGTCGCTGCTTGCTGCCATCTGACGTTCGGCCAGGCCGAGGATGACAGTTAACGGTGTGCGGAATTCGTGCGTGATGTTCGTGAAAAAATTTTGCTGCATGGCGGCCATACGCCGTGTGGTCTGTTGTGAACGGATCTTCATGCGCAGGGCGTAGACCAGAACTCCGAGTATCATGAACGTCAGCAATATGACAATACCCGATGTAATGGTTACTTGTCGTCTGCTGCGTATTTGTCGTTCGTTCTGTTCATTCAATTCGGCGATTTCGCGTGCTTTCTTATCGCGCTCGTAACGTATTTGGGTTTCATAAACCATGCTTTCGTTTTGGTCTGTCAGTAGACTGTCGCGGTATTGATGGCTGAGTTTGAGTTCATGCAGTGCATTGCGGCATATCCCTAATCGTTCGTAATATTCTGAGCGAAGCAGATGGAGTTCTTCCAAATGGCCGAATGAGTGTATTTCACGTGCTGTGATCAATGCTTCGTCGAGAATTTTTTTTGCCTTAGGAAGATTCCCGCGTCGAAAATGGAGGCTGGCCAGGGCTGTACACGATTTGAGCAAATTCCATTTGTCGGGAATTGCTTTCAGCAGCCGGTAAGAGATGTTGTATTCGCCGAATGCCTGTTCATAGTCGCCACGGCACTCGTGAATCTGACCGAAATGAGTGTGGCATAATGCGATGCCGAGTTTAGATCGTGCCCGTTCATTGTGCTCGAGAGAGCGGGTGAAGCATAGGTAGGCAGAGTCGTATTGTTGACGGTATTTATAGATGCTACCTAAATTGGCCCAGTTGATCGCCTGCCCTAATTCATTACCCATTTCGGTCTCGATCTTCAGTGCCCGACGGAAATAATGTTCGGCTTCATTACGGTTGTCGAGTGCTTTATAAATGTTGCCGAGACCATTCAATGCATAGACATAATTCTTGCGGTTTTGGCGCGGTTCGTTGCCAGTATATTGTTCGGCTATATGTAAGGCCAGATAATGGGAATCTGCTGCTTCGGAGAGCATTCCCATTCGTCGCAGATCTGTACCGATATTGTTGTAGGCATCAGCAATCTCGAGCGTGTCGGCCAGTTCTATTGCCAATCTTAAGCCTCGGTTATGAATGGCTAATGCTTCGGAGAAACGTGATTTTTCGCGGTAGCGTTTCCCCAGTTCCCGGCATACGAAAATAAGTCCGATATGGTTTTGTTCGCGGGAGAACTTTTCCAGCCATATTTCCATTGAATCAAGGTTGCGATTGGCGCGCACGAGGCTGTCTATGCATGCGCGTTCTGCGAAAGATTGTGCTGGGGAGGAATGATTGGTACAAGAAACTTGAATTATGCCAAGAAACAGTAGGACGAATATCGTTTTACGTGAAACTCGGGGTAAGGAAAACATAATAGGAAGGGGTTATTTTTCACATTTACAAATATAGCGATTCCCCCCCCCTGACAAAAAATGTAAATTGAAAATCGACTGTATCTACGAGAAATTACGTATCTGTTGGTGTCTTTGAACTTTGATTTGTGTCGATTAACCCGACTTGCATGGCATAACGCATTAGTTCGACCGTATTGTTAATACCCGTTTTACGGAAGATATTGGTTTTGTGCGTGTCGACCGTACGCTGGGATATGCCGAGCCGGTCTGCGATTTCTTTTGTTTGTAAACCTTCGCAACATAAGTGAATGATTGTTCGTTCACGCGGGGTGAAATGTATTTGTGGTACAGTTATCTCTTTTGCGATAGTTTCGATTTCGTTATGGATTGCGCTGTTGGAGTGCAGCGGCAATAATGCAAGCAGTCGCTCTTTTAACTTGAGAGTTTGTTGGAGCATGGCATTGTGGCGTTGGCGGAGGACCAATAATCGCCCGATGACGGTTAATGCTATAATACAAAGAATAATGATTATGATTAGGACGATTAGCATGTTTTTTCTGTGCTGGATTTCATTTTGTTGTATGGCGATGCGGTGCTCCTTTTCTGCCAATTCGTATTTTGCCTGGAAATTGCTGAGTTGCCGGGCTGTCTGTTCGGAAAAGATTGTATCGGCCAGTGTCGTATAGAGCTCCAGATGCCGCAATGCCGCAGAGCGGTCGGTTGTGCGCAAAGCGCGCCATAGGCCGTACTGCGCTTTACTTTCGATGAAGCGGTTGCCGTTTTGCGCACAGAGACGAACGCTGCGGTGGAAATAATCTGCGGCTTCGGCATTGCGGCCTTTGTGCAGAGCGATGTTCCCGAGCTGGTTGCAACAGACCGCTTGAGAGTGGATATTCCCATTTCGTTCGAATACGGACACTGCTTCTTGTAGAAGTTCCTGAGCTTCATCGTCGCGTTGTAGTGCTGATAAAACGGCGGCCAGTTGTGACTGACGAATTGCCGTCTTTATTTGGCGCCCTCCTGCACGGTCGAGAGCGAGCGCTTCGGTGGCGTAGGGTAAGGCCTCCTTTGGACGTTGGGATTTCAGAAGAATGTCCGATGCCATGCCCAGACGAATAGCAAGTATTGCCGGCCTGTTGAGCGTTCGTTCTATGGCGATGGCTTCGAGTATATACTTTTCGGCTGTTTTGGGTTGTTCGGTCGCCAGATAGAGGGCTGCCAGGTTATTGAGTGAAGAACTCAGCCGTTCCGCATCGCCTAAACGTTTGTCAATCCAGTAACAAGCCTCCTGCCAAGGCAGGGCCCGCCCGAAATCGCCTCGTCGCTGAAGACTGGCGCTTAATAGGTTTAAGCAATCTGATAAAAGAATATCATCGCCCGATTCACGGCAGAGTGGCAGCGCTTCCTCGGCCCAGATTGTAGCCGCTTTATAGTCCTCGGTGTCGAAAGCGTATTCTGCCATCCAATACGTTATAAGTGCCTCTATTTCCCGATGCCGGTTCCGGGCGGAGAATTGATAAAGTGAGTCGGTCAGGCCGAGGTTGTAAAATTCCTCGAAAAGTTGGTTGGCAGTAGCAGTCCGTTCGGAACCGTTCGTGTGACGGAAAACGGAATAAAGGGAATCGATCGTTTGTGCCGAAAGCGTCGAAACGTACAATAGAAAGTAAATTGTATATAAATATTTCATATTTAATATAAAACAATGACAAATATACAATAAAGATGATTATTGTTTTAATTTAATAGCCTCTTCGAGCAGTTTTTGGGCTTTGCGCTCCTTAACGGTCGCCCGCTCTAATTGCTTGGCCCGCCGCCTTACGGCTTCCTCGTACCGCTCGACTTGGTTTCGGACAGTATCGCGTATGGCCGTGTGCTGCTCATCCCAAAATATGGTTTCCAACTCCGTCAGCTCCTTTTCGCCGATTTTCCCGCACATCTTCACGTAACGGTATTTCAGGTCGTTCACGGCCAACAGCCGATTATTCTTCGAGATTCGGTAGATGAATGCAGCTTGCAGGAAAATACCACCCAGCATGACGAACATCGTCAGAAATGTTTTCGAGGATTTAAGATCGAGCGTATAAGTATGGCGGTGTTCCTGCAGGGGCAGGTTTTCGGGCTTTGCCGCTGTTTCGACGGCTTGCCCGACTTGCTCGATCAATGTATGCGTCTGCCTGTTCTCTTTGTCGATCACCTCCAATTTCCCAGCCAACTGTGCCAGCAGTGTGTTGTATCTGTCGGTAAATTCTCGTACCTGCTCGGTTTTTATTCCGGGCAAGGCCGTATGCCGTTGCAGGTGTTCGAGCAGCTGTGCAATCTGTCTCTGCGAAAGTTCCGCGGCCTCTATCAGCCGCTCGATCCGTTCGGTTTGTGCATTGTCTGAATGTATACTGCCGTCGGTTTTTCCCGTCTTGGCGTTTTTAATGGCTTTGACAAGTGTTTCCTTGAGGTCTTCGTACATTTCGATCGAGAGGTCGATCTTATTTTCGTTGTTCATGGTTTTCCGGTTTTAAGGTTATATTTTCATTTTGGCTCTTCTTTTCTGTTCTTCCATCCTGCGTCGGTGTTCCATCGCAGCTATTGCCATCGCCTCGGCTGCAGCGTTGAGCAGCGCCGTGATTCGTGCGATATGCTCTTCGGGGCTTTCTCCCGGCTTGCGCTGTAACTGCTCGGCGGACACTCCGACGGGCGAACCGGCCGGCGGCAGCGGAATCCCGCCTGCCTTTCCAAGATTTACCGAAGGCAGTTCTTCGCGCGTGCCGCCGCTACCCATACCGCCGAACAAACCTGCAAATGCCGAACGGTAATTGCCTGCCGCCGCCGAGAGGTTCCCGAAGAGCGTGGCCCGGTGTTGGGTCTGCTGTTGAATATGGTTGAACCGGTTGTCGAGTTTCGTAAAGTTGAAAGCCCGGTCGATCTTCGAGCCGGAGAACTCGAAGCCGTTTTTCGAGAACAAAACCCCTTGTTTGCGGTCGGTCGAACCGCAATACTTGTATCGCACGCTGATGCCCTGTTCTTTTAATTTACCTTCCAACTCGTTCCAGTTCTTGCACTTGGGAAGACTGCCTTTGATTGCATCGTAGATTTCGTATTTGGTCTTGTCGGGTTCGCGCAGCCGCTCCCGCCGTACGTCGTCCTTTCCCGGTGCGAGATACAATCCGTACTTCTCGGTCAGCTCCCGGCAGACCTTGGCGTTTCGAATCTTGATGTTCTTGTCCGAAATGGTCTGCCCGTTGTTCCCGACCCGGTTGTAGACCAGATGGCAGTGCGGATGGGGCTGGTCGAGATGGCGCACCAATAGGTATTGCGTATTGGTGATGCCCATCTTCTGCATGTACTCCTTTGCAATCTGCGTCATCAGGGCGTCGGTCATCCGCGGAGCGTCCTTGGGTGAGAAAGACAGCGAGATATGCCCGACGGTGTTTTTCAGCCGCGGGTTCAATAAGGTCTGGTCTTTGAAGTCCTGCACCATGTCCTTCACTTCCGGAGGCATAATTCCTTCGGCTTCCAAGATCCGGGATTCTTCTTTCATCACGTAGCCTACCGTCCCCGAAAAAGACGATCCCGATATTACCTTACCGACCATCGCATATCTGTTTCAGGAGTTTTTCGATGGCCGTGACGATCGCCGCATGCCGTACCCTGACAGCCGCCAGACCTTTGGCATTGGCCAGCCGGGTCAGTTGGTTCAGGTTGCGGGCAATGCCTTTGAGTTGGGCCATGAAATCCAGTTGTTCGCGGGTGATCCGTGCTCTTACCGTTCCTCGGTCGATCAGCTGGTGCAGGACTTCGGCAGGCGGTTGTCCTGCTTCGCGGCAGAGGGCCGAAAAGCGGAGTTTCCGTTCGGGGCTGAGCCGCGTGCTGACGACGTATTTGCGGATGCGGCCGATGCCGACTTTCGGGCGTCCGCCCTGTTTGCCGTATGTTTTTTTCGGTGTTTCCATGATAAGTGGTTTGTAAGCATTTTTTTTCAGACCAGCGGGATTTTACGCCGGCCAGCGGGGAAGGCGGAGTTTTCGTCTACGAAAACACAACCTTGCCTTTCTTAAATCTTTACCCCTTTCCGACGCGGTGGTTCAATTTCCGCCGTTTCCGCTTTCAGGGCTTGCAGATTATTCCGAAGAGTCTGAACGGCCTTTGTTTCGGGGGCGTTCTTCTGTGTCGAAGGCTTTTGTGTTCGGTCTTTTATGCGGGCGGTCAGATAGTCATTTACGTCCTTGTGCCCGTTGTAAAAATGCCTTTGGTCGATGACCTCGCTGCGGGGGCAAAGACGGATCAGATCGGCAGTTGCCTTGCGTCCTGCCTCGTCATTGTCGAAGAAGGCGTGAATCACCGGATGCCGGGAGATAAACGGAACGGCTTTGGGCAGGTTGACGACCGAGTTCAGAACTGTGGCGTCGATGCGCAGTCGTTCGGGATATTTCAGCGAAAGATAAGCGAGAAAATCCATAAATCCCTCGAAAGCGATTACCGTGTCGGAACGGTTGTCGATGGTGGTGATATGTTTGGGCGAGGAGCCGCCTTTGAACCGTGCGGAGCGGAGCTCCCACCCTCCGGCATCGTTGCGGAACCCGACGGCGAAAAAGGCGCGGCCGTTTACCTCGTAGCGGACCTCGCGGCAGAATGCCGCGGCGACCGGCGGGACGATGCCGCGCGAGGCGAGATAACCGACCAATGCCGGATGCCGGAGCGAAGCGTCGGAGAGGATGCGGAACGCGGGAAGGGTGGCCGGACGCAAGACCGGCAAGGGACCTCCGGCAGCTGGACGCTCGCCAACACCCGGTGAAAGAGAAACGGAACCGGCGTCCCTTTTTTCACCGTTTTGCAGCCGTCGGACGGCTTCACGGCTGTCGCACCGCTCCAACCGCATCACGAGGGTGAGCAATGTGCCGCCCTCTCCCAATCCGAAGTCGTACCAGAGATTTTGCACGTAGTCCACTTTGAAACTCGGTGTACGCTCTTCACGCAAAGGGGAAAGATACATGCCGTAGCCGTTGCGTTCGTATTTGGGCTGAATACCTCGTTGGGAGAGGAATTGCCGGATGCCGATATTTTTCAGATCATTCATAATTTTTGTTTTTCGAAGTTTGCCGATATTGCCTTACTACCTACTACATTTGCGTAATCGTTTGATAAATAATTCGCTATGTGTAGTAACCAAGTTTATGTCACCTTACTACCGTAGTAATTGACGTAGTGGCGTAGTAAGATGTCGTAAGGTGTGTATTTTGTATTCTGCTACATGGCAGCCTATTCTTTTTCAATGTTTTATCGCAGTGTGTAGTAGCGTAGTAACTACAATCCGTAAGAGACGAAAGGGTTGGGTGAGATTTTTTCAATGACCCAGCCGTAGACGGGATTTCCGTTGATACGCTTCGAGCGTCGTTCGAACCCGGCCTTGCGCAAGGCTTCGCCCATGCGTTTTTCGGAGAGGTTCAGCGACGAATAACTGCGCAGGTAGTTCAGAATCTCCACGGTGGTCATAAAGCAATCTGCGACGGCATGTTCCGGAGGCTTCTCGAACCCTTTCAGCAGCATTTCGTATTCGATGGTCTGGACATGAAATGCGACGTTTCCCCGGTGCAGTTCTTCGATTTCGGTGTCGTCGAACCAGTAGCGGAATCCGTTGTTCAGGAGTGTTCGGGCTTCGGCATATACCTGATCCATGTCTACCCATATCGCCCGGTCGATGTCGATGGATAACACCTCGAAGGGCAGGAAGCGCCGCGAGCCGGTCGGGTCGGTCAGAAAGTCGTTCCCGTTCACCGAGGCCATGAAGCTCGCCAAGTGGGGATACTCTTCGATATAAACGTCGTAGGGCCGCCGGTATTTGACCGAAGGAGCCGTGATGAGGTTCTTCAACTCGTTTTCATCCCGTTTGTTGAGCGCCTTCAGCTGGTCGTCGATGTTGATGAAGAGGTATTCGGCGACCAGCGTCAGTACATCCTTGTTCTGCGGGTCGATCTTTCCGGTGAAAAGATAACTGGCGAGTGAGCGGGGACAGAGGTTGTCGAGCCATGTAGTCTTGAACTTTCCCTGTTCGCCGGTCAATACCAGACATACATGGTTCTGACACCCGACATCGTTCATCGCATTGGCGACCACGCCGACGAGCCATTTGGTCAGGTATTCTGACCAATGCAGGGCGTTGCGCACGGTGACGGTCGCGGCCAGTTCGTCGATGGCCTGCGTTCCCGTTACTGGCGGCAGTTTATGAAAATACGCCTGCACGGGATTCACACGCTCGGAAAAGTCGCTTTCGAGCATGCTGCGCAGGTTCTCCGCCGAGGTGGAGATGCCGATGGTGCGGTCGAGCTCCCGGCGGAAGGAGTTAAGCCGGTATTTGGTCACGGGGAGGAACTCGCCGTCGCTGCTGCGGAACTCCGCACGGCTTTTGACTGTGTTGTAGCGAAAGGCGTAATGCTCCCGCAGGAACTCCTCGATACGCTCGTTCCGGGACTGCTTGCCGGGGACTGCAACGCTGTCTGACACCTTATTTGCCATCTTGTTCGCCGAGAATCCGTTGAATGTCCGAGGTGCGGTAGCGAACCTTGTTCCCGACCTTTACAGCTTTCAGATACCCTTTGCGGTTCCAATGCCAGAGCGTCGCATCGCAAACGCCGCATAGCTCTTTGATCTGCTCTTTGGTCAGGTAACGTTCCTTGCGGGCTTCGGCGACCTGTGCGGCCAGTTCTTCTTTGGCACGGTCGATAAGGCTGTTGGAGAAAGCCAACAGATCCTCGCCGCTTACCTCCAGCCGGATGCTGCCCGGAGCATCCCGGAGGATGGATAACAAATCTTTCATACATTGCTTTCCGCCCGTTGTGAGGCGCAGCCTTCCGGCGGATGGGAAAGCAACGCCGCCGCCCGGAAATCCGAGCGACGGCGCAAATATAATGTTATGATTGAGCGATATTTAAGCGTTTAATTCGCGGTGTGTTAAGGCGAATTTAACGAGCCTTATTGCGATAGAAAATCTTTTATTTCCCGGATGATAAGGGCCTCGCTGCCCCGACTGCTGACGGCCGATCCGATAAGCAGCGGTTCCGTCAGGCGGCTGTATGCTTCCTGTATGCCCCGCTCGTGGACGATGCGGATGTCAGAGCCGTATTCCGCTTGCAGGGCATCGCGGAACGGTTTGATGTTGGTTGGAACTACCAGATAGCGCAATTCATCGAGTGCGATCTTCAACCGTGCGATGTCGGTCTGGGTGTGTCTCTTCGTGATGTATTCGCCGATCTTTTGCCGCAACACGTCGGGATGCGTGACAGCCGGTGAAAACATGTCCATCAATGATTTGGTCGTACTCGGCCGGCCGGGTTTCCTCTTTTCACCTGCATCTTCGGCCGGAGGAGTACCCGTAGCCCATTCCAGCACCCGGTCGCTTTCGGCCAGCCGCATCGCTTCGCGGTGGGCATCCCAGTCCTGCTTGGTGCGCAGTTCTAATTTGATGGAGCGGGAGATCAGCAGTCTGATCGTGGCACTCATGGTCATCTTCTGCAAGAATCCCAGATCGGGCGAGCGCCGCAGCTCTTCGCAACGCTCCACCATCCGTTCGAAACTCTTGCCGAAGTAGAGCCAGCAAAGCATTGCCGGGAGTGTGGAATCCTTGCCGGGCTGTTCGCACTCCCGGATGATCTTGCCGGCAAGGTCGTGTTGTCGGGCCGCCTGTTCGATCTCATCGACATGATCGAACAGTCCTTCATTGGCTTTGTCGGACATGAGGCGCCGGTACCGGGGGATAAGGGACATGGCTTGGAATATGACCGACTGGCACCCTGCATAGTCACGGGCGTTCATCGCCTCTTCGAATGCGGCGTATTCGTCGGGGTGGGTGTTCATCCATTCCCGCAACTTCGCTTTGAAAGCCTCGTATTCCTGCTGGCCCATAGTATTGTACTACTTTTTTAAGACAACCCATCTGCCGCCTTTTGTCGGCCCTTCATGACTGATAATCCCCTCTTTGTTCATTTGCAGTAGATAATGCTTAATGCTATTCGAGGTACGTCCTAATAACGCTTCCAATTCCCTGCCGGAGATTGCCGGATTCTTTTGGATTTCGTAGATGATCCTTTCCCGAATATTTTGGGGTGTTTCTTGTGGGTTTCTTGTGGGTTTCTTGTGGGTTTCTTGTGGGTTTCTCTCAGCACCGAAGCCTGCATCGTAATATCGTTTCGATGCTTTTTCAATTACCCGAAATGCCGTGACAAATGAAAAGTCGAATTCGGCTTTTTCATTGCCGTTTTCCGTCAGCTCTTTTTGAACCCTATAAACACCTCGGCTGAAACGATTGACATAACCGAGAATTTTCATCGCTTCGGCAATGAACGGATTGCGGTAATCGCTTACATTCGGAAAATTCTCCGGACTGACTTTTCCATATAAACCGCCGGGATTTTGTATTTCAATACGATCATCGTATTCATAGAATTGTATCGGGGCATTCGTTTCATAATCCCGGTGCATGATCGCATTCATCAGAAGTTCCCGCGTTGCCCAGTATGGGTAATTCGCAACGGTTTCTTCCCGGAGAACACTAATCGGAATCGGGCGTTTTTGCGACACACTCGTTTCGACGAATGCGTCTATTTTAATGAGGTCATGGCAAAGGTTATTCCCGAACTTGTGTTCATTGATGATTTCCCCTGCACGATCCACACCTTTGAAACGGACATATTGGACATAAGCTCCCGGAAAATAGCGCCCCGGATTTCCCCCGAACAGAATAATGCATCCGTTCGTCGGACAGTTATATCGCAAGTCGAAAAATCCGAGTGATGCCAACTGTTCTTCAAGAGGGCGCTTATCGTCTGCAAGAATTTCACTGGCTACGGCTTTTGGTAAAAATTCTGACCGAACAAGGTTTATATCAATGTCGGCAAGCGTCGTTCCGATACACGGCATGGCATCGAACGTTCGAATATTAGAGATTCTTCGCTCCATCAATATTTTTTCTTCGGCTTCCGATGCGATGCTTTTGCGCGGACCTATCCGTACCCAAATACGTCCCCGGTATCTGACCGGAGGAAATTCGGACGGTTTGACCTCGACCACGAGTAAATCGCCACCTTCCAAAACAAAGCGCTCGACAGTCATTACCGGTTGCGGGAGAATATTGCCGTCGGTGCGGATATTGGTCATTTTGAGTAGTAGACCATCATCGACACGCAGGCCGGATAACTTCCCGTTGTCTTCGGCTCCTATAATCAGATAGCCGCTTTTGTCATCGCCGGGTAAATCATTGGAAAAAGCACAAATCGCCTGGCAAAATTTGTCCATATTGGTTGTCGAGGTCGTTATCTCGATGTTGTAGCTTTCCGGATTGCCAAGTATTTGTACCAGTTGTTTCTGTGTTAACATAATGCGGCTCTCAATTTGTTAGGACAAAAATATGGATTCTTTTCAGTAAATTCTAAAAAGCAATATATTATTTCAGCAAATCGACCAACTGTTGCTTCATTTCATCGTCAATGGTGCGATAACGTGCGAAAGCCTTACTGCCTTCCTTATGTCCGCTCAAAGCTCCGACCAAATTGGGGTCTTTGACCTGCTTATACAGATTTCCGACGAATGTCCGGCGGGCCAGATGCGACGAGGCGATCTCGTAAAGTACCCTTTTTTCTTCTTCGCGGGTGGTGGGGTTTATGACCGTAACCAACCGCTTCAATCCGGCGGCTTTGAAAATCCGCTTGATCGCCATATTGTATTTCTGCTCGGAGATGAACGGCAGCAGTTTGTCGCCGTCCAGACCTTTGTAACGGGCTGCGATCTCTTTGGCTGTCTGATTCAGCGGAACCCGCACGGTCAGCGGTCGCCCTTCCTTGGTCTTGCGCGGTATGTACTCGATGGCTCCGTCGATCAGATTCGATTTCGTCATTTTCAGCAGATCGCCCACCCGGCAGCCGATCAGACATTGAAAAACGAAGATGTCGCGCTGAACGGCCAGTTGCGGATGCCGCTTCAGGTTCGTGCCGTAAATCTTGTGCAACTCTTCGATCGTGATATAATAAGGCGTTCCGTATGTGCATTCCTCCAACGGGAAATCGTCGAACGGTCGGTTGCGGGTCTTTTTGTTGCTGTTGCACCAATAGAAGAAAGTCCGGATGCGCGAGAAACAATCCAATAAAGTATTCTTCCCTCTGGGTTGTGGCGTGCGTGCTTCGGGGATAGCTTCGTAGATTTCCGGGTAAAGAGCGCGGTAGCGGTATTCATTTTCCAAAAATTCCCAAATATCCCGCAAGGTGTCGGCCGTTACATGGTCTATGTCCAATACGAATGCTTTTTGCCCCCTCTTGGTTGTCCGGACATAAAGTTCATACCGCTGTAATCCTCGTTTGATGACCCGGTAATTCTTTTTGCGGACATCGGAAAGACGGTGCTTTTCGAGAAATTCGTCGAACAATGCGATCAACGTCGGCTTGGCGGTTTCTTCTGAGGCCGTTTCGACATTGTATTTTTGCGGATTGTAATATTGTTCCAATGCCTCTTTCAGCCACTCTTTCTGCGGTTCTGCCGTCTGTCGGGACTGATAGGCTCTTTCGAGGTGGGATTTGAGTTTTCGGGCTTCATCGTTGTAATAGGAACGCATTTCGTCGTCGCAAACGATTTTGCTTTTGACCTGTTCGGCCTTGTCATCCCAAAGGTTGGGATTGATGGTGAGCCGGGTCGGTGCGACCATATCTACCTGCCTGCCATCCCGCAGACGTGCGTAAATGGTCGCTTTCGATTCTGTATCATAGCGTTTTACGCTCTTTTTGATGATGAGAGTTATTTTCATAGTACCCAGATTCCGGATTGACAGAGCAAAAATACGAAAAATTCCCCACATTTTCCCCACATCTGCTAAAATATGTTCAATTGGAATTTATCAGGTAAAATGATTGAATATTTATATACTCTTGATAATAAATAAAATAAATACAAATTTATTCATTTTTTACTTCTATTTAAGTTTAATAGGATTTAATATATTCAAATGCGGCTCCGGGTACAAGGTAAATCGCTGACAGTCAATGGATGACTTGTCGGCGATTTTTGTTTTGCACCCGGTGTCCGCGCGTTTCCCGGCCGCCGGGATTGCCGCGGCATGCCGAAGCCCTGCTCCCGGAAAGTCGTTCGCCGCCTCTTCCCGCTCGGAAAATCTCCGGAGCGAAAATCGGCCTCTCGCCGGCTCGTAAGGCCGATTTCTGAAAATAATCAGTTTCCGTATGCCGTTTTTCGGAATTAACCCCTATCTTTGCCCTCAGATTTGGTTTTCCGTTCCCCGTGCCGGGGAGGAAATGAAAAGGGAATCGGGTGCAAATCCCGGACAGTCCCGCTGCTGTGAAGCTCCGCGAAGGTTCCGAACATCTCAGCCACTGATCCGCAAGGGTCGGGAAGGCTTCGGAACAGGAGTCAGTCAGAAGACCTGCCAAGTCGATTCGATGTCAAAGGACCCCGAGGGATGGGCGTTTGATTTCGGTGGTGTATTGCCTGATATATTTTGAGTCCGGCCCGATTGCAGGGTGCATTGTGCTTTTCCGGCACAGGGTTTCGCTTTGCGGTGACGGTCCGGCATAAAAACGGGATTCGGTATGGAATTGATCGAACGTTTGTTGTTTGGCTCCGATTCGCTTTGGGGCGGCGGCGTCGCCCACTCGGTGATGATTCTGGCGCTGGTCATAGCCCTTGGCATCATGCTGGGCAAGATCAGGATCGCCGGGGTGTCGCTGGGCGTGACGGGCATTCTGTTCGTCGGTATCGCTTTCAGCTGTTTCGGCATGAACATCGACGAGCATCTGATGCACTTCCTCAAGGAATTCGGACTGATTCTCTTCGTCTATTCGATCGGCTTGCAGGTCGGACCGGGTTTTTTCTCCTCGTTCCGCAAGGGCGGCGTCACGCTGAACAAGCTGGCCGCCCTGGTCGTCGCGCTCGGGGTCGTCACGACGGTCGTCCTTTATTATTTGACGGGCCTTCCGATGAGCACGATGGTCGGCGTGATGTCGGGCGCTGTCACCAATACGCCCGGCCTGGGCGCCGCGCAGCAGGCTTTCAGCGACCTGCACGCCGGAGCCGATGCGCCGGATATTGCGACGGGCTATGCGCTGGCCTATCCGCTCGGAGTCATCGGGGCCATCCTGACCCTGCTGGCGCTGCGCTATCTGCTGCGCATCGACGTGCGGCAGGAGGAAGAGGCGGCCGGGCTGGGCACGGACGTTCTGAAAGACCTGACGACCCGGCGGATCTCCGTCGAAGTCTGCAATCCGGCCATCGAGGGCAAAAGCATCTCCGGAATACGGCATCTGGCCTTGCGCGACTTCGTCGTGTCGCGCATCTGCCGTCCGGGCGGAGCTCCCGAACTGGCCGACGCTGCGACGACGCTCCGTTGCGGCGACCGGATTTTGCTCGTGGCGGCGCCCAAGGATGTCGAGGCGCTGGTCGCTCTGCTCGGCCGCGAAGTGGACGCCGAGCAGATGATACAGGACCCGAAGATGATCTCGCGGCGCATCCTGATCACCAAACCCGAGCTGAACGGCAAGACGCTCGCCGAACTGCGCGTCCGCTCGACGAGCGGCGTCACCATCACGCGCATCAACCGTTCGGGCATCGACCTGGTGGCGGCGGGGAACTTGCAGTTGCAGTTGGGCGACCGGGTGACGGTCGTGGGCCCCGAACTGTCGGTGGCCCATGCCGAACGGCTTTTCGGCAACTCGCTCAAACGGCTCAACCATCCCAATCTGATCCCCATTTTCATCGGCATTGCGCTGGGTGTCGTCCTGGGCAGCATTTCGTTCTGGATTCCGGGGGTTCCCCAGCCCGTGAAACTGGGGCTGGCCGGCGGTCCGCTGATCGTCGCCATCCTGATCGGCCGCTACGGGCCGCATTACCGGCTCATCACCTACACGACGATGTCGGCCAATCTGATGCTGCGCGAAGTGGGCATTTCGCTCTTCCTCGCGGGCGTGGGGCTGGGTGCGGGCGAGGATTTCGTGCCGACGCTCGTCGCGGGCGGATATGTCTGGATCGCCTACGGCGCCGTGATCACGGTCGTGCCGCTGCTGCTGGCGGGCATTTTCGGACGCTATCGCTACAAACTCAACTACTATACGCTGATCGGCGTGCTTTCGGGCGCCTCGACCAATCCGCCGGCGCTGGCCTATTCGACCGAACAGACCACCTCCGACGCCCCTTCGGTGGGATATGCCACGGTCTACCCGTTGTCGATGTTCCTGCGGGTGCTGGCGGCCCAACTTTTGATACTGATTTTCGGATAAACCCAAAAAGGCGCGGCGAACAAAGACCCGTTACTGCCATAACAAGTCATTGCATAGAGATTAGTAGTCGCCGCGCCTTTTTTTCAATCGAATGGTTATGAATATCGTATTGTACGGAGTTCCGGCGGCGACGGCCGGGAGGATCGCAGACCGCTACGGTCTGAAACTGATAAATTCGCCCGACAAATTCGATGCCTCGGGGACGATGGTGATGGTTCCGTCGATCAGCGCCCCGCGGTATCTGCTGGCGTTTTACAACGCCATGCTGCGCCACGAGGACGATGTCGATGCGGTCGTTGTCTGCGGCGCGGGGTCCTGCGAGGCCGTCAGCACGGTGCGGTATTGCACCCCGCAGGGAAAATTCTTCACCCTGAACGGCGATCTGGACGAAGAGGAGCTGGAGTCGGAACTCTGTCAGCTTTTCGATTCGCTGTTCGCCGAGGGGAATCAGATCAATCTGTGAGCATGGGGACCGGCGGTTCTGCGACGGAGCCGCGGCGGCGTCCGGACTGCACGATGCGATAGAGGTGTGGAGAGCCGGCGGACGGACAGATGAAAAGACTGCGGGCGCCGGAGGTAAATCGTTGTATGGCAGACAACGGTGAACTAATCTCCAAATATCCGGCAGCCCGCAGTCTGTGCGGTTAAAGACGGCGGCGGGATTTCATGCGAAGAAAGGTTTGCAATGGTTCGTCGTGATTGAAAGGGTCCCGCCGCCGTGTCAAGGTCTTATTGTGCGATCGTTTCGATCTCTGTCCCTTTCAGGTGCAGGTCGATGGCGCAGTTCAATTGCGTACAGGCTGGCCCATAAAAGTCGCCCAAATATTGGAGTGTGGCAGTCTGGACTTTGATGAAATCAACTCCCGGAAGTTTTACGGGATTGCCTTTCTTGTCCACGGCCCAGCCGATGTCGAAAGAAGAGTTGGTTTCATCTGTCGGATTGGAGTTGCAAACGTAACCGTATTCATACCATTGGGTGGTACCCGGATAGCTTCCTGACATTGGGGTGTTGCTGGGGATCATCGTAACGTTGGTGAATGTCAGTGTTTTGTCTTCGTCGCTGGTACGCAACCAGTAGGGCCATTGCGGAATGACGTTCGCCATCCATCCGCTGCTCAGTGATCCTGGTTCGTTGTCGTTGATTGTATAAGTGATATAGTTATCGACGCCTGTCCCGTAGTTCACGCTCGGGTTGAAATTATCGGGGCGGTCGTAAACGATTTTGATTCCGGTCCGGTTCCCCGTTTTTCCGTATTCGCTGCCGGCCAGTTCGTACCATTCGTCATCGTTGGGCTGACCGTCTCCGTTTTGGTCGAAAGCGACATAGACAATGCCTGGAGCGGGGTAGGAACTGCTGCCGGAGAACGAGCCGATGCGGAAATCGCGCAGTCCGGTAACGTTCATCACCGTATGGTCGAACTTGAAGACGATATATCCGCCCAATGTGCCGAGACTGAGGCCGTTGTTCGTGCTCTGGAAATCTCCGTTGATTTTTTCAGTCGCCGTTTTGAGAACGGTCGTCGGATAGATGTCGTTGGGGCCGAACGGGATGGATGCGGCTCGTGAAGTTGTCGGGGCTGGTTTGTATTCCAACACCTCCGAGATATAGGGCGAATAGGCCGTGGCCTCGGTCGTTACGGTGACGGTGGCGCTCTTGGTCTCGGTGATGCCGCTGTCGTCGGTGACGGTCAGCGAAATCGTGTAGTCGCCCGTTTCCAGTTGGATGAACGACAGCGTCTTGTCGGTTCCGGCTTCGGCGGCCTCCGCGTCGCCGGGGCCTTTCACCGTCCATTCGTAGACCGGATTCTGGTCGAAGCCCGTGATCGCCGGCTCGATCAGGAGCACCTTGCAGCGGTCGGTCGAATAGGCGGCTTCGAGCGACATCGAATTGGAAAATCCGGCCTGGTTGACCGTGATTTCGAGCGTCTTGTCGCTTTCGTCCTGTTTGAGGACCACTTTGCCCGGCTCGCGGGCTTCGGTCGAGCTGTTCTTGGCGACCGTGATGACCAGCGCCGTCTGTTCGAGTTCGGCGGGAGCCCATTCGGGCGATGAAACTACCTCGTAAGCCACGGCGCTCGTGCCGGCCTGCGCCGTCTTGGTCGAGGTGACCAGAATGGTGTAGGTCTTGCCGTCGGCCGGGGCGTCGATCGGGTTGTCCTCGGCTTTCACCGAGAATTCGTAGGTCGTCTTCGACGTGTTGCCGTCGTCGTTCTCGTCTTTGCATGCCGTGAGGAGCACGCTTGCGGCTGCGACGGCCAGCAGGGTTCGGAAAGTGAATTTCTTCATCGTTTTATAAAATTAAAGGGTTTCGTTGTGTCGTTCGTCTTCGGCGCAGCGCACCGACTGCCCGTCGCTGCGGGACGAGATGTCGCGGCGGATGTTGGGACGCTGGTTGTAGGAGGCTATGTAGATTGTCAGTTCGTAGGCGTTTCCGATCCCCGCGGGCGGCGTTCCGGACCAGATGCTGGCTCCGAATCCCGAGTTTTTCAGACATCCGCCGCCGGCGCAGTACCGGAATCCGGCATAGGGGAACACGCCCAGCGCCGAGTAGTCGGTCGTGGCGTTTTCGAGACCGTTCCAGATGAATTCGCCGTTCTTGTCCGCAGGCACGCGCCACCCTTCGGGACACGGGTCGAACGGCGATTTGCCCCGCACGGGTTCGCACCATAACGTGTCGCAGCGCTTCATCTCCGTCGGTTCGCTGCAACAGAACCAGTCGGAATATCCCTCCGTTCCGCGCAGATAGACCATCGGTTCGACGATCGACTTGGCCAGCCCCGTACGGGTCGGATCGGCGTCGGTTTTGATGGAACGGATGCCCGTGCCTTCCGCCTGCGAACCTTCGGTCAGCTGCACGCCCGCCATGTCGTAGATCGGTTTGCTGTCGAAATGGCGGGAATCCGTCGTGTTCGTGCCGCGGAGAATCCGGTCGCCCGGGAAAGGGTCCTTGCGGCCCCATTGGTACATCAGTCCGCACGCGGCCAGCGAGTCGGCGGCGGTTTTCTCGATGACCGCCTTGTCGATCGTCGCCCCGAGGTTGCGGTCCATGAAGGTGTAATCCTTGATTCCGTCGCCGTCGTTGTCCCAGGTGTAGATTTTGCCGTAGGCGACCAGTTCCGCATCCGGATCGTAGCGCGTCACCCAGATGTGCCAGCTCCAACGGACGGCGCCGCCGATGCGGATGCCGATCACGGCGTTGCCCACCTTGTCGGCCGTCGATACGGCGATGGAACCCTCTTCGGCCTGCTGTCCCGGAATCAGTCCGACGTTCGTGATCAGGCCCGGCAGGTCCTGCCAGAGCAGAACGGGTTCGGGGGTCAGCCCCGTGAAATCCTCCCCGCCCAGCCATTCGGCGTAGAGGTCCCACATGGCATAGGCTTTCAGGATCGGGATGTCGATCGACTGGCCGGGTTTGACCATGAAACAGTTGGGGGTGTACGCCGCTTCGAGGTATTTCCGGTCGATGTCGGGCCCGGGCTCCGGTTCGGGTTCCGGCTCCGGTTCGAGATCGGGGTATTCGTTGGGGTTGTCGTCGTTGTGGTAGGAGCAGGCGACATTCCCGACGCTCAGCGCCAGCAGCAGCGCGGGCAGCAACAGTAGTCTTTTCGTTTTCATAGCGTGGAATCTCTGTTTTATTGGTGTTGGTCGGGCCGCACGTAGATATGCATGTCGCGGGCCATGAAAATTTCGGTGGAGGTCTCGCCGATCCAGCCGCAGTATTGGTTCAGGGCGGTGTAGACCCGGATGAAATCGACCCCCGGCAGGTGTACCGGTTCGCGGGTCTCGGGGTCCACGGCCCACCCGATGTCGAAGCCGTTGTAGTAGTTGCCCTCTTCGTCCTTGGCTTCGTTGGGATAGTTGTCGGCATAGGCGCCGTATTTGAACATGTATTGCAGGTAATAGGAGCCGTTGCCCGAGACATCCACGGCGTTCTTGGGCAGCAGCGTGCCCCGGAACGTCATTTCGTCGGCGTCGATCCACCGCGGGTAGTAGTCCTGGTCGTGGAACTTGTTTTTGTAGACGTAGCCGCTCTGCCCGCGGTTGTCCTCCCACCCGATGTAGGTCATGTCGGTCATGGCGCTGTCGTTCCCCTCGCCGGGCGTCGGGACATGCCCGGGGGCGGGTCGGCGGTAGGTGATCTCGTATCCGTATACGGCCGCTTCGTCCGTGTACCACGGATTCTTGTCGATCTCGTACCATTTGTCGTCGGGCTTGCCGTTCTGGTTCTCGTCGAACATCACCAGAATGATGCCCGGCTCCGAGCTGCCTCCGTCCACGCCCGGGTGGGCGGCGCTGTTGAACGAGTTGCCGTCGATGCGGATGTCGTGTTCGCCCGGAACGTTGACGACCGTGTGGTCGAATCCGAACGTGATGTAGCCGCCGTAGGCTCCCAGCGACACGCCGCTCTGCATCTTTCCGGCGATGGCCTCCTCGGCCTTCTGCCGCATGGTCTCCGCCGTGTCGCCCTCCCGGTATTCGGGCATCGCGTTCACGAACTGTCCCGGTGCCGGGCAGTATTCGTAGACCGTGGCGATGTAGGGGCTGTACTCCACCTCCTCCTCGACCACGTAGAAGGTCATCCGGTGCACGATCGGATTGACGGGGTCGAAGATTCGGAACGTCACGTCGTAGGTGCCCGGATACTGCATCAGGAAGATGTAGTCCTTCTCTTCCGAGAGCAGCGAATCGGCCCCCGAGGCGGTCTTGACCGTCCAGCGGTAGCTCTCTCCCGTGAAGGCGGGTCTGAGATCGACGGTCTGCATGCGGGCGACCTTGTAAAGGTCGTCCAGCCCGAGGCTCACGTAGGGGATGCCGTCGTTGTCGCAGCCGCCGAGTGCGAGGGCCGGCAGCAGGGCGGCGAGTATCTTTTTCATCTTCATCGCTGTGGCTGTTTTCGTTCGAGAAATACCATGTGCGCGGGGATGTCGCCCGTGCGGACGCTCCATTTGCGGACGCCCTCGCGCGAGTAGCAGTGCAGCACGCCGCTCGAAACGTAGTTCTTGGCGTCGGTGACGTAGATGTCGCCGTTCCGGGGGTGGATGGCGATGCCGTAGGGGATCACGATGTCGAGCTCCGTGCCGTCGGTGATGAACTTGCGCGACACGACGCGTTTCTTTTTAACGTCGATGATGGCGTAGGTCACCGTGTTCTTCGAGGTCTGGTTGCTGTACTCGACGCTGTACACGTAGAGCGAATCCCCGGAGACGGTCATGTTCGAGGCCGGAATGTTCATCGCCTCGGCCACCTGGTAGCGTCCGCCGTTGGGTTCCAGCCGGTAGAGGTTCGACGGAACGTCGTCGTAGTTGCCCCGCGAGGAGACCCACAGGTTGCCGTAGGCGTCGGCCTTGATGCGGCTGAGGTTGATCGCCACGTCGATCTTGTACATTTGGCGCATGGTTTCCAGTTCGATGACCGAGACCGTCGAGTCGTAGTTCGGGGCGCGGTAGCCGCCCGAATTGGCGACATAGGCGCGGTCGCCGACGATGGCCAGTTCGTCGGGCTGGTAGCCTACGGTCACCTGGCCGACGATCCGGTAGGTGTCGAGATCCACCTTGAAGACGGCGCCTTTCTGGGCGTCGGGGTCCATCGCCACGGGGCCGACGTAGGCGCTGACATAGGCGTATTTGCCTTTGAAGCGGATGTAGCGGCAGTTGGGGATGTCGATCTGCGTGATGCGGCGGGCCGTGTAGGCGTCCATCACCTCGACCTTGTGCGAACAGTTGATGACGGCGAACAGCCGTCCGTCGTAAACCTGGATGTCGTTGCCCACGTCGCCCAGCTCCTTCACGACGTTGGGGTTCTTCTCCGCATAGATGCCGCGGGCGTAGACCGCCGTGCGGTAGTCGAGGTAGTCGATGTCCGCCTTGTTGCTGCCCATGTTGCCTTCGTTCAGGAGATACATGCCGATCGGGTCGGCATCGGGGTTCTCCCCGAACGGCAGCACCTCGTATTCGGTGGGGTTCACCAGTTCGATCTTCCGGCAGCCGGCGGCGAGGCAGCAGCCGGCCAAAACGATGAAGAGATACCTTTTCATGGCTCGCGGGGGTTAGAGATCGACGCTGACGACGAACCGGAAGTTGGTCTTCGGCATCGGGTAGTTGAGCACCACGTCGTAATCCTGTCCGAAGAGGTTGTTGATCTCGGCCGTGGCCTTGAGTGTCCGGGTGCGGATTCGGAAGGTCTTTTGCAGCGAGAGGTCGCTCGTGTACCACGGCTGGGTGTGGTTGCGCGGGATGTTCTCCTGCTGGTTGTAGCGCTGGCCCGTGTAGATGAAGCTGTAATTGAGCCCCCACCCCTTGTAGAACAGCGCGAGGATGGCCGAGCCGCTGTGCCAGGGGATGTAGGGAATCTGGTCGCGGTAGTAGGTGTCGGCCGGGTCGGTGATGTCGATGGCCTCCTGATAGGTGTACTGGAACTTGGTCGTCACCTCCAGTTTGCCGAGCGTGAACAGAGCGTTCAGCACGGCGTCCACGCCCTTGATCTCCACTTCGCCCAGATTGAGCATCGTCCAGCGGAACTGCTGTCCCTTGGGGTAGGCGATGATCTTGTCCGTGATTTTGTTGTAGTAGGCATCGACCGAAACGTCGAGCATCCGCATGAAGGGCGATCGTTCGAAATCGCGCGCGTATTTCAGCCCGACGTTGAACTGTTCGGCATATTCGGGCTTGAGGAAGGCGTTGCCCATGTCGGTGTAGTAGAGGTCGTTGAAGGTCGGCATGCGGAACATCCGCTTGTAGAAGGCGCGCACCGAAAGGTCGTGGTTTTTCAGCACTTTGAACGATCCGAAGAACGCCGGGGTGGCCACGGCCTTGTCGGGCCGGGCTTCGAAGCGCTCGACCTTTTCGTGGACGAAATAACCCAACAGGCTGGCCTGCATCTTCAGCCGCCCCCATTCGAAAGCCGTGGCCAATGCCGCCATGTGGGTGTAGCGCGTCGGGTAGGGGAAGGTGCCGTCGCTCTCGGTGGGCATGTAGAACGTGGCGTCGAGCGTGTTCCACTGGAAGTCGTAGGCCAGCGACACCTCCCAGTGCTCCAGGATGTTGCAGAGATTGGCGCACGAGAAGTAGAACTCCTTCTGCTTGTAGGTGTTCTTGGTCTGGATCAGCTTGGCGTCCTGATTTTCGTAGTGGGTGTAGTCGGCGGCGTACTTGGCGTTGAACAGCGTGCGGAACCTCTTCGACCAGCGGTTGGTCAGCGTGCCCTGGATGAACGAGTTGGTGTCCCACAGCCGTTCGCCGTGGCGGAAGACGTTGTTGACGATGGCCCCCGGGATGCCGCGCTCGGAGTTGTAGGTGTAGGCCCGCACGGTCCATTGTCCGTCGGCCATCTTTCCGTGGAGCCCGGCCTCCATGCGGGTGGCGTTTATGTCGCCGTTCTGCCGGTAGGCCGTCGTGTCGTAGGCGATCTCGCCCAGCGTGTTGCGGCGGCGGTAGCGGAATTTGTACCGGCCGGTGGCGTTGGTCCACTCGCCGCTGAACGACGAACTGACGGCGTCGGAGATCTTGTACTCGTAGCGCATCGAGGGGTTGATGAGCCCGAACGAGCCGGTCTTCATCGTGGCCTTGAAATTGGCCCGCTTGCCCTCCTCGAAGCGGGGGCGCCGCGTGGTTATGTAGATCGTTCCGGAGGCTCCGAAATCCTTGGCCGACTGGAAAATGTCGCTTTTCTGACCGTTGTAGAGCGATATTTCCTCCACGTCGTCCAGCGAGAAGCGCCCCAGATCGACCTGTCCGTTCTGGGCGTTGCCCAGCTGGATGCCGTCGTAGAACACGGCCATGTGGTTGGTGCCCATCGAGCGGATGTTGACGGTTTTCAGACCGCCCACGCCGCCGTAGTCTTTGAGCTGCACGCCCGCGAAATAGCGGATGGCGTCGGCCACCGAAAAACTGTTCAGCCGTTGCAGGTCGATGTCTTTGAGGACCTGCGCCGGGATGACCTCGCGGTATTTGGGGATGACGGGAGCGCCGACGATGACGACCTCGCTGATTTTCTGGATGCTGTCCAGTTTTCCGACGTAGCGCCGGTTCGCGGTGGAGTCGGAGGTGTCGGCCGCCGCGTGATTACCCCCCCCCGCAATGAATGCGAGGCATAGGAACGAAAGGCGAAGTTGCTTCATTATGCGTTCTGTGTCAATGGTTTGTCGGGTAAAACCATTGATTCCACAGCCGCAGTGCAACGAAACAGAATGAAAGAGTGCTTTACATGCGTTGTCGATCCGGGCCCGTTCTCCGCAGGCTGCGAAATCAATCTGTCATGCAAGGCAGGTCTTCTGACTCGTTCCGGTTTCGACGCCTTCCCGGTTATCCACCAGTGGCTGAGATTGTCGATTCCTCGTGTGCCCGTTTCCGGACAGGAACTTACAGCAGCGGGAACTGTTGCCGACTTTCACGGCATTCCCTTTTAATCGGTCGGAGGCTGCGGGGCCTCTTTCGGAACCTTTGCGCGGCAAAGATATAAATTTTGTCAGTAATCGGTGATAAAAAACGTTTTTTATTTCATCTTATCGGTCCGCAGCCGATTATTTCTTATCTTCGCGGCATCGAACCCAACATTGCGAATCATGTATATCGTTCCGAAAACCGTAAGTGCCGGACTGTTGCTTTCCGGCGCAGCGACCTCGGCGCAGGCCCGGATGCCGGAAACGCCGCAGAAACCCAACATCGTCTATATCATCGCCGACCAGCTGCGTTGGGACGCCCTGGGCTACACCGGCAATGCCAAGGCCGTTACGCCCAACATCGACCGGTTTGCCGCGCAGGCCCTCGACTTCACCGAGGCGGTTTCGTCCACTCCCGTGAGCGCCGCCCACCGGGCCTGTCTTATCACGGGCAAATACCAGAGTTCGACGGGCATGGTCATCAACGAGATCAACCTCAATCCCAACCATCGGACGTGGGCGCACGTGCTCGGCGATGCCGGCTACAAACTGGGTTACGTGGGCAAGCATCATTGGACCGATCTGCACCGCCGCGACCGCGAGCCGGGGCCCGAGCGCATGGGATTCGACGACTACTGGGCGGCCTATTCGTTCAACCATAAGAGTTACAATGCCTTTTACCATACTGAGGACGACGGCGGCGTCCATCGGTTCGTCGAGCTGAAAGGCCGGTACGGCCCCGAGGTGTTTACCTCGCTGGCCCTGGACTACATCCGTAAGAAAGCCGCGGCCGGAGAGCCCTTCGCCATGATGCTCTCCTGGAACCCGCCCCACGACCCGTGGGTCCGCAGCAATGTCGATCCGCGCTGTTACGAACGCTTCCGGAACGTGCATTTCGACCTGCCGGAGAATTTCAAGCGGACGCCCGATCCCTATATGGACCGTTATCCGCAGCAGTTCTTCGACGGCGAGGAGAAGTGGCGGGGATCGTTTATCGACACCGACCGGTATAGCGAGATGCTGCGCTGCTATTATGCGATGGTCAATTCGCTCGATGAACAGTTCGGGCGCGTGATGGATTTGCTCGAAGAGCTGGGCATAGCCGATAATACCATCGTCGTTTTCACCTCGGATCATGGCGAGCAGTTCGGGTCGCAGGGCCGCATGTACAAACTGACGTTCTACGACGAGTCGGCCCGTATTCCGTTCCTGATCCGCGATCCCAGATACGCCACCGGGGGCCGTGAAAGCGACGCTTGCCTCAATACGCCCGACATCGGACCCATGCTGCTGGGCCTCGCTGGGCTGCACGGGGAGATTCCCGACGAGATGGAGGGCGAGGACCTGAGTTTCATCGTCCGCGGGGAGAAAGGCCGGGAACCCGAATACGCTTTCATGCAGAGCATGGGACACACCTACCAGTGGAAGGACGGCTACGAATGGCGGGCCGTGCGGTCGAAACGCTATACCTATGCCCGTTATCTGCGTGACGGGAGCGAAGTGCTGCTCGACCGGGAGGCCGATCCGACGCAGCTGACCAACTATGCCGGCGATCCGGCCTACGCTTCGGTCAAGAAAGAGTTGCGCAAACGCATGGAGCGCAAGATGAAGCAGCTCGGCGACGATTTCAAGCCGTGTTCCTGGTATCGTGACCGCTGGATGTATAAGGGTTACAGCATCAAGGCGTCGGCACGGGGTGAGTTCGGCCCGCTGCCGCCCGTCGAACCGAAACGTACCGAATAGAGCACCTCCGCGGCATTGCATCGCCCTCCGGAAGCTGGTTTTCCAGCTTCCGGAGGGCTTTTTCATTGTGTGGTGCGGGGGCCGGAGAGGGCGGTCCGAAAAAAAATCGTGCGAATTTCGATTTTCGGGGGTCGGTATTCGGAAATGGCGTGTCTACTTAGTGAAAGCAAAGAAAAAAATCTGTTTTGTGTAAGTTATGCAGAAGGAGATAGACAGACTGATCAATTCCTACCGGAACAATGCCCTGAGCAGGGAGGAGGCCGGTATGCTGGCGGGATGGCTGGAGGAGTCCGACGAACACCGGGCCCAGTTCAGGGAGTGTCTCGCCGGCCGGGAGCAGCCCGCATCGGCCAAGGCGGAGCGGGAGTGGGCGCGGTTCGCGGCCCGCAACAAAATCCTGTTCGCCGTTCCCGAGGGGGTGAATACGCGCCGGAGATTGTTCAGGCGTTACGTCGCGGCGGCCGCGGTCTTGGCGGCGGGCATTTGCGCCGTCTGGTTCTGGCAGGGCGTTCCCGCGGTCCCCGATGCCGGAAACGGCACGGAGATCGGCGCCGCACAGCCGCTGGAATACCGCACGGCGCGCGGCGAGAAGCTCGACATCGTGCTGCCCGACGGTTCGAAGGTCTGCATGAATTCCGAAGCGACGCTGACCGTGGACCTGAAATTCGGAAAGGCCACGCGCGAGATCGAGTTCGACGGCGAGGCGTTCTTCACCATCGCGCCCGACAAGAGTTGTCCGTTCATCATCCACAGCGCCAACAACAATTATACGGTGCTCGGGACCTCGTTCAACCTGCAATCCTACGCCCGGGAGAAGTTCGCCGTGGTGACGCTCCATACGGGCTGCTTGCAGGCGCAGGTCAAGAAGGATGTCATCATCCTCGACCCCAACGAGGAGTTGCAGATCGACGCGACGGCCAACACGATCACCAAGCGGGCGGTGCGCATCGACGATTCGATCGGCTGGATCGAAGGGCGGCTGATCTTCTCGGGGCATCCGCTGAAAGACGTGGCCAACAAACTTTCGCGCTATTACCAGGTGCGGATCAACATCCACGAAGAGATCGCCAACCTGCAATATACGGGCATGGTGGACCGGGAAACGCTGCCGGAGGCCCTTCGGATGATCTCCGAAACCTCCCCTGTAAGGCTCTCCATCACCAATATCGACGGGGAATATTTCCTTTCGAGGGCGAAGCGAAAATAGAGAATGAATTTTTTAACTACCTAAACATTAAATGAATGAGCAATTTTAACAAATCCGAAGGTCGCTGCATGACCCTGCAACGCCGGCTGGCGTGCGGACTGGCAGCGATGTTCCTGGCAGTCGCAGGCATCGCCCATGCCTCCGAAGCCGGGGAGAAGCCCGCGACCGTAACGCTTACCGTCGAACGGGCGCCGCTGGCCACGGTCCTGAAAAAGATCGAGGCGCAGACCTACTACACGTTCTTCTTCAACAACGAACTGGTGGGCAAGGCCGCTCCGGTGACGCTCTCCGTGAAGCAGGCTCCGGTTCCCGACGTGCTGGCGAAGATTTTCGCCGGAAGCGACCTCACGTATGAATTCCGGGAGGACAAGATCCTGATCAAACGCAAGAAATCGGACAAGCCGGCCACGCAGGCGCAGGAGTCCGAAACTGCCGGAACCGTCGGCGGACAGACCGCCGGCGTGGACCGGCAGGTCACCCCCCCCCAGCAGAAAAATACCGCCTCGGCAGCCCCTGCGCTGGTGCAGGGCGTCGTTAGGGACGATACCGGACAGCCCGTTGCGGGCGTCAGCGTAATCGTGAAAGGCTCGCTCGTGGGCGCCGTCACCGAAAGCGACGGCTCGTACCGCATCAAGGCGCGCCCCAGCGACCAGCTGTCGTTCAGCTTCCTGGGCTACAAGACGCAGGGCATCTACGTCGGCAGCAAGACGACGATCGACGTGAGGCTCGTCAGCACGGCGCAGGCCATCGACGACGTGGTCGTCACGGCGCTGGGCATGAAGCGCGAGGAGAAGTCGCTGGGCTATGCCGCCACGAAGGTCAAGAGCGACGCCTTTTCGTCGTCGGCCTCGTCGTCCAACTGGATGTCGGGCCTCGCGGGCCAGGTGGCGGGTCTTACGGTCGCCAAAGCCAATACGGGCGGCGGCGGTTCGATGCGCGTGACGCTGCGCGGCGAGTCGTCGATCGACCTCAACAACAACGGGGCGCTGTTCGTCATCGACGGCGTGCCGATGTTCAACACTTCGGCGGCCGGAGCCAACGAAGGGGGCGCCTATGCCATCGACTACGGCAACGGCACGGGCGACGTTAACCCCGAGGACATCGAGAATATCACGGTGCTGAAGGGTCCTGCGGCGACCGCCCTCTACGGTTCGGAGGCCGCCAACGGCGCCATCATCATCACGACGAAATCAGGCGAGGGGCAGGACGGCTCCGTTTCGGTGACCTTCACGTCGAATTTCGTGGTCGATCAGATCAACTCCTCGCCCGATTTCCAGTATGTCTACGGTCAGGGTTCGGCGAAGGGCAACGATGGATTCCATTACGGCGATCCGGTTGATGGCGAGGGCAGCAATACGACCGACGTGTCGTCGTGGGGCCCCAAGATGGACGGGACGCTCTACTATCAGTATTACGACGCGAGCCGCGGCATCGGCGTCGATGAGAACGGCGTACGTATCAAGACGCCGTTCGTGAGCTACGGCAACTGGTTCAAGAATTTCTTCCAGACGGGATGGACGGCGACCAACACGCTGTCGGTGTCGGGCAAGATCAACAAGAACAATGCGATCCGTTTTTCGGTGACCGATTACCGCAGCGAGTCGATCGTTCCCAATTCGCCCTGGAGCAAACAGTCGCTGTCGCTCAAGAGCAACAACAAGATCAACAGATGGCTGTCGGTGGACACGTCGCTGACCTATTACCGCAAGGACGACGACAACCTTCCGGTGATGGGCTACGGTTCGAGTTCGATCATGTATTCGCTGTGGTGCATGTCGCCCAATATCGACATGAACTGGGCCAAACAGTACTGGCTGCCCGGCCAGGAGCACGTCCAGCAGGACGCCGGTCTTTCGGGCGGCAAGAACAACCCCTATTTCACGGCTTATGAGCAGCTCAACACGCTCGACCGCGACCGCATGTACGGCAATACGGCGCTGAACCTGCATCTCTACAAGGGCCTCGACCTGATGCTCCGCGGAGGTATCGACTTCTCGCGCGATCTGCGTTCGACCCGCCATCCGAAAAGTTCCTACTCCTACAAATACGGCATGTACAGCGAGCAGGAACTCACTTCGTTGCAGCTCTCGACCGATTTCCTGCTGAAATACGACCGCAAGCTGGGCGCCGGATTCAACATCACGGCCAACCTGGGCGGCAGCATCATCAACCGTTCGTTCGTGCAGACCTCGAAGACCGCCGAGCAGCTCAAACAGCCGGGCGTCTATTCGCTGGCCAACTCGGTCAACCGCATCAAGACGGACAACTACTCCTACGAGCGTCAGACCAACAGCATCTACGGCCTCATCTCGCTCTCGTGGCGCGACGCCGTCTATCTCGACATCACGGGCCGCAACGACTGGTCTTCGACGCTGCCCGTCAGCAACAACTCCTATTTCTATCCGTCGGTTTCGGCCAGCGTGCTGCTCAACGAGCTGATCGACTTCGGCTCGGCGCGCAACGTCGTCAATCTGGTGAAACTGCGCGGCAGCTTCGCGCAGGTGGGCAACGACACGAAGCCTTACCGCACGTCGAACTACCTCACCTCGTCGGATTTCGCGGGCAATTTCCAGATTCCCCGCACGGCGGCCGATCTGAACCTCAAACCCGAAATCGTCAGCTCGTGGGAGGTCGGCGCCGACATCCGCCTGTTCCAGAGCCGCCTGAACCTCGACATCGCCTACTACGACAGCGAGTCGAAGAACCAGATCGTGAGCATGCCCGTCAGTCAGGCGTCGGGCGTCGGCAGCCGTTACAGCAACACGGGCCGCATCCGCAACTGGGGCTGGGAGGTTTCGGTCAACGGAACGATCGTCAAGAACAAGAAGGTGCAGTGGAAAGCCTATGTGAACTGGGCGCTCAACCGCAACCGGGTGCTCGAACTGGGCGACGGCGTCGATTCGTGGATCGTGGCCTCCTATTCGTCGCACGCCTACATGACGGCTTACGAGGGACAGTCGCTCTCGACGATGTACGGCCTGGGCTACAAGCGCGCCCCCGAGGGATCGTTCATCGTGGGCAAGGACGGTTCGCTGACCGATGTCAGCGGCCAGCTGGTGATCGACGAGAACGGTTACCCGCAGTATTCCGACGATTTGCAGCGCATCGGCGAGTGCATGCCCGACTGGAAGGGCGGCTTCGGCACGAGCGTCAAGTGGAACGGACTGACCCTTTCGGTGGCTTTCGACGGTCAGTTCGGCGGACATGTCTACTCCTACTCCAACGCCCTGCTGGGGTCGCGCGGTAAGGGTACGGTCTCGCTTCCGGGCCGTTACGACGGACTGGTGCTCGACGGCGTCAACCAGCTGCCCGACGGCAACTACGTGAAGAACACCCACAAGACGGCCGACATCACCGAGTACTACGGTCTGGCCTATGCGTTCCAGAACGCCGAGCAGAACTTCGTCAGCACGCAGTTCCTCAAACTGCGTGAGCTGCGCCTCGATTACGAGTTCCCGAAGAAATGGCTCTCGAAGACCCGCATCATCAAGGGGCTCGTGCTCTCGGTCTACGGCCGCGACCTGTTCTGCTGGTCCGATTTCCCGGGCTGGGACCCCGAGGGCGCCTTCATGCGCGGCTCGTCGGTCGTTCCCGGCTTCGAGATCGCCCAGATGCCCGGAACCCGCGCCATCGGCGGCAGTATCAAGATCACTTTTTAACGCAGGAGGAACCGAAAAATGAAAAATACGATTATAAGACTGACTGCAACCCTCTCGTTCGGCGCGCTCGCCCTGTCGGGCTGCGACAATTTCGACGAGATGAACGTAAACAAGAATGCGTTGCAGACCACCAATGCCACGAGTTACGTGCAGCCGATCACGTTCGGTCTCGAATATGCGCTGCTGGAGCGTTCGTTCGACGTCAATTCGCAGCTCATGCAGTACACCGTGCAGGGGCAGACCTCGGCCGAGCGCATCTACAACTACCGTTTCAACAACTCGATCATCAACTACTTCTGGCAGAACATCTACCGCTGGGCCGGCAATGCCGAGACCATGCGCGTGCAGGCCGAGAAGGACAATGACAAGACGGGGCTGGCCATCGCCTATATCCTCAAAGTGCTGACGCTCTCGCACATCACCGACGTGTTCGGCGACGCGCCCTATTTCGAGGCCGGCAAGGGCTACACCGAGGGCAAGTTCTACCCGGCTTACGACAGCCAGAAGGAGATTTACCGCGACATGTTCGAAAAACTCGAACAGGCCAACACCCTGCTGGCTGAAGAGGGCGCGGATTTCGATATGCAGGAGGATTACATGTACGACGGCAAGGTCGCCCAGTGGCGCAAGTTCGGCAACTCGCTGTACGTCCGCCTGCTGATGCGCGTCGCGCTGAAGGACGAGAGCGAGCCGGCCGGCGAGCGTCTCGACGCCGTGTCGAAGCTCAACGAGATCTTCTCCTATCCGTCGGTCTATCCCGTTTTCGAGAGCCGTGCGGACGCCGCCAACGTGAAGTTCGACAAGAACGTCAACGCGCAGTACACGCCGTTCCACAACACCCGCGCGGGCCTTTGGAACAACAACATGATCTGCGAGCGGCTGATGAACGAGATGTACGATACGTCGGCCGGGCTGAAGGACCCGCGCGTGTCGCTCTATTTCGACAAGCTCGTGGGCGTGCCGACGCAGATCACCTACAACGAACTGATGGAATATTTCGACGTGGCGGCCCACTACCGTCGCAGCGTGATTCAGGACCGCGACCATTTCCCGCTGATGAACTACTCGGAACTGTGGTTCATCCGGGCCGAGGCGGCCTACCGCGGCTGGATTTCGGGCACGCCGAAAGAGTATTACGTGAAGGCCGTTTCGGAAGCCGTTTTCGAGTGGACCGACGATCCGGATGCGGACCTGACATCGTTCCTTTCCAATCCGAAGGTGTCGATCGACGCGCTCGACGGCGAGGAGGTGCTCGAACGGATCATGACTCAGAAGTGGATTTCGAATTTCCTGGTCGGCATCGAGTCGTGGTGCGACTACCGCCGCACGGGGTATCCCGAGATGCCCGTCAAGCCGCTGGCCGCCAACGACGGCATCCTGCCCACGCGCCTGCGTTATCCCGCCGACGAGGAGTTCCGCAACCGCGACCACTATTTCGAGGCGGTGAACGGCTGGCTCGGAGGCACGAACAACATGACCACGAACGTTTGGTGGGCCGATCATACCAACAAACGCAAATAAAAGGAGATCAACGATATGAAAAAATATATTTTTCTGATATTTGCAGCGGCGACGGCCGTTTTCGCAGCCTGTTCGTCCGACGAAGGAACGTCGGCGTATCCCGATAAACTGGAAGTCGTGATGACCCCGGCGTGGGACGCCACCCGGGGCATGACCAGTTCGAGCCAAACCCGGACCGTGGCCGTGACGCTCAATGTGGAGAGCGTGCACTGGACGGTGGCGTCCGACAGCGACTGGTGCATCGTCGATGAGGAGGAGAACCACGTGGGCAGCGGCGAATTCACGGTCGAGGTGACGGCCAACGAGGATTTCAAGTCGCGCGACGCGGTCGTCACCCTTTCGGCGGGCGCTTTCACCTACCGGATGACCGTCGATCAGTCGGGCAACATCTTCATCCTCGACAAGGTCTATTCCGTGGTGGCCCCGAACGATTCCGAGGCCATCGAGGTCGTGGTCAAGACCCTTTCGGAATGGCAGCCGGTGGATTCGGAATGGATTCACGGCGAGGTCGTCGAGACCTCCGAGCCGGATGCCGAAAGCGGCATGACCACCTCGACGCTCCGCATCCGCTGCGACGCTAACACGGGCGCTGCGGGGCGCTACGGCACGCTGACCATCGAACCGACCGACGGGGTGGGGTACAGCACCGAATACGCCGTTTATCAATTCGGAACGGATATGCCGTTCGACACCGACGGCAAGCTCGATCTCGCGGCCAAAGGCGAGGTGAAATTCGATGTGGTGGCTCCTGCCGAGGCGGTCGTAGGCGTGACCTGCCCGACGTGGGTTACCTACGTGTCCGAACCGGACGGGGAGCAGGCGACCTACACTTTCTCCGTTGCGGAGAATCCCAGCGATACGAAGACCGAGCGCGAGGGCGTGATCGGCTTCTCGATCAAGGACATCGAGGCGCAGACCGCTCTGCCCACCATCAGGCAGGCGTTCTATCCTGCGGGCGGCATCGTTTCGGGCGCGGGTCTGAAGATGTTCGCCGAGGCGTTCAATGCCGGGGAAGACACCTCCGACTGGATGTCGGGCGAAGACGGCAAGACCGTCGAGGTGCTGGGCGATGTCGATATGAAGGATGTCGAGTGGACCTCGATCGGTACGGCGGAGCGTCCGTTCGACGGCGTCATGGCCGGCAACGGGCACCTGCTCCTGAACTGGAACACGGCGCAGCCGCTTTTCGGCTATACGGCCGAGGGTTCGGAGATCCGCGAGCTGACGATCGACGCCACATCGAGAGTGACCGCCCGAAGCATCGCTGCGGGCGAATATGCCGCGGCGTTTGTCGGGGTCTGCAACGGTGCGCTGCGGAATTGCAGCAACATGGCCGCCGTGACGCTCGATGCCGCCGCCACGGTGGACGGAGCGTGCGGCGTAGGCGGTCTGGCCGGTCTGGTCGGGGCGACCGGACGTGTCGAGAACTGTTCGAACAGCGGGCTCGTCACGCTGGGCAGCCAGGTGGTTTGCAACGATCTTTCGATCGGCGGCGTCGTGGCCCGGACGGAACCCGGAGCCGTGATGACGGGGTGCGTCAACGACGGGTCGGTCGTTTCCAACGGCGCCACGGAAAAGGACAACAAGAAATACAGCCTCTACACGGGCGGCGTGGTCGGCTATGCCGGCGGCACGGTCGAGAACTGCACGACCGAGAGCACCAAGTCGATCATGCTCGCAGTCACGGCGGCGTTTATGAGTTATACGGGCGGCATTGCCGGCTGGGCCGACGGTGCCGTTACGGGCTGTACCAACAAACAGCCGATTTCGCTTTCGGTCAACCGTGACGGCGATGCCTGCCGCTACGCTTATGCCGGCGGCATTGCCGGAAAAACGACCGGAGCGCTTTCCGACAGCAAGAACCGCGGCGGCGTTTCGGCGGCTGCGATCTGCAAGTTCGTCATTATCGGCGGTATCGTCGGTTCGGCCGATGGCGCCGTGTCGAATGTCGTCAATGCGGCGGCGGTGTCGCTTCCCGGCAATCCCGGCGGAACTGCCGGCCCGCTGAAAGAGGGGTATATCGGTCCCCGATACGCCTATGTCGGCGGTATCGCAGGTCAGCTGATGGACGGCGGTTCGATCACCGGCAACGGCGACACGACCAATTCGGGCGCCGTTTCGATCGACCTGATGGAGCACAATTCGGGTGCGCAGGCTTGCGCCGGAGGAATCGTGGGGCAGCATCTCGGTAAAATCTCCGCCACGCTCAACGAGGGCGCCGTCTCGGTCGTAGCCGCTCCGGCATCGGGCACGGCGAACTGGAAAGCACGTTGCCTGGGCGGTATTGCCGGAATCGTGGGCGATCTGGATTATGACTATTCGGGTGCCTCCATTGCCGGTTCGAAGAATGCGGCGGGGCTGATTCACGACCGAATGGCATCGACCCGCGCCAATGCCATGCCCGTTTATATGGGAGGCATCGCCGGATATGTCTTCGAGCCGAACTGTACGATTTCGGACTGCACCAACAGCGGAGAGGTGAACAATGATTATTACAACAACAACATCGAATACGACGGGAATGCGAGCGGCAAGCGCGCTAATTGTGCGGGCGGTATCGTCGGGGCGCTCGTTTCCACGGGCGATCCCAATGTCGTTTCCTCCTGCGTCAATTCGGGTATGATGACCGTTTACCGCGGTATGGCGGGCGGTGTGGTCGGATATGCTTCGGTCGCACAGATCCGGGATTGTACGAATACCGGCGATTTCCCCACCGCCAACCGGAACGGCCGGTCGGGAGGTATCGCTGCCCAGGCAATGAACACGCAGATCGAGGGGTGTCTGAACCGTGCGACCGTTACGGCGGATGGAACGGGCGATGCGACGACCGTCAAGCTCGGCGGTGTCGTCGGCGATTTGTCCGAAGGTTCCGCCGTGCGGAGCAGCGATCATTACGGGATACTCTATTCCCAGACCTACGGACAGGCCAAGTTCGTCGGCGGCGGCATTGCCGGCACTTCGGTTGCCGGCACTACGATCGACGACTGCCGTTTCGGCGGTCAGTTCAAGGGGTCGAGCGGCGATCCCGTGGCCCTGATGTCCGATAACGTCTGCGGCGACAAGAATTTCACCGGCTCGGGAAACACCCTTTGGGACGGAAAATAAACGGTTAGTGGGTCGGGGACGGGGCGGAAGCCTCCGTTCCGTCCCCGTTTTTTAGAACAACGATGCGACGCATGCTACGACAACTGATATTCGTCCTCTTGGCCGGGTGGCTGCTGGCCGCCTGCGGAGGCAACGACGCGCCCGGAGGGATCGGGCCGGGCCCGGACGCGGCCGTCAGCGGAACGGTCCTCGACCAGCGGGGGCTGCCCGTCGAAGGGGTGGTCGTGAGCGACGGACTGCTCACGACCCTGACCGACGAGTTCGGAAACTATACGCTCGACAGCGACCTTTCGAAGCGGAGGTTCGTGCAGGTGACCATCCCCGCGGCGTATGAGATTCCCGTGAAGGACGGCATCCCGCAGTTCTGGCAGCGTATTCCCGAGGGTTCTGCGAAGGTCCGGGCCGATTTCACGCTCACGGCCCGCCGCAAGGCGGCCTCGCGCTATACGATCCTGATGACGGCCGATCCGCAGATCCGTTCACGCAATGCGCGTTACGACAACTTCGCGTTCCATTCGATCGACGTGTACGAGGAGATGTGCCGCGATTTGCAGGAGACGGCCGCGTCGATCACCGACCGCCCGGTTTACAGCATTTCGCTGGGCGACCTGGTCCACAACGATATGTCGCTCTATCCGACCTATTGCGCCGGGATCGCGGATTTCGATTTCCCGGTCTTCAACGTGATCGGCAACCACGATCATGTGCAGAACGTGGCGACCGACCGCGAGGCGGTGAAGAAGTTCGAGGAGTACCTCGGCCCGACCTGCTATTCGGTCGAGCTGGGCGAGCTGCATTTCATCTTCCTCGACAATATCATCATGAAGAACAACACGCTCGACCCGAACACTACGGGGGCGTATAACGACGGGCTTTCGGACGAGGTGTACAGCTGGCTGTGCAACGACCTGAAATACGTCGATAAGAACAAGATCGTCATGCTCTGCGCCCACAGTTCGATGTTCCGCAAACCCGACTCCGAGCCCGCCGAGCGCGACAAGCACGGCCCCGACTACGCCTCGCGTCTGGCGCAGTACCGTTTCGTGCACTCCTGGGCGGGCCATTCGCACATCAATTTCAACTACGCCTATGCGGCCGAGGAGCCGGCGGCGAAATTCCCCAATGTCGAGTCGCACATTCTGGCCCGTTCGACCGGGGCGCTGTGGCTCAACGAGCGGATCTCGACCGACGGAACGCCGCGGGGTTATCTGGTCGTGGATGTCGATGGGGAGCAGATCAGCTGGTATTACAAACCCTTGGGGCTGGGGCGCGACCGTCAGATCCGGGCCTATGCTCCGGGCGTCTGGTACGACGACGGATACGTCTATGCCAACGTCTGGAACCACGACGCCCGGTGGGGCGAGGTCCGCTATACGGACAGCGGCAAGGACAAAGCCGAAATGAAGCGGGTCACCGCCTATGACGGGGCCTTCGTCCGGATGGCCGACTACTACAATTCGGCGCAGAGCACGGCCACGTTCGAGCCTTTCCGGACCTCGCACATGTTCCGCATCCTGCCCACGGCCGGAGCGACGCAGGCGACCATCGAGACGACGGACCGTTTCGGCGAACACTATACGACTACGTTGGAGTGGTAACAAACCTGAAAATTTAACCGAATTATGAAGAAATTGTCATTGACTCTTCTTGCCGTGGCGGTAACTTTGGCTGCTGCCGCGGGCGGCATCTCCTCCGCTGCGGACCTCGCGGCTTTCGCCGAGGCCGTCAATGCGGGCGGCGACATCGCCGCATGGCAGGACGAACGCGGCGAGGTGCACTTGAAAGCCGATATCGACATGGGCAAGGTAAAACGTTTCGCGCGGATCGGGACCTTCGAGGGCGTCTTCGACGGCGAGGGCCACGCGATCCTCAACTGGAAAACCGACGGCGGGCTGTTCCGGCTCGTCGCCGAGGGCAGCACCGTGCGCAACCTCGTGATCGCGGAGAGCTGTTCGATGAAGGTGTCGGACGACGGCGAGGATGCGCTTTATGCGGGTTTCGTGGCCGACGTGAACCACGGCACGCTGGAACGCTGCGAGAACTACGGCTCCATTGCGCACCGTTCGCCCCGGTCGCAGCACGACAATTACGTGGGCGGCGTCTGCGGCATGAACAAATACGTCGTCATCCGTTGCAAGAACGGCGGCGAAATCACCTCGACGGGCAACTGTCCGTCGCTGGCCCCGAACGCCGAACCGCGGATGTACCTGGGCGGCGTGCTGGGCGGAAGCCTCGGGCGTTCGCTGCCGGGGGCCTTCGTGGCTTATTGCGAGAACACCGGGCGCGTCAGCTATTCGGGCGCGTTCATCGTCTCGCACATCGGCGGCATCGTGGGTTACAACATGCGCGTAAAGACCAAGTTCTGCATCAACCGCGGCGAGATCGTCTCCGCGGCGCGCGGCGTCGAGGAGGGCAGCGACCGCTACTGTCAGGAGATGGCGGGCGGCATCTGCGGCATGGCCAAGGGCGACGTGATGTGCTGCGACAATTTCGGGGCCGTCACCACGCGCGGCTATGCGTACAGCCTCACGGCCGGCATCTGCGGTTCGGCCCACGAGTCGCTGACCGTCGGCGACTGCGACAATTTCGCACCCGTCACCTCGACGAGTTCCTATCAGGCTTCCGTCGGCGGCATCGTCGGACTGTCGGGGCGTCCCGTCGTCGTTTCGCACTGCCGCAACAAGGGGGCCGTGCGGTTCGACGGCGTGAGCGTGGACCGCCGTTCGACCGCCGGGGGTATCGTGGGCGACATCTATGCCAAGAAAGACGCCGTCTACGCCGCTTCGGTCCGCGACTGCCGCAACGAAGGCGATGTCTCCTGCGGGCTGGGCGAGAACACGCGCAACAGCGCGCGCGGCATCCAGGCGGCCGGCATCGTGGGCTTCGTCAACGGCAATGAGGCCGTGAGCGCCGACGTGCGCGACTGCGTGAATACGGGGCGGGTGCGTTCCGAATCGGGACGTGCGGCCGGTATCTGCGGCTTCGCCAGCTACTGCGATTTCGACGGCAACGAAAACCTCGGGACCGTCGAAGGAGGCGGTGCCTTGTTGGGCGGCATCGTCGCGGCGTTCGAAAACGGCTCCGTCAGAGGATGTACGAACCGCGGCGACGTGCTCGCCGGGGCGAAAGGTCAGGCGGGCGGTATCGCCGCGACGACGTGGAACGGCGGGAACTCCCGCATCGAGGCGTGCCGCAACGGCGGCGTGGTGAAGGGGATGTTCGGACTGGCCGGGTCGATCCTCGGCGAGGGCCGCACCGCCACCGACCGCATCGAAGCGTGCGGCGTAGGCGGCGGCGTGGGAACGTCGGCGCAGAGCCGCGATGCCGCGGCGAAGGCTTCGCCCGGGAATTTCGAACAGTTCGTCACCGGGCGCAACGTCGTGAAGAACAAGGCGGTCGTGGACCTCGCAAGCTGTTATTACTGGGACGGGAACAATTAAAAAACGCAAGCTATGAAACGTTTGATCATCTATATCTGGGCGGCGCTCCTCTGCTGCGCCGCCTATGCCCAGACTCCGAATGTCACGGGCCGCGTCGTGTCGAGCGGCGGACTGCCCGTCGAGGGCGTCGTGGTGAGCGACGGGCTCAACTGCACGCAGACCGACGCCGAGGGGCGCTATGCGCTGACGAGCGACCTTTCGCAGCGCCGCTTCGTCTTCATTTCGGTGCCGGCCGAATACGAAATCCCGGCGCGTCACGGATGCCCGCAGTTCTTCAAACGCATCGACCGCTTCCAGAAGGAGGTGAAGGCCGATTTCGTGCTCGAACCGCGCCTGACGCCCGCCGAGCACCATACGCTGCTCGTGCAGGGCGATCCCCAGATCAAGAACTACGGCGTCGATGGTTCGGCCGAGGCTTACCGCTCGGTGGTCATTCCCGACATGATCCGCATGCGCAGCACGATCGGGACCCCGTGCTACGGCATCAACCTCGGCGACCTGGTCTACAACGACATGAACGTCTACAACGCCTATATCGACAACACGGAGCGGGTGAACACGACGACCTTCAACGTCATCGGCAACCACGACCACGACCAGACGACCATCCTGAGCGATTCGCTGGGCACGGTCTATTTCGAGATGTACCTCGGTCCGACCTGCTATTCGGCCAATATCGGCAACATGCACTACGTCTTCGTGGACAACATCCTCTACGGGCGCGAGGACGCCTCGAAATCCTACGAACTGGGGCTGAGCGACGAGATCGCCCACTGGCTCCGGCAGGACCTGAGCTACGTGCCCAAGGACAAGACGATCATGATCTGCGCCCATTCGCAGATGTTCAAGAAGTACAGCAGCTTTTCGACCCGCAACAGGAACTATGCGGTCTACCGCGACGAGCTGCTCAAGTTCAGGAACGTCTATTCGTGGGCCGGGCACAACCACCACACGTATATCTACAATTACAACCGTTCGGAACAGATGCCCATCGAGAACCTGACGGCCGTCACCGTCACCCGTTCGACGGGTTCGCTGCGCCTGAACAAGCATCTCAACAACGACGGCACGCCGCAGGGCTATATGATCGTCGATGTCGATGGCGACGACGTGTCGTGGTATTACCACTCCTGCGGCAAGGACCGCAGCCATCAGATGCGCCTTTATTCGCCCGTGCGGACCGGAAGCGACTACGTGCTGGCCAACGTCTGGACGTGGGACGACGCCTGGGGACCCGTCGAGTGGTGGGAGAACGGCGTGAAGATGGGCGAGATGGAGCCCTGCGAGGAGTTCGACCCCGATTATGTGGACCTGTACGCCACGGTGACCAATAAGACCACCCGCAAATACTGTCAGCCCGCGAAGTCGTTCCACATGTTCCGCATCAAGCCCTCGCCGGGCGTGAAGGCGGGCGAGGTCCGGGTGACAGACCGCTTCGGGACGACTTATACGGAGCACGTGAGCTGGTAAGGTACGGTTTTGGATACCGTTCAGCAGTCAGCTTGCCAGAGAGAAGATGTTTCATACCGGAGTTCCATATTTCGGATATACCGAACAGGAGGTAAAAGAGGTGTTTACGGCTCTTTATCCGCGGTTGTGCGCCTATATCGACGGCGTGACCGGCCGCGGGGACCTCGGCGACGACATCATTCAGGAGATTTTCTACAAGTTCCTCCGGCGCCGTCCCTGCCTGGACCGCGCCAAGGTGCCCTCCTACCTCTTCTCGATGGCCCACAACGAGTGCCTGAACTGGCTGCGGCGGAACAAGATACTTTACAACAGCGTCGATCTGAACAAGTTGCAGGAGTCCCGGGCGTGGGAGACGCTCGCCCTGTGCGATTTTCTCGACGCGCCCAACGACTCTCCGCTGGCGACGCTGCTGATCGAAGAGGTGCTGGCGCTGTGCGACCGCCTGCCGCCCCGGACCGCGCGGATTTTCCGGATGAGCCGCATCGACGGTCTGACCAACCGGGAGATCGCCGAACGGCTGCACATCGCGCAGCGCACGGTCGAAAAGCATATTTCCCTTTCGATCCGCTGGTTCCGCCGCTCGCCGCAGTTCAAGGACCGCTGGCCGGATTCGGAATGAAACGACTGACAAAACGAAAAAAACTGATATGAAGAAACTGTTCATCCTTTTTTGCGCCGCTGCGTCCGCAACGGCCTTCCCCGCCGCTGCGCAGACCTTCTCGACGGGAACCTACAACGTGCGGCAGCTCAACGCCGGGGACGACACGAAAGGCAACGGCTGGCAACGACGCCTGCCGGTGATCGCATCGCTCGTCCGCTTCCACGATTTCGACATTTTCGGGGCTCAGGAGGTGTTCCACAGCCAGTTGGAGGACCTTTTAGGAGCGCTGCCCGGCTACGGATACACCGGCGTCGGGCGCGACGACGGCGCCGAGGCGGGCGAATACTCGGTCGTGTTCTACAAGCGCGACCGTTTCGAACTGCTCGACTCGGGCCATTTCTGGCTCGCCGAGAACCCTTCGCGCCCGAACAAGGGCTGGGACGCCAAATATGTCCGCATCTGCTGCTGGGGGCGTTTCCTCGACCGCGAGACCCGGGAGCGGTTCTGGTTCTTCACCCTGCACACCGACCACAAGGGCGAACGGGCCCAGGTCGAAAGCTGCCGGCTGGTGCTGGACAAGATCCGGACGATGTGCCGCGGCGAACGCGCCGTGCTCACGGGCGATTTCAACGTCGGCGAGACGAGCGAGAGCTATGCCGTGCTGCGCGACTCGAGACTGCTCTCCGACACCTACGATCTGGCCGAGATCAAATACGCTTGGACCGGGACGGAAAACGGCTTCGATCCCGACCGCAAGACCTTCCGCCATATCGACTACGTCTTCGTGACGCCCGGCTTTCGGGTCCTGCGCTACGGCATTCTGACCGACACCTACCGTTCGGAGGAGCCCGGGGGCAGCGCGAAACCTTTCCGTGCCCGCACGCCTTCGGACCACTTCCCGGTGTTGGTCGAGCTGGCTTTCGCCGAGTGAAATTCACCGTAACCTGAAACTATTCCCGAACAAACGAATGAGCATACTCTCTTTCTTTCGCAAAAGCGCGCCTTCGGCACCGTTCACGGGCGACGACGCGGCGCGCATGAAACTCTACAAGAAGCTGCGTTTCCAGAGCTTCATCGCCGGCACGGTCGGTTACAGCCTCTATTACGTCTGCCGCACGAGCCTCAATGTGGTCAAGAAGCCGATCCTCGAAAGCGGGGCTCTCGACGCCACGCAGCTGGGCATCATCGGCTCGGCGCTGCTGTTCGCCTACGCCATCGGCAAGTTCGTCAACGGATTCCTCTCCGACCACAGCAACATCAAGCGTTTCATGGCCGCGGGACTGTGCGTCTCGGCCGTCGCCAACCTGCTGGTCGGGGCGCTGGGCTTCGCCAATGGCGGGGGCATGGTCGGCAACATGACGCTCTTCGTCGCCTTCGCCGTGATGTGGGGCGTCAACGGGTGGTCGCAGTCGATGGGCGCGCCCCCGGCGATCATCGCCCTCTCGCGCTGGTACCCTCTGAGCAAGCGCGGCACCTACTACGGATTTTTCAGCGCCAGCCACAACCTCGGCGAGTTCCTTTCGTTCCTCTTCGTCGGGGCCGTCGTCGGCATCTTCGGCTGGCAGTGGGGCTTCGTCGGGTCGTCGGTGGCCGGGGTGTTGGGCGTGCTGGTGATCGTTTTCCTGTTGCACGACACCCCCGAATCGAAGGGCCTGCCTCCGATCGAGGTGCTGACCGGCGAGGAGTCTCCCGAGCAAAGCCACGACCACGGGTCCACCTCCGAACTCCAGCGTTCGGTCATCCGCAACCCCTTCGTCTGGGTGCTGGCGTTGTCGAGCGCCTTCATGTATGTCTCGCGCTATGCCATCAACGGCTGGGGCGTGCTGTTTCTGCAGGAGGTCAAGGGATATTCGCTGGCCACGGCCACGCAGGTCATCTCGGTCAACGCCCTGTTGGGGATCGTCGGAACGGTCTTTTCGGGATGGCTGTCCGACACGCTGTTCCACGGACGCCGCAACGTGCTGGCTTTCGGCTTCGGCGTGCTGAACACCGTCGCCCTGTGTCTGTTCCTCTACTCGGGCGACAGCATGTTCGTCAACCTGCTGAGCATGGTGTTATTCGGCATGGCCATCGGGGTGCTGATCTGCTTCCTGGGCGGGCTGATGGCGATCGACATCGTGCCGCGCGAAGCCACGGGCGCGGCCCTCGGGATCGTCGGAATGGCCAGCTATGTCGGCGCCGGGTTGCAGGACATCGTCAGCGGCTGGCTGATCAATTCGGGCAAGACGGTCACTGACGGTGTCACGACCTACGATTTCGATACGGCCATCATCTTCTGGATCGCGGCTTCGGCGCTGTCGTTCATCCTCGCGCTGTTCGTTTCGAAGAAATCGCATGTGTAAAATCCGATTCAAAACCAATATGAAACCGATTCGACTTATCTTTGCTTTGTGCAGTCTCGCGGTTGCGGCGGCGGTATCCGCTCAGCCCGACACGCGATTCAACCGGGCGCCGCTTCAGCCGCGGCCCTATGCCGAACTGCCGATCGGCGCCGTGAAGCCTGCGGGCTGGCTCAACGAACAGCTCGTGCGGATGCGCGACGGCATGACCGGACACCTCGATTCGCTCTACCCGCAGGTCATGGGCCCGCGCAACGGCTGGCTCGGAGGCGACGGCGACGTGTGGGAGCGCGGTCCCTACTGGATCGACGGCCTGCTGCCGCTGGCCTACATTCTCGAAGACCGGCGGCTGATCGCCAAGGTGCAGCCGTGGATCGAATGGGCGCTGGCGTCGCAGACGGCCGACGGCAATTTCGGACCCGTGACCGACCGTCCGGCCGAACCGGGGTTGCAGCGCGACAAGGCTCGTGACTGGTGGCCCCGCATGGTGGTCCTCAAAGTGTTGCAGCAATACCATTCGGCGACGGGCGATCCGCGCGTCTTGGATTTCATGGGCCGCTATTTCCGCTACCAGCTGGCGCAGCTTCCCCGGACGCCCCTCGACAACTGGACCAAATGGGGGCGCGTCCGCGGCGGCGACAACCTCGCGGTGGTCTATTGGCTCTACAACCTCACGGGGGAGAAATTCCTGCTCGAACTGGGCGAGCTGATCCATAAGCAGACGTTCGACTGGACGGGGACTTTCCTGCACGGCGACCACCTGAGCCGTCCGTACAGCCTCCATTGCGTCGATCTCGGCCAGGGTTTCAAGGAACCGGTGGTCTACTGGCAGCAGAGCGGCGATTCGCGCCACATCGAGGCCGTGGGCCGTGCCGTGGAGAAGATGCGCCATACCATCGGGCTTCCGACCGGGCTTTGGGCGGGCGACGAGAAGCTCCGTTTCGGCGATCCGACGCTCGGTTCCGAACTGTGCACGGCGGTCGAGATGATGTTCTCGCTGGAACAGATCCTCCAGATCACGGGAGGCCGCGAGTGGGGCGATTATCTCGAACGTGTGGCCTACAATGCCCTGCCGACCCAGACGACCGACGCGCAGGATGCCCGGCAGTATTACCAGCAGGTCAATCAGGTGGAAGTCACGCGCAAGGTGCGGCCCTTCTCGACGCCCCATGAGGATACCGACATCGTTTTCGGCCTCTACACGGGTTATCCGTGCTGTACGTCGAATCTCCATCAGGGGTGGCCCAAACTGGTGCAGAACCTCTGGTATGCGACCCGCGACGGCGGTCTGGCCGCTTTGGTTTACGCCCCTTCTAAGGTCGAGACCACGGTCGGCGGCCGGAGCGTCGTGATCGAGGAGCGCACCGATTATCCTTTCCGCGAGCGGATCGCTTTCTGCGTGACGCTGCCCGGGGCCGGGAAACGGGCCACGGCGGCTTTTCCGCTCCACCTGCGCATTCCCGGCTGGTGTGCCGAGCCCGAGATCACGCTCAATGGCGAGAAGGTGGCCTTCCGCAGCGCGGGCGAAGGGATCGTCGTCGTGGAGCGCGAGTGGCGTTCGGGCGACTGTCTGAACCTCACCTTCCCGGCGCAGGTCGCCGTGAGCCGCTGGTACAACGAGGCGGCCGTCGTCGAGCGCGGACCGCTGGTCTACGCCCTGCGCATGAACGAGAAGTGGGAGCGTCACGCGATGGAACCGGAGAAACAGACCCTCTACGGTCCGTATTATTACGAGGTGACCTCGGATTCCCCGTGGAATTACTGCCTTCCGAAAGCGAATGTCCGGCCCGAGAAGGTCGCGGAGAGCTTCGTGGTGGAGGATGCGGGAGAAATGGCGCCTTATCCCTGGACGCCCGACGGCTCTCCGGTGAAAATCCGTACCCAGGCCCACCGCATCGGCGACTGGACGCTGCACGGCGGGTCGGCGGGGCCGATCGCCTTCGTCTCCTCGCAGCAGATGTATATGACGCCCGAAGCGGAGTGGATCGAACTGATTCCTTACGGCTGTACGACCCTGCGTGTTACGGAGTTTCCGGTGCGATAGACGAACGCCGCCGTATACGAAACGCCGCCCGACCGATCGGGCGGCGTTTTTCGGGACGGGCGGACATCGCCCGGGCCGTTCGTCGGACAGCGCGTCAGTCCGTCAGGCCCATCGCTTCGCGGACCCGTTCCGCCTCCTGCCGGCCCCGCTCGGTGGCGGAGCCGCGCACCACGGTGAAGAGCACCCGCAGGGTGGATTCGCGGTACCGGCTTTCGGTCATGGCGTTCTGCCAGAAGAGCTGTTCGAACACTTCGTAATAGACCTCGCCGAGCAGGTAGCCCTGTCCGACACCTTGCAGGAATAGCCTCTGCTGCCGCTCTTGCAGTTTCCGGCGGCTCTGGCCGATGGCGTCGATCACGGCGGGATAGGAGGGGGCGTCCTCGGAGAACATCCAGCTCATCTGCCCGAAGGCGTCGCAGACCGCGACCGACGTGCGGATCAGCGCCTCGACGGGGCTTGCCGACGATGCCTCGGCGGCTTGCAGCGTCTCGTCGAGTTGTCGCAGTCCGTATTCGACACTCAGCTCCGCCAGTTCGCGCTTGTCGCCGAAACAGGCGTGCAGGTCATGCCGGGTGACGCCGAGTCTGTCGGCGATTTTGTTGAGGCTCAGGTTTCGGATACCTTCGTGCAGGAAAAGCCCGCAGGCGGCTTTCAGCATCTCTTCTCGGTTCATGGTCGTATGTTTTTTTAAGTGTTATGTCCGTTTGCGGTAGGTCGCGGCGGCGAGCGTGTTGAAGGCGGCGGCGAAGACGGCCAGCAGGACGTAGTCGGACCACAGGTCGCCGATCAGCGAGCCTTTGAGGTAGACGGCGCGCATGATCTCGACGAAGTAGCGGGGCGGCAGCAGGCGGGTGATCCACTGCGCCCATGCGGGCATCGACTCGACGGGGGTGATCAGGCCGCTCATCAGGATGAAGATCATCACGAAGAAGAACATCACGAACATCGTCTGCTGCATGGTTTCCGAACGGTTGGCGATCGCCACGCCGAGCCCCGACATGGTGAGGACGAAGAGCCCCGCGGCCAGGAAGATGGCCCCGATGCTTCCGGCCGGAGCCAGCCCGTAGACGATCCATGCCAGCAGCATGGCCGCACCCAGCACGGCCGTTCCGATCACCCAGTAGGGGATCAGCTTGGCCAGCGTGAAAGTCAGCCGGCTGACGGGCGTGACGTTGATCTGCTCGATGGTTCCGGTCTCCTTCTCGCTTACGAGGTTCAGCGCCGGCAGGAAGCCGCAGAGCATCACCAGCAGCATGATCATCAGCGCCGGGATCATGTAGTGGCGGTAGTCGAGCGTCGGGTTGTAGCGGTTCTCGACGACGACGGGATCGGCGGCCGGCGGCTGTCCCTGCTCGCTGCGCAGTTCCGCGAGGGTCTGCGTGACGGTTTGCACGAGATACTGCATTCCGAGGCTGCCCTTCACGGCGTTCACGCCGTTGGCCGCGATGTCGATCCGTTCGGGCTTCCCGGAGGCCAGCGAGCGTTCGAAATCGGCGGGAATCCCGACGATGACATCCGCATCGCCCGCTTCGAGGGCTTCGAGCGCATCGTCGTAGCGTTCCGGGATACTCCGGAGGGTGAAGTAGTCCGAGGCGCCGATCTTCTGGATCAGCCTCCGCGATGCGGGTGAGCGGTCGCCGTCGATCACCGCGACGTTGACGTGGCGCACGTCCATCGTCGTCACCCACGGGATGACGAGCATCACCATCAGCGGGAACATCACGGCCATCTTCGGCAGAAACGGGTTGCGGAGGAACTGCCGCCATTCCTTGTCCAACAGGTAAAAAAGGGTACGCATTGTCAGGTAATTATAGCTGTTTACTGTGTCTGCCGCTTTCGGCCGCTGTCTTTGCCGCCTGCGGCGTCACCCGGCTAAGAGCCATCGGGGCTTGGTCCCGATTTTGCGCTTCTGTTTCTAAAAGCCGTTTCTTGAACGGCTCTCGGGAGGGTGATGGCATGCGTTTCGCGCGGTCGGTCGTTATTCGAGTTTGTCGTTGAACTTCCGGAGCGCCGCGGCGATCAGCAGGGCGGTTATCGCCGCGAGGATCGAGAACTCCCGCAGCACGCCTCCGAACGGCAGTCCCTCGATCATCAGCTTCCGCACGGCGTCGATGTACCAGCGGGTCGGGATGATGCAGGAGATCGGCTGCAACACCTTCGGCATGTTCTCGATCGGGAACGCCAGCCCCGAGAACATGATGATCGGGAGCAGGATCAGCATGCCCGAGATGATCAGGGCCGTGGCCTGCCGGTCGGCGAAGGTGGAGATCAGCAGCCCGAAGGCGAGCGAGAGGGCGAGGTAGAGCATCGACACTCCGATGATCGCCCCGAGGTTGCCCGACAGAGGCACGTCGAGAACGAACCGCGCCAGCAGCAGGATCGACGCGAGGTTGAAGCACGAGAGCGCGAAGTAGGGGATCATCTTGGCCAGTACGACCTTCAGCGGCCGCACGGGCGACACGAGCAGCACCTCCATCGTTCCGGTCTCCTTTTCGCGGACGATCGACACCGAGGTCATCATGGCGCAGATCAGGATGAAGATCATGCCCATGATGCCCGGCACGAAGTTGTACGAACTCTTCATCTGCGGGTTGAACAGCAGGCGGGTTCCAACGGCTGACACGCCCGGTGCGCCGGACAGCAGGACGCTGGTCAGATAGCCCGCTCCGGCCGACGCCGTGTTGGTGTTCGAGGCGTCGAAGACCAGCTGCACGGCCGGTTCCGCCGCGAGGCCCTGTTTCAGCGCCTCCGTCCGCCGGTCGTAGTCTTCGGCGAAGACCACCACGGCGTCGGCGTCGCCCCGGCGCAGCGTCCGGTCGATCTCCGTTGCCGCAATGCAGCCCCGGAACGTGAAATAGGGGTTGGCCGCGATCCGCTCGACGGCCCGGCGGACGGCCTCGGTCGGATGCGGGGCCACCACGGCCACTTCGATGTCGGTGACCTCGGTGTTCATGGCGAAGCCGAACAGCAGTACCTGCACCACGGGCATCAGCAGCACGATCAGCATCGTCCGCGGGTCGCGCACGATGTGGAGCGCCTCTTTTTTGACGAATGACAGGAAACCACCCATATTATTCGGTCCGTTTGGCGCCGCGGGCCAGCGTGCGGAACACCTCGTCCATCGACCCTGCGGCGAATTGTCTTTTCAGTTCGGCCGGGGCGCCCAGCGCCCGCACCTGTCCATCGACCATGATCGACACGCGCGAGCAGTATTCGGCCTCGTCCATGTAGTGTGTCGTGACGAAGACGGTGGTGCCTCCGGCGGCGGCTTCGTAGATCAGCTCCCAGAACTGGCGGCGCGTCACGGGATCGACGCCTCCCGTCGGCTCGTCGAGGAACACCACTTCGGGCCGGTGGAGCGTCGCCACCGAAAAGGCCAGCTTCTGCTTCCATCCCAACGGCAGGGAGCCTACCAACGTGCCGGCTTCGCGGCGGAACTGCAACCGGTCGAGCAGCGTCACGGCGCGCCGCAGCATTTCGCGGCGTCTCAGTCCGTAGATTCCCGCATAGAGGCGGATGTTTTCGAGCACGGTCAGATCGTCGTAGAGCGAAAACCGCTGGCTCATGTAGCCGATGCGGCGTTTGATCTGCTCGCCCTGGCGCATCACGTCGAATCCGGCGACGGTGCCGCTCCCCGACGTGGGGTAGCTCAGCCCGCAGAGCATCCGCATCGCCGTGGTCTTCCCGGCGCCGTTGGCCCCGAGGAATCCGAAGATCTCCCCGCGGGCCACGTCGAAGGTGATGCGATCGACGGCCACGAAGTCGCCGAACCGCTTGCTCAGCTCCCGGACGGATATGATCGGGTCATGGTTCATGGTGCATCAGTTTGATGAATACGTCTTCTATTCCCGCTTCGGCGGGGCGGATCACGGCGTCGGGGAAGCCCTGCCCGGCCAGCTCGCGGGCGAACGCCGCGGCATCGAACCCGTCGGCGGGGATCAGGTGGTGCGCCTCGCCGAAAGGGTAGCATTCGCGGACCCCTGCCGAACGGCGGGCCGCCAGCAGCAGGCCGTACATGTCCCGGCCCGAGAGGGCGTAGAGCGGTCCGTCGAACCGTCCGACGATCCCCTGCGGAGTGTCGATGCCGAGGATTTTCCCTTCGTTGCAAAGCGCGATGCGGTCGCAGCGGCGCGCCTCGTCCATGTAGGGCGTCGAGACGAGCATCGAGATGCCTTTCGACTTCAGCTCGGAGAGTATGTCCCAGAATTCGCTGCGCGATACGGCATCGACTCCCGTCGTGGGTTCGTCGAGCAGCAGCACCGAGGGGCGGTGGATCAGCGCGCAGCACAGCGCCAGCTTCTGTTTCATGCCGCCCGAGAGTTTCCCGGCGCGGCGCGTGCGGAAGGGTTCGATCTGGCGGTAGATCGGGGCGATCAGGTCGCGGTTGGCCGCGGCATCGACGCCGAACAGCGCGGCGAAGAAGTCGAGATTCTCCTCGACCGAGAGGTCGGGGTAGAGCGAGAACCTCCCGGGCATGTAACCCACCCGCCTGCGGATTTCGCGGTACTCCCGCACGATGTCGCAGCCATCGACCGACGCCGTGCCTCCGTCGGGGTTTATCAGCGTCGTGAGCAGGCGGAACAGCGTGGTTTTGCCCGCGCCGTCGGGACCGATCAGCCCGAACAGTTCGCCCCGCGCGACTTCGAATGTCACGCTGTCGAGCGCCGTCAGCGCGCCGTAATGCTTGGTCAGACCGTTCGTTTCTATTGCGTTTCGTGCAGCCGCCATTTGATTTTTCATTTTTAATTGCGGAGCCTGACTTCGCCGTAAAGGCCGATTTTCAGCCGTCCGTCGTTCTCGACGGCGATCTTCGCGGCATAGACCAGGTTGGCCCGCGAATCGCGCGTCTGGATCGTCTTGGGGGTGAATTCGCTCTCCGAGGCGATCCACACGATGCGCCCCGGGTAGTCGATGCGGCTGTCGCCGCCGAAATCGGCCGTGACGGTCACCTCCTGCCCGAGTTTCAGCCCGGCCAGCTGGTCCGAGGTGAAGTAGGCCCGCAGGTAGATGCGGTCGAGGTCGGCGACCTTCATCAGCGGACGCCCCACCGACGCCAGTTCCCCGGCTTCGCTGTATTTGGCCAGCACCGTCCCCGCGACGGGCGACGCGATGCGGCACTTCGCCAGCTGGTCCTCGATCCGGGCGATTTGCAGGTCGATGGACGAGGAGTTTTCGTCGATCGACGCAGCGTTGTTGCGGAGCGTCGAGAGCTGGGCCTCCAACTGTCCGTTCAGCACCTTGATCTGGGCGTCGATGTCGTCCAGCTGCTTGGTCGTGGCGGCGCCGTCCCGGAGGAGGTTTTCGACGCGGCGGCGTTCGGTCTGCTGCTTGGCGATCTGCTCGCGCAACGATGCCGCCTGCTTGGCGATGTCGGGGCGGTTGCTGACGACCGAGGCCCGCTGGCGCTCCAGTTGCAGTTTTTGCAGGTAGAGCTGCACGGTGTCGATCGCGCCGACCTGCCGGCCGGCTTCCAGCACGTCGCCCTCCTCGGCGTCGAACCGGAGGATGCGCCCCGCGGCTTCGGCCGACACGACCACCTCCGTGGCCTCGAACGTTCCCGTGGCGTCGAAATCCCCGCTGCGGCCGCAGGCGGCTGTCAGGAGCGGCAGGGCGCAGTAGATGAATATCCGTTTCATAAGAGCTCTGTTTTTATCGGTTTATCGTGTGTTTGAGTTCATAGATGGTTTTCAGAAGTTCGATCTCGCGGGCCGAGCGCGCCGTGGCGGCCGCCGCCTCGTCGGTGATCTTCCGCAACAGATCGTCGGTGTCGATCACGCCGTTGCGGAGCTTCGACTCGGCGGCTTCGCGCACCGAGCGGCGCAGGGCCACGATGCGGTCGTCGTCGGCGAGGGCTTTGCGCAGACGGGCGATGTCGCCGCTCTCCTCGGCCGTCTGCAACCGCGTGTTGAAAAGGAATATCTCCCGCTGCATTTCGACCTGTTCTTTGGCCGTGCGCAGTTTGGCGAGCGAATTTTTCCGGGTGTAATAGGCCCCGAAATTCCACGACATCTTCACGCCCGCCATCGCGTTCCACGACCAGTCCGGCGACATCATGCTTTGGAAATAGTCCATCCCCGGATAGCCGTAATACCCCTGCGCGAAGAGTCCGAAGCGCGGGCGGGTCGCCGCTTTGACCAGCCGTTCCTGCGCCGTGAGCTTGTCGGCCGTGGCGTCGAACAGCGCCAGTTCGGGACGTGACGACTCCATCGAGCGGGGCTCCGAGGCGTCGGGACGCTCCAGCCGTTCGCCGTCCAGCGGACGGCCGGTGAAGATCTCCAGCATCCGGCGGTAGCTGTCGCGCGAGGCCGTGACCTGCGTCAGCTGCTGGTTCACGGTCAGCAGTTCGGCTTCCACGGCGTCGGCGTCGCTCTGCATCGCCACGCCGTTCCGTTGCAGGGCCCGGACCTTTTCGAGGTTGCTGCGCAGCAGGTCGAGCGTCAGCCGGGTCTGCGCGATCCGCTCGTCGAGGAGCAGGATGCCGAAGAAGAGGTTGTCCACACGTCCTTGCAGCGCATAGAGGTCCACGTCCGTCGAGCGCGCCTGTTCGGCGGCCTCGGCCCGGGCGATGCGTTTGTCGGCCTCCGACTTGCCGCCGTCCCAGAGGGTCTGGTTCAGTTCCAGGGCTGCTTTGTATTGGTCTTTGTTCATCCCCGGCATGTCGATTCCCTGCTGGGCGAGCATGCCCGCGAGGGCGTTCGGGAACGAGGGGACTTCGGTCTGCCAGGTGGCCTGCGCCGCGAACGAGAGCTGCGGCAGCCATGCCCGGCGGGCGTTCGACAGGGTGTATTCCTCGGTCCGGCGCACGAGGTCGTATTGCCGGATTTCGGGGTAGTGCTCGCGGGCCAGCCGGCGGCACTCGTCGAGCGTCACTTGTGCGCCGGCCGAAAGTCCGGCCAGCAGGCATCCGCACAGAAGGGCGATTCGTTTCATGGGCTACGATTTTTTGAGTCGGCGCAGGACGATTTCCACGTTTTCGCTCCTGCGCAGTTCGAAGAAGCGGCTCCGGTCGCCGGAGAGGTCTCCGAGGATGGGCTCGACGACCGGAAAGGCGATGAACGGAAAGACGTTGAGCGAGATGATGTCGAGCATCAGCATCCGCACGTCGATCCGGTCCGTCTCGCCGCGGTCCGCCGATGCGTCCAGCTCCTGCTGGATGTCGTGCATCAGGACCTCTGCGATCTCCCGGATGCGCGTGCGCATCGTCTCGTAGCGCTCGGGCCGCGAGAAGACCTCGTTGACGATGAAGCGCGGCAGGTCGGGGTTGGCCGCGATGAAGTCGAAATGGCGTTCGACCCCGTTTCGCAGGCGTTCCGCCAGCGGGAGCCCCGGTTGTCCGAAGGCGGTCAGCACCGATTGGCTCATCAGGCGCATCTTCTCGTCGAGGATGCGTTCGAAAAGTTGTTCCTTGGTCCGGAAATAGTAGTGCAGCATGGCGTGCGTCACACCCGCCGCCTCGGCGATCGAGGTCGTCCGCGCTCCTGCGAACCCCTTGTTGAGGAATTCCCGTTCGGCGGCTTCCAGAATCGTCTGCTCCTTGTTTTTGGCCGGTTTGGTCATGGCGTCGCGCTGTGTTAACAATTTGATTTAACAATTTTGTCAGTCGTAAATATACGATCGTTTTTCCGATTTGCAACGATTCCGGGAATTTTTTCTGTCGGCGGGGCGGAAAGTTTTGCCGGCCGGCTGCGATTCGGTTTTGCTCCTGCCCGGTTTTTTTATACCTTTGTCCGCTGGAATGAAAGCATCTTTCAAAAAGACATACGCTTCGCTGGATGCCGACCGGCTGGTGCTCCTGTGGCTTGCCGTGTGGTGGGCGTGCAACCTCTTGCAGGCCGGCCTGACGGAACTCGCCAACGACGAAGCCTATTACCACATGTTCGCCGAACGGCTCGCATGGGGCTATTTCGACCATCCGCCCGTGACGGCCCTGCTGGTCTGGGCCGGGGAACGCCTCTTCGGCGGCGAACTGGGCGTGCGGTTCTTTTTCACCGTGCTCCAGCCCCTCTACCTTTGGATACTGTGGCGCCTCGTCCGTCCCGCGGACGCCGACCGCAGGGACGCCGCGCTGTTCACGGTCGTTTCGGCTTCGACGCTGATGCTCCAGCTCTACGGCTTCATCGCCGTGCCCGACGGTCCGCTGATGCTCACCGCGGCGCTGTTCCTGCTGACGTTCAAGCGATTCACCGAAGGCCGCCGCATGGCGTGGCTGTGGATGGGCGTCGCTATGGCGCTGATGGCTTACAGCAAGTACCACGGGGCGCTGGTGGTCCTTTTCGCGCTGGCGGCAGCCCCCCCCCGCCAATTACTGCGTCCGTCGCTATACCTGAGCGGGGCCGTGGCCCTGCTGCTGCTCGTGCCGCACCTCGTGTGGCAGTACGACCACGACTGGGCGTCGTTCGCCTACCACCTCTCAGGCCGCAACTCGGTCTTCAAACCCGGCTACGTCGTCGAGTTTCTGGGCAACATGCTGGTCGTCTTCAACCCCTTCTTCGTGCCGCTGTACGTGCAGGCGTGGCGGAAGGTGAAGCCGCAGACGACGGTCGGACGGGCTCTGAAACTGCTGCCCGTGGCCTTCATCGGCTTCTTCCTGCTCTCGTCCCTGCGGGGATACGTGCAGCCCCAATGGGTGATCGTCTCCTGTTTCGGACTCGTTTACGTGCTGTTCGACTATGCGCGGCGCCATCCCCGCACGCGGCGTTACGTGATGCGGGCGGGCGGCGTGACCATTGCGCTGGTCGCGCTGGTGCGTATCGAGATGATCTTCAATCCGCTGGGCGTCCGCTTCGAGGTGTTCGACAACCGCGCGAGCTACGGCGCCATCGCCGAAGCGGCCGACGGCCGTCCGGTGATCTTCCGGCAGGGCTATGCCGTGGCGGCCAAATATGCTTTCTATACCGGCGGCGAGGCTTATTGCCAGCCCAATATCCGCTACCGCACGCATCAGTGGCAGTTCCGGGACGACGACTCCCGCTTCACGGGGCGCGAGGTGCTCGTCGAGTGTCCGGCCGATATGGCCGACACGACCCGGGAGGTCCGGAGTCTCACGATGGCCAACGGCCGGCGGTTCACGTGGTTCGTAGACCGGAGTTTCCATCCGGTGCGGCTGGTGGACATCGCCGTCGCGGGGTTGCCTGAGGAGGTGGCCGCGGGCGAGGAACTGCATCTGGAACTGATGATCACGAATCCCTATCCCTACGTCATTGCGGTCGGTGAAAAGGGCTTGCAGCTGACGATGCTGTGGAAACACGGGCGTTTCCGGGTCGAGGAGTTCCCGATCGAAGCGCATTTCAAGATCCCGGCGGACGACGAGCTGACCCGGGAGGTGACCTTCACCGTGCCGCCGCAGCTGGCCGGGGAGCGATTCGACGTGGGGTTCGCCCTGCGCCGCGAAGGATATACGAATTGGTTTAACGGAAAAGCTGTCCCGACGAGAGTGGTCGGAAACTTATGATAGAACAATTTATAAAATTCTGCGTGGTCGGCGGTTCGGGCGTCTTCGTCGATTTCGGTGTCACCTATCTCTGCAAGGAGTTCCTGCGGCTGAACAAATACGTGGCCAACTCGCTGGGATTCCTCTGCGCATCGACCACGAATTATATACTGAACCGTGTCTGGACGTTCCACAACGAAAATCCCGACATCGCGGGCCAGTACTTGCGTTTCCTGGGCATCGCGGCGATCGGGCTGGTCATCAACAACGCCACGATCTACCTTCTGCACAACCGGTTCCGGCTGAATTTCTACCTGGCGAAACTCTTCGCCACGGGCATGGTGACGTTCTGGAACTTCTTTATGAACTATTTCTTCACGTTCTGATATATGCGCGCTTCCCCCCCCCTTCTTTCGGCTAAAAGGCTAAGTAGTGTGGATTTACTGAAAGGAATCGGTATTTTCCTGGTTGTAATGGGGCATTGTCCGGATGAATTGAATCTGCATCGTTGGATTTATGCTTTTCATATGCCGTTGTTCGCATTTATCGGAGGACTTTTTTTGAGACCTCAGCCGTTCCGACAATTTGCGGTTAAAAAAATGACTCGCCTGCTGGTTCCTTTTTTTGCTTGGTCGCTGTTTTTTTGGGTGTTGTATGATTTGGTCATATATTTTTGTGAGCCCCGGTTGCTGGGAGCCCAGTTGAAACAAATAGTTTATATTGCGATAGGAAGTGGCCAGAACGCCGTAAAAGGTTATGCCAATGTCGCGTTGTGGTTTTTGCCTTTTTTGTTTTCGGCGTCGATGATTTATTTCATTGTGGCTAAATTATCGGAACGCAAATGGGTCGAATATGCAGGTGTTGTGTTCATTGCCGCATTGGGTTTGATATGCGGCTTTTGGGAACTGCGGCTTCCTTACAAGCTCAATACTGCATTTACGCTTTATCCGTTTCTGTGGGCTGGAACCAAGTATTTTCGGATTATTCAGTCTGTTCAGCTGCACACTTGGGGCAGATGGGCCGCAATGATAATATGTTTGTGTATCTATGTCCCTTGTACGCTATTTAATACGAGGGTCGATACAGCAAGCAATGTAGTCGGTAATTTTGCCTTGTTTTATCCGGCGGCATTTGCTGCGATTATCTTTTGTGTCATAATCTGTCGGATGATCGACAAAATCGGATTTGTGAATTTTATAGGTCGGAACAGTCTTGTAATATTGATATTCCACATGCCGATCATACAACTAATATTGTATTTGGCTGGAACATATATGACCTTTGCAATGTTACTGTTGCTCCCTGTTGCAGTCGTTATATTATGTGTTCCTGTAATCTATTTCATCAATCGTTTTGTACCTGAACTGATCGGATTGGAGCGAATTCAGAATAAGACTTCTTCATCGGCTCCGGAATGCGGATGAATGCCGTCCAGCACATCCGCAGCCACAAGGCCAGCAGCAGCCACAGGTTAAGCTGCCATCCGTAGAAAAGCTGCATGACTTTCGGCGGGCACAGCACGTCCACCGGCATCACGACCACGATCACGAAGGTCGCCCAGTAGGCGATCTTGTCGGCAAGACGGATTTCCCCCCCCCGGCGCATCGTCCAGTACCACATCTGGTAGCCGATCAGCATGATCACGTAGGTGTGTCCTTCGCTCGAATTGCTGAACAGAATGACGTAGCCCATCAGGATGGCCAGGCAGGCGATCCGGAAGAAGGGCAGCCGCCAACTGCGCCAGTTCGCCAGCACGCCGACGGCCAGTAGTGCCAGTACGCCGATCTGCACGTACGTCCGGTAGGGCAGCAGTCCGAGCGGGCGCAGGTAGAAGACGTTCATCCACGTCCGAGTGTCGGGGTGTTCCGTCAGGGCGCCGATCCATTGGCCGTAATAGTCGGGCAGTTCCGCAAGCGGCATGTTGACCGCCGGAGCCAGCAGGAAAGCGGCGCCGATCAGCACGGCATAACCGACGTTGCGCCAGAAATGCGGATAGAACAGCAGCATCGCCAGCTGGAAGATGCCGTATATCTTCGTGAATCCCGAAATCATGATCAGCAGCACGGCCCAGAAACCCTTGTCGCGTTCCAGCAGCGAATAGGCGAACAGGAACATGTAACCCACGGCGACGTTGTACTGGAACGACAGCTGCGTGCAGGCCAGGATCAGGAAGGTGAAAAGGAACGATTTGCACTTCTCCTCGCGGGTGAACTTTCCGGGCAGGGTGAAGATCGCCGCGAACCACAGCGTGAAGTTGAAGACATTCCACACGATCGGCCCCAGCCATGCGGGCAGGTAGGCGAACGGTGCGAAGAGTATGTTGAAAAGCGGCCCGTAGAGGAAATAGTCGAGCCGGACGGGGAATCCCGCGGGCGGCCAGTTGGCGCCGTAGGGGGCGATCTGCTGCCAGAAGAGCTTCGTCGATTCGGCGAAGATCATGAAGTTTTTGTGCCTGCCGCGCGTGACCTCCGAAACCGAGAGCGCCAGCACCAGCAGCAGTCCGATGACGTAGAGGTTGCGGGGGTTGAGGAAAAACGCCCCGATGCGCCGCCAGACGGAACCCTCCGTCCCCGGCCGTGTGTTCAGCATTCCCTGCTCCATGTTCGTTTACCGGCGTTTGCGGATTTTGCGGAACGGGAGGCCCAGCACGCCGAAGAAGGCTTCGCGGAAGATGCCGCCGCTCATTTTCGACACTCCCTCGCGGCGTTCGACGAAGATGATCGACACCTCTTTGAGCTTCATTCCGAGCCGCCAGGCCGTGTATTTCATCTCGATCTGGAAGCCGTAGCCCTTCATCCGGATGGCGTCGAGGTCGATGGTCTCCAGCGCCCGCCGCGAGTAGCAGACGAATCCCGCTGTGGCGTCGCGCAGCGGCAGGCGCGTGACGATGCGCACGTACATCGAGGCGAAATAGGACATCAGCAGACGCGACATCGGCCAGTTGACGACGTTGACGCCCTGCACGTAGCGCGAACCCACCACCACGTCGTTGCCCTCGGCGGCCGCTTCGTACAGCCGCACCAGATCGTCGGGGTTGTGCGAAAAGTCGCAGTCCATCTCGCAGATGTAGTCGAACCCCTGCTCCAGCCCCCAGCGGAATCCCGTGAGGTAGGCCGTTCCGAGCCCCTGCTTGCCCGAGCGTTCCAGCAGGTGAAGCGTCGCGGGGAATTCCTTCTGGCGTTCCCGGACGATCGCGGCGGTGCCGTCGGGCGATCCGTCGTCGATGACGAGCATTTCGAACGGTTCGGGCAGCGAGAAGACCTTGTCGATCATCGCCGATATGTTTTCCTTTTCGTTGTAGGTCGGAATGATTACGAGTTTGCGCATGGTGTGAATGTTTTTACAAAAAACAAAGGTAACAAAAAAACGGCCGGATGCAAAACCGTTGTTTTGCGCGGCGGCTCATCGTCCGTTCGGGCGCGGAACGCCGGTTCCCGGCGGCGGCGACGGGCAAAAGTACGCTTTTTTCACGGATCGCCCTAACGTTTCGCATAAAAAAGGTTATCTTTGCGGATATGGAACTTCGTGTGAAACAGGTGCGGGAAGTCACCGGTCCGCTGCTCGATGCGTTTGCGCGGCTCATGCCGCAGCTTTCGCCGCGGCTCGCCGCCCCCTCGGCCGCACGGCTGCGGGAGATCGCGGCGTCCCCTTCGGCGGCGCTCTTCGCCGCGGAGGCCGGAGGATGCGTCCGGGGATTGCTCACCCTCGTGTGGTACGACGTGCCGTCGGGCCGCAAGGCGTGGATCGAGGATGTCGTGGTCGATGCCGAAGTCCGCGGAACGGGGGCGGGGCGGGCCCTCGTGGCCGCCGCACTGGAACATGCGGCGGGTGTCGGGGCGGGCGAAGTCCTGCTGACCTCGAACCCTGCGCGGGAGGCCGCGCGGGCGCTCTATCGTAAAATGGGATTCGAAGAGGCCGCAACGACGGTCTTTGCTATTAAAACAGATGCGGAATGAAAAAGTTCGTGAAGATCGCGGCCATCGTGGTGGCCGTTATTCTGGCGGTCGCCCTGATCGTGCCGTTTGCGCTGCGGGGCAAGATCGCCGACATCGTGAAGCGCGAAGCCAATGAAATGCTCGCGGCGAAGCTCGATTTCGAGAAGCTCGACATCAGCCTGCTGCGCCATTTCCCGAACGCTTCGCTGGATTTGAAAGGGCTCACGCTGGTGGGCGTGGACCGCTTCGAGGGCGACACGATCGTCGCCGCGCAGCGGATTTCGGTGGTCGTCAACCTGATGTCGCTGTTCGGCGACAGCGGGTTCGAGGTGACCAAGGTGATCCTCTCGTCGCCGGCCGTGCATGCGCACAAGCTGGCCGACGGGGCCGTCAACTGGGACGTGATGAAGCCTTCGGACGAAGCCGCGGAGGAGACTCCCGCCGAAGAGTCGTCCGAACCCTCGTCGTTCCGGATGTCGGTGCGCGATTTCCGGATTTCGGACGCTGCGATCCGCTACGAGGACGATTCGACGAACATGCGTTTCTCGACCGCGCCCCTTTCGCTGCGGCTCCGGGGCAACATGTCGGCCGACCGCACCGACCTCGATCTGCGGCTCACGGCGCAGGAGATGCGCTTCGTCTCGGGCGGCATTCCGCTGCTGAGCGGCGCCGAGGCGGAACTCGTCGCGGTGATCGACGCCGATCTGGCGAACAACCGCTTCACCTTCTCGCGCAACACGCTGCGGCTGAACGCCATTTCGGTGGGGCTCGACGGCTGGGTCGAGCTGGACGACGATGCCGTGGTCATGGACCTCACGGCCGGCTGCGACAAGGTGCAGTTCAAAGACGTGCTGTCGCTCATTCCGGCGTTCTACACCCGGGAGTTCAAAAACCTCACGGCGGGCGGCGAGCTCTCGATGGCGCTTTGGGCCAAGGGCGAGATGCGCGGTTCGGCGCTTCCGGCCTTCGAACTGAAAACCGAGGTCCGCGACGGCAGCTTCCAGTACTCCTCGCTTCCGAAGGCCGTGACCGGCATCAACATCGCCGCCAAGGTGGCGAATCCCGGGGGCGTGATGGACAAAACGGTCGTCGATCTTTCGAAATTCGGCCTTAAGATGGCCGGGAACTCCGTTTCGGCGACCTTCTACGCCACGAATCTCGTCAGCGATCCCGTATTCCGCGCCACGGCTGCCGGGCGTGTCGATCTGGGGGCCGTGAAGGAGGTCTACCCGTTGGAGAAGGGCGTCGAGCTGGGCGGCCAGATCACCGCGGATCTCAAAGTCTCGGGCCGCATGTCCGACATTGAGAAAAACCGCTACGAAAAACTCGGTGCGCAGGGCACCTTCACCGTCGAGGAGCTGGGGCTGACGCTTCCGAGCCTGCCGGCGGTGTACATCCGCCGCGCCGCGGCTACCATCACGCCCGCCGCGATGACCCTCGGCGAATTCGGGGTGACGGTCGGCAAGAGCGACCTCGCGGCCAACGGCCAGCTGACGGGTTACATCGGCTATCTGCTGCGGGGCGACATGCTTTCGGGCCGTCTGTACGTGAAGTCCGAACTGCTCGACCTGAACGAGATCATGGAAGCCATGCCCGCGTCGTCCGAGCCGGCTGAAGGTGAGGCGGTTGCCGCCGAGCCGATGCAGGCCGTCGAGGTGCCGCGCAACCTGAATCTCTCGCTCAACACCGATCTGCGCAAAGTGCTCTTCGGGAAAATGACGGTCAGCGACATTTCGGGCGAGATGAGCGTTGCCGGCGGCGTGCTGTCGCTCGACCGGCTGGGGCTGGGCGTCTTCGGCGGCAAGGCCACCGCTTCGGGCAGCTACTCGACGGCGGCCGATCCGGCGAAACCCGCGCTGAAACTCAATGCCGACATTGCGGGCGCCTCGTTCCAGAAGACTTTCGAGGAGCTGGAGATGGTGCAGAAACTCGTGCCGATCTTCGCCAAGACCGGCGGCGATTATTCGCTGGCGCTCGACATGCGCACGTCGCTCGACTCTCAGATGTCGCCCGACCTGCAAACCCTCACCGCCACGGGCGAGATCAGGTCGGCCAATATCCATGTGCAGAATATCGAGGCGTTCGACGCGCTGGCCAAGGCGCTGAACAACGACGACCTGCGGAAGATCGAAGCCAAGGATGTCACGATCCGTTTCGCCATCCGGGACGGCCGCATCACCACGCAGCCTTTCGACCTGAAACTGGGCAGCGTCGGCATCAACCTTTCGGGCTCCACGGGGCTCGATCAGACCATCGACTATACGGCCAAGGTGGCCATTCCGGGCGGCAAGACGCTGCAATCTATCGGCGTGGGCATCGGCGGCACCTTCTCGTCGCCCAAGATCACGCTCGGTGTGAAAGAGGCTGCCGAAGAGGCTGTGAAGAATATCGTCGATGAGCAGATTCAGAAGCTCACCGGCAGCGAGTCGCTTTCCGAGGAGATTCAGAAACAGGCCGAGAACCTGCGTGCGGAGGCGAAGCGGACCGGGGAGAAGCTCGTCGAGGCGGCCGAGAGCCAGCGGGCGAAACTCGTCGAGGAGGCTTCGAAGAAGGGCGCTCTGGCCAAGCTCGCCGCCGAAAAGGCCGGGGACAAACTGGTCTCCGAGGCCGAGAAGCAGGCCGCGAACCTCGAAGCCGAGGCCGAGCGGCAGATCGAAAAACTCACGGCGAAAAAGGAGTGACCGGAATGCTCGTAATCTTTGCCGTCATCATCGGAGGCATTGCAACGGGGCGCCGGCTTATCGGCCGGCGCCTCGCTTTCGTACCGCGCCTCATCACCGTCATCATCTGGGCCCTGTTGTTCCTGCTGGGGGTCGAGGTGGGCTCCGACCCTGCGGTCGTGGGCTCGCTGGCGACGCTCGGAGGGGCGGCGCTGGCGATCTTCGCCCTCTCCGTCGCGGGGAGCATCTTCGCCGCGTGGCTGTTGTGGCGGCGGATTCGCGGACGCGCCGTGCCTGCCGACGACGGGGAGGCCGCCGCAGATGTCCCGGTCTCCGCATGGTCGGCCCTTTGCGGCAGTCTCGTGATCGTCGCCTTCTTCGTGGCGGGATGTGTCGTGGGACTTTTCGCGCCGTTCGATACCGCCGGATCGCGGGTCAGCGCCTACGTGCTCTATGCGCTGATGTTCTGCGTGGGGATCACGTTGGGCAACGACCGCACGCTGGCCGGACGGGTCCGGAGGCTCGATCCGCGGCTGACGTTGCTGCCCGTCGCCACAGCCGTCGGGACGTTGGCCGGGGCCGCTTTGGCGGCTCCGCTGCTCGCCGAATGGTCGCTGACCGATTCGCTGGCCGTGGGCGCGGGTTTCGGTTATTATTCGTTGTCGAGCATCTTCATCGCCGATTTCCGGGGGCCCGAGTTGGCCACTATCGCTTTGTTGTGCAACGTCATGCGCGAGATTTTCACCTTGTTGGCCGCGCCGCTCGTCGCACGCTGGTGCGGGCCGCTGGCCGCCGTGTCGATCGGCGGTGCGACGACTTTCGACACGACGCTTCCGATCATCACGCAGGCCGCAGGCCGTCCCTATGCCGTGGTGTCGGTCTTTCACGGCTGCGTGCTCGATTTCAGCGTCCCGTTCCTGGTGACGTTCTTCTGTACCGTCTGAAAGAATAAGCGCCCCGAGGGACGCTTATTTTTTTATGTAGGATTGCAGGGCTTCGACGTATTCGGCAAAGGCGTCGCGCCCGGCCGCGGTGATGCGGCATACCGTGCAGGGCTTCTTTCCCCGAAAGGTCTTTTCGACCTCGATATAACCGGCTTTGGCGAGTTTGTCCAGTTGCACCGAGAGGTTTCCCGCCGTGGCTCCGGTCTGTTGCCGGATGAAGACGAAATCGGCGCTCTCGACTCCGATCAGGATCGAGACGACAGCCAGCCTCAGTTCGGAGTGCAACAGAGGATTCAGTTCTTTGAACATCGCATTATCGTTGCGGGCGGTTCGACGTATGGTTGAGGATGTGGCCCGGGATGATCATCATAACCACGAATCCCGCGATGAAGAGCAACGGCTGCCACATATTGCCGGCAAGCAGCGTGCACGGGGCGAGGATGATGGCCGCGATACCTCCGACGATGGTGGGTGTGAAGCGGATGATGAGTCCCGTGACGGCGGTCCCCATGCCCATGATGAGCAGGATGATGAAGAGTATCGGCAGACGCATGGGCGTGAAGAGCGTCAGCAGGCTGACGAAGAGGGCTGTGGACCCCATGACGAACCAGACATTTCCGATCACGCGGTCAACGAACGTGCGGACCTCGCCCTCGGTGGGTTTTCTGCGTGTGAGCCACATCAACAGCCATCCCAGCACGGGCAGCAGCAGCCACAGGTAATTCCAGCGCGGGTCCCGGAATCCGACTACGGCGGCCCATACGATGATTGTCGTGACGATGGTGGCATAGCCCCACGCCAGTAGCGGGCGTCCCGAGTTGCGGACGATGCGGCTACGGGTGTTTTCGATCATGCGGCCGATGAGCTCCAGGCTTTCGGCGGCCTCCAGTTTACGGTCTTCCATAGGTGTAATTTTTTAACGGTTTCGGCAATCGTCCTCGTCGTCCTGGTCGAACAGGTAGCGGATGAGCGAGAGCAGGATGCTCAGTCCCCACCCGGCGATAACCCAGACCACCCACCAGTAGTGGGGCGATGTGTACCAGTTGACGAAAGCTAAGAAGCCGCAAACCGCGAAACAGGTCGTGACGCGGCGGCTGAACCGGCGCGCGAAAAGGCGGCGTTTGTTGGTGTTGGCAGAGGTGATTTCCATCGTTTTCGGTTTTACGGCCGGGCCGGTTCTTAAATACGTTGCAAATATAAAGTGGTTTATAATATAAACCAAATTCCGAGCCGGAAATTTTTCAGAAAAATTGGATACATTTTATTTATGAAGGAGTGGGTCGGGTTGAATGCCGTATTTTGATCTGCGATTGCGTTTTTTGATCGACTTGGCTTTCGATGGCTTATTTTATCGTTTAAGTAAGGTGCTACTTCGGTGAGAAAATGCTAAATTTGCAGAAACCCGAACGAAAACCGACTATGAAAAAAATGCTTTTGCTCCTCTTCGGCCTTGCGGCGGCGTGGAGCGTTGCGGCGAAGGTTTCCCTTCCCGATGCCATCGGCAGCAACATGGTGTTGCAGCAGAATACGAATGTGAAACTCTGGGGCTGGGCCGATCCGCATGCGGCGGTGAAAGTCGTGGCCTCGTGGGGCGCGAAAGCCTCTGCGAAAAGCGACGGGGAAGGCCGCTGGGAGGTGACGCTGAAAACTCCCGCCGGTAGTTACGAGCCGCAGCGGATCACCGTTGCGAGTGGCGACAAGCGGGTGTTGGACAACGTGCTGATCGGCGAGGTGTGGTTTTGCAGCGGTCAGAGCAATATGGACATGCCTCTCGGCGGCTATTGGAACGGTCTGGTCGAGGGTGGCAACGAGGCCATCGCCTGCGCCGATGCGCAGCGCGGCCGCATCCGCTTCCTGAAGGTGGCCTATTCGCAGGGCTATACGCCGCAGGAGCGTGTTCCGGGCGCCTGGAACGAATTCACGACGGCTACCGCCGCGCGGTGCAGCGCCACGGCCTATTTCTTCGCCGAAATGCTCTCGCGGGCGCTGGATGTCCCGGTCGGGGTCATCGACAGTTCGTGGGGCGGCAGCCGCATCGAGTGCTGGACCCCGCGCGAGGAGCTGGAGACCTATCCCGACATCGACCTTTCGGAGAAAGCCATTGCCGAACTGCCCGACTACATGCGTCCGATGGCGATGTACAACGCCATGGTGTACCCTCTGACCCGCTATACCGTCCGCGGATTCCTTTGGTATCAGGGCGAGTCGAACATTGGCCGTCACACGGAGTATGCTGCACGGATGGCTGATATGGTGGCCGGGTGGCGTGCGCAGTGGGGGCAGGGCGAACTGCCGTTCTATTTCGTCGAGATCGCGCCTTTCGGTTACGGCAACGGGCTGTCGCCCTATTTGCGCGAGGCGCAGTGCCGGGCGCAGAAGCTGATCCCCGGCAGCGGTATGGTTTCGACCAACGATCTGGTCCTTCCCTGCGAAGAGGGTAACATTCATCCCCGCGACAAGCGCAGCGTGGGCCGTCGGCTGGCATTCTGGGCTCTGAACCGTACTTACGGCAGGAAGGACGTGGCCTGCGAAAACATGCAGTTCCGATCGATGGAAATCAAAGACGGCAAAGCCTGCCTTTCGTTCGACAACACTTTCGGCGGTTTCGGCCGGGCGTTCGATCTGAGGGGTTTTGAGATCTGCGGCGCCGACCGGGTGTTCCGCCCCGCGCAGGTGCATTTCGAAGGCAACGAACGGCTGATCGTTTTTCTGCCCGACATTCCCGAACCGGTGGCCGTGCGTTATGGATTCCGCGATTTCCAGCCGGGCAATGTCGTCAACACCCGCGAACTTCCCCTCGTACCGTTCCGCACCGACGACTTTTAACCTGAAACCATCAACCCGAATTCTATGAAACGAATATTGCTGTTAGCCGTTGCGCTTGCCGCGGCATGGACCGCCGCCGCGAAAATCACCCTTCCGGAGATCATCGGCGACAATATGGTGCTGCAACAAAATGCCGAGGCCAAACTCTGGGGCTGGGCCGAGCCGCATACAGCGGTGAAAGTCACTGCTTCGTGGGGTGCTAAGGCTGCCGCCCGGAGCGGCGCCGACGGCCGCTGGGAGGTGATGCTGAAAACTCCTGCGGGAGGCTACGATCCGCAGCGTATCACGATTGCCGGGGACGGCCGGGTCGAACTGAACGACATTCTGATCGGCGAAGTGTGGTTCGCCGCCGGGCAGAGCAATATGGAGATGGGTGTGCAGGGATTCCACAACTGTCCCGTAGCCCGCTCCAACGAGGTTATTGCCCGGGCCGATGCCCGGCGCGGCAAAATCCGCTATGTGAAGATTCCGAAAACGGCTTCCTATACCCCCGAAGAACGTGTCGCCGGCCGCTGGAACGAGTTTTCGACCGAGACGGCGCCGTTGTGCACGGCTGTCGGCTATTTCTTCGCCGAGATGCTCAACGACGTACTCGGTGTTCCCGTGGGTGTCATCGATTGTTCGTGGGGCGGCAGCCGCGTCGAGAGCTGGACCTCGCAGGAGATTTTGGAGACCTATCCCGACATCGATGTTTCCGAAAAGGGTATTGCGGCGGTTGACGAGTGGCTGCGGCCGTTGGTGATGTATAACGGCATGCTGCACCCCGTGGCGGGCTACACCGTTCGCGGATACCTCTGGTATCAGGGCGAATCCAATGTCGGAGCCCACGCGGTCTATGCCGAACGGCTGGCCAACATGGTGAAATTGTGGCGCGGCCTGTGGGGGCAGGGCGAACTGCCTTTCTATTTCGTCGAGATCGCTCCGTTCAACTACTGGGGCAGCGACCTTTCGGCCTTTCTGCGCGAAGCGCAGTGCCGGGCTCAGGATGTGATCCCGAACAGCGGCATGGTTTCGACGAACGATCTGGTCGAGCCTTACGAGTGGTGCAACATCCATCCGGCGAACAAGCACGACATCGGTTATCGGCTGGCCTGCATGGCTCTGAACCGGACCTACGGAAAGAAGGCCGTCCATTGCGACAGTCCCCGTTTCCGTTCTATGGAGATCGCTGACGGCAAGGCGCTCGTTTCGCTGGACAATGCCGAATACGGGTTCAACCGTCTGGTGGGCATCGAGGGCTTCGAGATCTGCGGCTCCGACGGGGTGTTCCGTCCGGCCGATGTAGCTGTCGATGCACAGTTGAGGCTGGTCGTTTCGTCGAAGGAGGTTCCGGAACCCTCGGCTGTGCGCTACTGCTTCCGCAATTTTCAGATCGGTAACCTCGCCAACAGCTGGGGGCTGCCCGTCATTCCGTTCCGTACGGACGACTTCCAGCCCCGGCCCTGAGGCCCGGCATACTGAAAAGTTGAAGGGGCCCTGTGCAGGGCCCCTTCGTGCGTTTGTCAGCGCTTTGCCGATTCCGCGGTCCGCACCAGGTCCGCCCATTCGGGATGGCGCCGGATGTAGACCTCGACGAACGAACACTGCGGCACGACCCGCAACCCCTTGCTGCGGATGTCCTCCAAGGCGGCCAGCACCAATTCCTTGCCGATGCCCTGACCCTCGTATGCAGGCGGGACCTCGGTGTGGGTCAGGACGACGAATCCGTCGCCCGTCGCGTATTCGATCAGCGCCATGTCGCCCTTTCCGAGGTCGAGTTCGTAGCGTTTCTCGGCGGCGTTGTCGATCACTGCGTGTTTCTTTTCCATAACGTCGGTGTTTTTGGTTGAACGTATTGCGATTTATCGTACTTTTGTCCCCGGTTATGAACTCCGTCGCCGACATACTCCTCGACTGGTACGCCCGCGAAGGGCGCGACCTGCCGTGGCGCCGCACGCGCGATCCCTACCGCATCTGGCTCTCGGAGGTGATCCTCCAGCAGACCCGCGTGGCGCAGGGAACGGAGTACTATCTCCGCTTTACGGAGCGGTTTCCCGACGTCGCGTCGCTCGCCGCCGCTCCCGAGGACGAGGTGCTGAAACTCTGGCAGGGACTCGGCTATTACAGCCGTGCCCGCAATCTCCATGCCGCCGCCCGGCAGGTCGTCGAACGCTTCGGCGGACGGTTCCCCGTCGCGTTGGAGGAGGTTCGCTCCCTGCGCGGCGTGGGCGACTATACCGCCGCGGCCATCTGTTCGGCGGCCTACGACGCTCCGTGCGCCGTGGTCGATGGCAATGTCTACCGGGTTCTCGCGCGGCTCTTCGACCTCGATGCGCCGATCGACTCCACGGCCGGAAAGCGCGCTTTCGCCGAACTGGCGCAGTCGCAGCTGGACACCGCGCATCCGGGACGCTACAATCAGGCGATCATGGATTTCGGGGCGCTTCGATGCACCCCTTCGTCGCCCCGCTGCGAGGCGTGCCCGCTGGCCGGACAATGCCTCGCCCTTGCCGCCGGAACCGTCGCCGCGCGTCCCGTGAAGCAGGGAAAGACCCGCGTCCGCGACCGCTGGTTCAACTACTTGCACGTTTCGTCAGGCGACCGGACCCTGCTGCACCGCCGCGAGGGGCGCGACATCTGGCAGGGGCTCTACGAATTTCCGCTCATCGAAACTGAAGAGCCCGCCGAACTGCCGGAGCTCGTGCGCCTGCCGCAGTTCCGCGAACTGTTGGGCGACGCTCCGTGGCATCTCGTGCGCAGCATCCCGCTGCCGAAGCACCAGCTCTCCCATCAGACTTTGCATGCGGTCGTCCACCGCATCGAAACCCTCTCGCTGACGCCTGCCGCTGCTGCGATGGCCGTTCCGACCGCTGCGCTGGGCGACTATGCCGTGCCGCGGCTGATCGACCGCTACCTGATCAAATACCAGATATAGACGGCGTAGATCGCCACGAACAACGCTCCCTCCCAGCGGTCGATGGCCTTGCGTTTGAACGTGAAGGCCGCGAGGAACACCACGACCGAACTCAGCAGGACCATCAGCAGGTCCCAAACCGTGATGCCGCCCATCGAGAGCGGATGGATCGTGGCGCTCACGCCCAGGATCAGCAGGATGTTGGCGATGTTCGATCCGATCACGTTGCCCAACGCCATCTCCGCCTTGCCTTTGAACAGCGACACGAGTGACGAGGCCAGTTCGGGCAGCGACGTGCCGCCGGCCACGAGCGTGATGGCGATCACCGATTCGCTGACCCCCAGACTGCGGGCTATCGACGTGGCGCTGCGGAGGAACATCTCGCCGCCGAACACCAGCCCCGCGAGGCCCCCGACGATCATCACCGCCGTCAGCCACGCGGCCATCGGCGCTTTGGACCCTTCCGTCGGGGCCGTCGCTTCGGGACGCTTCGTCTTCCGGATCGTGTACCACATCAGCAGGATGTAGAGCGCGAGCATCGCCGCGCCGTCGAGACGCCCGATGCGGTCCGCCGCCCCTTTGCAGAGCAGCGAATCCTGGGCCAGCGCCAGCAGGAGCAGCGACACGAGCACCCCGAACGGAATGTCGCGGCGGATGTTTCCCGCCGTCAGCGGCACGGGGCGTATCAGGGCGCAGACGCCGAGGATGACGAAGACGTTGAAGATGTTCGATCCCACGACGTTGCCGATCGCCACGTCGCTCTGGCCTCCGATGGCCGAGAGCACCGATACGACCAGTTCGGGCGTCGAGGTGCCGACGGCCACCACCGTCAGTCCGATGATGAATTCCGGCACCCGGAAGCGCTGCGCCAGCGCCGCGGAGCCGTCCGTGAGAAAATTCGCGCCGGCGAGGATCAGCCCCAGCCCGACAATCAACAGAAGAATATCCAAAAACGTAAATTTTTAATTCTTAATTTTTCATTTTTAATTGTCTGATTATGCCAGCATGATCAGACTTACGGCCATCAGGGCCATGCCGGCCACCACGCCGTAGATGGAGATATGCGCCTCGCCGTATTCGCGGGCCGCGGGAAGCAGTTCGTCGATCGAAATGAAGACCATGATGCCCGCCACGCCCGCGAGGATGCACCCCATCAGCGTCGGCGACATGAAGGGCATCAGCACCAGATAGGCCAGCAGGGCGCCCACCGGCTCGGCGAGGCCCGACAGCAGCGAAAGCCGGAAAGCCTTCCTGCGGTCGCCCGTGGCGTAGTAGACCGGAATCGACACGGCGATTCCCTCGGGAATGTTGTGGATGGCAATGGCCGCGGCGATGGCTACACCGAGAGCCATGTTGTCCACGGCCGAGGTGAAGGTGGCGATTCCTTCGGGGAAGTTGTGGATGCCGATGGCCAGCGCCGTCATCACGCCCATGCGCATCAGCTTGGGATTGCGGGGCTGATGGTCCATCTCTTCGACGCTGTGGGCTTCGTGGGGGTTTTCGACCGAGGGCACCAGCCGGTCGATGACGCCGATCAGCAGGATGCCGGCGAAGAAGCTCGCCACGGTGACGACCGTGCCGAGATGCGCTCCCCACTCCGCCGAGAGGGTGGCGTCGGCCTGCTGGAACAGTTCGACGAACGAGACGTAGATCATCACGCCGCCCGACAGTCCCAGCGAGAACGACAGCAGCCGTTTGTTGGTTCGTTTGGCGAAGAATGCGATGGCGCTTCCGATGCCCGTCGCAAGACCTGCGCCGAGCGTCAGCAGCAGGGGGATCAGGATATTGGGTTCTTCCATACGATCATATATTATTAACAAAGGTACGAAAAAGCCGGATGGGGCCAAAACCGGATTGCGTGCAGTCCGGTAAACCTTCCGACCTCTAAAAGTGTCGTTACGACACCAAAGACGGTGCAAGCCGAGAGCAGAGGCGAATTTATTCGACTATGCCGAGGCGCAGCTTTCTAAGCGGAGGTTCGTCTTCCGCAAAGATAGTGTATAAAACGAAATACCGAACCTGCGAAAGGTTCGGTATTTGTAGGTAAACGAATATGCAGAAAAGAGTAAATATTTTGTTTTCAGATATTTAATTCTCTTTTCTGCATATGCTCCGAGCAATAAAATTGCACATTCGGGCAGGATTAACGGTGAGTTTTGTTACTATCCGTTACCTGCCCGAAATGCTTTTATTTGCATCAAAACATTCGTTTTCAGTTCGTTGCATCGAATTTCCGCATAACAAATAACTTGACTAAACGTTTAACAAATCCTCAAAGTTCAAGTTATTATGCAACGCAGCACGTTCAAAGTCCTTTTCTTCGTAAAAAGGCAGTCCGAGAAATCGGGTCAGGTTCCCGTTATGGGCCGTATTACGATCAACGGTACGATGTCGCAGTTCAGCTGCAAACTCACCGTTCGCTCCACCCTTTGGGATGCCAAAGCCAACAAGGCCTCCGACAAAAGCCTCGAATCGCAGCGTATCAACGAGAAGCTGGAAAATATCAAGACCAATATCGGCAAGCAATACCAACGTCTCTGCGACCGGGATTCATACGTTACGGCCGAAAAAGTCCGCAACGCCTTCCTCGGTATGGGGCGACGACTGCCGCCTGCTGTTGCAGACCTTCGACGAATACCTCGCAGGGTTTCTCAAACGTGTGTGCAAAGACCGCACCTATTCGAGCTATGACAATTACCGCACGCCGTAACCGCCTTGCCTCTTTCCTCAAATACGAATACCACGTCAAGGACATTCCTTTCAAAGAGTTGAAGCGGGATTTTATCGAAAAGTTCGTCGTCTATCTCTCCTCGGTACAAGGGATGCGTTCCGGTACGATCCATTCGACCATCAAGAAGCTGAAGTTGATGACCTATACGGCGTATAAGAACGGCTGGATTGCCGCCGATCCTTTCGCCGGGTTCCATGTCAGGCCTAAATACGCCGAACGGCGCTATTTGTCCGCTTCGGAACTGCAGGCCGTCATGGACGTCGAACTTCCCAACTACCGAACGGGCATCAACCGGGATGCCTTCGTCTTCTGTGCTTTCACGGGCCTGAGCCATGCGGACGTGGTGAAACTCACCCACGCGGACATCCATACGGACGATAACGGGGAGCGCTGGATTATCGACAGGCGTCAGAAAACAGGTACGCAGTTCCGTGTCAAACTTCTTCCCGTTGCCGGAATGCTCTACGAGCGTTATAAGGATATGCACCTCTCGGGCGACCGGGTCTTCCCGCTCAAAGGTACCCATAAGACGCTGAACATGTCGCTGAGGCATGTTGCCAGACATGCCGGTCTGTCGTTCAACCCCACGATCCATATGGCGCGTCATACCTTCGCCACGACGGTCACGCTCTCGCAAGGCGTACCTCTGGAAACGGTCAGCAAGATGCTGGGGCACAAACGGATCACCACGACTCAAATCTATGCGCGCATCACTAACGACAAGATCGGCCGGGATATGGCGGCATTAAGCGAGAAACTCAGCAGCGTCTTCAAGGTCGCACGGTAATGGCCTCCTATCTTACAGCTAATTCGATTCCCGATCTTACTTCGTCAATAGCAGGGTAATTTTCGATGTAAGTTTTCCCGCCGGCAGGGAATTTATCGTCAGAGATGGAAATATGCAAGGCCATGCGAATCGCCCGAGGGGCGAGCCTTGCATATTTCCATCCCCGGCGTTTTGCTGGTCGCTACCGTCGGAAAAGGCGACATTCTGCGGCTCCTGACGATCCGGTTCTGATGTTCAGCCGCGATCGGCGGATTTCATCCCGTCCTGTGATCTGCCGTCGAAATTCCTCTGCTTTTTCAAAACGGCCGTCTTTTATTTTTCTTTTCATGGAGATAATTCAGCTCGTCGCTATAAATGTCCATGACAAAGCGCAGCATATTGTCGACCAAAGCCGTAAGCCTTGTGCTTTCATTCCCCAACAGGTGGAGGATTTCCGACACTTTGCGCTTGGTTTGCGCACTGACATAAATCGCCGAGCGGTTACGGCAATCTACCGGAGCGAAGAAGGTGCGTTCGAAATCCGGCAGTATGATCTTTTTCCGTCGGAATCCAGCAGGCTCCTTTACAGTAGTCGTTTGGGTGTCGACATTTGTTTTTTCAGCAGTTGGTGCCGATGTGTTTCCCTCGGGAGCGTCCGTATTTTCCTCTTCCGGCTCGGGAATCCTACGGACGACTTTCGAGTCCAAAGGAGCTTGTCCGGCGATCATCTGACGCATCAACTCCTCATCGACTTCGATACGGGGATGCTTCGGAAGGTTTGTTGCAGGTTTGTCAGTTTCTTTTAATGAATCCATGGTACAATGTTTTTGAGATTGAATATTCGCTATAAGGTCATAAAGCTCGTGTGTTTGGTTTTATGTCTTAAACCATTCAAAATACCGTTTTCCGTTTAATGCAGTTTATATCGGGATAATGAACGGAATAAGAAAACCGACCTTTCATGCTGCAAGATACAGCAGCTTGGAATGCTTCGGTTCCGATGTCCGCTCCAGTCCGCTCCAGTCCGCACCGATGGCTTTTTTTGCCCCGAAACGGTTATAACATTGCATCGTGAAACGACCCGGCCGAAAGCCCCGCAACGGAGGACTTCCGAAACCATCGGTAGAAATTCTCTGCTGCGGATTTTTACCCTCGCCAGAGGGTAGCGAGCTGTACCTTTGTCCGACAAATTGGCATTTGTCCGACAAAGGTGCTCGCTCTGCGAGGCCGGGCGTTCTCCCGAGTCGAACGCCTTTTTAACCGATATTATGAATACCGACCGAAAACACACACAACAATTTCGAACTCCGAGTTATAAATACTCCTTCCGGCTTAACGAGGCGCAAAACATCCGCTTCAACGAGCTGCTCTGCAAAGCCGGACTTGAGCATAACCGCAGCCGGTTTATCGTCAAACGACTCTTCGGCGAGGAGTTCGTAGTCATCAAACGCGACCCGTCGAAGACGCAGTTCGTCGCCCGGCTGAACGACGAACAACTCCGGGAAATCGCATAGGAATACATGGAGCGTATGGGTTACGGCAACCAGCCCTACATTGTCTTCAAACATAGGGATATCTCGCGAGAGCATCTCCACATCGTATCGTTGCGCGTCGATGAGCAGGGGCGGAAAATCAGCGATTCGCACGAATACGATCTCTCCATGTTCGTATTGCGAGAATCAGACCGAAAATATGGAATGCCAAGCAGCAGATTAGGTATTTTCCGACCAAAGATCGTAATTCAATGAATATGACGATGCAGCATGTGGCAAGATATGCGGGCTTCAGGTTCTATCCTACCATGCATGTGGCAAGGCACACCTTCGCGACGACGGCTTCGCTTGCTTAGGGCGTACCTCTGGAGACAGTCAGCAAGATGCTGGGGCACAAACGGATCACTACGATTCAAATTTACGCCAAAATCACCAACGACAAGATTGAACGCGATATGGATGCCCTCACGGTGAGGCCCGACGGGAAATCCAGAATGGCATGAGGTTAATAAAAACCGAATCCGAAATTTACAAAATCCGGATTCGGTTCTATTTATTGGGGGGGCTATTTCATACGCATCATTTCCGCCGCTGCAAGCAGGAAAGCCCCGACACCGTAAGGAGCGGTCATCTCCGCCGTCACATGGGCCGGATCATGGCCGATAGGCTGCACGTAACCCAGTTTTCCGTCTTTCTGAACATGACTTTTCAGCGCCTTCCATCCCTTCACCGCCGCTTTGCGGTAAGCCGGATCGGTCAGGACGCCATTATTCACACCCCACGCAAATCCGTAGACGAAGAATCCCGAAGCGCTGTTCTCCGGTTGGGGCCAGCTCTGCGGATCATACATACCTGCATGCCACGAACCTTTCGCATCCTGACAGCGCAGGATCGCGGGCGACATGCGGCGGAACAAGTCGAGGTAATAGGCATAACTGGGATGGTTCTCCGGCACATACTGCAATAGAAGTGCAAGTCCGGCATAAACCCAGCCGTTGCCGCGCCCCCAGAATACCTTCTCACCGTTTTTCTCACGGTCGTTCACCAACCGCAGGTCCCGGTGGAAAAGTCCGTCATCGGAACTGAAAAGCGCATCGGTGGTCACTTTGAACTCCGAAAAACAGAAATCAAGGTAGTCCGCACGACCGTCGCACTGCGCCAACTGCGCATAGACCGGCGGCGCCATGAACAACGCATCGCACCAGCCCCAGCGGTCGCGGTAGTACTTGCCCTTGGGGGTGATCAGCGGATTCGTATCGGGATGCGCCATGACGTAACGGACACGTTCACGGACCTTTGTGGCCATGGCAGGGTTCCCGTATCTGCCGGCCAGCAGCAGATAGGTCTGTCCGATGCAGAGGTCGTCGGCGTCGTAAACCCGCTCGAGCATGTCCCAGTCACAGGTTTCGCCGATCCCGCGTAGGAACGTCCAAACCGATTCGTCACCGCTCTCGGCAGCCCATTCGGCCATACCGCGGTAGAGGGCGCCGTTGGCCCAGTGGCCTTTTGGAAGCAACGAATCGGTGAAATTCCGGATCTGCCATTGTACAGCCTGGTCGATCAGTTCGCGGTCGCGTGCCGCAGGACTTTTGGCTGCGAGCGGTCCGCAAAGTCCGACCACCAACAGCAAGAGAAGAAAAATACGTTTCATATCGAGGTTTTACAGTTCAGTATTATCGGGTATTCCACTTTTCCAGGGCCGGAATCGGATCACCGGCTTTTCCGGCCGCATCAGCCGGGATCAGCCGCACGGTATAGGCCGCCCGGGCACCGGGCGCGAGCGTAGCCGTGAAACCTACCATCACCGTTCCGGGATTGGGCTCGTCGTATTCGTGGCGGGGCTCCGTCGACCAGGTGCCGAGCTGCACGCCGTCGCCCTCGACCCGCATCGACAACCGTTCCTCCCCAAGTGTCAGCTCCGCTGTCCGGTCATCGACGATCCGGACCTCGGCTGGAGTCAGCATGGCCCAGCGCAGGGGCATTTCGCGGCTCCCGTTCATGACCTCATCGCGGACGACGACATAGCTGTCACCGACGACAGCCACGCCGCGGCGGTGGGCTGCGACAGCCGCCGCATCTACTTTCGAAAGGTCCGTAACGGCGTAGACGAAACCCTCGCGGTCGCCGGATGCGACGATTTCCGCCCGCGCGTCAACCCGTTGAAGCGAATCGGCGAACGTCATCATGTTATGCACCCGGCTACTCAACCGCAGGGCTTTCCAGCGCGAAGAGTACTGCGAGCGGTCGCCCAACTCGATGCCGTATTTCTCCAGCGAATAGTAATCCTGAATACCGAGATCTTTGGCCCATTGTTTCGTTCCACGGTACATCACGAAACTGCCGATGTCCATGTGCGAATGGTTGTGTCCGCAGCTGCCGCCTTTCAGTCCGGCAAAAATCTCATCGTCACCGCCGAAATGGCTGCGCATGATCGCCACGGGTGTCGTACCCTGTCCGACGTAAAGCCTCCGCTGCGGAGCCTTCATCCCTTCGAAAGGTCTCTCCGCCGCCCAGAGCATCACCGAAGGAAGATAACGCACCCGGTACATGCGCGATTTCGCCCCGGACCGTATCATGTCATCGATCTTCTGTTTCTCGGCCCACAGCAGCGAAGGGTTTCCGGTGCGGGCGGCGAACCAGAACATCGGATAGGAATTCTTCATGCTCTGCGGGTCCTGCGCGGTACAGTCGGCATAAGCCCAGCAGCCGAGGCCCTGCGTCGACATTTGGAGGATATACTCCGGTGTACGGAGGAATCCCGGAACGTCGGCCAGTCCGAACGAAGTGCCGTAAACGCCCTCCAAAGCATCGATCAGCATCACGGCATAGGCTGTGCCGTAATTCCAATAGGTATAGCCCTCGGGATAGTTACCGTCGGGTGCATACTCCGGAATACCGATCTCGCGCACCAGCCGGATCGAGCGGGCGATGATCCGACGCGCCAATTCAGGGTCCTGCTCGTAGGCCGCGATCGCCGCGAAAGCCATCGAAGCGTTGCAGACCGGATTCCAGTTATTCTTCTTTTTCAGCCACTTGCAATTCTCGGGTGCCGAAGTCGTCTCAGGCACCCCTTCGGCGATGCCCAGCCGGAACATCGCTTCGGCGACCGTCCTCCGCGTCGACTCCGCAAGGCTGTCATACAGCCAGTCGTACCCGATGGCCAGGGCCATCGTCATCTCCGACACGTCGAGGAAGTGCGAGGAGTTCCAATCGGGAAAGGCGCAGACATTGAGCATCTCCCGCTCGGCACGACGGGCGTAGCGGTCATCTCCGGTCATACGCCACGCATAGCTCAGGAAATAGATGCGCGTGAGTGCTTCGCGCGACACGGCGAGCATGCGCGAACCTTCGAACGTGCGTTCGAGCAGCGGGGCTTTCAGGTATTTGCCGCTCTGGTGAAGGATAGCTTCGTGAATGCTGCGCAGGAAATCGTCCGAAGCGATCTTGGCTTCGATCCGCCGTTCGCCCCCGCGTGGCAGCAACAGCCGCGGATGCGGCCCCGAAACGGCAAGGTCGGAGGGATTTTGCGCCGCACCGTCCAGCGGACGGAACAAAACTATGAGAAATAGAAGCAGGCCGGCGATGCGGAATCGTATCATAATAATAAATTTTGAGACAGCACAAAAATAACCATTCCTGTCCGAACCGAGGGGCTGTAAATCGTGAAATCTGATGCCGAAATCCCGCGCACCGTGCTGGCAGAGGTTTGCATATCGTGTGTCGGAGTGCCGCAAATCGTGCAACGCCGTCAGTCGGAAATGCCCCCGTTGGCCTGCTGATAGGCCGAAGGCGTCATACCGAACTCCTTCTTGAAGCAGGTACTGAAATAGCGAATATCCGAGAAGCCGACCTTCACAGCGACCTCCGAGATCGTATAGGCCTTGGTCGTGAGCAGCTGCGCGGCGCGTTTGAGACGGATACTGCGGCAGAACTCGCTCGGGGACTGGTTCGTGAGGCCCTTGATACGCCGATAGAGCATCGAAGTGCTCAGGTGCATCTTCCCGGCGAAGATGTCCACCGAGAACTCCTCGTCGGCTATATTCTCCTCGATGACCTGCATGGCCCGGGCCAGGAACTTGTCGTCGGCCGAAACGAGCTGTATCTCTTTGGGACTGGCGATGAACTCCTGTTTGATACGTTCGCGGATGATCTCCCGCGACTGGATCAGACTGCGGATGCGCACCAGCAGGTAATCGACCTCGAAAGGTTTGGTGACATAAGCGTCGGCGCCGTATTCGTAACCCTCTTTCTTGATCTCGTCCTGCGAATACGAGGTCAGGAAAAGGAACGGGATGCAGTTGGTCGCGGCGGCGGATTTCATCTTGCGGCACAGTTCCAGTCCCTCTTTGCCCTCGGAAAAGACGACGCCGGAAATGACCAGTTTGGGTTTGTTGCGCACGACCTGTTCGTAGACGCCTTCGGGCGAAGCGAACGTCTCGACCCGCATGGCGGGACGAAGCATCTTTTCGAGAAATCGGCGCAGTTGCTTGTCCTTGGCGACGACATAAATCAGCGGAGCCCCCGGTTTGCAGTAGTCGCCCGGACCCGTGCCCGTGTCGATCGTCCGGATGTATTCGTCGAGCGTGGCCGAGTGCGACGAGTCGTCGTGCGGAATCTCATTACCGTCCCGGTGCAGACGCCGGTTGTCGGCCGGAAGGCAGAAACGGAAAACCGAGCCTCTGCCCGGCTCGCTTTCGACCTCGATGCGTCCCCGGTGGAGTTCGACCAGTTCCTTGGCCAGAGCCAGGCCGATACCCGAACCGCTTTCGGCGCTGCCGTCCGACCAGAACCGCTCGAAAATGCGGCCGAGATTCTCCGGACGGATACCCGTACCGTTATCGCTCACTTCGACCCAGATATTCCCGTCCCCGTCCGCCCGGCAGGTCAGCACGACCCGTCCGCCCGGTTCGGTAAACTTGTAGGCGTTGGAGAGCAGGCTGAAAAAGACGTTTTCGATCTTGTCGCGGTCGAAGGCCAACGGTGCTGCGCCAACCTCCGACACGAAATCGAACGCGATACCTTTTCCCTCGAACAGATGACGGAAAGCCCCGGCGATATTCTCGGCATAAGGGATGAAATCGGTCTGCGTCAGTTTCAGCGCGGCGCTACCCTGGTCTATTTCGCAGAAATCGACCAGTTGGTCGATCAGCAGCGACAGCCGGTTGCTGCTGCGGCGCACGGTTTCAAGCATATACTTGGCCCGGTCTCCCGGCGTGCGGTCGAAATCGTCGATAAGCTTCTGCAACGGGGCCTGCAACAACGAGAGCGGAGTTCTGATGCTGTAAGAGATATCGGTATAGAATTTCAGCCGCAAGCGATCCACGACCTTCTGCGTGCGCAGTTTCTCCTGCACGCGCCAAGCCCTTACGCCCATCCAGACGATGAGTCCCAGCAGCAGTGCATAGGCCAGCTGGGTATACCAGGTCCACATTACCGGCGGACGGATGCGGATCTCGAGCGCATGCGCCTCTTCCTGCCAGACGCCGGCGGTATTGGTGCTGCGCATGCGGAGCCGGTAAGTTCCCGTAGGCAGATTGCCGTAGGATACGTAACGGGGTTCGGACCCGGCATAAATCCATTCGGAGTCGATGCCTTCGAGCATGTAGCCGTATTGAAGATTGTCCTGTGCGACGAACGAGAGTGCTGAAAAAGAGAAGGATATCTGATTGTCCTGATGGCGCAGCGTAATCCGGTCGGTGTAGTTGATATCCTGCGGCAGTTCGGGCGAGCCCACGACAAGCGAGCGGTTGTGGACCTTGAAATCGGTGATGAACGTGTGGTAGCGCGTGGTGTCGGCGGCAACCCGGTTCGGATGGAAATAGGTCAGGCCGTTGATGCCGCTCATGAAGATATAGCCGTCACTGTCCTTGGCGCAGCCGAAAACGAATCCGGGGCGGCTGAAACGGCCGTTGTCGAGCGCGATGAACTGCCCCGTGCCGTCAGACGGGCCGTATTTGCAGACGCCGGCCGTCGTGGCGATCCACAAATTACCGCGGTCATCGTTGATGATACCGCTGATATAAGGCGAATTATCCGTCAGCGGCAGATCGACGAACGTGAACCTGTCTCCGTTGTAATCGTAGCGGAACAAGCCGCAGGCCGTACCGCACCAGATATTGTTATACGGATCGACGAACAGGCAGGATACCCACGTCACGGGATTTCCGGCTCTGTCGGCGAGCGCATAACCGCGCGGAGCCTCCGCTTCCCGGTCTGCCGGCAGGCGGAACAGTCCGTCGCGTTTCGAACCGACCCAGACATATCCGTTCCGGTCCCCCTCGACGGCCGTGCAGTTATCCAGAACGCCCTTTCCGGAGGGCACTTCCACCCGGTAGGTCGTGTCCCTGACCGTTTCGTGGAGGTAGAGACCGCCGTTTTCAAACCCGATCCACATGTTGTCTTCCGCATCGCGGTAGAGCGCCCGCACGAAATTGCTCTTCCCGACGGCCCGTTCGATCGAGGGATTCCGGCCGAACCGGTCGTTCCGGGGGTTGAAGAAGCGGATGCCGGTCTTCGTTCCGAGCCACATCATCCCGTCGGCATCGAGTTCGATCCGTTCGATCTTGTTAGACGAAACATGGTCGCGGTCGCCCGACGGAGCGAAGAACCGCTCGATGCGGTAGGTGCCGGCTGCCGACCCGTCGAAAGTCATGCGGTTGAGTCCGTAGGCCGTGGCGAGCCATACCGTATTGCGCTCCTCGATCCAGATGTCCGACACGGTGTTATGACTGGGCGTATTGGATGATTCGACGTCGTTTTTCAGGTTGACGAACGGACCCTGGCTCTTTTCTTCGAAGCGGAACAGCCCGTCGCGGGTTCCGAGCCAAAGATTGCCCCGCCCGTCGTCGTAAAAGGTATTCGTCGTACTGCTCATATCGTCGAAATGCGGACTGGTGAGCAGCCGTTCCGACTCTGTTTCGCGCCCCTCGTCGTCGCGGCGGATGATCGTATTCCCCTGCCCGCGTATGCCCAGCAGCAGATCATTGCCCCTTGCGGCAAGGGTCGAAACCTCGATGTGACGTACACGGAAGGGTTCGGCGTTCCCGAGCTCCCCGACACGCGCCGAGAGCAACCGCTGCCGGTCGTAAAGAAAGACATTGTCGAACCGATCGGCGGCCATGCGGTAATTCGAGCCGAGCACCACCAGCGTATCGGTCCCCGCTAACAGCTCTCCGGGTGCAGGGGTTCCGCTCTTGCGGAGCGTTTCGGGGTTCAGCCTCAGGCGGACCAGCACGCCGTTGACCGCTGCCAGCAGATGGCCCTCGCGGTCACGCACAACGGAGCACAACCCCGCATTCGGTCCTGTCTGAGGATCGGGGGCATAGGCGTAGAGCGGTTCGGAACAGTCGGTGGCAGGCGTATAGAGGTAAATACCGCGGTTGGTACTCAGCATCAGCCACTCCCCGGCGGTACGCAGGACGGTATAAACTCGGATGCCGGCCATCGTCGCGGACTGCGCGAGCCTGCGGCGGCGGACATCCAGCAGGTAAAGCCCCTTGTCGGTACAGAGCAGCAGACTGTCTCCCGAGAGAAATTCCATGGACTGAACGATGTTGCCGCCTTCGAAAAGCTCCGTACCGGGCATCCCGTCCAGCGGATGATACGAGAGGCCGTCGAAACGGGCCAGTTCGCCGCGGGATGCGACCCAGAGGAATCCGAGCGGATCACGCGCCAGCGCCGTGATATTGTTGTTCGAAAGCGGTTGGCCGTAACGGGGACGGCGGTAATCCGTAACGGTTGCAGCAAAGAGCACCTCCGTACAGGAGAGCGCGAAAAATATGATCGGGAGAATTCGTTTCATAGGCGGACCGCCGTCGTTTACTGCAAATTTATCTTTATTTTTCGGATTATCGCACGATCCGCGCCTAAAAATCGCATTGGGGCGGCAGACCTCCGAAGCGACCTTTTATCCGCTATAAAACAATGTTTTAAGGGTGGCGAATGCACGATTTTCAAACAATAATAATCGTTTTTCAAACATCCTGACCGCCGGAATTTCACGCTTGCGCCCCCTTTTATGCAGGATTTGCAGGCCTTGTTTTCGAATTCCGGCACTTAACTTTGCAATACCGAAAAACCGAAACGACGATGAACCTCCTGCAACGCATCCTGCCGCTCATTCTGCTGCTTGCCGCCGCATCCCCCTGCCATGCCGGACGCTACCGGCCCGGGCAGGTGCGCACCGAACAGACGATCGACCGCGACTGGACTTTCCGCTATTTCCCCTCCGGAAAGGAGGACGCCGCACCGGCCTCACCGGACTACGACGACGCGGCATGGCAGGCCGTGGCGCTGCCCCATACCTGGATGACCTACGAAACGACGGGCGACATCCATCCCTATATCAAATTCGCCTCCGAACGCGAAGACTCCTATTGGTGGAACGGCTGGGGCTGGTACCGCAAACGGATCGTGATCGGCGAGGAACTGCGCGGCAAACGAATCTTCGTCGAGCTGGACGGCGTGCAAAAGTACGCCCGGGTCTACCTGAACGGAACGCTGCTCGGCGATCACAAGGGCGGTTACAACGGTTTCTATTTCGACCTGACACCCCATATCCGTTACGGCGCGGAGAACCTGCTGGCCGTGCAGGTGTCGAACCGCCGCGACGACAAATTCGGCACCATTCCGCCCGCTACGGCAGGAAATTTCAATGTCTACGGCGGCATTTACCGTGACGTGCGGATCGTCGTCAAAAATCCCGTCTACATCCCGTTTCAGGGCAGTTACAAGCACGAGGGCGGCACGTTCGTCACCACACCACTCGTAAACGAGCGCGAAGCGCGTTTCTGCCTGCGTACCTATGTCAAGAACGATACGCCGCAACCAGCGGAGGTGAACCTGCGCAGCGTCGTGACCGATGCCGACAGCAAGGTGATCGCCGTACTGGAACAACACCGTGCCCTCGCCGCCGGGGAGCTGGCCGGATTCTGCCAATGGAGCGATACGCTCCGCACTCCGCGGCTATGGAGCCCCGAATCTCCCTACCTCTACCATATTTACAGCGAAATACGCGACACCGCAGGCCGGCTGCTGGATACCTACCATACGCCGCTGGGCTTCCGCTGGTTTTCGTGGAATTACGATGACAATACGCTCTCGGTCAACGGAAAGAAAATCCATATCCACGGCACCAACCGTCATCAGGAGTTCCCGTGGCTGGGCGACGCCATGCCGCAGTGGCTTACCGAACGCGATATGCTGGACATCCGCTACGGCATGAACACCAATTTCATGCGTACGGCCCACTATCCGCACATGCCGGCGGTCTACGACTTCAACGACCGTCACGGCATCATCACCGTCGAGGAGGTTCCCAACAACAAGGCCATCGATTTCGACCGCGAGGTGCAGGAACACAACATGCGCGAAATGGTACGCCGCGACCGGAACCACCCCTCTATTTTCCTTTGGAGCGTCGGCAACGAAACCTCGAACGCCGCGGACTCCCGCTGGACCCGCGAGGAGGACTCCACACGCCTGATCCATGAACGCAAGGCCGAGAATTACGGCGACTACGTGACGCACCACGCCTCGAACCTCGACATGGAAAACCTCCTGCGCGTGACCATTCGCGGCTGGACCGATACGGACGTGAAAAACCTCGAACCGAAAAACAACGCCGCCGTCGCCAAGAGCGGCCAGCTGGCCGGTACCGAGGAATGGCAGCACACGATGGCGCGCGTCGCCGACGGCAGCATCCGCGGCCGCATCGACGGCCAGGTGGTAGGATGGCTCTACGCCGACCACGGTTGCGACCGCATCTACAAGGATGCCCCGCTGAAAAACATCAATTATAAGGGATGGGTGGACCTCTACCGTATTCCCAAATATATGTATTATCTCTGGCAGGCCAATTACCTCCCGGAGCCGATGGTCTTCGTCCATCCCCACTATTGGCAGCGCAAATACCTCGGACAACGCCGCACGATCCGCGTGGACAGCAACTGCGAACGCGTAGAGTTGTTTTCCGGCAACCGCAGTCTCGGAGTACGGCATCCGTCCAAAGAGAATTTCTTCACGGTGGAGTTTCCCGACGTGGAGATCGTTCCCGGAACGCTCCGGGCGGTAGCCACACACGGCAAGGAGAGCCGGGAATGCCGGGTCGTGATGGCCGGCGAACCCGCAGCCATCGTGCTGACGGCCCTCCGGGGCAGAATTCCCGCCGACCGCAGCGGACTGGACATTGTCACGGCCGAGGTGGTCGATGCCGACGGCAACCCCGTGCAGGGTTTTTCCGGACCGCTCGCATGGAACGTCGAAGGAGAGGGTACGCTGGTCGGCTGCCCGCTCTACACGAGCGACATCGACAAGACGCTTTCGGACGAAGGAACCGGATATGTGACAGCCCCCGTGCCGAACGTCGTGCGCTCCACGGCTCGCCCGGGACGGATCACGGTGACGGTCTCGTCGCCCGGACTTGCATCTGGCAGAGTCACGATCCGCACGCACGCCGTGAAGGAGAAGACTGCGGACGGCATCTTCGAACCGCGCCTTTCGGACGAAGGACGCACGAAGATACGGCGTGACACGGCTTTCCGCGAGGTCGTGGAGTATATCGAAGAGATGCGACCGATCTTCGCACCCGAGCAGATCGAAGCAGCGTCGAAGGAAGAGTATGCCCGGCAGATGAAAGAGTTCGTCCTCGCACGGAATCCGCAGATCGACAAAAAGAGCGTCGAATTCAAATGCCTCGTGAAAAAACTGACCGTTTACATCGAAAACACCCGTGGCGAACTGACCGAAGACGACTACAATTTCATCGCCCGGACTTACAACGATTTGCGGATGCTTTCGCGCTCGATCGAAAACCGTCATTTCCACCCGGCCTACACCGAAGAGCTTAAAAGCTATTACGCCGACCGGATGCTGGTCCGCGGCCGCACGACCGACATCGGCAAGACGATCCGCCTGATCGACGCAATCCCCGACGGTCTCGACATCGTCTACGTGCGCAATCCCGAACGTTCGACACAGCCCGCACCCCTGCAATACGGCAACACGACCTACCGGTATTCGGCTGTCGCCGCATCGGTGGAACGGGCCGTGGAACTGCTGCATCCCGAATTCACGGACTTCGCCCCCGCCGAACGGCGCCGTGTAATGGATTACCTCACCCGTATCAACCCTTCGGTTGTTCGCAACGGCGACGGTTACGCGTTCCGTTTCGACCGCCCGCTGGCCATACCCCGCAATCTGAACGAACTATGAAAACCGACCTGCATAAACGCTTTCTCTGCGTCGCGGGACTGACCCCGCTGGCTGCCTTGTCGGGCGGCTGCACCGACACGTCCGACACGCGTCCCAACATCCTTTTCGTCATCGCCGACGACCAATCGTGGCCCTACGCCTCGGCCTACGGATGCAAAACGGTCTCGACTCCCGGTTTCGACTATGTCGCCGGCCACGGGGCGCTGTTCAACAACGCCTATGTTACCTCACCCGGCAGCAGCCCTTCGCGGGCCAGCATTCTGACGGGACTCTATCCCTGGCAGATCGAGGAGGCCGGAACGCATGCCAGTTCGTTCCCGGCGCGTTACACGTGTTATCCCGACGTTTTCCGCGAAGCCGGGTACCACGTCGGCTATACGGGCAAAGGCTGGGGGCCCGGCGACTGGGCGGTTTCCGGACGGAAACACAATCCGGCAGGTCCCGAATATAACGAGTGCCGTCTCGACCCGCCTTACAGCGGCATTTCGAAGATCGACTACGCGGCCAATTTCCGCAAGTTCCTCGCCGAACGCCCCGAAGGAGCACCGTTCTGCTTCTGGCTCGGGACCCACGAACCCCACCGTCCTTACGAAAACGCCTCGTGGGTGAAAGCCGGACACGTGCTCGACGAAGCCGAGGTCCCGGGATTCCTGCCCGATGCCGATCCGGTCCGCGGCGACATCCTCGACTACGCCGTCGAGATCGAGTGGTTCGATCGACACCTCGGCTCCTGCCTCGAAGAGCTGGAACGCCGCGGCGAACTGGACCGCACCATCGTCATCGTCACGGCAGACAACGGCATGTCGTTTCCGCACGCCAAGGCCAACTGCTACGACGCCGGACTGCACGTGCCGCTGGCCGTCTGCTGGGGCGAACGCATCCGGCCGCGGCAGGTCGTCGAATCGCTGGTGAGCCTGGTGGACGTATTCCCGACGCTGCTCGAAGCCTCGGGCGTAACCTACGGTGCCGACAGCGTACTGGTCGGCGAAAGCCTGCTGCCGCTGCTCGAAGGCCGAGACGCGGAATACAGTTCCGAAGCGGTTTACGCCGGACGCGAACGCCATTCCTGTTCACGCTACGACAATCTGGGCTATCCGGTGCGCAGCATCCGGTCGGGCAACTACCTGCTGGTGCGCAATTTCCATCCCGAGCGCTGGCCGGCAGGCGATCCGCAGGCGCTTGATAAAAAAGGTCGACCGGCGGCGATGCACGGCGCCTACTACGACATCGACGCAGCCCCGTCGAAGGATTATCTGATCGACAACCGCGAGAATCCGCAGGTGAAATCCTATTTCGATGCCGCCGTGGCCCGGCGCCCCGAATTCGAACTCTACAACCTGAAAAGCGATGCCCGCTGCCTGCACAACGTAGCCGACGATCCCCATTATTCGGACATCTTCGAACGCCTGCGTTCACGGCTGCAAATGCGGCTCACCGAAACCGGCGATCCGCGCGTGGGCGCCGACCCCGAAATATGGGAGAGCTATCCGCGTCTCGAAGGCAAGATGCGGACATTTCCCGCCCCGAAAGAATAGATACAACCCAAAACCGAACCAACGATGAATAAAACTCGTTTTACCCGTCTGACGTTGTTCTTCGCCGCCTCCGTATGGTGGAACGCCGCTCCGGCCCAGAAAGCCGCCGAACGTCCCCGAACCGAGCAGCCGCTCCCGAACATTCTGCTTATTTCGGCCGACGACCTGGGCTGGTCCGACATCGGTTGTTACGGCAGCGAAGTGCAGACTCCGAACCTCGACGAACTGGCCCGTCAGGGCATTCGTTTCACCCAGTTCCACAACACGTCGAAAAGCTATCCGTCGCGGTCGTGCCTGCTGACGGGACTTTACGCCCAGCAGAACGGCTATTTCAAAGATGCCCGCGGACCGCTGGAAAACAGCGTGACCCTGGGCGAGTACCTCAAAACGGCGGGTTACACGACCCTGTGGTCCGGCAAGCATCACGGTGCCGAGAATCCCCGCACACGCGGTTTCGACCACTTCTACGGACTGCGCGACGGAGCCTGCAACTATTTCAACCCCGGTTGCCAGCGCGACGGCGAAGGCGTGCCGGCGCAGAAAGTAAAGAACCGGTTCTGGTGCGTGGAAAAACAGACCTACGCTCCGTTCACACCCAAAGAAAAGGATTTCTACACGACCGATTATTTCACCAACTACGCCCTCGAATGGCTCGACGAATATGCCGGGAGCGAAAAACCGTTCTTCCTTTACCTGGCTTACAATGCTCCGCACGATCCGCTGATGGCGTGGCCCGAGGATATCGCCAAATACGAAGGCAAATACCGTGACGGCTACGAAGACATCCGTCGTGCGCGTTACGAAAAACAGCGCTCCCTGGGGCTGATAGACGACCGCTACCGCCTTTCCGAAGCCACGTTTCGGAAATGGGAGTCGCTCAGCGACGAAGAACGGGCCGTCGAGGAGCGCAAGATGGCCGTCTATGCGGCGATGATCGACCGCATGGACCAAAACATCGGCCGTGTGATCCGCAAACTGAAAGAGCAGGGCAAGTTCGACGATACGCTCATCATCTTCGTTTCGGACAACGGCGCTTCGGCCGAGGTCGTGGAACTGAAAGACAGCTACGGTGAGATCGGCTCGATGACCTGCTGGACGTCGCTCGGGCCCGACTGGGCCAATGTGGCCAATACGCCGCTGCGTTATTTCAAGAATTACAGCTATCAGGGCGGCATTTCGGCCCCGATGATCGCCACGTGGCCCAACGGTCTGCGCAACCCGGGCCGTCTGTCCGATTTCACGGGCCATTTCATCGACATCATGGCCACGTTCGTCGATTTGGCCGGTGCACCTTATCCCGAGGAGTACAAGGGACGCAGGATCGTACCCTACGAAGGCGTTTCGCTGCTTCCGGTCATCCGCGACGAGAAACCCGTGCGCGAAAAGCCTCTCTTCTGGGAGTGGCAGCACGGGCGGGCAGTCCGCGACGGCAAATGGAAACTCGTGAAACACGGATCGGACACCCCCTGGTCGTTGTTCGACATGGAGGCTGATCCGTCGGAAACACAGGATCTGGCCGCTTCGCATCCGGAAACCGTAACGCGTATGAACGCGATGTTCGAGGCGTGGAAAAAGCGGGTATCGATCACCAAGGCGCATCCTCATCTCAAAAAGAATCTATGAAAACGACGGGTTTGCTAGGAATTACCGTACTAGCGGCAGCGACGGTGTCCGGTTCGGCAGCCATCGGCCGGGAGCGGAAAACTCCCGACCGGCGGCCCAACATTCTTTGTCTGGTGTGTGAAGACATCAGTCCCTATCTGGGCTGTTACGGCGACAAACTGGCCGACACGCCCAATCTCGACCGTTTCGCACGGGAGGGAATCCGTTATACGCGCATGTTCACCACCATCGGCGTCAGCGCACCCAGCCGGGCATCGCTCATCACCGGGTTGTTCCCGACCTCGTTCGGGGCCAATTACATGCGGACGTCGAACACCAAACCCCTGACCGAAGGGCTCGTGCCGCCCTACGAAGCCGTACCGGCCGACGGGGTGAAATGCTACACCGAATTTCTGCGTGCCGCGGGCTACTACTGCACCAACAACGTAAAGACCGACTACCAGTTCAAACCGCCCGTGACGGCCTGGGACGAGAGCAGCAAGACGGCACATTGGAAGAACCGTCCCGAAGGGATGCCTTTCTTCGCCATCTTCAACATGACGGTGACCCATGAATCGCAGGTATGGAAACGGGCGGACGAACCGCTCGTCCTGTCGCCCGATGAGGTCGTTCTGCCGCCCTACCATCCCGATAATGCAGTGACGCGCCGGGACTGGGCGGTCATGTACAGCAACGTTCACGAAATGGACCGTCAGATGCAGACCTACATCGACGAGGTGCGCGACGCAGGATTGCTCGACAATACCATCGTCATCTGGTACTCGGACAACGGCGGCCCGCTGCCGCGTCAGAAACGCGAGCTCTACGAGAGCGGGGCGCTGGTGCCCTTCATGGTGCGTTTCCCCGACGGGACCTATGCCGGGACCGTCGAAGACCGGCTGCTGATGTTCGCCGACATCCCTGCGACGATTCTCTCGCTGGCGGGAATCCGCCCGCCGTCGTACATGCACGGCATTCCGTTTCTGGGCCGGTACGAAGGCAGCGAACGCTCCTATATTTACGGCGCCCGCGACCGCCTCGACGAGATCGTCGAACGCCAGACCTGCGTCCGGGACGCCCGTTACCGCTACGTGTGCAACCACCTGCCCGAAAAATCCGGTTACATGCAGGTCCTTTCACGACTCAACATGCCGATGATGCGCAACATGGTGGAGCTCTACGAGCGCGGTGAGCTCGACGAACAGTCGCGCCGCTGGTTCGAAAAGCCCCGCCGCACGGAGGAGTTCTACGACGTGGACAACGATCCGCACGAGATGCACAATCTGATCGACGATCCGCGGTACGCCTGCGACATCGCACGGATGCGCCGGGAACTGACCCGTTGGGACAAACGCTACAATCCCTATCTGGGGCTGACCGAAGCGGAATTGCGCGAACGTCTCTGGCCGGGCGGCGTGCAGCCCGGAGTCGCAGCGCCGGAGGTCCGCAACAACCGGGACGGCAGCGTGAAGATCGTCTGCGCGACAAAAGGCGCCTCGATCGCCTACCAGATCGACGGACGCGGTTATAACGAAAAGCACTGGCTGCTCTATACCGCCCCCGTGCGCTTGAAGCCGGGGCAAACCCTGACGGCCGTCGCCACGCGCATCGGCTACAAGACAAGCGACGTGACAACTTATAAGCATTGAACCGACCATGACATTGAAGCGAATCTTAATACTGGGTCTCCTGCTGACGGCGGCATGGAGCGCCGGCGCCCGGAACCGGGCCGGGGAGATCGAGCGGCAGATCCGTCCCGTAACCTTTCCAGACCGTGATTTCCGCATCACGGATTTTGGGGCCGAGGCCGGCGGAGAAGCCGACTGCCGGCCCGCCGTCACCGCGGCCATCGACCGTTGCAGCCGCGAGGGCGGCGGACGGGTCGTGATCCCCGCCGGACGCTGGTTCTCTAAAGGTCCCGTCGTGCTCAAAAGCCATGTCAACCTTCACCTCGAAGCGGGCGCCGTACTGTTTTTCAGCAGCGACGAAGCCGACTACCTGCCCGCCGTGCTCACGCGCTGGGAAGGAACCGAAGTCTATAACTACTCGCCGCTGATCTACGCCTGGCAGGCGACGAATATCGCCGTTACGGGACAGGGTGTGATCGATGGCCGCGGCTCGCACAATTTCGCGCAATGGAAACCCCGGCAGAAAGCCGACCAGAAGGCTCTGCGCCGTATGGGCACGAACCTGACCCCGGTCAGCGACCGTCTGTTCGGTGAGGGCCATTACCTGCGCCCCGCCATGCTGGAACCGGTCAACTGTACGGACGTGCTGATCGAGGGCGTGACCTTCGTGGATTCCCCTTTCTGGGTCATTCATCCGCTGGCGTGCGAAAACGTCACGGTGCGCGGCGTGACGGTGGACAGTTACAACCTCAACAACGACGGCTGCGACCCGGAGTCCTGCACGAACGTACTGATCGAAGACTGCACCTTCCGCACGGGCGACGACGGCATCGCCATCAAATCGGGACGAGATAACGACGCATGGCGTATCGGCCGTCCCACGGAAAACGTCCTGATCCGCAACTGTTCGTTCCGGTCGAAAGCCAACGGCGTCTGTATCGGCAGCGAGATTTCGGGCGGCGTGCGTAACGTGGTCGTCGAGAACGTGCGCATGTCCGACGTCGGCAACGGCATCTATTTCAAATCGAACCTCGACCGCGGAGGTTATATCGAAGATGTCTTCGTCTGCGGCGTGGAGGCCGACAGCGTGCGCAAGACCCTCGTGCTTTTCGAACCGGACTACAAATCGGAGAGCCGGGAGAACCATCCCACGGCGTTCCGCGGGTTCGTAATCGAGGATGTACGGGCCCGGTGGGCCGGGAAGGCAGGCATCGACATTCGGGGATTCGCCGACATGCCGGTACGCTACGTGACCATCAGCCGGTTGACCCTGGCGTCGACCCCCGAACCGGTGATCGTCCGGAACGCTGCCGGCATCATCCTGTCGGAGGTCACGATCAACGGCGAACGGCAGGATCGGCGCGATCCCGACGCCTGCATTTCGCTCAACGGAAAGTGGGAGGTCGCCATCGCCGACACGATGCCGCAGACCTATGCGGCGAAGGTTCCCGTGCCGGGTGTTATCACTATGGCGACGCCCTCCCTGGGCGAAGACCTCGATGCCGTCGACAACCGGGAAATCGGATACGACTACGTCTGGTACCGCCGCACGTTTACGCTCGACGGCACCGCCTATCCCCGGGCGCGGCTCCGCCTGCGGGCCAAATACAACGCACAGGTCTTCCTGAACGGCCGCGAAATCGGCTACGATCCCCATACGACCTATTCGCACGGCACGTTCGACCTTTCGGAAGCCATCGACTACGACGGCCCCAATGAACTCGTCGTGCGCGTCGGAAGCTGGAATACGGCGACGACTCCCTCCAAGGAGAATTCGGCCGAGTGGTGGCGCAATTCGCGGGCGCCGGGCATCTGGGACGACGTGACGCTCTGCCTGGGGCAATCGGTTTCGATCGACCATCTGAAAATTCTGCCCGAAGTGTCCGAAGGGCGCGTCCGCTGCATGGCGACACTCGTGAACACTTCCACGCGGGACGAACGGCTGGCGATAGAAGCCGCTGTCTGCGACGACATGCTGGCCGTAAGCCGCGCCGCGACGGAGGTCTCCGTACCGGCGGGCGGCAGCACCAAGTGTGAATTGATGCTTCCGGCCGATATGCTCCGGACATGGAGCGCCGGCAAAGAAGGGACGCCCCGGCTCTACCGGATGGAAGTAACAGCCACGAATACGGCAGGCGTGCTTTGCTCGCGCAAATCCGAACGTTTCGGTTACCGTAGCATTGAAACCCGCGGCCGCGACGTACTGGTCAACGGCGAAAAAGTCCTCTTCCGGGCCGAAAACATCGCTTTCGTCCGGGCGCTCAACCGCTGGGCGGACGTGATGTTCGACAAAGCGTGGATACGCCGCTTCCTGCGTGCCGCCGTGCAGGAGTACAATTTCAACTACCTGCGCATCCATCTGGGGCATGCCTACGGCAAATGGTATGACATCGCCGACGAGGAGGGCATCATGATTCAGGACGAATGGCGCTTCATGCACGACGACGAACCGACCGGCAAAGACCTCGAAGATACCGAAACGGAGTTCCGCCGCTGGATCAGCGAGAATGTCAACCATCCCTCGATCGTAGCCTGGGACCAGGAGAACGAAGGCAACGTGCGTCTCGAGGCGCTGAAAGCCGAGCTGCGCCGTTATGATCCGACCCGACTGTGGGGCGAGGACGACTACGTCGCCAAACATATTTACGAATATTCGGAGAACGTCGTGAAAGATTTCAGCGGCTATACGATCTCCGATACGAAACCCTCGACCGTATTGGAGTCGTGCCGCCTGTGGACCAATGAATTCGGGCTGCTCGAACCGCGCGAGAACTTCAAGACCAGCCGCACGGCAAGCGGCTGGGGACTATACTATTACGACCGCGACGACATCGCCCGTCTGCTGTCCGACCTGCACGCCGACATCGGCACTTTCTACCGTTCGCGCCGTTTGCAGGCATGGGCCCCCTTCGCACTGCTGAGCGGTGCCGTCAACGGCCACAACTTCTACCGCGGCGACATCGCCGACTCGCTGTATCCGCAGCCCAACCTGCTGGTGCTCAAACACCTCAATGAGCCCGTCGGGGCCTCGGTCGAGATGAACCAGGCCCGCGAATGGTACAAGGACAAGACACTCTACCGGCCGGGTGCCGAATACCGGAAAACAGTGTGGGTGTGGAACGATCTGCCGCGGGCGTGCGACGTTCGGTTACGTGTGATGCTCGTCGCTCCTGACGGAACGGAACATATCTGTGCCGATGAAAACGTGACGGTCGCCGCATCATCGGCCGTAAAACGGGAGGTCAGGCTGACCATGCCCCGCACGCAGGGCATCTGTCTGGTCGAGCCGCGCCTGACGCTGCCCGGCGGACGAGAGGTCGCCGGCGTCCGGCGCCGCCTGATGGTAGCCCGGAATGCTTCGAAGGTCGCGGAACGGATGGCCTTCGGAGGACGCCGCACACCGGTCGCAGGCGGATGGTCGATTCTCGAACATTTCACCGGAAGCGACATTCCCGATCCGGTCCGGCAAGGCATCATCGCGGCCGCGGGCGACGGATTGATCGACAGAATCGACGTATCGGGCACGCCCGAAGCTCCGACCTATATCGTGCAGTCCACCCGTTATGAGTCGCACGACCGGCTGCACCTCACCACCACCACGTTCGATGCCGAAGGCCGGGTGCGCGACATCCGCCGGGCCGAGGCCATGCCCTACGTGAACCTGCCGGCTCCGGTGCGCCGGACGATCGTGGAGGTCGTGGGCAGCGTCCCCGTGGACGAATCGCGGGTCATCCGCCGCGGCGAAGGCGACGAGACGACCTACGAAATCACGATGATCGGCTCCGATTTGCGTTACAAACTGCGAATCACCGACGACGGAGTCCTCCACGACAAGAAAGTAACCCGTAAAAAAGCGAAAAAATAACAAACCAACGTTTTACTAACCTGATTTTATCATGAAACACTTTTTCTCGACACTGATGCTCGTCACAGCCCTGCTGTGTATGGCATCTCCGGCTTCGGCCCAGCGCAGGGGCAACCTGCGCGGTAAGGTGACCGACCAAACGGGCAGCGTTCTGCCCGGAGCCAACGTATTGGTGGACGGAACGACACTCGGCGCCGCCACCGACATCGACGGCATCTACCTGTTGCAGGGCATCACCCCCGGCGATTCGGTGAAGATCACAGTCGTATACCTCGGATACGAGCCTGTCACGAGGCCGGTCCGCATCATAGCCGGAGAGACGGCGACGCTCAATTTTCAGCTTATCGAAGCGGCCAACAGCATCGACGGCGTGGTTATTTCGGCCGTCGTCGACGGTCAGCAGCGCGCCCTGAACCAGCAGCGCAACTCGGACAACATGATGTCGGTGCTTTCGTCGGACCAGATGGGGCGCTTCCCCGACCTGAATGTCGCTGAGGCCCTGCAACGCCTGAGCGGCGTGACGATCTCGCGCGAACGCGGCGAAGGCAAGACCGTGCAGCTGCGCGGTACGCCGGCCAATTTCACGAACATCAACGTCAACGGCGAGCAGATCATCGGTACGAGCGAGGAGGGCGGCCGTGCCGAGTCGCTCGACTTGATCCCTTCGGACATCCTCGCGTCGATGGAGGTGCAGAAGACCCTGCTTCCTTCGAACGACGGCGACGCCATTGCCGGCGTCGTGAACATGCGCACTTCGACAGCCCGCTCCCTCAAAGCAAGAGGTATGATAGACCTTTCGTCAGGTTACAACGTACTGCGGGGCAAGGTGCCCTACAATATCAAGGGAAGCTATTCGCAGCGTTTCGGAGCCAACCACCGCAACCCCGACGGCCGTTTCGGCATTGCGGCCAGCGCCAGCTATTACCGGTCGTCGAACGGTTACGACCGTTTGGAGGCACAGACCTGGAAAGAGGTGAAGACCCTCAACGGCGACGACCATCAGAAAGAGGGCAAATACGGCGAAAACGAAGGTAAAACCTACCTGCCGCTGGATTTCCGTTACCGTTATCAGGAAGGCACCCGCCAGCGCGTCGGCGCATCGCTCACCTTCGACTATGCTCCTACGGTGAACACGAAATTCGTACTGAGCGGTATGTTCAACCACCGCGGCGACCTGGACACCCGTTACCGGAACCGCACCCGTCTGGACAAGTCGGACAACTACTACCTCTACGAGGACGGACGCCTGGGCGTCGACCGGCTGCAAAAGATCCTGCAAGTGACCGATCAGGACATCAAAACCGACAATTTCAACCTCAACCTCGACGGCGAGAGCGTGATCGGCAGTTGGAAGATCGACGGAGGCGTCTTCTTCTCGACCTCGCGGCGCGAAGCCAACAGTGCCCAGTACGGTTTCCAGACTCCGCAATGGCGCAACGGCAAAGCCCCCACCAACCTGGCGGGCGACAAGTTCCCCTCGAAAGAAGCGTTCGTCAAGAAAGAGCCGCTCGCTTGGGTGAAATCCTATCAAAGCCGCTATCTGGAACTGGACGAGACGCTGATGTACGAAGACAAGCCGCTCGACGACCTTTCCTACTATGAATTCTATACGCTCGACAACAACAACGTCCGCAACAAGGGCCGCAACATCACCGGCCGCTTGAATGCATCGAAAAACTATTTCATCGGCACCAACGCCTCGACGCTGTCGTTCGGCGTCAAGGGCAAGTTCATGCACAGCGAGCGTTACAAGGCGCCCGATTCGGAGATTTTCGACGTTACGGCAATTTCGAAGAATGATGATCTCAGCCTGAAATATTTCCTCTACAAGGAGCAGCTTTCGGCCGACTTCCTCAACGGACATATCTCCTACGGCGCGGCTCCCGATCCGGACAAGGTACACGATTGGAAAGCAAAGAATCCCGAACGTTTTTCGACGAACGCATATCGAACGGGATCGGCGCGCGATTCCTTCTTCTACGACGCCGACGAGCATGTTTTCTCGGGTTACGTGATGAACAAGATCCAGTTCAAGAAAGTAATGGCCATTATCGGCGTGCGCGTCGAACATACCAAAGTGGATTACAAAGCCAATTCGGTATATCGCTACGACCCTGCGATCTTAGGCCGTCCGGACAATCCCAACAACGACATTCACTGGAACGGCGGTCAGATTCCCCTGGACGAATGGGAGGCATTGGAGCAGACTTCCGTCCAATACAAAGCCTATGAGAGCACGCGTGCCGACTCGACGGTGAATTACACGGTCGTACTGCCCAATATTCAGTTCAAATGGGATGTGGCGAAGAACACGATTCTGCGTCTGGCCTACACGACCGGCTATTCTCGTCCCGATGTCATCAACCTGGTGCCCTCGGTCGACATGAACACCGATCTGGGCCGTGTGACGATGGGTAACCCCAATCTCAAAGCTGCCTATTCGCACAACTTCGACTTCCTCTTCGAACAATATCTCAAAAACGTGGGCCTGATCTCGGGCGGCGTCTTCTACAAACATATCAACCGTTTCCAGTACCAGCGCGAGGGATCGATCACCGACCCGAACAACCCTTACTATTCGACGCTGAATGCCGACGGTACGCCGTTCAATATGGTACAGCAGATGAACGGCGACGCCGCGAAACTCTTTGGCGCCGAGATCACGCTGAACTCGAACCTGACGTTCCTGCCGGGCTTCCTGCGCAACCTGGTCTTCACGAGCAACTACACCTACACCCATTCAAAGGCTAAAGTCAACGACGACCGGGGCGAACTGCGCTTCCCGGGGCAGGCTGCACATACGGCCAACCTAGCATTGGCCTATTCGTCGAAGCGCCTGACCGTACAGCTTTCGGCTAACTACAACGGCGAGTTCATTTACGCTCTGGGCTCGAATGCCGCCGAGGATTTGTGGGTGGATGCCCGCTGGCAGCTCGACGCAAACGCATCATACCGGATCGGCAAGGGCATCACGATTTATGCCGAAGCCACCAATCTGCTCAACACGCCTGCATTTACCTATATGGGCGACAAGAGCCGGGTATACGAGCTCGAATTTACCTCACAGGTGGTTCGCGCCGGTATCTCCTACCGTTTTTAGAAGAAGGTTATAATTTAATGCGAAGTCACGGTCATACGTCCGTGGCTTCGCTATTTTCGGCGGTTGGTTCCGCCATAAAATAGTTTATTAAATTAACTCTTTTCTTGGTCTCAGTTTTTTCATCAATTCCCTTTTCTCGGACTGCGTATTGTTCGGTGTGGAGCTGAACGCCAACATGCTTTCCGACAAGTATAATTCGAAGAAGGCCGGGAACCTCGACTGGCAATTCAATGCGCTGGCGGGCTTCACTTTCCGCTTCGGCAAGAACTACAAGAAATCGCATCCGGCAGTCGCCGCCGCACCCGTAACGCCGGCTCGGACAACTGAGCCCGCAGAAAAGGAAGAACCTGCCGTGCAGGGAACCCGACCCGCTCCTGTGCAGACTCCGAAGATAAAGAGCACAGAGAAGCCGGCAGCTCTGCGCAAAAATATCTTGTTCAGCATCGGCTCGGCGCAGATACGTACCTCTGAGCAGGAGAAGATCACTGCATTGACTCGAGTTCCTAAAAGCTAATTTCGATGCGAAGGTCGAAATCCATCGGTTATGCCGATGCCGCTACGGGATCGAAGGCCTTCAACCTGAAGCTTTCGAAACTGCGGGTGGCAAGCGTTGCGGCTATGTTGGAGAAAGCGGGCGTTGATGCCGGCAGAATCGCTGTCGAAGGCAAGGACGATACCGTACAGCCGTTCTCTGAAGTCGAACAAAACCGGGTGTGCATCACTCGATAAGTCGGGGAAGCAGAGACCGTTTCTTAAACAAGAAATCGACGACTTAAAGATGCGGACAGAAATTTCGGCACAAGGTATCTTGGGAGATATTGACAACCATTCCATACGCTTGTCGGGAAATGTAAACCCTTGGATCGAAGATTAATAAATACATAATGCTCATGCCCGCGAAAATTCTTGCGGGCATGAGTTGCTTTTATGGCGACTATCGAATTCCGCTTAAATGATAAATTTGCCTATCCCGAAAATTTTTCGTATCTTGTAGTAGGTTATTTGAAATGCAGCATTTGAGCGCAAGACGCTGAAAATAAACCGTTGCCTTTTCGTTACCTATTCTCCCGCACAAAAATGTAACGACTTGATAAATCAAGTCGTTACATCGCTTTAATCCCGAACCCGCAAGATTCGGGATTTTTCGATAGGACTATCGGTATGACTTATCGGACTTTTGCGCGTAGTCATGCGTGCGCTTCGCGGAGCAGACGCCCCAGGATCTCGATGCTGTCGGCCGTGATGTGGGGCTGCGGGTCGGCTTTGTCCGCCACGTCGAGCGTCGTCTCGCCCGAAAGGACCAGCACGCCCATCGCTCCGGCGTTGTGGGCCATCTGCACGTCGGTGTAGATGCGGTCGCCGACCATAGCGATCTCCGACGGTTGCAGTCCGTGGCGCGCGAGGATGCCCGAGAGCATGTTGGGGTCGGGTTTCCCGAGCGTGATGTCCGGACGGCGTCCGGTGGCGTGCTCGATGCAGGCGCAGATCGAACCGCAGTCTACGAGCACCGTCGGCAGGTCGGTGGGGCACACCCGGTCGGGGTTGGTGGCGATGTAGGGCACGCCCTGCTTGACCCACCACGCCGCGCGGCACAGCCGGTCGTATTGCAGCGTCATGTCGAACGCCGCCACGACAACGTCGGGCACGTCGTCCGCCGAGTTGGCGCAGGACTCGAAGCCCGCGGCCTCGAACTCCGAGATCATCGAGGGCGTTCCCAGCAGAAAGAGCCTGCGGGCGGCGGGGTAGCGGGCCTTGATGTAGTCGATCGTGGCCAGCGCCGTGGTGTACATCTCGTCGCGCGTGGCCTCGATGCCCAGCTTGGCGAGTTTGTGCAGGTAGTCGTCGATGCACTTCGAGGGGTTGTTCGTCAGGAACGAGTAGCCGATGCCCTGTTCGCGGAGTCCGCGCAGGAAAGCCTGCGTGTAGGGGAAGAGCGACATGCCCATGTAGATCGTGCCGTCCATGTCGAGCGCCACGTGGCGGATGCGGCGCAGGCGCTCCATCAGTTCGCCGTGCTCCCAGACGGAGCGGTATTCGTGAAAGTTTTCCATTGTCGTTATTTTTTGTCGATGCGGTGTCGTTCGATGACGGCGCCCGAGGTGTCGATCACTTTCAGGTCGATGCCTTTCGGGTCGGCCGACACGCGGAGACAGTCGTTGTTCGAGTTGACGAGGATCGGGAAATCGACCCCGCGGCTGCCGTCGTCGATCCATTGGTAGCGGTGGTAGTGGCCGCAGAGCATCAGGTCGATGCCTTTCCCGACCAGCTCCGGGACGAACAGCCGGCGGATCTGCTGTTCGCCGTACCAGCTCGCTTCGCCTCCGGGAATCATGTGGATCAGGACGATGCGCACGGGCGCCGTGCGGAACTCCTCGCTCCGGACGACCTCTTTCAGCCATGCGGCCTCCCGCTGGCGGTAGGCGTCCCAGTCGCCCAGCCCGTAGTAGCGGATGTCGCTGTCGGGCTTGTCCTCGCAGCCGTCGAGCACGAGGAAGAAAACCGGGCCCCGGCGGAACGTGTAGTAGGTCTCTCCGGTTGGCGAGGGGAAGAAGTCGGACCAGCATCCCGAGCAGACGCCGCGGTTCTCGTGGTTGCCGCGCACGGCGGCCAGCGGAATGCCCGCGGGAGTGAGAATCTCCGACGCCGACGCGAGGCAGGCATCCCAGAGCGTCTCCGGGGTCTCGATCTGAGTGGCCAGGTCGCCGTTCAGGCAGACGAAATCGGGCTTCTCCTTCGGAGCGCTGCGGATCAGCAGGCGGAAGACCGAGTCGCGCGAATGGATGTCGTTGACGACCCAGAAATCGACCTTCTCCTGCGCCGGATCGAGCGTTGTGACGGTGTAGGGCTTGTGTTTGAGGATGTCGCTGCCGAATCCCTCGTCGAGGATGACGCGCTTGTTGCCTTCGTTGAGGACGACGCCCCGCTGCATGATGCGGTAACGGTAGGTCGTGCCGGGTTTCAGTCCGCTGACGCGCACGCTGTGCATGCGTCCGATGCGCTGGCGTCCGAGGTGCGAATCGCGGAATTTCGGACGTTCGGCGGCATAGAAGTGCGAACCGTCGTCCGGGGCCAGCTCCACCCATCCGGCGGCATCCGCCGTCGAACTCCATACGACGGTGAAGCCTTCGTCGGTCACGTTCAGCAGATAGGGGCCGTGCTCCACGCGGATGCGGGGCTGTGCGGCAGCTGCGGCCGTCGTCAGGAGGAGGCCCAGCAGCAGGATCGTTCGTTTCATAGCGAAAGAGGTTTCGTTCGGGGTTCAAAGGTATGTTTTTATTTTCTTTTTTCCAATTATGAACTCGAAAAACCCGAAATAGAAACGAAATAGATGTCGAAAAGAAATAAATTTTATTGCTTTTTATTGTTAAAAGGAAAATAATTCCTATATTTGCCTTTGCTTTGTAAACACTCCGGTTGTTCCGGCGATGTTCCGTTTATGTAATATGCTATTATGAATAAAGTAGAGAGCGCCCTTCGGCGCACGACCGACACCAAAGCGCTGGTGATCGGCGTCGATACCCTTCCGCAGACCGCGGAGATGTTCAAAAGCCTGTTCCCCGCCCGCCGCGCCCTCGTGGTCGCGGACCTCAATACGTGGCGGGTGGCCGGGGAGGAGGTGCACCGCATCCTCGCCGAAGCGGGCATCGCGCAGGACGAACCGCACATTTTCACCGATCCGAAACTTTATGCCGAGTGGACGTTCGTCGAGGAGTTGGACGGCGTGCTGGCCGCGACCGACGCCGTGCCCGTCGCCGTGGGTTCGGGCGTTATCAACGACCTGACGAAACTTTGTTCCTACCACAACGGCCGCCGCTACATGGTGGTCGGCACGGCCGCTTCGATGGATGGCTATACGGCCTACGGCGCCTCGATCACCAAGGACGGCAACAAGCAGACCTTCGACTGCCCTGCGCCGCTGGGCATGGTGCTCGACCCGTCGATCTCCGCCGCGGCGCCCGCCTGCATGTCCGCTTCGGGATACGCCGATCTGATCGCCAAGATCCCCGCCGGCGCCGACTGGATGTTGGCCGACGCCGTGGGGGCCGACAAGATGGACGACTTCGCCTTCGGGCTGGTGCAGGAGGGGCTGAAAGAGGCTCTTTGCGATCCCGCAGGGGTGCATGCCGGCAATGTGGCGAAGGTCGAACAACTGGCCGAGGGGCTGCTGCTGAGCGGCTTCGCCATGCAGGCCACGCAGTCGAGCCGCCCGGCTTCGGGCGCCGAGCATCAGTTCAGCCATCTGTGGGATATGGAACACCTGCGGTTCCAGGGCGCTTCGGTGTCGCACGGCTTCAAGGTCGGCATCGGCACGCTCGCCTCGACGGCCTTCCTGGAGATGTTGCTCGACGCTCCCGTGGAGCAGCTGGATGTCGAAAAGTGCGTCGCCGCGTGGAAATCGTGGGAGGAGACCGAGCGGGACATCCGCGCCGTTTTCGACAATGATCCCGAGTTCGTGGCCCGCGGCTTGACGGAGACCCGCGGCAAATACGTCGATAAGGAGGGGCTGCGCGAACAGCTCGTGCGGCTGAAGCAGGCGTGGCCCGGGCTGCGCGGCCGAATCCGCGACCAGATCATCCCCTTCGGCGAGGTTCACCGCCGGCTGGAACTGGTCGGGGCTCCCTGCGAACCGGAGCAGATCGGCGTGTCGCGCGCGCATTTCCGGGCTTCGTTCGAGAAGATTCCTTACATGCGCAGCCGTTATACGGTCGTCGATGTGGCTTTCCGCTGCGGCTGGATGGAGGAGTGGCTCGACCGGCTGTTCGGCAAAGGCGGCGTCTGGCAGGTCGAAGACCGGTAGCGGAACGGCCGGGGCATGCCGTTCCGGCCGCTTCGGGCATGTGACGGTGCGATTTCCGGGGGTGAAACGAAAATTTCACCGGAATAATGTAGGTTATCTCTCCGAAAGTCGTATCTTTGGAATCTGAAACTGCTAACTTTCATTTCGAAATGACCTCTGAACAATCCAAGCGCTTCAAGTATTGGCAGATGCGCACGATCATCGCCACGATGATCGGCTATGCGCTCTTCTATTTCGTGCGCAAAAACTTCTCGCTGGCCATGCCCGGCCTCGAAGCCGACCTCGGCATTTCGAAGACGAGCCTCGGCGTCTTCCTCACTCTGAACGGCCTGATCTACGGCTTCTCGCGCTTTGCCAACGGCATTCTGGCCGACCGGATGAACGCCCGCTGGTACATGGCCGTGGGTCTTGCGCTGTGCGCCCTGGCCAACTTCGCGTTCGGCTTCGGCGAGGACATCTCCTACTGGATCACGGGACAGCACGACGGCAGCCAGTTCACCAACACGCTGATTCTCTTCATGGGCGTCATGTGGGTCGTCAACGGTCTGTTGCAGGGAACGGGATTCCCGCCCTGCGCGCGTCTGCTGACCCACTGGATTCCGCCCACGGAGCTGGCGACCAAGATGTCGGTGTGGAATACCTCGCACTCGATCGGTGCGGGCCTCGTGGTGATCCTCTGCGGCTATGTCATGGGGACGCTGGGAACCGATATGACGGCCGATCCCGACGCCGTGGCGTCCATCGCCGCCAACCTGGGCGTGGCGCCCGACGATGCCGCGGGGATGGAGCGGGTGATGGTCTCCGCCGCGCACGTCGGCGCGTGGAAATGGTGCTTCTGGATTCCTTCGGCCATCGCTTTCGCCGGAGCCATCGGGCTGGTCGTCTTCCTGCGCGACACGCCGACCTCGGTGGGGCTTCCCGAGCTGGAGGGCACCGAGACCGCCAAGGTGAAGACCGGGAAGAAGGGCGCCGAACACAAGGCGTTCCTGATGAAATACGTCTTCAAGAACCCGCTGATCTGGATTCTGGGCTTCGCCAATTTCTTCGTCTACATCGTCCGCTTCTCGGTGCTCGACTGGGGGCCGTCGCTGCTGAGCCAGTCGAAAGGCGTCTCGATGTCGCACGCCGGATGGCTCGTGGCGATGTTCGAGATCGCCGGAATCCTCGGCATGCTCTTCGCCGGATGGGCGACCGACAAGTGGCTCAAAGGCCGCGCCCACCGCACCTGCGTCTTCTGCATGGCCGGCTCCGCGCTCTTCGTCTTCCTCTTCTGGCAGCTTCCCGCCGATGCGCCTATCTGGCTGCTCTTCGCCACGCTCTGCGCCGCAGGGTTCTGCATCTATGGTCCGCAGGCGCTCATCGGCATCGCCGCGGCGAACCAGGCCACGAAGCGGGCCGCCGCCACGGCCAACGGCCTCACGGGGTTGTTCGGCTACGCCTCGACGCTCGTTTCGGGCGTGGGCTTGGGCTTTGTCGCCCAGCACTACGGCTGGAACTGGGCTTATGTCGGCATCATCGGCATGGCCGTCGTGGGCATGCTGGTCTTCCTGCTGATGTGGGGCGCCCGGGCCGACGGCTACGAGGCCGAGACCGAATGACGGAAAATGTTTTGTTTTTAGATGATACGGACTGCGGTCCGGAAGGGTCCGGCCCGCGGCGGGTTGCGGACCCTTTTTTGCGATATATGAAAAGTTTTCTTATCTTTGCTTTTGTGATACATTAAATCTTCGACCGATATGCTGAGCATCGCCGAACGGCACAAATACATTCTCGACAACCTGAACAAATACGGGTTCGTCCGGATCACGGACGTGGCCAATGAACTGGGCGTTACGAAGGTGACGATCCGCAAGGACATCAAGATTCTCGAAAGCAAGGGCTTATTATATAAGGTGCACGGCAGCGCCCGCCCGGCCAATCCCCATGTCGCGGACCTCGACGTGCACGTGAAGGACAACATCAACCGCGACGCCAAGCGGCTCATCGCGCAGCGGGCGGTGGAGATGCTCGGCGACGCCGATTCGATCATCGTGGCCTCGGGCTCCACGGTCTACGCCTTCGCCGAGGAGATCAAGATGCGCGCGTGGCACCACCTGAACATCGTCACGCCGTTCCTGCGGCTGGGCGTGCTGCTCAACGAGGCAGAGAACGTCGCTGTCGTGCAGCTGGGCGGCACGGTCCACAAGAAGTCGCTTTCGGTGCTGGGCGAGGAGGCCGCGCGCGAGCTGGACGACTGCATCTGCTCGAAGGTCTTCTTCGGGGTGGACGGCATCGACCTCGAACACGGCATCACGACCTCGACGATCGACGAGGCGAAGCTCACGCGGCGGATGATGCGCGCGGCGTCGCAGGTGGTCGTGCTGGCCGACTCGTCGAAGTTCGGGCAGCGGGGCTTCGGCCGCATCTGCGCGCTGGAGGACATCGACGTGATCGTCACCGACGAGCGCATTCCCGAGCAGATGGTTTCGATCATCGAGGAGGCGGGCGTCGATCTGATCATTGCGAAGTAGGGGAGGGCTGTCCGCCGGACTCGCCTGTCGCTTCTTTCGGCGTTTTCGATGGCCGCAGTCGCGGCATTCCGCCGCGTTTGCGAATCGGACCCCACCTCAAACCCCTGTTCGCTTTTGGAACTCTCTTTCGCGTTGTTCCCTGTCGGGGCGGGACGAATGGCTGTGGACGGATTGTTGAAAAATTTTTCCGGAAAAGTTTTGCAGGGGCGGCGAAAAACCTCTATCTTTGTACACAATTACAGCGACACCTGAGTCCTATGAATTGTAAACCCAACATAGCATCGGCGCAAGCATTTTGGCAGCAGGATTACTGGTCGGGTTTCCAGTCTCCGACGGATTCGGGCATTATTGTTTTATTAGGGTAACTGTTTCGGTTGCCCTATTTTTTTGTGTCCCTGACAAGATGAAAACGTATTATACCAACGCGACGATCTACCGCGGGGGACGGTTCGAAACGGGCTGTCTCGCCGTCGAGGACGGTCGTGTGGTGACGGCCGGGGAGCCTCGGCCGGGCGACCGGGTCGTGGACCTCGGGGGGCTGTGCCTCGTGCCGGGGCTGGTCGATGTCCACGTCCACCTGCGCGAGCCGGGTTTCCCGCAGAAGGAGACCATAGCCACCGGTACGGCCGCGGCGGCCCGCGGGGGTTACACCACGGTCTGTTCGATGCCCAACCTCTGCCCCGCACCCGATACGCCGGCGACGCTCGGCGAGCAGCTGGCGATCATCCGCCGCGACGCCGCGGTGCGCGTGAAGCCTTACGGCACGATCACGATGGGGCAGCGCGGCTGCGGCGAGCTGGTCGATTTCGCGGCCCTGGCCCCGGAGGTGGTCGGATTTTCCGACGACGGCCGCGGCGTGCAGTCGGACGAGCTGATGGAGGAGGCGATGCGCCGTGCGGCGGCCGTCGGCAAACCCATCGTGGCCCACTGCGAGGTCGATGAACTGCTGCGCGGAGGGTATATCCACGACGGGGACTACTGCCGCGAGCACGGACACCGGGGCATCTGCTCCGAGAGCGAGTGGCGGCAGGTGGAGCGCGACATCGCGCTGGCCGAAAAGACCGGCTGCCAGTACCACGTTTGCCACGTCTCCACGAAGGAGAGCGTTGAGCTGGTGCGGCGGGCGAAGGCGCGGGGACTGCGGGTGAGCTGCGAGACGGCGCCGCACTACCTGCTGCTGTGCGACGAGGATTTGCAGGAGGAGGGGCGCTTCAAGATGAATCCGCCGCTCCGGAGCCGCGCCGACCGCGAGGCGCTTGTCGCAGGCATCGCGGACGGCACGATCGAGGTCGTGGCTACGGATCATGCGCCCCACACCGCCGAGGAGAAGTCGCGCGGGCTGGCCGGCAGCGCTATGGGCATCGTGGGGCTGGAAACCGCCTTCCCGCTGCTGTACAAGTATCTGGTGCTTCCGGGAACGATCTCCCTCGAACGGCTCTTCGACCTGATGTCGAAGAATCCCCGGCGCATCTTCGGGCTCGAAGGAGGCGTGGAGGCGGGCGATCCGGCCGATTTCACGGTGCTGGACCTCGGGGCGCAGTACCGGGTCGATCCCGAAACGTTCCTTTCGAAGGGCCGCGCCACGCCCTTCGCCGGATGGGAGGTGCAGGGCCGCGCCGTGCTGACGGTGGTGGGCGGCAAAGAGGTTTACGATGAGATGAAAGTTGAAGACTAAAAGTTTTTCCCGTCATTCCGAGCGAACGAAAGTGAGCGCGGGAATCTGATGGAGACGCTGTAAGGTTACAACTTCCGGGCAGATTGCCACGTCGCTACGCTCCTCGCAATGACGGGGGAGGGTTGAAGGATGAAATGGAATGGTGGATGGATTTCCTGCCCGATAAACATGCAACTACGAAATCAAACAGATAAGGATGAAAGCATTTACGAAAAAAATTGTCTTGGAGAACGGCCGTGAATTCTACGGATACGGTTTCGGAGCCGACCGCGAGGCCATCAACGAGATCGTCTTCAACACCTCGATGGTGGGGTATCAGGAGATCATGTCCGACCCGTCGTACACCGATCAGATGGTGGTGATGACCTACCCGCTGATCGGCAACTACGGTATGGCCGACGAGGATTACGAGACCAAAACGCCGACCATCGGCGGCATGATCGTCCGCGAGTACAACGACTCGCCGTCGAACTTCCGCTACACGAAGACGCTGAACGAGGTCTTCGAGGAGCACGACATTCCGGCCATCTGGGGCGTCGATACCCGCGCCCTGACGCGCATCATCCGCGACGAGGGGACCCAAAAGGTGATCGTCACCGACGCCGCGACGCCCCGCGAAGAGGCCCTGCGCAAATTGCAGGAGTACGTCATGCCGCACGACATGGTTGCGCGCGTGAGCTGCAAGAAGCGCTGGATGTCGCGCGTTCCCAACCACAAATACGACGTGGTGGCCGTTGACTGCGGCATCAAGTACAATATCATCCGTCTGCTGAACCGCGTGGGCTGCAACGTGACGGTCATGCCCTACAACTCCACCGTGGAGGAGATCATGGCCTTCCATCCCGACGGCCTCGTGCTGTCGAACGGCCCCGGCAACCCGGAGGACGTGGCTCCGGTGATCGAGCTGGTGAAACAGCTCCGGGGCAAGCTGCCGATCTTCGGTATCTGCATGGGACATCAGTTGATTTCGCTGGCCTACGGCGCCAAGACCTTCAAGATGAAGTTCGGCCACCGCGGCGCCAACCATCCGGTGAAGAACCTCCTGACGGGCAAGCTCGAAATCACGAGCCAGAACCACAGCTATGCCGTGGATATTGATTCGCTGGAGGGCACGGGGCTTACGCTGACGCACGTCAATCTGCTCGACGGCACGGCCGAGGGCGTGGAGTGCGTCGCCGACCGGGTCTTCTCGATGCAGTACCACCCCGAGAGCGCTTCGGGACCGCAGGACAGCGCCTATTTGTTCAAGAAGTTCACTAAAATAATGGAGGATCACAAAAATGCCTAAGAGAAAGGATATCAAGAAGGTAATGGTCATCGGGTCGGGCCCGATCGTCATCGGACAGGCCGCAGAGTTCGACTACGCGGGCACGCAGGCGTGTCTGGCGCTCAAAGAGGAGGGATACGAGGTGATTCTCGTCAACTCGAACCCCGCCACGATCATGACCGATACGCATATCGCCGACAAGGTCTACATGGAGCCCCTGACGCTGGAGTACGTCGCCAAGATCATCCGCTACGAGCGCCCCGACGCCATCGTTCCGGGACTGGGTGGACAGACGGGCCTGAACCTCGCCGTGCAGCTGGCCAAGAAGGGGATTCTCCAGGAGTGCCAGGTCGAGATTCTGGGCACCTCGTTCGAGTCGATCGAGCGTGCCGAGGACCGCGAGCTGTTCAAGGAGTTGTGCGAATCGCTGGGCGAGCCGGTCATCGAGTCGCAGATCGCCATGTCGGTCGAAGAGGCGGCCGAGGTGGCTCACCGGATCGGTTATCCGGTGGTGCTGCGTCCGGCTTTCACGCTGGGCGGCACGGGCGGCGGCTTCGCCGACGACGAAGCCGAGCTGCGCGAGCTGATGCGCAACGCACTCGCCGTTTCGCCCGTGCATCAGGTGCTCATCGAAAAAAGCATCAAGGGCTACAAGGAGATTGAGTTCGAGGTGATGCGCGACCACAACGACACGGCCATCTGCATCTGCTGCATGGAGAACATCGACCCCGTGGGCGTCCATACCGGCGACTCGATCGTCGTGGCTCCGAGCCAGACGCTCACCAACAAGGAGTTCCAGATGTTGCGCGACTCGGCGCTGAAGCTCATCCGCGCGCTGAAGATCGAGGGCGGCTGCAACGTGCAGTTCGCACTGGACCCCCTCTCGTTCAAATACTACCTGATCGAGGTCAACCCCCGCGTGTCGCGCTCCTCGGCTCTGGCGTCGAAGGCTTCGGGCTATCCGATCGCCCGCGTCAGCGCGAAGATCGCCGTGGGTCTGACGCTCGACGAGATCCGCATCGCCAACACGCCGGCATCGTTCGAACCGACGCTGGACTACGTGGTGACGAAGGTCGCCCGCTTCCCCTTCGACAAGTTCTCCGACGCTTCGAACAAGCTCGGCACGCAGATGAAGGCCACGGGCGAGGTGATGTCGATCGGCCGTACGATGGAGGAGTCGCTGCTGAAAGCCGTGCGTTCGCTCGAGACGGGCGTCTGCCATATCTACCACAAGAAATTCGACAACTGGTCGAACGACGACCTGCTGGCCTATATCAAGGAGGGCACCGACGACCGGCTTTACGCCATCGCGCAGCTGATCCGCAACGGCGTCGATCTGGCGCTGATCTATAACAACACGAAGATCGACATGTTCTTCCTCGAGAAGTTCAAGAACATCATCGAATTCGAGGCGGTCGTCCGCGCCAACCCGATGGATGTCGAGACGCTCCGCGCCGCCAAGCGCATGGGATTCAGCGACAAGTTCATCGGCCAGCTGTGGGGCGTCTCGCAGCACGACATGTATCTTCTGCGCGAGAAGAACGGCATCTTCCCGGTCTACAAGATGATCGACACCTGCGCCAGCGAGTTCGCCTCCTACGTGCCCTATTTCTACTCGACCTACGAGGAGGAGAACGAATCGGTGGTGAGCCCGAAGGAGAAGATCATCGTGCTGGGTTCGGGCCCGATCCGCATCGGACAGGGCGTCGAGTTCGACTACTCGACGGTGCACGCCATCTGGTCGATCCGCGCCGCGGGCTACGAGGCGATCATCATCAACAACAACCCCGAAACCGTTTCGACGGACTACACCACCAGCGACAAACTCTACTTCGAGCCGCTGACGGTGGAGGACGTGATGAACGTCGTGCACCTCGAAAAGCCGAAGGCCATCGTCGTGTCGCTCGGCGGACAGACCGCCATCAACCTCGCCGAGCCCCTTTCGAAGCTGGGCGTGCCCATCATCGGCACCGACACCGAGGCGATCAGGAACGCCGAGGACCGCGGCTGCTTCGAGAAGATCATGGAGGAGTTGCAGATTCCGCAGCCCGAAGCCGAGGCTGTGACGAACATCGAGGCGGGCGTGAAGGCCGCGGCCCGCATCGGTTATCCGGTGTTGGTGCGTCCGAGCTACGTGCTGGGCGGCCGCGCCATGCAGATCGTCTCGAACGAAGAGCGCCTGCGCCACTACCTGCAAACCGCCGTGGAGATCGACGTGGACCAGCCGGTGCTGGTCGATCGCTACATCATGGGCAAGGAGCTGGAGGTGGACGCCATCTGCGACGGCAAGGATGTCTTCATCCCCGGCATCATGGAGCATGTCGAGCATACGGGTATTCACTCGGGCGACTCGATCAGCGTCTATCCGACCTTCAGCGTGAGCCAGAAAGCCAAGGACAAGATCATCGACTATACGGTGAAACTGGGTCTGCGCATCGGCATCGTCGGTCTGTACAACATCCAGTTCATCGTCGCCGGCGACGACGACGTTTATGTCATCGAGGTCAACCCGCGTTCGTCGCGTACGGTGCCCTTCCTCTCGAAATCGACGGGCGTGCCGATGGCCCACATCGCCACGCAGGTCATCCTGGGCAAGTCGCTGCGCGAGCAGGGCATTACCGAGGTTTGCGGCAAGGAGAAGGAGCGCTGGTACGTCAAGGCCCCGGCCTTCTCGTTCGCTAAGATCCGCGGCATGGATTCCTACCTCTCGCCGGAGATGAAATCGACGGGCGAGGCGATCGGCTACGACGACAAGATCACGCGGGCGCTCTACAAGGCCCTGCAAGCTACGGGCATGCACGTCTCGAACTACGGAACGATCTTCGTCACCATCGCCGACGACGACAAGCCGCAGGCGCTGCCGCTGGTGAAGCGGTTCTACGACCTGGGCTTCAACATCGAGGCGACCACCGGTACGGCGGAGTTCCTGCGTGCGCACGGTATCCGCACCCGTACGCGCCGCAAGCTCAACGAGGGCAGCAACGAGATCATCGACGCATTGCGTCAGGGACATGTCAGCTACGTCATCAACACGATCGACATCAACCAGCACAACACGCGCCTCGACGGTTACGAAATCCGCCGCACGGCCGTCGAGAACAACGTGACGGTCTTCACGGCGCTGGAAACGGTGAAGGTGCTGCTCGACGTGCTGGAGGAGATCACGCTGCGCGTTTCGACCATAGATTCAAAATAATTTCGATTTCATGCGGCACCTTTCGTCCTTCCTTGCTTGCCGCGAATGGGCAGTACCTCGTGTACAGCCCATCCGCGTCAACCTTCGGTCAGGCCGAAATCTGCTCGCCTGAAATCAAAATTCCGGGTGAAGTGCTCTTATAATTCCGACAAAACGCCGAAGTTATCCACAGATTGTGGCATCTGAGTTCCGCATTATCGTTCGGAGCGGAAAAGGAGCGGCGGTGGCATCGAGCGCCCGGAACGGGAAAGAGTAAAGGCCCGATCTTACTCTGCCCGTTCAGCGAAATGCCGGCGGCGATCCCGCGGAGAACGACATGCGGAGGGTTTTGGTACTTTTGCCCTCAAAAGTACGGAAAGGAAAATTTATGTATAAGAAAGGTATATATAGGATTCTCACGAACGAGCCGCTGACCGACGCGGTGTGGCGGATGACGCTCGCCGGCGACACGCAGTGGATCACGGCGCCCGGGCAGTTCGTCAACATCGCGCTGGAGGGCCGGTATCTGCGCCGTCCCATCTCGGTCTGCGATTTCGACGAACGTTCGATCACGCTGATCTACAAGGTCGTGGGCGGAGGCACCGAACAGATGAGCCGGATGCGGGCGGGCGGGGAGCTCGACTTGCTGACGGGTCTGGGCAACGGGTTCTCGACGAAGAACGACGCCCGGCGGCCTCTGTTGGTCGGGGGCGGCGTGGGCGTGCCGCCGCTCTACAACCTGGCGAAGCGGCTCCTGGCCGAAGGCAAACCGGTACAGGTGGTGCTGGGTTTCAACACCGCCGCGGAGGTCTTCTACGAGGAGGAGTTCCGCGCGCTGGGATGCGAGGTCACCGTCTCGACGGTCGATGGTTCGCGGGGTGTCGAAGGGTTCGTCACCACGGCCATCGCCGAACGGGGACTGGATTTCGATTACTTTTACGCCTGCGGCCCGCTGCCGATGCTCCATGCGCTGTACAGCGCCACGGAGTGCGACGGGCAGCTGTCGTTCGAGGAGCGCATGGGGTGCGGATTCGGCGCCTGCATGGGCTGTTCGTGCAAAACCAAATACGGCAACAAGCGCATCTGCAAGGAGGGGCCGGTATTGGAGAAAGGAGAGATCATATGGTAGACACATCGGTTGAACTGTGCGGCCTGAGGCTGGACAATCCGGTCGTTCCGGCCAGCGGAACTTTCGGCTACGGCAACGAATTCCGGGAGTTCTACGACATCAACGTCCTCGGATCGTTCTCGTTCAAAGGCACCACGCGGGAGCCGCGCTTCGGCAACCCCACGCCCCGCATCGCCGAGTGCGAAGCCGGGATGATCAACGCCGTGGGGTTGCAGAACCCCGGTATCGACGCCGTGATCCGCGAGGAACTGCCGCGGCTGAAAACCTTTTTCCGGAAACCCGTCATCGCCAATATCTCGGGATTCTCGGTCGAGGAGTACGCCTACTGCTGCGAGCGGATCGACAAGCAGGAGCAGGTCGGACTGATCGAGGTCAACGTCTCGTGCCCCAACGTGCGGCACGGCGGTATGTCGTTCGGCACCTGCCCGGATGCCGCCGCCGAGGTGACGCGCGCCGTGAAGGCGGTGACGACGAAGCCCGTGTTCATCAAGCTCTCGCCCAACGTCACGGACATCGTTTCGATCGCCCGGGCGTGCGAGGAGGCGGGGGCCGACGGCATCTGCCTGATAAACACCCTGCTGGGCATGCGCATCGACATTGCCCGCCGCCGTCCGGTCATCGCCAACACGATGGGCGGATTCTCGGGCGCCGCGGTCTTCCCCGTGGCCGTGCGGATGGTTTATCAGGTCGCCAAAGCGTGCCGGATTCCCGTCATGGGATGCGGCGGCGTCACGACGGCCCGCGACGTGATCGAGATGATGATGGCCGGGGCCACGGCCGTGCAGGTCGGGGCCGCCAACCTGGTGAATCCCTACGCTTCGAAAGAGATCGTCGAGGCCCTGCCCGGCGAGATGGAGCGGCTGGGAATTGAAAAATTGTCAGACATAATCGGCATCGTATGATCGCATGGCATCTTCGGCACTTTCCTCGCCGGCTTCGGCAGTCGCATACGTCGAGTATGCTCCTGCTTTGCCGGCTTTACGAAGCCCCGAACCTGCCATACGCTGATACGATGCAGAATTAAGAAAAATATGCAACGCGATGTAATCATAGCCTGCGACTTCAAGTCGGCAGAGGACACTTTCCGCTTCCTCGACCTTTTCAAAGACGAGGAACGCAAACCGTTTCTGAAAATCGGCATGGAGCTCTTCTACGCCGAGGGACCCTCGATCGTGCGCGAGATCAAGCGCCGGGGGCACAAGATCTTCCTCGATCTGAAGCTCCACGACATTCCCAACACCGTCAAGAAGGCGATGGCCGTGCTGTCGCGGCTGGACGTGGACATGTGCAACGTCCATGCGGCGGGTACGATCGAGATGATGAAGGCCGCCCTCGAAGGGCTCACCCGTGCCGACGGCACGCGGCCGCTGCTGATCGCTGTGACGCAGCTGACCTCGACGAGCGAGGAGCGCATGCGCCGCGAGTTGCTGATCGACGCTTCGATCAACGACACGATCGTGAAATATGCGCAGAACACCCGCGAAGCCGGGCTGGACGGCGTGGTCTGCTCGCCGCTGGAGGCCGGCATGGTGCACGAGGCGTGCGGCGCAGGGTTCCTCACGATCACGCCCGGCGTGCGATTTGCAGACGGGGACGTAGCGGACCAGGTGCGCGTCACGACCCCTGCCCGTGCCCGGGAGATCGGCTCCGACTTCATCGTCGTGGGACGCCCGATCACGGCTGCGGAGAACCCCGTGGCGGCTTACCGCCGGTGCGTGGCCGAGTTCGTCGGATAACGGACAAAACTTATAGGAACGAGGAGAATATGAAACCTGTAAAACTTTTCTACCTGCGCACGTGCCCCTTCTGCAAGAAGGCGCTGCGCTATATCGAAGAGGCGAAGGCCGCCCACCCGGAGCTGGCCGCCGTGGAGATCGAGATGATCGAAGAGTCGGAGCGGCCCGACGTGGCCGACGCGTTCGACTACTACTATGTGCCGACGTTCTATGTGGACGGCGTGAAGGTCCACGAGGGCGGCATCTATCCCGAGGAGGTGGAGAAGATTTTGCGGCGGGCCCTCGAATAACCCGAAAAACGGAAAACACGATAAAAATGGAGAAATCAATCGCAAAAGACTTGCTGTCGATCGGCGCGGTGTTCCTGCGCCCCGAACAGCCTTTTACCTGGGCGAGCGGTATCAAAAGCCCGATCTACTGCGACAACCGGCTGACGCTCACGGCCCCCGTCGTCCGCGGACACGTCGAGGCGGGGCTGGCCGAGATCGTCCGCACGAAATTCCCCGAAGCCGAGGTGCTGATGGGGACCTCGACGGCCGGCATCGCCCATGCGGCCATCACGGCCACGATCCTCGACCTGCCGATGGGCTACGTGCGCTCGGGGTCGAAAGACCACGGACGCGGCAACCAGATCGAGGGCAAATTGGAAAAGGGTCAGAAGGTCGTGGTGATCGAGGACCTCATCTCGACGGGCGGTTCGTGCATCGAGGTGGTGAACGCCCTGCGCGAGGCGGGCGCCGAGGTGCTGGGCGTGGCTTCGATCTTCACCTACGGGATGAAGAAGGGCCTCGACCGCATGAAGGAGGCGAACGTCGTGAATTACAGCCTTTCGAACCTCGACGCACTCGTGGAGGTGGCCGCCGAGGAGGGGTATATCGAACCCGGGGACAAGGCGCGGCTGCTGAAATTCCGCGATAATCCGTCGGACGAGAGCTGGATGAATAAATAATCCGGATTATGAGACATTTGATTGATCCTACCGACCTCACGGTCCGGGAGACCGAGCAGATCGTAGCCCTGGCGGAGGACATCATCGCCAACCGCGCCAAGTACAGCGAGTCGTGCAAGGGCAAGAAGCTGGCCACGCTGTTCTACGAACCTTCGACCCGCACGCGGCTGAGTTTCACGGCGGCGATGCTCGAACTGGGCGGGCAGGTCATCGGCTTCTCCGACGCCAACTCCTCGTCGGTCTCCAAGGGCGAGACCGTGGCCGACACCGTGCGCGTGATCCGCTGTTTCGCGGACATCATCGCCATGCGCCACTTCAAGGAGGGGGCGCCGCTCGTGGCTTCGCAGTATGCGGGCGTTCCGGTCATCAACGCCGGCGACGGCAGCCATTCGCACCCGACGCAGACCCTCACGGACCTGCTGACGATCAAGCGCGAGAAGGGGCGTTTCGACAACATGACCATCGGTTTCTGCGGCGACCTGAAATTCGGCCGCACGGTGCATTCGCTCATCAAGGCCCTGTCGCGTTATTCGGGGATCAAGGTGATCCTCATTTCGCCCGAGGAGCTGCGCCTTCCGGACTACATGCTGCACGAGATGAGCGCCAATTCGAAACTCGAATTCCGCGAGGTGCGCACGATGGAGGAGGTGATGCCCGAGCTGGACATCCTCTACATGACGCGCGTGCAGAAGGAGCGCTTCCTCGACGAGGAGGAGTTCGACCGCGTGAAGAACAGCTTCGTGCTCGATCCCGGCAAGCTGACGACGGCCAAGAAGGATATGATCATCCTTCACCCGCTGCCGCGCGTCAACGAGATCACGCGGGCCGTGGACAACGATCCTCGCGCGGCCTATTTCCGGCAGGTCGAGAACGGCAAGTTCGTGCGCATGGCGCTGATCTACACGCTGCTGCGCTGGGCCGACGAGAACAAGCCCTTCGAGCGGACCCCGGTTTTCGGCGAGGAGTACATCGTGAACGAGTACGAGTGCACGAACCGCCGCTGCATCTCCGCCACGGAGGATGTGGACCGGCTTTTCCGCCGCCAGTCCGACGGGACCTGCCGCTGCGCCTACTGCGAGGCGAAGGCCCGGCAGGAGTGATGCCGCGAATGTGGATAAATTGTCGATAGAATCTGTCCGGGAATTTTGAAAGTCCGCCGGAAAGCGTTACTTTTGTAACGTTGTTTTAACGACAGTTTAGGTTAATTCCGATGATTCCCATTTGCAATATCGACCAGCGCGAACGAAAGAAACGACAGGGGCAGGCCGCTGTCTTCCATTCGTCGGCGTGTCGGCAAATGCAGCCCGCACACTCCCCGAAGCAGCAGATGCCTGCTCGTGGACTGCTCGGATAGATACAAGACCGCCACGGCAGGAATGTCGTGGCGGTTTCCCGTCTAAGAGCCGCCCGCCTAAGAGACGGGTTTCAGGGGCGCCCGCCTAAGAGGCGGGTTTTAGGGGCGATGGCCGGTTGTCGGGTTTCTGGGGCGGGTTTTGCGCTTCCTCCGTCTGAGAGGCGGGTTTTGAACGATTGAATTAAAACGAATTTATATGAAAGTAGGCGTGATTATGGGCTCTGTGAGCGATTACGAGGTGATGTCCGAGGCGGTTTCGACGCTCGAGGCGTTCGGCGTGGATTTCGAGAAACGGGTGGTCAGCGCCCACCGTACGCCCGATCTGCTGTGCGAATACGCCAAGACGGCCCGCGAACGCGGCATCGGCGTGATCATCGCCGGGGCCGGAGGCGCCGCGCACCTGCCGGGCATGGTGGCCTCGATGACCCCGCTGCCCGTGGTGGGCGTTCCCGTGAAGTCGCGGGCCCTGAACGGACTGGACTCGCTGCTGTCGATCGTGCAGATGCCCGCGGGCGTTCCCGTGGCCACGACGGCCATCAACGGGGCGAAGAACGCCGCGCTGATCGCCGTGTCGATCCTCGCGTTGCAGGATGCCGGGCTGGCCGCGAAACTCGACGCTTTCCGCGCCAAACAGACCGCCGACGTACTCAAAGCCGAGTTGTAATGAAGACGGTGGGCATTATCGGGGGCGGCCAGCTGGGGCTGATGATCGCGGAGCAGGCGCGGGAGTTGGGCGTGCGCACCATAAGCCTCGACCCGGCGCCGGACGCTCCGGCGTTCAGGGTCTGCGACGATCATATCGTGGCGGCCTACGACGATGCCGCGGCGCTCGAGGAGCTGTGCCGCCGCAGCGACGCGGTGACCTACGAATTCGAGAACGTGCCGGGAGAGATTCTGATCCCGCTGTGCGAGAAATACAACATCCCGCAGGGTTACAAACCCCTGTACGATTCGCAGGACCGCCTGCGCGAGAAGACCAACGCCCGCGACCACGGGCTTCGCACGCCCGGTTTCGCCGCCGTGGACGACGAAGCGTCGCTGCGGGCCGCCGTGAAGGAACTGGGACTGCCCGCCGTGCTGAAAACCCGCACGTTGGGGTACGACGGACACGGACAGCTGGTGCTGAAGACCGAGGCCGACATCGAACGGGCCCTGCCGCTGCTGGCGGTGCCCTGCATCCTGGAGGAGTTCGTGCGTTTCGACTTCGAGGCCAGCATCGTGATGGTCGCCGACGCCGAACGGGTGGTGAGCTTTCCGGTGGGGCGCAACATCCACCGCGACGGAATCCTCGACCTCTGCATCGTGCCTGCCGAGACCGATCCGCAGGTGTTGGAACGGATGAAAGCCGAGAGCGAACGCTTCATGCGCGACTGCGGCTACCGGGGGATTCTGGCCATCGAGTATTTCATCCGGGGCGGTGAGATCTATTTCAACGAGATGGCTCCGCGGCCCCACAATTCGGGACACTACACCATCGAGGGTTCGACCACGAACCAGTTCCGCGAGCTGGTGCGCTATCTCGTCGGGGAGCCCTTGCAGGAACCGCGGCCGGTGGCGCCCACGGTGATGAAGAACATCCTCGGACAGGACCTCGGGGCGGCCGAAAAGGTCGCTGCGGAGAACCTGCCGGGCGTTTACGTGCATCTTTACGGCAAGACGGAGTGCCGGCCCAAACGCAAGATGGGCCACATCACGTTCGTCGGGATGACCGCCGGGGAGTATGAACGCGACTGGGCCGCAAGATTTGTGTAAAAAGGAATGAAAAAGATAATGAAGAATTACCGTATTTTTGTCGAGAAATTACCCCGCTTCCAGGTCGAGGCCGAGAGCCTGCGCCGCGAGCTGAACGCAAACCTGAATCTCGCATTGGGCGAAGTGCGCCTGCTGAACGTCTACGACCTGTTCGGCTTCACGCCGGAGCTGCTGGAAAAGAGCCGTTATTCGGTTTTCGGCGAGGTGGTGACCGACTCCGTGACCGATGCCTGCGACCTCGCGGGACGCAAATATATCGCCGTGGAGTATCTGCCCGGACAGTTCGACCAGCGCGCCGCGTCGGCCGTCGATTGCGTGCGGCTGATCGACCCGCAGGCGCAGGTCAACATCCGTTCGTCGAAACTGCTGCTGTTCGACGACAAGGCGACCGACGCCGAGCTGGCCAAAATCCGCCATTACTACATCAATGCCGTGGAGTCGCGCGAGAAGAACCTCGCGGTGCTGAACGACATGGAGCAGGCCGAGGTGAAGCCCGTGGAGGTGCTCGACGGTTTCCGGGAAATGACGGATTCCGAATTGGAGCCCTACTGCAAGAAGATGGGGCTGGCGATGAACGACGACGACCTGCGCGAGGTGGTGAAATACTTCCGCGCCGAGGGCCGCGATCCCTATGAAACCGAACTGCGCATCCTCGACACCTATTGGAGCGACCATTGCCGCCACACGACCTTCACGACCGAGCTGGAGGGCATCACCGTCGAGGAATCGTTCGTCAAGGAGGAGATCGAAGATTCGCTGGCGCTTTACCTGCGCATCCGCCGCGAACTGGGCCGCGAGCACAAGAGCCTCTGCCTGATGGACATGGCGACGATCGGCGCCCGCTACCTGAAGCAGAAGGGGCTGTTGGACGACATGGAAGTTTCGGAGGAGAACAACGCCTGCTCGGTCTATATTGACGTGGATGTCGATGGGCAGACCGAGAAATGGCTCCTGCAATTCAAGAACGAAACCCACAACCACCCCACGGAGATCGAACCTTTCGGCGGGGCTTCGACCTGTCTGGGCGGCGCCATCCGCGACCCGCTGTCGGGCCGCAGCTACGTCTACCAGGCGATGCGCGTGACGGGTGCCGGAAATATCTACCTGCCTGTTTCCGAGACTCTTCCGGGCAAACTGCCCCAGAGCGTCATTTCGAAGAAGGCCGCGGCCGGTTATTCGAGCTACGGCAACCAGATCGGTCTGGCCACGACCCACGTGCGGGAGATTTACCACGACGACTACGTGGCCAAGCGCCTCGAGGTGGGGGCCGTGGTGGGTGCCGTGAAGGCCGCGAACGTGCGCCGCGAGCGTCCCGCCCCGGGCGACAGGATCATCATGTTCGGCGGCCGCACGGGCCGCGACGGCATCGGCGGGGCCACGGGTTCGTCGAAGGAGCACAACGCCAAGTCGCTCGAAACGTGCGGCAGCGAGGTGCAGAAGGGCAACGCCCCCGAGGAACGCAAGCTCGAACGGCTGTTCCGCCGTCCCGAGGTGACGCGGCTCATCAAGAAATCGAACGACTTCGGCGCCGGCGGCGTCAGCGTCGCCATCGGCGAGCTGGCCGACGGACTGGATATCTACCTCGACCGCGTGAAGACCAAGTACAGCGGTCTGAACTCTACGGAGCTGGCTATCAGCGAGTCGCAGGAGCGCATGTCGGTGGTCATCGAGGCCAAGGACATGGAGGAGTTCATGGGCTACTGCCGCGAGGAGAACATCGAGGCGGTGCACGTGGCCGACGTGACGGACACGGCGCGGATGCGGATGTTCAACGGCGACCGGAAGGTCGTGGACCTCAGCCGCGAATTCATCGACAGCGCCGGCGCGAAGCACTACGCCGAGGCGAAGATCGGCAAGGTCGAGAACCGCGATCCTTTCCTCCGCGAGGTGGCGGGGGAGACGCTCGCCGAGCGTTTCGCCAATAATCTGAAAGACAATAACGTCCTCTCGCAGCGGGGGCTGATCGAGATGTTCGACTCGACGATCGGCCGTTCCACGGTGCTGATGCCCTTCGGCGGCCGCACGCAGCGCAGCGAGACGCAGGTCTCGGTGCAGAAGCTCCCGACCGACGGATATACCGACACGGCCAGCGTCATGGCCTTCGGTTACAACCCCTATCTGGCTTCGTGGAGCCCCTACCACGGGGCGGCTTATGCCGTCGTGGAGGCTGCCGCGAAGGTCGTGGCCGCCGGTGCGCGGTATGACCGGATGCGCTACTCCTACCAGGAGTATTTCGAGCGCATGACCAAGAATCCCGAGTCGTGGGGCAAACCGCTGAGCGCGCTGCTGGGCGCCCTGAAGATGCAGGTCGAGCTGGGGCTTCCCTCGATCGGAGGCAAGGACTCGATGTCGGGAACTTTCCAGGAGATCGACGTGCCGCCGATGCTGATGGCTTTCGGCATCACCACGGTCGATGCGCGGACGGTCATCTCGACCGACCTCAAAGGCGCCGGACACCGCATCTACCTCGTTCGCCATACGCCGCTGGAGAGCCGGATGCCCGACACGGCGCAGCTGAAGGAGAATTTCACGTTCGTCAGCTCGCAGATCGAGGCCGGAAAGATTCTCTCGGCGTGGTCCGTCGGTTTCGGCGGCGTCGGAGAGGGTCTGGCCAAGATGGCTTTCGGCAACGGCATCGGCGCCGAAGTGACGATGGACGAGGCGAAGCTCTACGAATACGCCTACGGTTCGATTCTCGTCGAGTGCGAGGGCACGTTGGAATATCCGCACGCCGAGCTGCTGGGCTTCACCGTCGCCGACGAGGCGCTGACGGTCAACGGAGTCAGAATGCCGCTCGACGAACTTTATAAGGCCAATACGGAGAAATTTGCGGCGGTCTACCCGGACAAGGGCCGGAACACCGCGACGGTGATGACCTCCGCACCCGCTCCGAAGACGTTCGTTTATCCGGGCGAGGCGGTGGAGCATCCGTTGGTCTACATTCCGGTGTTCCCCGGCACGAACTGCGACTACGACACCGCCAAGGCGTTTCGCAAGGCGGGCGCCGAGGTCGAGATGAGCGTGCTGTGCAACATCGGCGGCGACGACATCCTGCGTTCGATCGCCGAGATGAAGGAGCATATCCGCCGGGCGCATATCTTCGTGCTGAGCGGCGGCTTCTCGTCGGGCGACGAACCCGACGGAAGCGCGAAGTTCATTGTGAACGTGTTGAACAACAAGGATATTCGTGAGGAGATCCACGCGCTGATCGACCGCGGCGGACTGATTCTCGGCATCTGCAACGGTTTCCAGGCGCTGGTGAAATCGGGACTGCTGCCCTACGGACGTTTGGGCATGGTGACCAAGGATTCGCCGACGCTCTTCCGCAACGACATCAACCGCCACATCTCGCAGATCGTCACGACGCGCGTCGCCACGACGGCGTCGCCGTGGCTCGCGGGATTCCAGCTGGGCGACCTGCATTCGATCGCCGTCAGCCACGGCGAGGGCAAGTTCGTGGTGAGCGAGGAACTGGCCGAAGAGCTCTTCGCCAACGGGCAGGTGGCCTTCCAGTACGCCGACGCTGCGGGCAACCCGACGGCCGAGGCGCCGTTCAATCCCAACGGTTCGCAGTACGCCATCGAGGGCCTCGTCTCGCGCAACGGACAGATTCTGGGCAAGATGGGCCACACGGAGCGTTACGAACCGAATCTGTTCAAGAACATCGCCGGCGAGAAGGAACAGTCGCTGTTCGGCAACGCCGTTGCTTATTTCCGGAAAAAGTAATACAATATAAACTCAAAACACCAAACACACCATGAAACAGCTCGAAATGCTCTACGAGGGCAAGGCAAAACAGGTTTTCCGCACCGACGATCCCGATAAGATCATCATCCACTACAAGGATGCGGCTACGGCTTTCAACAACATCAAGAAGGCCACGATCGAGGGAAAGGGCGTGCTGAACAATGCCATTTCGACGATTATTTTCAAGGAGCTCCAGAAGGCGGGCGTCAAAACCCACTACGTCGAGACGATCAACGACCGCGACCAGATCTGCCGCAAGGTGACGATCATTCCGCTGGAGGTGATCGTGCGCAACGTCATCGCCGGTTCGATGGCCCAGCGCCTCGGCATCGAGGAGGGCACGCAGCCTTCGAACGTCATTTTCGACATCTGCTACAAGAAGGACGAGCTGGGCGACCCGCTGATCAACGACCATCACGCCGTGGCGCTCGGCGCCGCCACCTACGAGGAGCTGAACGAGATGTACGCCATGACGGCCAAGATCAACGAGGTGCTGAAAGGGCTGTTCCTGAAGATGAACATCAAGTTGGTGGACTTCAAGATCGAGTTCGGCAAGACGCTCGACGGCGAGATCGTGCTGGCTGACGAGGTGTCGCCCGACACCTGCCGCCTGTGGGACGCCACGACCAACGAGAAACTCGACAAGGACCGTTTCCGCCGCGATCTGGGCAAGGTCCGCGAGGCTTACGAAGAGATTCTGGCACGTCTGAAAAAAATTACCGCCTAAGATGATGGAAGTGATCCGCGACCGCGAATTGCACGAGGAGTGCGGGGTGTTCGGCATCTACGGGGTGCCGGACGCCGCGTCGCTGACTTACTACGGCCTCCACGCCCTGCAACACCGCGGGCAGGAGGGTGCCGGCATCGTCTCGGTGGATGAGAACGGCGCTTTCCGCCGCATCAAGGGCGAGGGACTGGTGACCGAGGTTTTCAACGAAGAGAAGCTGGCGACCCTGAAAGGTTCGATGGCCATCGGCCACGTGCGTTACACCACGGCCGGCGGCGGCGGCGTTGAGAACGTCCAGCCGTTCCTTTTCCGTCACAACACGGGCGATTTCGCGCTGGCGCACAACGGCAACATCGTCAATTCGGAGCTGCTGCGCCGCCACCTCGAAAACAAAGGCAGCCTGTTCCAATCGACCTCCGACAGCGAGATCCTGGCCCACCTGATCAAGAAGGAGACGCGCTACCACGACCGGCCGCGCATCTTCTCGATCATCGACGCGCTGAACATGCTCGAAGGGGCCTTCGCGTTCCTCATCATGACGGCCAACCGCATCTACGCCTGCCGCGACAAGTACGGATTGCGTCCGCTGGCGATCGGACGGCTGGGCGACGGCTGGGTGGTGTCGAGCGAGACCTGCGCTTTCGACGTGCTGGGTGCGGAGTTCGTGCGCGACGTGGAGCCGGGCGAGATCGTGACGATCGACAGGCAGGGCATCCGCAGCCGCGACTACTCGATGTACAAGCGTCATGAGATGTGTGCGATGGAGTACATCTACTTCGCCCGTCCGGACAGCGACATCGACGGCCGCAACGTCCACGCCTACCGCAAGGAGTCGGGACGCCTGCTCTACAAGGAGGCGCCCGCCGAGGCGGACATCGTGGTCGGCGTGCCCGATTCGAGCCTCAGCGCCGCGATGGGTTATGCCGAGGCGAGCGGCCTGCCCTATGAAATGGGACTTATTAAGAACAAGTATATCGGCCGCACCTTCATCCAGCCGACTCAGGAGTTGCGCGAGAAGGGTGTGCGGATGAAACTCTCGGCCGTGCGTTCGATCGTCAGGGGCAAGCGCGTGGTGCTGGTCGATGACTCGATCGTGCGCGGCACGACTTCGCGGCGCATCGTCACGATGCTCAAGGAGGCGGGAGCCACCGAGGTGCACGTGCGCATCGCCAGCCCTCCGATGATCAGCCCCTGTTTCTACGGCGTGGACACCTCGACCTATGACGAACTGATCTCGGCCCGCAAGAATCCCGAGGGCGTGTGCAGGGAGATCGGCGCCGATTCGCTGGTATTCCTCTCGCCCGCGTCGTTGCTGGAGGCCGGCGGCTGCAAGGAGCTTTGCATGGCCTGCTTCACGGGACGCTATCCCACGGCGCTGTACCAGTCGCCCGAGGAGGCCAACAAAGATGTAAAATGTTAGGGGACGCGAAGCGGTCATTGCGAGGAGGACGCAGGTCCGACGCGGCAATCTGAACCGGTGTTGTGACGTTACGGCATTTTTCCCGGATTGCCACGGCATCTGGCGATGCCTCGCAATGACGGGCCCGGAGAATGGGGATAAAAACAGGGAATTTAAATTATTTTAAACCATATATTACTATGGCTCAAAGTTATGAAAAGGCCGGCGTGAATCTCGAAGCCGGGTATGAAGTGGTGCGGCGCATCAAGAAGCATGTGGCTTCGACCTCGCGTCCGGGTGTGATGGGCAACATCGGCGCTTTCGGCGGGATGTTCGACCTCTCGGCCCTGAATGTGAAGGAGCCGGTGCTCGTAAGCGGCACCGACGGCGTGGGCACCAAGCTCAAGCTGGCCTTCGAGATGGACAAGCACGATACGATCGGCATCGACGCCGTGGCCATGTGCGTCAACGACGTGCTGGCGCAGGGCGCCGAGCCGCTGGAGTTCCTCGACTACGTGGCCGTGGGCCGCAACGAACCCCAGAAGGTCGAGGCCATCGTCGCCGGTGTCGCCGACGGCTGCCGGCAGGCCGGTTGTGCGCTGGTGGGCGGCGAGACCGCCGAGATGCCGGGCATGTACGCCGAGGGCGAGTACGACATCGCCGGATTCACGGTGGGCGTCGTGGAGAAGTCGCAGTTGATCGACGGCTCGAAGGTCAAGGCGGGCGACGTGCTCGTGGGCATCGCTTCGAGCGGCGTGCACTCCAACGGCTTCAGCCTCGTGCGCAAGATCGTCGCGGACAACTGCCTGAACCTGCGCGAATCCTATCCCGAGCTGTCGAACAAGCTGCTCGGCGAGGTGCTGCTCACGCCGACGAAAATCTACGTGAAGCAGGTGTTGGAGGTGATCCGCAACTGCGACGTGCACGGCATCAGCCACATCACGGGCGGCGGTTTCGACGAGAACATCCCCCGTATCCTGCACGAGGGGCAGGGCATCGAGATCGAGGAGGGGACGTGGGAGATTCTGCCCGTGTTCCGCTTCCTCGAAAAGTACGGCCGGGTGGCTCACCGTGAGATGTTCAACATCTTCAACATGGGTATCGGCATGGTCATCGCCCTCGACGCGGGCGAGGCGCAGAAGGCCATCGACATCCTCACGAAGCAGGGCGAGCGGGCTTCGGTCATCGGACGCGTAACCGACACCGAGGGTGTCGTCATCCGATAGCGCGATGCGGCGCCTTGCGGTTTTCGCCAGCGGCAGCGGCACCAATTTCGAAGCCATCGTCCGGGCCTGCGAGCAGGGCGTACTGGATGCCGAAGTGGTGCTGATGGTCTGCGACAAGCCCGGTGCGAAGGTGGTCGAGAGGGCCGCGGAGCACGGGGTCGAGGCATTCGTATTCGCCCCGAAAGAGTATGCTTCGAAGGCCGCATACGAACGGGAGATCGTCGCACGGCTGGATGCCGCGGGTGTGGAACTGGTCTGCCTGGCGGGCTACATGCGCATCATCGGCGACGAACTGCTGGGGGCCTACGGGGGACGGATCATCAATATCCATCCGTCGCTGCTGCCGGCCTTCCGGGGGGCGCATGCCATCGAACAGGCGCTGGAATACGGCGTCAAGGTCTTCGGCGTGACGATCCATTATGTCGATTCCGAACTCGACGGCGGTCGTATCATCGCCCAGCGGGCCTTCCCCTACGAGGGCAGCGACATCGAGGAGCTGGAACCGATGATTCACGCCGTGGAATATCCGTTATACATTGAAACTATTAAAAAACTGATCGAATAATGCGAGCATTAATAAGCGTAAGCGACAAAACCGGTGTCGTGGAGTTCGCCAAGGGGCTGCAGGCCCTTGGCTGGGAGGTGATCGCCACGGGCGGCACGATGAAGCTGCTGGCCGACAGCGGCGTGGAGGTGATCAACATCAGCGACGTTACGGGATTTCCCGAGATCTGCGACGGCCGTGTGAAGACCCTGCACCCGAACGTGCACGGCGGCCTGCTGGCCCGCCGCGACGACCCGGAGCACCTGAAAGCCTTGAAAGACAATCATATCGAGTTCATCGACATGGTCTGCGTGAACCTCTATCCGTTCCGTCAGACGATCGAGAAGCCCGGCGTGAAGATGGAGGACGCCATCGAGAACATCGACATCGGCGGTCCTTCGATGCTGCGTTCGGCGGCCAAGAACTGGGCCGACGTGACGGTCGTGTGCGACCCCGCGGACTATGCGCAGATCCTCGCCGAGATCGGGGCCGGCGGCAATACCGAAAAGGCCACGCGCCTGAAACTCTCGGCGAAAGCCTACACGCACACCGCCGAATACGATGCGATGATCGCCACCTACATGCGCGCTCAGGCGGGTCTGAATGAAAAGCTGTTCCTCGAGTTCGACCTCGTGCAGTCGCTGCGCTACGGCGAGAACCCCCACCAATCGGCGAAATTCTACCGTGAGGAAAAGAAGGTTCCCTACTCGCTGGCGTTCGCCAAGCAGCTCAATGGCAAGGAGTTGTCGTACAATAATATTCAGGACGCCAACGCCGCGCTGTGCATCGTGCGCGAGTTCGACGAGCCGTTCTGCGTGGGTCTGAAACACATGAATCCCTGCGGCGCGGCTACGGGCAAGGATGTCGTGGAGGCGTGGACCAAGGCTTACGAGGCCGACAAGGTGTCGATCTTCGGCGGTATCGTGGCCACGAACCGCACGGTGACGAAGGAGGCCGCCGAGCTGATGAAGCCGATCTTCCTCGAAATCATCATGGCCCCGAAATTCGACGAAGGCGCTCTCGAAGTGCTCACGACGAAAAAGAACCTGCGTCTGCTCGAAGTCAACATGGAGAAGGGCGCCGTCGATCCCAAACAGTATGTGAGCGTCAACGGCGGTCTGCTGGTGCAGGACCTCGACGTGGCGACGAAGGCCGTGACGGCGGATATGTGCGTGACGAAGGCGAAGCCCGCCCCGGAGCAGATGGCGGACCTGAACTTCGGCTGGCACATCGTCAAGCACGTGAAGTCGAACGCCATCGTGGCGGTGAAGGACGGCCGGACGCTGGGCGTCGGCGCCGGGCAGATGAACCGCATCGGCTCGGCGGAGATCGCCCTGAAACAGGCGCATGCCGCAGGCGTCACCGAGGGTCTGGTGCTGGCATCGGACGGTTTCTTCCCCTTCGACGACTGCGTGACGCTGGCCGCCGAATACGGCGTGACGGCGATCGTGCAGCCCGGCGGATCGGTCCGCGACGAAGATTCGATCCGCAAGGCCGACGAGAAAGGCATTGCGATGGTGTTCACCGGCGAGAGGCATTTTAAGCATTAGGTGAAAATTGAAAAGTGAAAAGTTTTGGGGCTTTTCGCTTTTTGCCTTTTGTTTTCCCATTTTCTATGTTTAACTTTTCACTTTTAACCTTTCAATTTTCACCGTATGAAAGTTTTGGTAATAGGTTCCGGCGGCCGCGAACACGCCATTGTCGATGCGCTGACGCGCTCGCCGCAGGTCGAAAAGATCTACTGCGCTCCCGGCAACGCGGGCATCGCCCGGCAGGCCGAGTGCGTGTCGATCCGCGAGACCGAGGTGGAGCGCCTGCGCGATTTCGCCGCGGAGCAGGGCGTCGGACTTACGGTCGTGGGACCCGAGGTGGCGTTGGCGGCGGGAGTCGTCGATTGCTTCAAGGCGGCCGGACTGCGCATCTTCGGCCCCACGAAGGCCGCGGCGCGCATCGAGTCCTCGAAGGAGTTCGCCAAGGAGCTGATGGCCAAATACGGCGTTCCGACGGCGGGGTTCCGCGCGTTCACCGACTACGCCGGGGCGTTGGCCTACGTGCAGGGGCGTCCCCTGCCCGCGGTGCTGAAATACGACGGACTGGCCGCCGGCAAGGGCGTGGTGATCGCCCGGACGATGGCCGAGGCCGAAGCGGCGCTGCGGGACATGCTGCTCGACGACAAGTTCGGCGAGGGCAAGGTGGTCGTCGAGGATTACCTCGAAGGCCCCGAGTTTTCGTTCATGTGCTTCGTTTCGGGACACCAGGTGTGGCCGATGGTGCTGGCGCAGGACCACAAGCGGGCCTACGACGGCGACGAAGGTCCCAATACGGGCGGTATGGGCGCCTATTCGCCCCTGCCGTTCATCACGGCCGAGGACGAACGGTACGCCCTGGAGCGGATCATGCAGCCCGTTGCCGACGCGATGGTCGCCGAGGGGTGTCCTTTCGAAGGGGTGCTTTACGGCGGGCTGATGAAGACCGCACGGGGCATCGAGGTCATCGAGTTCAACGCCCGTTTCGGCGATCCCGAGACCGAAGTGGTGCTGCCGCGTCTGAAGAGCGACATCGTTGACATCTTCTGCGCCGTGGCCGAGGGCCGCGACACGCAGTTGGAGTGGCACGACTTCGCGGCGCTGGGCATCGTGCTGGCCTCGAAAGGCTATCCGGGCGACTACGAAAAGGGACACGAGATCGAGGGCCTCGACCGCGTCGGGGGGACCGTTTACCACATGGGCACCAAGGCCGACGGCGGACGGATTCTCACCAACGGGGGCCGTGTGCTGTTTGTCGTGGGCACGGGCCGCGATCTGGCCGAGGCGCGGAAGAATGCGCTGGCCGACGTAGCCCGCATCGACTGTGACAATCTGTTCCACCGCACCGACATCGGTCACTGGGCTCTCGACGATTGATGCCTCTTCCGAGCCTTGTCCGCCGCGAGTGGCACGTCGTTTATCAGTTTCCGCTGGTCGTGGGGCTGATTACCGCGCTGAATCTCGCTGTGACGGTCTGGTGGGATTGGAGCGGCGTGGAGGGAGCGTTTGCTTTCGCGCTCAATACGGCGTGGATGCTGTTGCTGACCGTCGTGACGGTCGGCGTGCTGGGGATCGTGGGGTTGCCTTTGCGGTTCGTCTACCGGTTGAATGACCGGTGGCGCCGGAAGTGGTGGCTGGCTCCCTGCGGGATTCTGGCCGGATTGGCAATGTGCGCTTCGTCGTTCCATATCGGTGCGGAGGATCTCTGCATCGAAGAGGGACCGACGCTCGCAGTTCCCAATCAAGCCTTGAGTATGGGCGGATTGTGGCTTGTCGGATTCTGCACCCTGCATTTTTATATACCTTTCGAAAAGATAATACGAGCGATATATGGCAAAAATCATTAGCGGAAAAGAACTCTCAGCGAAACTGAAACTCGAAATGGCGGACGAGGTGAAGACCTTCCCCGCGAAATACGGACGTGTGCCCCATCTGGTGGTGATCCTCGTGGGCGAGGACCCCGGCAGCGTGAGCTATGTGACGGGCAAGGCCAAGGCTTCGGCCGAGGTGGGCATCCGCAACACCACGATCCGCAAGCCGGAGTCGGTCACCGAGGCCGAATTGCTGGACATCATCGCGGCGCTGAACCTCGACGACGAGGTGGACGGCATTCTGGTCCAGCTGCCCCTGCCCAAGCACATCGACGAGGACAAGGTGATCGCCGCCATCGACAAGTCGAAGGACGTTGACGGCTTCCACCCCCTGAACGTCGCGGCGCTGTGGCAGAAACAGCCCTGCACGCTTCCCTGCACCCCGAAAGGCATCCTCAAGATGCTGCGGACCGCCGGGGTGGAGATCGCCGGCAAGCGCACCGTGGTGATCGGCCGCAGCAATATCGTGGGGCTTCCCGTCTCGAAGCTGCTGCTCGACGCGAATGCCACGGTGACGATGGCCCACAGCCGCACGCGCGACCTGGCTGAAGTGACGCGCGGGGCGGAGATTCTGGTGGTGGCCATCGGGCGTCCGAAATTCGTCACCGCCGACATGGTCTCCGAGGGCACCGTGGTGATTGACGTGGGTGTCAACCGCGACCCGGAGACGGGCAAGTTGTGCGGCGATGTCGATTTCGCGGCCGTCGAGCCCAAGGCTTCGGTCATCACCCCCGTTCCGGGCGGTGTCGGGCCGATGACGATCTGCTGCCTGATGGAGAACACGATCGAGTGCTTCTTAAATAAAAAGAACCGGAGTTAAGCTCCGGTTCTTTTTTATTTGCGGTAGGTCGCCGTCAGTTTCCCGGGCAGCGGGGCCGACGGGTCGCGCCGCCAGACCATCGCCAGGTCGGTCGCCGTGTCGCCCGTCCCGAAGTCGAACCCGTCCGGGGTGACGAACTCCGTCGGCACGGCCCCGTCGAATCCGAAACGGCCGTAAAATCCGTGCAGCCACTCCTGGCCAGGCGTCGGGATGAGGAACGCCGCGTCGTTGCCGCGCTCCGCGATCGCCTGCATCGCTTCGCGCATCAGTTGCGACGCCAGCCCGCGGCCCCGGAATGCGGGGTCCGTCGCCACGGCGTAGATATAGGTCGTGCGCCCCAGCTCCGTGTCGAACGGCACGAGGTGGAGCATCGCCGCCGTGCGGCCTTCGACCTCTGCCGTCAGCATCCGTTCCCGCGAATAGTAACGCATGATGAACGAGTCGGCGAACTGCTCTTCGTCGCCGAAAGATTTCAACCACAGATCCTTGCAGGCCAGCTCGTCGGGGTGCAGGCAGATCGCCGTGAACTTGTGCTGGAGGAATGCCGGGTGGTAGGAGAGTTTGGCGTGCCGCAGGCCCTCCAGTCCGAGGTCTTCCTCGCGGTTGATGAGCGTGAAACGCTCGGGGAGGTGCTGGGCGAAGAGCTTGTTGATGATCGTGAAGGCGCCGTCGAACTCCGTGTCGGCTTTTTCGACATGGGTGTCGAAGGTGTGGTCGTTGACCGCCGAGCCGTAGGTGAAGGCCGCCAGCCGGTCGCCGACGTAGATGCAGCCGCCGATCAGTCCCAGTTCCCCGAAATGCCTGAAGGCCCGCTGCATGGCCCGCTGTTCGGCGCACAGCTCCGAGGTGTGCCCCTCGTGTTCCCGCCGCCAGGTGCGTTCGAGGGCCATGCAGGCTTCGAAACGGTCGGGTGTCAGCTCCTCGTAGCGATAGTCGGGGTATTCGGCCTCGAAACGGTTGATGTGGTTGCGCTTGGGCTGGTAGCGGCGTCCGGCGAGGTTGCGCAGGTCGTCGGCGTTGTAGACGTAATCTTCCAGCGCGCGGTCCGATTCGAAGGCGAAGCGGCAGGGGTGCACCCGGGCGATCGTTTCGCGGCCCTCGTCCGTCAGTCCGATGATCCGCAGCCGCTGTCCGTGGGCGTGGGCGTCCTCGCGCAGGCTGGGGATGATGGCTCCCAGGTCGCCCGTTCCGACGGGCTGCATGTAGCCGATGCGCTCGCCGCCGTCGATCTGGAAGCGGATGACGAGGAATCCGTCGATCTCGGCCCACGCGCTGTGGAACACCTCCTGCCAGCAGTACATGTTGGCGAAGGCGAGGTCGCAGTTGCAGATGCCCGACGGCATGGTATAGCGCTCGATGACCGCCCGGTCCTCGAGGCGCACGGGTTTGAATTCAATCATTGGGGGTGTAACTCTTGCGTTCGATATGGCTGTAATATTGCTGGATCAGCGCCCGGAACGACTGCGTCAGGCTGTCGGCGGCGGGCGTCGTCGGGCACTCCTGCACCTCGGAGCCCGAATCGTCGAGCACGACGGCTCCGTCGTCCGTCAGCGCGCGGAATTTCCCGTCGTACGACACCGACCAGCGGGGCCGCTGCGGCTCGTTCAGCACGTCGCGTCCGAAGGCGAAGTAGGGTTCCGTGTTGCCCGTGAGGCCCAGCACCGTGGGCATGATGTCCAGCTGCTGCGTGACCTCCCGCACCTCGCCTTGCAGGGCGCCGTCGGGGGTGTGGATGAATCCCACGATGTGCATGTTCCCCGGGTAGGAGCGCGTTTTTTCGGCGAATTTCTCCGACGAAACGTGGTCGGCGACGAATACGAAGATCGTGCGGCGGAACCACTCCTCGCCGCCGAAGCGGTGGAAGAAGCGGCGGAACGCCTGATCGTCGTAGGCTACGCCCTTGTGAATCCGGGTGTATCCGTCGGGCAGCGTGGCGGCGTACTGCTCGGGTACGACGAACGGATGGTGCGACGAGAGGGTGAACAGCGTGGCGAAGAAGGGTTCAGGCGTAGCCGCGAGCTCCTCGCCCATGAATTGCAGGAACGGTTCGTCCCAGATTCCCCAGTACCCGTCGAAATCCCCCGTGCCGTGGCGGGCTTCGTAGTCCTCGCGGCTCACCAGCCGCTCGACGCCCGCCGAACGGGCGTAGGCGCCGAATCCCATCGAGCCGTGTTCCGAACCGCAGAAGAAGAGCGTCGCATACCCCTTGTCCGCCAGCATGGCGGGCAGTTGGCGGCTCTCGCCCAGCGACTGGGCCATCAGCACGAAAGGCGTGCGGAACGACGGAATACTGCCCAACACCGAGGGCATGGCCTGGATCGACCGCGTGCCGTTGGCATACATCCGTTTGAACACCAGTCCGTTCTGCATCAGCGAGTCGAGGAAGGGCGTGAATCCTTTCACCTCCCGGTCGGCGTAGACCTCCGGACAGAGGTAGGCCGAGTGTTCGGCCGACATGCTCTCCATGATGAAGACCACGACGTTGCGGCCCGCGAGGTTCACGGCCGCGCTGTCCGCAGGCTGGTGCACGGGCGTGAAGCGCCGCGCCAGCTCCTCCGGGGCGAAGTGTTTCTTGTATTTGACGCTCCCCGCGCTGCCGATGGTGCGCAGGATGCAGAACGGATTGCTCAGGATGAGGTTGGCCTTGCCGCTGTCGGCGGTGTAGAGCGTGGCGTTCGACAGGGTGATCGGGCGCGTCATGCGGGTCATGCCGCCGCGCATCCCGGCGACGCTCAGCCCCGCGGCCGCCGCGAAGATCACCGTGTTGCCGATGTAATAGGCCCATCCGCGGCTGAAAATGCTCTCTTCCCGCACCCTGCGGCGGTAGCCCCACGCCAGCAGGGCGGTCAGGGCGATCCACAGAAGCACCAGATACCAGTTCTCGGCCATGAATTTCCCGACCAGCTGCAACGAGTTGTCGTTGTCGGCGAAGAAGATTTCGTCGGCCGTGAAACGCTTCTGCGTGTAGCGGAAATAGACCGTGTCGGCGAGGTTCGTCGCCACGACCAGCACGGCGTTGACCGCGACGTAGTACCAGAACAGCACGGCCCGGTACCAGCGCCGTTCGCGCAGGGGCAGGGGCAGCAGCGACAGCAGGATGAACACCCCGTCGGCGTAGACGACCGAGGCGGTGTCGAATTTCAGCGCTCCGGCCAGCAGCGGCCACGCCTCGGCCCACGTCAGGGGGCCGAGCACGGCGGCGTTGTAGAGGTAGAACGCCGTGCGGCAGAGCATCAGCACCGCGTAGAGCAGCACGATGCGCCACACGAGCAGCGCCAACGGGGTATGGAGCAGACGTTTCATCCGGAACGGGTTATTCGCAGGCTTTGAGCGACATGTCGAGCGACTTGATCTGGTGCGTCAGCGCGCCCACCGAGATGAAATCGACGCCGCACTCGGCATAGTCGCGCATCGTTTCGAGGGTGATGCCGCCGCTCGACTCGGTTTCGCAGCGTCCGGCGACCTTCTCGACCGCCTTGCGGGTCATCTCGGGGGTGAAGTTGTCGAACATGATGCGATCGACGCCTCCCGCGGCGAACACCTCGTCGATGTCCTCCAGCGAGCGGACCTCGCATTCGATCGGGATGTTCTTGCCCTTGGCCGCGAGGTATTTGCGCACGCCCGCGATCGCCGGACGGATGCCGCCGGCGAAGTCGATGTGGTTGTCCTTCAGCAGAACCATGTCGAAGAGCCCCATGCGATGGTTCTCGCCGCCGCCGATCTTCACGGCCATCTTGTCCAGCACACGCATGCCGGGCGTGGTCTTGCGGGTGTCGAGGACCTTGGTGTGCAGTCCTTCGAGGCGTTTGACATAGACGGCGGTCTGGGTCGCCACGCCGCTCATGCGCTGCATGATGTTCAGCAGGATGCGTTCGGCCTGCAACAGCGAGCGCAGGCGTCCCGAGACATAGAACGCCACGTCTCCGGGCGCGACGCGGTCGCCGTCGCGGAGCACCTGTTCGAATTTCATTTCGGGATCGAGGCGTTGCAGCACCAGTTGGGCGATCTCGATGCCGGCGATCGTGCCCTCCTGCTTGCACAGCAGGCGCATGCGTCCGTGTTCGTCGGCGGGGATGCACGCCAGCGACGTGTGGTCGCCGTCGCCGATGTCCTCTTTGATGCAGAGTTCGATCAGTTCGTCTACGAAAGGTTTGTATTCGGGTTTCATGGCTTGTGGATATTTGGTTGTTATTTTTTGATGATCAGCCGGCCTTCGTATTCCATCCGGTAGGTTCCCAGTCTGGGGACGTTGCAGGTGAAGCTGACGCGGCAGTTGACGCCGTCGATCGACCCTTCGACATCGGTGAGCGTGTAGGAGGGCAGGGGCTGGTAGCCGTCCTGACCGGGCAGGATCGCTTCGGGAACGATGCTTTCCTCGGAGAAAGCGATCGAATTGTCCATGCCGGTGTAGCGCGTGTGCGGTATTTTCATTTCGAAGGGCGGCATGCCGGCTGCGAAGCGGGTCTTGTGCATGTAGAGGGAGAAGTATTCCGAATCGCCCGAGGGGCCTCCGGCGAATTCGAACAGCGCTTCGTCGTCGGTGTAGGCGTTGCCCGCGTCGTCCGTAGCGACCGCGCTGCCGTAAAAGAACATGTTGATACCCTGGAGATGTCCGTCGATGATGCCGTCGTTGGTCGAGGCGTAGCGGATCTTGGGTGCGCCGTCGTCGTCGTTGCAGGCCGCGAAAGCCGCGGCGGCGAACAGGAGGAAGAGGAGTTTTTTCATGTGTCGGTATTGTTATATGTTTATGTTCAGGGTGATGCCGAAGGTCCGGGGGCGTCCGCGCTGGACGAACTCGTTGCCGATCGACTTGAAATAGAATACGTCGTAGCCCGTTCCTGCGAGGTTGCGGCCCCAGAAGTCGAGCGAGTAGTGCTTGTGTTCGATCCGCACCGAAGCGTCCGTCAGCGCGTAGAACGGCTGCGAAAGCGTGTTCTCCTCGTTCCACCAGATGCGCCCGGCGCAGCGGACCCCGGCTTGCAGCACCAGGTCGCCGAGCCACTTCACGCCCGTCGGGAGGGTCCATGCGACCCCGGCCGAAAAGGTGTGCTGTGGAGCGTAGGGGATATGGTTGTCCTTGAAATCCCCGATACCGTTGTCGTAACGCACGAAACGGGCGTCGGTGTATCCGTAGGCGGTGTTTATCTCCAGCGACTGCCACGGCGCGAATTGCAGGGCGGCTTCGGCCCCGACGCTGCGCGTGCGGCCCGCGTTGGTCATCATGCGGCCCGTGGCCGTCCCTGCGGGAAAGACCGTGAGCTGCTGGTCGCGGACATCGATCCAGAACACCGCGAAATCGCCCCGCACGGCGCCGTCCATGCACGAGAAATGGCCGCCCAGTTCGTAGTTCCAGCTGTATTCGGGTTCGTAGGACATCAGGTCGGGTCCCTCATAAGGGATTCCCGAGGCCATTTGCCATTTGATCTTTTCCTGGAGGATGTCCGAGAACATCTGCGTGTTGAATCCTCCGGCCTTGTAGCCCCGGGCCACGGAGACGTAGAGGTTGCGCATCTCGTCGAAGCAGTACATGACCGAGAATTTCGGGAGTATCTCGGTGTAGGAATGGGCGATTTCGTTCGTCTCGTCGATGTCGATCCGGATGGGGGCCGGCGCTCCGCCGTTGACACTCAGGGAGCAGTCCATGCCGGCCTTGCTGTGGTAGCGCAGCCGGGTGCACTCGTAATCGGCGCGGATGCCGGCCGTGATCCGCCAATGCCCCAGCGTGAAGCGGGATTCGTGGTAGAGCGCCGCGCCGTACGAGGGCATGCGGAAATCGGAACAGAGCGGCAGTTCGTCCGCATCCATCGTGTAGTGCAGGTCCGGGGAGGTGTTGGCGTTTTCGAGGATCAGCTTCTCGATGCCCGTGCGCTTGAAATGCACCGGCGCTTCCATTGTGCCGTGGCGGTAGAACCCGAACGCCCCGAACAGCCATCCGTAGCGGCGTCCGTCGCGTGAGCGGAACACCACGTCTTCGGTGACGGTGTGTTCGCGCCGGGCCTGTTTGAGCGTGAAATAGCTCAGGGGCGTGAAATCCTGATCGAGGATCATCGCGTCGTCGGAGTATTGGTAGGAGGTGATCGACGAAACGGCGAATTTTTCGGCGTCGTAGCGCACCGTGAGTCCGTCGCTGACGGTCGTCCGGCGGTAGGAGCAGGGATCGTTGTAGCTGATCTCCCCCTTGCGGATGACGACCTGCCCGTCGTGCACGATCTCTTCGCCGACGTAGGCGTAGGGGTAGCCGCCCTGGTCCAGGACCGAGAACGAAAGGGTGTTGTCGATGCGCAGTCCTTTGCGGTTGCGCCATTGGAGCTTCCAGCGGCCCCCGCCCAGCTGCTCCCGGTCGCATTTTTCACCCGTGTACAGATTGTCGAAAAAGCCGCCCGTGCGGGTGTAGTAGCCCGTCACGGCCATCCCGAGGTCGGGCGATAGCTTGCAGTAGGACGACGCCCGGAAGCGGTAGGAATCCCCGCTGCCGTATTCGGCCGTCAGCCGCACCCCCTGATACGCCAGCGGCGAGAGTGTGTAGACGTTCACCACGCCGCCCATCGTGTTGCGGCCGTAGAGCGTCGATTGGGGACCGCGCAGCACCTCGATGCGTTCGGCGTCGGCCAGCTCCGTGTCGAAATTGTCCTTGTTGAGCACGGGTACGTTGTCGATGTTGAGGCCGATCACCGGTTGGTCGATGCGCGCCCCGAGGCCCCGCACGTAGATCGACGAGGTCATGCGCGACCCGTAGTCCGGGGCGTGGAAGTTGGGAACCGTCTGCGAGAGCTCCTTCAGCGCCCCGATGCGGCTGCGCCCGATGGCGCGGCTGCCGACGATCGACGCCGCGACGGGCTGCGACCGCAGGACGAGCCCCTGCTTGATGGCCGTCACCTGCACCTTGTCCACCACGATCACCGTATCGGCCGCCTCGTTCTCCTCCCCGCCGGCGGTGCGGCCCGCGGCCGCGGAGGCCAGCAGCAGGAGCGGTATGGCTATCAGTTTACGGTGCATGGCTGAACGGGAATTTGTCGAGAGTGCAAAGTAACGGATTTATTTCGAACGGTGCAATCCTAATTTATGAGGAGCGGCCTACATCCCGTCCGGATCGGCATAGCCTGCGGCCAGCGCGTAGACCACCAGTCCCGCCACCGAGCGGATGCCGAGTTTCTCCATGATGTTGCGGCGGTGGGAGATGACCGTCGTCAGCCCGATGCCCAGCCGGTCGGCGATCTGCTTGTTGATGAGCCCCCGGGCGACGAGCGCCAGCACCTCGGCCTCGCGGTCCGAGAGCGGCTGCCCGGTCGGCGGCGGGGCGGGCAGGGTGTGTTCCGGACGGCGGACGCTGTGCTGCATCTGCACCAGCGCGCGCACGAATTCCTCCTCGTCGGTCTGTACGTCGATGCAGTGCATTCCGGCATGGGACTGTCCGGCGGTGAGCAGGATGGTCTTGTGTTGCCGGGCGCGGAAGTAGGCGTTGTGGGCCGCGAAGGTCTGCGCTGCGACGAAGTAGTGGATGAACCGCTCCGGCTCCGCCTCGGCGAACTCCTGGAAATCGCGGAACAGCTCGATGGAGGCGTGCGGAATCACCTTTTCCAGAATGGAGCGGAGCCCCGCGCCTACGAGGATGTTGGGGGTCAGGACGGCTATGGCGGGGCGCTGCTGCATTATTCGTGGTGGTAGGGTTCGTTGTTGAGGATGGTGAAGGCGCGGTAGATCTGTTCGGCGAAGATCGCCCGCACGATCTGGTGCGAGAAGGTCATGCGCGAGAGCGACAGTTTTGCGTCGGCGCGGGCGTAGACCTCCTCCGAGAATCCGTAGGGCCCGCCGATCACCATGACGAGACGCTTCACGCCGCTGTTCAGGCGTTTCTGGACCCACAGCGCGAATTCCACCGAGCGGAACTCCGTGCCCCGTTCGTCGAGCAGCGCCACGAAATCGCCGTCGGTCAGCTGGCGCAGGATGGCTTCTCCCTCAGCCGTGCGCTGCTGTTTGACGGTCATGCTCTTGGTGTTGCGCACGTCGGGCAGGGTCGTGACCGCGAATTTGCAATAGAAATTCACGCGCCGGGCATACTGTTCCACCAGCGCGGCGACCTCCTTCGAATCGGTCTTGCCTATGACGATCAGTTCGATGTTCACGTTTTCCGGTTTTCTATTTCGTTTACGGGAACTATGCGCCAGCCGGATTCCGTATGCCGGACCTCCCAGCCGGGGAGGAGCGTGAGGGTGTAGTCCGCCCCCGTGATCCGGTTGCCTTTCGTGAGTTGCGGGGCCGCTGCGAGAAAAGCCGACCAGTCGTTCATACGGACGAGTCCCTGTTTTACCACGAGCGTACCCCATTTTCCGCGCAGGGTGACATTGCGCAAGACCACGGCCCGGTCCGCGAGCGGAATAACGCGGTCATTGGGGTTGAATGAGATGTGGATGCCGTCGTTGGGGATGCGGAGCACATTGGCGTCGGATGCAAGCCATCCGGTATAACGCGACGAGTCGCCCGCCGTTTTGCGTTCGGCTTTCAGATAGCGGGCGTAGCTGTCGCTGCGGGTAGCTTCCATCCGTTTTTTCGCGGTGGGGGAGGAGGAATCCTTGTTTGTTTTGGTTTCCGATAAGGCATCGGCCGCGGCTTCGGAAAGCCCTTCCGCTGTTGCGATGCCGCTCCGCCAGGCAGGGTTTATCCGGTCGAGCAGCAGGGCATAGGCCGGACCTGTGGCGTATGCGAACGAGTTGACATAACCTTTTTTCGCCTCATAGCGCAGTCTTCGGATCGCCATGTGCCGGATCGTCCGGTCCTTGGTATAGGCGATACGCAGTCCCGTATATTGGGCCGTTCCTTCGTGCTTTTCGAACGTGGATTCGTTGTTGTCGGGAAACATCCGGCGACGCTCTTCCCGGATTTGCAGGGCGGTTTTCAGTGCGCGGCGGGACCCGCGCAGCGCCCGTCGCAGGGCATCGAACTCCATGTGCAGCAGGGCGCGGCCCTGCGGGGTATCCAGATGCGAATTTTGCGACGTAACGGCCTCGATGCCGAGGCTGTCCTGGTAAAAATGGAACGATTCGTGAGCTGTCAGTTCCAATAGCGCTTCCGCATTACGCTTGTCGAACCAGTCGCTTACGAGTGTAACGTAACGTCGTCCCCGGTAGTTGGTGACCGAGTTGGCTATGGGAATGTCCGTCGGCAGCGCTGTCGTGTCGCATGCGGACATCGTTTCGCCGTACCGGACGATGACCATCCGCTGCGAGGCGGGACTGAGCAGGAGCAGGTCGGGTTCGAACCGGATACCCCACAAGCGTGCGGATCTGTCCGCTGTTTGTTCCGTGGCTCTCCGTATCGGGGACGACTGTCCGATTGCCGTACAGACCGGAAGGAAAAGCAGTGGAAGGAGTGAAAGCAGTTGTTTCATGCCGTACCGTTTCGTTACAGATCCGTATTCCACTCCCCGTCGGCATCGGCGTAGATCACCGGACGGGACTTTTCGACCGATTTCAGCCATTGGTAGGCTTTGTACATGTTGTATCCGTTGCCCGAGGGGCCTCCCAGCGAGTAGGCGACGATGCAGGTGAAGTTGCGCGAACGGTAATACATCGCCTTCACGCGCTCCAGATATTCGTCTGCGAACGCCGGGTCGTTCGACGGCGTGCCCCCGACCGTGCGGTCGCCGCTGCGCTCCGGGGCGTCGATGTTCGCCCGGTCGATGACGTAGAGCCCCAGCTCGTCGCACAGTTCGTAGAACCACGCCGGCTGCGGATAGTCCGGGCAAATCGTATTCTTGCCTTTGGCCTTCAGGGCTTTGAGCTCTGCGAGGGCGGTCTTGCGGTCGGCCGCGGCGTTGTAGCGGGCCTTTTCGAGTTTGAGCTCCTTGCCCAGCCGCATGATGCGTCCGTCGATGAGTTCGGTCTTGCCGAACCCGATCTTCATCGGCATGTACTCTTTGTAGACACCGTTGCGGCGCGTGAAGAGCATCACCTTGTAGAGCGGCGGCGTCTTGCTTCCGGCCTCCCACTTGTTGTCGTAGGTGTGGTAGATGAACGGCGAGAAGCGCACCGTGTCGGTCGAACGGCCCGGAATGGTGATCTCGGTCATGTTGAATTCGAGCAGCTTGCCCTGCGGCGAGTAGATGTCGTAGCCCACGGTGACGGGTTCGTCGTAGTTGAACGCGTTCTGCGCCACGATCCGCAGGTCCAGCATCCCGAAGTCGCGCCCCAGCGTGTCGGGCACAAGCCCGATCTCGAAATCGGCGATCGAACGCTTGTTCTGATAATAGAGGTAGCTGTTTTCGAATGGTTTGCGGGCGGCGGGGGCCTCGGCGTCGAGTTGCCGGGCGGGGTTGTCGCTGCGCATCAGCAGTTTGAAATCGTTGACGCCCTCGCGGATATAGGGGGTCAAGTCGAATTCCGCGGGCGTCAGCGGGTCGCTGACCTCGGCCACCTGACGGTCGTTGAGCCAGAGCGAGTAGGCCGAACCGGGGTTCTCCGCGTGCAGGTAGACCACGCCGTCGGTCCAGGCGAACGGGATTTCGATCTCCTGTCCGAGAACGGCATAAAGAGGACCTTCGGTCGTAATCGTCACCTCGGGGCTGAAGGCTTTCCAGTAGCCTCCGGCTTCGCGGTTGCGGGCATCGGCGTCGTGGCGGGCATCGTAGGGTACGACCTCCGTGCGGTAGATGCGGCCTCCGCGCGAGGTCATCGGAACGGGGTTCCGTTCTTCCTGGGCCTGGGCCGCCAGCGTGCAGGCTGCCAGCGCAGCCGTCAGTATCGTTCGTTTCATCGTATACGGAATATGATTCGGACAAAGATACGAATAAGCCGAGAGAAAAAAGCAAGCTCGCTTGCATTTTTTCCGAGGCGGAGTATCTAAGGCGCAGCCAAAGTACGAATAAGCGAGGGCAATGTCAATTTATTTGAGCATTGCCGGGCGGGAGTATTTGAAACGTCCCGGCGATAGAAAAAGAACGGACGGAGAGAAACCCGATTCCCGGGCGGCCCGGCAAAAGTCCCCGACAACCTGAAAGCGCCGTTACGGCGCCGCAGCCAAAGTGCGAATAAGCCGAGTGCAAAAGCAAGTTTACTTGTATTTTGCCGGGCGGGAGTATCCGAAGTACGAATGGACCGAATCGCATGCGCTCCGGTAATACATTCCGACTTATGGAAGTGCCGTTACGACACCGGAGGTAATTTTTTTTGCCAAATCGCAAATAATAGCTAACTTTGTCAATTAGGAAAACGAGTGAAGAACAAACTATGAAAACGCAAAGAATCGTAGAGATTTTGAAGTCGGGCGTCGTGGACACCGACATCGTCGTCAAAGGTTGGGTGCGCACCAAGCGCGGAAACAAGAACGTGGCGTTCATCGCCCTGAACGACGGGTCGTGCGTAAATAATATACAGGTGGTGGTCGATCTGGCGAAGATCGCCGAGGAGGAGCTCAAACCCGTCACCACGGGTGCCTGCATCCGCGTCGATGGCCGTCTGGTCGCATCGCCGGGCGCGGGGCAGGGCGTCGAGGTGCAGGCCGAAAAGATCGAGATCTACGGCACGGCCGATCCCGAGAGCTATCCCCTGCAAAAGAAGGGACATTCGCTGGAGTTCCTGCGCGACATCGCCTACCTGCGTCCGCGCACGAACACGTTCGGCGCGGTGCTCCGCATCCGTCACGCCATGGCCTATGCCATCCACGAGTATTTCAACAACCACGGTTTCTACTATTTCCATACTCCGATCATCACGGCTTCGGACTGCGAGGGCGCCGGTGCGATGTTCCAGGTGACGACGCTCGATCTGAACGACCTGCCGCGGACCGAGGAGGGCGCGGTCGATTATTCGCAGGATTTCTTCGGAAAATCGTGCAACCTCACCGTGTCGGGCCAGCTCGAAGGCGAGCTGGGTGCGCTGTCGCTGGGCCGCATCTACACGTTCGGCCCCACGTTCCGTGCCGAAAACTCCAATACTCCGCGCCATGCGTCGGAGTTCTGGATGATCGAGCCCGAAGCGGCGTTCTACGATCTGGAAGACAACATGGAACTGGCCGAGGACTTCCTCAAATACCTCATCCGCTATGCGCTGGATCATTGTATGGAGGACCTCGAATTCATGAACAAGATGTGGGACAAGGGGCTGTTGGAGCGGCTGCATTTCGTCCTGGAGCACGATTTCAAACGCCTGGACTACACCGAGGGCATCGAGATTCTGAAAGCCTCGGGCCGCAAGTTCGAATTCCCCTGCGACTGGGGCTGCGACTTGCAGTCGGAGCACGAGCGTTACCTCGTGGAGGAGCATTTCAAGCGCCCGGTCATCCTGATCAACTACCCGAAGGACATCAAGGCGTTCTACATGAAGCAGAACGACGACGGCAAGACCGTGCGCGCGATGGACGTGCTGTTCCCCGGCATCGGCGAGATCATTGGCGGTTCGGAGCGCGAGGCCGACTATACGAAGCTGCACAACCGCGTGACCGAGCTCGGCATGAGCGAACGCGAGCTGTGGTGGTACCTCGACACCCGCCGCTGGGGGTCGGCGCCCCACTCAGGCTTCGGGCTGGGCTTCGACCGTCTGCTGCTCTTCGTGACCGGCATGACGAACATCCGCGACGTGCAGCCGTTCCCCCGGACGCCGCAGCACGCCGATTTCTGACCGTTTGAGAAGCGGCTTTCAGGGGCGATGGCAGGCTTTCGGGCTGCTGAATCCCGTCTGCGCTCCCGCCCGTTTTACACCGGAAGCCGTCCTGAACGACTTTCGTGACACCCGAACCCGATAATAATAAATGAAGAGACCAAATTCGGAATGCTGATAAATTCTTAATTTGGACCCTATATGGCTATCAATCAGAAACAGGTACTTTCGCTTCAGCAGAAGCTCTCTCCGCAGCAGATTCAGATGATCAAGTTGCTGGAGCTCCCCGCCGTGCAGCTCGAACAGCGCATCAAACAGGAGATCGAGGACAACATCGTTCTGGAAGAGGAGGAACGCTCTTCCGAGGACGACGAGCAGCCCCAGCAGATCTCCGTTGACGAATACCTGCACGACGACGACACGCCGTCGTACAAAAGCCGCATCAACAACTTTTCGAAAGACGACAAACAGCGCCCGGTCTATCTGACCGAGGGGCGTTCGTTGCAGGAGTATCTGATCGAACAGCTGCGCTACCGGAATCTTCCCGAGCGGGATATGCGGCTGGCCGTCTACCTGGTCGGAAGCATCGACGAGGACGGCTACCTGCGCCGCGACCTGGAGTCCGTGGCCGACGACATCGCCTTCACGGTGGGGGTCGAGACCACGGCCGGAGAGTTGGAACGCCTGTTGAACGTCATCCATGAGCTGGAGCCTGCCGGCATCGGCGCCCGCGACCTGCGGGAATGCCTGCTGTTGCAGATGGCGCAGATGCCGATCAACACCCGCCCGCGGTGGCTGGCCCGCAAGATTCTGACCAACTATTTCGACGAGTTCGTCAAGAAGCACTACGAGAAGCTGATGGCGCGCTTGCAGATCTCCGAGGACGATTTCCGCGAGGCGATCGCCGAGATCCGCCGGCTGTCGCCCAAACCCGGCAACCTCTACGCCGAGGGCGGTACGGACACCACGCCCTACATCATTCCGGATTTCCTCCTCGATTATCAGGACGGGCGTTTCACCCTGTCGCTGAACTCCTACAACGTTCCCGAGGTGCGCGTCAACCGCCGCTATATGGAGATGATTCGCGAGATGGTGGGTTCGGACGGCCGCGTCCGGGAGAAGGACAAGGAGGCGATCCAGTTCGTGAAGAGCAAGATCGACTCGGCGAAATGGTTCATCTCGGCCATCAAGCAGCGCCACGATACGCTGATGCGCACGATGCAGACCATTTTGGACTATCAGGAGGAGTATTTCAAGGACGGCGACAAGTCGAAGCTCCGGCCGATGATCCTCAAGGACATCGCCGACCGCACGGGGCTCGACGTTTCGACCATCTCGCGCGTGGTGAACAGCAAATACGTGCAGACGCAGTTCGGGATCATCCTCCTGAAATCGCTCTTCTCGGAGGCCATGCAGACCGATTCGGGCGAGGAGGTGTCGAGTTACGAGATCAAGAACATCCTTCAGGAGTGCATCGACGAGGAGGACAAGCGCCGTCCGCTGACCGACGAGACGCTGATGGACATCCTCAATTCGAAAGGCTACCGCATCGCCCGCCGCACCGTGGCCAAGTACCGCGAAATGCTCGGCATTCCGGTGGCGAGGCTGCGGAAACAGATATAGCCCGCTTGAGAAGCGGGATTTAAGGGCGGCGGCAGGCTTTCGGATATCGGATTCGGGGCTGCGCTGCCTGCCTTGAAAAACGTTTTTTAGGCGGGCGGGTCATTGCGAGCGAATGCAATGCGCGTGGCGATCCGATGGATAGCCGGGAGGTTCCGACATGATCCGCAGATCGCCGCGTCGGACCGAAAGTCCTCCTCGCAACGACACCCGTCCGAACGGCGGGCATTAAAGAACTGGAAATGAACTATAAAAAAATCTCCACCGGCATCTCCTGGGTCCTGCACCCGTTCCTGCTGCCGATCTATATGATGGCCCTGCTGCTGACGATGACGACCTTCGCCCATTACTCCCCGAACGTGAAGTTCTATCTGCTGTGGGTGGTGGCGCTCTATGCCGTCATCATCCCCGTGTTGTCGCTCGGGGTGCTGCGGTCGCTGGGCCGCATTTCGGACTACCGTGTCGATGACCGGCGCGAACGGATGCTGCCGCTGCTGATCGGGGCACTCTGCTACATCCTTTGCGCTGTCACCGTTGCGAAGATCCCTTCGGCGGTGTTCCTGCGCAAGTTCATGCTCGCCGCGGCCTGCTGCGAGCTGCTGTGCCTCGGGGTGTCGTTCTACTGGAAAATAAGCCTTCATCTGACGGGCATGGGCGCCGTCGTGGCGCTGCTGGTGGTGATGAACGTCGTGGGCGTGGGCAATATGATGGTGCCGCTCGTGGCGGCTGTCCTCTGCGCCGGGGCGCTGGCTTCGGCGCGCCTCTATCTGGGGTGCCACAACGGACGGCAGGTGCTGGCCGGATTCTGCGGCGGTTTCGCCGTCTCGGTGCTCGCCGTACTCTTCTTGTAAGGCGTCTTGCGCCGGTGGCACGGACGGGGCGGAAAAGCCTCCTGACCTGCTGTTGTTTCTAAAACAGGCGTCTTACGCCTGCCCCTCGGGGACGGATTTTTCGATCCGTCCCTTTTTTCGTCGCTCCTGTCGCTTCGGGCGGGATGTGTGCGCACACATCCCGTAAAAATGTATGATTGTTTCAATCAGATGTACGCAAGTTTCAGTCTTCCCCGATGCCTCATTCTAAATTTGCACTACCAGGAGGTTGCAGTTATTAAAAAAATCGAATAATGACGAGCTAACACAAGACGAATAACCTAAACCAATCAACATGAGTAAATCTACAAAGTATGCAATTTCCGGAACCGGGCGATGGGGCGCGCTGCGCTTCGCCGTGTTGGTTCTGGCGCTGTGTCTGCTGCAAGCGCCGGGGATTCTCGCTGCGCCCGCTGCGGCGGCGCAGGCCGGGAATGCCGCCGCGAAACACCGTGTTCAGGGTACGGTGGTCGATCAGGCCGGTGCGCCGGTGATCGGAGCCAACGTGATCGTCGAGGGCACGACGACCGGCACGACGACCGATGCGAAGGGCGCCTTCTCGCTGGAAGTTCCCGCCAAGGGCCGCTTGCTGATCTCCTACCTGGGTTATGAAACCCAGCAGGTGACACTGACCTCGCAGACACAGTATATGGTGACGCTGCGGGAGAATACGGCGGCCATTGCCGATGTCGTGGTCGTGGGCTACGGCGTGCAGCGCAAGGAGAGCGTCGTGGGCGCCATCTCGCAGGTCAAGGGCGACGCCCTCGTGGATTCGGGCGTGTCGAACATCACCAACGCCCTCGCGGGCAAGCTCTCGGGCGTCACGACGCTCCAGACCTCGGGACAGCCGGGTCAGAACGACGCCGAAATCCTGATCCGCGGCGTGTCGAGCTTCAGCAACTCCAACCCGCTGGTGCTGGTGGACGGCGTGGAGCGCGATTTCTCGACCATCGACCCCAACGAGGTGGCCAACATCTCGGTCCTGAAAGACGCTTCGGCGACGGCCGTGTTCGGCGCCAAAGGTGCCAACGGCGTCATCATCGTCACGACCAAAAGCGGTCGGGAGGGCAAGCCGAAGATGGACTTTTCGTTCTCGACGGGTTTCGCCATGCCGATCAACACCCCGAAGCATATCGACTCCTACCGGACGATGTCGCTGATGAACGTGGCCAAGATGAACGACCAGCTCTTCGATTCGCTCACCTCGCAGGCGGACCTCGCCGAGTACCGCCGCCCCTCGTCGCGCCTCAACGCGCTGCGCTATCCCGACGTGAACTGGCTCGACGAGATGACCGACTCGTTCGCCTCGACGATCAACGCCAACTTCAACATCCAGGGCGGTACGCGCTTCGTGAAGTATTTCGCCTCGGTGGGCTATGCGCACGAAGGCTCCATATTCAAAGGCGTGAACGACGGCAAGATCGACTCGCGCTACTATTACAACCGCTTCAACTTCCGCACCAACGTCGATTTCAACGTCACCCCGACGACCGTCGTGTCGTTCAAGCTGGGCGGCAACGTCGGCATCAAGAATAAGCCCCAGCCGCAGGACGGCGACGACGGCATGTGGAAATACATCTTCGGCAGCTCGACGGCCAAATACCCGATGTACTACCCCTCGTGGGTGCTCGAAGAGGTTCCCGACCTGGACTATCCGGGCGTCGTGGAGGACCGCCTTATCAGCGAGGCCGACCAGACCACGGGAAACCCCTATTACCAGATGATGCGCGGCCGCTTCATCCAGCTCACCGATTCCAAACTCTTCTCGGACATCATCCTCAACCAGAAGCTCGACTTCATCACCAAGGGACTTTCGGTGCAGGGCAAGGTGTCGCTGAGCACCTATTATAAATATACGACCCTGCGCACCGAGTACGACCGTCCGGCGTGGTACCTCGATTTCTCGAAGATCGGCTCCGGCGAGAATCCGTGGCGCCGGACGGGCGACAACGGTTATCTCTACGTGCCCAATCCGGTCTACACGACGGCCGGCAACGCATTGCAGGACGGCTACTACCTCGACCTCTACTACGATCTTTCGCTCAACTACAACCGCACCTTCGGCCGCCACAACGTGACGGGTCTGGTGCTCTTCAACCGGCAGGAGCAGGACAAGGGGTCGGATTTCCCCTACTACAACGAGGCGATCGTGGCGCGCGCCACCTACGATTTCGCCCACAAGTACCTCGTCGAGGTCAACATGGGTTACACCGGTTCGGAGCGCTTCGCCCCGGGCAACCGTTTCGGGTTCTTCCCCTCGGGCGCCGTGGGGTGGGTGGTCTCGGAGGAGCGTTTCTTCGAGCCGCTGAAACCGTGGTTCAGCAAGCTGAAACTCCGCTATTCGCAGGGTCTGGTCGGCAGCGACTACGCCAACAACCGCTGGCTCTACATGAGCGAATTCTCGAAGGACGGCAACGGACACATCGTCGAGGACAAAATCGCCAACAGTTCGGTGCAGTGGGAGCAGGCCATGAAGCGCGACCTCGGTATCGAGATGGGTTTTCTGAACGACGAACTCCACCTGAGCGTGGACCTCTTCGACGAGAAGCGCGATAAGATGCTGATTTCGGTGGACAACACGACCCCGATGTGGATCGGCAACACCTCGAAGGAGCTCAACAAGGGTAAGATCAAGAAACACGGCATCGAGCTGGAGCTCTCTTACCGCAAGCAGCTGAACAAGGACTGGACGGTCTTCCTGGGCGGCAACTTCTCGTTCAACGAGAACCGCATCCTCTACGCCGACGACGCCCTCTACGCCCTCGCGCATCAGCGCAAGGTCGGCACGGCCCTCGGCGCGCAGCTCAGCGGCGCATACCTCGTGGGCAACGGCTATCTGACCTCGGTGGACGACATCCACAGCAACTTCCTGCCCGTCAAGGTCAGCGACGTGGTGGTCGGCGACTACAAGTTCCTCGACTTCACGGGCGACGGCGTGATCGACAAGGACGACCTCGCACGCATGGAGGGTTCGCTCAATCCTCCGATCGCCTACGCCTTCAACGCGGGCTTCAAGTGGAAGGGCCTCGACGTGAACGTCCTCTTCCAGGGCTATGCCAAGAAATGGGTCAATTTCGACCAGATGTACGAGTGGGAGTTCTACAAGGGCAACTACCGCACGCACCTCTCGTCGCTCGACTACTGGTCGCCGTCGAATCCGGGCGGCAACCACGGAGCCGTGCACTACACCGCCTCGTCGCAGGTCAACATGAACTGGTCGGGCTACAACGAGAGCGCCACGACGGGCGGTTACAACGCCAAGATCGCCGGCCGTTCGTGGCGCCGCGCCGATTACCTGCGTCTGAAAGAGGTTTCGGTCGGCTACACGTGGAGCGGCCCGAAGATCAGGCAGGCGCTGGGCGTGCGTGCCCTGAAGGTGTACGCCACGGGTAACAACCTGCTGACCTTCACCGACCTGCTGGAGGGCGATCCCGAAAACAAGTACCTCGTGTGGGGGCAGTATCCGCAGATGATGACCGTCAAACTGGGCATTCAGGTGTCGTTCTGATCCCAAAAACGCAAACAGACCATGAAACATATATTGACAAGGGTATTGAGCTGGGCGGTGCTGGCGGCGGCCGCCGCAGGCAGCACTTCGTGCCTGAACGAATATCTCGACAAGGCGCCCGACGCAGGACTGGACGAAAAGGAGGTTTTCTCGAAGTACGCCAACTTCAAGAGCTATTTCTACGCAGTCTACAACGGGGCCAACTTCAACATCAAGGCGCACTATCCGCAGTGGTTCGCGGGCAACAACCAGAAATTCACGATGGAGGGGCTTACGGACATGTGCGACATGACCCGCATCCAGCGCTGCCAGCCCGGCAAGCAGGGCGACGGTTCGACGGTGATCTACGCCGTGGGCTACAACTCCGACGCTTCGTCGAAGACCGCGAAGGTGCCCTATTCGTGGAAGTCGATCCGCGTGGCCAACATGACCATCCGCAACATCGACATGTTGCAGGACGCCACCGACCGTGAGAAGAAGGACCTGCTGGCACAGGCTTATTTCGTGCGCGCCTACTGCCATTTCGAACTCTTCCGCCTCTACGGATCGCTGCCCTACATCGACAAGGTGATGGGTTCCGAGGACGAATGGGACCTGCCGCGACTGTCGGATTACGACATGTTGCAGCGCATCGCCGCCGATTTCCAGACCGCGGCCGATATTTTCGATCAGGCGGGGCTGATGCGCCGCGACCCGGCTTCGGGTTCGGGGCACCTCGCGGCCACGGATCAGGACAAACCCAACGGCGTGACGGCGCTGGCCATGAAGGGCCGCGCGCTGCTCTACTCCGCCAGTCCGCTGAGCAATCCCGGAAACGACATCTCCCGCTGGGAGGAGGCTGCCGAGGCCAACTGGACGGCGCTGAAGAGCGCCCTCGACCACGGCTATCTTCTGCTCGCCAAGGAGAAGTACACCGATAACTTCTACGGCACGAAATACACCAACGAGCAGCTGTGGGCCTATACGAGCGGCAGCACGACCAACTACAACAACGACCGCGTGCAGGCTTTCGTGCCCTATTGCTTCTCGAACAACGCTTTCAGCTCGGGACAGTGCCCGACGCAGAATTTCGTCGATAAGTTCGAGACCGCCGGCGGCTATCCGCTCAACACCCCCGAGGAGCGGGCCGCGGCGACCGCTGCCGGGCAGTACGACGAGCAGAACCCCTATGTCAACCGCGACCCGCGTTTCGATGTCGTGGTGATCTACAACCAGAAGCCCGTGCAGGGCTACGGCAACGCCTCGATCTATGTCAACGAGGACGGCAGCCTGCCTTCGGGGTCGCTGATCCAGAAGCGCAGCGGCAGCGAGGACGGAGTTTCCGAGACCTTCTACTACGAGCAGAAGCGCACGGGGGCCCTCTCGAACAAGGGTGTGCAGAACCTGCTGCTGACCGACCCGATCATCCGCCTGGCAGAGCTCTACCTCAACTACGCCGAGGCGGCCAACGAGGCTTACGGTCCCGACGGACAGGCTCCCGGTGCTGCGATGACGGCCCTTGAGGCGCTGAACACGGTCCGCAGCCGGGTGGGGATGCCCGCCGTGCTCGACGCCTACACGACCGACAGGGACGCCCTGCGCCCGCGCATCAAGAACGAGCGCGCGGTCGAGCTCTGCTTCGAAGGCTACCACTATTACTGCGACATCCGCCGCTGGAAGGACGCCCCCTCGATCCACCGCACGCGGCTGACGGGCATGCGCGTCACCAAACTCAAGGCGGGTGCCACGGCGCAGTATCCTACGGGATTCCGTTACGAGCGGTTCGAGCTGCCTTCGAACCGTCAGATCGCCTGGAAGAACGACGGCATGTACTACGTGCAGTTCCAGACGAGCGACCTGCTCAAAATGAAGAACTACGTACCCAACGAGGCGTGGTAGTGTTAATCGCATAATGAGAAAATTCATGAAACATACTCTGTTTTCACAGTCCAAATACGCTGCGCTGCTGTGCATGCTGCTGATCCTCCCGGCGTGGTTCAGTCCGGCTGCGGCGCAGGCGCGCAAGGCGCAGCCCCGGCGGGTCGATGTCTCCGTCGCGGTGGTCACGCCCGACGGGAAGCCGGTCCCGAACGCCGATCTCACCGTGGGCGAGGGTGCGCGGCACCTGAGAGCCGACGAGGCGGGCCGCATCGTCTTTTCCGTCGCACCCCGCGATCTGGTGACGGTCTCGGCCGAGGGCTTCACACCCGTCCGGGCCCTGGGCAGCGCCCTGGCCGAATCGTCGCAGGTGACGCTGACCCCTGCGGTCCTGCTGGCCGGCGAGGGCGACGACGTTCCGCTGCCCTATACCTCGCTCAAGAAACGCTGGTCGGTGGGCAGTTCGGTCGTCATCCGCGGCGAGGAGCTCGAAAAATACTCCTCGACCGACATCCGCAACGCCCTGACGGGGCTGGCCAGCGGTGTCGAGGTTGCCGAGAAGTTCGGCGGTCCCGGCGTCAATCCGCTGGAGCACATCGGCCAGTACGGCGCCTCGACGCGCATCAGCGTCACCGCCCGCGGCAGGCAGATGATGTACATGGTCGATGACATCCCCGTGCAGATCGACGAGACGCCGCTCGACCCCCAGCAGATCGAGTCGATCACCATCGTCCGCGACGTGCTCGAAAAGAGCCTCTACGGCCCCTCGGCTGCCAACGGCATCGTCTACATCCGGACCAAGCGCGGCCGCTACAACGACCGTTACCTCACGGTGGACGTTGAGGGCGGCGTGAACACCGTCGATCGCATGCCCGAGTATGTCAGCGGCGCCGATTATGCCCGGCTGAACAACATCGCCCGCAACAACAGCGGTCTGGAGATGCTCTATTCGCGCGACGACGTGGCGGCCTATGCCAAGAACGATCCTTACGACATGTGGCATCCGAGCGTCGATTTCCGCGACATGATGCTCAAGAATACGATGTATTACACCAAGGCCAACGTCTCGTCGGGCGGCGGCAACGATCTGGTGCGCTACTTCGCCTTCCTGGGGTACGCCGGCGAGGACGACATCTACAAGATCGGTCCCGCGGCGAACTACAACCGCGTGAACATCAACGCCAATCTCGACATCAAGCTGCACCGCTACATCCGGGCGCGCTTCGGGCTGGTCTCGACCATGGGCATCCGCAAGTCGTCCAACTACGGTTACAGCTCGAACTATTCGAGCGAGGACGCCTCGTCGAACACCACGCTCGGCGTGACCGAGTTCCCCGACATCATCAGCGACATCAACACCACGCCGGGCATCTCGTTTCCGATTTACGCCAACAACGATCCCGATCTGGAATCGCCGTGGTATGCCGTCTCGTCGCTCTACAAGCAGAACCCCGTGGCCAACATCCTCGAAAACGGCGCCTATACCGAGACCATCCGCAAGGGCCTGATCAACGTGGGCGTTGACATCGACTTCTCGTTCCTCACCCCGGGCCTCACGTCGATGACCTACGGGGCCTACGACGCCACGAACCTCGTGCGGCTAGGCACGGCCGAGGACTATGCGGCCTACATCCTGAACAAGGGCATCGACGAGAACGGCTACGACGCGATGATCCCCGAGCAGAGCAGCAGCCACAGCGTGAAGGCGATGGCCAACAAGACCCGGTTGCTCGACTACTTCTCCAACCGCTTCTATTTCGTGCAGAAGTTCGCCTACGACCGCACCTTCGGCCGTCATGCCGTCGCCGCGTCGGCCTCCTATATGATCACCAAGCGTTCGCAGAAGTTCATCACCGAGCACCGCCGCGAGATGACCTTCGGCTTCGGCGCCCGCTATGCCTACGACGGCCGTTACCTCGTGCAGGCGGCTTGCAGCTATCAGGGAACCTATGCGCTGCTGAACAACCGCTGGTCGGCGTCGCCGTCGGTGGGTCTGGGCTGGATCGTCTCCGAGGAGAATTTCATGAAGAACCTCCGCGGCATCGACTTCCTGAAACTGCGCGCCGAGGGCGGCATCCTCTATTTCGACGGTTCGATGTCGGCCAACCGCGATGTCGATAACTACAAGTGGGACAACAGCGGCCAGAAATTCGGCCCTCATACGAACAACCAGTGGTTCGGAAGCACCACGAGCAACGCCGTCGATCGGCTCTACGCGCAGATGCTGGGCAACCCGAATCTGCGTTTCGAGAAGCGCCGCGAATTCACGGTCGGCATCGAGGGGCTTGCCCTCCGCCGCCGGCTGAGTTTCGAACTCAACTACTACAACACGCTCTCCGACGGTCCCGTCGCCGAGATGAAGAACGTCCTGCCGCTGCTGGCCGGCATCTCGTCGGGATCGCTCTGGATGAATTACGAGAAGACCCGCTATCAGGGCTATGAACTGGCGCTGGGCTGGCGCGACCGTGCCGGCGATTTCTCCTACTCGGTCAACGGTTGGGCGACGTTCCAGGCTTCGAAGGTGCTCCGCGCCGACGAGCTCGACTACAAGGACGCCTACCGTTCGAAAGTCGGCTATTCGGCCTCCTCGATCTGGGGCCTGCGCTGCATCGGGCAGTTCCAGAGCGACGAGGAGACGCTCGCCGTGCCGCAGCTCTTCGACGACAAGCTGCAAAAGGGCGATCTCAAATACGAGGACATGAACGGCGACGGGCAGATCGATGACAACGACTTCTGCGTCATCGGCAACTCGACGCCCAAGATGATCTACGGCGTGAACGTCAACCTCCGCTACCGCGATTTCGACCTGACGGTGGTGGGCACCGGGCGCGCCTTCTACGACCTGGCGCTGACGAACGACTACTTCTGGAACGGCTGGGGCGACGGCAACTATTCGAAGTACACGCTTCGCAACGCCGGCAATCCCGACCATCCGCGCCTGACCTACAACAAGGTCAACAACAACTACAAGACCTCGACCTTCTGGCTGGAGGACGGCGGGTTCTTCAAGATCCAGACCGTCGAACTGGGCTACGAACTGCCCGTGCACCGGCTGGGCATCACCTCGATCCGCCGCATGCGGGTCTACCTGCGCGGCAACAACCTCTGTACCGTTTCGAAGATCAAGGATGTCGATCCCGAGGCCATCGGCTCCGGACTCACGAACTATCCGCTGATGCGCACCTTCGTGGCAGGCGTTAAGTTAACCTTCTAATTGAGACGACGATGAAAAGAACCTTATTTCAGATATTGGCCGTGGCCGCAGTCGGTGCGATGTGTTCGTGCAGCGATTTCCTCGATCCCTATCCCAGCGCGATCCGCTCGGAGGGGTACATCCTGACCAACCCGACGACGATGCAGGGCCTCATCGGCAAGTGCTACGACTACATGGCCCAGAACTACAACGACAACGAGGGCGCCTACCTCGACTGCGCCACGGACAACGCCGTGCGCACCTCGACGACCGATGTCCTGCGGCGTTTCGCCGTCGGCGTCACGAGCCCCACGAACGACCCGTTCGAAACCTACTGGGACCGCGACTACAAGGGCATCTACAACGTCAATATGTTCCTCAAGGACGACCGCGGCCTGAACATGCGCTATATGCTCGACGAGCACCTCGACGAGCTGCTCCGCAACCGCCTCTGGGGCGAAGCCTATGCCCTGCGCGCCTGGTTCCAGTGGGACCTGCTGCAAAAGTTCGGTGGACGCGGCACGGACGGCCGCCTGTTGGGGTATCCCATCCTGCTCGAACCCGTGCGTGTCTGGGAGATGTCGCCCGAGGAGATGCGCGGCCTGCGCTTCGAGCGCAACACCTACGACGAGTGCGTGGCGCAGATCCTGCGCGACTGCGATTCGGCCTACAAGTATCTGCCGATCGCGCACCGCGACTTCCTGGTGCCGAACGCCGACGACCGCCGCGTGCTGGGGGCTCAGAACTGGGGCCGTCTCGACGGCATCAGCGCCGTGGCCATCAAGGCGCTGGTCTACCTCACGTGGGCCAGCCCGCGGTTCAATCCCGACGGCGACGTGGAGCGCTGGCGCAAGGCCGCCGAATGCGCCAAGGAGGTGATGGATTTCAAGATGACGGTGGACAACGTCTCCGGAGGCTTCTCCGTCGGACGGCAGGTCGATTGGTGCGACCCCAACAACCCCGAAATCGTCTACGCCTCGCGCTACAAATCCTCGAACGACGACATGGAACGCGCCTTCTATCCGGGCGGCTTCCAGGGCAACGGCACGATGGGCGCCACGCAGGAGCTGGTCGATGCTTTCGGCATGGCCGACGGCTATCCGATCGGCGAGTCGCCCGAGTACGCCTACGACCCCGCGAATCCCTACCTCAACCGGGACCCGCGCTTTTACAGCGTGATCTTCTACAACGGCCGTTCGGTGGTTACGGGGCAGACGAGCAAGACCTACACTTTCGAGAACTGGTCCAACGGCGGCAAGGATGCGGCCGGAACCAGTTCGAAGAACTCGCTGACGAACTACCACATCAAAAAGTTCGTCTACATGGGCCTCAACTGGTCCGAGACCTCGGTCAACAAGATGCCGCATTCGAAATTCTTCATCCGCTGGGCCCACATGGTGCTGGCCTTCGCCGAGGCGGCCAACCGCGTCGGCGGCCCCAACGCCCCGATCGACGGCCTGACGGCCCGCGAGGCTATCGCCTGGCTGCGCAGCCGCACGACCTACGACGGTGCCGAGGGCATCAAGTCGGACCCCTATCTGGAGCAGGTGTCGCTGGCCGGCAAGGAGGCTTTCGACAAGTTCCTGCGCAACGAACGCCGCATCGAAACCTGCTTCGAGGGCACGTGGTTCTTCGACCTGCGCCGCTGGACGACGACGCTCGGCGAGCTGAACCGCGAGGTGCACGGCGTGCAGGTGACCCGCAAACAGAACGGCGATTTCGAGTACGACTTCGACCACGTGGTCGAAAAGCGCTCGTTCACGTCGGCTTACCTCCCGATCCCCTACAAGGAGATGCTCAACGTCGAGGGCCTCGTGCAGAACGAAGGCTGGGAGAACTGGCAGTAAATCATAACCCGGAAAAACCGCAAAAACATGAAAAAATACCTGTTCATATTGGCCGCAACCGCCGCGCTGACATCGTGCTACGACGATTATGTGAAGGACAACGACACGCAGGCCGTGGGTTTCGCCAATCAGACCGATGTCCGGTCGGTCATCGTGGGCGAGGGCATGAAGTTCTCCACGGGCGTGGCGCTGGGCGGCACGATCGAGAACTCCGTGGACCGTCCGATCAGCTTCGAGATCGACTATTCGCTGGTCAGCGACGCTACGTTGCAGGCGATGAAAACCCACGTTTTCTCCTACATCCAGAACCTCACCAGACCGCTCGGCTCGCTCGAAGCGCTGTCGGCCGAGGAGTATAAGCTGCTGCCCGAGGGCGGCACCGACGGCCGCGTGACGATCCGCCGGGGTTCGCACCTGGGGCAGATCGTCATCAAGATCGACTCCGCGAAGTTCCTCGCCGACGCTTCGCGCACGCTGCCCAAGTTTGTGATCCCCCTGCGTCTGACCGACGGCAACGGCACCAATCTGATCGCCGGCAAGGAGACTTCGGTGATCGGCGTGCGCTATGAGAACATGCTCTTCGGCAACTACTGGCACGGCGGCGAGACCGTCGTGACGGACGCTTCGGGCGCCGAGGTCAACCGCATCGCCTATTATACGACCGTCCCGCAGTCCGAGACGCGCGTCTGGACGCTGACCACCGTCGCGCCGTTCTCGCTGACGGCCAACGCCGTGGGCGGCGAGCTGAACGGTTCGAAGGCCCAGCTCAAGCTGACGCAGGGCGCGGACGGGGCGATTACGGTGAGCGCCGCGGACGGTGCCGACTATGCGGTCGAGGCCGACGGCGAGTGCTCGTTCAACCGTGCGAAGCTGTTGCAGAACCGTCGGATCTATCTCAAATACAAGTACGAGAAGGATGGCCTGATCTATCACGCCACCGATACGCTGACGTTCCGCAACCGCGTGCGCGACGGCGTGAACGAGTGGCAGGACGAGAATCCCGCTAACTACGAATAGCCGCATGAAACGACTTTTGAACAGACTGACGCTTCTGGCGGCCGCCGTGCTGGCCGCCGGGAGCCTCGCGGCCAAGGCTCCGGAGTACCGCCGGGTCGAGGCTCGGGAGAACGCGCAGAAACCCGAATGGAAGAGCTACGAGGCGAAGACCGTCGATCGCCTTCCGGGTTTCAACTGCCGGAAAAGCGATCCCAAACAGAGCGTCTACGGCGGCTGGATGGTTGACCGGCAGGAGGCCACCGGATTCTTCCGCACGCAGAAGATCGGCGGCCGCTGGTGGCTGATCGACCCCGAGGGATGGCCTTTCATCCACAAGGCCGTGGCTGTCTTCACGACGGGCGGTTCGGACCGTCAGAAGAAGGCCCTCGAAGAGAAGTTCGGGACACGTGCCGCATGGGCCGCCGACCAGCAGGAGATGCTGCGCCGCTACGGGTTCAACGGGCTGGGCGCCTGGTCGGACGTGAAGACGGTCCGCGAGTCGGAGCGTCCGATGCCCTACACCGTGATCGTGAGTCCGATGGGCATGTACCGCTCGCAGCACCGCAGGCACTTCGGCGGCAAGTACAAGCAGGCCGGATGGCAGGGCTACCGCTTCGACCTGGCGATGGTTTTCGATCCCGGGTTCGACGCCGTGATCGACCGGGCCGTCAGCCCCGTCGCCGAGTACCGCGACGACAAATACCTGCTGGGCTATTTCACCGACAACGAGCTGCCGTGGGTCAACGATGCGCTGGACCGTCACCTGACGCTGCTGGCGCACGACGAGGATGCCTACATCGCCGTCCGCAAGTGGTACGACGAGCGCAAGGGCGTGAAAGACGCTCCGGCGGCGGAGATCACCGACGCCGACCGCAAGGCGTTCCAGACCTTCTATTTCGACACCTACATGCGCAAGGTCACCGAGGCGCTCCGCAAGTACGATCCCAACCACCTCTATCTGGGCTGCCGTTTCAACCAGCATCATCAGGAGATGGCCAGTCCGGAGATCTTCGCCGTGGCCGGCAGGTATATGGACGTGATCTCGATCAACCACTACCGGCTGTGGGAACCCGACGCCGCGTGGATGGCGAACTGGGAAAAGTGGTCGGGCAAGCCCTTCATCATCACCGAGTTCTACACCAAGGGCGAGGACTCGGGGCTGCCGAACAACACCGGCGCCGGATGGAACGTGCGGACGCAGGCCGACCGCGGCTGGTTCTACCAGAATTTCGTGACGGAGCTGCTGCGCAGCGGCAACTGCGTGGGATGGCATTGGTTCACCTACATGGACAACGATCCCCAGAATCTGAAAACCGACCCCTCGAACCGCGATTCGAACAAGGGCGTCGTGGCCTGGAATTTCGAGCCCTACACCGTCCTGTTAGACGAGATGAAGCAGTTGAACGACTGCACCTACCGGCTGATCCGCCATCTGGATGCGGAGAAGGCCGAAGCAAACCGAAAACGACCGAATAGCCATGAATAAACCGCTGAAATACCTGCTTTTGACCGCTGCCGCCGCGCTTCTGGCCGCCGGCTGCGCGGAAGACAAGACCTATGCGCTGCCCGAGGTCTATCCCTCCGACGACGATACGCCCTCGGACGTGGAGCCGCCCCACGAGGTGCGCGCCCGCAAGAACAAGACCTCGGCGTGGGGCGACTACCTCGCCTACACGGTCGACCGCATCCACGGCTTCACGCCCGGCGAAGATCCCGCCACCGACAAGTACGGCGGCTGGAAGGTCTCGTCGCTGACGGCGACGGGATTTTTCCGCACGCAGCAGATCGGCGGACGCTGGTGGATGATAACCCCCGAGGGCAACCTCTACATCTGCAAGGGCGTGGCTGTGTTCAGCGCCGGCGGTTCGGACCGCCAGCAGGCCAAGCTGCAGGAGAAGTTCGGATCGGCCTCGGAGTGGGCCCGTCAGGAGACCTCGATGCTCAAGGCCCGCGGGTTCAACGGCCTGGGGGCCTGGTCGAACGTCGAGACCGTGCGCAAGCTCGCCGAGCCGATGCCCTATACGGTGATCGTCAGCCCGATGGGCAAGCTCAACGGCTACATCAAGTCCTCGGGCGAGGAGGCCGGCGCGAACTGGTCGGGCTGGGAGGGCTATCCCAACGACTTCGCGATGGTCTTCCACCCCAAATTCGACGAGTACGTCGAAAGCGAGATCAAGACCGTCTCCAAGTACAAGGACGATCCCTACTGCATCGGTTATTTCACCGACAACGAGATTCCGTGGAAGGACTACGCGCTGGACCGCTGCCTGGAGAAGTGGCCCGCAACGCACGTCAACCATCAGAAAGCTCAGGAGTGGCTCGACCGGCGCAAGGGCAAGACCGGAGCGAAGCTCTCCGAGGCTACGGACGCCGACCGCCGCGCCTTCATCGCCTACTGTCTGGAGGTCTATCTGGAAAAGGTGACCGCGGCGATCAAAAAGTACGATCCCAACCACCTCTACCTGGGCTGCCGTTTCAACCAGTGGAACTACGAACTGGCGAATGACGAGCTGTTCAGGACCGCCGGCAGGTACATGGACATCCTCTCGATCAACCACTACCAGAAATGGGAGCCCGACGCGCAGGCCGTGCAGAACTGGGGCGCGTGGTCCGGAAAGCCGTTCTTCGTGACGGAGTTCTACACCAAGGGCGAGGATTCGGAGCTTCCGAACACCACCGGGGCCGGATGGAACGTCCGCACGCAGGCCGAACGCGGCTATTTCTACCAGAACTTCGCGCTGAAACTCATCGAGAGCAAGGTGTGCGTCGGCTGGCACTGGTTCACCTATCAGGACAACGACCCCGAGAATGAGAACACCGACCCCTCGAACCGCGATTCGAACAAGGGCATGGTGACCTGGGATTTCCAGTACTATACGCCCCTGCTGGACAATATGGAGGCGCTGAACGGCAACGTCTATCAGCTGACCCGCTTTTACGATGCGCAATAAAACCGACCGATTATGAAAACCCTATTGAAGACAAACGTGATTCTGCTGCTGGGGATCGTGGCGCTGTGGGGCTGCGAGGAGGATGTGACCCCGTTGCAGCATACGGCGCCGCAGGTGACGTTCCCGGTGCAGGAAACCTCGCTGACGGCCGTCGTCGGCGATCCGGTGGAGTTCCGGGCCGACATCGAGAGCGGCGACAAACTCACTTGCGGATGGTATGTCGATGGAACGCTCGAAGCCTCGACCGCAGAGATGACCTATACGTTCAGCGCTCCGGGCGACTACGAAGTGCGCTTCGAAGCCCGCAACGGCGCCGGGAAAGTGGAGAAAAGCTATGCCGTGAAGGTCGCCGACGTGCTGAAAATGCACCTCTCGGTGGGCGACTCGACGCGCATCGTGCGCCGTCAGCTGGATGTCCTGAAAGTGATGGCCGTCGTCGATGCCGGGTCGGATGTCGTCCACGAATGGAAAGTGGACGGCGAGGTGAAGTCGGACAAAGCCTATTTCGACACGTTCGACCTGCCCGAAGCCAAGGTCTATACTGTGGCCTATGCGGGGACGAATGCTGCCGGGACTTTCCGGAAGAGTTTCGAGGTGCAGGCCACGGAGCGTCCGCTGGAGATCGGTTTCTCGAACAACGACGAGACGATCGCCTGCAAGGACGGCGCCGTCGTGGAGATCATCGCCACGGTGAAGTACGGCGGCACGGGCGTGCAGCACGAATGGAAAGTGGACGGCGAGACGGTCTCGACCGACGCCGTGTTCAGCCGCGCTTTCGACGGCAAGGGACCCTATACGATCGCCTACCACGCCGTGAACTCCAAGCAGGAGACCGTGGACCGCACGTGGACCGTGACGATGGTTCCGTCGGGAGCGCTCTTCGAGCATTTCGAGGACTACACCGAGCTGCCCAAGTGGTGGACCCTGAAACAGAATACTCCGGGTATCGAACTGGCGGACAATCCCAAACCCGAAGGGATCAACACGAGTCTGAAGGTGCTCCGGGACAATGTTACGGGCACGGGTAGCACGTCGGGGTATTTCGACTTGAAACTGAAAGATATACCGGTTGACAAGATCGACGTGACGAAGTACACGGGCATCCGGTTCAAGGTCTATCTGGGCAAAAATAAGTATTATCCGCATATGGATTATGCCGGAAAAAAATATGCATCGGTTACTGATCCGCAGTTCAAGGATGAATGGGAGGTATTGGAATATCGATTCGACACGAAACTTGATCCGACGAAGAACTTGACATTCAGACCGCTGTACCAGAAAAACGGAACGAATATCCCTTCGGGGCCTGTGACCGAAACCAACACCCGCACGGTGTATATCGACGATATCGAGTTTTTGGAGTAAACTGAAATGCGAATGACGATGAAAAAGATAATTTGGATGCAGGCGGTCCTGCTGACGGGACTGGCTGCGATGTGGGGATGCGGCGGCGACGACACGACGGACGAACAGCCGGCCGTCATGCCGCAGGTGACATTCCCCGTCACGGAATCCGCCGTGTCGGCCTATGTCGACGACGCCGTGCGTTTCGAGGCAGTGATCGAGAGCCCCGGACCGCTCAGCTGCGGCTGGTTCGTCGATGGGAAACTGGCGGCCTCGACAGCTTCGATGACCTATGTTTTCAAGGCCAAAGGCACCTATGACGTGCGTTTCGAGGCTTCGAACACGGCCGGAAAGGTCGGGAAGGACTATTCGGTGACGGTCGAGGGATCGCCCCTGAAAGTGGAGTTCTCGAACGAGGAGGAGACCGTCTCCTGCCTGCCGGGCGAGGAGGTGCTCATCACGGCGACGGTCGTGGCCGGCGACAAGGAGGTCGTGCACGAATGGAAAGTCGGCGACGAGGTGGTTTCGACCACCGCGGAGTTCAAGCATACCTTCGACGAGATGGGCTCCTATACGGTGACTTACCGCGGCGTGAATGCCGACGAAGTGTCGGTGAACCGCACGTGGACCGTGACGGTAGACGAACTGCCGCTGGAGATCGAATTCTCGGTGACCGATGCGACGATTTCCTGCGTGCAGGGGAACGAGGTGGCCATCACGGCGACGGTGAAGAACGGCGGAACGGGCCTCGTGCACGCATGGAAGGTCGGCGACGAGGTGGTTTCGACGACCGCGGAGTTCAAGCGCACGTTCGACGAAGCGGGGACTTTCACGGTTTCGTATCGAGGCGTCAACGGCAAGGGCGAGGAAAAGACCTCGTCGTGGACGGTAGGGGTCGAGGAGAAACCGTTGGAGATCGAGTTTTCGAAGGCCGACGGCTCGACGCTCCGGAGTGCCGCGGGTGACGAGGTGGTCATCACGGCGACGGTGAAGGGCGGCGCCACGGGCCTCGTGCACGCATGGAAGGTCGGCGGCGACGCGGTGTCGGCGGCCGCGGAGTTCCGGCATACGTTCGATGCGGCCGGAACCTATGCGGTGACCTACGAGGGCGTCAACGCCAAGGGCGAGAAGAAGAACGCTTCGTGGACGGTCGAGGTGAGCGAGGATGCCGTGGGGTACATGTTCGAGAATTTCGAAACGCTGTCGTCGCTTTCGGCGGATTATATTAAGGAGGCTAACGCCGGTTCGCTGTCGCTGGTCAACAATCCGTATCCTACGGCGAGCAATTCGAGCGGTAAGGTGTTGAAAGTGGATATGTCCAAGACGACGACTCCAACATCGGCTTTTTTCGATGTTTATCTTGAACCTAAATTTCCAGGCGCCGAGCGTGTGAAGTATAAAGCCATCCAGGTGAAAGTCTATCTGGGTAAGAACGAGTACTATCCGCGTATGCTCATTCCGAAGTCGGGCAATCCGAACAAGATGCCCTGCAAGATCAACGGGCAGGCATTTGCGAACAACAATGCTTCGGCGTCCGAATGGAAGCGTCTGATCAAGACGGATGACTGGAACGTGTTCGTCTACGATCTGGAGGGCTGCGGATACGGGTTCAGCAATTGCAGCGAGTTCAACCAGGTTCAGTTCCGGCCTCTGTTGAACATGATCGCCGGCGGGATGAGCGGTTTCGACGCCGAAACCAACAACCGGACCGTTTATTACGACGATATCGAGTTCCTCGAATAACCGGGAACGCAGACATACCCTGCGGCCTCCGTCCTGTGACGGGCGGAGGCCGTTTTATGACTCAACAAAAAAAGGCACATTAGTTACGATGAACAGAAAAGCAATCGCCCTGTGGCTGCTCGTGGCGGCGGCAGGTCTGGCGGGATGTTCCGGCCGGGAGGTCTACAAGGACCCCGCGGCGGAGGTGGAAGACCGCGTGGAGGACCTGTTGGGACGCATGACGCTCGAAGAGAAGGTGATGCAGGTCACGCAGTGGACCTATGGAAAGAACATGAACGTCAACAACGTCGAAAGCGAGACGAAGGCCGTGAGTCCGATGATCGGTTCGCTGCTCTACCGCAGCACCAGTCCGGCGTATTACAACCGGATTCAGCGCAAGGCTGTCGAGGAGTCGCGGCTCGGGATTCCGATCCTGTGCGGTTTCGACGTGATCCACGGCTACCGTACGATTTTCCCGATTCCGCTGGGACAGGCTTGCTCGTGGAACGAGACGCTGGTCGGGGAGTCGTGCCGCATCGCGGCGCGCGAGTCGCGGCTTTCGGGCGTGCACTGGACCTTCTCGCCGATGGTCGATGTGGCGCGCGACGCCCGCTGGGGCCGCGTGTCCGAAGGTTACGGCGAAGACCCCTATCTGAACGGAATGATGGGCGTCGCCGCGGTGAAGGGCTATCAGGGCGACGACCTGACGGCGGACGGTGCGATCGCCGCCTGTCTGAAACATTTCGTGGGCTATGCCTATTCCGACGGCGGCCGCGATTACCACTACACCGAAATCTCTCCGCAGACGCTGTGGGATACGGCGCTTCCGCCGTTCGAAATGGGGGTGAAGGCCGGCGCTGCGACGGTGATGAGCGCCTTCAACGACATTTCGGGCGTACCCGCGTCGGCCAACCGCTATACGATGACCGACATCCTGCGCGGCATGTGGGGATTCGACGGTCTGGTGGTCTCGGACTGGGACGCCGTGAAACAGCTCGTCGCGCAGGGCGTGGCCGCCGACCGGGCCGAGGCTGCGGCCAAGGCGATCACGGCGGGGCTGGACATGGATATGGTGGACGACGTTTACCGGGAGAATCTGGAAGCGCTGGTCGAAAGCGGACGGGTGCCGGAAAAGGTGCTGGACGAAGCCGTGCGGCGCATCCTGCGCGTGAAGTTCCGGCTGGGACTGTTCGAGAAACCCTATATCGAGGAGCTGCCCGACGAGCAGCGCTACCTGTCGATCGAGGCGCGTGCCGCGGCGCGGGAGCTGGCGGCCGAGAGCATGGTATTGCTGAAAAACAGCGGTGCGACGCTGCCTGTCGCCGGTGACGTGCGGCGCATCGCGCTGATGGGGCCGATGGCCGACAACCGCGCGGACCTGATGGGTTCGTGGTGGGGTCAGGGCGAGGCCGGCGACGTGGTGACGATCCTCGAAGGCGTGAAGGCCGAGTTCGCCGGAAAGGCCCGGATCGACTATGTGAAAGGGTGCGATTTCGACGGCGAGGACCGTTCGGAGTTCGCACGTGCCGCGGCGGCTGCGCGTGCCGCCGATCTGGTGGTGCTCTGCGTGGGCGAGAAGAGCGGCTGGAGCGGTGAGAACGCTTCGCGGGCCGGCCTCGCGCTGCCGTCGATCCAGGAGGAGTTCGTGCGCGAAATGGCCCGCACGGGGCGGCCCGTCGTGGTGCTGCTCTCGTCGGGGCGTCCCGTGGACGTGCGCGGCATCGAGCCCGCGGCCGACGCGCTGGTCGAGATCTGGCAGCCGGGAACCGAGGGCGGCAGCGCCGTCGCGCAGCTGCTTTCGGGCAAGGTCAACCCCTCGGGGCGTCTGGCCATCACCTTTCCGGTCTGCGCCGAGCAGCAGCCCGTCTACTACAACCAGCGGCAGGCCGCGCGTCCCAAGTCGGGGCGTTACCAGAATCTCCGGCACGAACCGATGTACCCGTTCGGCTACGGGCTGAGCTACACGACCTTCGAATACGGGACGGTGCGGCTCGACCGCGAGACCCTGCGCCGCGGCGAACGGCTGACGGCCGAGGTGGAGGTGTCGAACTGCGGGGCGATGGACGGCAAGGAGACCGTGATGTGGTTCGTCTCGGACCCGACGGCCTCCATTTCGCGTCCGGTGCGCGAGCTGAAGCATTTCGAGAAGCAGTTCATTCCGGCGGGCGAGAGCCGCGTGTTCCGCTTCGAGATCGACCCCGTGCGCGATCTGTCGTTCCCCGACCACACGGGAAAGCGGCTGTTGGAGAACGGCGCGTTCTATCTGCACGTGAACGGCCAGAAAGTGAAATTCGAACTGATTTGATTGGATTTTTATGAAGAACATACGATTCATACTGGCGCTGGCGGGATGCTGTGCGGCGCTGTCCGCGGCGGCGGGGGAGGAGGCTCCCGCACCGCAGATCGTCAACGTCGCCGGCCGGAAGACCGTGTCGCTCGACGGGCTCTGGAAGACGATCGTCGATCCTTACGAAAACGGTTACTACGACTATCGCCGCAAGCCGTTGAAGGACAATATGTCCTACTTCGCGGACGACGATTTCGACAAGGACCGCACGAAGCTCTTCGAGTACAATTTCAACACCGACCGCACGCTGCTGGTGCCGGGCGACTGGAACACCCAGCGGCCCCAGTTGTACTATTACGAGGGTACGGTCTGGTACCGCAATCTGTTCGACTACGAGCCCCGGGCCGACCGCCGCACGTTCCTCTACTTCGGGGCTGCGAACTACGAAACGATCGTGGGGCTGAACGGCCGCAAGATCGGCAAACACGTCGGCGGCTACACGCCCTTCAACTTCGAGATCACCGGCAAGGTGCGCGAGGGGCGGAACTCGCTGGTGGTGAAGGTCGATAACAAACGGTTGGCCGAGGGCGTCCCGACGCTCAATTCCGACTGGTGGAACTACGGCGGGCTGACGCGCAGCGTTGTGATCGTCGAAACGCCGCTGACTTTCATCCGCGACTACTCGGTGCAGCTGAAGAAGGGCGAGCCGCAGGTGATCGCCGGCTGGGTGCAGTTGGACGGCGCCGAGGCCGAGCAGACGGTGACGGTGGAGATTCCCGAACTGAAAATATCGAAAAAGGTCACGACCGACGCCGACGGCTATGCCGCGTTCGAGGTGAAGGCCAAACCGGTCTATTGGTCGCCCGAGAATCCGAAGCTCTACGCCGTGCGGATCGCCGCCGAGACCGACTCGGTGGACGACCGCATCGGTTTCCGCACGATCGAGACCCGGGGCACGAAAATCCTGCTCAACGGCCGGGAGGTCTTCTGCCGCGGCGTGTCGATCCACGAGGAGATGCCCTACGGCATGAGCGGCCGCGCCTTTTCCGCGGAGCATGCCCGCATTCTGCTGGGGTGGGCCAAGGAGATGGGATGCAATTTCGTGCGGCTGGCGCACTATCCCCACAACGAAGCGATGGTCCGCGCGGCCGAGGAGATGGGACTGATGGTGTGGTCGGAGATTCCGGTCTACTGGACGATCCAGTGGGAAAATCCCGCGACCTATGCCAATGCCGAAGCGCAGCTGGCGGACATGATCACGCGCGACAGGAACCGCGCCAACGTGGTGGTCTGGTCCGTGGCCAACGAGACCCCGCACGGCGAAGCGCGCCTGAAATTCCTGCGGTCGCTCATCGCCAAGGCCCGCAGCATGGACGGCACCCGGCTGGTGAGCGCCGCTATGGAGAAGACCCGGCTGAAACCCGACCTGCTGACGGTGAAGGACGACCTGGCCGATCTGGTGGACCTCATCAGTTTCAACCAGTACGTCGGCTGGTACGACGGCGAGTCGGAGAAGTGCGACCGCGTGAACTGGACCTTCGACCTCGAAAAGCCGGTTTTCATCTCGGAGTTCGGCGGCGGGGCGGTCTACGGCCGTCACGGCGCGCGGACGGAGCGTTTCACCGAGGAGTACATGGAGGACCTCTACGAACGCAGCGTCAACATGTTCAGGCGGATGCCCGGGCTGGCCGGGACGACGCCCTGGGTGCTGAAGGATTTCCGCTCGCCGCGCCGCCAGATGGTCGGCATTCAGGACGATTTCAACCGCAAGGGTCTCATCTCGGACCAGGGCGGCAAGAAGAAAGCCTATTTCGTCATGCAGCGTTGGTATGACGAGCTGGAAAAACGGTATCGGTAGCGCGATTTTGCCGGAAAATACGCTTCGCCGCCCGGTGATTGCCGGGCGGTTTTTTTCGGTTCCGGTTGCGGAATTCTCCCGAAATTTCGTATCTTGTCGGATGGATAGAGAAACCGAGTATGCGTAAATTGATTCTCTTTTTGCTGTTTCTGGGCTGGAATTACCCCCCCCCGGCAGTCGGCGCCGCACCTCCCGCCCAGATGGTGTTCAAACACTTAGGCATCAGCGAAGGATTCAACCAGACCAACGTGACCACGCTTTATCAGGACGAAAACGGCACGATATGGGCCGCGGGCGTCGGCGGCGTGGTCCGCTACCGCGGATTGCAGACCGAGGAGCCGCTCATGCCGGAGCGTGCCGCGGAACTCTTCCGCCCGATGAACGTCAAGGGCATCTACGGCGAGCAGAACGGACTGATCTATTTCTACCAGCTTCGCAACATCGTCGAATACGACCTGCGGCGGGAGACCTTCCGGCCGCTCTTCACCGATTCTTTGCTCGACAGCCGTTCGATCTCGGCCGCGACGGTCCGCGGAGGCCGGGTCTATGCCGCTGCCGGGGACCGCATCGTGATCGCCGCGCCCGACGGGAAGTGCAGCCAGCTGCTGTTGCCCCCGATGAGCGAGGTCTCGGCGCTGGCCTGCACGGCCGGGGGCGTGCTCTATGTCGGGACGCTCCATTCGGGGCTCTACCGCCTTGACGAACGCGGTGCGGCGGAGTGCATCCTGCCGACGGCTTCGAAGATCAGCAGCCTGTTCGAGGACAGCCGCGGCGATTTGTGGGTCTGCACCCGCAGCGAGGGGCTCTACCGTCTCGACGTCGGGGGCGGCGTGCGGCGTTTCGTCCACGATCCCCGGCACCCCGAGGGGTTGGCTGACAACTATGTGCGCTGCATCTGCGAGGACGACGAGGGCCGGTTGTGGATCGGCATGATGTTCGGGCTGGACTGCTACGACCCCGCGTCGGACCGCTTCTACCACTTCGGACGTTCGGACAACCCGCTTTACGGCATGCGCAACCTCACGGTGGAGTGCATCATGCGCGACCGCCGGGGTGCGATCTGGTTCGGGTCGTTCTATACGGGAATCTCCTATTTCCATCCCCACGAAGCGCTGTTCCGCGTGGTCCCGATCGAGGGCGGGGACACGACGTGGACCATCGTCGCCGACGTGACGCTCGACCGCCGCGGCGACGTTTGGGCCGGGACCTCGGACAAGGGGCTCTACTTCTACGACCGCACGCGCCGCCGGGGCCGCTTCTTCAACATGGGCAACAGCGGCATCCCGAGCAACAACGTCAAGAGCATCCGCTACGACGCCGGACGCGATCAGTTGTGGCTGGGGATGTTCATGGGCGGCGTCTGCGTCTACGACATCCCTTCGGGGCGTTTCGAACGGCTGAAAATCGCCGACCAGGGCGGCGGATCGGAGAACATCGAGATCGTCCACAGCCTTTCGCGCGAAGGCGATGCGATCTATGCCGGGACCTATGCCGGAGTTTACCGGATCGACATGCGGACGCGCCGCGCGGAACGCATTCTGAACCAGCAGCGGGTGTTCAACGTGCTGAGCGGCGGCGACGGATGGCTCTACGTGGTGACGGGGCAGGTGAATTTCCGGGTTTACCGCCGCGACGAAGCGGGCGTTTACCAGCTCTATTTCAACCGCGTGGCGCAGCAGGACATGGTGACCTCGCTGTTCCGCGACGACCGCGGGCGGGCGTGGGTCGGAACGACCCGCAGCGGGGCGCTGCTGTTCGACCGCGAGCGGAAGGAGTTCGTGGCCTACGACCGGGCCGCGTGCGGCATTGCGAGCGACTATGTGAGCGCCATTTCGCAGACCCCTTCGGGGCTGATGGTCTTCGGAACCAACGCCGGATTGTCGGTCGTCGATGCGGACAGCCTCCGCAGCGAGAATTTCAACATCCGCAACGGATTCCCGCTGCTGTCGCTCGAAAACGGCTGTCTGTGGCGCGGCGGGGGCGACGAGATGCTGGCGGGCGGCGTCGATGGCATCGTGTCGTTCGCCGGGCGGGACCTGATCCGTACCGGACGTGCGCCGCAGCTCTTCTTCGCGGCGCTCTCGGTGAACGAGCGGCCCGTGCGGGCCGGCGACCGGACCGGTATTCTGGACCGGGCGATGCCCTACGCGAAGTCGATCTCGCTGGGGCACAGATACAGCATCGTGGACATCGCTTTCGGGACCGACAACGCCGTGGATTTCAACCTCGGCGACTATCAGTACAAACTGATCGGCTACGACGAGGCGTGGCGTCCGCTGCCGGGGAGCATCATCCGCTACATGAACCTCCCGCCGGGGCACTACCGGCTGGCCGTGCAGAGCCGTCCGACCAAACTGCTCGACGGCGGAGGGCGTATCGAACTCGGCATCCGGGTCTATCCGCCGTTCTACGCCAGCATTCCGGCCTACATTCTCTACGTGCTGCTGATCATGCTCATCACGGCGTGGGTCGTCCGCTACTACTATACGAAAAAGCAGCTGGAACAGTCGCTGGCGATGGAGCGCATGGCCCGCGAACAGCAGGAGCGCATCACGCAGTGGAAGCTGGTCTTCTTCACCAACATCTCGCACGAGTTCCGCACGCCGCTGACGCTGATCCAGGGCCAGCTGGACCTGCTGGCGCGGCAGGAGATGCCGGGGGTGCTCAAAGGCTATCTGATGAGCGTCCGCCGCAACGCCCTGCGGCTGCGCGATCTGGTCAACGAACTGATCGACTTCCGCAAGCAGGAGCAGGGATACATGTCCCTGAAAGTGAGCCGGCAGGATCTGGTGGCCTATCTGGCCGACGTGTGCGGCACTTTCGAGGAGTACGGCCGCATCCGCGAGGTGGAGCTGCGCTACGAACCCGGGATGGAGCGGCTGGAAGTGCCGTTCGACTCGGTGCAGTTGCAGAAAGTCTTCTACAATCTGATAAGCAACGCTTTCAAACACACCGACCGGGGCGGACGGATCACGGTGACGCTCTCGGCGGACGATGCGCAGGCCGTGGTGAAGGTGGCCGATACGGGCCACGGCATCGAGGAGAAATTCTTCACGACGATTTTCGAACGCTTCTACCACCACGAGGCCGACACGCAGGACGCCGGGGTCGGCATCGGACTGGCCCTTTCGAAAGGCATCGTCGAACTGCACGGCGGGCGGATCGGCGTCGAGAGCGAGGTGGGAGTGGGTTCGACCTTCACGGTGACGCTCCTGCTGAATCCCGATTTCAGCGGCAATGCCAACGTCGAAGTGGTCGGGACGCAGGAGCATGTCCGTCCGGCGCCCGTGGCCGACTATCTGCCGGCGCCCGAACGGATTCCGGGGTCGGAGGAGCTGCCGCGCCTGCTGGTCGTCGAGGACGACGACGAGCTGCGGAGCATGTTCGGCACCATCTTCGCGCAGCATTACCGGGTGACGCTGGCTGCGGACGGCACCGAGGGGCTGCGGCTGGCGCGCGAGGAGCAGCCCGACCTGATCGTGAGCGACGTGCTGATGCCCGGGATGTCGGGAACGGAGCTGTGCGCGGCGGTCAAGCGCGAATTCGGGACGTGCCATATCCCGGTGATCCTGCTCACGGCCCTTTCGTCGCCCGAACAGCGCATCACGGGGCTCGAAAGCGGCGCCGACGACTACGTTTCGAAGCCCTTCGACATGGACGTGCTGATGGCCAAGTGCAACGGCATGGTGCGCAACCGCCGGCTGTTGCAGCGCAAGTTCCTCGAAGGGAGCTCCGAACCCGCGTCGGAGGTGCTTTCGGGCAATCCGATGGACGAGGCTTTCGTGCGCAAGACGCTGGCGCTGATCGGCGGCCATCTCGACAGCGAATCGCTGGGAGTCGGGATGCTGAGCCGCGAACTGGCCCTGAGCCGCACGGCGCTGTTCGCCAAGATCAAGGGCGTCTTCGGGCAGACCCCCACGGAACTGATCCAGGGCATCCGCCTGCGCGAAGCCGCGCGGATGCTGGCCGAGTGTCCCGAGCTGAAAATCGCCGAGATCGCCGATAGGGTGGGGATCAATTCGCTGCAATATTTCGGCAAATTGTTCAAGGCGCGCTACGGCTGTACGCCCTCGGAGTATCGCACGGCGCCCGGGGAGAGACGCGAGGGCGCCTGACGCGATACGCCCCGCTCCGGTCTGTCCGGGGCGGGGCGTTTTCAGTATGGGGCTGCGTCGCGGTCCGGCCTGCGGGCGCTCTTGAGGTAGGCGTCTTACGCTGAGGCCGTAGCGGTTAGGGTCGGAAGCGTTTTTGACCTTCGGTTGCTCTTGAAACAGGCGTCTTACGCCTGGGAGCACGGATGGAGATCGGAAGCCGACAGACCTGGGGTTGCCCCTAAGACAGGCGTCTTACGCCTGCATGGCTTGGGCGATGCCTTCGGCGATCTGGTCGATGGCGCCCTGCAATTTGCCGCCGACCATCATCTTCATCATCATGTTCAGCTCGATGTGCAGGACCAGCCGCATGCGTGTATCGGTCTCCGAAACCTTGTGCAGCTGAATCCAGAAGGCGAAGTCCATCGGAATTCCCCCGTCGTCGCCCACGATCTTGACGTGTTTGGGCTCCTCGCGCTCCGCCATGCGGAGTTTGACGGTGAAGCCCTTGGCTTTGAACGAGCAGGTCTCCTCGGTGGCCTGCCACTCCTCGACCCGGTCGGCGAGGGCCGGCGTGAGGTTGTCGAAGCGGCTGATGACGGCGTAAATCTGTTCTGCGGGACGCAGAATCCGGTGTTGTTTCGATATGTACTCTTGCATTTTCAAGGATTGTGACGGTTGGGTGTCAGTCTATTTCGAACGTGCGGGCCGTGTCGCTGTCAACGGTGATGCGCACCGTCATCACATTGTCGGGCAGCAGCGGTTCGATCTTCTCGGGCCACTCCACCAGGCAGAGGTCGCCCGAATAGAAATACTCTTCGTACCCGAAGTCGAACGCCTCGCGCAGGTCGTCGATGCGGTAGAAGTCGAAATGGTGGATGCGGCGGTTGCCGTCGCCCTTGTATTGGTTGACGATGGCGAACGTGGGGCTGGTGACGGTGTCTTTGGCTCCGAGTTCGGCCGCGATTTCGCGGATGAGCGTGGTCTTGCCGGCGCCCATTTCGCCGCGGAAGGCGACCACCGTGCGGCGGCCCAGCGAGCGGATGACCGCCTCGGCGACCTGCGGAAGCTCGTCCTGCGAGGTGATGTGGATGGTTCTCATTTATTTCTTGGGCTTTAGAACGATATACGGAACGATCATCTCCTCCATCGAGATGCCGCCGTGCTGGAACGTGTTGCGGTAGTAGCGGATGTGGCGGTTGGCGTCGTTGTTGTAAACCAGGAAATCCGTGTTGTAGGCGAAGATGTAGCTCGACGTGAGGTTGCTCGACGGCAGCTGTATGTCTTCGGGTTTCAGAATCTCGTACACCTCGCGGGAGTTGTACGCCAGATTGCGGCCCGTCTTGTAGCGCAGGTTGGCCGAGGTCTCGCGGTCGCCCGTGACCTTCACGGGATTGTCTACGCGGATGGTGCCGTGGTCCGAGGTGATGACCACCGTGTGGCCCCGTTCGGACAGGAGGCGCAGGATGGTGTAGAGGTCCGAATGCTCGAACCACGAGCGCGTCAGCGAACGGAACGCCGCCTCGTCCTCGGTCAGCTCGCGGATGATGTCGGTCTCGGTGCGCGCGTGCGAGAGGATGTCGAGGAAGTTGTAGACGATCACCGAGAAGTCGGCGTCGTAGACCTTTTGTATATTGTCCACCAGCTTGCGGCCCTGCTCCGGGCGCACGAGCTTGTCGAACGAGAATTTCCACGACTTGCCGTTCTGGCTCATCAGCCGCTTCAGGAACTCCTCCTCGTATTGGTTCTTGCCGCCCTCCTCGTTGTCGTTGAGCCACTTGTTGGGCATCAGCTTGTCGATGGCCAGCGGCATCAGCCCCGCGAAGACCGCGTTGCGGGCGTACTGCGTGGCCGTGGGCAGGATGGCGCAGTAGAAATCGTCCTGCGCAACGTCGTAATAGCCCCGCAGCAGCGACGAGATCGACCGCCACTGGTCGTAGCGGAAATTGTCGATCAGCAGCAGCGTGGTCTTGGGGTTCTCGTCTACGACGGGGAAGATCTTGGTGCGCATGAGCGTATGCGACATCACGGGGGTGTCGTCCGCGCGTTTGTTGATCCAGTTGTAGTAGTTGCGGCGCACGAACTTGCAGAATTCCTGGTTGGCTTCGGTCTTCTGGTAGGCCAGCACCTCCTTGATGCTCTGGTCGGTGGATTCCCCCAATTCGATCTCCCAGTTGGCCAGCTTGCGGTAGAGCGAGCACCAGTCCTGGAACGTGTCGGCCATTTGCAGCGACGAGGAGATGCGTCCGAACTCCGAACGGTAGTCGGCGGTGGTCTGCTCGGTCACGAGCTGCTGCTGGTGGACGTTCTTCTTGATCGACAGCAGCACCTGATTGGGGTTGACGGGTTTGATGAGGTAGTCGGCGATCTTCGAACCCACGGCCTTGTCCATGATGTTCTCCTCCTCGCTCTTGGTGACCATGATCACGGGGGTCGTGGGGCGCACCTCCTTGATCTGGGGGAGGGTTTCGAGTCCCGTCATGCCGGGCATCATCTCGTCGAGGATGATCAGGTCGTAGGAGCCTTCGGCGGCCATGTCGATCGCGTCGTATCCGTTGTTGCAGGTGTCCACCTCGTACCCTTTCCCTTGCAGGAACAGCACGTGGGGCTTCAGCAGTTCGACTTCGTCATCGACCCATAATATTTTGACCATACGGTTGTCGGAATTAGAATTGCAAAATTAACGATTTTATTATCAAACGCAAAATGCGTACGGTTTATTGGGTCGGTTCCGATTTTTGTGAATATTGCGGTTGTTTTTTTGCTTGAACGGAATATTGTTCGTATATTTGCGAACAACAATGACGGATATGACGAAGAGAGCCTATACGGACCGGGAGGAGCGGATCGCCCGTTTTGCCAAAGCGATGGGGCATCCGGCGCGAATGGCCATCCTGCGCTTCCTTGCCGCGCAGGAGAGCTGCTTTTTCGGGGACATTCACGAAGTGCTGCCGATCGCAAAGGCGACCGTGTCGCAGCACCTCAAGGAGCTGAAGGATGCCGGATTGATACAGGGCGAGATCGAGACCCCGAAAGTCCGCTACTGCATCGACCGGGCGAATTGGGCGGTTGCGCGCGACCTCTTTGCCGATTTCTTCCGCGATTGCCGGGAGAAGGATTCCTGCTGCGGGTGAGCGGCTTTTTTTTTGCGGATATTGTTCGTTGTTCGCCGAACTACATTTAATAAAAAATGAATGAATATGGAGATCAAAGTATTGGGAACGGGGTGCGCCGGATGCAAGGCGCTCTGCGAAACGGTGAGACAGGCCGTGGCCGAATCGGGATTGGACGCAACGGTCGTAAAGGAAGAGGACATCGTGAAAATCATGTCCTATGACGTGATGACTCTGCCCGCGTTGGTCGTGGACGGGCGGGTCGTGGCCCAAGGCCGGAAATTGTCGCTTGCAGAGGTTCGGGGATTGCTGACGAAATGATCCGCCATGAAAAGATTATTGTTGCTTGCGGCGGCCGCCGCGTTTGTCGCCTGCGGGCAAGGGCCTGTGGGAAAAACCGCTGCCGACAGGCCGCAGGACGATGGTGTCGAAGTGCTTTGTTTCCACGGAGCAAAACGCTGTGCGACTTGCATTGCGATTGAGACCGGTGTGAAAGAGGTCATCGAAACCGATTTCGCCGGGCAGGTCGGAGCCGGGGAGGTGCGCTTTCGCATTATCGACGCTGCAAAGCCGGAGAACGGAGCGTTGGCCGACAGGTATGAGGTGGCGTGGTCGGCGCTGTTGCTGAATAAATGGCGGGACGGAAAAGAAACCGTGACCGATCTGACGCGGTTCGCCTTCGCCAACGCCCGCACGAACCCGGAGAGATTCAAGGCGGAGCTCTGCGCCGAAATCCGGAAACAACTGGACATGTAGCTATGGAGTATTTGCAAAACCTGTCGGACGGTTCGGCCGTTCCGATTCTGACGGCCTTTCTGCTCGGGTTGCTGACCGCCCTGAGCCCCTGTCCGCTGGCGACCAACATCGCTGCGGTGGGTTATATCTCGAAGGATCTGGAAAACCGTCGCCGCGTCTTCTTCAACGGCTTGCTTTACACGCTCGGGCGTGTCGCCGCCTACACCTTGCTGGGGGCGGTGCTGATTGCCGTGCTGCGTGAAGGGGCGGGTGTTTTCGCCATTCAGAAGGCAATCGGCAAATGGGGCGAAATGCTGATCGGCCCGGTGCTTGTTCTGATCGGATCGTTCATGCTCTTCGGACATCGGCTCGACCTGCCGAAATTCGGGTTTTCGGGTCGCGGCGGGCAGGTGGGACGGCGCGGCGGATGGGGTGCGTTTCTGCTCGGGGTTCTTTTTTCGCTGGCGTTCTGCCCGACGAGCGGGGTTTTCTATTTCGGGATGCTGATTCCGATGTCGGCCGCCGAAACGGGCGGCTATCTCCTGCCTGCCGTGTTTGCTGCCGCTACGGGGCTCCCCGTGGCGGTCGTCGCATGGATCTTGGCATATGGCGTCGCCGGGCTGGGGACCTTCTGCAACCGGATGCAGGCGATTCAAAAATGGCTCACGCGGATTGTGGGTCTGCTTTTTATAGCCGTAGGTATTTATTATGGTGTAATTTATTTCTGTTAAAACGATGATTCAACGATTTGCCGACTGGCTCGTTTACGGCGTGTTCGGGATGAGCGCCGAAACGCATGCGGGAAGTGCCGTCAATTTCTTTTTCTACGACAGCATCAAGATCCTGCTCCTGCTGTTTTTGATCAGTATCGTGATGGGAATTGTCAACGCCTATTTTCCCATCGACGAACTGCGCCGCTGCCTTGCCGCCCGGAAATTGTACGGGGTTCAATATCTCCTCGCCTCGTTGTTCGGGGCGGTCACGCCCTTCTGCTCCTGCTCGTCGATCCCGCTGTTCATCGGGTTCGTCAAGGGCGGCATTCCGCTGGGGGTGACATTGGCATTTCTGATCACCTCGCCGCTCGTGAACGAAGTCGCCGTGGCGATGTTCCTCGGTTCGTTCGGACTGCGGGCGACGATGATCTATGTCGTGAGCGGCATCCTGCTCGGCACGGCCGGCGGGTTCCTCCTCGGCCGCTTCGAATTGGAACGCTACCTCTCGCCGTGGGTGCGGCGGTTGCAGACGCAGTCCGAAACGGAATCCGAAGCGTGGGCGGAAAGGCGCACGCCCTTTGCGGATCGGTTTCCCGTCATCGTGCGCGATGCGTGGGGCGTCGTGCGGAGCGTGCTGCCGTACGTGCTGGCCGGCATCGGCGTGGGTGCGGCGATGCACGGGTATGTGCCCGAAGGATTTTTCGAACAATATATGTCGAAAGATAATTGGTTCGCCGTGCCTCTGGCGGTCATCTGCGCCGTGCCGATGTATGCCAACGCCGCCGGAATCGTCCCGGTGATTCAGGTTTTCGTGGCCAAAGGCATTCCGCTGGGAACTGCCGTCGCCTTTATGATGGGTGTCGTCGGGCTGTCGCTTCCGGAAGCCGCGATGCTGAAAAAAGTGATGACATGGCGGCTGATCGGGATCTTCTTCGCCGTGATGACCTCGTTTTTTATTCTGTCGGGGTATGTGTTTAATATGCTTCTGTAATACAGATGTTTAGCCTCGTCCGGTCGCTTGCGCCGGGACTTCGGATCAACCGCCGATGCAGAATCTTTCGATTTTGGTCCGGGATTTGCCCGGTATTTGTTATCGTGTTGTAAGCGTGCGGACTACGGTGCCGCAAAAAAAATGAAAAAATAATGCGGTTTGTTGGCGGATATGTAAATAAAACGTATATTTGCAGTCCGAATTGGGTTGAACTTAATTAATTTAACTAATCAAAGATATGACAAAGGCAGATATCGTAAGCGAAATCGCTAAGAGCACCGGTGTTGAGAAGGTGCAGGTACAGGCTATCGTCGAGGCTTTCATGGACAGCATCAAGACATCGCTCACACAGAAGAACAACGTGTATCTCCGCGGATTCGGCAGCTTCATCGTGAAGAAACGCGCCAAGAAGGTCGCCCGCAACATCTCGAAGAACACGACCATCACCATCCCCGAGCACAACATCCCCGCTTTCAAGCCCGCCAAGAGCTTCGCAGCGAAGGTGAAATAATTCACGATAAATAAAGAACCTCTAAAAACTAAAGGACTATGCCAAACGGAAAGAAGCATAAGCGTCACAAGATGGCTACCCACAAGCGGAAAAAACGTCTTCGCAAGAACCGCCATAAGAAAAAGTAGCAGGGTAGCACCTTTGTGCTAGACGATAGATAAAGCTAAAGGGACCCAGGGGTTCTTTTAGCTTTACCTGTTTTTTCGGGATTTTCAATTTTCAGGGTGTTTTACCGCGTCCGCGCCCTCCGCCGGACGCTCTCCGATACCCGCCTCGGCCGGGATTCCCGGCATCCGTTTTTCCCCATTGGAGTTCGCCGCCACTTCATGCCAAAATGCGGTCCAGTACTAATTTCACACTCCGCGCCCGGACTCCCGGTGCGCGACACAAGATAGATGAACAGAGAATTAATCGTCAACGTAAACCCGACCGAGATATCCATTGCGCTGTGCGAGGACAAGGTCCTCGTCGAGCTCAACAAGGAGCAGTGCCAGACGGGATTCGCCGTGGGGGACATCTACCTCGGGAAGGTGCGCAAGATCATGCCGGGTCTGAACGCGGCATTCGTCAACATAGGACACGAAAAGGATGCTTTCATCCACTACCTCGATCTGGGGCCGCAGTTCCCCTCGCTGCAAAAGCTCGTCGCCTCGCAGCAGCCCGGAAAACGGGGCCTGCGGGTCGAGGGAATGAAACTCGAACCGCCCGTCGAGAAGACCGGGAAGATCGGCGAATACCTCCAGGTGGGGCAGCAGATCATGGTCCAGGTGGCCAAGGAGGCCATTTCGACCAAGGGACCCCGCCTGACGGCCGACATTTCGCTGGCCGGCCGCAACGTGGTGCTGGTGCCCTTCACCTCGAAGGTGTTTCTCTCGCAGAAGATCCGTTCGGCGGACGAGAAAAAGCGTCTGAAACGCATCGCCGCGGCGGTGCTGCCGAAGAACTTCGGCGTTATCATCCGCACGGCGGCCATGGAGGCCCGGGACGAGGACATCGAGCACGACATCCAGACCCAGATCGACCGCTGGCGCAAGACCTGCGCGGCGATCAAGAAGAACGTGGCGTCGGCTCCGGCGCAGCTGATGAGCGAGATGAACCGCGCCAATACGATCATCCGCGACTCGCTGAACGGCTCCTTTTCGCAGATCGCCGTCGATGACGAGGCGATGTTCAACGAGATCCGCAACTACATCCGGCAGATCGAGCCCGAGAAGGAGAAGATCGTCAAACTGTACAAGGGCAACGTGCCCATCTTCGACAACTTCGACATCTCGAAGCAGATCAAGTCGTTGTTCGCCAAGTACGTGTCGCTGAAGCGCGGCGCCTACCTCATCATCGAGCGCACGGAGGCCATGAACGTCATCGACGTCAATTCGGGCAACCGCACCAAGGCCGAGGACAACCAGGAGCAGACCGCGATGGACGTGAACCTCGCGGCGGCGAAGGAGATCGCCCGGCAGCTGCGCCTGCGCGACCTCGGGGGAATCGTCATCATCGACTTCATCGACCTGCACAAGGCGCAGAACAAGCAGGCGTTGTTCGACGAGATGGTCAAGCTGATGGCCACCGACAAGGCCAAGCACACGGTGCTGCCGCTGACGAAATTCGGACTGATGCAGATCACCCGCCAGCGGGTGCGTCCGGTGGCCGTGGAGAGCGTCTCGGACGTTTGTCCGACGTGCAACGGATCGGGCAAGATCGAGCCTACGGTGCTGTTGGACAAGAAGATCGAGAATCAGATCTCGTTCCTCACGCAGGACCGCGGGCACAAATTCATCAAGCTGGTCGTGAGCCCCTATGTGGCGGCATTCCTCCGGAAGGGATTCTGGTCGCTGCGCCGCCGCTGGGAGTGGAAATACAAGGTGCGCCTCGAAATCGCCGAGGACCAGAGCGTCGGCATCGTGGAGGTGCATTACCACGACAAAAAGGATAACGACCTGATTCAGAAATAAGGTATGGCAACTGCCCGCGAGCAGCTGGCGCAGTTCGCCGGCGGGTCGAAGACCCTCGGCAAGCTGTGCCGCGAGTATAAGAACAGGAGTGCTACCGTCCACCTCGAAGAGCTGGTCGGCGGTGCTCTTTCGTTTTATGCCGCGGCTGCCGTGGCGAAGAGCGGCGGGGTGCACCTCTTCGTGGCCGAGGACCGCGACGCCGCGGCCTATCTGATGAACGACTTCTACAACCTGCTCGACGAGGAGCGGGTATGCTTCTTCCCCTCGTCGTGGAAGCGTTCGGCGGTCTACGGCGCCGAGGACGCGCAGGGCGTGGTGCAGCGCACGGCGACGATGAATGCCCTGCGGGGATTCCCGGGAAAGGGTTACCTGGTCGTCTGCACCTATCCGGAGGCTCTCGCCGAGCGGGTCGCCGATGCCGATACGCTCCGCAAGGGGACGATCTCCGTGCGCGTGGGCGACAAAATCTCGATCGAGGTGCTGGAGCAGGAGCTTGTCGATGCCGCCTTCACGCGGGTGGATTTCGTCTACGAGCCGGGGCAGTATTCGGTGCGCGGCGGCATCGTAGATGTCTTTTCCTACTCCGAGAGCAAGCCCTACCGACTGGATTTCTTCGGCGACGAGGTCGATTCGATCCGGCGGTTCAACATTTCGAGCCAGCTGTCGTCGGACAAGCTGGACCGCGTGGAGATCATCCCCGACCTGAATGCCGGGGTGCCGGCCGCGGCGAAGGTTTCGCTGGCGCGTTTCGCCGGTGCGGATGCCGCCTGGTGGTTCTACGACGCTGATTTCGTGTTCCGGCGGGTCAACGACGTGCGCCGCAAGACGCTGGCGGACATGGAGCGTCCCGAGGAGATCGACTCGCTGCTGACGAGCCGCAACGGACTGCTGGCCGATCTGGCCGGATGCCGGATTTTCGCTCTGCGGGACAATCTGCCCGAGCGTCCGGCGGAGGCGAGCGTGAAGTTCTCGACGGCTCCCCAGCCGAAATTCAACAAGAACTTCGAGATGCTGGCGGACGACATGATCCGCAACGCCCTGCGGGGATACGACACCTATATTCTTTCGGAGAACAAGGCGCAGGTCGAGCGTCTGGAGAACATCTTCCACCAGATCGGTCGCGGGCAGGCCGTCGTGCGGTCGCTGTCGGTGACCCTGCACGAGGGTTTCGTGGACAACGACCTGAAGCTGTGCCTCTACACCGACCATCAGATCTTCGACCGCTACCAGCGTTATCGCATCAACGGCGAGATCCGGCGCGACGAGCAGATGACCGTCGCCGAGCTGAACCAGCTCCGCCCGGGCGACTACGTGGTGCACATCGACCACGGCGTAGGGCGTTTCGACGGGCTGGTGAAGATCGCCGCGGGCGACGGACGCATGCAGGAGGCGATCAAGCTGGTCTACAAGGACGGCGACGTGCTCTTCGTCAACGTACACTCGCTGCACCGCATCTCGCGTTACAAGTCGGGCGACGGCGAGCCGCCGAAAGTCTACAAATTGGGCAACGGAGCCTGGCAAAAGCTGAAAAACGCCACCAAGAAGGCCGTCAAGGATATTTCGCGCGAGCTGATCGCCCTCTACGCCAAGCGCAAGGCTTCCAAAGGCTTCGCCTTCTCGCCGGACAGCTATTTGCAGCACGAGCTGGAGGCTTCGTTCAAATGGGAGGACACGCCCGACCAGCAGTCGGCGACGGCCGCCGTCAAGAAGGACATGGAGTCGGATCAGCCGATGGACCGGCTGGTGTGCGGCGACGTGGGCTTCGGCAAGACCGAGGTGGCGATCCGTGCGGCGTTCAAGGCGGCCGTCGATGGCAAGCAGGTCGCCGTGCTGGTGCCGACGACGATCCTCGCCTTGCAGCACTACCGTTCGTTCACCGAGCGTCTGCGCAACTTCCCGGTGCGCGTGGAGTATCTGAACCGCACGAAGTCGGCCAAAGAGGTCGGCCAGATCCGCGAGGACCTTGCGGCGGGCAAGATCGACATTCTGATCGGCACGCACAAGATACTGGGCAAGCAGATCGTGTTCCGCGACCTGGGGCTGCTCATCATCGACGAGGAGCAGAAATTCGGCGTTGCGGCCAAGGAGAAGCTGACGCAGATGAGCGTCTCGGTCGATACGCTGACGCTCACCGCCACGCCCATTCCCCGCACGCTGCAATTCTCCCTGATGGGTTCCCGCGACCTGTCGGTCATCTCGACGCCGCCGCCCAACCGCCAGCCGATCCTCACCGAGTCGCACGTCTTCTCGGAGGAGATCGTCCGCGATGCCGTCGAGGCGGAGCTCGCGCGTGGCGGGCAGGTCTATTTCGTCCACAACCGCGTCGAGGACCTGCCGGTCCTGCAAGGGCTCATCACACGCCTCTGCCCGAAGGCCCGGGTGGCCGTAGGGCACGGCAAGATGCCCGCCGAGCAGTTGGAAAAACTCATCATGGACTTCATCTACGGGGAGTTCGACGTGCTGGTCTCGACGACCATCGTCGAGAACGGCATCGACATCCCCAACGCCAATACGATCATCGTCAATAATGCCCAGAACTTCGGTCTGAGCGACCTCCACCAGCTGCGCGGCCGCGTGGGGCGTTCGAACCAGAAGGCATACTGCTACCTGCTCTCGCCGCCCGACGAGTTGCTGTCGGCCGACGCACGGCGGCGTCTGCGGGCCATCGAGGAGTTCTCCGACCTGGGCTCGGGGTTCAATATCGCCATGCAGGACCTCGACATCCGCGGTGCGGGCAACCTGCTGGGAGCCGAGCAGAGCGGGTTCGTCGCCGACATCGGGTTCGAGACCTACCAGAAGATCATGAACGAGGCCGTCGCCGAACTGCGCGCCGAGGGGCTGAACGTCCCGGGCCTGAGCGACGGCGAGCAGGGGGTGGTCGAACAGATGCGCTTCATCGACGACGCGCACATCGACATCGAGGTCGAAGCGGCGCTGCCGGACGCCTACGTCTCCCAGCAGGCCGAGCGTCTGAAACTCTACCGCGAACTCGACTCGACGAAGGACGAGGAGGCTTTGCAGGCTTTCGAAAGCCGTCTGGCGGACCGTTTCGGACCCCTTCCGCGCGCCGCGAAGGAGCTGCTGAACGTCGTGCGGCTCCGCTGGGAGGCCATCCGCCTGGGCATGGAGCGCGTGAAGGTCAAAAACGGGCTGATGATCGTGCATTTCGTGGGCGAGGAGAATTCGCCCTATTACAAGAGCGAAACCTTCATGGCGTTGTTGCAGCGGGTTACCCGGCACCCCGACCGATTTGTGCTCAAACAGCACAATAATCGGCTGGCGATGACCGTTAGGAATGTCAAAGACGTTGAGGACGCTTATAAAACGCTGCAACAACTTTGAATCTGGTCGTGGACATAGGCAATACCCTTGTCAAACTCGCCGTTTTCGACGACGGACGGCTCGTTGCACAGCGTTGCGCGGAACGGCTGCTGCCGTCCATGCTCGACGATCTGCTGTCGGGCCGCAGGGCCGCGAAAGCCGTGGTGGCTTCGACGCGCGGCGCGACCGGCGATGCGGCGGAGACGGTGAGGCCTTTTGCGGATTACCTGCTGGAGTTCACCCCGCAGACCCCCGTGCCGATCGGCAACGCCTACCGCACGCCCGAGACGCTGGGCCGCGACCGGCTGGCCGCCGCCGTGGGCGCCGCGACGCTCTACCCGGGACGCAATGTGCTGATCGTGGACTTCGGGACGGCGGTGACGATCGACCTGGTGACGGCCGACAACACCTTCCGCGGGGGATGTATCTCGCCGGGGATGGCGATGCGTTTCAGGGCGCTGCACGACTACACGGCTGCACTGCCGCTGTGCGGGCCCGCCGAAGACGAGCGGTTGCAGGGACTCGCCACCGAAGATGCCGTCCGGCTGGGGGTGATGAACTCGCTGACCTTCGAAATCGAGGGGTATATCGCCCGCATGCGGGAAAAAATCGACGATTTATGCGTTATTTTTACCGGCGGGGATGCGAAATACTTTGCGAAAAGAATTAAAAACACGATATTTGCAAATTGTAATCTCGTCTTTTGCGGATTGGATAGAATATTAGAGTATAATGCAAGTGAAGAACACCTTGATTAAACTGATTGTCGCGGCCGTGGCGATGGTCCCGACTGCCGTCGCAGCCCAGACAAGCAGTATTAACGCATTCTCGCCCTATACGATGTACGGCATCGGCGAACAGAACACACCCGGTACGCTGTCGATGCGCTCGATGGGCGGTGCGGGTGTGGCCATGCGTTCGCCGGGGACGCTCAACCTGCTCAATCCCGCGGCTTACAGCGCGGCCCAGCAAAAGACCTTCCTCTTCAACTTCGGGCTGGAGGGACAGAACTACTACAATTCGCAGAAAGTCGCCGGAGAGTCCAAGAACACGGCCTACAATACGTTCAATTTCCACGACATCGCCTTTCAGATGCCGCTGGCCAGGAAACTGGGGCTGGGTTTCAGCCTGACGCCTTACAGTTCGGTGGGGTACCGGACCAAGTACTATCACGAGTACGATCCGACGGACCCCGTGTACGGCAACGTGGGTAACGTCCAGTACAACTATCAGGGCGAGGGCGACGTGACGGAGGTCAAGCTGGGCATCGGCTGGGAGGTCTTCAAGAACTTCTCGATCGGCGTGGCCGCCCAGTACTACTGGGGCGACATCGACCGCACGTTCGTGATGACCCCGACGGCGATCACGGGCGAAGGAACCTTTACCTCGACGGTGGGAGCGGACAATTACAGCATTTCGAGCGTCAAGGGACAGGTCGGAGTGCAGTGGAGGGCGATCCAGAACCAAAAACGCCTGCTGACGTTCGGCGCCGCCTACGATTTCGGCGGGGACCTGAATCCGGAGGTGACCAAGCGGCTCTACATCGGCGACCTCTACAACACCATCGTCAAGGGCGACACGACGCACCTCAAGCTGGTGCTGCCGAGCCAGCTGGCCGTGGGCGTCACCTACGAGACCCCGAAACTGATCATCAGCGCGGATTACGTCTACCAGAACTGGGGCGGCCGCAACAAGGGCTATGAGATGACGGGCGTGAGCGGCAAGGACAAGACCTCCTACAAGGTCGAATACACCAATACGAGCACGTTCAAGGTGGGCGTGGAGTACACCCCGAACCGATACGACATCCGCCATTTCCTGAAACGCTGGTCCTACCGTGCGGGCTTCCGCTACGGCAGCTACAACCAGACGTTCAACGGCGACCGGCTCGCGCAGTACGCCGTGACGGCGGGCATCGGGATTCCGGTGAAGCTGTGGGCCGTCTCCGGAATCGACGTGGGCGTCGAGTACGGACGCCGCGGCTACAACGTGGCCGACCGGCTGGGACTGGTCCGGCAGCAGTATTTCAAATTCGCGGTCGGCTTCACGCTCTTCGCGGGCCAGGAGAACGGCGAATACTGGTTCATGCGTCCCAAATACGAATAAGACAGGCAAACAACACAAAACAAAAATTAATCTGACCGATGAAAAACGTTAAATTCCTGCTTTCCGCTGCCTGCGCGCTTTTTGCAGTCGCGGCGATGGCTCAACAAGATTTCAGCGACCCGAAGTATGCGGTCTGGGGCGATACGCCTGAGGCGCGTCAGCAGAACATCCTGAACAGCAACTTCCTGAAGGAGTCGTGCGACAACAAGGATTACAACGCCGCCGCTCACTACCTCAAAGAGCTGCTCGACAAGTGCCCGAAGGCTTCGGAGAACACCTTCGTGCGCGGCACCACGCTCTATAAGAACAAGATCAACCGGGCCAAAAGTCTCGCCGAGAAAAACGTGTACATCGACTCGCTGATGCTGCTCTACGACCTGCGCAACGAGTATTTCGGAGACCATCCGAAGCGCGGCACGGCCTATATCCTCGACCGGAAGGCCCGTGAGTACCTGACCTACAAGCCTTCGGACCGCAAGGGCATCCGGGAGGCGTTCCGCGCGGCTATCGAGGCCGGCGGCGACAACACCGATCCCGAGACCGTCGTGGCTTATTTCTCGAATCTCTGCGACGACTACAAGAACACCGACGAGGTGATGCCCGACGAGATCATCGCCGAGTACGACCGTCTGACGCCGTTCTTCGAGAAGAATCCCGAGGCCGGCGAGTACAAGGGCCAGTTCGACGCTGCGTTCGGCCTGAGCGGCGCCGCCAGCTGCGAGAACCTCGAAAAGCTCTTCCGCGGCAAGCTGGAGGCCGCTCCCAACGACGAGGCTCTGTTGGCACAGGCCGTGGCACTGATGTCGCGCGCCAAATGCGACGGCGAATTCTACTTCTCGATCGCCGAGAAATACTATCAGGTGAAACCCTCGTCGGAGACCGCGATGTTCCTGGCGCAGGCTTTCCAGAACAAGGGCGACTATCCGAAGGCCAAGACCTATCTGAACGAGGCGCTGGCCGTTGAGCAGGACCCCGCCGAGCGTCAGAAACTGCTCGTGCGCATCGCGCTGGTGGGTCTCGTTTCCAACGACATCCAGGGCGCTGCCGCCGCTGCGCGTCAGGCCCGCGACCTGAATCCCGAGGACGGCGTTCCCTATTTCGTGCTGGGACAGTGCTACGCTTCGTCGGCCGGGGCTTGCGGCGGGTTCGCCGGACAGGCCACCTACTGGGCCGCTTACGACACGATGGCCAAGGCCATCGAGCTGCTGCCGAGCGATTCGGAATACCTCGAACACGCCAAGACTTCGCTCAGCGCTTTCCGCAGCCGTTTCCCGAGCTCGGAGGAGTGCTTCTTCAACGAGCTTCAGGAGGGCGCACGCTACACGGTGAACTGCGGTACCGCCGCCGGTATCTCGACCACCGTACGTGCCCGCTAAAATCTTTCCGACGGGTTTCCGATGGGAAAACGCACTGCAAGATATCTCAGGGTAGCACTCTCCGCAGCGGGGAGTGCTATCTTGCTATTCTCGTGCGGGGAGCGGCAGGGCGAGGGCGCTTCGGGTTCCGGGGAGACGATGATGACCGAATACAGCGAGAATCTCTCGGTGGTCATGTCGCAGAACGGACGGCGTTCGTACCATTTCGTCACGCCGTTGCTCGAAGGCTATTCGCAGGCCCGAGAACCCTATCGTGAATTCCGCAAGGGGGTGAAGATCACCACCTACCAGAACGATTCGCTGTCGGAGGTCGATGCCGTGCTGACGGCCAATTACGCCATTTATTACGTCAACCGCGAACTGTGGGAGGCCAAGGGAAATGTCGTGGTCGAGAAATCCGACGGCAAGACCCTCTATACCCAGCAGCTGTTCTGGAACTCGCGGACCAAGAAGATCTATTCGAACGTCGATTCGAAGATCGTGCAGAACAACGGCCGCGATGTCTTTATCGGCGAAGGCTTCGAGTCGGACGAGGAGTTCAAGGACTGGCGTTTCCGCCGGATGAAGGGCCGCATGGAGGTCGAAATGAAGCAGCGCGCCGATTCCGCGGCGACGGATTCCGCGGCCGCGCGGCCGGCGGGGGAGCGGGAACGGCGTGAACCCCTGCCCGCGGACTCCCTGCCGAAACCTCGCAAGGAACCGCTTCCGGAGAACGGGCGGTCCGGAAAACCCTAAATCAGAAACGATGCTATCCACTGTCATCCTGATCGTCGTGATGCTCCTGCTGTCGGCCTTTTTCTCGGGGATGGAGATTGCCTTTACGAGCAAGAACCGCCTCAAGCTGGAGATCGACCGCAAGCAGAGCCGCCTGTTCGACCGGATCGCCGCAGTTTTCGCCCGCCATCCGGGACAGTACATCACCACGATCCTCGTGGGCAACAACATCGCGCTGGTCGTCTATTCGCTCGCAATGTCGCTGCTTCTGCGCACCCTTTACGGCGCCCTGGGCTGGGACCGGCTCGCGCAGAGCGGTTCGGTGGTGGCGGATACCGCCATATCGACCGTCATCATCATCTTCTGCGCCGAGTTTCTGCCCAAATCGGTCTTCCGCAACAACCCCAACTTCTATTACCGGGCGCTGGCGCCGGTGATCTACTTTTTCTACATCCTGCTTTACCCGGTCGCGCGTTTCACGACGCTGCTTTCGCACGGCATCCTGCGCCTGATGGGGCGCCGCGTCGAGGAGAAGGACATCACGCCGAGTTTCGACCGCGAGGACCTTGCGGCGCTGCTCGACACGAACAATTCGGAGCCGCACTCCGAGCCCGACAACGAACTGAAACTGTTCCAGAACGCGCTGGATTTCGCCGACCTGCGGGTGAGGGACTGCATGGTCCCGCGCGTGGACATCGAGTCGGTGGACGTTGACGACACCACGATCGAACAGTTGACGGCACGGTTCGTCGATTCGAAATATTCGCGCATCTTCGTCTGGCGCAAGTCGGTTGACAACATCATCGGTTATGTCAATTCGAAGAGCCTTTTCACGCGCCCGGCGCAGATCGCCGACGTGATGATGGAGGTCAACTTCGTGCCCGAGACCATGCCTCTGCAATCGATGCTCGAAAATTTCATCAAGCACCGCTCGAACATCGCCGTCGTGATCGACGAGTTCGGCGGTACGGCGGGCGTCATCTCGCTGGAGGACGTGCTGGAGCAGATATTCGGCGAGATCGAGGACGAACACGACATTCCGGACCTTACGGAAAAACAGGTCGGGCCCGACGAATATGTGCTTTCGTGCCGTCTGGAGGTGAAGTATCTCAACGAGAAATACAACCTGGGAATCGAGGAGAGCAAGGAGTACGATACGCTGGCCGGGCTGATCATCTTCAACTACGAAGGCATCCCCACCGCCGGGGAGACGATTTTCATCGACGGCCTGCAACTCCGGATTCTCCGCACGACGCGCTCGCGCATCGAACTGGCGCGGGTGAAAAAATTATAGCGGCAGCCGGACCTCGGGGCATTCCGGGCTCCACGCTGAAAGTCCCCGCCGGGGCGGGGATTTGGGGGTGGGTCAGATGTGTAAACACGGCGGCACGCCGTGAGTATTTTTTATTATTATTCTGTTATTTTTACAATAATTTTACTACCTTTGGCTGATAATTCGAAACAAACGAATAATTAACAATTTATATGGCAAGTCTAAACACCTTACGAACCAAGTTCGGCATCGTGCTTTCGATCATTATCGCACTGGCCCTCTTGGCATTCATCCTCTCTCTGAAGACCGAAATGGGCTTTTCGGGCAACGATCCCCGTGTCGGCGTGATCGACGGCAAGAAGATCAACTATTCGGAATACTACGACCAGTACGAGCAGATCAAGCAGCAGAACAACGTGCAGGAGAACGACGAGCAGCAGTCGGCCATGCTGGCCAACGCCGTCTGGCAGACGCTGATCGCCAAGTACGTGATGACGCCCGGTTTCGACCGGATGGGGCTCCGCGTCACGGAGCCCGAGCGTCTGGCGATGGTCAGCGGACAGACGTCCTCGCAGGCTTTCTACAATGCTTTCGCAGATCCCCGCACGGGTCACTACGACGTGGCGGCCGTCAGCCAGTTCCTCGCGCATGCCGAGACCAATCCCCAGGCCGCAGACGCCTGGGCGCAGATCAACGAACAGGCCCGTCTGGAACGTGAAGTGCAGAAATACCTCGGTCTGGTGAAGGGCGGCGTCTACGTCAACTCGCTGGAGGTCGCCGAGGGTGTCAAGGCCGCCAACAACACCTTCGCAGGCAAATGGGCCGGCAAGAAATATTCGGCCGTTCCCGATTCGCTCTTCAAAGTGTCGTCGAGCGACCTGAAAGCCTATTACAACAGCCACAAGGATATGTTCAAGCAGAGCCCGTCGCGCACGATCTCCTATGTCGTGTTCGAGGTGGCTCCCACGGACGACGACCTGCTGGCGCTCGAAAAGAGCGTCGCCGAGGTGGGCCGCGAGTTCGCTGCCGCCGGCGAGGTGAAGAGCTTCGTGCGCGGCAACCGCAACGGCAAGATCGCCGACAGCTTCGTTTCGGCCGCACAGCTTCCCGACGAGGAGGCCAAGGCGCTGATGGCCGGCGAGATGTACGGTCCCGTGCTGAAAAACAACGAGTGGACGATGGCCCGTGTTCTCGATTCGAAGATGGCTCCCGACTCGGTGGGCATTCGTCACATCGTGCTGCCCTATACGCAGGAGGCGCTGGCCGACAGCCTGCTGACGACGCTGCGCAACGGCGCCGATTTCGCACAGACCGCCCGCAACTACTCGGTTTACGACGCTACGGCTGCCAATGGCGGCGAGGTGGGCGTGATGCCTTTCTCGGCTTTCTCGGGTGAGTTCGCCGCAGCGCTTGCCGACGCCAAGAAGGGCGACATCGTGAAGATCTCCGCAGGCGACGCCATCCAGCTCATGCAGGTGTACCGTGCCGACAAACCCTCGAAGCACATTCAGATCGCCTCGATCACCTATCCCGTGGAGGCTTCGGCCGCTACGCGCCGCGATGTGCACAACCAGGCCGGCTCCTTCATGGTGGCCGCCAAGGGCGGTTCGACGGGCGCCTTTGCCGACGCCGCTTCGGCTGCTGCCGTGACGCCCCGTGTGGCTGGTATCGCACAGGGGGACCGTACGGTCCGCGGTCTGGACGATTCGCGCGAGGTGGCCCGCTGGGCTTACGGTGCGGAGAAGGGCGACGTTTCGGACATCTTCAACGTGGGCAAGGACTATGTGATTGCGATGGTGACCGAGATCGACGACAACGAGTACGCTTCGCTGGAGAAAGTTTCGGCGCAGGTTCGCTCGCAGGTGCTCCGCGACAAGAAATACGACTATATCGTCAAGGAACTTTCGGGCGCAACGCTCGCCGAGCAGGCCGCCAGCCTCGGGTCGGAGGTGGAGGAGTTCTCCGATGTGACTTTCGGGTCGTTCTATGTGAACGGCGTGGGTGTCGAACCCCGTCTGGTCGGTGCCATCGCATCGGCTGAGAAGGGTGCGCTCTCCGCTCCCGTGAAGGGCATGTCGGGCGTCTATGTCTTCGAAGTGGAGGACGTTCAGACCGCCGACAAGCAGAATTCCGAGGGCGAAAAGGTCCGTGCGCAGGCTATGGCCGAGGGTATGGCCCAGCAGTTCTCGATCCCGGCCATTCAGCAGATGGCCAAGATTCAGGACCTGCGCGGCCGTTATTTCTAAATTTCCGATTTTGCAGGGCCTTCGCTCTGCCCCTTGTTCGCCCCGAATGGGAATACGCCGGTATATCCCATCCGGGGCGAACTTCGTTGGAATGAAACCTGTTTTTCTGAAACCGAAACCGGTTATTGATTATCTTTGTATGGAATAAAACAGATATTCGCCATGAACAATTTCATCTATCACAATCCTACCGAGCTGGTTTTCGGCAAGGGGCAGATCGCCCGCCTGCCGAAACTCATTCCCGCCGACAAGCGGATCATGGTCACTTTCGGCGGCGGCAGCGTCAAACGCAATGGCGTCTACGACCAGGTGGTCCGGGCGCTCGAAGGACGCGATTTCATCGAGTTCTGGGGCATCGAGGCGAATCCCTCGGTCGAGACCCTGCGCAAGGCCATCGCGCTGGGCAAGGAGCGGAAAGTCGATTTCCTGCTGGCCGTGGGCGGCGGTTCGGTGATCGACGGCACGAAACTCATTGCTGCGGGACTGCTCTACGACGGCGACGCCTGGGAGATCGTGCTTCGGGGACGTGCCGAAAAGAGTGTGCCTCTGGCGACGGTGCTGACCATCTCGGCGACGGGCTCCGAGATGAACTCCGGAGCTGTGATCTCGCGTTATGAAACCAAGGAGAAATATCCCTTTTCGGGCGATTACCCGCTCTTCTCGATCCTCGATCCCGGGGTGCTCCATTCGCTTCCGAAGCGGCAGATCGCCTGCGGGCTTGCGGATACCTTCGTGCATGTGCTGGAGCAGTACCTCACCGCGCCCGGGCAGTCGCGCCTGATGGACCGCTGGGCCGAGGGTATCCTGCACACCGTCTTCGAGATCGCGCCCGAGGCGCTCTCCGACAATCCCGATTACGACGTGATGTCGGAATATATGCTTTCGGCGACGCTGGCGCTGAACGATATGATCCGCATGGGCGTCCGGGAGGACTGGGCGACGCACATGATCGGTCACGAAATCACGGCATTGCACGGGCTGACGCACGGTGCGACGCTGGCTATCGTCATCAACGGTACGCTGCGCGTCCTGCGGGAGCAGAAGCGCGGCAAGCTGCTGCAATACGGCGAGCGTATCTGGGGCATCGCCGGGGGCACGGAGGAGGAGCGCATCGACCGTACGATCGCGGCCAACGAGGCGTTTTTCCGTTCGCTGGGGCTTTCGACGCGGCTTTCGGAGGAGGGCATCGGCGAGGAGACCGTTGCCGAGATCGAACGGCGCTTCAACGCCGGGGGCTGGAAATACGGCGAGGAGGGGAATGTCGATGGCGTCATGGCCCGGCGGATTCTCGAAGCCTGCCTCTGACGGCGCTATGTTGTATAAGAAAATCCCCGCGACCGGAAAGATGGTTGCGGGGATTTTTGTCTGCGGGACAGATTATTCGTAATCTATCGTCGGAGATCCGTTGTTGTAAGAGATTTTTGTGGTACGCCCTGCCCGAATTTGGAACATTTCCAGACCGGAACTGGTGCCGGAGGATTTGACGAATGTATAAATGTAGTTTCCCGGATTGAAATCCACTGAAAAATTGTCTTGGGGATTCTCTTTTGTGTAAATGATATTTTTTGGCGGTTCTACATCGGTATAAATAATAAAGGATTTCAACCCGTCTGAACTTTTGCAGGATACTTTCACTCGTCCTGTCGTAGGTGTTTCGTCTTTTTCGCAGGCGGCAAATCCTGCGGCCAGCAGCAGGCATAAAGCGATCTTCAAAAATGTTTTCATGCGAATGATTTTTAAGAGAGGGGTGAGGTTTTGCCAAATATACGGATTTTTTCGCCGATCGGAGTCTTTTTGGAACAAAAAAGCCTCTGCATTTGCAGAGGCTTTTCCGATTTGTCGCCGGGGATTAGTCGGCGAGCAGGATTTCGAGGATCTTGATGGCTGCCGTGGCGATCGGCGTGCCGGGGCCGAAGATGGCAGCGGCGCCGTCGCGGTACAACTCGTCGTAGTCCTGATGGGGAATCACGCCGCCCACGATGACGATGATGTCCTCGCGGCCGAGCTTTTTCAGCTCGGCGATGATCTGCGGCACGAGCGTCAGGTGACCGGCGGCCAGCGACGATACGCCGACCACGTGCACGTCGTTCTCGACGGCCTGCTTGGCGGCCTCCTCGGGGGTCTGGAACAGCGGGCCCATATCAACGTCGAAGCCGATGTCGGCGTAACCCGTGGCGACCACCTTGGCACCGCGGTCGTGTCCGTCCTGACCCAGCTTGGCGATCATGACGCGCGGCTGACGGCCCTCTTTCTTGGCGAATTCGGCGCACAGCTCCTTGGCGCGCTCGAAGGATTTGTCGTTTTTCACTTCTGAAGAATATACACCTGAAATGGAACGGATAACTGCTTTGTAGCGGCCTACGACGACCTCGCAGGCGTCGGAGATCTCACCCAGCGATGCGCGGACCTTGGCGGCCTCGACGGCCAGTTCCAGCAGGTTGCCCTGCTTGGTCTTCACGCACTCGGTGATGGCGGCCAGCGCCTTCTGCACGGCTGCTTCGTCGCGGTTGGCGCGCAGCTCTTTCAGACGCTTGATCTGGCTCTCGCGCACGGCCGTGTTGTCCACGGCGAGGATGTCGATCGGGGCCTCCTTTTCCAGACGGTATTCGTTCACGCCGATGATCTTCTCCTCGCCGGAGTCGATGCGGGCCTGCTTGCGGGCCGCGGCCTCCTCGATACGCATCTTCGGAATGCCGGTCTCGATGGCCTTGGCCATACCGCCCAGCTTCTCGACCTCCTGAATACGCTCCCAGGCTTTGTGTGCGATCTCGTTGGTCAGCGTCTCCACGTAGTAGGAGCCTGCCCACGGATCGACCTCGCGGCAGACGTTGGTCTCCTCCTGAATGTAGATCTGCGTGTTACGCGCAATACGCGCCGAGAAGTCCGTCGGCAGGGCGATAGCCTCGTCCAGCGCGTTGGTGTGCAGCGACTGGGTGTGTCCCAGGGCGGCGCCCATGGCCTCGATGGCCGTGCGGGCCACGTTGTTGAACGGGTCCTGCTCGGTGAGCGACCATCCCGAGGTCTGCGAGTGGGTGCGCAGGGCCAGCGATTTGGGGTTCTTGGGGTCGAACTGCTTCACGATCTTGGCCCACAGCATACGTGCGGCGCGCATCTTGGCGATCTCCATGAAGTGGTTCATGCCGATCGCCCAGAAGAACGACAGACGCGGCGCGAAAGCATCCACCGACATGCCGGCGTTGATACCCGCACGCAGGTACTCCAGACCGTCGGCCAGCGTGTAGGCCAGCTCGATGTCGGCCGTGGCGCCCGCCTCCTGCATGTGGTAACCCGAAATCGAGATCGAGTTGAATTTGGGCATGTTCTTCGAGGTGTACTCGAAGATGTCGGCGATGATGCGCATCGAGAACTCGGGGGGATAGATATAGGTGTTGCGCACCATGAACTCCTTGAGGATGTCGTTCTGGATCGTACCTGCCAGCTGGTCGAGCGTGCAGCCCTGCTCCAGACCGGCTACGATGTAGAAGGCCAGCACGGGCAGCACGGCGCCGTTCATGGTCATCGACACCGACATCTTGTCGAGGGGAATGCCGTTGAAGAGGACCTTCATGTCCTCCACCGAGCAGATCGACACGCCGGCCTTGCCCACGTCGCCCACCACGCGCGGGTGGTCGGCGTCGTAGCCGCGGTGCGTGGCGAGGTCGAAGGCCACCGACAGACCCTTCTGTCCGGCCGCGAGGTTGCGGCGGTAGAAGGCATTGGACTCCTCGGCGGTCGAGAAGCCGGCATACTGGCGGATGGTCCACGGACGCATCACGTACATCGTCGAATAGGGGCCGCGCAGGAACGGGGCGATACCCGCCGCATAGTTCAGGTGCTCCATGCCTTCGAGATCCTCGGCCGTATAGGAGCCCTTGACGGGAATTCCCTCGGCCGTCAGCCACGGTTCTACCTGGCCGCAGCCCTTCGAGGCGCAGCAGCTTTTCTGTGCGCCCGCTTCGTATTTCAATTCAGAAAAATTCGGTCTCATAATTGTAGTGCGATAAGATTGTCAGGGCATCAGCTCACTTCGGAAAGTTCCCCTATCGGATAACGCTCATGCCCATAAAAAGCACTCAGTGCTTAGATTCCCATCTCTTTAAGGTAAAACTTCAGGGTTTCCAGGACATTCGATTTCACGTTGATGAAGTTCGTGATGCCCTGTGCCTCCAGTTCGGGCATGCAGGCGGGAGCTCCGGCGACCACGAGGATCGCCTTGCCTCCGAGCAGCTCCTTGACCTTCGGAGCGGCCTCGGCGTAGTCGTCGTCGGCGGCGCATACCACCACGATCTCGGCTTTCGATTCGAGGGCGGCTTTCGCACCCTCCTCGATCGACTTGAAGAAGGTGTTGTCCTGCACGCGGATGCCGGCGCAGCCGAAGAAGTTGCACGAGAACTGGGCGCGGGCGCGGGCCATTGCCAGGCTTCCGCAGGTGAGCATGAACGCCTTGGGCTGCTTGCCCGAGCGATCGACGTGCAAACGCATCTCTTCGAAGGCCATGGCGCCGCGGTAGGGTGCCAGCGTGTTGCCCTCGGCCTGCTTGCGCGTCACGGCCTCGGCGGTGATCGCCTTGTCGGCGACCTCCGTGAAGTTGGGATATTGGTTGGCGCCGAGCAGCGTTTGGCGGCGCGTCGCAATGGCTTTGTCCTTGGCGGCGGCCGACGCGGCGATGCGCTCCTTGACGAAGCCGGCCTTGTAAGCCGCGGTGTAGCCGCCCTTCTCCTCGATTTCGAGGAAGAGCTTCCACGCCTCGGCGGCGATCGATTGCGTGAGGTTCTCGACGTAGTACGAACCGCCGGCGGGGTCTACCACCTGGTCGAAGTGCGACTCGTTCTTGAGCAGCAGCTCGACGTTGCGGGCGATGCGCTTCGAGAACTCCGTGGGGTTTTCGAATGCGGCGTCGAACGGCGTCACTTCCAGCGAGTGCACGCCGGCGATCGTGGCCGACATGGCCTCGGTCGTGCCGCGGAGCATGTTCACATAGGGGTCGTATACGGTCTGGTTCCAGTCCGCGGTGCGGGCGTGGATCATCATCTTGCAGGCGCAGTTCTTCGCGGGGGCGTAGCCCTTGACGATGTTGGCCCAGAGCATGCGCGCGGCGCGGAACTTGGCGATCTCCATGAAGTAGTTGGAGGTCACCGAGAACGAGAAGCGCAGTTTGCGGGCAGCCGTGTCGGCATCGACGCCGGCGTCGGTCAGGCGGGCGAGGTAGTCGTTACCGGCCGAGAGGGCGAATGCCAGCTCCTCGACGATGGTCGATCCGGCGTTCGAGAAGATGCCGGCCGAGACGGTCACGATGCGGATGTGTTTGTACTCGCGGGTCCGTTTGATCAGCGACACGATCTTCGCAAAGCACTTTTCGCCATCGGGCGAGCAGAAGTCGCCCTTCTGCGAGAGGCCCTTCACCAGCGGGTCGATGCAGAACGCAACGTGCGCATCGGCCATGAGGCCCTCTTTTTCGAGTTTGTCGAGCACCAGTCCGGCGACGTTGCCCGTCTGCACGCCGCAGAAGGTCAGTTCGACGGCCGGGATCGAGATTTCGCGGAGCAGTTCGTCGAGGTCGGCGGCCGTGAAGCCCTCCTTGGCGATCGAGAAGCCCAGCGAATCGACGCCCGAGTTGAGGAGTTTCAACGCCTCGGCATTGGCCTCCTTCGGGCACTCGACCGCTACGGTCTGATGTACGTGCCAGCGGTTGTGGGTGCGCGTACCTCTCACGAACGGGAACTCGCCTGCCTGCGAGCCCAGGAACTGAATGCCTTCGAGGTTCTCGGCGCGGTAGTAGGGGCGGACATTGAAGCCTTCGCCCGTGCGCCACACCAGTTTGCGCTCGTAGTCGGCACCTTTCAGGTCGGCTGTTATGACCTCCTCCCACTTCTCGGTCGGGACCGGCGGGAATTCGGTGAACAGCTTTTCACGTTTGGTAATTGCCATGATTATTTAGAGATTAGTATGAGTGATGTTTCTTTTTGTTTCGAAATAGCGCATAAAGGTACAAATTAATTACCGAATTGTAACAAGAAATTGTTAGAAAAATAACAGTATTCCGGGGATTTTGTGGATTTTGCCGGCGGCGGCGTTTTCGGCGCTCCGGTGCCGGGAATCCGTCGGTTGTGGAATTATGGTTGAAAATTAGGCTGAAATACCCTGAAAATTCGGGAAAATCGAAATTTGCGATTTTTCGGTGTTCGGTGAAAAAATTGGGTTGTTTTTCGGAAAAACGCTGAAAAAATCGGGCCGTTCTCGAAAAAATGGCTCTGTTTTTCGGGAAAATGCTGAAAAAATCGACTGTTTTTCGAAAAAATAGTGATTTTGTAAAAACAACGTAACGATAAAATTCATACATTTGCAACCAGAACAGAAAACATGCCGACGCGGGGAAGCGATCCCAGGGTTAGTTAGGTCGGCGGCCCCTGCCGGGAGGCAGCCATCCGCTTGAATTTTTAGGTTAGGTTTTAGTTTGCAATTTTTTGGAAACTTCCCCGCGCGGTTTTTTTTCGAACCCCACAAATTCCTCTAAACTATGTCATTACTCAGGTTCAAGATGGTCGATGCGGCGATAAATCACAACGCCGTGGAGGTCAAGGCTCCCGAAGGTCGTCCTTCGGACTATTTCGGAGAGAAGGTATTCGGACGCGCCGCCATGCGTAAGTATCTCGACAAGAAGACTTACGCGGCGCTGCTCGACACGATGGACAACCGTACGCCGCTCACGCGCGAAGTTGCCGACAGCATTGCCGCAGGCATGCGCCAATGGGCGCTGGAGCACGGTGCCGACCACTACACCCACTGGTTCCAACCCCTGACGGGCGGCACGGCCGAGAAGCACGACGCCTTTGCCGAACCCGACGGATTCGGGGGCGTTTTGGAGGAGTTCTCCGGCAAGCTGCTTGTGCAGCAGGAGCCCGACGCCTCGTCGTTCCCCAACGGTGGTATCCGCAATACCTTCGAGGCGCGCGGTTACTCGGCCTGGGACCCCGCGTCGCCGGCCTTCATCGTCGATACGACGCTCTGCATCCCGACCGTCTTCATCGCCTACACGGGCGAGGCCCTCGATTACAAGGTGCCCCTGCTGCGCTCGCTGACGGCCGTGGACAAGGCCGCCACGGAGGTGTGCCGCTATTTCGACAAGAACGTCCAGAAGGTCTTCTGCTACCTGGGCTGGGAGCAGGAGTATTTCCTGGTCGATGAGAGCCTTTGGGCCGTGCGTCCCGACCTGATGCTCACGGGCCGTACGCTCATGGGACACGAGTCGGCCAAGAATCAGCAGCTGGAAGACCACTATTTCGGGGCCATTCCGAGCCGGGTGATGTCTTTCATGAAGGATCTCGAATACGAGTGTCTGAAACTGGGCATTCCCGTCAAGACCCGCCACAACGAGGTGGCGCCCAATCAGTTCGAGCTGGCTCCGGTCTACGAAGAAGCCAACCTGGCCAACGACCACAACCAGCTGCTGATGACCGTCATGGACAAGATCGCCCGCCGCCATCAGTTCCGGGTGCTGCTCCACGAGAAGCCTTTCAAGGGCATCAACGGCTCGGGCAAGCACAACAACTGGTCGCTGGGTACCGATACGGGCGTGAACCTGCTGGGTCCGGGTAAGACCGCTTCGGAGAACTTGCAGTTCATCACGTTCCTGGTCAACGCCATTTCGGCCGTGTACAAGCACAACGGTCTGCTGAAAGCGTCGATCATGAGCGCCACGAACGCTCACCGTCTGGGAGCCAACGAGGCGCCCCCGGCCATCATCTCGACCTTCCTCGGTACGCAGGTGTCGGCCGTGCTGGACAAACTGGCCGCTTCGAAGGGCGACGACGCCATCCGTTTCGACGCCAAGAACGTCTTCAAGATGAGCGGCATCTCGCACATCCCGACGCTGCTGCTCGACAATACCGACCGCAACCGCACCTCGCCGTTCGCCTTCACGGGCAACCGCTTCGAGTTCCGCGCCGTGGGTTCGTCGGACAACTGCGCCGAGGCGATGATCGCGCTCAACACGGCGATGGCCAGCGAGCTCACCGAGTTCCGGAAGGCCGTGGACGCCAAGATCGAGAGCGGAATCAAGAAGGAGAAGGCCATCTACGAGGTGCTCAAACAGATGATCAAGGCTTGCAAGGCCATCCGCTTCGACGGCAACGGCTATTCCGAAGAGTGGAAGGCCGAGGCGAAGAGGCGCGGGCTGGACTGCGAGACTTCGACGCCGCTGATTTTCGACCGTTACATCGACAAGGAGAGCGTGAAGCTGTTCAGCGATATGGGCGTCTTTACGAAGGTCGAGCTCGAAGCCCGCACCGAGGTGAAGTGGGAGACCTACACCAAGAAGATCCAGATCGAGGGGCGCGTGCTGGGTGACCTGGCGATGAATCACATCGTGCCGATCGCGTCGAAATACGAAGCGCAGCTGCTCGATAAGGTTTACAAGATGTCGCAGATCGGGGGGCTGGACGCTTCGTCGGACATCCGGCTCATCAAGAAGATCCAGAACCATACGGCCGAGATACAGCGGCTCACGGGCGAGATGATCGACGCCCGCAAGGTCGCCAACAAGATCGAGGAGCCGCGTGCGAAAGCGATCGCCTACCACGACACCGTCGCCGTCTGCTTCGACGAGATCCGCCGCCACATCGACAAGCTGGAGGAGATCGTCGATGACCAGATTTGGCCGTTGCCGAAGTACCGCGAACTGCTGTTCCTCCGCTGATTCTCTGTGATAAGCCGCTGTCTGCGGTACATTCCGAACGAGCCGGAACGGGTAATACGGATGTATTTCCTGCTCCGGCTTATTTTACGATACCCCGTGTCAGGCAGTTGCTGACGGGAACCCCTGTGTCCGGAGGAGGCATGAACCGGCTCCATCAAATCAAAACCGGGAACATCTTTCGAAGATGTTCCCGGTTTTCGTTCGACCTTGCAGGGTCTATTCCTCGTCGCGGTACATGTGTTCCACGTAGATGGCGTGCTGCATCGCCTCGCGCTTCGCAATCGAAGGCTTGGTGAAGTACTGGCGGCGGCGAAGCTCCTTCAGGACGCCCGTACGCTCGTATTTACGTTTGAACTTTTTCAGGGCGCGCTCGATGTTTTCGCCCTCTTTTACCGGCATGATAATCATAATATTCTTAGTTTTTTGTTGTTTTTTAATTTCGTTTTCTCTCCTTTTTGGCGGGGCGTGCATCCTCGATGCCCTCTCCCCGGAAATGCTCCGTTTACTCGTCGGCAGGTCCGCTGACAGACCCGAATCGCAGATAGGGAGCCAGCCGTGCTGCCTCCTCGCGGGTCAATATGTTCTCTTCGACTAATTCTTCAGCGGTGCTCCAACCTCCTTTCAACTGTCTTGCTTTCAGCAATTTTCGTAATGTCCGCGGTGCTATGTAGGGATGTCTCCCCAACACTTTCGGGCTTGCAAAGTTAATATCAATTTTCCGAATTTTGCAACTATCGCAGTAAATTTGTTTCAAAATTTTCTCATAATTGCGTTCCGTGACTCCCGGAACCTCTGCGAGTTGCTCCGCGCGGAGGAATCCTCCGAGCCGTTCGCGGTAGACGAGGATCGACACCACGGTCTTGGGGCCGATGCCCGAAACCGAACGCAGGGCGGCCGAATCGGCCGTGTTCAGCTCGACGGGCTCCTCGATCGGACGGGGCTTCCGCTCGGGGAAGATGACGTAGGGTTCGAGCGCGGAGGCCACCGAGTCGCTCACGACGTAGCAGTCGCGCAGTTCCTCCATGTCGTAGATGCCGCTCAGGTCGCGCCAGCGGATGAAAGCCTCGGCCTGCCGTTTCGACAGGGCTCCGATGGCCCGCAGGTAGCGGACGCTCACGGTGTCGATGCGGAACGGCTGGGGCGCCAGCGGTTCGGGGAGGATGCGTCCCGTGCGGTACTCCTCCGGGGCAATGGCGTATTTGCGGCCGATACGGACCCACGGCGCCAGCCGGCGGTAGAGCGAGTCGCCGATGCCGTAGCAGAGCGCCAGGTCCTCGGGAATGCGGAATACCTTGCCTGCGGCGCGGTATTTCAGCAGGCTCACGGCTTCGTGTTTCGAAAGCCCCAGCGCCAGCAGTTCGTCCAGCGTCGCCGTGTTGGGGTCGAAGTGTCTGAGCACCACGCTGTCCCGGCGTGTCTCCATCGCGGCTTCGGCCCGCCGGGCCGCTTCGGGGTCGGCCGACGGGCGCACCAGCACCAGCGCCGTGATGAGCAGTCCGGCCAGCGGCAGGAATATCGCAACGGCGCGTATCTCGCGGTCTGAAAAGAATTTAGCCATCTTTCCGCTGTTTTTCGATCTCTTCCAGCGCCCGTTTCACCGAGCCCCAGCGCAGCAGCGACTGCCGGGCTTCGGCTTCGGAGAGTCCCGACGCTTCGGCGACCATGCGCGTTCCGCGGGCCACGAGTTTGTCGTTGGTGAGCTGCATGTTGACCATGCGGTTGCCCTCGACGCGCCCCAGGCGGATCATCACGGCCGTGGAGAGCATGTTGAGCATCAATTTCTGGGCCGTTCCGGCCTTCATGCGCGTCGATCCGGTCACGAACTCGGGCCCCACGACGGCTTCGAGGGCATACTCCGCTTCGGCCGCTACGGGCGACGCGGGGTTGCAGGTGATCGAGGCGGTGAGTAGTCCGTGACGGCGTGCCGTGCGCAGTCCGCCGACGACATAGGGCGTGGTTCCCGACGCCGCGATGCCGATCAGCGTGTCGTCGGCCGTGGGGCGGTAGGGCGCCATGTCGCGCCACGCTCCTTCGGTGTCGTCTTCGGCGTGTTCCACGGCCCTGCGCAGGGCCCCGTCGCCTCCGGCGATCAGTCCGATCACCAGCTCGTGCGGCACGCCGTAGGTCGGGGGCAGCTCCGAAGCGTCGGTGACGCCCAGACGGCCGCTCGTCCCGGCACCGATGTAGAACATCCGCCCGCCGCGCCGCATGCGTTCGACGATGCGTTCGACGAGCCGTTCCATGACGGGAATGGTTGCCCGCACGGCCTCGTGCACGCGGGCGTCCTCGCGGTTGATGCCCGTCAGTATGTCGTGCACCGACATCTGTTGCAGATTGTCGTAGTGCGAAGCTTGTTCGGTGATTCTATCTTCCATGATGGTATTTCAAAAGCCCCTCGGCGGGGGATTCGACGATGGTTCCGATGCGGTAGCCCTCCGCTTCCAGCGTTTCGCGCAGCAGTTCCCCGAAGCGGGCCGCGATGCCGCCCACGAACGAAACGGGAAGCCCCTGCGGATAGCGGCTCAGATTGCGGGAGGCGAATTCGCCGAACGAGCGGCGGACCATTTCGCGCACCTCGGGACAATCGGTGTGCGCGAGGATGAAGGGGGCGAACGACGCCAGGAAGCGGTTGGCATAGGGCTCGCGGTAGACGCGGCGGATGATCTCCTCGTAGCTGAGCCCGGTCGCCGCCAAAAATTCCTCTTTCAGCGGAATGTGCCCCTTGAAGATGCCGTTCAGGAGATTGCGTCCCAGATGCACGCCGCCGCCCTCGTCTCCCAGCACATAGCCCAGCGGGGGCACGTTTGTCAGGATCTCGCCGCTGCGGCACCAGCACGAGTTGGAGCCGGTGCCGAGGATGCAGGCGATGCCTTCGCCGCGGCCGAAGAGGGCGCGCGCCGCACCCAGCAGGTCCGATTCGACGACGATCTCCTCTGTTCCGAAATGCGCCGCCAGTTCCCGGCGCAGCTTTTCGCTCGCCTCGGGGAAACTCGCGCCGCCTCCGGCGCCGTAGAACCGCACGGCCCTCACCGCACCGTACGGAGGCAGTTCGGCGAGCGCTTCGCGGATTTGTTCCGCGGAGTGCTGCACGGCGTTGATTCCCCGCGTGCGCACGGATGTCGTCCGCGCGCCGTCGTCCGCGACCCACGTGCATTTGGTCGATCCGCTGTCGGCAATGATTAGCATGGGTTAAATATACGTATTAATATGGAAAATCGAAAGAAAACGCGCTGACTAATTATCCGCAGAACAGGAATGGCGTGATTCTTGCGACGCTGCGGCGAAAAGGGGGGCGACGGCGTGGCCGGGATCAGCACCCGCAGGTAAAAGCACTTCGGGGAAGTGCCGTAAGCGGATAAATTAAAAAGTTCAGCGGGGGCGGAGTTTCGGACTCCGTCCCTTTTTCGTCCTATTTGAATTCGACGATCTCGGGACGTGTCGGGCGGTAGCGGTACTGCTCCATGCGCGTGGAGTTCGAGAGGCGGAAATACTCGCTTTCGACCAGTCCGTTTTTGCCGAAGGCGATGCCCAGCCGGATTTGGATCGTGTTGAATACCAGCCGTTCGTTGCGCAACCGCACGCCCAGACCGAGCGAGGTGAAAAAGTCGTTCTTGAAGATGTTGGGCGAATAGCCGATCAGCCCGAAGTCGGCGAATCCGAAGACGGCGATGCGGAATCCCAGCGGCTGATAGGGGGTGAAAACGACCGTTTCGGTGTTGAGGATCATGCGGTTGGTGCCGATGATGTGCTCTTCGAGGGCCTGCAATCCGTCGGTGCGGGTGAATCGGATGCTTTCGTCGCTGCCCGTGCCGCGGTTCCACCCCTGAGTGTAGTTGAAGGCGAGGAACTGGCGGATGCGGCTGCGCCGGAAGAGGAACAGGTTGGAGAACCACCGCAGATCGACATCCACGGCGCTGCGGTGCCACATGCCGTCGTTGAGGTCGATGTAGCTTCCCAGCGTGAATCCGCCCATGATGTAGCCCACGCCGCGGAATCCTCCGGTCTCGTAGCTCATTCCCAGGTACATGGCATCGTTGAATTCGCCCCACGAATAGCCCGTCGTCAGCTCGGCCTTGTAGCCCGTCGCCAGGTACTCGCGGCGTCCGAATCCGTAGATCATGTTGGCCGTGTAGAATTTCTCGCGGTAGAGTCCCGCCCCGACCAGCAGGGCGTCCTGATCGTGCAGCGCCGGGTTGAAATGCGGTCCCACCAGAGGCCGCCGGCTGACGCGGCGGTAGTTGTAGCGTCCCGTGAGGTAGACGCTCGAACCGATCCGCCGCAGGTAGCGGGAATAGCCGCCCCAGGCGTCGAGGTTCCGCTCCTTGACCAGCAGCGAGGTGTCCTGCTCGACCATGTAGCGTTTGGATTTGATGTCGCTGTACGTGAGGCCGATCTCGTAGTCGGTGGGCTTGATGAATTCCTTGCGCAGCCCCATGTCGAGCGTCGAGTTGTAGAAGTCGCGCCCGGCGGCGAACTCCGCGGTGTAGAAGCTCCCCAGTACGTTGGGGATTTCGTATTCGACCATGTTGCCGCCGTAGGAGAAGTCCTTGCGGCTGAAGTTGGTCATGAGTTTGAGCTTGTTGCCCCAGCCGAGGATGTTGGCGTCGGAGAGTCCGACCATCGTCCGGCTTTCGGAATACCATCCTCCGTCAACCGAGATGGTCCAGCTGTCGCGCGTGGTGATGGCCAGGTTGACGCGCGTCGAGTCGAAGGCGTCGGGCAGCACCGCGATGTCGATGTCGGCGATGTAGCCGCGCGAGCGGATCAGCTGTTTGTTGCGCACGATCAGTTCCGGATCGAGCGTGTCGCCCGGTTCGAAAAGCAGGTCGCGGCGGATGACACGTTCGCGGGTGAGGCGGTGGGTCTTGTTGGCGGTGCGTTCGAGCCAGTTGCCTCCGGGGTCGAAGACCTGCCGGCGGTCGATGGTGATTTCTCCGATGGTTTTTCCGGAGTAGGGTTGCAGCAGGCGGCTTTCGTCGGTCACGCGGCCGCTCATGGTGGTGTCGAGGACGGGTTTCACGAAAAGCATCTTGTAGAGCATGCGCGGCACGGCGCGGCGGTTGGTTTTCGACTCGATGCTGTCGTAAAGACGCTGGTTGCGGGCCGAGGCGTCGGGATTCGACACCCGGGCGCTGTCGGGGGTGAAACGGTCGGGCATATGCGCACCGGGGCCTGCGACGCGGGCGAAAGAGGCGGTCGCCGCCGCAGTCAGGGTCAGTACCAATATGCAGAACCGGACATACATTCGGTAAAGATAACGTTTTTTTCCGGTATTAAGTATGGAAAATCGCATCCGGAGGCCCTCAGGATGCGAAAAAAGGTCCACCCGAAGGTGAACCTTTTTCTATTGCGTCGGCCGGACGGGGCGTTCCTCGGAACCGTACGGGGATTCGGCGCCGGGCTTTTCCCGGCCCTCTCCTCTCTCTCTTGCCCCCCCCCGGGTTACCGGCGGCCTTCCTTGGCCTCGATACATTCGGTGGCGTGGGGGACCTTCATCAGGCGCTCCTTGGGGATGAGCTTGCCGGTGGTCTTGCAGATGCCGTAGGTCTTGTTCTCGATGCGCACGAGCGCCATTTCGAGGTTGCGGATGAACTTCATCTGATGGGCTGCCAGCCGGCCGCTTTCCTCTTTCGAGAGGGTGGCGGCACCCTCTTCCAGCACCTTGAACGTCGGCGACGTATCCTCGGTGTCGTTGTCGGCCGTATGGGTGATCGTGGCGCGCAGCAGCTCGTAATCCGCGCGGGCGTTTTCGAGCTTTTTCAGGATAAGCTGCTTGAACTCTTCGAGTTCCGCGTCGCTGTACCGTGTTCTTTCGTCTGCCATAGTCGTATCCTCCTTGTTTGGTTTCATGTAAAATTAAGCAATAATTCCGATATTACCAAATTTTACAGGAATATCGGGGCTATATCCGCGTTACCGCGATGCGCAGGGGCTCTTCATCGACATCGGTCTCCACGACCGCCTCGCCGGCCGGCTCCGCCGCGGCTTTCACCTCCACGGCGAGGGTCTGCGATGCGATGTAGTCGGCGAAGCGGGCGATGCCGTCGGCCACGCAGGGCTTCGACTCGATTTCGACGCGGATTTTGTCCGTGACTTCGAACCCGGAGTCTTTGCGGATATTCTGGATGCGGTTTATCAACTCGCGTGCCACGCCTTCGGCTTTCAGCTCTTCGGTGACCGTGATGTCGAGCGCCACGGTGAGTTTTCCCTCCGAGGCGACCAGCCATCCGGGCATGTCCTCCGAGGTGATCTCGAAATCGGCCGGCGTCACGGCGATCTTCTCGCCGCCGAGGTCGAGCACCGTCTCGGGCGCCGCCTCCACTTCGGCGATGCGCTCCTGCGAGAATCCGGCCACCAGCGCGGCGATCTGCTTCATGTACTTGCCGTAGCGCGGCCCGAGGGTCTTGAAGTTGGGTTTGATGCGCTTGGTGATGAGTCCGGTCGTCTTCTCGATCAATTCGACCTCCTTGACGTTGACTTCGCCCATGATGAGGTTCTTCACGGCCGAGATATGCTCCGCCGTTGCCGGGTCGAGCACCGGAATCAGGATCTTGGTCAGCGGCTGGCGCACCTTGATCGAGACCTTGCGGCGCAGGGCCAGCACCATCGACGAGACCTTCTGGGCCAGCGACATCATCTCCTCCAGCCGCGTGTCGATCAGCCGTTCGTCGGTCTTCGGGAAGGTCGAGAGGTGCACCGACTCGTCGGTGTGGCGGCCGCTCACGGCGTTGAGGTCCGTGAAGATGCGGTCGGAGATGAACGGCGCGAAGGGCGCCGCGAGCATCGAGACGGTTTCCAGACAGGTGTATAACGTCTGATAGGCCGCCAGTTTGTCCTCCGACATGCCGCCGCCCCAGAACCGCTTGCGGTTGAGGCGCACGTACCAGTTCGAGAGGTTCTCGCCCACGAACTCCTGGATGGCGCGGGCCGCCGGGGTCGGGTCGTAGTTTTCCAGCGATTCGGTCACGTTCTTGACCAGCGTATTCAGCAGCGAGATGATCCAGCGGTCGATCTCGGGGCGCTTCTCCATCGGCACCTCCGGCTCCCGGCCCGTGAACGAATCCACATTGGCGTAGAGGGCGAAGAACGAATAGGTGTTGTAGAGGGTTCCGAAGAACTTGCGGCGCACTTCATCGACGCCGTCCCTGTCGAATTTGAGGTTGTCCCACGGCTGCGAGTTGGAGATCATGTACCAGCGCGTCGCGTCGGCTCCGTAGGTGTCGAGCACCTCGAACGGATCGACGGCGTTGCCCAGGCGTTTGGACATCTTGTTGCCGTTCTTGTCGAGCACCAGTCCGTTCGAAATGATGTTCTTGAACGCCACCGAGTCGAACAGCATCGAGGCGATGGCGTGCAGCGTGAAGAACCAGCCGCGCGTCTGATCGACGCCCTCGGCGATGAAATCGGCGGGGTAGACCTCGCCGAAGCCCTCCTTGTTCTCGAACGGATAGTGCACCTGCGCATAGGGCATGGCGCCCGAGTCGAACCACACGTCGATCAGGTCCGATTCGCGCTTCATCGGCTCGCCCTTCGACGAAACCAGCACGATCGAATCCACATAGGGGCGGTGCAGGTCGATGTTCGCCGTCGAATAGTTCTCCTTCGACATGTCGCCGACCTTGAAATTCTTGTAGGGGTTCTCCTTCATCACGCCCGCGGCGATCGACTTCTCGATCTCGGCCATCAGCTCCTCGACCGAACCGATGCACTTCACCTCCGAGTAGTCCTCCGTGGCCCATACCGGCAGCGGGGTTCCCCAGAAGCGCGAGCGCGAGAGGTTCCAGTCCACCAGCCCTTCGAGCCACTTGCCGAAGCGGCCCGTGCCGGTCGATTCGGGTTTCCAGCGGATCGTCCTGTTCAGTTCGATCATCTTGTCGCGCAGCGCCGTGGTGCGGATGAACCACGAGTCGAGCGGATAGTACAGCACCGGTTTGTCCGTGCGCCAGCAGTGGGGGTAGGAGTGGGTGTGCTTCTCGATCTTGAACGCCTTGTTGTCGGCTTTCAGCATCACCGCGATGTCGATGTCGAGCGTCGTGTCGGCGTCGCTCAGCCGTTCGTCGTAGGCGTTCTTCACGTAGCGGCCCGCATACTCCCCGTATTTTTCGGCGTCGATGTTCGTCTTCACGAATTCCGGGTCGAGGTCCTCCACGAGGAAGAACTTGCCCTGCTTGTCAACCATCGGCTGGTTCTTGCCGGCGCGGTCAACCATGAAGAGCGGCGCGATGCCTGCGGCTTTCGCCACGCGGTCGTCGTCGGCGCCGAACGTCGGGGCGATGTGCACGATGCCCGTACCGTCCGAAGTGGTCACGTAGTCGCCGACGATCACGCGGAATGCGTCGCCCATCGGCTTCACCCACGGGAGCAGCTGCTCGTAGCGGATGCCTTCCAGTTCGGGGCCTTTCCACACCTTGTCCGTGATTTCGTAGGTGCCCTCCATCTTTTTGGTGAAGTAGGAACCCAGCAGCTCCTTGGCCAGGATGACCGTCTGCGGCCGGTCGGTATAGGGATTGCGGCATTTGACCTGCACGTATTCGATCGCGGGACCCACGGCCAGCGCGGTGTTCGACGGCAGGGTCCACGGCGTTGTGGTCCAGGCGAGGAAGTAGAGGTCGCCTTCGACCCCTTCGAAGAGCTTCTCGCTCCTGGCGTCGCGGATCACCCGGAACTGCGCCGTGCAGGTCGTGTCCTTCACGTCGCGGTAGCAGCCCGGCTGGTTCAGCTCGTGGGTCGAGAGGCCCGTTCCGGCGGCCGGCGAGTAGGGCTGGATGGTGTAGCCCTTGTAGAGCAGGCCCTTGTCGAAGAGCTGCTTCAGCAGCCACCACAGCGTCTCGATGTATTTGTTGTCGTAGGTGATGTACGGATCGTCCATGTTGACCCAGTAGCCCATCTTGCGCGTGAGGTTCTCCCAGACGCCCGTGAACTCCATCACCGCCTCGCGGCACGTGCGGTTGTACTCCTCGATGGAGATCTTCTTGCCGATGTCCTCCTTGGTGATGCCGAGTTTCTTCTCGACGCCCAGCTCCACGGGGAGTCCGTGGGTGTCCCATCCCGCCTTGCGGTGCACGAGATAGCCCTGCTGCGTCTTGTAGCGGCAGATGATGTCCTTGATCGTGCGTGCCATGACGTGGTGGATGCCCGGCATGCCGTTTGCCGAGGGGGGGCCTTCGTAGAATACGAATGCGGGGTGTCCCTCGCGGGTGTCGATGCTTTTGTGGAATGTGTCGCGGGCGTCCCATTCGCCGAGCACTTCGGCGGCTACGCCGGCCAGATCGAGACCTTTATACTCCTTGAACTTCATATCGGTAAGAAATTTCTTCGCTGTTTTTCTGACAAGCAGCAAAGATATAAAAAAGATTTAATAAATCGGACTTTTTCAAGCCCGATTGTTGCGAAGCGGGACCGCGCCGGCGTTATTTCCGGACGGGAACGTCGAGCCGGAAGCACGAACCCCGTCCGACGGCCGAATCGACGCCGACGCGGCCGCCCAGCTGTTCGGCGACCGATTTGCAGATCGAGAGTCCGAGTCCGGTTCCCTGCGTGAAGGTGTCGAGTTTGACGAAGCGTTCGAAGATGCGCCCGTGGTCTTCGGGGGCGATGCCGATGCCCGTGTCCCGGACGTGGAAGCGGACGTAGCCGGGGATCTCGCAGAATCCCACCGTGATAGACCCCTTCTTGGTGAATTTCAGGGCGTTGCGCAGGTAGTTGCCGATGATCCGGGTGACTCCCTGCCGGTATGCCCGGATCGGGCGCGGCGGAAGTTCCTCCTCCATGCGGAGCTCCACGCCCGGGGGACACTGCGGCCGGAACACCTCGACCGTTTCGCGGACGAACTCCCGGGCGTCGAAAGTCGTGCGGACGACCTCCGACCGTCCGGATTCGATGAGCGCGAGGTCGAGCACGTCGGAGATGATCTGCAACAGCAGTTCGTTGTTGCGCCGGATGATGTCGCTGTACTCCTTGCGGGTCTTGCTTCTGGGTTCTTTGGCGAGCAGTTCCGAGAATCCGACGATGGCGTTCAGCGGCGTGCGTATTTCGTGACTCATGTTGGCCAGGAAAGCCGATTTGAGGCGGTTGGACTCTTCGGCGCGCTCCTTGGCACGCCGAAGCTGTTCCTCGCTGCGGCGGGCTTCGGTGATGTCTTCGAGCAGGATGACCAGCTCGTCGTCGTCGTTCGGGGTATTGTAGATCAGGCTGCGGCAATAGCGTCCCGAATCCGGAGCCTGCCAGAGGTGTTCCCGGGAGTCTCCGGAGGGGATGTGCATGAATCTCGGGATATTCTCCTGGGGATTCACACCCGTTTCGCTGGCCGTTTTTCCGGTGAAGTCCTGCGTGCGGATGCCCAGTATCCGGCCGGCCTGCTGGTTGATGTACGAAAGCAGGTAATCGACGGCCCGGTCGGTTTTGTCGCGCAGGATGTTGATGCGCAGGTAGCCGATCGGCAGATGTTCGATCAGCTGCGCGAGATGGCTGTAATTGCGCTGCGCCGCCTTGTAGTTCTGGTTGATGGCGGCGAGTTCCGCGCTCTCGGGGTTGCCGCTCGTGACGCGGCGCACGCTGCCGAAGGCCGTGCGGGTATTCGTCCGCGGATCGGTGCGTACTTTCACGGCTTTGATTTGCAGACACTTGTTGCCGTTCGTCGTGACGAATGTCTCATCGAGCGTGTCGGTGACTTTGAGTGCGGCGCAGCGGGTGTAGATCTGCGCGCGGTGTTCTTCTCTGGGAAGCAGGCAAACTTCGTCGAACGTGATGCGCGTACGATCCGTGCCGAAGAGTTCTGCTGCCAGCGGGGAGCAGGTCATTTCGCGTTTTCCGAAATCGAGCTGCCACCATCCGATGTCCGATGCGTTGAGAAGTTGTTGTAATAGTTCAGTGGATACGGGATTTTTTGCGTTCATGGAAAGGGACTGTTTTTCCATTCGGCCGTTTTTATATTTAGTCGAATTTCATTTAGTCGAAAGACTGCATTTCGATCAGTTTGGCGTAGATGCCGTTGCGCTCCATCAGGGAGGTGTGCGTACCCTGCTCGGCGATGCGTCCGTGGTCCACGACGATGATCTGGTCGGCGTTGTGGATGGTCGATAGCCGGTGGGCGATGACCACCGACGTGCGGCCTTTGAGCAGGTTGTTGAGGGCTTCCTGAACGAGTTTCTCGCTCTCGGTGTCGAGGGCCGAGGTCGCCTCGTCGAGGATCAGGATGTCGGGGTTCTTCAGCACCGCGCGGGCGATCGAGAGCCGCTGGCGCTGTCCGCCGGAGAGCTTCACGCCCCGGTCGCCGATGTTCGTTTCGTAACCCTCGGGGCTCTCGCGGATGAAGCAGTCGGCGTTGGCGACCTTCGCCGCCTCGACCACCTCTTCGTGCGTGGCGCCGCGTTTGCCCATGGCGATATTGCCTTCGATGGTGTCGTTGAATAGCACGGTGTCCTGCGCCACGACGCTCATGTGTTCGCGCAGGCTCTCCTGCGTGTAGTCGCGCAGCGAGACGCCGTCGATGCGGATGTCGCCCGACGTGGGGTCGTAGAACCGCGGCAGCAGTTCGCTCAGGGTCGATTTGCCGCCGCCCGAGGGTCCCACCAGCGCCACGGTCTGCCCGCGGAGGATCTCGAACGAAACGCCGTCGATCACCTCGCGCGAACCGTCGTAGGAGAAGTGTACGTCGCGGAACTCGATCTTCTCTTTCAGACCCGTCAGCTCCTTGGCGCCGGGGGCGTCCTGGATTTCGGGCGTCGTGTCGATGATCGAGAAGATGCGTTCACCGGCGGCGATGCCCTGGTTGATGTTGGCGAACTGGTCGATGAAGGTGCGCACGGGGCGCGTGATCTGCGAGAAGATGGCCACGAAGGCGATGAATCCGCCGGGGTCGAGCGATCCCTTGGCGACGAGCGATCCGCCGAAGACGAGGATCACGCCCACGGCCGTGATGCCGAGAAATTCGCTCATCGGCGACGCCAGCTGCTGGCGGCGGGCCATCGAGAGGGTCAGCCGTGCGAGGTCGGCGCTGATGGCGTAGAATTTCTGCTTGATGTACTCGACGGCGTTGTAGCTCTTGATGACCTTGATGCCTGCGAGCGATTCGTCGAGCGTGGCGACCATTTCGCCCATGCGCTGCTGGTTGGTGCGGGCCGGGTGGCGGAGTTTCTTGACGATGCTGCCGATCAGCAGCGCGACCACCGGGAGGAACAGCACCGAGAAGATCGCCAGCTCCCACGAAATGGAGACCATCATCACGATGTAGCCGATGATGAGGAACGGTTCGCGGAACGACACCTGGAGCGTGTTGGTGATGCAGAACTGCACGACGCCCACGTCGGAGGTGATCTTCGAGATGATGTCGCCCTTGCGCTGGTCCGAGAAGTAGCCCACGTTCATGTCCATCACGCGCGAGAACATCTCGTTGCGCATCCGTTGCAGGGTCCGGGTGCGCATATTCTCCATGGTCCAGGCGCCCAGATAGCGGAACAGGTTGCTCAGCAGGCTGATGCAGATGGCCACTATGGCCAGCAGCATCAGGACGTTCTGCGTGGAGTATTCCTGGAAAATATGCGAATAGGTGAAGTTGAAGAGCGTGGCCAGATACTCCTTGTTCAGCTCCACGGGGGGCAGTTTCTCGACGTATTCGAACGAGTAGTTCGCGTCGAACATGGTGTTCAGGATCGGGATGATCAGCATGAACGTCAGCGAGTTGAACAGCGCGTAGAACAGGGAGTAGAAAAAGTAGGGGATCGCGTATTTCTTGATCGGCCGGGCGAAGCCCAACAGCCGCATGTATGTCTTGAACATTCCGGGCGTATGGTTTGGTGGTTACGCAATAATCGGACAAAGATACGAATAAGCGAGGGCAAAAGCAAGTTTACTTGCATTTTGCCGGGCGGAAGTATCTTCGGCGCAGCCAAAGATACGAAAAAGAATTGACAGCACCAAAACCGGGCTGCGGGCGGCTCGGTCCGGGGTATGGCGGCCGCAGCGGCTCCGGGGCCGGAAACGGTGGTCCGGCAGGGGGAGACTCGCAGGAAATTTCGGCGAAAGTTTGCGCCCGAAGGAGCAGAAAAAAAGAGCGGCGACGTTTCCGTCACCGCTCCGTGGGATCGTATCCCGTATCTTCCAGCCAGTGCGTCCGGTCGTTGGCCGCCGCCACGGCCAGCTTGTCGCAGCGGTTGTTCTCCACCGTGTCGGCGTGGCCCTTGACCCAGACGAACCGGACGTTGTGGCGGTTGTACGCGCGCAGGAAGCGCATCCACAGGTCGGGGTTCTTCTTGCCCGCGAATCCCTTGCGCACCCAGCCGAAGACCCAGCCTTTGGTGACGGCATTGACGACGTATTTCGAATCGGAGTAGATCACGACCTCCGAACCCTCGAATTTGAGGGTTTCGAGCGCCACGCACACGCCCATCAGCTCCATGCGGTTGTTGGTCGTCAGCCGGAAGCCCTGCGACAGCTCCTTGCGGTGATGCCCCGAGAGGAGCACCGCGCCGTAGCCCCCGGGGCCGGGGTTTCCGAGGGCCGAACCGTCGGTATAGATCGTGATTTGTGCCAAATTCGAGGTGAAGGGTTAAAAAAGCGAAAATGTAAGATTGACAGGCGATGTCATTGCGAGGAGCGCAGCGACGCGGCAATCTGCGCCGGAGTGGCGACGCTGTGGCGCAGATTGCCACGCTCACTTTTGTTCGCTCGCAATGACGGGAAGCAGATTTTCAGTTTTCCGCTTTTTACTCATTTCAGTGCGGAAAGCTGTGCCCGGATCGCCGCGATCTTCGCTTCGGCGTCGGCCTGCTTGGCGCGCTCGTTGGCCACGACCTTTTCGGGCGCCGAGGCGACGAAGCGTTCGTTCGAGAGCTTCTTCATCACCGAGGCGAGGAATCCCTCGTAGTAAGTCAGGTCGTCCGCGAGTTTTTTGCGCTCGGCTTCGGCGTCGATCTTGCCCGCCATCGGCACGAAATACTGCGTCGTCTTGACGATGAACGCCACGGCTGCCGGGTCCTTCTCCGCGACGGGCTCGATGGCCGCGAGGTTGGCCATCTTCATCATCACGGGGGCGAACTCCGCCGGATAGTTCTCGTCGGCGATCACGCGCAGCGTCAGCGCCTCCTTCTGGGGCAGGTTCTTCTGGTTGCGGATACTGCGCACCGAGGTGATGATCTCCCGGGCGAGTTCGAAGCGCGCCAGCATCGCGGCGTCTTCGGCCGCGGGTTCGGGCATCTGCGCCACGCAGATCGAGGCTCCCTCGGCCCGCGGCGCGAGGTCCTGCCAGATCTCCTCCGTGACGAACGGCATGAAGGGGTGCAGCACGCGCATCAGGGCGTCGAACCAGCCCTTCGTCGCCTCCATCGTCGGGGCGTCGATCGGCTGTCCGTAGGCGGGCTTCACCATTTCGAGGTACAAGCCGCTGAAATCGTCCCAGAACAGGCGGTAAGCCTCTTTGAAGGCTTCCGAGATGCGGTAGTTTCTGAAATCCTCGGCGATCTGCCGCAGCGAGCGGCCCAACGCCTGCCCGAACCACGCGACGGCGAGGCGGTTGTTCTCGCTTTGTGCGGCGGCGGCATCCACCGTCCAGCCGTTCAGGAGGCGGTAGGCGTTCCATATCTTGTTGCCGAAGTTGCGGCCCTGTTCGCACAGCGCCTCGTCGAACATCACGTCGTTGCCGGCCGACGACGAAATGAGCATGGCCATACGCACGCCGTCGGCGCCGAACTTGTCGATCAGGTCCAGCGGGTCGGGCGAGTTGCCCAGCTGCTTCGACATCTTGCGGCCGATCTTGTCGCGCACGATGCCCGTGAAATAGACGTTTCCGAAGGGCTTTTCCCCGCGGTATTCATACCCGGCCATGATCATGCGGGCCACCCAGAAGAAGATGATGTCCGGGCCGGTCACCAGATCGTCGGTGGGGTAGTAGTAACTGATCTCCTTGTTATCCGGGTGACGGATGCCGTCGAACACCGAGATGGGCCACAGCCACGACGAGAACCACGTGTCGAGCACATCCTCGTCCTGCCGCAGGTCCGTCAGTTGCAGCGATGCGTCGCCGCTCTTCGCGCGGGCCTTTTCCAGCGCCTCTTCGGCCGTCGGGGCCACCACGAAGCCGCCTTTGGGCAGGTACCAGGCCGGAATGCGCTGGCCCCACCACAGCTGGCGCGAGATGCACCAGTCCTTGATATTCTCCATCCAGTGGCGGTAGGTGTTCTTGTATTTCTCGGGCACGAAGCGGATCGCGTCCTCCATCACGGCCTTCGTCGCCGGTACGGCCAGCTCCTGCATCGAGAGGAACCATTGCATCGAGAGCTTCGGTTCGATGGCCACGCCCGTGCGCTCCGAATAGCCCACGTTGTTGGTGTACTCCTCGGTCTTTTCCAGCAGGCCCGCCGCGTCGAGATCCTTCTCGATCTGCCGGCGCACGTCGAAGCGGTCCTGACCCACGAAGAGACCCACCTTGTCGTTGATCGTGCCGTCGTCGTTGAAGATGTCGATGGTCTCCAGCCCGTATTTCTCGCCCAGCATGTAGTCGTTCACGTCGTGCGCCGGGGTCACCTTCAGGGCGCCCGTTCCGAATTCGATGTCCACGTATTCGTCGCGGATCACGGGGATCGAACGGCCCACCAGCGGCACGATGACGCGGGCCCCCTCGGCCAGCCACTCGTAGCGCGGGTCGTTGGGGTTGACGCACAGCGCCGTGTCGCCCAGAATGGTTTCGGGGCGCGTCGTGGCGACGATGATCGTCCGGTCGGTGCCCTCGACCGCATAGCGCAGGTAGTAGAGTTTGCCGTGCGACTCCTTGAAGACCACCTCCTCGTCCGAAAGGGCCGTCTGCGCCGCGGGGTCCCAGTTGACCATCCGCACGCCGCGGTAGATTTTCCCTTTTTCATAGAGGTCGCAGAAGACGCGCAGGACGCTCTCCGTGCGGGCTTTGTCCATCGTGAAGCACGTGCGGTCCCAGTCGCACGAGGCGCCCAGCTTGCGCAGCTGCTTGAGGATCACGCCGCCGTATTTCTCTTTCCACTCCCAGGCGTAGCGGAGGAACTCCTCGCGCGTGAGCGACGCCTTTTCGATGCCCTTTTCGTGGAGCATCGCCACCACTTTGGCCTCGGTGGCGATCGACGCATGGTCCATGCCCGGCACCCAGCAGGCGTTCTTTCCCGACATGCGGGCGCGGCGCACCAGCACGTCTTGCAGCGTGTTGTTGAGCATGTGCCCCATGTGGAGCATGCCCGTCACATTGGGGGGCGGGATGACGATCGTATAGGGTTCCCGTTCGTCGGGCTCCGAGTGGAAGATGCCCCGGTCGATCCAGTAGTCGTACCACTTGGATTCGATCTGCTGCGGTGCGTATTTGTCGGCGATTTGCATGGCGCGTAGATTTTACTTTGTTTTCAGGGATGCAAAGTTATTAACATTCTGTCAAAGATAAAATAAAATTCCTGAAAAAACGTTACCTTTGCAACATTATATATTTGTATATTATGAGCAAAAAAAAGATAGAAACCTTCGAAGTGGACGACATGAACCTGGTCCCCGAACTGCTCGACGGCAAACACCACGTGATTCCCATCGTCACCGGCGGTGACGAGCCCGTGGAGGAGGTCGAGGTCCCCGAGATCATACCCATCCTCACGCTGCGCTCCTCGGTGCTTTTCCCGGGAGCGATAACCCCCATCACGGTGGGCCGCGACAAGAGCATCAACCTCGTGCGCGCCGTGAATGCCGAGGGCGGCATCCTGGGTGCCGTGCTGCAACGCGAAAGCGATGTCGAGGACCCCGCGCCGGACGACATGTACAAGGTCGGCACCGCGGCGCGGATCATCAAGATACTGGAGATGCCCAACGGCAACCTGACGGTGATCCTGAACGGTCTGGAGAAGATCGAGATCACGGAGTACATCACCACCGAGCCCTATTTCAAGGCCCGGGTGACGGCCCTGCGCGACTCGACCCCCGATCTGAAGAGCATCGAGTTCGAGGCCCTCGTGGATTCGATCCGCGACGTGGCGCTGAACATCATCAACGTCTCGCCGTCGATGCCCAAGGAGGCGGCCTTCGCCATCAAGAACATCGACTCGAAGCGCGGCATCATCAACTTCATCTGCTCCAACATGGAGCTTACGGACGAAGACCGCCAGTCGCTGCTGGAGGCCCCCGGCCTGCTGGCCCGCGCCCGCAAGCTGCTGGAGATACTCATCCGCGAACAGCAGCTGGCCGAGCTGAAGAGCCAGATTCAGGAGCGCGTCAAGCAGGAGATCGACAAGCAGCAGCGCGACTACTACCTGCAACAGCAGATGCGCACCATTCAGGACGAGCTGGGCGACGGCGCCGACGCCGACATCGAGAAGATGCGCGAGGCGGCCAAGAAGAAGAACTGGCCCAAGGAGGTGGGCGAAACCTTCGAGAAAGAGTTGCAGAAGGTCGAGCGGCTGAACCCCGCCGTGGCCGAATACTCGGTGCAGATGACCTACCTGCAACTGTTGCTGGAGCTGCCGTGGAACGACGTGACGAAGGACAATCTCGACCTGACCTGCGCCCGCGAACAGCTCGACCGCGACCACTTCGGTCTCGACGAAGTGAAGGAACGCATCCTGGAACACCTGGCGGTCATCAAACTCAAGGGCGACCTCAAATCCCCGATCCTCTGCCTCTACGGCCCTCCGGGCGTGGGCAAGACCTCGCTGGGCAAGTCGGTCGCCGCGGCGCTGGGCCGCAAGTTCGGCCGCATCTCGCTGGGCGGACTGCACGACGAGTCGGAGATCCGCGGACACCGCCGCACCTACATCGGCGCCATGCCGGGCCGGATCATCCAGACCATCAAACGGTGCGGATCGTCCAACCCCGTGATTATTCTCGACGAGGTGGACAAGGTGACGGTCTCGAACCACGGCGACCCGTCGAGCGCCCTGCTGGAGGTCCTCGACCCGGAGCAGAACACCACCTTCCACGACAACTACATCGACATGGAATACGACCTGTCGAAGGTGCTGTTCATCGCTACGGCCAACAACATCGCCAACATCGCCCCGGCGCTGCGCGACCGCATGGAGATGATCAACATCCCCGGCTACCTCGTGGAGGAGAAGGTGCGCATCGCGCTGGATCACCTGCTGCCCAAGCAGCGCGAGGCCCACGGCATCAAGGAGCCGGAGATGACGATGTCGGCGGAGACCGTCGAGGGGATCGTTTCGGGCTATACGCGCGAGGCGGGCGTCCGCTCGCTGGACAAGAATCTGGCGAAGATCGCCCGAGCCCGCGCCAAGCAGATCGCCTTCGACGAGGCTTTCGCGCCCGAGGTTTCGGCCCGGGAGGTCGAGAAGATCCTCGGCATGCCCAAATTCCTCCGCGAGGAGTACGAGGTGGGCGGCATGACGGGCGTCGTGACGGGCCTCGCATGGACCGAGGTCGGCGGCGACATCCTCTACATCGAATCGGTGCTGACGCCCGGCAAGGGCAAGGTGAGCCTCACGGGCAACCTGGGCGAGGTGATGAAGGAGTCGGCCACGATCGCCCACGAGTGGGTGATGGCCCACCACAAGGAGCTGGGCATCGACCCGGAGATGTTCGAGAAGAACGACATCAATATCCACGTGCCGGAGGGCGCGATCCCGAAGGACGGTCCTTCGGCCGGCATCACGATGGTCACCTCGATCGTCTCGACCTACACGGGCCGCAAGGTGAAGGAGCGCATCGCCATGACGGGCGAGACGACCCTCCGCGGACGGGTGATGCCCGTGGGCGGCGTGAAGGAGAAGATTCTGGCCGCCAAGCGCGCCGGCATCACCGAGCTGATCCTCTCGGAGGAGAACCGCAAGGACATCGCCGAGATCAAGGCCGATTATATCGCCGGGCTGACGTTCCACTACGTGAAGACCAACGACGAGGTGCTGAAACTGGCTTTGGAGTAGATGAATGTCGAGGAGTTCCGGACCTACTGCCTCTCGTTCGCAGGGACGCACGACGATTTCCCGTTCGGCAAATCGTCGTCGGATTACGACCGGGACATACTCGTCTTTTACGTGCTGGACAAGTGGTTCTGCTTCGTGAACGCCGTGGCGTGGGATTTCTGCAACCTGCGGTGCGCTCCCGAGCGGATTCCGGAACTGCGGGAGCGTTACGAGGGCATCGGCCCGGGCTGGCACATGAACAAAAAACATTGGATCAGCGTCCGCTTCGACAGCGACGTGCCCGGAGAGCTCCTGAAGGAGCTGGTCCGGCAGTCGTATGAACTGGCGACGGCGCATCTGACGAAAAAGCAGCGGGCCGAACTGGCCGAAAAAGATAAGCAGCTATGAAATTCATTGCGATCATTCCCGCGCGCTACGCTTCGACGCGCTTTCCCGGCAAGCCGCTGGCCCTGCTGGGCGGGAAACCCGTCATCCGGCGGGTCTACGAGCAGGTCGCCGGCGTGCTGGACGACGCCGTGGTGGCCACCGACGACGAGCGCATCTACGACGCCGTGCAGGCTTTCGGAGGGCGGGTCGAGATGACCTCCCCGGACCACCGGAGCGGCACCGACCGCTGCCGGGAAGCCTATGACCGGCTGGGCGCGGAGTACGACGTGGTGGTCAACGTGCAGGGCGACGAACCTTTTATCCGGCCCTCGCAGCTGGAGGCCGTGAAGCGGTGTTTCGACGACCCCGCGACCGACATCGCCACGCTCGTGAAACCTTTCACGGAGGCCGACGGACTCGCCGCCCTCGAAAATCCCAACTCCCCCAAGGTGGTCCTCGACGCACAGTCGCGGGCCGTCTATTTTTCCCGCTCGGTGATCCCCTATCTGCGGGGCGTTCCGCGCGAGGAGTGGCTTGCGCGCCACACCTTTTATAAACATATCGGGCTCTACGCCTTCCGCACCGACGTGCTGCGCGCGGTGACGGACCTGCCGCAGTCGGCGCTCGAAAAGGCCGAATCGCTCGAACAGCTGCGCTGGCTGGAGAACGGATACAAGATCGGCGTGGGGATTTCGGAGGTCGAGACCGTCGGTATCGACACCCCCGAAGACCTGGAGAAAGCAGAACGCTTTTTGCAATTAAAAATGAATAATTAGGTGTGTGGACTCGGGTTTCACATCCTGCCATTGTCTTTAACCTCCGCCTTAATGAGCGAGGTCATTGCGAGGAGCGAAGCGACGTGGCAATCTGTGGAGAAGCGTTGCGACGTTACGGATTCGTAAGTGGATTGCAACAGCCTCTGACGAGGCTTCGCAGTGACAAAATATTATGCATGGAATTAAAAATTGGGAGTTCGGCAAATTCTTAATTCTTAATTCTTAATTTTTAATTAAATTTTATGGCAATAAAATTCATCGCGGGCCCGTGCGTGATCGAGTCTGCCGAATTGCTGGACACCGTGGCCGAACGGCTGACGTCCATCAACCGGACGCTCGGCACCGACATCATCTTCAAGGCGTCGTTCGACAAGGCCAACCGCACGTCGATCGCGTCGTTCCGCGGCCCGGGGCTCGAAAAAGGGTTGCAGATGCTTGCCGACGTGCGGGCCAAATGGGGGCTGAAAATCCTCACGGACATCCACGAACCGGCGCAGGCCGCGCCCGTGGGCGAGGTGGCCGACGTGATCCAGATTCCGGCTTTCCTCTGCCGCCAGACCGATCTGGTAGTCGCCGCGGCGAAGACCGGACGGACGGTGAACATCAAGAAGGCCCAGTTCCTCTCGGGCCCCGACATGCAATATCCCTACGAAAAGGCCCGCGAGGCCGGAGCCTCCGACATCTGGCTGACCGAGCGCGGCAATTCGTTCGGTTACAACAATCTGGTCGTCGATTTCCGCAACATCCCCGACATGCTGAAGATCGCCCCCACGGTCGTCATGGACTGTACCCATTCGGTGCAGCGTCCCGGCGCGGCGGGCGGCAAGACGGGCGGCAACCGGGAGTTCGTGCCCGCTATGGCCCTTGCGGCCAAGGCGTTCGGGGCCAACGGCTTCTTCTTCGAGGTGCATCCCGATCCCGACAAGGGGCTGAGCGACGCCGCGAACATGCTGCGGCTCGATGATTTGGAAGCGTTAATTAAATCCCTGCTGTAAATGACCGATACGACAAAGGCGCAGATTCTCGCGGTGGCCCGCAAGGCGGTCCATACGGAGATGCTGACGCTCAAACATCTGGAAGAGACTTTGGGCGACGAGTTCGCCGCGGCCGTGGAGATGATTCTCGGAAGCCGCGGTAAGTGTATCATCACGGGCATGGGCAAGTCGGGCCTCGTGGGGCGCAAGATCGCCGCGACGCTTGCCTCGACCGGCACCCCGAGTTTCTTCCTCCACCCCGGGGAGGCTTTCCACGGCGACCTGGGCATGATCTCGAAAGAGGACATCGTGGTGGCGCTCTCCTATTCGGGCGAGACGGACGAGATTCTGAAAATCGTTCCCTTCATCCACTCCAACGGCAACCGGCTCATTTCAATGACCGGCAATCCCGAGTCGGCGCTGGCCCGGAATTCCGACGTGCATCTGGATGTCGGGGTCCGCGAGGAGGCTTGCATTCTGCACCTCGCGCCCACTTCGTCAACCACGGCGCAGATCGCTATGGGCGATGCGCTGGCCGTGTCGCTGATGCAGATGCGGGGTTTCACGAGCGTCGATTTCGCGCGCCTGCATCCGGGCGGAAGCCTCGGACGGCGCCTGCTGATGACCGTGGGCAACGTCATGCGCGACCACGACCTGCCGGTGGTGGCTCCCGACTGCCCGGCGACGGAGATGATCCACGCCATTTCGAAAGGCGGGCTGGGGCTGATCGTGATCTGCGACGGCGACCGCATCGAGGGCATCGTCACTGACGGCGACGTGCGCCGTGCGATGGAGCGCCTGCGCGGGGAGTTCTTCAACATCAAAGCCGCAGACATCGCCACGCGCAATCCCAAGACCATCGCGCCGGACGAGAAGCTGATCGAGGCCGAGAAGATGATGACCCGCAACAAGGTCACCTCGCTGCTCGTGACGGACGATGCGGGCAAACTCTCGGGCGTGATTCAGATTTACGACATCAAACTGTAACATCTTTATGTTCATCGTCCGACTCACCTACAAGAAGCCGCTTGCCGAGGTGGAGCGGCACCTCGCGGCGCATCGTGAATACCTCGACCGGCACTATGCCGACGGGGCGTTCCTTTGCTCGGGGCCGCAGAATCCCCGCTCGGGAGGCATCATCCTCTGCCGTGCCGCGGACCGCGCGGCCGTCGAGGCCCTGACGTGCGACGATCCGTTCCGCATCCACGGCGTCGCCGACTACGAGATCGTCGAGTTTTCGCCGACGAAACACCTGCCCGGATTCGAGGCGTTTCTGTAAAACGAAAGGAGGTTTTGAAAAACCTCCTTTTTTATTTCCGGATGTAGTGCGGCATCTCGGCGGGTATCTCCATCGAGATTTCCACCAGCCCGCGGACTTCGCCGCGCTCTTTCCAGGCCGTCTGGTAGATCATCTTGCGCGTGCCCTGCTTCTCGATCGTGTAGGCGTTCGTGCCTCCCGTGGCGAGCATCCGGCGGATCATCCCGCGCGAACGTTCGTTGTGGCAGTCAAAGAGATTCCGGCCGATCAGGTCGCCGTGTTTGGCGAAAGCGGCCCGCGCCTTTTCGTTCATGTAGAGGATCGTGCCCTCGGTGTCGCATACCGTGACGGCGCAGCCGGCCTCCTCGGCCCAGGGGTAGGGGTTTTCCATGACTATTGCTGGATTTTCACTAACTGTTCGCGGTAGGCGTTCAGGATGCGCGACTTGGAGATGAACCCGAGGTAGCGCCCCTGCTTGTCCACGACGGGCAGCATCCACGTGTGCTTGTCCTCGAATTTCTCCATGACGCTCAGGATCGTTTCGTGCTCGATGATCCTGTCCGGGGGCGGGATCATGTAGTCCGAGATCGGACGGCCGTAGCGTTCGTGCTTGAACATGTCTTCGCGCAGGTCGTCGAGCTGGACCACGCCGATCAGCCGTCCGAAATTGTCGATCACGGGGAAGATGTTGCGGCGCGCCGTCGAAATGATGTGAACGATGTCCCCGAGGGTCATGTTCTCCTTGATGCGCAGGAAATCGGTCTCCATCAGCTCCTCCAGCTTCAGGAAGACGAACACCGACTGGTCCTTGTCGTGGGTCAGCAGTTCGCCGTTCAGACGCAGCTGTTTGGTGTAGATCGAGTCGGGGTCGAGGTAGTAGCCCACGGCGAACGAGATGCAGGCCGTGGTCATCAGCGGGATGAAGAGTCCGTAGCCGTTCGAGAGTTCGGCGATGAGGAATATCGATGTGAGCGGGGCCTTCATCACCCCCGACATGACGCCCGCCATGCCCACCAGCGTGAACGAGACGATCGAGACCTCCCAGCCGAACAGCGTGTTGCAGACGAGCGCCAGCGAAGCGCCCGTGAACGCCCCGACGAAAAGCGACGGGGCGAAGGTTCCGCCCACGCCGCCCGCGGCGTTGGTCGAGGCCATGGCGATGACCTTGAAGAACATCGTGGCGATGACGAAGAGGATGACCACCCAGTCGATGTCGCGGAAGCGGTAGAAGAGCGAGTTGTTGAACAGCTCCTGCGCGTTGCCGTGCATGAGCGAGGTGAAGCCCTCGTAGCCCTCGCCGTACAGCGGCGGGAAGATGAAGATCAGGACGCCGAGGACCACGCCGCCCCAGATCCACTTCTTGTACTGCTTGTCGATGCCCTTGAAGAAGTTCCCGACGCGGGAGTTCATCGAGGTGAAATACCACGACATCAGTCCGCTCAGCACGCCCAGCAGGATGAAAAGCGGTATCTGCCACAGTTCGAACGCATCTTCGGGGGCCAGCGTGATGGCCAGAATCGGGTCGAAGCCGCGCAGCATGAAGGCCATCGTCGTGGCGGTGATCGAGGCGATCAGCAGCGGGATGACCGAGCCGGCGGTGATGTCGAGCATCAGGATCTCCAGCACGAAGACCACGCCCGTGATCGGGGCCTTGAAGATCGCCGCCAGGGCGGCTCCGGCGCCGCAGCACAGCAGCAGCGTCGTGTGTTTGTAGTTGAGGCGCGCCAGCCGTCCGATGTTCGACCCGATGGCGGCCCCCGTCAGCACGATCGGGGCCTCGGGACCCACCGAACCGCCGAATCCGATGGTCGTGGCGCCGCCCACGACCGAGGTCCAGCAGTTGTGGCCGGCGATGCGCGAGTTGCGGCGCGACATGGCGTACAGCACGCGCGTCACGCCCTCGGAGATGTTGTCGCGGACGATGTATTTGACGAAGAGCGTCGCCAGAATGATGCCCACGGCGGGGTAGATCAGCAGCAGGAAATGGGCGCTGTCCACCGGGAACCAGCTGATGAGCCCCTGTTTGATGAAGTGGAGCAGGATTTCGAACAGATAGGTCCCCAGCCCCGCGAGCACGCCGACCACCACGGCCAGAAGCATCATGATCTGGCTGTTCGACAGCCTCCGGGTCAGCCGGAGGAATTCGAGGTAGATGCGGTCGGCGCGGAAAGACATGCGGCGCAATTAAGGATTGAGAACTAAAAATTAAGAATTTCCATTGAGGTCCGGGGCGTGCGGCAAAACGGACGGAATGGGGATCTTTAATTTTTAACTGTATTCGCAAAGTGTTCGGCCTGGCCGGCGATCAGCTCCTTGTCGTCGAAGTAGTCGATCTTCATGGCGGCGCGGACTTCGGCGAGGGTTGCGGCGGCCGTTGCGCGGGCCTTCTCCGAGCCTTTGCGCAGGATTTCGTACACCTCGCCGATGCGGCCCTCGTAGTAGCGGCGGCGTTCGCGGATCGGATCGAGCGTTTCGTTGAGCACGGCGATCAGCAGCTTTTTCACCTTCACGTCGCCCAGTCCGCCGCGGCGGTAGTGCGCTTTCAACTCCTCCAAAGAGGAGTATTCGGGCAGGTATTTCGCAAAATGTTCGGGACGGCTGAAGGCGTCGAGGTAGGTGAAGACCGTGTTGCCCTCGATCTTGCCCGGGTCCTCCACGCGCAGGTGGTCGGGATCGGTGTACATGCCCATCACCTTCTTTTTCACCTCGTCGGCCGTGTCCGACAGATAGATGCAGTTGTTGAGCGACTTGGACATCTTGGCCTTGCCGTCGGTGCCCGGCAGACGCAGGCAGGCGGCGTTGTCGGGCAGCAGGATTTCGGGTTCGACGAGCGTTTCGCCGTAGACCGCGTTGAACTTGTGGACGATCTCGCGCGTTTGCTCGATCATCGGCTCCTGATCCTCGCCGACGGGGACGGTCGTGGCCTTGAAGGCCGTGATGTCCGACGCCTGCGAGATGGGGTAGGTGAAGAATCCGACGGGGATGCCCTGACGCTGCGCGGTGTCGCCCTCGGCGGTGCCCTCGGCGAATCCGCGCAGGGCGATTTCGGCCTTCACGGTCGGGTTGCGCTGCAAACGCTGCACGGTCACCAGGTTCATGTAGTAGAACGCCAGCTCGCACAGTTCGGGGACCTGCGACTGGATGAAGAGCGTCGATTGTGCGGGGTCGAGGCCCACCGAGAGGTAGTCCAGCGCGACTTCGATGATGTTCTGACGCACCTTTTCCGGATTGTCGGCGTTGTCGGTGAGCGCCTGCGCGTCGGCGATCATGATGAATATCTTGTCGAATTCTCCCGAGTTTTGCAGTTCGACGCGGCGGCGCAGCGAACCTACGAAGTGACCCAGATGAAGGCGGCCCGTGGGACGGTCGCCGGTGAGGATGATTTTTGCCATATTTTTAGAGAAAATACATTTTGCGGGCGAAGATACGAAAAAGAACTGACGACGCCAAAACCGAATTGCATCCGGTGCGGCAAAACTTTCCGACTTCCTAAAAGGGAAGTTACGACCCCGAAGATACGAAAAACTATGCGGCAATGCGAAAAAGTTGTCCGGTATAGATTTTTTTTATATATTCGCAGAGTGAAATAGACTTCTGCTATGACGATAATCCAACTCGAATATCTGTTGGCCGTGGCCAACTGCGGCAGTTTCTCGCTGGCCGCCGAACATTGCTTCGTGACGCAGCCTTCGCTGAGCATGCAGGTCAAGTCGCTCGAAGAGGAGCTGGGCGTGGTGCTGCTCGACCGCTCGAAAAAGCCCGTCATCCCCACCGAGGCGGGCGAAGTGGTGCTGGAGCAGGCGCGCGAGACGATCAAGGCTTACAATTACATCCGGGAGGCCGTCGCGGAGCTGAAGGGCGAGACGGCGGGCAAATTGCGGCTGGGGGTCATCCCGACCATCGCGCCCTACCTGCTGCACAAGTTCATCCCGGCGTTCGTGCGCGATTATCCGAAGGTGGAGCTGGAGATCTCCGAGATGATCACGTCGGACATCGTCGATGCGTTGAAGCGCGACCGCATCGACGCGGCGCTGGTGGCCAGCGGCACCTGCGGGGAGGGCATCCTCGAGCAGGAGCTTTTCAACGACCGTTTCTACGCCTACGTGTCGCCCGAGAATCCGCTCTATGAACGGCAGAACATCCGCATCGAGGACATCGACCTGAAGGACCTCGTGATCCTGAGCCCCGGCAACTGCATGCGCGACCAGATCATCGAGCTGTGCCAGGCGCGCCGCAACATGCCCTCGCGTTATTCGTTCGAATCGGGGTCGCTGGACACGCTGATGCGCATCGTGGACTGCACGTCGTGTCTGACGATCATTCCCGAGATGGCCCTCGAATACATCCCTGCGGACCGCCGCGACCGGCTGAAAACCCTCGCCAAGGGGGCTACGTCGCGTAAGATCGCCGTCGCCGTGCGCCGCACCTACGTCAAGAATTCGATCATCCGGGCCCTGACCGAAACCATTCTGGCCAATGTCCCGGGGGCGAAGTCATAGCCTCCGCAACCGATAACAACGCGCCCGGCAGAAAAACTGCCGGGCGCGTTGTTTCAGGCCGCGTTTATTCGGAAATCTCCGCTTTTTTCGCTGCGCCTTTCCATCCGGCGGAGATGTATTGTCCGTTGGAAAGCTCTGCGGCGGGCGGACCGGCGAGTGCCCGGATAGGACGATAAAAACGAAACTGCCGACAAAAAGAGCGAAATAATGAATACCCCTCCGGGCAATATGCCGCACGGCGCGCGATTTTTGGGCGGTTGCTTTCAAATCTCATTCTCTTTTCGTACCTTTGCGAGGTTATAGACTCCTATTGCATATTTATGGATAAACTGATCGAAACGATCGTCAGCGCGATTGAAGATAAAAAAGGTAAGAATATTGTATCGTTGGACCTCTCGGGATTCGACGGGGCGATCTGTTCGCATTTCATCGTCTGCAACGCGGACTCCACGACGCAGGTGTGCGCCATCGCCGACGGAATCGAGGAACGGGTGCTCGAGAAGCTGGGCGAGAAGGTCTGGCGCGTCGAAGGCCAGCAGAACGGCGTATGGGTCGCCATGGACTATGTGGATGTCGTGGTCCACATTTTCCAGACCGAACTGCGCGGTTTCTACAAGCTCGAGGAGCTGTGGGCCGACGCGCCGATGGTGAAGTACGAATACGAAGAGTAGAAAGGCATTATGACACAGAAACGCAAGAACAACAATAAAATGAATATGAACATGCCGCGGCCCTCGATGCTGTGGATCTACGGCCTGATCGGCGCGTTCATCATCGGCTGGTACGTCTTCGGCGATGTCAACGACACGCCCCTGCCCAGCGACTGGACCACCGTCCGGGAGATGGTCGAGAAGGGCGACGTGGAGAAGATTCAGGTCGTCAACCGCGACCAGGCGCAGGTGTTCCTGAAAAAGGACGCCGCCGAAAAATACCGCAGCGACTCGACGGACAAACGATTCCGCCGCCTGCCCGATACGGGCGTGCAGCTGATCTTCACCATCGGGTCGGTCGATTCGTTTCGCGAGGATCTGAAGGCCGCCGAGGAGACCTCGGGGCAGACGGTCCCGGTGATCTATGAGAACAAGGCCAACGACTGGACCAGCATTTTGATCAACCTGCTGCCGTGGGTGGTCATCATCGGGGCGTGGTTCTTCGTCATGCGCTCCATGTCGCGCGGCGCCGGCGCCGGAGGCGGCGGGGGCATTATGAACGTGGGCAAGGCCAAGGCGCAGGTCTTCGACAAGGACAATGCCAAGCGCGTGACATTCAAGGACGTGGCGGGTCTGGAAGAGGCCAAGGTCGAGATCATGGAGATCGTGGACTTCCTCAAAAAGGCCGACAAATACAAGGAGCTGGGCGCCAAGATTCCGAAGGGCGCGCTGCTGGTAGGCCCTCCGGGAACCGGCAAGACCCTGCTGGCCAAGGCCGTCGCGGGCGAGGCCAACGTGCCGTTCCTCTCGATTTCGGGTTCGGATTTCGTGGAGATGTTCGTCGGCGTGGGCGCCTCGCGTGTCCGCGACCTCTTCGAGCAGGCCAAGCAGAAGGCCCCGTGCATCGTCTTCATCGACGAGATCGACGCCATCGGCCGGGCCCGCGGCAAGAACGCCGGATTCTCGGGCAACGACGAGCGTGAAAATACGCTGAACCAGCTGCTGACGGAGATGGACGGTTTCCAGACCAATACGGGGGTGATCGTCCTCGCGGCCACGAACCGCGCCGACATCCTCGACAAGGCGCTGATGCGCGCCGGGCGTTTCGACCGTCAGATCGAAGTGGGGCTGCCCGACGTGAAGGAGCGCGAGGAGATTTTCAACGTTCACCTGCGTCCGCTGAAGCTCGATCCGCAGCTCGACCGTTCGTTCCTGGCGCGTCAGACGCCGGGTTTCTCGGGCGCCGACATCGCCAACGTCTGCAACGAGGCTGCGCTGATCGCCGCCCGCCACAACAAGAAATTCATCTCGAAAGAGGATTTCCTCGCCGCCATCGACCGGATCGTGGGCGGTCTGGAGCGCAAGAACAAGATCATCACCGACGAGGAGAAGCGCGTGATCGCCTTCCACGAGGCCGGACACGCCACGGTGAGCTGGATTCTCGAAAACGCCAGCCCGCTGATCAAGGTGACGATCATCCCGCGCGGCAAGGCGCTGGGCGCCGCCTGGTATCTGCCCGAGGAGCGCCAGATCACCACGCGCGAGCAGATGATGGACGAACTGGCCGCCACGCTTGGCGGCCGCGTGTCGGAGCAGCTGACCTTCGGGCAGGTTTCGACGGGCGCCCTGAACGATCTGGAGCGCGTCACCAAGCAGGCTTACGCTATGGTGGCCTATTACGGCATGAGCGAGAACGTCGGCACGCTCTCCTATTACGATTCCACGGGCCAGAGCGACATGGCTTTCACCAAGCCTTATTCGGAGCAGACGGCCCAGCAGATCGACACCGAGGCCAAACGGGTGATCGAGCAAGCCTATAAGATGGCCGAGCAGGTGTTGCGCGAGCACGCCGACGGCCTGAAAGAGCTGGCCGAGCTGCTGCTCTCCCGCGAGGTGGTCTTCACCGAGGATGTCGAGCGCATCTTCGGCAAGCGCAAGAAGGACATCGAGCGCGAGCGCAAGGAGGCCGAGGCGAAAGCCAAGGCCGGGGGCGGCACTCCCGCCGGGGAGGAACCCGGGGCCGGGACGCAGGCTGCCGCGGTCGCCGGCCCTGAGGCTGGGCCCGACAAACCCGAAGCGGCTCCCGCAGCCCCGTCCGTCGCCGCACCCGAAGCCGAATAACCCCGTCGAACCCTCTACAACCCTTGAAAACAGATGAGTGAAAAAATGAAGAACCTCCGGGTGCGCACGCTGAGCGGGGCAGTCCTCGCGGCGGTGGTGCTCGGGGCCGTAATCTGGTCGCAGTGGAGCTTCGGCCTGCTGCTGATGGCGTTGCTCGTGGTCGGCATGTCGGAGTTCTACACGCTGGCCGAGAAGCAGGGCAGCCATCCCCAGCGGATCGTGGGACTGGTGGCCGGGGCGGTGTTGTTCGCCCTCAATTTCGCCTTTGTCTCGGACGACATCGAGATACTCGGAAGCGCCCGGCAGGCTTTTGCCTGCGGACTGGCTTTCCTGCTGCTGTCGCTGCCCGCCATGTTCATCTGCGAACTCTACCGCCGGCAGGGGAATCCCGCCGCCGATATCGGCACGACCCTGATGGGCGTGGTCTACGTGGCCCTGCCGTTTTCGGTGATGTGCTATATCCCGATGATCGGCAGCGATGTCTGGAACCCTTGGGTGATGCTTTTCTACATCTTCATCATCTGGTGCAACGACGTTTTCGCCTATCTGGTGGGCATGTCGGTCGGCCGTCACCGGTTGTTCGAACGCCTCTCGCCCAAAAAGTCGTGGGAGGGATTCTTCGGCGGCGTCGCCGGGGCCGTCGTCATGGGACTGGTCGCAGCCCGGGTGCTGGACGGCGGCTACGTGGCGTGGGCCGGGCTGGCGCTGGTCGCGGCAGTTTCGGGCGTGCTGGGCGACCTGGTGGAGTCGATGTTCAAGCGCGCCGCGGACGTGAAGGATTCCGGGGCGCTGATCCCCGGCCACGGCGGAGTGCTGGACCGTTTCGACGCCATGCTGCTGTCGGCGCCGTTCGTCTTCGTCTATATGCTTTTTGTGATGTAACTGCAAACCTTAACGTTTATGAGAATCAATAAGGAAGGATATAAGATCATCGGCGTTTCGGGAGTTATCTGCCTGCTCCTGTGGTGGCTGTTCTATCATCTGCTGGTCCACGACGCGAACATCTCGCTGCTGTGGTTCAGCGCCGTCGTGCTGTTGCTGTTCTGGTTCTTCATCGTGGCGTTCTTCCGCGAGCCCCGCCGGGTGCGCATCCACGATGCCGACCTGGTCTTCGCCCCCTGCGACGGCCGCGTGGTCGTGACGGAGGTCGTGTCGGAGAACGAATACCTCAAAGAGGAGATGTTGCAGATCTCGATCTTCATGTCCATCACCAACGTCCACATGAACTGGGTTCCCGTGGGCGGCGAGGTGGAGTATTTCAAATACCATCCGGGGCGTTTCCTGGTGGCGTGGCACCCCAAGTCCTCGACCGAGAACGAACGCACGACCACCGTGGTGCGGATGCCCTCGGGCCAAAAGGTGCTCTTCCGCCAGATCGCGGGGCTGATCGCCCGGCGCATCATCTCGTACATGACCGTCGGCCATCAGGTCGAGCAAAACAGCGTCTGCGGATTCATCAAATTCGGGTCGCGCGTCGATGTGCTCGTGCCGAAGGACAGCGAACTGCTGGTGGAGATCGGCGATCCCACCGTGGGGTCGCAGACCCCGATCGCCCGGCTGCGCAAGAACATAGAAAACGCATAGGACGATGAAGGCGACGCCCCAGACCTTCCTGCGGTTCATCGCGGGCGCGGCAATCGCCGCGGTCGTGCTCTTTCTGGTCTGGTATTTCTCGTCGATCGTCGTCTACATCCTCGTTTCGGCCGTGCTGGCCGTCATGGGGCGTCCGTTGGTCAAACGCCTTGCGGGCGTGCATTTCAGAGGGTGGCAGGTGCCGCGCTGGCTGGCTGCGCTGGCGACCCTCGCGGTGATCTGGGTGGTGGTGGCCACGTTGTGCTCGCTGTTCGTGCCGCTGGTCTTCAACAAGATCAACCAGTTCGCCCATGTCGATTTCGCCGCGGTCGTGGGGAGGATCGGCGAACCCATCGCCCGGATGCAGCACGATTTGCAGGTGCTCTTTTCGCTGCCCGAAAGCACCTTCTCGCTCTCGGACGAACTGACCTCGGCCCTCAAACAGGTCATCGACATCAATTCGCTCAATACGATCTTCTCGTCGATCATCAACGTGGTCCTGTCGTCGGTGATCGCCGTCTTCTCCATTTCGTTCATCACCTTCTTCTTCCTCAAGGAGGAGGGGCTCTTCTATGCGATGGTCACGGCGGTCTTCCCGGAACACTACCACGACAACATCACCCGGGCGCTGGATTCGGTGACGGTGCTGTTGGCGCGTTATTTCACGGGCATCCTTTCGGAGAGCCTGTTGCTGACGGTCGCCGTGTCGCTGGTGATGATGGCTTTCGGGATGAAGGCCGCCGACGCTGCGTTCATCGGCCTCATCATGGGGGTGATGAACGTCGTTCCCTATGCCGGGCCGTTGATCGGCGGCATCGTCTCGGTCTTCGTGGGCATCGTTTCGCCGATCGAGGGGATGGGCGTGGGACATACGGTCTTCATCATTGTCGGGTCACTGCTGATTATTAAGGGGATGGACGATTTCATCCTCCAGCCGGCGCTTTATTCGGCGCGGGTGAAGGCTCATCCGCTGGAGATTTTCCTTGTGATCCTCATCGCCGGGTCGCTGGCGGGGATTCTGGGCATGCTGCTGGCCATCCCGTCCTACACGGTGATCCGCGTCTTTGCCAAGGAGTTCTTCTCGCAGTTCCGGCTGGTGCGCAAACTGACTGAAAAAATCTGATGGAACGGATTCTGATCGAGGGCGTTGTGGAGCACGGACGCCGGTTGGGGCGTGAGTTGGGTTTTCCGACGGCCAATCTGGCCGTTCCGGAGACGGTCGCGGCCGACGACGGGGTTTACCGTTCGCGGGCCGAGGTCGGGGGACGGATCTACGACGCGATGTCGAACCTGGGGCGCAACCCCTCGGTCGGAGGCGTCGAACGGCGTCTGGAGACCCATATTTTCGATTTCGGGGGCGAGCTGTACGGCCGTCCGCTGCGCGTCGAGCTGCTCGAAAAAATCCGCGACGAACGCAGGTTCGCCACGGTGGAGGAGCTTCGGGAGCAGATCGCCCGGGACAAGGAATATATTTTAAGAAACAGATAGGAATATGTATTTGGATTTGACACTTCCCTACAAGGTCGCCGACATGTCGCTGGCCGAGTGGGGCCGCAAGGAGATCGAGATCTCCGAGCACGAAATGCCGGGACTGATGGCCGTGCGCCGCAAATACGGGCCCCGGAAGCCGCTGAAGGGCGTGCGCGTGATGGGATCGCTGCACATGACCATCCAGACCGCCGTGCTGATCGAAACCCTCGTGGAGCTGGGCGCCGACGTGCGCTGGTGCTCGTGCAACATCTTCTCGACGCAGGACCATGCCGCCGCGGCCATCGCCGCCGCGGGCGTTCCGGTCTTCGCGTGGAAGGGCGAGACGCTGCCCGAGTACTGGTGGTGCACCGCCATGGCGCTCTCGTTCCCCGGCGGCAAGGGGCCGCAGCTGATCGTGGACGACGGCGGCGACGCCACGCTGTTGATTCACAAGGGCTATAAGGCCGAAAACGACGCCTCGACGCTCGACTACGAGCCCTCGTCCTACGAGGAGGAGGTGATTCTCGACACGCTGAAGCGGATTCTGGCCGAGGAGCCCGAAAGATGGCACCGTACGGTCGCCGAGTGGAAGGGTGTGAGCGAGGAAACCACCACGGGCGTACACCGCCTCTACCAGATGCAGGAGGCCGGCGAACTGCTCGTTCCGGCCATCAACGTCAACGATTCGTGCACCAAGTCGAAGTTCGACAACCTCTATGGCTGCCGCGAGTCGCTGGCCGACGGCATCAAGCGCGCTACGGACGTGATGATCGCCGGCAAGGTGGTCGTCGTGTGCGGTTACGGCGACGTGGGCAAGGGGTGCGCCCGCTCGATGCGTTCCTACGGTGCCCGGGTGATCGTCACGGAGATCGACCCCATCTGCGCCTTGCAGGCTGCGATGGAGGGCTTCGAGGTGAAGACCGTGGAGAGCGCGCTCGCCGAGGGCAACATCTACGTCACCTGCACCGGCAACTGCGACATCATCACGCTGGAACACATGGAGAAGATGCGCGATCAGGCCATCGTCTGCAACATCGGCCATTTCGACAACGAGATTCAGATGGCACGCCTCGAAAAATCGGCTGCCGTGAAACTGAACATCAAGCCGCAGGTCGATAAGTTCACCTTCCCCGACGGACATTCGATCTTCATTCTGGCGGAAGGGCGTCTGGTGAACCTCGGATGCGCCACGGGACACCCTTCGTTCGTGATGTCGAACTCCTTCACCAACCAGTGCCTCGCGCAGATGGAGTTGTGGGAGAAGCGTCTCGAAGTGGGGGTCTACCGCCTGCCGAAGCACCTCGACGAGGAGGTCGCACGCCTGCATCTGGACAATCTGGGCGTCGAACTGACACACCTGACTCCCAAGCAGGCTGCCTACATCGGCGTTCCCGAGGAGGGACCCTACAAGGCCGAGCACTACCGCTATTAGAATAGGCGATTCTGTATTTCATTAAATCCCCGTATGATTAAGATTCATACGGGGATTTTTGTACAGTCGATCGTGGAATCCGGCCTATGACGTTAAAAAACCTGGGATAACTTTTTGGCTTTGAGTAATTTTTCGAACGATGTATATCGGGGTGCCTGTGGGGCCAGTCCCTTTTTGTCTTTGTCCAGAGGAATCGGATTTATGGCAGTTGGCGCCTGCTTGAAATACACGATATATTTGTTCGTATCCTGCCATTTTTCAATGGAAGCTATCTCGGCATAGTGGGTTATTGCGGAAATCGGAGCAATCTGGTATGCCGCTATGTATTTCAGTTTGTCGATCATCGAGGCATGAATCCGTATTGCAAACCAGCGATTGTTTTCGATAAATTCTTCGAAACCCTGTTCCCGTGCCGGAACTACGATCGTATTCAATTCATCGGGGGTCAACGTCGATTTTGCATTGCTCAACTCGCGTATCTCTGCATTGAAAGGCGTGAATTTATGAATCGTATTGTCGTTGTTGGCAAATGTCTGGAATTCGATGATATCGGTGTCGATCGTCAGCTGGCTCAATACATTGTCCAGTTCTTCCGTAATGCGGTCGATGATGACGATAGCGGCGATGGGCTTCTCGAAAATGAGACTTTCCATAAAATCGTCGATATTGCGATATTTGGTATGGACAAGTTTGTTTTCGATCTGTTGCTGGAATCCGTTTTGGATGATATAATCCAATAGAAACCTTTTGATATGTCGGCCGCTGGCCTTGTACGAAATGGCAAATTTCAGTATTTGGGAGCCGATGTGCTTGTAAGGATCGTGTTTTGCCAGTTCGTTTTCGATAATATAGAGCCGGGGATCGGCCTGGAATGAAAAGTCGATCAGGTAGCCGTCCGGTATCGTTACGATACTGTCCCCGATACGCTTTTTGATATCCACATAGAGGCTGTCGCTGCCGAAAATGTTGGCGGATTGGGAGATGATTACCTTCTCGAATTCTTTTTCGGACGGATATTCGTAATAATTGTACAGGGTATTGTCGAACAGCAGTTTTTCCATGGAGAGAATCTGTTTATTATCCGAAATTTGCGATATTTTTTTCAGAAAGTCACTGCGAACCAGCCTCTCAGCGCGGGCCATGTGTCGGCTGCGACGTGGATCAGCATGCCCGCCGAGGCGGCGATCTTGATCCCCGTGCCGACGATGAACGAGAGGAACGAACCGAACCCTATCAGAAAGGCTTTCGGCACGTCGCTGCGGTCGTTGAGCAGTTCGCCCAGCACGGCGCCCAGAAAGGGACCGAGAAAGATGCCCACGGGCGGGAAAAGGAAGAACCCTGCGAAGACGCCCACCGTGGCGCCGATGGCGCCCGCGCGCGAACCGCCGAAGCGGCGCGTCATCCATGCCGGGAGAAAATAGTCCGCGACGCTCACGGCGACGGTCACCCCGAGCCACAGCCACAGCGCCGAGGCGCCCATCTGGGAATAGGAGGTGAAATAGGCGCAAAGAAGCCCCGCGTAGCTCAGCACCACGCCCGGCAGGGCGGGCACGATACAACCGATGATGCCCAGTATCGAGAGTGCGAAAGCGAGCAGGGAGAGCGTGATGTCCATCGGAAGAGGCTTCGGGTGATTTTATGCTTTTCCGCGGCCGGGCCTGCCGGCCTGCGGCGTTATTCGACGAGCCGGTTGGTCGCCGTGTCGGGGAATACGATCCACGGCCGGAATTGCTTGGCCTCCTCGAAATCCATCAGCGCATAGGAGGCGATGATGATGACATCGCCGACCTGCACCTTGCGCGCCGCGGCGCCGTTCAGGCAGATGCAGCCGCTGCCGCGCTCGCCCTTGATGATGTAGGTCTCGAAACGCTCTCCGTTATTGATGTCCATAATCTGGACCTTCTCGCCTTCGATCATGTTGGCGGCTTCCATGAGCGCCTCGTCGATGGTGATGCTCCCCACGTAGTTCAGGTCGGCCTGTGTGACCGTTACGCGGTGGATCTTCGATTTGATGACTTCAATCTGGAATTTCATTATCGGATTCGGATATTGTCGATTAAACGGATGTCTCCCGCCTGTACGGCGATGCAGCCCTGAATGCGTTCCGAGGCGTCCCATGCCGGCACCTCCTGCATCGTCAGCGCATCGACCGACTGGTAGTAGATCACTTTGAGCCGCGGATCGCTCTCCACCTCGGCCGTCACCCACGCTTTCAGTCCGGCGGGCGTCAGTTCGTGCGATTTCTCCGCGGCACGGCGCAGCACGGCGTAGATGTGCGGTGCGGCGGCGCGGTGCGGGGCGTCGAGCAGCTGATTGCGCGAGGAGAGCGCCAGCCCGTCGTCGCCGCGGACGATCGGGCACTCCACGATCTCGACCGGCAGCCGCAGCTGGGCCACCATCGCCTTGATGACGGCGATCTGCTGGAAATCCTTTTCCCCGAAATAGGCGCGCGCCGGACGCACGATGTCGAACAGGCGGCTGACGACCTGCGCCACGCCGTTGAAATGGCCGGGACGCGTCGCGCCCTCCATCACCTTGTCGATCTGCCCGAAGTCGAAGACCCGGGTGTCCTCCTCGGGGTAGATCTCCTCGACCGAGGGCATCAGCACGAGGTCCGCGCCGGCCTCCTCCAGGAGTTTCCGGTCCGCCTCCGGGGTGCGGGGGTAGTGACGGAGGTCGTTCTTGTCGTTGAACTGCGTGGGATTCACGAAGACGCTCACGACGACTGTGGCGTTCTCCTTCCGCGCGTGCTCGACGAGCGAACGGTGCCCCGCATGCAGGGCGCCCATCGTGGGAACGAATCCGATGCCCGATTGCTCCGTCCGGTCCAACTCGGCGCGAAGCTCCTTGACGCTTGTAAATACTTTCATCTCTTTTTGAAACGAGTTGCGGGGCAAAGGTAGAAATTCCCTCAGACATAACGAAGGAAAATCGAAGAAAAAGCATTACTTTTGTAAGAATATAAACTCTGAACAGACATGAAAAGGCTTTTTACCATTGTTTCTATGACATCTGTTATTTTTGCACAGACCTCGTGCAGCCAGTCGCCCAAAGGCGAGGCGCCGTGGATCGTCGATCGTTTCGACGACATCAAGGTCATCCGTTACGAAGTCCCCGGCTTCGACGAACTGCCCCTCGAAGAGAAGGAGCTCGTCTATTATCTGGCCGAGGCCGCCAAGTGCGGACGCGACATCTTCTTCGACCAGAACTGCGCCGTCAACCTCCCCGTGCGCCGCACGCTGGAGGTGGTCTATGAGAATTACGCCGGAGACCGCACGACGCCCGAATGGAAAGCGCTGGAGAAGTATCTGAAAAAGGTGTGGTTCGCCAACGGCATCCACCACCACTATTCGAACGACAAGTTCGTGCCCGAATTTACCGAGTCGTATTTCCTCGGCGTCTGCGAGTCGATTCCCGTGGAGCGTTTCGGCGAGCTGAACGGCATGATCGGCATGGTCTGCAATGCGATCTTCAATCCCGAGATGTACAAGACGCGGCTGAACCAGCGGGTCGGCGACGATCTGCTGTGGACCTCGTCGGGCAACTACTACCGCAACGTGCGCCAGGCCGAGGCCGAGAAGTTCTACGCCGACATGGCCGCCGCCGATGCGGGCAATCCCGAGCCGGTCTCCTACGGCCTGAACTCGCAGCTGGTGAAGGAGGAGAAGACGGGCCGCATCTACGAGCGGGTCTGGAAGGTGGGCGGCATGTATTCGCCGGCCATCGAGAAGATCGTCTACTGGCTCGAAAAGGCGCAGGCCGTGGCCAAAGAGCCGCAGAAGAGCAACATTGCGGCGCTCGTCAGCTACTATAAGACGGGCGATCTGAAAGAGTTCGACCGTTACAACATCGGCTGGGTGAAAGACACCGTGTCGAACGTCGATTTCATCAACGGCTTTATCGAGGACTACGGCGATCCGCTGGGCCGCAAGGCGGCGTGGGAAGGCAACGTCAACTTCATGGACAAGGAGGCTTGCCACCGCACGGAGGTCATCTCCGAGAACGCCCAGTGGTTCGAGGACCACTCGCCCGTGGCCGAGGCTTACCGCAAGCCGGTCGTGAAGGGCGTTTCGGCCAAGGTCATCACCGTGGCGATGCTGGGCGGCGACTGCTATCCCTCGACGCCCATCGGCATCAACCTCCCCAACGCCGACTGGATTCGCAAGGAGTACGGTTCGAAGTCGGTCACCATCGACAACATCACCTATGCCTATGATATGGCCGCCCACGGCAACGGTTTCAACGAGGAGTTCGTGCTCCGCGCCGAGGACCGCGAGCGGATGGACAAATACGGCAAGCTGGCCGACGACCTCCACACCGACCTTCACGAGTGTCTGGGCCACGGTTCGGGCCAGCTGGCGCCGGGCGTCAAGGGCGGCGAGTTGAAAAGCTACGGTTCGACGCTCGAAGAGACCCGCGCCGACCTCTTCGGCCTCTACTACCTGGGCGACCCGAAGATGGTCGAACTGGGGCTGGTTCCGTCGTTCGACGTGGCCAAGGCGGGCTATGCGAAATACATTCTGAACGGCATGATGACCCAGTTGGCGCGCGTCGAGCTGGGCAAGAACGTCGAGGAGTCGCACATGCGCAACCGCAAACTGATCTCCGAATGGTGCTACGAGCGCGGCAAGGCCGACAACGTGATCGAAATGGTAAAGGAGAACGGCAAGACCTACGTGGTGGTCAACGATTTCGAGAAGCTGCGCGGGCTCTTCGGCGAGATGCTCCGCGAGGTGCAGCGCATCAAATCCGAGGGTGATTACGAGGCCGGGCGCGAGCTGGTCGAGCGGTATGCCGTCGTGGTCGATCCCGAGCTGCACAAGGAGGTCCGCGACCGCTACTATGCGCTCAACATCGAGCCTTACGGCGGTTTCGTGAACCCCGAATTCGAACTGGTGGAGAAGGACGGCAAGGTCGTCGATGTGAAGATCTCCTACCCGGCGAATTACGTGGAGCAGATGCTCGGCTATTCGAAGAACTATTCGTTCCTGCCGAACGTCAATTAGTTTCCGATGATTGCGGCGCACCTGCCGCACATCCCTCGAATCCCCGAATGGAACGTCCGCCGAGGACTGCCCATCCGGGGATTCTTCACGATGCACGGCATTTGCTCCGCGACAATCAAAAACGGTGCAGAGAAGCTCTGCACCGCACTGATCGGAAACGACGGCGTGTTTCCGGGATCACTCTTTCGCTCCGCCGTCGATGGCGAACGCCGAGACGATCACCATCTTCTCGTCCACGTTGTTGGGGTTCGAGACGATGACGCCGTATTCGCCTGCGGGACGTTCGTCGAAGGTCAGGCGGTAGGAGCTTTCGCCGTATTTCTCGGCCGTGAACCGCAGGTAGTCCATGGTGTTGGAGCTCACCGAGAACGACCCGACGGCCGAGATCACCGCTGAACGGTTCTTCTTGCTGCTCTTCATGCGGAAGACGCGCACGATGGACATGGGATCGGCCTTGTTGTCCTTGGCGCGGACGATGAGCGCGATCGGCTGCGAGGCGTCGAACCGCACGCTGGCCGAACCGCCTTCCACGAGTACTTTCGTTTTGGATTTGCTGGCTGCGAATCCGGCGATGTAGACGCCGGCGCCCGTTCGCATCCGCACGTTGTGTTTTTCGAGCTTTTTGGACGTGCCGTCGGGGAATACGCCGACGACCTCACCCTCGAATTCGGGTTCGAGGGACTGCGCCGTTACGGCATTACCCCCTCCCCACATCACGGCCGCTGCGGCCATCAGGAATAGGATTTTTTTCATCATCGTATTGATTTGATTTTTAGCCGCGCACCGTGCGCGACGGACAAAAATAACAAAAATCGGCGGAGATTGTATACCCCCCCCCGATTTTTTTGAAACGGCTCTCCGAAATGCCGCGAGGCGCACCTTTTCGGGGATGCGCCTCGCTTTCCGGTCTACTCTGCGACCTCTTCGAAATTGCTCTTGTCCACACCGCAGACGGGGCATACCCAGTCGTCGGGAATCTCTTCGAAAGGCGTTCCGGGGGCGATGCCTCCGTCGGGATCGCCGACTGCGGGATCGTAGATCCACTCGCAGACTACACAACGATACTTTTTCATCTTTTGCTGTTTGTTTTATTAGGGTGAATGATGTTTCTGCAAATTAACTGCCGCTTTCTTCCTCCTCTTCGTCGTCGGGACGGTTGCCGCCCGGCGGCGTGAGTTCGGCCACGAGGCGGTCGGCATCGGCGCACGAGACGTAGAGCCGGTCTTCGTAGATGTCCGTTATCTCGACGAAGTTGCGCCACTCCGAGGCGTAGAGCCGCACGCGGTCGAACCGGCGCAGGTCGATGAAGTGGCCGTAGTAGCCGAAGAATCCGCATCCGCCGAAGATCGGCACGAACCATTGCATCCGCCGGGCGTCCACGCGGCGCACCGAGGCGATTTCGTCGCGGCGGATCTCGGTGATGTCGAGCAGGCAGCGGATTTCGACCGTCTTGTCCGAGACGACGATCCGGCGGGGGATCGACAGCGACATCAGGGCGATCAGCGCCACGATGAACGACGTGAACCACGCCGAGAGATAACCCCCTTCGTACAGGTGGTAGAGCAGTCCGCCCAGGAGGATGAAAACCACCAGGTAGACCAGCGTCCAGTAGATCGTGCGACGGTCGAAACGGTATTTATAGATGCTCTGCATCGGTCGTTGCTCGTTCTTCCCCGGCCTCCTCGCGGGCTGCGATCAGGGCCTCGGCGACGGTGAAATCCTCCGGGGTGGTGAGTTTCAGGTTTCCGCGCTCGCCCTCGGCCAGGCACACCCGGTATCCGGCGGCTTCGACCACCGAGGCGTCGTCGGTGAATTCCGCGCGGTACTCCGTCTCGTAGGCGCGGCGCAGCACCTCGGCGCGGAAGAACTGCGGGGTCTGCACGATGCGCAGCCGGCGCCGATCGACGATCCGCGAGGGTACGACGCCCTCCGCGTCGGGTTCCCCCTCCGTTTCGCGGAACGAATCCACGGCCTCCACGACCGGGACGGCGGCTCCGTGGCGCGCCGCGGCGGCAGCCACGCGGCGGATCATTTCGGCCGTTCCCAGCGGACGCACGCCGTCCTGCACGGCGATCAGTTCGGGATCGGTCGTCAGCGCCGCGAGCCCGTTCCTGACCGAGTCGAAACGCTCGGCGCCGCCTGCGGCGACCGTGTGCGCCGCCACGTCGAAACGGGCCGCGAGGTTGTTCCAGAATTCGATGTGCTGCTCCGGCAGAACGGCGACGATCTCCGCCCCGGGCATCGCCGCGGCGAAGTTGTTGATCGTGCGCGCCAGTACGGGCATTCCGGCGAGGAACGCGAACTGCTTGGGGCGGGCGCCTCCTGCGCGGCGCCCGCTGCCTCCGGCTACGATAATGATTCCCGTGCTTTCCATAGGCTTACTGTCGGGGTTGTGCGGCGGCCGCAGGCAGGACGAGCGAATCCAGCTGTGTGATCCGCTCTTCGGGCTTCACGTCGCCGGAAAGTTCGGCCGCGATGCGGTCGCGGACGTATTCGAACAGCGGGCGGTTCTCCTTCGAGATCGGCTCCGCGGGTTCCTGCGGGATTTTCAGCGGATCGATCGGCGTGCCGTTCTTCCACACGCGGTAGTCGAGGTGGGGACCCGTCGAAGCGCCCGTCGATCCGACGTAGCCGATCAGCTGACCCTGCGCCACGCGCGACCCTTTCGTGATGCCCTTGGCATAGCCGCTCAGGTGAAGGTAACCCGTCTGCAGGCCGCCCGCATGCTTGATCTTGAGCGTGTTGCCGCCACCGCCGCCCCAGCCTTTGAAGATCACCGTGCCGTCGGCCACGGCGTGTACGGGGGTGCCTTTCGGCGCGGCGTAGTCGACGCCCGTGTGCGGCCGGTAAACCTTATATATGGGGTGCTTGCGCGCGTAGGTGAATTTCGAACTGATGCGCGAGTATTTCAGCGGGGCTTTGAGCATCTGCTTGCGGAGGCTCGCGCCGTCCGCCTCCCAGTACTGGATCTTGCCGTTCTGACGGAACGGAATGGCGTAATACTCCTTGCCGCCCTGGGCGAATTTCGCGCCCCAGACGCGTCCGATGCCCACCGACACCGAGTCGTCGATGAATCGTTCGTCGTAGATCACCGTGAAGCTGTCGCCCTTCTGGATGCCGAAGAAATCGACCGTCCACTGGTAGATGTCCTCCAGCTCGGCGGCCAGCGCATAGGGCAGGTCCTGCTCCATGATGGCGCCCCAGAGCGAGGAGTTGATGACGGCGCTTTTCTTCGTGCGGCGCAGCGTGTAGTCCTTGCAGTCGCGGCGCACCGACACCGAGTCGTTGTCGTGGAATCCGAAGACCACGTAATCCGTCACCGAAAGTTCGTAGGCCAGGTAGTCGAGGTGGGGGGCGTAGAGCGAGTCCTCGTGGATGAAGGCGGCGTACTTGTGTCCCGCGCGGATGTTGCGCAGCGGGAAAATCTCCTTCGAAGCTTTGTCCAGCCGGTCGACCGTGTAGGCCGAGACGCCGAATCCGTTGAGTATTTTGCCCATCGTCTCCCCGGACCCCACTTCGCCCGTTTCGATGCGGTAGTTGTCGGCGTCGATGCCGTAAAGCAGGTTGCGGGGCTCCTCCGCCCCTTCCGTTCCGGCCGCCGGACCCTGCGTCCGGTTGCAGGCGCCTGCGGTCATGAGCAGCAGGGCGCATATCGTGAGTCTGAAATTTTTCATAGATGCCGTAAAGATAGTAAAAAAACGCGTCGCCCGCTGCATTTAGTATGCTATTTGCGGCGATCGGCCGAGATTTGCGGATTTGCGTTTGGCAATCCCGGGAAAAATCGTTACCTTTGAAAGTTATCTGTACAAACCGGTTGGAAAGATGTTGAAAATTCTGCTCGCGCCTGCGGCTGTCCTCTATAAAGCGGGGGTGACGTTCCGTCACCGCCTCTTCGACTGGGGCATCCTCAAAAGCGAGAAGTTCGACATCCCGATCATCTGCATCGGCAACATCACCGTCGGCGGCACGGGCAAGACCCCGATGGCCGAAATGGTGATCGCTTACATGTCGCAGATGCACAACGTGGCGCTGCTCTCGCGCGGCTACGGGCGGCGTACGAAGGGCTACCGCGAGGTGCGCTGCGATTCGCACTACCGCGACGTGGGCGACGAACCGCTGCAAATCAAGCTCAAATTCCCCGACACGGTGGTCGCCGTCTGCGAGAAACGTTCCGACGGCATCCGCCGCATCTGCGCCGAACACCCCGAAGTCGATCTGATCGTGATGGACGACGGTTTCCAGCACCGCTACGTGGAGCCGAAGATCAATGTCGTGATGATCGACGCCACGCGCCCCATCCAGCATGACCGGATGTTGCCGCTGGGCACGCTGCGCGACCTGCCCGAAGAGCTGCACCGCGCCCATTATTTCGTGGTCACGAAGTGCCCCGAGCGGATGGCGCCCATCGACCGGCGCATTCTGCGCAAGGTGCTGATCCAGGTGGCCTACCAGCGGGTCTATTTCACCCGTTTCGAGAGTTTCATGCCCCAGCCGCTCTTCGTGGGCGAGGCTCCGGACGAACCGCTGGCCCAGGGGCGTCCGGTGATCGCCCTTTCGGGCATCGGCAACCCCAAACCCTTCCTGCAAACCCTCCGCGAACGCTATGCCGTCGTGGCTGAGATGACGCTCGAAGACCACCACGTCTACAAGGTCCGCGACATGAACGCCCTGAAAGCGCTGCTGGCGAAGCATCCCGGCGCGGTGATTGTAACGACGGAGAAAGATGCGGTGAAGATGACCAACCGGAAGAAGATTCCCGAGGCGGTCCGCCGCAACCTGTATTATCTACCGATAAATATTTCATTCATAGAGGATTCGGCAACGGATTTTCTGCAAAAACTGGAAGAAGATGTTAGAGGAAATTAAGAAGACGGCCGCTTTCATTCAGGCCGAGACCCGGAATTTCGCGCCCGAAGTCGGCATCGTGCTCGGCACCGGGCTGGGCGATTTCGCCGACCGGATCGACACGCAGTTCGCCATCGAATACAAGCAGATACCCGGGTTCCCCGTCTCGACGGTCGAGGGTCACAAGGGCCGGATGATCTTCGGAACGGTCGAGGGTCGCAGGGTCGTGGCCATGCAGGGCCGCTTCCACTACTACGAGGGCTATACGATGCAGCAGGTGACCTTCCCCGTGCGCGTGATGCAGCAGCTGGGCATCCGATACCTCTTCGTGTCGAACGCCTCGGGGGGCATCAACACCTCGTTCCGCGTGGGCGACCTGATGGTCATCACCGACCATATCAACCTGATGCCCAATCCGCTGATCGGCCCCAACATCGCCGAGCTGGGGCCCCGCTTTCCGGACATGCACAACTGCTACGACAAGTCGCTGATCGCCGCGGCCACGAAGATCGCCGAGGAGGAGAATATCAAACTCCAGTACGGCGTCTATGTCGGCGGCACGGGCCCGACGTTCGAGACGCAGGCCGAGTACCGCTATTTCAAGGCCATCGGCGGCGATGCCGCGGGCATGTCAACCGTTCCCGAGGTGATCGTGGCGCGCCACATGTCGATCCCGGTCTTCGGCGTCTCGGTCATCACCAACTGCGGCCTTTCGGACGAAGTGGGCGACCACGAGGACGTGCAGCGTCAGGGCAAAAAGGCCGGGGTGCGCATGGAGGTTCTTTTCCGCAAAATGATTAAAAATCTTCAATAAATGGTAAATAAAGTCATACTGATCGGCAATGTGGGCATAGACCCCGAAGTGCGCACGCTCGAAGGCGGCGCGAAGGTCGCCCGCATCCGCCTGGCGACGACCGAACGGCTGTTCGACCGTCAGGCCAACGAAACGAAGGAACACACCGAGTGGCATACGATCACGCTGTGGCGGGGTCTGGCCGACGTTGTGGACCGCTTTGTCCGCAAGGGTTCGCAGATCTATATCGAGGGGCGCTTGCGCACCCGCGAGTGGATGGACAAGGACAACAACAAACGTTATACGACGGAGATTTTGGCCGATACGATGAATTTGCTGGGCCGTCGCAGTGATAATCCTGCTTCGGACGGCGCTCCGGCCCCGGCCTACGGTGCGCAGCAGAGCGGTTACCAGCAAAGCGGAGGTTATCAGCAGGGGGGCTATCAGCAACCTGCTGCGGCTCCTCAGCCTCAGGCTGCGGCACCTTCGTCTCCCTCTGTTCCGGCGGACGATCCGGACGACCTGCCGTTCTGATTCGTAAGCGGCTGTTTCAGCACGTTCCCCGAACGGGGCGAATGGAATGTACCGAAGTACGATCCATCCGCCCCGTTTTTCACGATGCGCGAAATTCGTTCGTTTGAAATCGAAAAACGGTTGGTTACCGGTTCAGCCACTCGCGGAAGTCGGGCACGCGGTCGGTGCTGACGAACGCCTCCTCGCCTTCGGCGAGGGGCGGGTTGAGCAGGACCTTGATGCGGCTTCCCGAATAACGGATCATCTCCCGGATGGCGTCGAACGAGACGATGAAACGGCGGTTGATGCGGAAAAAGAGGTTCGGCGGCAGTTTCTCGCCCACGTCGGTCAGCGAACGGTCGAGGATGTAGTCTTTTCCGTCGTGCGTCATCAGGTGGAGATACTTGCCGTCAGCCATGAAATAGGCGATCTCCGCCGTGGTGACGGATCGCATCCGGGCGCCCATGTGCACCAGGAACCGTTCCTGGTATACCGGAGGCGTCTGCGTCGGGGCGCCGTGCTCCGCAGACGCGATTCCCCCCCCCGACAGAAGTCCCAGCTTATCTATGGCCCGCCGGAGGTCGTCCAGACCGAAGGGTTTCAGCAGGTAGTCGATGCCCTTGTTCTCGAAGGCTTTCAGCGCATAGGAATCGTACGCCGTGATGAAGATGACCGGCACGGTGATATCGGCACGTTCGAAGATGTCGAATCCGCTGCCGTCTTCGAGGTGAATGTCCATGAAGATCAGGTCGTGTTCGACACGGCCCACCGTTTCGGCGGCTTCGGCGACCGACGAAGCCGTGGCTACGACTTCGATGTACGGGGCCACCTCGGCCAGCGACGTGCGCAGTTCGGCAGCCGACAACGGTTCGTCTTCGATGATGATGGCTTTCATGACGTGTAAAATTACAAAAAAAACAGTCCGGTGCAAAAACCGGACTGTTTTTTTGCTGCGGACCCCGATATGGGGTCTCGGTTTAGTTGTTCAGTTCGGGATTGTCGTTGACGGCCGACTGCGGGAACGGCAGCGTGTAACGGGAATCGTTTTCGCTGAGCGTGTAGGAACCGCCGTCGTAGGTCTTGGCAATGGCGGGGCGCGTCGTGCGGCGCAGGTCGAGCCAGCGGTGGCCTTCCATCGGGAATTCGCGGGCCCGGTCATCGGCCACCTCTGCGCGCAACTGTTCGGCGGTCATGGTCCGGACGGCTGCCGCCTTGACTTCATATCCGTCGGCCGAGAAGCGTGCTTTTTGCAGGTCGAGCAGATAGCCCTTGGCATTGTCCAGCTCTCCGGTCAGGTACGATCCGGCTTCGGCTGCGATCAGGTACATTTCGGCGATGCGGAGCGAGCTCCGGTCCGACGATACCCGGGCTGCGATGTAATCGGAGCCTCGCGTCGTGATATAGTTGTAACGGAGGTCTTCGGAGTAGACGATTGTATTTCCGGATGCCCCGTCCTCCCGCTCTTTCCTGTCGAACAGTCCGAGCACTCCGTCGGAGAGATGGCAGGCGTTTATGTAGTCGCCGCCTCCGCCGCTGAACGGACGTTCCCAGGCCAAAATGGCCTCCGGAGAGCCCTGTTTCCACGGCAGGGAGGCTTCGTATCTGTTGCCTTTCCCGGATGCATCGGTGCTCAGCGTCTTGAAATCGAGCAGTGCGTATTTCGGCAGCAGGGAGGTCGCAGCGTCGTAAGCCCCCTGCCAGTCGCGCATATAGAGCAACACGCGGGCTTTCAGGGCCTGTACTGCGTCGAGCGAGAACCGGTAGTTGAGGGCTGCTTCCTCCTGTTTCTGCACGGTCATCAGCTTCTCGGCCTGCCCGATGTCATCGAGAATCTGCTCGTAGACGGCCGCGACGTTCGTCGGGCGGTATTTCTGTTCGATGTCGGTGTAGGTCGAGAGGACGATGCCGCGGTCCGTCGCCGCCGTGGCGGGATCGTAGGGCTTGCCGTAGATGTTCACCAACTCGAAGTGGATATAGGCGCGGATGGCATAAGCCTCGCCGAGGATCTGTTCCTTGGACTCGCCGGAGGTGTCGTTGTCGGCATCCGCTGCGCTGTCTATTACGGAGTTGGCATAGAAGATACTGCGGTAACACTCCCGGTAGGCGAGTTCCTGCATCTGGCTGTTGTATTGCCAGGTGTAGTTGTACGGGAGTGCCACGGCATAGCTGGTTTCATAGAATTCGCTGGTGTCGAACCTGCCGACCTCGTCGGACAACAGGCCCGTATAGAGCCTGATGTTGTTCAGTGCATAGTTGTAGTACCCGTCCGTGAGCAGGGCGCGGAACTCCGATACCTTGTGCGGAATTACCTGGCCGACGGGTTCGATCTCCAAATAGTCGCACGAGGCGAGTCCCATTGCGGCGAGCAGTATGTATATTGTTTTTTTCATGTTCGGAACGTATTAGAATGTGATATTGAGACCGACCGAGTAGGTGCGGGCCATCGGTTGCGAATAGATGCTTCCGTAGGTCTCCGGATCGAAGTATCCGTCGTAGTTCGAGGCGATGACGAACGGATTGCGGGCTTCGAAGTGGATGCGCAGACCGGCCATGTGGAGTTTGCGGGTGATCTTTTCCGGGAAGGCGTATCCCAGGCGGATGCTGTTCACGCGGAAGTAGTTGATCTTCTTGTACCAGATGTCGAAGTTGTCGAACAGGCTGGCGCCGCTGATCGAATTGTATTGTTCCAGAATCCAGTTGTAGAGGTAATACGGATCGGGATTCGCTTCCCATTCGTCCCATCCGCTCCAGGTCGTTCCGTCCGGTTTGAGGTTGCCCGTCAGGGCGGGATAGATGCCCGACGTGTTCTCCGGAGACCATACCTGTCCGATTTCGGTCGTGTTGTTCTCGCCGGGACTGGTTTGGGTCGGGCTGTAGAACGGCGTGCGTTTCACGAGCTGGCCGAAGACGAAGTTGCACGACACGGACAGGTCGAAGTTCTTGTAGTAGAACCGGTTGTTGAAACCTCCGGTTATGTTCGGGTTTTGTGAGCCGATGTAGGAGAGATTGTTGCGGATGGCGCTTTGAGAGGTGGAAACCTGGGGATCGTACAGGACGAAGAATCCGTAATCGGTCTTGTCGAGCCGGAAATCGGTGAACTCCCGAAGCGACACTTTCTGTCCGTCTTTCCAGAACATGGGAATACCGTACTCGTCGAGCCCTGCGGTTTTGTAGGCGAATACGGCGCTCGACGAATATCCCTCCTTCGAAGGGGTGTAGCTGTTTTCGTCGATGTGCACCTTGTCCACCCGGTCGGTGTTGTGGGCGATGTTGATCGAGGTTTCCCAGCGGAAGTCGCGCGTGCGGACGTTTACTGTATTGAGCGTGAACTCGATACCCTTGCTCGACATTTCACCGAAATTGCTCGATGTCGAGGTGAATCCCGTCTCCTGCGGGATCGTGCGTGTCGTGATGAGGTTCTTGCTGTTGCGGCCGTAGATTTCGAATGTGAATCCGATGCGGTTTTCGAGGGCCGCGAAATCGAGGGCTGCATTCCATGTGTAAGTGGTCTCCCAGCGCAGGTTCTGGTTGGGCGGCGAGGATACGAAAATGGCATCTTCGAAGCTGCCTCCGACGTTCCGGGTGGTCCATGTTCCGAGAATGTAGGGCGATGTCGAGCGGTCGATGTTGCCCTGTGCTCCGTAGGAAGCCCTCAGCCGCAGATTGTCGAGCCATTTGGCATCGCGCAGGAACTTTTCGCGGTTGACGCTCCACGCACCCGAGATCGACCACATGGGGTTGAACTTGTACTTGGGATCGACGCCGAAGAGGTTCGTGCCGTCGTAACGCATCGAGCCGAAGATTGTGTAGCGGTTGTCATAGGTGTACGATCCGGTGAAGAAGTACGAGAGATAGCGGTTTTCGTAGAACGATTTCTGGTATTGCTTGAAATAGGAGCTGTTGGCGAGGCGCTCTCCGGCGTCACCCGACGGAATGGGCATCGGTTCGGTGACCATCGTCTTGTGGTCGTAGCCGAAGCCTTTGGTGTGGATGGTGGTGTTGGTCGTTCCGCGCATCTCCATACCGGCCATCAGGTCCAGTTCGTGTTTTTTGGCGAAAGTTCCCGAATACTCGATCTGCGCTTTCCAGTTGTACTGCGACATATCGCTGTTCCAGTTCTGGATCACGCCGCCTTCGGGCATGTAGCGTACGCCATCGACAACGGAGTTGCGGGCGTATTTACGGGTGAAATAAGAGTTCTCCTGGGCCATCTTCTCGGTCATCGAGTTATCGACCTGCAATCCGAACTGAGTGTAGAGGCGCAGCCCTTTCACCGGCTGGTAGTCGAGATCGAAGATCGTCTTGATGGAGCGCGTTTTGAGCGTATATTCGGTATTGTTCCGCTCCTCGAAATAGTTGTAGTCGAGAACGTCGCTGTCCCGCTGCCGGGCTGTCATGTCGGGATCGTAGAGATAGCTGCCGTCAGGGTTGTAGGCGTTCAGATAGGGGTTCACCGTGCGGGTGTAGCGCGAGGGGTTGGTGAATACGTCCGTATCCGAAACATAGGAGTCGTTCTTATTCTGCCCCACGAACACCGAGGCGCCGAAACGCAGGTTTTTCAGCAGGTCGTAGTCGGTTTTCAGCGTGAGGTTCAGACGTTCGAATCCCGTGCCGACGGTCGTTCCCTGTTCATTGTAGTAGCCGCCCGAGAAATAGTAGCTGGCCTTGTTGCCGCCGCCCGAGATGCTGATGCTGTACTGCTGGTTGAGCGCCACCTGGTAAATCTCCTTGCCCCAGTCGGTGCCGTTTTTGCGCAGGGCATTGATCGCCGACTGCGTCTCGGGGGAGAGCGCCGAGAATCCGCCTCCGACGAGCGCCGCGCGCTCTCCGGCCTGGTCCAGAATACGGGCTACGCCGCCCATGCCCGAAAGGTAGTTGAGCCGTCCGTTGGCGGCCAATGCCAATTCGAGATCGACCTTCTGCGAGGCGTTCATCAGGTTCAGTTTGTCGAGGTTGGGACGGTCGGTCACGAAGAGCGACGCCGAAACGTTGACGCGCGTGGCCTGGTTGCGGCGGCCTTTCTTGGTGGTGATGATGATGACGCCGTTGGCTGCGCGGGCTCCGTAGATGGCCGTCGCCGCGGCATCCTTCAGCACGGTGATATCCTCGATGTCGGCCGGGTTGAGACCCGCGATCGACATGTTGTAGAGGTTGTCGACATTGTCCTTCGACGACCAGTCCGAAGGGATGTCGTTGCCTTCGAGCGGCATGCCGTCCAGCACCCACAGCGGGTCGGTGTTGCCGTTCAGCGTCACCGTACTGCGGATCTTGACCTTGCTGGCACCGCCCGGGGCGCCCGTCGTGGGAGTCGACGTCAGACCTGCGATCGAACCGGAGAGCATCTCGTCGACGCTCGCCACGCCGTCGCGGGCGATGTCCGACATCTTGACGTTGGAGATCGACGAGGTGAGCTTGCGCTTTTCGATGCGCTGGTAACCGGTCACCACGACGGCGTCCATCTTGCTTTCCGTCGCCGAGAGGTAGATCGTGAAGTTGCTTTTTCCCGAGATGTCGATGGTCTGGGCTTCGTAGCCGAGGTAGCTGACCACGACTTTCTTGACGCTCACGGGCAGCTTGAAGGCGAAACGCCCTTGCTCGTAGACGATGGTTCCCTGCGGGTTGTAATTCTTGGCCTGGGTCTCCTCGGGCGCGATGAAGACGGTGGCGCCTACCAGGGGTGCCCCGTCGGCGCGGTCGAGGACCTGGCCGGTGATCTGCCGGGTCTGCTGCGCCAGCGCCAGCAGGGGACAGATCAGGACGAATAACGTAAGGAGTTTTTTCATGTTGTAAAATAGTTGTGTTTGAGTTCTTTTTTTGTGTTAATCCGAAGCTATATTCCGGAAATATGTTTTAATCCGTAATCGGTTTCGCGTTCTCTTTAGGAGCCGCAAAGCCGTCTTTCCGGATGGAAGACGGCTTTGCAGCTCGGGTGTTTCGCTTATAACATGCGCAAGGCTTCTTTCAGCCTCAGTTCGAGGTCCCGGTAATGGTTCCGGGTCGCCTGGTCGCCGCTTCCGGTGCGGTTCTGCACAAGAGTCAGCAGCCTGCGCATCTCGGCGCGCTTGGCCGAGGTCGTTTCGCTGACGCGCTTCATCAGTTCGTAGTTGCGGGCCGTGCGGAACTGCATGTCCTCGGGCCTCGGCAGCGGTTCGAGGTGCACCTCCGGGGCTTCCTGCATCAGCGAACAGCATCCGCGTCCGTCGTGGTCGTGGAGCGTCGATCCCAGCTTGGTGGTCTTGACCATCGTGATGTTCGACGAGACGATCAGCGCGTCGAGGTAGTTCTTTTGGCTCATGCGCTCCCAGATCGAGAGGGTCCGGCCTCCGGGGCGGATGAAGACCGCGCGGGTGATGTCGTCCATCATCTGTTCGGGGGTGTAGGTCTTCGCTCCGCGTCCCTGCCGCGCCTCGACTTCGTACATGCGCACCATGCGTTCGTCGGCCAGCAGTTCATAGTAGGCTTTGTATTGGAGTTCGCGCGCGAGGTTGTAGGGCGAGTACTCCATCATCCCCACGGGCGACAGCCGCTGGGCGTAGGCTTTGTTCCAGGCTTTGGCGCTGAACAGCCATTCGGGGATGGTGAACACCTGGTCGATCAGGTATTTGACGCTCTTGCGCTGGTAGTCGGCCGGAACCGGGACGTAGCGGTCGATGTCATGCCCCGCCACGACGTTGTTGAGGTAGAAACCGCCGACGTTGGTCTTCACGTGGTCGGCATAGGCCATCCATTGAAAGACGATCGCCATCAGGAAGCGGCCGCTTTCGTATTGCAGTTCGCCTTCCGCCGCCGTCCAGTCCGTGATGTGGGGAACGATGCGTTGTAGGTTCTTCAGCCCGTAGAGGCTGGCCGCCACGGCGTCGTCGCTCAGGTCCTCCGACTGCGAACGGGGGTCCTCGTTGTTCTGGAACCGTTGTTCGCCGTACCAGTATTCGGGATCGTCCTCATGTTCGCGCAGCCAGGCGTTGAGCGTCGGCAGCTCTTCGTGGGGGTCTTTGGCGCCGAGCCAGCGGTAGCCCCAGTTGATCGCGTGTTTGTCATAGGTTCCGATCTTGGGCGTCAGCTGCGTGATGCCGTCCTCGGGCTGCGCCACGTAGTTGAAACGGGCGTAGTCCATGATCGAGCTGGCCGTGCCGTGCGACGCCGTGTAGGTTTTCGAACGGAGCGAATCCACCGGCACCGAATACGAGGCGCCGAAATTGTGCTTCAGTCCGAGGCTGTGTCCCAGCTCGTGCGACGAGACGAAACGCACGGCGTTGCCCATCAGCTCCGTGGGGAGTTCGTTGCCGCGGGCCTGGGGGTCTACGGCGCCGGTTTGCAGACGAATCCATGCCTGAAGGATGCTCATGACGTTGTGCCACCAGATGATGTCGGCTTCGATGATCTCGCCGCTGCGGGGGTCGATCACCGAGGGACCCATGGCGTTGGCCGTTTCCGAGGCGGCATAGGTCACCACCGAGTAGCGTACGTCGTCGATGTCGAACTCCTCGTCGTCGGGATCGACCTCTTTGGCGACGATGGCGTTCTTGAATCCCGCGGCTTCGAAAGCCTCCTGCCACTCGACGATGCCTTTCTTGATGTAGGGCACCCATACGGGGGGCGTCGCCGGGTCGATCCAGAGCACGATCGGCTTCCGGGGCTCCACCAGTTCGCCGCGCTTGTAGCGTTCCACGTCCTCGGGCTTGGGTTCCAGCCGCCAGCGGTTGATGAACGCCCGCTCTTCGGCCTTCTGCTGTTTGTCGTTGAAATAGAGGTGTCCGATCTCGAAATAGCCCACGCGCTCGTCGGAGAAGCGGGCCACCATCGGCTCCTCGGCCAGCAGCACGAGGTTCGAGGTGATGTCCACGGTGACGGACATCGAACCTCCCTCGCCGGAGTGCGAGCCCGAGAGGGTCGATTTGACGACGATGTTTTCGGGGAACGACTTCACGGACTCGATTTTCGAGAGCTCCTTTTTCGGGGAGCCGCTGATGCGGAGCGCCCCGAAGACGTTGTTGAAGCTCTTTTCACTGCCGTCGAAGACCTTGTTGACCTTGATGACGACCGTCGTGGAGTCGGAGTTGTAGGCTTCGATCGGGAACTGTTCGATGGCCGTTTCGCGGTAGTTGTCCTTCACCGAACGGGTGATGCGGTCGCCCTCGGGCGAGGTGATGCGCGGGTCGTAGGTCATGACCCAAACTTTTTTATAGAGGGTGTCCTTGCGGAAACGGACGATCTTTTCGCCGTAGCCCATGCCCTTGTTGATGCCGCTGTCGTTCAGGGCGTAGGGCACGCCCGATATTTTGTTGACGATCAGGATGTCGCGGCCCATCAGCGAGTCGGGGATCTCGAACAGGAAATCCGTGCCTTTGCGGTGGACATCGAACAGACCCTTGTCGGTCACGGCGCCTTTCAGCAATTCGTCGTAGCCTTTCTTCTTGTCTTTTTTGAGCGAGTCGGCCTTCGGGGCGGCGGCTTCGGTTTTCTTCGATTTGCGGCCCGGCTTTTTCTTGGCCTCCGCAGGAGCGGCCGCCAGCAGGAAGAGTGTCGCCAGGGCAGCTGCCATCAGGGTGAATCGTCGTGTGTTCATTTATTATTGCTCGGTTTTTTTCGGATACTCGATCCGCACGATGCAATAATAAAATCTAAATTCTTCAAATGAAAACGTTCGGGGGCGAATGCCCTGTTTGGGGGAGTGAATGCCGCAATCAGGCGGATCACTTTTCCGGCGGCAGCAGCGGCAGCCGGCATCGGAAAGTCCCGCTGTCGGAGGCGATGGAGATGTTTTCCTCGGTGTAGAACCGGTATACCGAGCGGATGCGTTCCAGCCCTACGCCCAGCGACTCGGCGTTGCCTTCGCTGCGCGGGGTGAAGTTGTTCTCGATCAGGAGGCTTTCGCCTTCGGTGCGGATACGGATGTGCAGCGGATTGCAGCTCGTGATGCGGTTGTGTTTGAGGGCGTTCTCGACGAGCGTCTGGAGGCTCATGGCCGGAATCCGCCAGTTGCGCAGCGCGGGGTCGATGGCCGTGGTGAGTTCGATGCGGTCGCCGAAGCGGATCTTCTGCAACGAGTAGTACTGCCACGTGAAGTCGATCTCGTCCGCGAGCGTCGAGAGTATCTGCTTGCGGCGTTCGAGCACGTGGCGGTAGACCTTCGACAGCGTGAGCGTGAACTCCCGGGCCTGTTCGGGGTTGCAGCGGATCAGCGCGTAGAGCGAATTGAGCGAGTTGAAGAGGAAGTGGGGGTCGATCTGTTCGAGCACCTGTTGCAGATGCAGCTGCGCCGACTCCTGCTCCGAAAGGCGCCGCAGGTCGTATTCGCGCCGCCAGCGGCGTTGCGCCACGACGAGCAGCGTTGCGAAGAACAGGACCGAGACGACGGCCGTGAGGATGGTGTAGAGATGGAAATCGTCGATCTCCTGCTCGATGGCCAGCCGGGGGATGCCGATGCCGGCCACCCAGCGGCTGTTCCCGAGTTGCAGGGGGTAGTAGATGCGCTCCTCGGCGATTTCCAGGTAGTCCGAGACGACCGAGGCGATGATCTTCCGTCCGGAGACGAGCACTTCGCGGAAAGCCGTGCTGTCCCTGGTTTCGGACACCGATCGGCCCAGTCTCCGGTGGTCGGGATGGTAGACGATGATTCCTTCGGGGTCGAACAGCGTGGCGTAACTGGGGCTGTGGGGGTCCTGCTCGGTCATGTAGGCGTAGATGTCCGTGAGCGGAAGGTCCACGCCGCAGAAGTGTTCGCCGCCCCGCTCGTCCCGGACCCGGCAGACGAGGCTCCAAACCGGGGTCTCTCCGGAGCGGCTCACGCAGCTGCGGACCGAATCGTCCCGAAGCTCCGCGACCAGCTGCCGGCGCTCTTCGCCGGCCGCCGTGACGCCGGGGGTTCTGCGCCGCGGGTAGGTGCGGACGACCGTTTCTCCGCGCTCCATGAACCAGATGCAGCCGATCTTGGGGTCGGTCTCCATCAGCGTCGCCGTGAGCACGCTCATTTCGGCCTCCGACGGTGCGGGATGCGAATGCGTGAAGCGCGCCGCCGTCGTGAGCACCTCCACCGGGCGTTCGAATTCGACTTGCAGGAGCCGGTAATGGTACTGGCTGATCTGCGTGACGATGCGCCCGCTCATCTGCACGGCTATTCCGTTGATGATGCGTCCCGAGGCGAGCACCACCGCGACGAGCAGGATCAGCAGAACCGTTCCCGCCATCAGCGGCCGCCCCTTGGGTATGTGTCGTTGCCGTGCCATCCGGGGGCAAATGTAATGAATTTTTTCGTCTTATTCTTTCACCCGCACTTTCAGACGCTCCCAAAGCCATTGGGGAATCAGCCGCCAGAAGAAGACCATCGCCGCGTAACGGCGGTCGATCACCGCCCGGCGGCACGGCCTGCGGAGAATGCGCATGATGCGCGCCGCGACCTTTTCGACCGGCATCAGCATCGGGTAGTGCCCCTCTCCGTCCAGCAGCGGGGTCGCCACGAATCCCGGACGGATGTCCGTGAACCGGATGCCGTACCCCTCCATGCGCGAAAGCTGCGCCAGGGCGTCTATGTAGGTGTTCTGCATCCGCTTGGTCGCCGAGTAGGCGGGAGCCGACCCGAGTCCCCGGGTCCCGGCGATCGAGCTGATGACGGCCAGATGTCCGCCTCCGTGGGCGCGGAAATAGCCGAAAGCCGCCGTCACCATCCTCACGAAGCCTTCGCCGTTGGTGCGCAGGGTTGCGATCTCGATGTCGGGGCGCAGTTCGGTGTTGCGGCTGCCGATGCCCGACGAGTGGAGATAGATGTCCATGCCGCCGAGCCGTTCGATCAGCCGTGCGAGATGTTCCGGGGCGTCGTCGCGGTTGATGTCCAGCGCTTCGACCTCGACTTGTTCGGGCGCCTCTGCCCGGAGTGCGTCGAGGGCCTCCCGGCGGCGTCCCGCCGCTCCGACCCGCCATCCCTGGCGGATGCAGAGCCGTGCCGTTTCGAGCCCGATGCCCGACGTGGCTCCTACGATGACGATGCGTTTCATAGCGGTTCGATTTTCAGGGTTTCACCCGGCCAATATACGAAAGGTATGCCGGAAAAACAAATCTTCGGGCAAATGAAAAAGAGCTCCGGAGAGAGCTCTCTTTCGCGTTATCGCTTCTTATTGGGCTTCGGTTTCTCCCGTTCCGGCGGGGCGAGCAGCGCTGTTCGCTGTTCCGCGGTCAGCCGGGCCGGTGCGATGCGCAGGAGGTAGTGGGTGAGGCCGTTGTTGTCGCCCGAGGCGTAGGCTTGCACGAACTCCCATCCGCGGCACACCATGTAGTTGAGCGCCTCGATTCCCGAACTGAAGAGCAGTTTGTTGCCTGCGGCGTCCGTCAGGTAGTTGTACTTCGTGGCCCCGACCTTCTGTCCGAAATCGAACAGCACGCCGCTGTCGTGGTACGTGGGCAGGTGGTCGGCCATGATCTCGCAGTAGACGTAGGGCGGCAGCGCCGGCACGGTGTCCGCCGCGACGTTCTGCGCCGAATCGAATTCGGCATACGTCAGGGCTGCGAGCAGGAGAAGGACCTTTTTCATCGGGTGCCTCATTTTTCGTCCAGCCGGCACTGCACGCACTCGATGCCGACGCGGCGCAGCAGGTTCAGCCCCTCTTCCGAGCGGTAATCCTCGGCATAGACCACGCGCTTGATGCCCGCCTGAATGATCAGCTTCGAGCACTCGATGCAGGGCGCGGCGGTGATGTAGAGCGTCGATCCGTCGCAGTTGTTGGCCGACTTGGCGACCTTCGTGATGGCGTTGGCCTCGGCGTGGAGCACATAGGATTTCGTGTGTCCGTCTTCGTCTTCGCAGATGTTCTCGAAGCCCGAAGGGGTGCCGTTGTAACCGTCGGAGATGATCATCTTGTCTTTGACGATCAGCGCCCCGACCTTGCGGCGCACGCAGTATGAATTTTCGGCCCAGATGCTCGCCATGCGCAGGTAGCGCAGGTCCAGCTGGCGCTGTTTCTCCTCCTGATAAGCCATTTTATTAGGGTGAAAGGTTAAAAGTTAAAGGTGAAAGGTTGGAAGTGAACCTCGAAAATTGGCGGGCACTTTTCACCTTTCACTTTTCACCTCTTACTTTGTTACTGCCCTTTTCCGTGACAGTTCTTATACTTCTTGCCCGAGCCGCAGGGACACGGATCGTTGCGGCCGACCTTTTTCTCGACGTGCATCGGCATCGGCTTCTGACGCTCCTCCTGTCCGGCGTGCGCCGCGGCCTGCATGCGCGAGGCTTGCAGTTTGTTGACATCGACTTTGGCCCGCTCCTGCTGTTGGCGCTGCACCGCCTCGGCGTTCTGGTCGCGGACGGGGATGTAGGCTTTGTTGAGAACGGCCAGCACGTCGCGGTTGACCTTGACGATCATCTTCGAGAACAGCCCGAACGATTCGAACTTGTAGATCAGCAGCGGGTCCTTCTGTTCGTAGGTGGCGTTCTGCACGCTCTGGCGCAGGTCGTCCATCTCGCGCAGGTGTTCGCGCCAGGCGTCGTCGATGGTGGTGAACATCACCACTTTCGAGAATACCTTATAGATTTCCGCACCGTCCGTGTCCTTGCATTTTTGCAGGTTTACCGGCACGTTGTAGCCCAGATGACCGTCCGTCAGCGGGAAGTAGATGTTCGAATCCAGCTGGTCTTTCCGGTCCTCGTAGATGCGCTCCATCACCGGCCGCACCGTGTCGGCCACGGCTTTCGCCCGGCGGGCGTACGCCTCCTTGAGCGCCGTGACGATTGCTTCGACCAGCTCCGCAGGTTTGGCGTCCTTGTAGGTCGCCTCGTCGATCCGGGGCTCTACGGCCACCTCGCGGATCAGCTCCATGCGGAAATCTTCGAGGTCGATGCCGCGGTTCTCCTCCACGAAGTTGTCGGCGTAGTCGTACATGATGTTGTTCAGGTCGATTTCGATGCGTTCGCCGTAGAGTGCGTGGCGGCGGCGGGTGTAGATCACCTCGCGCTGCGAGTTCATCACGTCGTCGTATTCCAGCAGGCGCTTGCGGATGCCGAAGTTGTTCTCCTCGACCTTCTTCTGGGCGCGTTCGATGGCGCGGGTCATCATTCCGGCCTGGATCACCTCGCCCTCTTTCAGACCCATGCGGTCCATCATCGTGGCGATGCGGCCCGATCCGAACAGACGCATCAGGTCGTCTTCGAGCGACACGAAGAACTGCGACGATCCGGGGTCGCCCTGACGGCCGGCGCGGCCGCGCAGCTGGCGATCGACGCGGCGGCTTTCGTGCCGCTCCGTGCCGATGATGGCCAGACCTCCGGCCTCCTTCACCTCGGGCGTCAGCTTGATGTCGGTACCGCGGCCCGCCATGTTGGTGGCGATGGTCACCTGCCCCGAGCGTCCGGCCTCGGCCACGACCTGCGCCTCCAGTGCGTGCTGCTTGGCGTTCAGCACGTTGTGTTTGATGCCGCGGAGTTTGAGCATGCGGCTCAGCAGCTCCGAGATCTCGACCGACGTGGTGCCGACCAGCACCGGACGGCCCTCCTCGACGAGTTTGACGATCTCTTCGATCACGGCGTTGTATTTCTCGCGCTTGGTCTTGTAGATGAGATCCTGACGGTCGTCGCGGATCACCTTGCGGTTGGTCGGGATCACCACGACGTCCAGTTTGTAGATGCTCCAGAACTCCGAAGCCTCCGTTTCGGCCGTACCGGTCATACCGGCCAGCTTGTGATACATGCGGAAGTAGTTTTGCAGCGTGATGGTGGCGAAGGTCTGCGTCGCGGCCTCGACCTTCACGTGCTCCTTGGCCTCGATGGCCTGATGGAGTCCGTCCGAGTAGCGGCGGCCTTCGAGGATGCGGCCCGTCTGCTCATCGACGATCTTCACCTTGTTGTCCATCACCACGTATTCGATGTCCTTTTCGAACATGGCGAAGGCTTTCAGCAGCTGGATCACCGTGTGCACGCGCTCCGACTTGATCGAGTAGTCGTTGATCACCTCGTCGCGCTTCTGCGCCTTCTCCTCGGGCGTCAGCCCGGCCTTTTCCAGTTCGGCGATCTCTGCGCCGATGTCGGGCATCACGAAGAAGCCGTCCTCGTTGAAGTATTTCGACAGCACTTCGTGACCCTTGTCCGTGAGTTCCACCGAGTTGAGTTTCTCGTCGATGACGAAGAACAGGTCGTCGGTGATTTCGGGCATGCGGCGGTTGTTGTCCTGCATGTAGGTGTTCTCGGTCTTCTGCATCAGCGCCTTCACGCCCTGCTCCGAGAGGTATTTGATCAGCGGCTTGTATTTCGGCAGACCCTTGTGGACGCGGTAGAGCTTCACGCCGCCCTCCTCGGTCTTGCCTTCCGTGATGAGCTGGCGCGCCTCGGCCAGCAGGGTCGTCACGAGGTTCTTTTGCAGGTTGTAGAGGTGCTCGATCGCCGGGCGGTACTGCTCGAAGAGCTGGTCGTCGCCCTTGGGCACGGGACCCGAGATGATGAGCGGCGTCCGGGCGTCGTCGATCAGCACCGAGTCAACCTCATCGACGATGGCGAAGTGGTGTTTGCGCTGCACGAGGTCCTTGGGCGACGAGGCCATGTTGTCGCGCAGGTAGTCGAAGCCGTATTCGTTGTTGGTTCCGAAGGTGATGTCGGCCATGTAGGCTGCGCGGCGTTCGTCGGAGTTGGGCTGCGTGTCGTCGATGCAGGCCACCGAAAGACCGTGGAACTGGTACATCGGGCCCATCCACTCGGAGTCACGCTTGGCGAGGTAGTTGTTCACCGTCACCATGTGCACGCCCTTGCGGGCCAGCGCGTTGAGGAATACGGGGAGCGTCGCCACGAGGGTCTTGCCTTCGCCTGTCGCCATCTCGGCGATCTTGCCCTGGTGGAGCACCACGCCGCCGAACAGCTGCACGTCGTAGTGGATCATGTCCCACTTCATGTCGTTGCCTCCGGCGAGCCAGTGGGTGGCGTAGACGGCCTTGTCGCCCTCGATGGTGACGAAATCCTTCGTCGCGGCGAGGTCGCGGTCGAAATCGTTGGCCGTCACCACGACCGTATCGTTCTGGGCGAAGCGGCGCGCCGTGTCTTTCATGATGGCGAACGCCTCGGGAAGAATCTTGTCGAGCACCTCTTCGATCTTCTCGTCGATGCACTTGGTGGTCTCGTCGATCTCCTTCGAGATCTTCTCCTTCTCTTCGAGCTGCGTTTCGGGTTTTTCAAGCGCGGCTTTCAGTTCGACGATGCGGGCTTCGTCCGCGGCGATGAAGTCGGCGATCTGTTTTTTCAGGGCCTCGCTGCGGGCGCGCAGTTCGTCGTTCGAGAGCGCCTCGACCGAGGGGTAGACGGCCTTGATCTTTTCGAGATAGGGTTCGATCTGTTTGCGGTCCTTGTCGGCTTTCGAACCGAAAAGGGCTTTGATTATGCTTGCAAGAATATCCATAAAGTTGTTGTTGTTTCGGAGTTACGGATTCTAAATCCTACAAAAATAGTAATAATTTTTTGAAATCCATCCGGACGGCGTGCCCGGAGTGGGTTTTCTGCGAATTATTTTGCCGGCAAGGGGTCTTCGGCTATTTCGTCGTCGAGGATGCGGACGAGTTTCGGACCTCCGCGGTCGTAGTTGAGGTGCGAGGCGTCGAAGAAGTCGTCGGCCGTGAACCGCTTGTCTTTCAGCAGGTCCGCATAGCGCACGTTGGGAAACTCCCGGGCCAGCGACGTTCCGATCTGCCGCGTGAGGGCCACGATCTCCTCCGAGAGGTGTTCGTGATAGGTCGGCCATGTCGGCGGGGTGTAGAGAACCACCCGGACGCCGCGGGCCGCACAGTCGGCGGCGATGCGCCGCAGCACTTCGCGGTTGTGGGCCACGTCTTCGGGGTCGAAATCCGAATGTCCCCGGGCGGCGCCTTCGGCCGTGCGCCGGTCCCAGTCGGGGCGCCGGTTGTCGCGCAGGGCCATGTAGGAGCCGAATTCGTCCTGCGGGGTGTTGCCCTCGGCGCGGATGTCCCCGGGCGAAAGGGCGTGTTTCAGGTAGCGGAACGCCGGCGAAGGGTAGGCGATGATGTAACGCTCCTTGAAGGCGTACCACGGTACCGGCAGGTCGTAGTTGATCGTGTAGAAGGGCACACGCCATTGTTCGCCCTCCTTGCGCAGCCGGTGGTGGGTGCTCCAGCACGAGAGCGAAATCACCACGGCGCGCAGCGACGTGAGCCGGTCGGCGTATTTTTCCCACAGTTCCAGATCGCGGTCGAGCGGCTGTCCGTGATAGGCGAGGTTGAATCCCCGGAACTTCGAGGCGTGGAAATCGAGTCCGTAGAAGGCGTGCGAGAGCCCCAGCGAGAGCACTTCGATCTCCGGGGCGTGCCGTTCCATGTAGGCGGCCTTGTACCCGAGCTGGTGGGGGATGCTGCGCAGCCCCCATTCCGCGCCGGCGGCCGCGGCGGCCACGGGCAGTACGAACCAGAAGATGCGTCGCAGGAATCGGTTCATGGCAGGATCAGAATTGGAAATAGATGAACGTCTGCTGCTGGGCGTGCATGACGTAGATGCCCAGAATCAGCAGGTAGTAGATGGCGTAGCGCACGCTTCGGCGGTTGATGTGCGCCCGTCCGGTCAGTTGGAGTCCGTGCTGGCGGGTCCGCTGGCTCCATTCGACCGCCAGCAGGATCGCCACCCCGACGGCGGCATGGATGCCGGGCGACTCGTAGCTGCCGCCGAGCGCCACGCGGTCGAGTATCGCCGGCGAGAAGATTCTCCGCACGTAGCGCCAGGCGTCGCCGATGGTTTCGGCGCGGAAGATGATCCATCCCACGGCCGCCAGCGCGAAGGTCGATGCGATTTGCAGGGCCTCCCGTGCCGTCGGCAGGGTGCGTCCCGCGGCGATCTCCCCGGTGTACCGGCGGTTGCGCCCCGAGAGGATCAGCGGCAGGAACAGCAGCGCGTGGTAGGCGCCCCAGGCGATGAATGTCCAGTTCGCGCCGTGCCAGAACCCGCTGACGAGGAAGATGACCAGCGTGTTGCGGAACACCATCCATTTCGAACCCCGGCTGCCGCCCAGCGGGATGTAGATGTAGTCGCGGAACCACGTGGTGAGCGAGATGTGCCAGCGGCGCCAGAATTCGGCGATGTCGCGCGAGAAATAGGGGTAGTTGAAATTGCGCATGAGGCTGAACCCGAACAGCCGCGAGATGCCGATGGCGATGTCCGAGTAGCCCGAGAAATCGCCGTAGATCTGGAACGAGAAGGCCACGGCGCCGATGACGAGGGCTCCTCCCGAAAGGTTTTCGTAGTTGTCGAAGATGCCGTTGGCGAGGATGGCGCAGTTGTCCGCCACGACGATCTTTTTGAAGAATCCCCACAATGCCTGCCGCAGTCCGTCCACGGCCTGCGCCGTGTCGAACGTCCGCGGCCTCAGGAACTGCGGCAGCAGGTTCGTGGCCCGTTCGATGGGGCCGGCCACCAGCTGCGGGAAGAAGGAGATGAAGGCGAAGAAAGCGACGATGTCGCGTGTCGGGGCGAGCTTTTCGCGGTAAACGTCGATCGAGTAGCTCAGGGCCTGGAACGTATAGAACGAGATGCCGACCGGCAGGATGATCCGCAGCAGGAGACTGTCGTAGTCGGCGATGCCGAACAGTTCGGCGAACGATGCCGCGAAGAAGTCGTAATACTTGAAGACGCCGAGGATCGTGAGGTTCAGCAGGATGTTTCCCGCGTTGACGGCCCGGCTCCATCTTTCCCCCCCCCTCCGTTTCCGGAAGCGGCCGATAAGCAGTCCGCTGGCGTAGCTGCACAGCGACGTGAAGGCGATCAGCAGGAGAAACCGCCAGTCCCACCATCCGTAGAAGAGGTAGCTGGCCCCTACGACGAAGAGGTTCTGCGCCCGCAGGCTGCGGTTGAACACGAACCAGTAGAGCAGGAAGACGACCGGGAGGAACAGCGCGAATTCGAACGAATTGAAAAGCATGGGTCTAAACACGATTTACGGCAGATTGCCGGAGTGGGGGTCTGCCGCCGGGGCGTGACGTTGCACAAAAGTAACCAATTTTCCGGAAAAGCCAAAATGTCAGCCGTTCAGTCGTCCGCAGCGGTTGTCTGCCGCACGATCCGTCGTCCGACGGGGCACTCCGCGCAGCGTTTTCCGGCGCAGTATTCGGTGGCGAGCTGCAACAGGGCCTGCGACTCGAAGGCGTTGCGCGGACGGACACCCGCCGACTGCCATTCGCGCATGTAGCGGTTGTCCTCGGCCGGGAGACGCTCCAGAAGCGTCATGGCGCTGTCGCGCAGCCGTTCGTTGCCCGTGTAGCTGCCGTAGGCGAATTGCAGCACGGCGACCAGGTTGATCCCGATGATGTTGGCCTTGAAGGCACCGATGCGCTTGGGATGTTCGCCGCCCTCGGCGCCGGGGACGTGGTGCGTGCGCCAGTAGGGCGACGCCTCGATGCAGAACAGCTTCCGGACCTCCTCTTCCGTGCGGCAGGTCATGGCGCGCTCCATCACGAACTCGTCCTGCGTGAAGAACTCCGCCGCCTGCGCCAGCCGCAGCACCGGATGGTTGGCCGGACGCACCTCCGTCAGCGCCCATGCCGAAGCCTCCATCGCCTCGATCCCGTATTTGGCCGCGAGGTATTCGAAACTGCGTTTCAGATCGAGCGTGTAGGCGTCGTTGCGGTAGAGTTCCAGCAGCCCCGAGGCGCCGAACAGCATCGCTTCGACGGCGTGCGGGGCCAGCCGCTCGCGCAGCACGGTCTTGTAGGGCACGCGCCGCGCCAGTTCGAGATAAGCCTCCTGGTTGCGGCGGTCGCCCAGCGTGCGGAAGTAGAGCAGGTAGAAGGTCTGGTTCCAGTTGTCGGCGGCTTCGTTGCGGAGCGCCTCGACCATGCGCATCTTGCGGCTCAGACGGTCGAAGATCAGCGCCGTGCAGAGCTCGGTGCGCTGGAGTGCTCCGAGGCCGCCGAGATACCCGCCGCAGGCGTACGCTTCGGCTCCGGCCCGCAGCCGCTCCACCGTATGTGCCGCCGTGTCCGCCATGTTCAGAACATGTTGAGTTCCAACAATGCCTCTTCGGACATCATGCTCTTGTCCCACACGGGATCGAACGTGAGGATCACGTTCACCGATTTCACCCCCTTGACCTTCCCGACCTGGATGTTCACGTCCTCGACCAGCATGTCGGCCATCGGACAGTTCGGGGCGGTGAGGGTCATGCGTATCGTGGCCGCGCCGTCGGGCGTGTAGTCGATCTCGTAGATCAGTCCCAGGTCGTAGATGTTGACCGGGATTTCGGGGTCGTATATGTTCTTGAGGGTGGCGACTATGTCTTTTTCCACCTGCAGAATCTCTTCGGGTGTCATTGCCTGCTACTTGTTTTTGCTTGCGTATGCCAGTGCGTACAGCCGCATCTGCTTGACCATCGACACCAGCCCGTTGGCCCGCGTGGGCGAGAGGTTGGCCGAAAGTCCGATGGCGTCGATGAAATAGAGCTCCGTGTCGAGAATCTCCTGCGGCGTGCGGCCGTTCAGCACGCGGATCAATAACGCGATAATGCCCTTGGTTATTATGGCGTCGCTGTCCGCCGCGTAGAAAACCTTCCCGTCTTCGAGCCTTGCGTCGACCCAGACCCGCGACTGGCACCCTTCGATGAGGTACTGCCCGGTGCGGTGCTCGGGGTCGATCGGGGGGAGCGTCTCGCTCAGACCGATCAGGTAGTCGTATTTGTCCAGCCAGTCGTCGAAGACGGAAAATTCCTCGATGATTTCGTCCTGTATCTTGTCCATGATGCGTGTTGATTGAAAGTTCTTACAAATCCACGATCTCCTCCAGCACTTCGCCTTCCGAGGCCGCCGGTTCGCGGATGCCCGCCAGCCGCGCCAGCGTCGGGGCCACGGCGGTCATGTCCACGCGGCGGTTCACCCGCTGCATGCCGGCGCCTTTGCCGTAGAAGACCAGCGGCACTTCGGTGTCGTAGCCGTACATCGAGCCGGACATCGACCAGCAGCGCTCCTGCTCTTCGATCCATCCGGGCATCAGGTTCAGGATCACGTCGCCCGAACGCCGGGGGTAGAAGCTGTTCTGCATCCGCCGGGCGTATCCGCTGCCGAAATAGCTCGTGCGCATGGCCGTGGCGGCCAGCGCGTGGGAGATGCCCCGGAACTGCATGGCGAAGATGGCCACTTCGTTCTGCACCTCGGCGAGGTTCAGCCCCCGTTCGTAGATGAGGTTGTGGTTGAGCCACACGCTCCGGTCGCTGTACTCCACCACCCAGTCGCCCACGCCGTAGCGGACGTTGAGGAATCCGTTGACGATCACCTCGAACTGCCGCGGGTTGAAGCGGTCGGCCTCCTCCGGACCTGCGTCGTAGGAGGGGCTCGTGCCGTGGTCGGAGGTGAGCACCACCATGACGTTGCCGTCCTTGACCTGCGCGAATACGAAGGTCAGGAAATCCGCCAGGTCGCGGTCCAGCCGGTAGTACATGTCCTCGACCTCGACCGACTCGGGACCGTAGGCTTCGCTGATGCGGCGCGGTACGTCGAGGCAGATGTTCAGCAGGTCGGGCACTTTGTCGTCCCCGAGTTTGTATTGCGCGATGGCCTGCTTGGCCAGCCCCAGCACGGCGGTGTTGCCCGCCGGGGTGTAGAGCAGGCGTTCGAAATCGCCGGTCAGCTTCAGGCGTCCCGAGCCGTTCAGGTCCTGTTCTTTCCGGTTCTTGCCCGCCAGCGCGATGTCGTGGTTGCGCGTGTTGAGGTAGCGGCCGCGTTCGAGCAGTGTGCGCCACTCGGTCGAGATGTACGAGAGGTTGTAACGCTCGCGGTTGCTGCGGTCGATCCACTCGGGAACCGCGGGCGCATAGTAGGGCGAGGTCACCCAGTCGCAGCGCGCCGAGTCGAGCCAGAAGACCTCCCCGGCGCGTCCGGCCATCACCACGGCCGACACGGCTTCGGCGGCTACGGTCACCGAGCGGCTGCCGGGAGCGTGCCGCAGGAGCGTTTCCGAGAGCGTCGGGGCGATCAGGTTGTAGGCTCCGGGACCCTGGCGTCCGACGGTGAGTCCGACGATCCGGTTGGTGGTGTAGTCCACCCAGCGCGAGCCGATCACGCCGTGGGTCGAGGGCATGGCCCCCGTGGTGAGTGTGGCCAGCGATACGGGCGTGGTGGTTTGCAGGTAGTCGTAGCGGCTGTCGGTGTAGACCGTGCCGCCCTCGGTGAGCCTGCGGAAGCCCCCTTCGCCGAAATTGGCGGCGTAGCGGTCGAGGTCTTCGCCGCGCATCGAGCCGACGACGATCTGGACGATCAGCCGGGGCTGCGCCGCAGCGCTCTGGAGTGCCGCCGCAGCGGCTATGGCATACAGGAAGAGTCTTTTTGTCATCTGCGTAATGGAATTGACCGCAAATTTACGAATTTATTTCGATACATCGGCGGAAACCGGCCGCTTCCGACTGAAAATCGACCTCCGGAAGTGCGGCGATGCGTTCCAGCTGGCGGCGACAGAAGGCGCGGTGCGCCTCGCCCTGCGGGTTGCGGGGGCGGTGGGCCGCCGCTGCGACGACGGCTTCGACCTCCGGGAGGAGCTTCCGGGCGCGGTCGGTGAGGACCGTCCCGGCGAATTTCTCCCAGATGTACGCGACGGCCTGCGGGGCGGGGTGCACGAGGTCGTCGGCATAGAAGCGGTAGTCGCGCAGGTCGTCGGTGACGATCTCGTAGGCGGGGAAATATTCGACGCACCCGAACCTTTGCCTCAGCTCCTCCGCGGCCAGCCGCAGCACGGCCTTGCTCACGGCGTTGCCGGGCAGGGTGTCCCCGACGTGGCGGACCGGGCTGACCGTCAGAATGATCTGCTTTCCGGCGAGCGGCCCTTCGAGCAGTTCCGCGAATGTTTCCGCAATCTCTTCGACCGAAAGCCTCCGTCTGGAAAACTCCGCGGCGGGCCTTCGGTGGCAGTTGGCGACGATCTCGCCGCCGTGCTCGTAGACCCATGCGGTGCCGAAGGTGAGGAGCACGCGGTCGGCCGTGCGGAGCGCTTCGGCCCCGGCCTGCCGTGCGGCGTTCATCCGTGCGAGAGCCTCTTCGGCCGTCGGGGCTGAGAGGTCGCCGTGGAATCCGAAATGGTACCACACCTCGCCGTCGAATCCCAGCTCCTCCCATCCGACGGGCGCGGGATCGGCGTAACTGCGAATCGCCGCGGCGATCGACAGCGGGTTGAAGAGGATGCCCGAGGGATTCGCCGTGACGCGGAATTTGGCTTCGGCGAGCTTTCCGGCGATGTGTGCGGCGAAGCACGACCCGAGCGTCAGCACGCGGTTTTCGTAGCCGATCTGCACGCCGGAGGGCGATGGTTCGATTTCGGTGCGGAATTTCATACGGCAAAAATAGAAAATTCTTACCTTTGTTCCATGATTCTGAAAGCAAACTGCAAAATAAATCTGGGCCTCGACATCCTGCGCCGCCGCGCGGACGGATTCCACGATCTGGAGACCGTGATGTTCCCCGTTGCGGGTCTTTACGACGAGGTGGAGGCGGTGCGTACCGATACGCCCGGCGTCGCCTTCCGGGCCGAAGGGCTGGCCGTGGACTGCGTCCCGGAGGAGAACATCTGCGTGAAGGCTTTCCGGCTGATGCAGCGGCGTTACGGCGTGGACGGGGTCGCGCTCCGGCTCGACAAGCGCGTGCCGTTCGGCGCGGGGCTGGGCGGCGGTTCGTCGGACGGTACGGCGGTGCTGCTGGCTGTCAACGAGTTGTTTGCGCTCGGGCTGTCCGAAGCGGAGCTGATCGCGTGCGCCGCCGAGCTGGGCAGCGACACGGCCTTTTTCGTCCGCAACACCCCGCAGCTGTGTACGGGGCGGGGCGAGGTGATGGAGCCTTATCCGCTGGACCTGAGCGGGATGACGCTCGTGATCGTCAAACCCGACGAGGGGGTCTCGACCCGCGAAGCCTATGCCGGAGTGCGGCCCCGGGTGCCGGAAATCCCGCTGGCGGAGCGTTTGCGGCGTCCCGTCGCGGAGTGGCAGGGCTCGGTGACCAACGATTTCGAGCGGCATATCCTCGCCGCGCGTCCGGCCATCCGTGCGGCCAAGGAGCGTCTGCTGGAGGCCGGGGCTGTGTACGCCTCGATGTCGGGCAGCGGCTCGGCGGTCTTCGGACTCTTCGCCGGGCACGGAAAAGGCGAGCGGCTGAAAGCCCTCTCGCCCTTCGTTTTCGAGTTGTGAATCCCGCTTATTTGCAGCCGCCGACGGGCATTTTGGCGATGCGCGCCTCGTGGCGTCCGCCTTCGAACCCGGCGGCGAAGTAGGCGTCGAGCATCTTGACGGCCTCGTCGTTGGTGATGAAGCGCGCCGGGAAGACGATGACATTGGCATCGTTGTGGCGGCGGATCAGCGAGGCGACCTCGGGGTCCCAGCAAAGACCTGCACGGATGCCCTGGTGCTTGTTGAGCGTCATGGTCATCCCTTCGCCCGAGCCGCAGAGCGCGACGCCGCGTTCCACTTCGCCCTTCTCGATGGCCTCGGCCAGCGGGTGTGCGAAATCCGGGTAATCGACGCTTTCGGGCGAGTGCGGACCGAAGTCGAGCACGTCGTAGCCCATAGCGTCGAGATAACCTACCAGAAATTCTTTCATTTCGTAGCCGGCGTGGTCGCTGGCGATACCTATTTTTTTCATCCTATATCGGTTTGTTTGTGTTCTATCGTACAAATATAGTGAAAGTCGAGCGCAATGCCGCATTGCCGAGACGCATCCTATATTCTGCAAATATATATAAATTTGGCGTTACACGGCATTTCCGGTTCCGGATTTATGCTATTTTTGCACCGTGAAAATCCTGTTCGCCATACTGGGCTGCATCGCTTTCGCGCTGGGCATCGTCGGCATCTTCCTGCCGTTGCTGCCCACCACGCCGTTTCTGCTGCTGGCGGCGGCCCTTTGGGTCCGCTCGTCGCCGCGGCTCTATGCGTGGCTCCTGTCGCACCGCTGTTTCGGCGAATACATCCGCAACTTCCGCGAAAACCGCGCCATACCCCTGCGTGCCAAAATCTTTTCCATCGTCCTGATGTGGGCGGCGATGCTTTACTGCATCTTCGGAATACTGGACGGGCGGCGGTGGGCGCAGCTGGCTCTGCTGGCCGTGGCCGTCGGCGTCACGTGGCACATCCTCTCGTTCGCAACGCTGCGCAAGTGATTTCCCGGCTTAAAAAGCCGGTTTTAGGGGGGGGACGGTTCGTTTCCGGTCCGGGTCTGCGCAATCCCCGGTTCATTTATCCGGTATTCCTTCGGAAACCTTTTCCTCGCTCGAAATCAGCTTCGTCAGGCGGTATTTCACCTCGTAGTCGCCCTTCGCGTCGTCGTATTCGGCGACGGGCTGTATCCGGATACGGGCCTCGAAGCCCGGTTCGAAATCGAAGCCCTCGATCTCCCACGGGAACGGCTCCCACTGCGGGTCGGTGTAGCGCATGTCCTTGAACCAATAGGCCGCCATCCGGTCGTCGGCGCGCCGGGAGGCGATGGTGACCTCGAACTCCGGACTGAATTGCAGCGGATCGACATCCGACTGCATCGGCGTGCGCGAGATCGGCTTTTCCATCGTGTAGCGGTATCCGGGGCCGTCGGCCGGGGGATCGGGGATGGGGTCGATGCGGACGAGCATCTCGGTCTGATACCCTTTTTCGAACGTGAAGCCCTCGATGTGTGCCGTGGATATTTCCCACCCGGCGTTCGGGCCTTTCTTGACGATGTAGGCGGGGACGTGGCCGAAGCGCATGAAGATGCCGGCGACGCCCTTTTCGGAAGCCACGGTCCAGATTTCGACGCGCGATTCGTCGTCGTCGCAGCTGCCGAGCGCGAGCGGCAGCAGGAGCAGCAGGAAGCGAAGTTTTTTCATAGGAGCAGATGTTTCCCGTAAAACGGAGCAGATGCCCCGATACTGCACGGATTATGCAAAAAAAACGGACCGAAGTCCGTTTTTTTGTCATGCCAGATAGCGTTCCGCGACGCTTATCAGAAATCCGACCAGCACGGCGTTGAGCAGCGTCGGTACCGGGCGGCTCTCCTTGCCCGAACCCACGATCGCCGCGGGGATGGCGACCATCAGCGCGACACCCATGCCGTCGGCCCACCAGGGCAGGTAGGGCAGGTCGCTGTAAAACGTGATGACGGCGGCGAACAGATAGACGCAGAACGCCGCGAAGCAGTGGCGGAACGTCGCTTTCTGGGCGATCATCGGGATCGCCACCAGCGCCCCGGCGGCGGCGCCCACGACCAACGAAAGGGTGAAACGGTCCATCGTCCCGAAGAGTTATTTCGCCGCGCGTTTGCGGTCGTTTTCGTTCAGCAGGATCTTCCGCAGACGCATGGCGTGGGGCGTGACCTCGACGTATTCGTCGCCCTGGATGTATTCGAGGGCCTCCTCCAACGTGAAGACCTTCGGCGGGGCGATCGAGGTCTTTTCGTCGGAACCCGAAGCGCGCATGTTGGTGAGCTGCTTGGACTTGGTGACGTTGACCGTGATGTCGTTCTGGCGCGTGTGCTCGCCGATGACCTGTCCTTCGTAGACCTGATCCATCGGGTTGATGAAGAAGCGGCCGCGGTCCTGCAATTTGTCGATCGAATAGGCGTAGGCCGTGCCGGTCTCGCCCGAGATGATCGAGCCGTTGGTGCGCATTTCGATCTCGCCGACCCACGGTTCGAATCCTTTCAGACGGTGGGTCATGATGGCTTCGCCGGCCGTGGCGGTCAGCATGTTCGAGCGCAGGCCGATGATGCCGCGCGAGGGGATGTCGAATTCCAGGCGCGTGCGTTCGCCGTCCGAGGACATGTTGGTCAGCGTGCCTTTGCGGCGCGTGGCGAGGTCGATCACCGTGCCCGAATATTCCTCGGGGCAATCGACGGTCATCTCCTCGATCGGCTCGCATTTCTTGCCGCCGATCTCCTTGACGATGACGTGGGGCTGGCCCACCTGCAATTCGTAGCCTTCGCGGCGCATGGTCTCGATCAGCACCGAGAGGTGCAGCACGCCGCGGCCGAAGACGTTGAACGAGTCGGCCGAGGGGCCCGGGGTCACGCGCAGGGCGAGATTCTTCTCCAGTTCGCGGTCGAGGCGCTCCTTGATGTGACGCGAGGTGACGTATTTGCCGTCCTTGCCGAAGAAGGGCGAGTTGTTGATCGTGAAGAGCATCGACATCGTGGGTTCGTCGATGGCGATGGGGGGCAGCGGTTCGGGATTCTCGTAGTCGCAGACCGTGTCGCCGATCTCGAATCCCTCGATGCCCATGATGGCGCAGATCTCTCCGCAGGGGACCTCCTCGACCTTCTTCTTGCCGAGGCCCTCGAAGACCATCAGCTCCTTGATCCGGGTCTTTTGCATCGTCACGCCGTCGCGCTTGGCGAGGGTGACCATCTGGCCCGATTTGAGCGATCCGCGCGTGACCTTGCCCACGGCGATACGCCCCGTGTAGGAGGAGTATTCGAGCGAGGTGACGAGCATCTGCGGCGTGCCCTCGACGATGGCCGGTTCGGGAATCTCGTCGATGATGGCGTCCAGCAGCGGCACGATCGAGTCGGTCGGTTCGTTCCACTTGTGCGACATCCAGCCCTGCTTGGCCGAGCCGTAGATGGTCTTGTAGTCGAGCTGCTCCTCGGTGGCGTCGAGCGAGAACATCAGGTCGAAGACCTGTTCGTTGACCACCTCGGGGCGGCAGTTGGGCTTGTCCACCTTGTTGATCACGACGATGGGCTTCTTGCCCAGCGCGAGGGCCTTTTGCAGCACGAAGCGCGTCTGGGGCATCGTGCCCTCGAAAGCATCGACCAGCAGCAGCACGCCGTCGCACATGTTCAGCACGCGCTCGACCTCGCCGCCGAAGTCGGCGTGGCCCGGGGTGTCGATGATGTTGATCTTATAGTCCTTGTAGATGACCGAAACGTTCTTCGAGAGGATCGTGATGCCGCGTTCGCGTTCCAGGTCGTTGTTGTCCAGTATGAGTTCGCCGGCCGGCTTGGCGTTGTCCCGCAGGATGTGTCCTGCCAGAATCATCTTGTCCACGAGTGTGGTTTTGCCGTGATCGACGTGGGCAATAATCGCAATATTGCGCAGTTTTTGCATAGAAATTTATTTTGTGGTGCAAAGGTAACAAATTCTCGGGAAATTATACTAATTTTGCTCGATTCCTAAAAAAGTTAAATAATGGAACCTCTCTTCAACGTCCGCTCCCGGAGCGGGATTTACATCGGCCCCGTGAAAGACATTCTTTCGGGGGTGCTTCCCGAAGGGCGTGTGGTGGTGGTCTCGGACGCCACGATCGACCGTCTGTACCACCCGCTGCTCGAAAAATACGACACCGTATTGATCGGCCTGGGCGAGAGCGTCAAGACCTTGCAGACCGTCGAGACGATCTACCGCCGTTTCATCGAGCTGGGCGTGGACCGTTCGACCTTCGTGCTGGCCGTCGGGGGCGGGATCGTCACCGACGTGGCGGGGTTCGCCGCCTCGACCTACATGCGCGGACTGAAGTTCGGGTTCGTCTCGACGACGCTGCTGGGGCAGGTCGATGCTTCGGTCGGCGGCAAGAACGGCGTGAACGTCGATGGGTACAAGAACATGGCCGGGACCTTCACCCAGCCGCAGTTCGTGATCTGCGACCCCGGGCTGCTGCGGACACTTCCGGACCGGGAGTTCCGCGCGGGGCTGGCCGAGGTGGTCAAGGCCGCGATCATCGCCGACGCCGATCTGTTCGGACGCATCGAAAACACGACTTTCGAGGCGCTGCGCACCGATACGGACCTGCTGACCGACGCCGTTTCGGCGGCGATACGGGTCAAGGCCGACATCGTCGAACGGGACGAGCATGAGTCGGGAGACCGCCGCAAGCTCAACCTCGGGCATACGCTGGCCCACGCCATCGAGAAGTGCTCCAACCGCATGAACCACGGCGAGGCCGTGGCCGTCGGCACGGCGCTGATCGCCGGAGCCGCGGTGAAGCTGGGGGTGCTGAGCGAAGCCGACCGCGACCGGATCGTGCATGTGCTCATGCAGCTGGGCTTCGACCTGACGCCTCCGGTGGATGTGAAACGTCTGCTGAAGGAGGTCGGCAAGGACAAGAAGAACGAGGAGGGCATTTTGCGCATCGTCCTGCCGGTCGGGATCGGCGACTGCGAGGTGCGGCCGATGAAGATAGATGACTTCGCGGCGCTGTACGTCTGAATCCGTGTCCGGCGCTGTTCGCCCGAATCCATTCAAAGAAAAAATCCGGTCGATTCGACCGGATTTTTTCTTTCTATTCCTGATAGCGTTTGCGGAGGCTTTCCGCATAGGCTTCCCAGTCCGTGATGGGTTTTCTGGCCACGCACGAATCCACCGCGGCGCGGGCTACGGCCGGGGCGACGGTGCACAGCAGGCGCGGATCGAGCGGCTTGGGGATCAGGTAATCGCGTCCGAATTCGAGTTTTTCGACTCCGTAGGCCCGTGCGACCTGGGCAGGAACCGGTTCGCGGGTCAACTCGGCCAGCGCGTGCGCGGCGGCGAGCTTCATCGCCTCGTTGATCTTCGTGGCCCGCACGTCGAGGGCTCCGCGGAAGATGTAGGGGAATCCCAGCACGTTGTTGACCTGGTTCGGGTAGTCCGAACGCCCCGTGGCGAAGATGATGTCGGGGCGCGAGGCCATCGCCTTGTCGTAGGCGATTTCGGGATCGGGGTTGGCCAGGGCCATCACGATCGGGTTTTCGGCCATCGTGCGCAGCATCTCGGGCGTCAGCGTGTCGGCCTTCGAAACGCCCAGGAAGATGTCGGCGCCCTGCACCGCTTCGGCCAGCGTCGAGATGCGCCGCGTGGTGGCGAGTTCGCGCTTCATGGGGTTGATGTCCTCGCGGTAGACCGTGACGACGCCCTGGCTGTCGCAGAGCACCACGTTCTCCTTGCGGATGCCGAGTCCGATGAACAGCCGTGCGCAGGCGATGGCGGCGGCTCCCGCGCCGTTGACCACCACGCGCATCCGGTCGAGCTGCTTGCCCGCGATCTTCGCGCCGTTGAGCAGCGCCGCCGAAGAGATGATCGCCGTGCCGTGCTGATCGTCGTGCATCAGCGGAATGTCGAGTTCGTCGCGCAGCCGCCGTTCGATTTCGAAGCACTCCGGGGCCTTGATGTCCTCGAGGTTGATGCCTCCGAAGGTGGGGGCGATGGCCTTCACCGTACGGATGAACTCCTCGGGGTCGGTCGTATCGACTTCGATGTCGAAGGCGTCGATTCCGGCGTAGGTCTTGAAGAGCATGCTCTTGCCCTCCATGACGGGTTTGGCGGCCAGCGGACCGATGTTGCCCAGTCCGAGCACGGCCGTGCCGTTCGAGATCACGGCCACGAGGTTGCCCTTGCCGGTGTACTTGTATACGTCGTCCGGGTTGTCGGCGATGGCCAGCGAGGGCGCCGCCACTCCGGGCGAATAGGCCAGCGACAGGTCGTACTGCGTGTGGTAGGGTTTTGTCGGGACGATCCCGATCTTACCGGGACGGCCCTCGCTGTGGTAGCGCAGCGCCGCTTCGTCGAGTTGCGTTTTTGTGCTCATCTCTCTCATTTTCCGTTAGTAACCTAATAACACCAACGACAAATATAGCACAAAAATCGCTCCGATCTTAACTTTTTTTAGGATTTTCTGAAATTATTTTAGAAATAAAATCGCAGACCGCCTCCGAACTGGACGCGGAAGATGCCTGCCGGATTCAGTTCGAAGCCATCGCCCACGTCCGGCGAGCCGACGATCAGCCATTGTCCGCTGATGCCGGCCTTGTCGCCTCGATGCCGGCCGAGAGGCGCAATCGGGGGCGTCTGGGATTCATAAAGGGTTGGTAGATGGGTATGGGACGGCTTCGCGGTCAGAAAAGCGATGCCTCTCCGTCGCGCGGATGGGTCAATCCGAGGTGCTCGTAGGCCAGCGGCGTCGCTTCGCGGCCGCGGGGTGTGCGTTTGAGGAAACCCTCCTTGATCAGGAACGGTTCGTAGACCTCCTCGATCGTCCCGGCCTCTTCGCCCACGGCCGTGGCCACGGTGTTGAGACCCACGGGACCGCCGTTGAATTTCTCGATGATGGCCCCCAGTATCTTGTTGTCCATCTGGTCCAGACCCCGCGAGTCGATGTTCAGCGCCGCGAGGGCGATGCGCGTGATTTCGAGGTCGATATGCCCCTCGCCCTTGACCATGGCGAAGTCCCGGACGCGCCGCAGCAGGGCGTTGGCGATACGCGGCGTGCCGCGTGAACGCAGGGCCACTTCGTGCGCCGCATCGTCGTCGATCGAAACGTCGAGGATGCGGGCCGAACGCTTCACGATTCCGGCCAGCACCGGGGCGTCGTAGTATTCCAGGTGGCAGGTGATGCCGAAGCGCGCCCTCAGGGGCGAGGTCAGCAGGCCGCTGCGCGTCGTGGCGCCGATCAGCGTGAAGGGTGCCAGTTCGATCTGGATCGAACGCGCCGAGGGGCCTTTGTCCAGCACGATGTCGATCTTGTAGTCCTCCATCGCCGAGTAGAGGTACTCCTCGACGATCGGGCTGAGGCGGTGTATCTCGTCGATGAAGAGCACGTCGCCCGGGTTGAGGTTCGTCAGCAGGCCCGCCAGGTCGCCCGGCTTGTCCAGCACGGGACCCGACGTGAGCCGCAGCTGCGCCCCCATCTCGTTGGCGATGATGTTCGCAAGGGTGGTCTTGCCCAGTCCCGGGGGGCCGTGCAGCAACACGTGGTCGAGCGAGTCGCCGCGCATGAGCGCCGCCTTGATGAAGATGCGGAGATTTTCGACGATCTTGTCCTGGCCGGAGAAGTTTTCGAGCTCCTGCGGGCGGATCTTGTTTTCGAATTCGAGATCGCTTTCGGTGTTGCGTACGATAGACATAATGCAAAGATAGCGATTTTCGGCGAATGTACAAACCGAACGTCCGGAAGCGAACGCTCCCGGACGCAGGTTCGGACACTCCGCCCGTCAGCTCAGCCGGATGGTCTTTCTCAGCCGGATGTCCTCGCTCGAAGCGCCGATGCGGATTTCGAATTCGCCCGGCTCGACGGTCCGGTTCATGTTGCTGTCGAGCAGTTCCAGATGCGAGGGCGTGATCTCGAAGCTGACGCTCTTCGTCTCGCCCGGTTCGAGCGTCACGCGCTCGAAGCCCCGCAGGACCGATTCGTAGGTCACCACGCTCGAGAACTTGTCGCTGACGTAGAGCTGCACGACCTCGTCGCCGCGGCGGTCGCCCGTGTTGGTCACGTCGCAGGTTACGCGGAACGAACCCTGCGTGTGCGATGGTTCGGGGGTGATCCGGAGGTTCCCGTAGGCGAACGTCGTGTAGCTCAGCCCGTAGCCGAAGGGGTAGATCGACCCCAGCACGCGGGTCACGCCGCCGCCGTTGGGGCCCTTGCGGGGCTGTGCGCCGTGGGAACCCTTCTTGTAGGGGAAGTTCAGCTCGATCTGTCCGGTGCTCCGCGGGAAGGTGATCGTGAGTTTGCCGCCCGGGTTGTAGTCGCCGAAGAGGGTTTCGGCGATGGCCGTGCCGCCCTGCACGCTCGGGAACCAGCTTTCGAGGATGGCCGGGACGTTTTGCGCCGCCCAGTTGACGGTCAGCGGCTGGCCGTTGACGAGCACCAGCACCACGGGGACGCCCGTGGCGTGGAGCGCTTCGAGCAGTTGCTGCTGGCGTCCGGGGAGTTCGAGCGAAGTGCGCGAATGGCTCTCGCCCACACGTTTGTCGTCCTCGCCCAGCACGGCGACGATCACGTCGCAGCCCGCGGCCTGCTTCACCGCTTCGTCGATGCCGGCCCGCTCGGCGGCCGTGAGGGGTCCCGGGGCAAGCTCCGAATCGGGGAATCCGGCGTCCACGACATCGCAGCCCTTGGCGTAGCGCACCTCGGCGGCGGCGCCCAGGTAGTTGCGGATGCCGTCGAGGACGGTCACCGTCGGAAGGTCGTTGGGGCCGTAGCGGCTGATCATGAAGTTGTCCTCGTCGGCCAGCGGTCCGGCGACCAGCACGCGGGCGGTCTTTTTCTTGTCGAGGGGCAGGATTTTGTCCTCGTTTTTCAGCAGCACGAGCGACTGGCGCTGGATGTCGAGCACGAAATCCGCGTGTTTGTCGGCACCGGCTTGGGCGACGGCCTCTTCGGGGTCGTTATAGGGATCGTCGAAGAGCCCGAGACGGAATTTGACCCGCAGGACCTCGCGCACGCGCTGGTCCACGACCTCCATCGAGAGGCGTCCCTCTTCGACGAGTTTCCGCACCGGGAGGATGAACCGCGCCGGGGGCGAGAAGTTCGTGCGCACGTTCAGACCCGCTTCGAGCACCTGACGCACGGCCTCCTCGTAGGTTTCCGCCACGGCGTGCTTGGTGTGGACGTACTCCACGGCCTCGCTGTCGCTGACCACGTAGCCGTCGAAGCCGTATTCGTGGCGCAGCAGGTCGGTGAGGAAATAGCGGCTGGCGGTCACCGGAACGCCGTCCCAGTCGTTGTAGCTGCTCATGACGCCCATCGGCCGGGCTTCGCGGATCACGCGGCGGAACGGATAGAGGTACATCTGGTGGAGTTCGCGCGGGGCGATGTGGGGATCGGTGCGGCAGTTGCCGTCGCGGCCGCCCTTCGGGACGCTGTAAGCCGCATAGTGTTTGAGCGTCGAGGCGACGCCCTGCGACTGGATGCCGCGGACCATCTCGACGCCCAGTTCGGCGATCAGGAACGGGTCTTCGCCGTAGCACTCCACGACGCGGCCCCAGCGGGGATCGCGCGCCACGTCGAGGATCGGGGCGTAGACGTTCCGGTAACCCAGGACCCGGGCTTCGAGTCCGGCGATCTCGCCCGCACGGCGCACCAGCGCCCGGTTCCAGGTCGATCCGATGGCGATGGGCGCCGGGAGCGGCGTGGCGCGGCTGTGGTTCAGTCCGTGGATGCCCTCGTTGGTGAACTCCGCGGGGATGCCCAGCCGGGTCTGCTCGACGAACCAGCGCTGGATCGTGTTCTTCGCCTCGACGTGGCCCGTGTAGTCGGAGACCAGATGCGGCGTCGTGCGCAGGCTCTTGCCCACGCCGTTGAGCATCTCGTCGATGTTGGCGATGCCGTCCTTCCAGACCTCGTTCTTCCACTCCGCGGTGGGCAGCGAGTCGCGCAGCACGCGGCCGTAGCCGTAGAGCGTGGCCAGCTGGCAGCTCTTCTCTTCGAGGGTCATGCGGCCGAGCAGGTCCTCGACCCGTTCGTCGAGGCTGCGCGAGGGGTCCTCGTAGGGGTCCATGCGGCCGTTTTTGTTGAAGTCGATCCAGCCTTTGCGGTAGATCGTCTCGGGTGTCGTCTTCCGTGCCTCGGCGGTCGTCGCGGAGACGGCGGCTGCGAACAGCAGGATTGCAACAGCGGTTTTCTTCATCGTTTCGGTTTTTCGGTTTTAGTTTCAAAGATACGTTTCCGAAGTCAAAATTACAAGCGATCGGCTGCCGGGATTGAACCGATCGTACATTTTTCCGCGACGATCGTCCGAAAAACACACTCCGGGGCATAAAAAAAACCGGTCCGCAACGCTGCGGACCGGGACAGGCTCTGCCTCCGGGAGTGGCTACTTCTCCTGCGGCAGATCGAGTTTGATCTCCTTGTCGCCGTTCTCGCGGGTCGGCAGAAGCAGGTTGATGCCCTTCTTGCCTTCCAGTTCGGCGGCGATGTCCGTGAGGTCGAACGACACGTAGAATCCGCTGTCGTATCCGCCTGCGTCGTCTCCGGCGTCGTGACGCACCACGACATCGAGGTACCCCTCGGCGCTCTCCTTGAATTCAGTTGTTCCCGACTTGTCCACGGCCAGCGTGAACGTGTGCTTGCTGTTGTCGCGGACGGCGTAGAGCGCGTAGAAGGTCAGCCACTCTTTCGAGAGGTTGAACAGCTCCTTGCTGTCCTTGAAGCCCGTCTTGGCCGTGCCCAGTGCTTCGAGTTCCTCGGCCGTGTTCACGACCTGGGCCTTGCCGGTAAAGATCTCGTCAACGGCGTAAAGCGCGATGTTGTAGTCGTAGTCGGGCACGCTTTCCTTCAGCAGGTTGAACCAGATGATCGCCCGCTGACGCTCCTTGCCCTTGTAGTCGGGGACGCGGGTTTTGTCGCTCGGGTAGAGCTTTTCGCCGTTGTCGCGCTGGAAATAGTAGTCCGCGCTGGCTTCGCCCTCTTCGCCTCCGATGGTGCGGACGGTCGTGATGAGCGGCGTGTATCTCGGATAATCGCCGTCGGTGTCGTCGTTGCAGGAAGTAAACGCGAAGACGGCCATAGCCGCGATAAGGAATAAACCGATTTTTTTCATAATGTCCGTATTTTATGTTACCTTTCGCTCTTAAAACGTCCGGCAGGGCGGAATACTGCACGCGGAAGAAAAAAATTTGATCCCGTGCAGTCTTTCGGCTTTTGCTGCATTTATATGTGTGAACTGGTAATGCCGATGGAGGAACAGATACTGGCCGAAGGGTGCAGAAAGGGGGACGATACAGCCCGCAGGGAGCTGTACGACCGCTATGCAGGCCGTTTGCTGGCGATCTGCATGCGCTACTCCGGAGACCGGGCCACGGCCGAAGACCTGCTTCACGACGCATTCCTGAAGATATACGGCGCCTTCGACCGGTTCACATACCGCGGACCCGGATCGCTCAGGGCCTGGATCGAGCGTATCACCGTGAACGTGGCGCTCGAATGGATACGCAGCCGCAACCGGCTGGGAAGCGTCGCCCTCGACGAGGGCAAGGCCGCGGCGGAGGTCGCCGAGCCCGACGCATCGGAGATGGCGAGGGTCCCGCGCGAGGTGCTGATGCGGTTCGTGAGCGAGCTGCCCGAAGGCTACCGGACGGTGTTCAACCTCTACTGCATCGAGGAGTATTCCCACCGGGAGATCGCCCGGATGCTGGGGATCAACGAGAAAAGCTCCTCTTCGCAGTTGTTCCGGGCCCGGACCATGCTGGCCCGCAAGCTCAGGGACTATTTGGATACGCATTAGAAAGAGTTTATGAAACGGAATAAAGATTGGACCGATGTCATGCGGAACGCGCTCCGCGACGCCGAACTTCCGCCCCCGGCGGGAGGATGGGAGCGTCTGGAACGCGAACTGGGCGGTGCGGCCCCGGGGCCCGGAGCTTCGGAGACGGCTGCGCCCCGCGGTTCCGTATGGCGGATCTATTGGCCGCGGATTGCTGCCGCTGCCGCTGTCGTTCTGCTCGGGGTCGTTGCAGGTGATTATATGCTCCGGCCGGACAAGGCGTTGGAAAATGATGGGAATGTTATCGCATCGGCAGTGGGAGAGGAGGCAACCGCGGTAACCATGCCGCAGCCCCGCGAGGCGGAATCCGTGCAGGAGACGCTCGCCCGGGTTGCAGGGCTCGCCGACGTGCGGACCGCGGCTCCTGCCGTGCAGCGGCCGGAACTGCTCGCCGCGGCGGTGAAGCCTGCGGCGAAAACGACGACGGCGGAAACGATCGCGGAAACGACGACGGCGGAGACGGAACGGGCGGCGGCAGCCGAACCGGAGGCCGTGACTGCGGCGGATGCCGTTGCGGACGGAGTTTCCGCGCAGCGGACGGCGGCGGAGAGTTCGCAGCCGGCGGCGGAACCGGCGGCGAATACGGCCGGAGAGCGTCCCGCCACCCGCTCGAAGGCCGGGGTGTCGGCCCGGACGGCGTACTACGACGAACCGCTCACGGCCTATAAGCCTCCGCGCCGGAAAACTTCGCTGTCGGCCTTTGCGGCCGGCGGCGTATCGGGAGCCTCCGGCGGGAACGGCGCCGCACCGTGGATGTACTCTTCGGTGACGAACGACGTGTCGTCGATCGTCGGGAACGGCGACAACCTGTCGCTCATGGTTCGCAACGATTACAATGAAAATTCGTTCCGCCACCACCAGCCGCTGAGCTTCGGACTCACCGTGCGGAAAGAGTTCGCCCACGGGCTCTCGCTCGAAAGCGGCGTGAACTACACGCTGCTGCGCTCGGATGTGACGGTCAAGTACTCGTCGGAGGATGTGAGCCAGAAGCTCCATTTCATCGGCATTCCCCTGCGTATGAACTGGCAGTTCCTGGAGCGCGGGAGGTTCTCTTTATATATAGGTGCGGGCGGCATGGCCGAGAAATGCGTTTCGGCCAAATTCGGCTCGGAGTCCGTGGACGAACCGGGCGTGCAGTGGTCGGCTCTGGCGGCGGTCGGTGCGCAGTACCGGCTGGGCGGCCTGGTGGGGCTCTATTTCGAACCCGAAGGATCGTATTATTTTACGGAGACCCGGTTGAAGACGGCCCGGACGGATTCTCCCCTCACGCTGACCCTGAGACTGGGCGTACGCCTCTCATTCTAAAACAAATTTCGCAAATCGCACATTTATTGCAGGAGGAAGTTCGCACGGGGGTGCGGGCCTCCTTTTGGCGTTTGGGCCGAATGCGCCACCGTTATGACTAAAAGTGTTATTTTTTATTGTCCGATTGAAATTTGTTATTATTTTTGTTGGATAAAAGAACGGGAACCGATCTCGTGCGAGAAGAAAAAAAAGCACAAGTACGGATTTTCGCACTTGTGCCTGGTAGTCCCGACGGGAATCGAACCCATATCGTAAGAACCGGAATCTTATATTCTATCCATTGAACTACGGGACCGGGAGTGCAAAGATGCAAAAAAAAATTAATTATACGAAAAAAAATGCGGGAAAAGCAGAATAATTGGCAAAGAATCGAGGCTGTGATCAAATGGGCCAACATGTCAACGAACTATTTCGCGCGGCATATCGGTCTTGCGCGAGGGGAAAATCTTTACCAGATCAAACGGGGCAACAACGGCATTTCGCTCGATGTGGCCGACAGGATCGTTGCTAAATTTCCTCAGGTGGACAAGCTGTGGCTGCTGACGGGCGAGGGGCAGATGTTCGCCGACGCGCGGACGCGCGGCCCCCAGATCCCTTTTTACGACGTGGATGTCGAACACGGGCTGAAACATCTCGAACACCTGGAGCCCGAAAGCAATCTGATTCTCTCCCCGGTGGGGGCGTGCGACCTGGCGATGTGCTATACGGGCCGCGCGATGGGGGCGCTCGTGCCGCCCGGGACGGTGGTGCTGCTGAAGGCCGTGGACCGCGATGCGATTATTCCGGGGGGAGAATATGCGATTGTCTCCCGAAAAATTGTAACTTTGCGGATAGTTCGGGCCGCCGACGAGGAGGACAAAGTCCGCCTGGTGGCCGGAGACCGTGAGAATTACGACGACATTCTGTTGAACGTCAGCGATATAGTCGCGGTCTACAAGGTAAAGGGAAAATTGATCATAAACAGTTGAAGCGTATGTTTTCAGGCATCGTGGAGCGCACGGCGGAAGTCGTGGCGATCCGGACGGACCGTCAGAACAAGGATTTTACCCTGCGTGCGGATTTCTGCAAGGAGTTGAAAATCGACCAGAGCATAGCACATAACGGCGTATGTTTGACAGTTGTGGACATCACGGAGGACACCTACACCGTGACGGCCATGAAGGAGACGCTCGACAGGAGCAATCTCGGGCTGCTGCGCGAGGGCGACTTGGTCAACCTCGAACGCTCGATGAAGCCCGACGCCCTGCTGGACGGCCACATCGTGCAGGGGCATGTCGATCAGACGGCCGTCTGCACGGCCAAGGAGGACGCCGACGGCAGCTGGTATTTCACCTTCGAGTACGAGCCGCAGGGCGGGGGGCTGTGCACGGTCGAGAAGGGCTCGGTGACGGTGAACGGCGTGAGCCTCACGGTCTGCGACTCGAAAGAGTCGTCGTTCCGCGTGGCGATCATTCCCTACACCTTCGAGCATACGAATTTCTGCCGGATCGGTGTGGGGTCGGTGGTGAATCTCGAATTCGACATCGTGGGCAAGTACATCGCCCGGCTGATGAAAAACTACGTGAAGTAAACCCGAAACATTATGGTGCACATCAAAACGAAGGAGGGGGCGTCGCTGTGGATAGCCCTGCTCGCCGCGGTCATCGTGGCCGCGGGCATGACGTTGCTGGACGTTGTGTGGTGGATCACGCTCTGCACGTCGGCCGGCGTGTTCGTCGTGATGGCGCTCGCGGCGCTGTTCATCATCCGCAAGTACGTGGCTTACAAGCTCAAGCCGATCTATTCGATCGTGCTTTCGCGCGATGTGCACACCAACGAGATTTTTTCGGAACTCAAGGACAAGCGGGTCGAGAACATCGGCGAGGAGCTCACGGCCTGGGCCGACACCAACGACCGGGAGATCGCCCGGCTGAAAGAGGCCGAGTGCTTCCGCAAACAGTATCTGGGCAATGTGGCCCACGAGCTGAAAACCCCGATATTCAATATCCAGGGCTACATTTCGACCCTGCTGGACGGCGGGTTGGAGGACGAGTTGATCAACCGCAAGTATCTCGAACGCGCCGAAAAGAGCATCGACCGCCTGATAAACATCGTCAACGACCTCGACACCATCTCGAAGCTGGAGAGCAGCATGAACAAACTCGATCTGGAGAAGTTCGACGTTGTGGCGCTGGCCAAGGAGATCGCCGAGCAGGCCGAGATGGAGGCCGACCGGAAGGGGATCAAGATCACGGTCAAGGGGGCCGAGAATCTGCCTTCGCCTTTCTGGGTGCTGGCCGACAAGCATTATATCGGTCAGGTTTTCGTCAACCTCATCATCAACTCGGTGCGCTACGGCAAGGAGGGCGGCATGACGCGCGTCCATTTCCGCGACATGCTCGACAAGATTCTGGTGGAGGTCGAGGACAACGGTTCGGGTATCGGCAAGGAGGACCTGCCGCGTGTTTTCGAACGCTTCTACCGCACGGACAAGGGCCGTTCGCGGGAGCAGGGCGGCACGGGACTCGGACTGGCCATCGTCAAGCACATCGTCGAGGCGCACGGCGAGCGGATCACGGTGCGCAGCGAACCCGGAGTGGGCAGCACCTTTTCCTTCACGCTGAAGAAGGTGAATTTGCAGGAGATGAAGTAAGGTTAAAGGTGAAGGGTGAAAGGCTTGGGCCGAAACCCCGATCGAAAGTCCGGCCGATATTTTGAGCGATATTCCGGTTAAAAAACCGGTTGCGTCGCGACAAGTCCCTCCCGAGGGAGGGGTTTGGGGTGGGGTCAGACTTGTAAACGCGGCGGAACGCCGCGAGTACGGCGGCCGGATAAAAAGGACGGTCGAAAAAATGCAATAACTTGAATAAATGATATTACTATTCCAACCTTTTTCCGTCGTCTGGGATTTCGATCCGGTGTTCTTTGCCATTGGATCGCTGGACATTCGGTACTATGGCCTGATGTGGGCGCTGGCCATCCTGATCGGGGCCAAATTCTTCGATAATTTCGTCAGGCGCGAAGGGCTTCCGCAGAAAGTCTCGGAGTCGATATTCATCTACGGTACGCTCGCCACGATCCTCGGCGCACGGCTGGGGCACTGCCTCTTCTACGATACGATGGAGTATCTTTCGAAGCCGTGGACCATCATCACGGGCTTCCGCGACGGCGGCATGGCCAGCCACGGCGCCGCCATCGGTCTGCTGATCGGACTGTGGCTCTTCTCGCGCAGGAACAAACTGCCCTATATCTGGTCGCTGGACCGCATTATGATCCCGGTGGGCATCGGCGGGGCCATCGTGCGGCTGGGCAACCTCTTCAATTCGGAGATCTTCGGACAGGCGACCTCGCTGCCCTGGGGCTTCGAGTTCGTGCGTTCGCACAAATGGGTCGCCGAGTTCGCGCCGACCCCCGTGCATCCGACGCAGATCTACGAGGCGCTCTGCTATCTGGCGACTTTCGGCATCCTCTGCTGGCTCTACTATAAGAAAGACATGGCGCGCCGCCGCCCGGGCATCCTCTTCGGAATCGGCCTGATCGGCACGTTCCTCACGCGCTTCTTCATCGAATTCATCAAAACCGAGCAGGAGCCTTTCGAACTGGGATGGACGCTCGACATGGGCCAGTGGCTCAGCATTCCCTTCATTCTGCTGGGAATCTGTATGATCTGGCGGGGTGCCGCACGGCCCGCGACGCTCCCGGAACCGGCCGCTCCGGCGCCGAAAGCGCACGCCGCCCCTAAAAAGAAGAGAAAATGAACGCTACACCGATGACGGAACAGGTCGGCAGGCTCGTAGGCAATCTGTTGGCCGGCGGCGGGGAGGTATTCCTGCCCGGGGTGGGGACGCTCTATACCGAGCGGCGGCCTGCCCGACGGATCGACAGGCGCACCGTGCAGCCCCCTTGCCGCGTGGTGTCGTTCTCCTCGCAGCAGCGGGGCGTGTCGCTGGTCGATGAGATCGCCCGCATCATACGGAAGGCCGGGACGGCTCCGGAGGTCGATCCGCAGACTGTGGCGCAGGGGGTGTACGACCGCTGGCTCGCCCGTGCGCAGGAGGCCGACCGATTGACTGTCGAAGGCGTCGGGGTGCTGGCATTCAAGAACTTCACACCCGACGAGGCGTTCGAACGGCGGTTGAATCCCCAGGGCCGGGAGCCCGTGAAAATCCGCGCTCCGCGCCGTTTCGACTGGGCCTTGTGGCTGGGCGTCGCGGCCATCGCGGTTGCGCTGGTCTACGGGGGACGGGAGTTTCTGATGTTTTCCGCGGAGCCGGACGCCGTTGCGGTTGAGACCGTCGGGGCGGAGCGTGCGGATATGCCGGCCCCGGTCGAGGCCCCCGATGCGCTGGCCGAAGCGCCGCAGCCGGAGCAGCCGGCGGCCGTAGAGGAGTTCCCGCAGCCGGCCGACACGGCATCGTCCAGGGCGTCCGTTCCGGAAACGACGCCCGCTGCGGAGGTGCAGGCGGAATCCGGAGAGCCGGCGGCGCTGCTTTCGGGGCGTCATTACGTGGTGCTGGGTGTTTTCAGTACGACCGAAAATGCCGGACGCGCCCTGCGGGAAATCGCGGCCAAAGAGCCTGCGTTCCGCTGCCGGATCTATCGTTTCGGCGAGAAATTCATGGTTTCGCCCTTCTCGTCGGACGATGCCGAACCGTGCAAACAGTTCATCGGCAGCCATGCCGAACGTTTCCCCGGCATGTGGACCTATACCGCCCGTTGATGCGCATCTCGGAGTTGATAATCAGGGCGATCGACTGTTTCTACATCAAGCCTGTCCGGGCGTTGATGCCCTTGCAGGTGTTCCGCTACGCCGTTTGCGGAGGGGTGACCTACATGTTGTTCGACCCCTTGTGTTATTTTCTGTTTTACAATTTCGTCGTCGCCCACCGCTATTTCGATCTGGGATTCGTGGTCATATCCCCGCATATCGCGGCTATGGTCCTCGTCTTTCCGTTCACCTTTTTCGTGGGTTTCTGGCTCAACCGCAACGTGGCGTTCCGCCGCTCGCCGCTCGGGGCCGGGACGCAGTTGCTGCGCTACCTGCTGTCGGTGGCGGGGTCGATCCTACTGACGTATGCAGGACTGAAATTCTTCGTGGAGGTGTGCGGGGTGTGGCCTACGCCTGCGAAAGTGCTCACGACGCTGCTGACGACGGTGTACAGTTTCCTTGCGGCCAAATATTTCACTTTCCCCGCCTAAGAGGCGGGTTTTTAGAGGCGACGTTAAGCCGTAGCGTGTCGGAATCGTATCACGCCCGCCTAAGAGGCGGGTTTTTAGAGGCGATGGCAGGCTGAGGCGTTTAGGAATTCCGGTTGCGCCCTGCCTAAGAGGCAGGTTTTAGGAGGCGACGTTAAGCCGCGGCGTGTCGGAATCGTATCATGCCCCGCCTAAGAAAGAGGCGGGTTTCAGTTCCGTTTGTTTCTGTTCTCCTCGCGGAGTTTCTGCAATTCGTACATCCGGTCGCGGAATTTCGCCGCGGCGAGGAAATCCAGCGATTTGGCCGCCCGTTCCATCTCTTCGCGGGCCTTGTCGATCAGGGCGTCGATGTTCTCGCTGGCCACGTAGTTCTTCTGCACGTCAGCCACCGCAGCGTAGTGGTCCTCGGCGATGGGGTAGGCCGTCAGGTTGACATCCGGGGTGTCGCGTCCCGTCAGCAGGGTGCTCTGTCCCGTGCCGCTGCGCTGCGCACGCCGCGGCAGCATTTCGTGCTCCATGTTGTAGCGCACCTGCTTCTCCCGGCGGCGGTTGCTCTGCTCGATGGCGTAGCGCATCGAGTCGGTGCAGGTGTCGGCGTAGAGGATGACGTTGCCCTGCGAATGGCGGGCGGCGCGTCCGGCGATCTGCGTGAGGGAGCGCACGTTGCGCAAGAATCCCTCCTTGTCGGCGTCGAGGATGGCCACGAGCGCCACCTCCGGCAGGTCGAGACCCTCGCGCAGCAGGTTCACGCCCACCAGCACGTCGAACATCCCGGCCCGCAGGTCTTCGAGGATCTGGATGCGTTCCAGCGTGTCTACGTCCGAGTGGATGTAGCGGTTGCGCACGCCCACGCGGTCGAAATATTTCGAGAGCTCCTCGGCCATACGTTTGGTGATGGTCGTCACGAGCACCTTGTCGTCGTTCTTCACGCGCTTGTCGATCTCTCCGATCAGGTCGTCGATCTGGTTCACCGTCACGCGCACCTCCAACGGCGGGTCCACCAGCCCCGTGGGGCGGATCAGCTGTTCGACGATCACCCCTTCGCTCTTCATCAGCTCGTAGTCGGCCGGCGTGGCGCTCACGTAGATCGAGGTGCCTTGCAGCTGTTCGAACTCCGCGAAGGTCACCGGGCGGTTGTCCTTGGCGGCCGGGAGGCGGAAGCCGTACTCCACGAGGTTCTCCTTGCGGGCCCGGTCGCCGCCGAACATGGCGTGGACCTGCGGCAGGGTGACGTGGCTTTCGTCCACGACCATCAGATAGTCTTTCGGGAAATAGTCTATGAGGCAGAAGGGGCGCGTCCCGGCGGCGCGGCCGTCGAAATAGCGCGAATAGTTCTCGATGCCGGGGCAGTAGCCCAGCTCCTTGATCATTTCGAGGTCGTACTCCACGCGCTGTTTGATGCGCTGCGCCTCCATCGGGCGTCCGGCGCGTTCGAAGAACTCGATCTGTTGGCCCAGGTCGAGGTATATTTGTTGCACGGCGGTGTTGATGCGCTCCTTGGTCGTCACGAAGAGGTTCGTGGGGTAGAGCGTCAGGCTGTCGAGCGACTGGATGCGCTGCCCCGTCACAGGGTCGATGGACTGGATGGCTTCGACCTCGTTGTCGAAGAACATCACCCGGAAACACTGGTTGCCGAACTCCCCGAAGGCCGCCATGATGTCCACCGTGTCGCCGTTGACGCGGAACGTCGCCGGCTCCAGCTCCCGTTCGGTGCGGGTGTAGAGCGCCTCGACCAGTTTGTAGAGGAAGTGCTTGTAGCTCACGACCTGCCCGACCTTGATGTTGATGGCCGTGGCGTGGAAGTCCGCGGGGTTGCCCGCGCCGTAGAGGCACGAGACGCTCGACACGACGATCACGTCGCGGCGTCCCGACAGCAGCGTGGCGACCGTGGCGAGGCGCATTTTCTCGATCTCGGCGTTGATTTGGAGGTCCTTTTCGATATAGGTGTCCGACGACGGCAGGTAGGCTTCCGGCTGGTAGTAGTCGTAGTAGGAGACGAAATACTCCACGGCATTTTCCGGAAAGAAGTTCTTGAACTCCCCGTACAGCTGCGCCGCGAGGGTCTTGTTATGGCTCAGCACCAGCGTCGGACGGTTCAGCCGCGCGATGACGTTGGCCACCGTGAAGGTCTTCCCGGAGCCCGTCACGCCCAGCAGCGTGTTGTGCTTCGAGCCGTGTTCGATCGAGCTCACCAGCTGTCCGATCGCCTCCGGTTGGTCGCCCATCGGGGCGTAGTCCGATACGAGTTTGAAATCCATGAATGCAAAGGTATGTAATTTTTGTGGAATAATAACGGATTTCGCGGCCCCGGGCGTATGTCCTATATCATTGTTGATATTTTTCCGTATCTTTGCGCGTATGATCGACCGGGAAACAGTAGACCGCATTTACGCCGCCGCCAATATCGTGGATATTATCGGCGAATACGTCACGCTCAAACGAAAGGGCGTGAACTATCAGGCGTGCTGTCCGTTCCACAACGAGAAGACCCCGTCGTTCGTCGTGTCGCCCTCGAAGGGCGTCTACAAGTGCTTCGGATGCGGCAAGGGCGGCAATGCCGTGACCTTCCTGATGGAGCACGAGAACATCACCTATCCCGAGGCCCTGAAGATGGTGGCCAAGCGCTACGGCATCGAGGTCAAGGAGAAGGAGATGTCGGAGGAGGAGGTGCGCCGCAACGACGACCGCGAGTCGATGTTCGCCCTGAACGGCTGGGCCGCGGAGTATTTCGCCAACTACCTCCAGCGCGAAACCGAAGGACAGAGCGTGGGACTGGCCTACTTCCGCCAGAAGCGCGGGATGACCGACGCCACGATCAAGAAATTCGGACTCGGATTCTGCCCTGCGAAAGGCGACCGGATGTCGAAGGACGCCTTGGCGGCGGGTTACAAGAAGGAGTTCCTCCTCTCGACGGGACTTTCGCTGGCCCGCGAGAGCGACGGATCGCTTTACGACCGGTTCCGCGACCGGGTGATCTTCCCCGTGCACAACATCTCGGGACGCATCGTGGCCTTCGGAGGCCGCACGCTCCGCACGGACAAGCAGGTTGCCAAGTACCAGAACTCCCCCGAGAGCGAGATATACAGCAAGAAACGCGAACTGTACGGCCTCTATTTCGCCAAGAAAGCCATTCAGCAGCAGGACTTCGCCATCATGGTCGAGGGTTATACCGACGTGATTTCGATGCACCAGGCCGGGGTGGAGAACGTCGTGGCGTCGTCCGGAACGTCGCTCACGACGGAGCAGATACGCCTGCTGAACCGCTTTACGAAGAACATCACGGTCATCTACGACGGCGATTCGGCGGGTATCCACGCCTCGCTGCGCGGTATCGACATGATCCTGAAAGAGGGGATGAACGTGCGCGTGGTGCTGCTGCCCGAGCCCGAGGACCCCGACTCGTTCGCCCGCAGCCACACGGCTGCCGAGTTGCAGGAGTATATCCGCGCCAACGAGCAGGATTTTCTGGAATTCAAGGCCAAACTGTTGCTGAAGGACGCGCAGGGCGACCCGATCAAAAAAGCTGCGCTGATCGCCGACATGGTGCAGTCGGTGTCGCAGATACCCGACCCGATCCAGCGTTCGGTCTACATCAAGGAGTGCGCGCGGATCATGGACATCGACGAGCAGATTCTGATCTCGGAGGTGGCGCGCAAGCGCATGACCACGTCGGGCGACCGCGAGACGGACGACTTCCTGCGCCGGCAGACGACGCTGAGGCAGCGGGAGGCACCGCAGCCCGAGGTGGAGTTCGTCAAACAGGTCGAGGCGGGGAGCAGTTTCGAGGCTTTGGAGCGCGAGATCGTGAAATACCTCCTGAAATACGGCCATTGCTCGTTCGACTTCAAGGAGGGGCGGACGATGGTGGCGTGCAACGTCGCGGAGGTGATCTTCGCGGAGCTGAGCGACGACAACATCGAGTTCCGCAATCCGGTCTACGCCAAGATTATGAATGTTTACCGCGAACAGTGGACGCAGTTGGGGACCGGTGTGGAGGTTCCGGCGCACGTTTTCCTGAACCACATCGACCCGGAGGTGTGCAACATGTCGGTGGACATCCTCACGGCGGACGACAACTACGTGCCCAGCGAGCTGTGGCGGCGCAAGGAAATACACCTGGAAACCGACGCCGAGATGCTGGCCGTGGGGGTCCCGAAGGCCGTGACGCTTTACAAATCGAAAGTCATCGAGGCGCTGATCAAGGAGTTGCAGGCGAAGCTGGACGACGAACTTCCCGACGACGAGATGAAAGAGATCATGCAACGGCTGACCGGCTACAACAAAGTGAAAGTGACCATTGCGAATAAGATACAGCGATTGATATTATAAGAAAAAAAGGGGCGGGTCTCGGGTCGTACACGCATCACTGCGCATACCGTGTGCAAACAGAAAATAAACAGAAAGATGTGTAAAACATATCAAAGATAAAAGAATTAGTTACCTTGACCGATTCCCACCCCTGCGAATTAAAATTGCAATTCGTGTGCCGTTTTTGAGTATATGAGCGAACAGAAGAAGATAAATATCCGGAACAAGCGCGCGACGTTCGACTATGAGATTCTGGAAGAGTACGTTGCGGGCGTCGTGCTGGTCGGAACGGAGATCAAGTCGATCCGCGCCGGAAAGGCGTCGATGGTCGATACGTTCTGCTATTTCGACAAGGGCGAACTGTGGGTGCGCGGCATCAACATCGCCGAATATGCCTGGGGAACCTGCAACAACCACGTGCCGCGCCGCGACCGCAAGCTGCTGCTCACGGCCCGGGAGCTGGAGAAGTTGCAGCGCGCCTCGCAGGACCGGGGGCTCACGATCGTGGGCCTGCGGATGTTCCTGAACGAACGCGGGCTGGCCAAGGTCGTCGTGGGACTGGCCCGGGGCCGCAAGTCCTACGACAAGCGCGAGTACCTGAAAGAGAACGACGCCCGGCGCGAGATGGACAAGGCGATGAAAAACTACCGGAGATGACAAAGGCGCTGTTTCTGGACGTAGATGGGACGCTCATCAGCTTCGAGACCCACGAGGTGCCGGCTTCCGCGCTGGATGCGTTGCGCCGGGCGCATGCCCGCGGCGTGCGGCTCTTCATCGCCACGGGACGCGCGGCCGCGGATCTGGAGCCGTTGCAGGAGATTCCCTACGACGGCGTGGTGGCGCTGAACGGCGCCGACTGCCTGATGCGCGACGGAACGCTGGTCGCCCGGCATCCCGTTCCGCGCGCCGACTTCGAGAAGGCGCTCGCCTTGTCGGAGGTGCTGGGTTTTCCGGTCGGGCTGGAGCTGAACGACGGGGTTTTCGTCAACCGCGTGACGCCCGAGGTGGTGCGTCTGGCGGAGATGGTGGCGCATCCGGTTCCCCGGGAGGTCGATCTGCGGGCGCTTTTCGACCGGGGCGATTGCTGCCAGATGTGCTTTTATTTCGACCCCGAACTCGAAAAGCGGGTGATGGCCGAATTGCCGTCGCTCGTGGCGTCGCGCTGGTGCCCGATCTTTGCGGACATTAACGTCCGGGGTGTCGATAAGGCGACGGGAATGGCCGAATTCGCGGCGCATTTCGGCTTCGCGCACGACGAGACGATGGCTTTCGGCGACGGCGGCAACGATGCGGCGCTGCTCCGGGCGGCGGGTGTCGGCGTGGCGATGGGCAACGCCTGCGGCGAGGCGCTGAACGCTGCGGATTATGTGACGGCGTCGGTCGATGACGACGGCATCCGGAAGGCGCTGGAGTATTTTGGAGTGATATAGCGTCCACATTTCGGAGACAATCCGGTTGCGTCGCGACAAGCCCCTCCCGAGGGAGGGGTTTGGGGTGGGGTCAGACTTGTAAACGACGCCGAAGGCGGCGACAACGGCCGATGGTTACGAGAAAACGATATAATAACTTATGAGTCTAATACTTGCTATTGAAACCGGCACGGACATCTGTTCCGTGGGGATTGCCAAAGACGGCGAACTGCTGTCGCTGCGCGAGAGCGACGAGGGGCGCGACCACGCCCGCAAGGTCGGCGTGTTCGTCGATGAACTGCTGCGCGAGACGGGCATCGTGCCCGACGACCTCGACGCCGTGGCCGTGGGCAAGGGCCCCGGGTCGTACACCGGACTGCGTATCGGCGTGTCGTTCGCCAAGGGGCTGTGCTACGGCCTGCAAAAGCCGCTGGTGGCCGTGGGGTCGCTGGACGCGCTGGTCGAGGTGGCCCGTGAGGACCACGAGGCGGGGATTCTCGCGGTTGACGGCTGGGACGGGGCGTACCTCTGTCCGATGGTCGATGCACGCCGCATGGAGGTCTATGCGCAGGTCTTCGACGCCGGGGGACGCCCGCAGGGCGAGGTGTCGGCCGAGGTGGTCGGCGAGGGGAGTTTCGCGGCGTTCCGCGGTCAGGGGCGTCCGTTCGTGATCTTCGGCAGCGGGGCCCGCAAGTGCGCCGGCGTCCTTTCCGACGCCGTATGCGTCGAGGTGACCCCCTCGGCCCGCGGCCTGGCGCGGCTGGCCCAGCAGGCCCTTGACGAAGGCCGCACGGAGGACATCGCCTATTTCGAGCCCTTCTATCTGAAAGATTTCGTCGTTACGACATCCCGCAAGAAGCTGTTTTGACCGGCTGCCGGCAGTATGACCGAAACGGACCTCGTGAAGCTCCTGTCGGAGCGGTTTCATGAAAATTTCGCCGACGAGACGGCCCGGGCGGTGCTCGGGGCGGATGGCGTGGAGCTGCTCTACGACCTCGTCGCATTCCGGCACGGGGAGCTTCCGAAACCCGTCAGACACAAGGTGCTGTTCCGTGGCGCCTATGTGCTCGAACGCATCTATTTCACCGTTCCCGAGTGTTTCATGCCCCGTGCGGCGGTGTTTTGCCGGCGGGATTTCCCGGCATGCGCCGACCCCAGTGCGCGGCGGCATTTCGGCAAGATCATGGCCGACTTGCTCGGACGTTACGTTCCGGAGCCGGGGGCGTTGGAGCGGATCGCCGAGGCGGCCGCCGAATGGGCCGTCGATCCGGGTTCGAAGGTCGCGGTGAAGGTCTGGGCCGTCGAGGTGTTGTGCCGTTGCCGGGACCGGGTCGGCTGGGTCGCCGAATCGTGGGACGACATCGTGGAGGCGGTGGCGGCGGATGCGACGCCGGGCCTCGCGTGCCGGCTGCGCAAAAGTTGGAGACGGATATGAAAAATCCCCGCGACTTCGGTTGCGGGGATTTTTCGTTCCGGGGGTCATTCGGCCGGATCGGGCCGGGCCGACGGCTCCTCCGGAAGCTCCTCTTCGGAATCGCTGCCGGCGATTTCGAGCGTGCGCGCCGCATGCTGGCGCTTGGTTTGCAGGCGGGCCGTCCGGCGCAGGCGTTCGCCGACGCGGATGATGTTGTCGTTGCCCGTGCAGAGCCGCTTGTGGGCGTCCTCGTAGGCGTCGCGGGCCTTGTCGAGCGCCGTGCCGACACTTTCGAGCGATCCCGTGAAAGCCACTAACTGCTCGTAGAGTTTCAGTCCGCAGGCGGCGATCTCCTTGGTGTTCTTGTCCTGGTCGTTGTATTTCCAGAGGTCGGCGACGAGTTTCAGCAGGGCGAAAAGATTCGTCGGCGAGGAGACGATCACCTTCTTGTCGTAGGCGTCGGACCAGATGGCCGGGTCGTTCTGCAACGCCGCGAGGAACGCCGGTTCGTTGGGGACGAACATGATGACGAAATCGGGAGAGTTCAGCCGCCGCTGATACTCCTTGCGCCCCAGTTCGGTGACGTGCTGGCGGACCGACGCGACGTGCGCCGCGAGATGCCGCCGCCGCTCCTCCTCCGTGTCGGCCGAGGTGTAGGCCACGAAGGCCGTGAGCGAAACCTTCGAGTCGATGACGATCTCTTTCTTCTCGGGCAGGTGCAGGACCACGTCGGGTCGCAGGTTGCGGCCCTCCTCGTCCTTGATGTTGTACTGCGTTTCGTAGTGGATGCCCTTCGAGAGCGCCGAGCTGTCGAGGATCGTCTCCAGCAGCATTTCGCCCCAGTCGCCCTGCACTTTCGAGTTGCCTTTCAGGGCGTCGGTCAGGTTGCGGGCCTCGGCCGAGATGTTCTGGTTGAGCTCCATGAGGCGTTTGAGTTCGGCTTTCAGTTCGCCGCGCTGCGAGGTCTGCGTGGTGTAAATCTCCTCGACCCGTTTGCGGAAATCGACGATGTTGTCCTTGAAGGGTTTCAGCAGGATGTCGATCGACTCCTTGCTGGTCTGCTTGAAGTGCTGGGTCTGCTCGCCCAGAATCTCCGTCGCCAGGTTCCGGAATTGCGCCCGGAAACGTTCTTCGGTCTTTTCGCGCTCCGCACGCGCGGCTTCGCGCTCCTCGGCGTTCCGCTGCCGCAGGGCGGCGATCTCGGCTTCGGATGCGGCGCGCAGCGCGGCCAGTTCGGCTTCGGCGCGCGAGCGTTGTTCGGTCAGCGACCGCACCTGTTCCTCGCTGCGCCGGAGGGTTTCTTTTTCGGCTGCGGCGGTCTGCTCGGAGGCGGCCAGCCGGGCTTCGGCGGCCGAGAGGCGGGTCGCGGCGTCGCGTTCGCGCGCCTCGGCATCGGCGAGCCGGCGCGACTCCCTGCGCCACAGGAGCAGGACGAAGACGAGTACGGCGGTCAGACAGCAGGTCGTCAGCAGGAAAAGCAGGGAAAGGGTCATGGCTGTTCGGTGGTGTTTGACTGCAAAAATAGCAATTTATTCCCGGAATCGGAATTTTGGGGGCCGTGCGTAATTTTATTTGCTCCGGATGGCATATCGTGCGCCGAATTTTATAACTTTGTTTTCTATTAGAATAACCCTTTAATCCGTTCAGTTATGAAAGACTTCTTACCCATCGTGAAACTGGCCTGCCTGACGGCTGCGGCTGCGCTGATCGTCTCCTGCGGCGGCGGTGCCGATTACCGGAACGTGCTGCCGGCCGATTCGTTCGTGACGATGTCGGTCGATGCCGCATCGCTCCTGAAGAAGAGCGGGACGTGCGACGCCGCCTCCAATCCGCTCCTCGATCGCCTGAAAACGGAGTTGGACAAGGCGGAGGAGCTCTCCGCCGAAGAGAAGGAGTACCTGTTTTCGCTGTTGGAGAATCCGGCCGAATCGGGGCTCGATCTGAAAAAGGAACTCTTCCTGTTCATGTCGGCGGACGGTGCCGACATCAATAATCCCGAGGTGGGCGGCGGTCTGCTGTTCCCGGTCGGCGACAAATCCAAACTGGACGCCCTGATCGCGCGCATCAACGAGAAGAGCGGCACCGAGACGGTGACCGAGGCGGGCGTTTCGGTGGTGAAGATCGGCGAGGAGTCGGAGGCGTCCGGTGTCTGCGCCTATAACGACATCGCCTGCCTGCTCTATTTCAAGACCGATCCCTGCGGAGTCGTCGAGGAGAAGGTTCGGAAGCTGTTCGCCCAGAAGCGCGCTGAAAGCCTGATGGGCGACAAGGCCGTCGCCGCACGGCTGGCCGCGCGCAACGACGTGAACATGGTCGTGTCGTATGCCAATCTGTCGGCCATGATGAACAATCCGATGCTGGGTGCGATGCCCATGATGGATGTGCTGAAAGGGGCTCTGGTGATGGGCTCCGCCAATTTCGAGAAGGGACGCATCGTCAGCGACGCCGCGGTAAGCTACAAGGACAAGGCGAGCGTGGAGAAAGCAGCGGCGTTTTACGCCTACGTGAAGCCCCAGACGGGCGACCTGCTGCGCTACGTGCCCGCCGGCAGCCTCGCTGCGCTTTCCTACGGACTCGACGGCGAAAAGCTCTATGCGATGCTGGCCGCCATGCCCGGTTACGGCATGATGCTGGGCAATCCGATGGTCAAGCAGGTGCTCGACGCTTTCGACGGCGACTGCGTGATCTCGTTCTCGGGAATGACCCCGGACGGACGTTTCCCGATCGCGTCGCTGCTGGCCCAGGTCAATGATCCCGCCGTGTTGCAGACCGTCGTCACGAACCTGGCGGGCATGCCCGTTCAGCAGACCGCCGAGGGCGAGTACGTGTTCAATTCGGGCGATGTTTCGGTGCTGTTCGGCGTGAAGAACAAGGTGCTTTACTGCACGACCGACACGGCCGTGAAGTCGGCCCTCGACGGTGCGAAGATCGAATCGCTGATGTCGCTCGACGGCATCGTGAAAGGGCAGTCCTGCACCTTCTGGGTCGATTTCAAGGGGCTGAGCGCCCTGGTTTCCCAGCTGGCCGGAGAGGCCGGGACGCCGCAGGCGGAAGCCGCGCTGGCGGTGCTCGGCATGTTCGACGACATGGAGGCGTACAGCACGATGGAGGGCGGAAAGCTCGTCGTCAACATGGCTGACAAGGAGCAGAACGCTTTCAAGACCATTTGCGACACGACCGGCGCACTGATCCGTCAGTATATGCCGGAAGCGGACGAAATCTAACGGCGGTGGCGACACCGAGCAGCGGCCGTCCGGATTCGAACGGCCGCTTTTTCGAAACAGCCGGTCTATGGAGACGATAACTTTACGGCAGGTGGTGCCCGATGCGTTCGCTGACGATCCGGAAGTCCGGGCGTCGGACGTGTGGGGGCGCGACGTGACATTCCGCAAGGGGGAGTGTTATCTGGTCGAAGCCGCTTCGGGAAGCGGCAAATCCTCGCTGTGCAGTTTCCTGTACGGGTGGCGGAACGATTATGCGGGCCGCATCCTCTTCGGCGGCGAAGATTGCCGCACCTTCTCCGCGGCCCGGTGGGGCGACGTGCGGCGAAGGTCGCTGAGCCTGCTCTTTCAGGACCTGCGGCTGTTCGGGGAACTGACCGTGGCCGAGAACCTCGCCCTGAAAAACGAACTGACCTCGTTCAAGACGCCCGGGCAGATCGAACGCCTGCTGGAGGCGGTCGGGATCGCCGCCAAACGGAACACCCCGGTCGGGAAACTCTCGTTCGGGCAGCAGCAGCGCGTCGCGTTCGTGCGCTGTCTGTGCCAGCCGTTCGATTTCATCCTGCTGGACGAGCCCGTGAGCCATCTCGACGCCGCGAACGGCGGGATACTCGCCGGACTGCTGCTGGAGGAGGCCCGGGCGCAGGGGGCGGGCATCGTAGTGACCTCGGTCGGCAGCCGTCTCGAACTGCCGTACCATAAAATCCTGACGCTGTGAAACTGCTTTGGAAACTGCTTCGCTGCCATCTGAGCGCAGCCCAGCTGGCCGGGTTCACCCTCGCCGGAGTGGTGGGGATGACCGTCGTGCTGGGGGCCTTGCAGGCTTACCGCGACATCCGGCCGATCGTGGACCGGCCCGATTCGTTCCTGCGCGGCGACTACCTCGTGTTGTCGAAGCGCGTCAGCGCGCTCAACGCCATCGGGCTGGGCAGCGGCGGCTTCACCCCCGAGGAGTTGCAGGAGCTTCGCTCCCAGCCTTTTGTGCGGGAGGTCGGGGCGCTGACCCCGGCCGATTACCGGATCACGGGGTCGGTCGGCATGGGCGGCGTGAACCTCTCGACCTACCTCTTTTTCGAGTCGGTTCCCGACCGGTTTCTCGATGTCGAAGCCGCCGATTGGGACTACGAGCCCGGCAGCCGCGACATTCCCATCATCATCCCGCGCAACTACGTGAACCTCTACAACTACGGGTTCGCCCCCTCGCAGGGGCTGCCGCAGATTTCGGAAGGCATCTTCCGCCGGGTGAGCCTCGGCATCGACATCGCCGGGAACGGCCTCACGGAGCACTTTCGGGGGCGTATCGTCGGGTTGTCGAACCGGCTGAACACGATTCTCGTGCCCGATGCGTTCATCCGCTGGTCGAACGGGCGGTTCGGAAGCCGGACGAGTGAAAAACGTCCGGCGCGGGTCATCGTCGAGACCGACCGTCCGGTCGATGCCGCCGTTTCGGAATACCTCGCCCGCAAGGGCTACGAGGCCGAGGGCGACCGCCGCGACGACGGCAAGGCGACTCGTTTCCTGCGGCTGGCCGCGGGCGGCGTGGCCGGGGTGGGGATGGCATTCAGCGCGATGTCGTTCTACGTCCTGATGTTGAGCATCTTCCTGCTGTTGCAGAAGAACAGCGACAAGATCGAAAACCTGCTTCTGCTGGGCTACGCCCCGACGCGCGTGGCGCGGCCCTACCGGCTGCTGACGTTCGGGCTGAACGGTGCGGTCCTGGCGGCCGCTGTGCTGGCCGTATGGCTGCTCCGCCTTGCTTACCTGCCGTCGCTGGCGGCGTTGCAGGAGGGGTATCGGCCGGCGGGCATGGGGATCACGCTGCTGTGCGGCATCGGACTTGCGTTGTCGCTTTCGCTGCTCAACGGCCTGGCGATCCGCCGCAGGATCGGCGGCACGGGCTGCGGAAGAGGCTGACGGGATGCCGGGGCGCGGAGAGCCTGCGATTCGGTTTTGGAGCCGTCAGTTCCCTTTCTATCGCCGGAACGTTTCAAATACTCCCGCTCGGCAATGTTCAAATAAATTTGACATTGCCCTCGCTTATTCGTATCTTTGTAAATAGAAATTAAGAACTGCACCATGAACAGAACAGTAGCTCCTTCGATGCTCTCGGCCGATTTCGGACACCTGGAGCGCGATACCCGGATGGTTGACGCGAGTGCGGCCGAATGGGTCCACATAGATGTGATGGACGGCGTTTTCGTTCCCAATATTTCGTTCGGGTTTCCCGTGCTGAAAGCCATCCGCAAGGCGACGGCGAAGTTCCTCGACGTTCATCTGATGATCGTCAGCCCGGAAAAGTACGTGAAACGCTTCGCCGAAGCGGGCGCCGATCTGGTGACCATCCATTACGAGGCGTCGGACGATCCCGCGGCCTGCATCGGCCTGATCCGCGAAGCCGGGGTCAAAGCCGGCATTTCGATCAAGCCGGCGACCCCGGTCGAGGCGCTTCGCGGCGTGCTGCCGCTGGTGGATCTGGTGCTGGTGATGAGCGTCGAACCCGGATTCGGGGGGCAGTCGTTCATCCCCGGGTCGCTGGAGAAGATCGCACAGTTGCGCGGCATGGTGCGGGAGATGGGGCTCGAAACGATCATCGAGGTCGATGGCGGCATTTCGTCGCACAACGCCGCCGAGGTTTACGGTGCGGGCGCCGACGTGCTCGTGGCCGGCAACGCCGTCTTCGGCGCCGCGGACCCGCAGGCCGAGATCGTGAAGATGCTCAACGCCTGACGTGCCGGGCTGTCTCCGCGTCGAGCAGGCGGCGCAGTTTGCGCAGCAGCGCGTCGTCGCGGAACCATTCGGCGCCGTAGGTCAGGTTGAATCCGTAGTCGAAATCGGAGGGGTTCGCGCCCTGGTTGTGCTGGAGGATGGTCTCGGCCTTGTCGAGTGCCTTGACCCAGCGGGCTTCGGGCGTGGCGCAGGCTTCGTACTCCTCCCAGAGCGCCCGGATGCGCGCTGCGGCTTCATCGGGCAGCAGGGGTGTAATCCGGTCTATGGCTGCAAGTTCCGCCGCGGCTTTGGCCGCCGGATCGGATTGTTCGACGGCCGGGATGTCCCCTTCGTAAGCCTCCCCGAGGTCGTGGACCAGACACATCGCCAGCACCCGCTGAAGGTCGAGTTCCGGCTTCTCGTCCGCAAGGACCAGCGCCAGCAGGGCCAGCCGCCACGTATGCTCGGCGGTGCTCTCGGTGCGCCCGGCCGAAGTGCGGGCCGAACGCAGGACGTTTTTGAGCCGCTCGGCTTCGCGCATGAATTGCAGGTATCGTTCCAGTTTTTCCATATCCGGGATTCTGTTTCAGTGCCCAAAGATACGATATGTCGGATTAAATCGCTAACTTTGCGGTGTTTTTAGATTCGCCATGATTTCATTAGACAATCTCACCGTCAGTTACGGGGGCTGGACCCTCTTCGACAATATTTCGTTCCTGATCAATCCCAAGGACCGCATCGGCCTCGTGGGCCGCAACGGCGCCGGCAAAACCACGCTGTTGCGCATCATCACGGGCGAGCAGCAGCCCACCTCGGGCGCCGTGACGCTCAACGGCGACTGCACGATCGGCTACCTGCCGCAGACGATGCGCGTGGCCGACACCACGACGCTCGTGGAGGAGACCGCTAAAGCCTTCGAGGAGGTGTTGCGGCTCGAAGCCGAGATCGAGGCCCTGACGCGCGAGATCGCCGAGCGCACCGACTACGAGAGCGCCTCCTACGAACAGCTCCTGCACCGGCTGAACGACGCGCAGGACCATTATCACATCCTCGGCGGCGAGACCCGCGACGCGGACATCGAGAAGACCCTCTTGGGCCTCGGGTTCAAACGGTCGGATTTCGGACGCGCCACGAGCGAGTTCTCGGGCGGCTGGCGCATGCGCATCGAGCTGGCGAAATTGCTGCTGCGGCGTCCCTCGATCTTCCTGCTCGACGAGCCCACGAACCACCTCGACATCGAGTCGATCCAGTGGCTGGAGGAGTATCTGAAAAACTACAACGGCGCGGTGCTGCTGATTTCCCACGACCGGGCCTTTTTGGACAACGTCACGAACCGTACGGTCGAACTGTCGCTGGGGAAGATCACCGATTACAAGGTCTCCTATTCGAAATACGTCGTCCTGCGCGCCGAGCGCCGGGCGCAGCAGATGGCGGCCTACGAGAATCAGCAGCGGATGATCGAAAAGACCGAGGAGTTCATCGAGAAGTTCCGCTACAAGCCCACCAAATCGAATCAGGTGCAGTCGCGCATCAAGCAGCTGGAGCGGCTGGACCGTCTGGAGATTGAGGAGGAGGACCTCGCCACGCTCAACATCAAGTTTCCGCCCGCTCCGCGCTCGGGGCAGATCGTGGCCGAGATCAACGAAGCCGGGATGTCGTTCGGCGAGAAACATGTCTTCAGCGGCGCGAATTTCGTCATCGAGAAGGGCGACAAAATCGCGCTGGTGGGCCGCAACGGCGAGGGCAAGACGACCCTCGCGCGGATGCTGATCGGCCAGCTGACGCCCACCGAGGGGTCGATCCGGCTGGGGGCCAACGTCAACATCGGCTATTACGCCCAGAATCAGGACGACCTGATGGACGGCGATTTCACGGTCTACGACACGCTGGACCGCGTGGCGGTGGGCGACATCCGCACGCGTCTGCGCGACATTCTGGGGGCGTTCCTGTTCCGCGGCGAGGACATCGACAAGAAGGTCAAGGTCCTCTCGGGCGGCGAGCGGGCGCGTCTGGCGATGGCCCGCATGATGCTGGAGCCGCGCAACCTGCTGGTGCTGGACGAGCCGACGAACCACATGGACATGCGTTCGAAGGACATTCTCAAGAACGCCATCATGAAGTACGACGGCACGGTGGTCGTGGTGTCGCACGACCGCGAATTCCTCGACGGCATGGTGCAGAAGGTCTACGAGTTCCGCGACGGCGGGGTGAAGGAGTATCTGGGCGGCATCTACTATTTCCTCGAAAAACGCAAGCTGGAGTCGTTGCAGGAGGTCGAGCGGCGCGACGCTCCGGCCAAAACGCCTGCGAAGGGCGACGAACCGAAGCCGGCCGTATCCGGAAAGCTCTCCTACGAGCAGAAGAAGGAGCAGGAGAAGCAGTTGCGCAAAGCGAAAAAGGTCGTGGAGACGATCGAGGCGGAGTTGGCCGACATCGAGAAGCGGATCGCGGAGTACGATGCGAAATTCGCCGCCGCGGCCGAGTACGACGAGGCCGGCTACAAGGCTTACAACGAACTTAAAAACCGTTACGAGCATCAGATGCACGAGTGGGAGAAGGCGTCGTACGAATTGGAACTCATCGAAGAACAATACAATGGATAACCTGATTTTCGGGATTCGTCCCGTGGCCGAGGCGATCGAGGCCGGAAAGCAGATCGAGAAACTCTACATCCGCAAGGGCGCCGAAGGGCAGCTGATGCAGGAATTGAAGGACCTCTGCATCCGTTACCGGGTGCGTTTCCAGGAGGTGCCGGTCGAGAAGCTCAACCGCCTGACGCGCGGCAACCACCAGGGGGTCGTGGCGCAGACCGCGGCCATCGAATACGTCGAACTGGCCGACATTCTGGAGCGGGTTCCCGACGACGAAACGCCGCTCATCGTCCTGTTCGACGGGGTGACCGACGTGCGGAATTTCGGGGCCATCGCCCGTTCGGCCGAGTGCGCCGGAGCCCACGGGCTCATCGCGCCGCTCAAGAACTCCGCTCCCGTGAACGCCGAGGCCATCCGTTCGTCGGCCGGGGCCCTCACGACGATCCCCGTGTGCCGCGTGGGGTCGGTCCGCAATACGCTCAAACAGTTGCAGACCGAGGGTTTTCAGGTCGTGGCCGCCACGGAGAAGAGCCGTAAACTGCTCTACGACGCCGATTTCCGCAAGCCCACCGTGCTGGTGATGGGCGCCGAGGATACGGGCATCTCGAAAGAGGTGCTGAAACTCTGCGACGAGCAGCTGGCCATTCCGCTGATCGGACATATCGAGTCGCTGAACGTCTCGGCCGCCGCGGCCGTGATGCTCTTCGAGGTCGTGCGCCAGCGCATCGGGCCGGAGAACTGAAAGGAGGAAACGGAGTCCCGCCATTGCGAGGAGCGCAGCGACGCGGCAATCCTTGCGGCGTTACGACACTCTCCGCAGATGGCTGCGGCATCTGACGATGCCTCGCCATGACGAACGAATATGCAAAGCCGATAATCAAAATCATAATTCTGTGAAAGCCAAACTCGAATACTGCCTGCAATGGCTCCGCGACGGGGCCGTGCGGGTCGTGCGGTCGTATCCGGTCGAAACGCTCCTTGCGCTCTACGCCTGCATCCGGTGCCTGCTCACCTACGAACTCGATTGGAGCGAGGAGAGATTGTTCAACGGTCTCGCCCTCGTGCCGTTGTTCTTCGCCTTGGCGCTTGCCGTCAACAACCTGGCGGGGCGCGGACCGTGGCGAAAAGTCTATTGGGCCGTGTGGACGCCGATCGTGCCGCTGACGCTCTGGAGCGGGCTCGGGGCGTGGGTCGAAAGCGCTCCTTTCCGCATTTCGCTCGGCATACTGGCGCCGCTGCTGCTGTTGCTGAGCCTGCGGGCCGTGCGCAACGACCGGTTCGTCAACGGCGCGCTCGTCTGGCTGCGGTCGGGGCTGCTCGCCCTGCTGTTCGCCAACGTCGCGCTGGGGCTCTTCTATGCGATACTCTATTCGACGACCTATATCTTCGGCCTCGAGGGCAAATGGATCGAACACGTCGCAGTGTGGGCCGTCACCATCGTCGAGACGCTGGCCGTGCCGGTGCTCTTCCTGATGATGGCCGACCGCTGGCGGGGCGCCGAGATGATCGGCAACCGCATTCTCGAAATACTGCTGAACTACATCGTGACCCCCGCGCTGCTGATCTACACCGCCATCCTCTACCTCTACATGGCCAAGATCCTCTTCACGTGGTCGCTGCCCGAGGGCGGCGTGGCCTACATGGTCTTCGGCTTCACGATGACGGCGCTCGCCGTCAAGGCGCTGGACCGGCTGCTCGTCAAGCGGATTTACGACTGGTTCTTCGACCACTTCAGCCTCGTGTCGCTGCCGATGCTGGTGCTGTTCTGGATCGGCGTGGTGCGCCGCACGAACGAATACGGGCTGACCGAACCGCGCGTCTACCTCTTGGTGTGCGGCGGTCTGATGACCTTCTGCGTGCTGCTGTTCCTGTCGCAGCGCGCGGGCCGCTATCTGTGGGTGTGCCTTGCGGCATGGGTGAGTTTCGCCGTGCTGGCCTACGTTCCCTGCTTCGAGCCCGGGCGTATCGCCGTGCAGTCGCAGTTGCAGCGTGCGGAGCGGTTGGCGGAACGGCTCGGACGCCTTGGCGAAGACGGACGGCTGCTGCTGACGCCGGTGCTGCTGGCCGACACGGTTCATAAAAAGGAGTACCGGCAGCTCTACGAGTCGCTCGACTACATCCGCCGTGACAGCGCGGCTTTCGCGCGGTTCGGGGTGAAGAGGAACCTCGACGATCTGGCCGCGATTTTCCCCGAAGCGATGCGCGATTACGTGAGGTGGGGCTATGATTGGAGTCGTGTCGATACCGCTGTTGTTGAATGTGTCGATACCAATATTATTGAACTGGAGGCACCCGTCAATGTCCGGTTCGAGGTAAATGCGGAATATCCGCATTATTATACGAATCTCCGGAACTGGTACAGCGATGATAGCTATAATATCAGGAACGATACGCTTTGTCTGTATTTGGGGAAAGAGGGTGCCGTGTACCGGATTCCCTGTCGGGACTTGCTGGAACGCCAGCTGGAAAGGAGTGGATTCGATCCGGCCGAAGCGTGCGAGCCTACGCCGGAGCAGTTGTTGCGGCTGTTGGATTACCGCGATGACCGTTGCCGGATTCTGTTCGAAAATATTAAGTTGGAACGTACGGATTCTGCCGTTGTAATACAGGGAGTGTCGATCAATGCTGTGCTGATGCGATGACCTCGGTCTGGGTGCATCCCCGGTTGGGGGAGGTGACGCTTTCGCAGTCGGTGCGGGCGCGCCGTGTTTTGATCAGCGTGCGCGCCACGGGCGCCGTGCGGCTGTCGTTCCCCCGCGGGGTGTCGCAGAAGCGGGCTTTGGCATTTCTCGACGAGAAGGCGGAATGGATCGAAGCCGCCCGCGAACGGCTCGCCCGAAAACGCGCCGCGCTGCCTCCGCAGCTGCCGTCCGAGGAGCGGAAAGCCCGCGTCGAAGAGCTGCGCCGGGCCGCCAAGGCCGACCTTCCGGGCCGCATCGCGCGGCTGTCGGAGGCGACGGGGCTGAAATACGAGAAACTCTCGATCCGCGCCTCGCGCACGAAGTGGGGGAGTTGTTCGGGACGCAACCACATCTCGCTGAGCCTCTTTCTGATGACCCTCCCGGAGCATCTGCGCGACTATGTAATCATCCACGAACTCTGCCACACGGTCCATCACAACCATTCGCCGCGGTTTCACGCTCTGGTCGATCGGTTGGTCGGGGGATGCGAAAAAGCCCTTAACAAGGAGTTAAGGGCTTTCACGATTCGTTGATTTTCCGGGGTTACCGCTGTCCGAGCACCTCTTTCTCTCCCTTGTAGGTGAACGCCATGAAGACGATCGAGAGGGCGCAGGCCCCGATCAGCAGGATGAACGTCCAGTCCCAGCCGGCCTTGTCGGCCACCGAGCCGATCACGATGTTGGCCAGGATGGCCGTGCCGAGGAAGTAGCCGAAGAATCCGGTCAGTCCGGCAGCCGTGCCGGCGGCGTTCTTCGGGGCCAGGTCGAGCGCCTGCACGCCGATGAGCATCACGGGGCCGTAGATGAAGAACCCGATGGCGATCAGCGACATGGTGACGATGAAGTAGTTCGACGAGAACTGCCAGTAGAGGAAAATGAACACCGCGACGATCGCCATGAAGAGGATGGTCGGCAGGGCGCGGCGTCCGTGGAATACCTTGTCCGAGAGCCATCCGCAGATCAGCGTGCCGGGGATGGCGGCGAATTCATAGGCGAAATAGGCCCAGCCGGCCTGCTTGATGTCGTAGCCCTGCGCGTCGCGGAGGTAGGTCGGCGCCCAGTCGAGACATCCGTAGCGCACCATGTAGACGAAGGCGTTGGCGATGGCGATGAACCACAGCAACTTGTTGTTCAGCACGTACTTGAAGAAGATTTCGCGGGTCGTGAGCACCTCTTCCTGCTTGGCGCTGTAATTCTTCGGGAAATCGTTGCGCCACTTCTCCACCGAAGGGAGGCTGCACGACTGCGGCGTGTCGCGGATGAGCACGTAGGCCAGCAGGGCGATGAAGATGGCGACCACGGCCGGGAAAAGATAGGTGCCGATCAGAAAATAGAGCTCCGTATGGCCTCCGTAGAACCACGAGCCGAACCAGATGGCGCCGTAGACGGCCATCGGGCCGACCAGCGCTCCGCCCACGTTGTGGGCGCAGTTCCAGATCGACATCTTCGTGCCGCGTTCGTTGATCGAGAACCAGTGGGTCATGACGCGGCCGCACGGGGGCCAGCCCATGCCGTTGAACCAGCCGACCAGAAAGTTCAGGACCGCCATGAGGACGATGGCCAGCTGTTTGCGCTCCGGGCCGAGCAGCGTGACCGGGACGATCATGAACATCATCGACACGGCTGCCAGGACCAGTCCCAGCGGCAGGAACACGCGGGCGTTGCTGCGGTCCGAGACGCTTCCCATCAGGAATTTGGACAGCGCATAGGCTACGGCGTTCATCGAGAGGACGATGCTCAGTTCGCTCTGGTCGAAGCCGAGGAGCGTAAGTTCGGGAATCGCCATCGAGAAGTTCTTCCGGACGATGTAGAATCCGGCGTATCCGATGAAGATGCCGAGAAATACTTGCAGGCGCATGCGTTTGTATTTCGCATCCACCTTGTCGGCTTCCATTTCCGGTTTATACGCAGGGGGTTGCAGTAGTTTCCACATAGGGCAGGTTGATGGTTTTTAGCTCTTGTTCCGCCGGGTCCGCCGTGCGGTTCCGGATTTATCCCCGAAAGCCCCTCCTTGTTCGGGACGGGGCTTCGGGGGTATGATCGGTTTCCGACGGGTCAAGCTGGTTTATTTTTGCTCAAAGATATAATTTTTCGCCAGATCGGTGAAACTTTTCACCTGTTCGTCGATCCATGCCTGGTCGCGGCCCAGTTCGCGGGCCATGACCGCGGCGGCTTTCGGGGCTGCGGCCATCGCCTCGCGGGCATCGACGAACAGCATACGCACACGGCGCGCCAGCACGTCTTCGAGCGTGATGGCCATCTCCTCGCGCACGGCCCAGACCACCTCGGCCAGCGTGTAGCCGAATTTCTGCGAGAGCTTCTCGCCCAATGCGGGCTCCTGCTCGATCAGCCGGAGGATCTTCGGCTCGTCCGATCCGTAGACGTACATGTGGTCCGTGAGGTCGGGGTTCTTGCGGTAGCCGTGGATGCGGAACTTTTTGGTGACGCACTTGCGTTTGGGAAGTCCGCACACTTCGATGGCCTTGTCCACCGTGTCCTCGGCCATCAGGCGGTAGGAGGTCCATTTGCCGCCCGTGATCGTCACCAGTCCGTTGTCCGAGGTGATGACCTTGTGGCTGCGCGAAATCTCCTTCGTGTTCTTGCCCTCCTTCTTGGGCGCCGCCAGCGGACGCTGGCCCGCGAATACCGAGAGGATGTCCTTATAGGTCGGCGCCGGGTTCATGTAGAGTCCCGCGGTGCCGAGGATGAAGTCGATCTCCTCCTTCAGCGGGCGCGGCTCCTCCTCGGCGGTGGGGCGCACGATGTCGGTGGTGCCGACCACGACCTTGTCGTGCCAGGGCACGGCGAACAGCACGCGGCCGTCGGAGGTCTTGGGGACCATGATGGCGTAGTCGCTTTGCAGGAACTTCATGTCCAGCACGAGGTGCACGCCCTGGCTCGGGGTGACCATCTTGCGGTGCTCGGGGCTGTCCATGTGCATGATGTCATCGACGAAACAGCCGGCGGCGTTCACCACGCTGCGGGCCTTGAGGGTGTACTCCTCGCCCGAGAGGTTGTCTACGAACTTCACGCCGGCGACCTTGCCCGCCTCGTCGTGCAGAATGCCCGTCACCGTGGCGTGGTTGACGACCGTGCCGCCGTTCTCGACGCAGGTCTGCGCGAGGTTGACGGCCATGCGCGAATCGTCGAACTGGCCGTCGTGGTAGACCACGCCGCCTTTCAGCCCCTTTTCGACCGAGGTCGGGATGTATTTCATCACTTTTTTCGCCGAGATGAACCTCGAACGCCCGTAGCCGAAGCCGAACGAGAGCAGGTCGTAGAACGTCAGTCCGCAGAAATAGAGGAAATTGTCCCAGTAGCGGTAGTTCGAGATGACGAACGCCTGATCCTTCACCAGATGCGGGGCGTTGGCCTTCATGCGGCCGCGTTCGCGCAGCGCCTCCAGCACCAGCATCACGTCGCCTTTCTGGAGGTAGCGCACGCCGCCGTGCACCAGTTTGGTCGAACGGCTCGACGTGCATTTGGCGAAGTCGGTTTTTTCCAGACAAGCGACGCTCATGCCGCGCGTCGCCGCGTCCACCGCTACGCCCAGTCCCGTGGCGCCGCCGCCCACGACTACCATGTCCCAGATTTTGTCCTTTTCTGACAGTTTTTTGATTTGTGCCGCTCTTTCCATATTATAATGTAATGTTTATATGTTTCGTTTCGGAACAAAAGTACAAATGATTTCCGCCATTTCAAAATAAAAACGATTTTATTTTGAAATAATGCGCTTTGTACCGCTGTTTCTCCCGGAAAACGAATTTCTCCGGCCGGGTGAATCTATTTCGAATAATTTTCGTATCTTGGTCGAACGAAACAGCTAAATTTCAAATTACATATGAATAAATCCGGCGAAGAACCCCTTTTGAGCCTTCCCGAACGGCACAGCCGCATCCTCTCCCTGCTCCAGCAGAACGGCTCGATCTCGGTGACGCAGCTCTCCGAACTCTTCAAGGTTTCGGAGGTGACCATCCGCAAGGACCTGTCCTACCTCGAACAGCAGAAGAAGCTCTACCGCACGCACGGAAGCGCCATTCTCATAAGTCCCTACATCAGCGACCGCCACGTCAACGAGAAGGAGAAAAAGAACGTCGCCGAGAAGCGGGCGATCGGCGCCGCGGCTGCTGCGCTCGTCTCCGAGGACGATTCGATCATCATCGCCTCGGGAACGACGATGGCCTTCCTGGCCCGGGAGATCAAGCCCGTAGGCCGCCTGACGGTCATCACGGCGGCGGTTCCCGTGACGCAGATCCTCTCGCAGCACGCCGACGTGGATGTCATCCAGTTAGGCGGCATCACGCGCAGCAGTTCGGTTTCCGTGGTGGGGCCCTTCGCGGAGTCGATGCTGCGCAACTTTAATTGCAGCAAACTGTTCGTTGGGGTGGACGGTATCGACACGGATTTCGGACTGACGACGACCAACATGCTCGAAGCGTCGCTCAACGGCGCGATGATCAACGCCGCGCAGAAAGTCGTGGTGCTGGCCGACAGCTCGAAGTTCGGACGCCGGGGATTCAGCAAGATCTGCGACCTGGAGGCCGTGGACCGCATCATCACCGACAGCGGCGTGCAGCCTCTCTATCTGGAGCGTCTGCGCGAACGCGGAATCGAGGTGACGGTGGTGGATGTCTGATCCCCACTTATTATATAATAAAGAGCGGCAGGAATCCCTGCCGCTCTTTTCGTTGTTCGGGGTGAGCCTACTTCTTCAGCAGGGCCTGCAACCGCTCGGGATAGTCGGTGGTGATGTAGTCCACGCCCAGCCCGATGAAGTACTTCATGTCCTCCTCCGAATCCACGGTCCAGACGTTGACTTCGAGCCCCAGCTCGTGCGCCTCCTTCACCCATTGGGGATGCTTGCGCAGCACGCCCATCGAATAGTCGATGCCGGCCAGTCCTAACTTCTTGATGCTCTTGGGAGGCAGGTCGCCGTTGAGGTAGTAGATCCTGGTGTCGGGGAGGAGCTTCTTGAACGCCAGGCAGGCGTTGATCGAGAAGGCGATGATGTCCGTGCGCTCCAGCACCTTGTATTTTTTGAGTTCCCTGACGATCTTTTCGGCGGCGAGGTCCTCGCGGTTGTAATCCGAAAGCGACTTCATTTCGAGGATCAGGCGCGTGTCGGGTTTCGAGGCCACGAGCTTGAGGTAGGCGTCGAACGTGGGGATGTTCTCGCCGTTGGGCAGCACGATGGCCGTGATCTCCTTGGCCGTGGATTTCTCCATGTCGATGTCGGTGCCTTTGTACTTGCGGTCGTGGTTGACGATCAGTTTGTTGTCGGCCGTGAGCCATACGTCGATTTCCGAACCGTAGACGCCGACGGCATCGGCTTTGGTGAACGAAGCCAGCGAGTTCTGCGCCGACTCGGGGGCGGTCCAGTAGCCGCGGTGGGCGATCACCTTGGGCTGGGCGGCGACGGCGCCTCCTGCGAGCAGCAGGGCAGCCGAGAAAATGAGTTTTTTCATCATATCGTTTGAAATGTTGGTTGGCAGCTTGTGAAATGAAACCTCTACAAAGGTAGTAAACATTTCCGGATTTACAAGCCGAAAGTCGGTCGGAGCCGCTGTTTTCATTGTGCCGGGCTGCAAACGTTCCCGAGGCTGTTTTTTCATGAAATGGTCAATTTATGGTAGGAATTGCAAGAATTGTGCGCCGCAGGTTGCGGAATTTTTCCTATCTTCGTGCAATTCGAATCACTTAAAACCACATAAATAAGGAACCATGAAAGAAAAAGTCAGCAAGAAATTTTCGGAACTGTACGGTGAAGGCGCCATTCTGTTCGCCTCTCCGGGGCGTATCAACCTGATCGGCGAGCACACGGATTACAACGGAGGATTCGTCTTCCCGGGGGCCGTGGACAAGGGCATCGTCGCAGCCATCAAGCTCAACGGCACGGACAAGGTGCGCGCCTATGCGCTCGACCTGGGCGAGAGCTCGGAGTTCGGACTCGATGAGGCCGACAAACCGGCCCAGAGCTGGGCGTGCTATATCTTCGGCGTCTGCCGCGAGATTCAGAAGCGCGGCGGCAAGATCGGCGGTTTCGACACGGTGTTCGCGGGCGACGTGCCCCTGGGCGCCGGTATGTCGTCGTCGGCGGCGCTGGAGTCTACCTACGCGTTTGCGCTGAACGATCTTTACGGCTGCGGCATCGACAAGTTCGAACTGGCGAAGATCGGCCAGTCCACCGAGCACAACTACTGCGGCGTGAACTGCGGCATCATGGACCAGTTCGCGTCGGTGTTCGGTAAGAAGGGCAACCTGATCCGTCTGGACTGCCGTTCGCTGGAGTACGCCTATTTCCCGTTCGATCCGAAAGGTTACAAACTCGTTCTGCTCGACTCGCGCGTGAAGCACGAATTGGTGGGATCGCCCTACAACGACCGTCGCGCTTCGTGCGAGCGTGTGGCCAAGATGCTGGGACAGGAGTTCCTGCGCGGCGCCACGATGGAGCAGCTCGACGCCATCAAGGATAAGATCTCGGAGGAGGATTACAAGCGTGCCCGCTATGTGATCGGCGAGGAGAAGCGCGTGTTAGATGTCTGCGAGGCGCTCGAAAAGGGCGACTACGAGACTGTCGGCGAGCGGATGTACGAAACCCACTGGGGCATGTCGAAGGATTACGAGGTGTCGTGCGAGGAGTTGGATTTCCTGGCTACGGTGGCCAAGGAGTGCGGTGTGAGCGGTTCGCGCATCATGGGCGGCGGCTTCGGCGGCTGCACGATCAACCTGGTGAAGGACGAGCTTTACGACAACTTCATCGCCACGGCCAAGGAGAAGTTCAATGCCAAGTACGGCCACGAGCCCAAGGTTTACGAGGTGGTGATCTCCGACGGTTCGCGCCGCCTGGAGTAAAAACAACAGCTGGAAATGAAAATCCCCGTCCTGTATAGCCGGGGATTTGTAGGTAAACGAATATGCAGAAAAGAGTAAATATTTTGTTTTCAGATATTTAATTCTCTTTTCTGCATATGCTCCGAGCAATAAAATTGCACATTCGGGCAGGATTAACGGTGAGTTTTGTTACTATCCGTTACCTGCCCGAAATGCTTTTATTTGCATCAAAACATTCGTTTTCAGTTCGTTGCATCGAATTTCCGCATAACAAATAACTTGACTAAACGTTTAACAAATCCTCAAAGTTCAAGTTATTATGCAACGCAGCACGTTCAAAGTCCTTTTCTTCGTAAAAAGGCAGTCCGAGAAATCGGGTCAGGTTCCCGTTATGGGCCGTATTACGATCAACGGTACGATGTCGCAGTTCAGCTGCAAACTCACCGTTCGCTCCACCCTTTGGGATGCCAAAGCCAACAAGGCCTCCGACAAAAGCCTCGAATCGCAGCGTATCAACGAGAAGCTGGAAAATATCAAGACCAATATCGGCAAGCAATACCAACGTCTCTGCGACCGGGATTCATACGTTACGGCCGAAAAAGTCCGCAACGCCTTCCTCGGTATGGGGCGACGACTGCCGCCTGCTGTTGCAGACCTTCGACGAATACCTCGCAGGGTTTCTCAAACGTGTGTGCAAAGACCGCACCTATTCGAGCTATGACAATTACCGCACGCCGTAACCGCCTTGCCTCTTTCCTCAAATACGAATACCACGTCAAGGACATTCCTTTCAAAGAGTTGAAGCGGGATTTTATCGAAAAGTTCGTCGTCTATCTCTCCTCGGTACAAGGGATGCGTTCCGGTACGATCCATTCGACCATCAAGAAGCTGAAGTTGATGACCTATACGGCGTATAAGAACGGCTGGATTGCCGCCGATCCTTTCGCCGGGTTCCATGTCAGGCCTAAATACGCCGAACGGCGCTATTTGTCCGCTTCGGAACTGCAGGCCGTCATGGACGTCGAACTTCCCAACTACCGAACGGGCATCAACCGGGATGTCTTCGTCTTCTGTGCCTTTACGGGCCTGAGCCACGCGGACGTGGTGAAACTCACCCACGCGGACATCCATACGGACGATAACGGGGAGCGGTGGATTATCGACAGGCGTCAGAAGACAGGCACGCAGTTCCGTGTCAAACTGCTTCCCGTAGCTGAAATGCTCTACGACCGTTATAAAGACCCGCATCTGGAAAGTAACAAGGTCTTCCCGCTCAAAGGCACCCATAAGACGCTGAACATGTCCTTGCGGCATGTTGCCAGACATGCCGGTCTGTCGTTCAATCCGACGATCCACCTTGCTAGGCACTTGAATTTGTCTTTGCCTTTGAAAATGAGCGGTTTACAATCGCCAAATTTTCGACAGGTAACGATTTAGAAACGAGCGGAGTTCCGCATTTCTCCTCGTCTTGCATTAAATCAAAAGAACGCTTTACTATGGGACACAAAGATATGAAAAATACTTGGTTAAACAAACTGTTCTTTTGAGTTAATGCAGAACTTTCAGCACTATGGATAAAATTACTCATATTTCGTTTGTCTATAAGATGCAAATGAGCTATTTTTGTATAATCCAATAACATACAATAAAGATGAGCGAAAATACGATTGAATCAAAAAACATATATTCCATGTCGGGAATGAAATTTTTTATTCCCGATTATCAGCGTGGATATAGATGGTCTGCTTCCGAAGCAAAGCAAATGCTGAATGATTTTAAAGAATTCTGCAAACAAAAGAAAGAAGAGGGCGAATTTTATTGCCTTCAACCCATTGTGGTTAAGAAAAAGAGCTGGACGAAGGTTGAAAATGGTCAAACAATATCTATTGATGGTTATGAGATTATTGATGGCCAACAACGTCTGACGACTCTTTATATCCTATTAAAGTGTGTTGAGTTTGTAAGAAAAGTCCTTTTCCGCAAGTTTGAGATGTACTCGATAAAATATGAAACCAGATTGGAGTTCGATTCTCAGCGTTTTTTGGAAAACATAGATACTCCATCAGAGGATGCCAATAGCTTTATTGATTTTTATTACATGAGGATGGTATATGACAGCATGTCTGAATGGATGGAAAAAAATGACGAATATCAAAATGATATTGTATCTGCATTGTTGGCACAAAAGATAGATGATATCACCGGGATAGATAAGGCCAACAATATCCGAGTAATATGGTATGAAGTGACAGACGAAGAGAAAGCGACCTCCATTGACATTTTTACGCGCTTGAACATCGGCAAAATACCATTGACAAATGCAGAACTCATCAAGGCGCTGCTCCTCCGCCGCAGCAATTTTTCCACATCGGAAGCGTCCATGAAGCAGCTACAAATTTCTTCAGAATGGAATCAGATAGAACAAAGGTTGCAAAACGATTCGTTTTGGTATTTCTTGTGCAGGACTTCATGGCCGTTCAAATATGACAATCGCATAGAATTTATATTCGACTTGATGAAAAGTCGGAGTGTCGATTCTGAATTTTATTTTACTTTCAATGCCTTCAATAAGGAACTGGAGAAACTTGCTGACAACCCTGTTTGCACCACAGAACAAGCTAAAATTGAATGTGTCTGGCAGGAAGTAAAGCGTACATTTCAGACTTTTGAAGAATGGTACGAAGACAGAACTTTATATCACTACATAGGCTTTCTGATTGAATATGGAGCAGATATAAACGAGCTTATGAGAAAGTCTCTGGAAATGAACAAGGCGGAATTCTTGACGGATTACATAAAGGGAAACAAACTCAAAGGACTTATGAGAGGAATTAAATTATCTGACCTTAGCTATGGAGACAAGGAGGTCAAACAGGTGTTATTGCTTTTCAATATCCTTACGGTTTTGCAATCCAACAAGTCTGACATGCGTTTCCCGTTCAGTAAATATAAAAAGGAGAAGTGGGATATAGAACATATCAGTTCGCAGATAGACAAACGCATCAATGATGATGGACGACGTTTGGAGTGGATTTATGATATGCTTGAATTTCTTGTCGGTTCAACGGAAGCGGAAGAGGTGTCCGCATACGTGGACAGCCTGAAACAGGAAATCCAAAAAATTGAATCAAAAGAAAAGGATAAGGACATCACAAAATCCAAAGTTGATAGCAAGAAGGAAGAATTGGTACTGATAAACAGCATTGTAGCTCTGCATTCAAACAGCCAAAAGGGTAAAATCAATGATGCGGAGTTTGACGAGTGCTTTGACGCAGTGCAAAAATACTATGGTGAAGATAAATTGGAAGATAAAGACAACATCCGGAATCTCACCCTGCTGGATGCCCAAACCAACAGAGGATATGGCAATTCCTTCTTCCCTATCAAGAGAAAATGGATTATATCAAACGACAGCCAAGGCATATTTGTACCAATCGTCACGAAAAACGTTTTCTTGAAATACTATACAAAGAAAGGCAACAACTTGATGGTCTGGGACAAAACTGATGCCGAAGACTATATTACCGCAATGGAACAAGCTTTAAGCGAATATCTCAAACAGGAATAATTATGTCAACAAATAACGAATATAAAGGAGAACGTCTCTCGTTTTTTAAACTTTTCTCACAGAAAAACTATAAGTTGGTCATTCCTATTATCCAGCGAGATTATGCTCAAGGGAGAACAAATGACGATACAAACGAAGTCAGGAATGAATTTCTGGATGCTTTGTACAGCTATTTGGAAGAGAATCGTACCAACAGAGACTTAGACTTTGTGTATGGGACGCTTCAGTGTGATGAAGGTGATGACCACATTCATTTTATTCCCTTGGACGGACAGCAACGGTTGACAACTTTGTTTTTGTTGCATTGGTTCTTATTTCAAATTTCCAAAAATGAAGAAGCCAAGAGCATCTTCAAAGCAAAAATGACGAGTAGCAACAAATCGCTATTCACGTATGAAACCCGCCAAAGCTCCACGGACTTTTGCGATGCCTTGATGCAGGCGATCATAAATCTAGACCAACTGATGGTGATTAAAGGAAAAGATGGCAAAGACGCACCCTCTTTGGCTGCCACGTTAAAAAATGAGCCTTGGTTTTTCCGTTTTTGGAAGAATGACCCAACCATACAGTCTATGTTGGTTATGCTGGATGCCATTTATCATAAGTTTATGGGGCATGAGGAATTCTTTGAAAGGCTTTTGGATGAGGAAAATCCCATTATTACATTCATTTTCATGGATTTGAAAAAATATAAACTTACGGATGACCTGTACATCAAAATGAATTCACGCGGAAAGCCTCTTTCCAAATTCGAGAATTTCAAAGCCAAATTTGAACAATACCTCAAACAGTTTGATGAAGACCATTCAGCGTATGGCAGGGAATTTACCTTAAAATTCAACCAAGTAGAGAAAACCGTAGGCATCCAACAATATTTCTCGTTCAACATTGACACAAAGTGGACTACCCTCTTGTGGCAGTATTGTAAGGAAGGAAAACAGGACAGAATAGACTCCTATATTGAAAACCTCTTTCGAGTAATAGTCACAAACTATTATGCGTCTATCGTCAAACTCCCAAACAAGAACACTTCCGACTCTACTTTTGATATCCTGACAGGAGGAGACAAAAGCTTGACTTTTGCAAAATACGAGGAAACCAAAGTGCTTACATACAATGCCATCCTGTCGGTGATAGATTCACTCGACACCCTCTATAATGGAAGCCAAAAGATTGCTCGTTATATTTCAGCAAACTACAAAACTTATTATGATGAGGACGAAATCTTCCTTAAAGCTATAGAGAATAAATTGTCCAGAGCGGAAAGAATGCAATTCTTTGCCTATGTGCAGTACCTTATTCACCATAGGGACAAGATAGATTGTTTGGACGAATGGATGAGGGTCGTCCACAACCTTACGCATCCCGACAATACCATTGCCGATGGTAACGATGACCTTGCCCGTGGAATCAAGTCTATTGAGAAACTTATTCCGTATGCGCCCAACATTATCCATTACCTTCAAGGAGTGACAACAATAGATGGTTTCTCCAAACACCAATCGAGCGAAGAGTGCATCAAGGCGCATCTCATAGAAAAAGCTGGTTGGAGAGAATTGATAGAAGATGCAGAAAAACATCCCTATTTCAACGGACAAATAGGATTCCTCTTGGAATTTTCTGGAATCTGTGAATACTATGCAGCCAATAGGAATCTGAATTGGAGTGATGCCGAAAATGAAACTTTCAAGGATGCGTTCATCAGATATTCAAAAATCGGGAAGTTCGTTTTTGATATCAATGAAAAAGGCACTCGCTTTAATGACAAGGATTTTTGCTTTGAACGGGCTGTGTTGGCGCATGGCGACTATTTGCTTGAGGGGAACACAGACCACTGGAATCTGCTATCAACAGAAACAGTTGCCAAAAACGTCAAACGTGACCTCAGTTGGAGACGTATGCTCCGTATGGGCGATGATAAGGTGATGCAGAAAGGTAAAAGCCTTGTCAAAGCGACTTTTGATGACATAACAGACTTGAATGACATTATAGATTCATTGGAAAAACTTTGCATTCCTCAGACAGAAGAGGAATGGCGCAATATATTGATTTCATCCCCTAAAATGTTCAAGGTATGTGAAAAAGGGTTCATTTATATCAGTAAAGAAGAGATACTTTTGCTTGGCAAATGGTATTTGAATCATTATCATTCAGAATTATTCACATATCATCTTTGGGTAGAGAAATTCAAGGATGAAGATGTCTCTTTTGAAGGATTCTGTAAGGAGTATGCTTGGCAAAAACGTTCGGACATTAGTCCACATATATCAATCAAGGATTTTTGGTATAGACACAATAAGTACAGCATTGAAATATATACAATATTAAATGCAAACAATGATTTCGATAGATTCCAACTCACATTCGGGTTTAACAACGAAAACAAGTTTGATTATCCTGATGAAATCATTGATATTCTTGAAGAATTGGGCTTTAAGAAGGATGATGAAACTGTCAATTGGTTTAGCTGGTATTGCCAGTCAGAAAATTCAGTCTTGAGCAAAACAAAATCTTTGGCAGAGGCATTGTTGCAATTGAAGCAAAAATAAAATAGTATGGAATAAAATTCCCTCCAAGCAATCGTGTAATCAGATTTTAATTGGCTGATTACACGATTGACTTTTCAAGTTATTGTATCACGCTTACCATTTCAATCAGATTTGCTATTCTGCTTTTTCTTCAAACTCTCCTGCATAAGGCTATCGGAAGCCGCTTTCAAGGATGTTTCATACCCGTCTGCCTGCTTCCGTATCCACTCAATGGCCTTCTTATCCCTGTGTAGGTCGAACTCCTTGTTCAACCAAAGCATATCATTGGCATCGCATCCGCCCCAAGAGCGGATGGCACGGAACTTCAACGCATCATCGGCATACTGCCTATTGGACTGCCATTGCGCAACATTGCCCCACAGGGATAAGGCACATACCGCCCCCAACCCCACAACGAAAGAAAAGACCTTGCTTGACTTGATGTCAAAACTATGCCGATGGATATGCTCCTGCGGTTGCGGTTCTTGTTGTGTACTTTGTTCACTCTGCGACTTCTTGATTGTATCAGGTTGTTGCAGAATCAGTGTGGAAATCTGGGCGTATGCCTTCCATTGCTTTGCCAACAAGCCCTTAATAACCTCCGATTGAGCTTTTGTCATTTCCACGATTGCGTCCTTAATCGGAGAGAAATCCTGTTCGACATCTCCGTTTTTCGGCTGTTGATTTACCATGCCGATTAACTCTTCCAACTTGCCGCTTATGCCTTTTAAGGCGGTCTTGATTTCCTCAAAGAGGATGAATACATTGTTGTCTGCCATGATTACCAGTTGATTTTACGTTGTTTCTTCTTTTTCTTGTTTTTCAGATACGGGTTGTAAGGTTGTTGCTCCTCCGGCATATTGCTTGGAGAGAACAATCCTAATGAACCCTCAATAAGACTGCTGCCACTATTAGAAATTGGCCTTATTTCTTCCTGATAAGTCTGTGGTTGCGGTTGCGTCTGCCGTTCCTTGTAATTGTTGCGGCTCAATGCCGCATCAATCTTGGAGTAACTGAATTGCCTGTCCACCTTGGAACCATTGAAGCGATAGCCGTTCATGGTAAAGACGATGCCTTGATTCTCATTCGTCTGTCCCTTATCTTTGAACTGCACACCTACACCTTGCTGTTCCAATCTTTCAAGCAGGGTATTCCAACCTTTACATCTGCTGACCTCTGTCTTCAAGATTTGGTATAACTCATACCTCGTCTTGTCAGGCTCACGCAATCGGTCTGTCTTCACCCGCTCCTTGCCATTGGCAAAATAAAGTCCGTACTTCTTGGTAAGCTCCTTGCAAATATGCTCACTGCGGAAGCAGTCGTTCCTGTCAGATATGGTCTTGCCATTATTGCCGATGCGGTTGAAGGCTATATGCACGTGCGGATGCTCCTTGTCAAAGTGCCGCCCGATGATGTATTGCGTGTCTTTAATGCCCATCCGCTCCATGTACTCACATGCAATCCTTGCCATGACAGCATTGTTCAGACGTGGCAAATCTTCCTTGGAAAAGCTCAATGCGATATGCCCGACAGGTTTTGTGACTTTAGGATTCATACTTGCTTGACCGACAAATCCCTGCGCTATCGTGTCGTTATTTTCCAAGAATAAGCCTTCGGCATCTATGATTTCAGTATCCTTATTATCGTTCAAGATGTAGTAAACCACACCCTTGAAGTCTGCGCCTTTCATGATTTTCGCTATCATAGGCGTATCAGGTTTACAAGGTTGTCTATCTCTATCATCAGTGTACGGCATGGAACGAACACGGACGTGTAACCCTCCGCATTCGCCTTGCGTGCAAGCTGGTTGAGATTGTTTGCCATGCCGCACAGCTTGCGGATGCACTCGCAATGTTCCTTGGTCAGCCGTTCCTTCACCTCCCCGTTCCTTATACAGCCACGGACGAACTCGCTCGGCGAGATTCCTGCTGACTTCGCCTTTGACTTCAATAGGTAGTAATCCTCCGTTGCCATCTTTACCGTGATACGGTATTTCAGTTTCTCTGTGACACCCTTGACGGGACGACCGCCTTTGTTGGTCCGTTCCCGTCCGTTGTTCTTTCTCTTTTCGCAGTTCATAATATTCTAAAATCTAATCTATTCAGTATCTACAATGATTATATGAAGTATAGACCAACGGGATGTGCTTTCCCTGCGAAGTTTGGAGCGGGGCAAGTGGTTTCGGTCTGCCCGAAACATAAACTTGCCCCTCAAAACTTCGTTACAAGTGATTTAGAGCATCTCTGAAAAAATACCCGAAAGACACTCCGTTGGCCTTGTCTTAATTTCTACAATTTACGCCACTGGTCAATGTCATCCTCGTAGGATGACAGGTGATGACGGGCGAGATTTTCAATAAGCCCCGATACACTCATGCCACGTCCACCGAGGCGACGAACAATCTCGTCCAGTCTGTCACGTACCTCCCCACTGACGAACACAGGTTTACGGTCAGTAATCTTGGGCACTTGCAGATAGATAGTTCGGTATTCGTCTAATGACAGCCTACGCTGTTTGCTGCTGATGCGTCTGGCGACAATCCGTTCTATGGGAATGTCATCCGTATCTGTGGCAGTTCCCTTTGCCTCTGTGTCTGACCCTACACTTGTTTCCTGTTCCTGTATGCGAGTATCCAGCATAGCCATTTGTACTGCGAGTGTGTTCGGCTCATCCAATATAGGAAAGAGATTGCCAGCCTCCACAACAGGTTCTTGTTCTGCTATGGAAGAACTCTCTTCCGATTCATGTTTGGACATGGAAGGCATATAGTCTTCCAACTTGAAGTTCTTGAACGCTTCATCGTTCTCAATGTTTTTGAATTTCTTGCTCATTGTTGTTTCTTTTTAAAGTGAATACTTGTTGGTCTGTATGCGCATAGTTGACCGTTTGTCGGGAGCAAAGTAAGAGGCTTTAGTTCAGGCAGTCAAGGACTTGGATTCTGTTAGGCAATTTTGTGTAGTTTTGCCTTATGGCGGTATGAACAATGGTGCAGGCCTCTTCGATTTGCCGGATATGAATCATAGGAAGAACAAAGATGTATTTACGGGTAAATTTGAATTAAGCCCTTATTTTGTTCTTGGCATTCTTGCTAAAATCCCCAATTAAGATGATAACGATAAATAGTCCCCCGGACAACCTATGCCATACCGGTGCCACATGCTTCCACTTTTAGAAAATCCATTGTCGGATAACTGATTATATATTCCTTTGCGGCAAAAGAAACAATAACAGCAAAGAATAACGTATATGGAAATCGTATCTATCGAAAGAAAAACATTTGAGGCAATGGTCGCCAAGTTCGACCACTTCGTTCACCGTATGGAAGCAATCTGCCAGCGGCACGGAGATAAAAGAATGAGTGAGTGGATGGATAATCAGGACGTGTGCCGGATGCTGAACATCAGTCCCCGCACGTTGCAGACTCTGCGGGACAACGGTACGCTTGCCTACTCGCAGATAAACCACAAGACGTATTACCGTCCCGAAGATGTGCAACGTATCGTTTCCGTTGTGGAAGACAGACGGAAAGAAGCGAGGTTCAAGGAAAGGACGATATAAACAGGACGCAATAAACGAAGTATAATAACAATACCCACTAAATCCAACGTAACATGAACGAATTGATTAACAAAGACAATGAGTGGATAATCCACTTCATGGGCAGCCTTGACCGTCTGCTGGACAACTACGAGCGCCTGACCGCCAACTACCGCCCGACATTGGGCGGAGAACGTTTCTTTACCGACAAGGAGGTTTCAGCACGACTGAAGGTAAGCCGAAGAACACTTCAAGACTACCGCAACGAAGGACGGATAGCCTATATCCAATTAGGTGGCAAAATCCTCTACCGTGAATCCGACATAGAGAAGATGCTAACTGACGGCTACCGCTCCGCCTACCGACAGAAGGCGATCTGATTTTCTTGAAGGAGCGCAGTTTGCCGTCTGCCCTATAATTTGCGGTAGTAATGGACTTGACAGCAAGAAGAAAAGGAACGGTTTACGGATGAAGCATCAAGATTCCGCTTCGTCTGTTAGCCGTTCCTTTTTTTGTCTTCTGATTTCCCGTCAGTCGCTTGTTTCCGTTGCCGGATGCCTTTCGAGCGTATGGCCGGCAGAGGCAAGGTTTTCGGGCTGAATACGCTCCGCAGGAGGAAGATTCTGCCCGAAACGGCTTTGCCGCCTGACCTTTCCACTGCCATCAGTGCCATGCGCTACCTTTGCATCCGAGCATCGGGAACAGGTGACTGATGGGATGAACCTCAACTATACCATAGGTTGCTTCCTCTGCCACAGGATACAAACAATGTTATTGAGTTCTCTTTCTTGGTGGCGTAGATTTCATTTATCACAAACCGTCTGAACAAGATACTTTCTCTACTGCATATCCTGAATGCAATGGCTATAACCATTTCAAGATTATAAACATCGTAACTGATACCATCTGGTTGCTTGATATATTTCATCGTATCACATTCGTTTAACTCCTTATTCCTATATATAGCATGAATCGCTTTACGGATGTCACAAGAGAATACTCCAAACAGGTCGGCGATTTCGAATTGTGTCATCCATACGGGTGCGGTCGGAATAGTGACCATACCCGCTTCACTGATTGTGATTATACCTCTATCCATAATATATTGTATTGACATTGTTTAGTTACTTTTGTTTGTCTTTTCGCCGGTCGATTGTTTCTTCCGGCGTTCCATCAGTTTGTCCATATCCTTTGAGATTTTGTCATCGGTTATACGTGCATATCCCTGTGTCGTCCGAATATTGGAGTGCCCCATCATCTTGGCGATACTCTCTATCGGTATATCCGCTGAAATAAGGAAAGTTCCGAAACTATGTCGGCTTTGATGGTAGGACAAGTTATCCTCTTTGCCTATGATTACACCTAACTCATGAATTTCAAACCACAAGGCGTCACGGTTAGGAAGCGGAAATACGGGCTGTTCGTCATCGGCCGTGTTGTACAGCGACAATATCTGTTCCGCTATGGGATGCAGGGGTATGAACGCTTCCACCTTTGTCTTCTTGCGGTTGATACGGATATACCGTCTGCCCTCCGCATTCATCACGATGTGGTGGGGATGCAACAACTGTATATCCACATACGCCAATCCCGTCAGGCAGGAGAATATGAAAGCCCGTCTCGCCAACTCCAGCCTGTTGTCATACATCGGGGTGGAAAGTATCTTTTTGAACTCATCGTGGCTGATGTATCTGTGCTTTGCCTCCGGTTTGGTTTCATATTCCAACTCCTCGCAGGGATTCACTCGGATTATCTCCTTATCGACTGCCAGATACAATAGGCGGTTCAACCATCGCAGACAATGGTTGGTCTGAGATGCCCCGAAGTTCTTGCATCTTTTCAGATATGCCTTATAAGATTTGCCGAAGTCCTCTGTAACTTCTTCAAAATAGATGTCCTTTTTACCCGATGACACAATATAGTCTGTCAGGTACCTCTGGTAATATATTGAACTTCGATAGGAGGAGGTTGAATCTATTTCCACGGAGTGTTTCTTTAACCGCTCCCGTTCCCAGTCTCCCATTTGCAGGAGGGTAGTCGGATGAATGTTGTTTTGGGTGATGTGGCTCTTCAACATCTCTGCACTGACTACACCTTGCGATTTCAGTATTTCCTCGTATGCTTCTGAAATGATCCGGAGATATTCCTGCAAGCGGTTGTTTTCCCTTGTGGACTTTATCTCGTTCTTCTTGCCATTCCAATCTTCGGGACGGCAATAGATACTTGTGCTTATGACCGTCTGTTTCCCGTCAATGGTTATGCGGCAGAGAACGGCGGTCGTACCGTCAGCCTTTACCTTGCTGCGGTTGATATAGGGTAACAGTGAAAATGTACTTCGCATATCGTTTGCTGTATTAAAGGGTAAGTTTGAAATCCTCGGTAGCTTTGATGAACCTGTCCATGTCCTCAAAGAGTTTTTTCGGACTGACACGGGCGTACACCTGAGTGGTGGAAATATCGGAATGCCCCAACATCCTACTGATGGTCTCAATCGGCACACCAGCTTCGAGCGTAATCAGCGAGGCGAAACTATGGCGCGCCTGATGGTAGCACAGGTCATCCTTGATGCCTGCCAGTGCCGCCAACGCTTTCATGTGCCTTCTAAGATTGGACCAGCGAAGTAAAGGAAACAAGGTTTCTCTGTCCTCACTGCTATACTTATTGATAAGCGCAATTGCTTCGGGCAATAGTTTTACACTAGCACGGAGTTCGTTTTTCTTTCTGCGGTATTTCAACCATAATGCCCCGTCCCCGTCTGTCTGCAAATTAGCATGAGTAATCGAAACGACATCTGCATAAGATACACCTGTGTAACATCCGAAGAGAAACATATCCCTTGCCAGCATATGGGATTTGCGGTATGCAGGTATTTCCACGTCACGGATTTTCTCGAACGATTCACGACTCAATGCCCGTGGAGTCGTTTCCGTTTTCTTCGGCAGGGTGAAATGTTGGAAGTGGATTTTATCAGCATATCCCTCTTTATAAGCTAGACGGCAAATCTTCTTAAGTATGGCAAGATAATGTCTGGCAGTATCGATTGCCTGTCTTTTATCTTCCGTGACAAATGTCTGATAGTCGTGGATGAACTGTTCCGTCAGTTGCTCGAAAGCCAAATCCTTGACCTTGTACTGATGCTTGATGAACTCTCCGAGTGCCAGCCACATATGGTGATAGCCGGGATAAGTACTTTTGGCACGGTCAATACCGATACGTGCCTTGATGTCATCACAGACAACATCGGTCATTTTCATAAGGGGCATCTGCGTTTCCATGCTGCCTTGAAAAAGGTCTTTCACATCGGTGGCATCGAAATCAATTTTGCGTTCCACAAGATTGTCGAATGCCATGTTTACCGCCAGTAGCAACTTATCAATCTTGGCATTAGTCTCCACCGCCTCGCGGCTCTTTCCGTTCAGACGGCTTTCACGGGGATTCCACAATTCGGGAGTGCAGGACAACTTGCATCCGAACTGTGCCATCGTGAGGTTCACTGTAATTCTTCCCATTATCGGGGCTTTGCCCGACTTGCCCAGTCCGCTCTTTTTGAGGTAGAGCAGCACCTTGAATTTTTCTACTTTCATACGCTTATATTTTTAGGTGCAAAGTTACTTGCCATATAAGCGTTCCTTGATAAGCAAAATGCTGAGTACGAGTGCAAAGAAAACGGTGAGGATTTCTTTTCATTGCTTTCCGTTACTTGTTCTCGTTCCAGTAACTGCCCGGCTAACGGTCTGGTAACTGAACAACCTCAATATTACGTTGTCATTTGCATTTTCTCAATTTGGCAAAATACTGAAACCATGCTCATTTCAAACAGTTTACGTTTAATCTTCTTCTGTCTGCTTTTCCTTGCGTAGCCTATCGCTTTCCTCATGGCGCGTCATACCTTCGCCACGACGATTACGCTTGCGCAGGGCGTACCTCTGGAAACGGTCAGTAAGATGCCGGGACATAAACATATCACCACGACCCAAATCTACGCTAAAATCACTAACGACAAGATTGGGCAAGATATGGCTGCGTTGAGTGAGAAACTCGACAGCGTCTTCAAGGTTGTGCAGTAACCTAGTAGTCAAATTCATGTAATTTTCCGTCGGCAGGGAATCAAACGCCGGAGCTGAAAATCCGCAAGGCCATGCGAATCGCCCGAGGGGCGAGCCTTGCGGATTTCCAGCCCCGGCGTTTTGCTGAACGCTACCGTCGGAATAGGTGGCTTTCTGCGCTCCGAACGCTACCCAACGGGCGGCTGCTCTGCAGCACGCATATCTGAACTCTGATAGTCGCAGTCCACGACAAGCACGTCATGCCCCAAAGTGTAATGCAGGTAGCTGGCCAACAATACCGTGAATGTGGATTTTCCGATGCCGCCTTTCTGATTGCAGATTGAAATGTTTACAGATTCCATCATTTGAATATGTTAAGAATTATTTGTATGGGTAATGTTTTCTATTGATGTCTGCTTCGATAAATTATCGTACATATATGGATTTATTTATACTTATTTTTTTAATTCTGCTCTTCTCCGCTTCCTTATCGAATCGTTTGTTTGATTGGGTAACGAATCCGATAAATATCGCCTTAATCATCCGTTTGTTTATCCGAATAATTATTTCTGCCGCAATTATACATCCTCATTTCCTATCCCGGCTTCAATGTCCGCTCCAGTCCGTTCGGCGGGCTTGTTTTCATCTCCGGGCGGTTGTAATATTGCACCGGGAACCGCCCCGGCCCCGGGAGCTGTAGCGGAGGTTTTTCAAAGTTTTCACAAAAAATTTTTCGCCGCGTTTCCGGCATTCACCCCGTAAAACTCCGCCGTAGGTCTATCTTTGGGGCTTCATTCACGGAGTTTTAACAAACAAATCCTGCTTATGCCGAAAACGACTATCAAACCCATGCTCAACATCCGCAAGGATACCCCCAACGACCGCTATACGCTGATCATCCAGATCCTTTGCCGCCGCCGTCGCGGCGTTGTCTTCACGCCCTTCAAGCTTCTTCGCGCCGAGTTCGACGCCTCGCGGTGCCAAGCCGTTCCGAGTCTGAAAATCCGCGAACACCTCCGTTTCATCGACAACGTCAACAATTACCTTCGCCATCAGGTACATGAGCTGCACCGCATCGCCTCGGAGTTGGAGCGCAGCTCCCGATCCTTCGATGGGCGGGATGTCGCGCGTCTGTTCCGTGCCCGTTCCGACAACCGCTTCGTGCATACGGTTTTCTGTTCCCAGATCGAGGAGCTGCTGCGCGAGGGTCGCCACGGCACGGCCTTCACCTACCGTTCCACGCTGAAGGCCTTCGAACGTTTTTCGGGAAAGCGGCACTACCAGCTCTGCGAACTGGACGAACCCACGATCCTGGAGTTCCGGAAGTTCCTGCTGCGCGAAGGTCTGCGTACCAATACGGTTACGTTCTACCTGAATAAGCTGCGGGCGGTCTACAACCGTGCCGTCCGCGAAGGAGCCGCCCCCAAAGGCCCCGATCCTTTCGGGAGCGTTTCGTTCCGTGTCGAGAAGACCCGTAAACTTGCCGTCGACGATACGGTGCTGCAACGCGTTGCAGGCGCCGAGCTTCCGCCCGGCTCCCTGTCCGTCGCCCGCGACCTTTTCCTGTTCAGCTTCTATTGCCGTGGTATGTCGTTCGTGGACATGGCCTACCTTCGACAGCGCGATATCGACGGGGAGGTTATCCGCTACCGCCGCCGTAAGACGGGCCAGCTGTTCACGGTCCGGATCGTCCCGGCGCTTCGTACGATCATCGAACGTTACCGTAACCACTGCCCGCCCCTGGTTCTTCCGATCCTTGCGGTCAAAGACGGTGCGGGCGGTTTCCGGCCCCTCGAATTTACCGGTACGGATTCCACCGCCCGTCGGGAGTACGAAGAGCTTCTGTACCGTCGTTTTCTGTATAACCGTTCGGAGTACCTGCACCACCTTCGCTGCCTCTCGCGGCAGCTGGGGCTGGAGCGTAACCTAACGTTCAACATGGCGCGGCATACGTGGGCGAGCCGTGCCCGTCGCAAAGGCATCCCCATGTCCGTCATCAGCGAGGGACTGGGCCATACCTCCGAACAGACGACACGCATCTACCTGGACGAGCTCGAAGCCCGCCGTATCGACGAAGCCAACAGCATCGTCACATCGTTCTGAGACCCCGCCGCGAAGCGGCGCTCCGGAATGCTGTCGTGCGATGAAATTGTTTGGAATATTTCGAAGGATTTTTCTATTTTTGCGCCGCGATACGGTCGTAACGGACGACGCAAAAATCCGAGCTGTTTTCTCTATCTTATCCTAAGAGAATGGGTGCCTCCTTTTTAGCTCAAAAATGTGACTGTCCAGTGTCGTAATCCGGTGCAAAGGTAGAGCTTCCAGCCTCACGAGTCAAGACCGCCGCGGGTATTGAAATTATCCTTTTGTCTATAATAATTATCCTTTGCCGCTTTATCCCTACCCATTGACCCTTCGACCTTTAGAGTCTCTTTGAGTCGGGTCATCGAGCAGCCGAATCTCTGCCGGCAAAACTGGTATAATCCCTTCTTGCTTTTAAGTCCCAACTGCCGTGCCATCTCCCCGGCATCGTACCTTTCGGCCATAAGCATCCTTTTGAGCTGTTCTTCCTTTTGTTTCACCAGCCAGCGATGCACGCTGATGCCGAAAACTTCCTTGAAGCGTTTGATGAAATAACTGGTGCTCAGATTGGCTTTACGGGCTATATCTTCGAGCGTGTCGGCATTGGTGTAGTTGCTCTCTACGAATGCCCGGAAGTCGTGGCTCGGACGCAGGATGGCGTTGAAGAAACAAGCCAGCTCCTCGTCGCTGTAAAAGCTCTTCATCAGGAAAAACAATTCGTACTGCTTCAGCATATGGTAACAGGGGATCCGCATCTCTTTCTGTATGTTTATGAGCATACTTTCCATCAGCGGAACGATTGGCAGGACAGGTGTTTTTTCAGGTGATTTACAGCCTTTTGCCGCTGCCGACGCCAGGGCGTCCTGGCCTCCGAGCACGAGCCTGTTCGAGAAATCGAGCCATACGATCCGCGCGGGTGCGAGGGCCCGGATGTCGGGCATGCTCGTTCGCGGAAAGAACATGCACTGCCCGGAATCGAGGTGATAATGGTTGTCTGTTTGGGTGCGGATATGCAGCATCCCTTCGAGCAGGAATAGGATGTGATTTGCCTTGCGTTCCATGCCAGACAAATCGGCTCCTTCGACCAGATCACGGGTGTGAAACCGGGCTGGATATACGTTGTTTTCATAACGGCAGACGGGGCATTCGACGGGACAAAACGCGTGGGTTTCCTCTCCGGGCCGCATCGAGACTAGTGCATCTTGTTTCATCATTTTTCAGGTTTGTTTTTTACTTCATTTTTCAGGTTGTCAGTGTTTTACTAAAAAATGTTTAACCGTATCCGGGGTCTTCGGATACGGTTAAACACCGATAAACGAACGGGTCGTGCATCGTCCTGTATTCTAATAGATTGCAGATGCATTTGAAAAATCGCCATTCTCTTAGGATAAGAAAATTTCGAACTGGTCGCTGAGATTATCGCTTACAATGCCGTATGCCGGCTTTTTCGTGCGCCGATCGTTTCAGTCTGCAGTTTATCGCCCTTTTGTTTTCGGGAAAACGGGGGCGGGAAGTGCTCTGAAAACTGAGATATAATATTAAAGAGTAAATGAAGAAGACACCGGGTATATACCTTCGCCTTGCGGTCCTCATGCTGTTATACGTGAGTTCTATGGACGGAGCTCGGGCGCAGCACGCGGGAGTGAAGACGAACCTGCTGTACTGGGCGACGACGACGCCCAACGTCGGTCTGGAATGGCAGTTGTCCCCGCGTTATACCTTTTCGGCCACCGTGGGCTATAACGCCTTCAATTTCCCTAACCGCACCACTTCCGACGGCGTGTCTGCCAATCCTAAACTGCACCATTGGCTCGTTATGCCGGAGGCGAAGTATTGGTTCTGCCGCGCCTTCGAGCGCGGCTACCTCGGGCTTCATGCTCTCTACGGGCAATATAACGCCGGCGGCATGCGCTTCCCGGCATTTCTCCAGGACGACCGCTACGAGGGCTGGGCCGCAGGCGCGGGCCTGAGCTATGGCTACCAGTGGGCCATCGGCAAACGCTGGGGGCTGGAAGCCTCCGTAGGCGCAGGTTACCTCTATCTTCGCTACGACAAGTACGACTGCGGCGCCTGCGCAGACAAACGAGGCAACTATCGCCGGCACTATTTCGGGCCTACGAAGGCTGCCGTCTCCTTTATCTATTATATCCGGTGAATATGAAGAAACTATACGTCTTGGCCTTCCCTGTTCTGTTCAGCCTCTCCGTTTCCGCCCAGCAAAGCGATTGCAGGACTCCTGTCGTGAGCTATGAGGAGGGTCCCCATGCCGAATGGCATGAGGACAGCCTGCAAGTCCGTTTCACCGTGCGGGTTGCGGGCCGGCTGTGCGGCCCCACGTCGCTGCACATCGTCCCGGCTTACATATCGGGAGGGGACACGATCCGTTACCGCACGCTCAGCTATTTCAAACCTGCGGACTATCGTTATTTCCGCCGGGAGCAGTTCGTCGGGGAGACACGGGACGATCGCCTGGTACATCTGGTGACACGCCGTACGACACCCCTCGTCACGGGTTACAGCCAGGCTCGCCCGATCCCTGCGGCCATGCGGGACGGCGAACTGAGGGTCCTGACTTATCTGCGGAATTGTTGCGGCTGCCGGTTGATCTGTACAGCGAACCTACCCGTCACACCGCCGGATGCCGTTGCGCAGCAGCCGGTCGTGGCAGCGGATAGTGCGGCTGTTCCACGGGAACTGCCGGCCGGAACGCTGCCGTTGCCGGTAACGGTACATCGCCTTCCGCTCTTCGAGCGTAACGTGAGCTTTGTGCAGCCGGCGGCAGAACAGGTCAAGGAACGGTCGGAGAAGCTGACCGTCCGCATCAACTACCTGGTGAACCATTGGAAGGTCTCTGCGCACTATCGGACGAACGGCGAGGAGCTCGCCCGCATCGACCGTCTCCTCTCGCCGTTGGCTGGCGACACGGCGACCTACCGCGTACGGAGCGCCCGTATTACGGGTTATGCTTCGCCCGAAGCGAGCTACGAACATAACAAGCGGCTCTCGGAACTGCGGGCCGGGGCCATGCGCGATTACCTGCGGGGCCGCTACGGCCTTGCCGGGGAGATCATCTCCGTATACGGTGCGGGCGAGGACTGGGAGGGACTTCGCAGGGCCATCGACCGCAGCGATATGGAGGACAAATACGCGGCACTGGCGATTATCGACGACTACGATATTTTCGACGGCCGGGAGAGCCGTCTGATGGCGCTCAACGGAGGAACGACCTACCGCTATATGCTTGAGAACCTTTTCCCGCCCCTGCGGCGCATGGAACTGGAACTGGGATATGTCGTGCGCTCGTTCGGCGTGGAAGAGGCTGCGCGTCTGCTGGCCAGCCGTCCTCAGGACCTCAGCCATACGGAGATCTTCGACGTGGCGCAGGCCCGCAACGGCGATGCGCGAATCCGCGACGACCGCGACGGCTACGGACGGGAGTACGACGTAGCGCTGCGATACTATCCCGACGATGCGGCCGCCAATATCAATGCGGCTTCGGCGGCCCTGATCCGCGGCGACATGCCCCTGGCGTGGAAATGCCTCCAGCGGGTGCAGGACGACCCCAGAGCCTGCATCGATCTGGGAATATACTGCTGGATGTGCGGCGATACGGCGCGGGCCAGGGCTTATTTTCTCTATGCACTGAATACAGACCCCGAACGGGCATCCTATAACCTCGAACAGCTCGGGCGATGAAGCGCCGACACGCAAAACGGAAAATAGAGACGGAATCAGCGGATGGAGATTCGTGCGAAACATATCCTGTGCGGGGCGATCGGACTGTTGCGGAGCGGCATGGCGGGGATGCTGTGCACCTGCCTGGCGTTGGCGGGCTGCTCGCTCGACGACGAGCGGGATGCGTGCTGCGAGGGTGCGATTATGACCTATAGCTACCGCCCTTACGAAGTGGAAGCGTTCGGCGACTATATCCACAGCCTTCGGCATTACCTGTTCGACGCTGCGGGGGCGTATCTGGGAGAAATTCCGCCGGGTCAGGAGCTGACCCGCCAACCGCTTCGTCTCGATGCCGGGAGCTACACGATGGTGACTCTGGGCAATGCTTCGGAGCAGACTGTGTGCGGGTTTGCCCCGGACGAGGGTCTGGAGAACTTTAAGCTGGCCGTACGACAGCGCTTCGAGCAGCAGCAGGACATTCTGTGCAACGGCGACCAGCTTTACTGGGGCGTCAAGGAGTTTACCGTGGAGAGTGGCCCCGGAGGTTCTATCCGCGAAGGCCACGGGAACGCAGCCCGGGCCTCCGGCACGGGGCGGCTGGTGACTTATATGAATAACATCCACTGCCATCTGGAGGTGAAAGTCGTCTGGCATAACGTTCCTCAGGATTTCGGAGAGTATGTCATGGAGCTGAAAGAGGTGCCCGCAGGCTACTCACTGTGCCCGGAGCATTGCAGTACGGTGGAGGGGTTTATCATCCCCCGGAGTGAGGGCGAACCTCGAAAACACCGCCTGCGGGTACCCATGCTTTCGCAGGAGCTGTATGGGGAGTTCGTCACGCTGCGATACACAAACGACCATATCCCGGTTTTCAGATTGTGGTTCGGGGACGAAGCGGTAACCGGGGATATCGACCTGAGCAGGGCCTTCCGAGAATGGGGCTGGTATCCCTCGCGTACACACGTGCAGAAATACCGTATCCTGCTCAAGCTGTTCGGCGACGGCTCCGTGGAGGTCTCCCCTTGGGTGGAGGCTTCTATAGAGGACTGGGTGAGCGGAGGAACATTCAGCTGACGAACCGGCGATTACGACATAAACGAGATTATGAACACCTTTTATTCACTTTTTTATTTACTAAATGTTTAACGTTATGAAAAAAATCCAAATGATTGCGGGACTGTTTGCTGCGGCGGCCCTGCTGCTCTCTTCCTGCGGTAAGGAGGAGACGATCACAGACGGAGGAAGCGGTTCCGGGGCAGACGGCTCTGTCGCCGTTACCTTCAACATGAGCACTCCGGCAGGGGATAAAGTCGTCTATCCCAAGAGCCGGGCGCTTCACGACGAATCGGAGTATGCCATCAAGACGCTGACCATGTACGAGTACAGCGTGGAGAGCGACGGGACGACCAAGTTCATCCGTACGCTGACCAGCGGCGAGGAATCGACGGACACGACATTCAAACTCTCCGATAACGGTAACGGTTCCTATTCGTTCACGGTACGTTATCCTGCGGCGGATCTGCTGAGCTCGAAGAAATTTAAGTATCTGTTCGTGGCCAACAACACGCCCGCAGCGCCGACGGCGGGCGACGCCATCGAAACCTACAAGGGTACGCTCTCGACCGTTGTGCTGGGCAACGGGCATGCGTCTTCCGTGCTCGCACAGAACGGCATAGCCATGAGCGGCAAGGCCATCAGCGTCAAAGACAAGTCGGATGTCATCACCCTGCAAAAAGGTCTGGAGTGCAAGGTCGATATGAAACGTATCGTAGCCCGTGTGGACATCAAGTACGAAGTGCCGAACCTGTTGGTAACGAAGGTCGAGGCGCGTAACGTTCCCACCAAAGGCTATCTGTTCGAGGACGACAACAACGACCTCTCCGCACTGAATACCTATGTGGACATCGGACTTAACTCCAACATCACGCTGCCTACCGAATACCTGCAGGATCAGGGCAAAGAGTCGGAGACGATCAAGAAGGCGCTTTACCTCTACGAGCGAAACAATACGGCCGAGGACCAGAGTATCGTCATTCACATCGAATACCAGATGCTCGCCGGAACGTTGCTCTACAGAGGTTCGGTGGACGTACCCTTCTGTACGAAAACCGGTACAGACGAAGCCCCGACCACTACGTGGGTGAATACCGAGCGCAACCACCTTTATACCATTCAGCTGGGCGACAAGGATTCCGGCAGTTCGACGCTCGAATTCAAACTCCTTGTCGAAGATTGGAAAGTCGTGGAATCCGACGAAATGGTAACCGAATAATCAAACGCTAAAAAACAGAAATACGATGAAACTGAAAAATATCTTCGCACTGGCTTTCTCGGCGGCTCTCTTGCTGGGAGGATGCGCCAAAGACAATATGTCGGACGAAGGGAGCGGTGCTGCTGCCGGAAAAGCTTCGATACGCTTCTCGCTGGGAGGCTCGGCAAAGACTCAGGACCCGAAGACCCGGGCTACGGGAGATAACACCCAAGCCGGCACGGAAGCTGCGCTCGACAAGGAAAAGACGGTAAACAGCATAATGGCCCTGCTTTTCAACGAGGACGGCAGCGGGCTGTTTATGATGCCCGAACTCATGCCCGACGAAAATAACCTGTATGAGATTACCGCATCCAAGCCCGGAGTGTACAATATGTATCTGGTGGCCAATGCCGACTACGACCTGAGAAACCTGATACAGACCACCCTCGGCGAGGAATCGACGGTTGCCGACCTGGGAGCGCTGCTGGCGGCACAGGCCCCGGACAAGGATAACGAATTCCTGATGACATCGGCGGAGGCATACCGTTTCGAGGCCACACCGGGTAATACGACCAATGCCGGGGAGATAGCTCTGCGCCGTGCGTCGGTGCGTATCGACCTGATCAATATGATGAACAATGCCACCATCAAGAAGATCGTATTCAACAACCGGACGCTCAAAAGCCATGTGCTGACGCAGAACGCAATGCCTGCGGGCGACGGAGTCTTCGAGACGAAAACCTATGACGGACTCAATATCGAGGGCAATGTCGACGCTGAAAATGCCGGACGCTACGAAGCGAAGATATACACCTATGAAAATTATACGCCCAAGGACGGCGCGACGATTCCCTCGCTGACCATATACTACGATAAAGCGGGTGTCGAGAAACAGCACACCATCGAGTTCAAGGACAGCAAATCCGGAGACCCGACGCAGCCCGAGACGCTCGACCCGCTGGCCCTCAAGCGCAACTATCTGTACCGAATAACTCTGACGAACGACTTCCCCCTCAAGTTCAACCTCGAAGTCCTCGACTGGGAAGAGGCTGAAACGTTCAATGTCGAGAAACTCGAAACTAAACTCGAACCGCTTACTTACACCGATCAGGAAAATCAGGCATGGTTCATCGTAGACCCAAACAACCAGAAAGTTGACGGAAGCGAACTGATGAACTGGTATGTAGCCACCGGAACCCAGCACGGCACCTATAATCCCTCGGGCAAAAAGGCTTGTCCCGATGGATGGAAAGTACCGGATGTGTATCAGGGCAGTTTGTTGTGGGCGTATAATGACAGCAGGCAATTGCCCAATGCAAATTATGGCGTTTTAGTACCTAAAACGAATTCGGATTTACACTTATCGTCGACGAGCCTGCAAAATACGGGAGTTAGCTTCTGCTTAAAACTGCCCAATGGAATTATGTATCCTTCAAATAATAAAAAGTCCGAAGCCATAGTCCGTTGTATCCGGGAGATAGAGAATGCCGGCTCGAAACAGTATCCCTACGAAGCCGAAAACAGGATCATCGTATCGAGGGATGAAAACGGCGGCGTCGACGAAAAAGCATTGCTGAACACGGAACAGATCAAATATTTGAATAACACCGATATATATCAGAACCCGTATGATGAAACAAGCGAGTACAACCATGTTTCCCCGAAACTCCAAGTGGCGAATTCGTATTGTACGGAAGCGAATTCAGGAGTAAAGCCAGTTAAGGGAGTAGCTTATAATTTCGATACTGCTCACGCTGCATGTAAAGGATATTATGAGGGTAGTGCGGACGATCCTAATACAGGAAAAGGAAAGTGGCGCCTGCCGACACAACGGGAGATACATCTGATAGCCGCCATGCTAAGACAAAACGGTTCTAAACTCGGAGGATTGGAAGCAGGCTATCATATGTGGACAGGAACGACTCGGAGCGAAGACTTAAAGACTGCGTGGGTATGCCATAGCGGATCCGGCACTTATGGTTATTACAGCATCACTGGCAGAACAAAAATCAATGATGGTCAGATGATACATAGGGCCCGTTGTGTCCGCGACGTAATCGACTAATGCTTTTTGCTTTATGGCAGGTATTCTTTCGGGCCGAGCGGCGTACCTCGGGGTACTCCGGTAGGGCCGGAAACGGCTTCCCTCTTCCGCAAACAACGGAGAATGGCGGGAGCATAAACACAGGCCGGGAGGGCTTGACCGCCCTCCCGGTCGCTAATCCGGAAGCACTTCCTTCCGTTCAAACCGAAACCCTATGATACGATTATCGAAGTATATACCGATGTTTGTGTTGCCGTCCCTGTTCCTGACAGCCTGCGGTGGCGGCTCCCCGCGCACGACGGGAGGCAATTCTACGATCACCGCCACCGCGGTACATAAAATAACGATGCCCCAGCCCCCTTCGGTGCTTTCGGATGACGACAAGCTGACTTATGTCGTGGAGCGTTACTGGAACTCTTTCGACTTCGCCGACTCGACGTGGCTCTGTGACACTGCGGCCCTTGAGCAGGCGTTCGCCGACTGGGCCTACCTGCTGGGCAATATACCCGCATCGGAGGCCTCCGAATATCCGGGGATGCTGATTCGTAAGTCGGAACAAAGTCCTTCGATGTTGCTGCGTCTGGCCGAGCTCGCGGAGAAATACTTTGCCGACCCTAACTCTCCCTACCGCAGCGAGGAGCTGTTCATCCCCGTACTGGAGGCCGTAATCGCTGCGCCCGGCCTCGATACACTCTGCAAGCTGCGTCCCCGGTCGCTGCTCGCCTCGGCCCTGAAGAACCGCCCCGGGGAGACGGCCGCCGACATAACCTATACCACAGCCGGCGGAACGGCAGGGACGCTGCACGGCGTCCGTGCGGACTATACGCTGTTGATGTTCTACAATCCCGGATGCCCGGAGTGCGCCCGCATTGAGACGTATATCCCTCAGTCGGAAGTTTTCGCCCCGCTGGTCGCTTCGGGTGCAATGAAAGTACTCGCCGTCTACCCGGACGAGGATCTGGCCGCGTGGCGCGAACACCTTCCGCAGATGCCCTCAGGATGGATCGTCGGGCATCGTGTTACCGGCCGCGATGCCGGGTCGCCCTACGATCTGCCGGCCATTCCGAGCCTGTACCTGTTAGATAAGGGGAAGAGGGTTATTCTGAAGGATGCCCCTGTGGAGCGTATCGAGGCGTGGCTGTCGGAGCATGCGAATCCGCAAATACACTGAATTCGTCCCGAGTCATGAAACGATTGTTTTTAGCCTGCCTCCTTTCATTGCTTTCCGCTTGTGGGATCTATGCATCGGAACCCGACGTTGCGGGGCTCGTGCCCGATCGTACGGAACACGATTTCGGGGATGTGAAACTGGGCACGACCTCCCGGGTGCGTTTCAACATTAAGGCTCAGTCCGCCGCTGTCGTCATCCTCTCGGCCGCGACGAACTGCGAGTGTACGAAGGCCACGTACCCTAAGAAGCCGCTCCGTCGCGGCGAGGAGGGCGTAATAGAGGTCTCTTTCGAGGCCCGTGAGACGGGCTATTTCCGTAAAACCATTACGGTGAGGTACAACGCCGACGGCAGGGGACGGACGCTGCGACTGACAGTCTCGGGACGTACGAAATAACTGCCGGTATACAAAAGGAGCGATGATCCCATAAACCATTTATACACCGATGCAACGAATTATCACGAATTTTCGATTTTTGGATGATGGCGTCCCCGGGGTGTTGTACGGCGACGATCCTCTGGGGGCGGAACTGGATTTCGCGGGGATACTCCTGTGTGTGTTCCTTGCAGCCTGCCTGCTTGCGGGCATCGTACTGTGGCGTAAACAACGCTTCCGCAATCGCCTGCAGAATCCGCGTAAGGATTATTACCGGCACAAACGATGATGCGGAGCGGAAGATACCTCTTGCAGACGCTCCTGACAGCGGCAATGCCGGCTAACGATTATTATTCCGTACCATGAAACCGATCGATTTTTTTTCATGATCTTTTTGCCGCACCCGATGAAGAGAGCGACCTGATCTATGATGACGAGAATCTGGAGCGTTTCGGGAATAAAATGCTCGCGGCGATGCTGCTGACCGTGGCGCTTATTGTTTTGTGCGTCGTCGCTTATCTGGCGGTCATGCTATGGCACCGACTGTGGGTTTTTGGAATTTTCGAAGCTTGTAATGCCTGTTTTTCGGGGAAAAAGTGTAACTTTGCAACATGTTCCATTGGATGCATAAACTGCTGTTCATCGCGCTGGCTTTCGCGGCATGCCTGCTTCTTCCCGACGGCCGGGAAGAAGCGTCGGTCGTTGACGCTGTGTCCGTTTCGGTGGAGTTCACCGCCGGAAACGCAGACAGCGGCCAGTGGCATTGCGAACGGATCTACAATTCGGACCTCGGGCAATTCGGACTGCTTCGAAAAGCCGAATCCCGGCCGGTGGTACAGTTGCTCAAACGTGTCGGGTTTGCTGCGACGCGCACCCTGTTCCGGCAGGCGGATTCCTGCAACTGCGGTACAGGTATCGCCAATCTTTCATCTGCGTATCACTCCAATAATCTCTCTGTCGGTGCGTATGCGGTGGACTACTATGTCTACCGGTTGTGCCGGCTCATTATTTAGCGTTTTGTATTTTTTTTCATAGGCTGAATGCCTGAAATACATGCGTTTAATAATGATAACAAAGAGAAATGGATAAAATCAAAATCTGCGAGGCGATGTACGCCTTGCCCGGAGGGGTTGTGGTTCGCCGCCGCAAATCCCTCGTAGCGCCTGTCGTGCTGTTGGCGGTTGGCGCGGCACTGTTGGTGTTGAATTCGGTCTACAGCGCTGTCCTGACGAACAACATGCGTTCGGCGCTGGTCTTTATCGGTGCGTGCCTGGCTTTGACGGGCGCCATTCTGTGTGCTGTACGGGGCTTCGGTTCCACGGGGGCACCTTATTATTCCGCGGGACGCTGTTACCTCGGTTACGATGAACTTTATTTCGACCGCTCGGAGATTGCAGCCGTGACGGAGAGTATCGCTACAGGCAACCTGTCGCGGTTGCTGACGATGCCTCGTGCGCAGGTTCCGGCCGTGACCGTATGTATCTACCGCTCGCCCGACAACAGTTTCGTGGCGATGCAGGCTTTTGAATATGTCGATCTGGAATACCGTCCGCTGACCGGGCTGGAGATTATCGACAGGAATGCGGCCTAAGGGCGCGGCATTGCATGAAACGGTCGGCCCCGGCATATACGCCGGGGCCGACTGCGTTCAAAAAGGGAGCCGTTCAGAGCCACATGCCGATCAGCCAGTAGATACCTGCCGCAAACAGACTGCTTGCAGGTATCGTGATGATCCATGCCCATAGGAGATTGACCGTGATCCCCCATCTTACGGCGGATATGCGTTTGACGGCTCCCACACCGATAATGGCGCCGGTGATGGTATGTGTCGTGCTGACGGGGACATGGAGATATTCCGTCAGGTAGAGCGTGAGGGCCCCTGCTGTCTCTGCGACGAAACCTTCCAGCGGTGTTACTTTCGTGATCTTTGTACCCATCGTCTTCACGATCCGCCATCCTCCGGACATGGTTCCGAGAGCGATCATGGTGAAGCACGCCAGCGGAACCCAGGTCGGGATGTCGGTGATACTTTCCTCACGACCGCCGGAAACGAACAGCGCGGCGGCGATGATACCCATGACTTTCTGCGAGTCGTTCAATCCGTGCCCGATGCTGAACAGTCCCGAGGAGAGGAGTTGCAACCGCCGAAACCAGCACTCGGCCCGATGGGGTCTGGCCCGTTTGCAGATGTGCATGATGGCGATGGTGAGGATCGTTGCAACGGCCATGCCGATAAGCGGTGCGAGGAGGATGAATGCCGCAATTTTCAGCACGACGCCCAGATGGACGGCATCGAAGCCTCCGTAGGCGATCGCAGCCCCGGCGAAACCGCCGATAAGGGTGTGCGAAGAGGACGAGGGGATGCCTTTCCACCAGGTGAAAAGGTTCCATCCGATGGCAGCCAGCAATCCGGAGAGAATGACGGGCAGCGTGATGAACTCTTCGAGCACAGTCTTCGACACGGTATTCGCTATGCCGAACTCCCCGATGACGAATTTGGCGATGAAGAAGGCGACGAAGTTGAAGAATGCCGCCCACAGAACAGCCGTAAAGGGAGTGAGCACTTTGGTAGAGACGATCGTGGCGATGGAGTTCGCGGCGTCGTGAAACCCGTTGATGTAGTCGAAAACCAGTGCCAGAACAATGATGACGATCAGCAGTTCCATGCGTCAGGCGTATTTGACCACGATGGTCTTTAAGGTGTCGGAAACCCGGTAGGCCTTGTCGGTGGCGTTTTCCAAAAACTGGATGATCTCGACCTGTTTGAGCAGCTCGATGGCATTCTGCTCCTCGCGGAAGAGCAGCGTGACGTAGTTTTCGTAGATGTCGTCAGCCTGGTTTTCCAACTCGTGGAGTTTGCGGCACTCGGTTTTGACCACGGTCGGGTCGCGCCTTACGGTGGCGAGCTCCCGGATTGCGGAGCTCAGACATTCCGCGCTGCGGGCGATGATCGCTGCAAGCTCTCCGGCGCTCGGGTGCATGTAGCGGGGACGGTAAAGAACCGTACGTTTGGCTGCGCCCGTGATGATGTCGAGCACGTCGTCGAGCTGCGAGGCCAGCGTATGGATGTCTTCGCGGTCGAACGGCGTGATGAACGTGTTGTTGAGTTCGTCGAGTATCCGGTTGGTCAGCGTGTCGCAGTGCTGTTCGAGACTCTTGATCCCCGCGTAGATCTCCTGACGGCGTTCGGGTTCCTGGCAGGTCGTGAAAAGCACGAGCTCCGACGATGCCTTTACGATGTCGTCGGCCTGTCCGTTCAACAGCGGGAGAAACTTAGTCTCCCGGGGCAGGAAAAACTGGAAAAAACGGTCTATTTTCATCGTCATTACTCTTTCAGGGCGTCCTGCAACTGGTGCGCTACGTCATTGTCCGGATCTAATTCCAATATCTTGGCGCAATAGCCCAAAGCCGCATCCCGGTCCGCAGTCTGCTTCTCGGCATCATACTTCACGTAATAATAGTAACTCAGGTAACGGTAGGATTCGACCAGCTCGCGGCGCTCCTTGGCTGGGTTTTCCTTGCCGAGTACGATCTCCGCGACCTTCTCGTAGTACGGCTTGGCCAGTCCGGCCGTCGCCTCGGGATCGCGCAGCGAGTTCACGCGCGCCCGGAAGAGGGGGCCGAGATGGCTCTCCGGAATGCGCTCGCTGACCACGGCGAAGGCTTCGTCGGCACTGTTGAGGCACTGTGCGAGCCGAACAGGAGCGTCCGTACTCACCGTATCGCGCGAGAGGAGGGCCGCGGCTTTGTAATAGGATTGCCCCAGCGTGTAGTAATCGCTGGCTTGGGCGTTTTCGCCGAGGGCGTCGATGTATTTCCGGAAGTATTTTGCAGCGGCCTCCGGGTGCTTTTTATTCAAGTTATCGGCGATCTGCCGGATGGCGGTCGCAGGCGTTTCGGGGACGGCGAGCGCCTTATCGAACTGTACGACGGCCTCGTCGATCCGGTCGTTGCTGGTCAGCAGTTCGCCGTAGGTCAGGTAGTCGCGGGCGATATATTCGTTCTCCCCGACAGGCATCCGGAAGAACTTGTCGGCAATTTCTAACCCGGCCTTATAGTCCTTGCGCGAAAGTTCGCTGTACATGCAAAGACGGGTCAGGACGAAATTGTCGGGATCGAGGGCCAGTCCCTGCTGCGTCAGCTGCGACGCGCGGTCGTAGCGGTCGGTGAAGAAGAGCGATGCGGCGTAGTAGGTGACGACGTCGATGTCGGGCGCTGCCGGATCGTAGAGCCGTTCGTAGAGTGCGATGGCATCGGCATACTGTCCGGCCGTGAAGCAAGCCCGGGCCAGGTATTGCAACACGAGCGGATTGCCGCTGTCCCGAGCTTCCAACTCCCGGAGACGCTCGATCACCGCGGCCGGATTGGAGTGCATGTAGATACGTGCGATGCGGATGTAGGCGGGAACGTTGTCCGGGTCTTTCATCAGTGCCTGCTCGTATTTGCCGGCCGCAGCTCCGGGGTCAGTGGGCTCCAACCGTTCGCCGCGCAGGATGTCGGGCGCCGCAGATTTGTCTCCGGCAGCTTCGGCGGCTTCCAATATGGCATCGCCCCGGGCCGTCATGTCGTTGTCATAATAGGCCCTGGCGATGGCGGTGAGAAGCTCGGGATCTTTCCGGTTCTTCTTGGCTTTGGCGAGCGCCGTGAGCATCCTGTCTCCTTCGGCGGGGTTCTTTTTCAGTTCCGTCACGGCCAGTCCAACCTGGCAGAATGCGTTCTCCGGGTCGGCGGCCAGCCCCTTTTCATAATAGCTCCGCGCCGATATGGAATCCCCCTGTGCCCGTGCGATCTCACCCAGGTAGTAGTTCGTCTCGGCCGGATCGCCGGAAATTCGGCTCCCGAATATCGCACGGGCCTTATCGAGCTCTCCGACGGCAAAATAGTCTTCGCCTCGATCCTGCGCCGAAGAGCCGATGGCGAACAGGAGCGTCGTAACGAGCAGATAACATTTTTTCATAGCGGTTGAATTTCAGTTTGTTGAACGTTAAAAAGTTTCTTTGATCTCCACGGTCCGGATGGGGCGCGTGGCGGGAACAAGTCCCGATTTGAGGATGATACGCTGGCCGCGGTCTCCGGCCACGAAATGGGTGAAGCCCGCCGGAAGTGTGCCCCGGAGGTCGGTGAGCACGATATACACGTCGCGCGTCAGCGGATAATCCCGTAGGTAGAGACGGGCCGGGACGGGCAGGTAGCTGCTGCCGGCTGTCGCAGGGTGCGATCGGCTTACGGAGAGCACCTTGACAGCCCGGTTGAAGGTCAGTTGCAGCGAGTCGTTGGGATTGCTGATCCAGTTCACACCCAGAATCCCCAACGCGTTTCGGTCCTTGGCCACATGTTCGATCACTGAGCGGTTGTCCTTCTGTGCGAAGAGGTTTCCTTGCAGCAGGGCGCCTGCGCAGACGGAATCCCGGATGAACCTTGCCGTACTGGACCCCGGACTGTCGAAAACGACCGTTACGGGGGTGTCCGGTAGCGAAGGATCGAGTTCGCGCCATGTTTTGGCGGCTCCCGTCATCAGCTTTCGCAGCGTGGGGACGCTAATCCGGGAGAGCCGATTTCCCGGGTTGACGATGAGTGCGATACCGTCTACGGCGATCCGCTGTGACCGGGGAACGAGTTCCCGGTTCCGGCTGTGGATCAGTTCCTTTTCGGCATCCGTGAGGTCACGGGCCAGGACGGCGAGCCGTACGCTGTCGTTCAGCAGCAGCTGCACGGCCTGCGCCTCGTCCGTCAGGACGGGAAGGAGCGAGGCTTCGCGGTTCAGGGCTTCGAAAACGTCGATCTCTTCCCCGAAGATATTGCCGAAGCAGTCGTCGCTGACGACCGTCGCAATGCCGCTCGTCGGTGTATCCGTCCGGGTGATCCGCGTATTTCGACAACCGGCACCGGTCACCGTGATAAAACACAAACAGTATAGAAGAGTTTTTGGTTTCATGATTTCATGTACTGAAAAAAGGTGACCGGCCGGTCGTCTATTGGTTATTTGCTTTGAACTTCATCCAGGTCGAATAACCGCGCATAAGGCCGTAGACGAGGAAAACAATCCCCAGAACGATGCGGAGGGCGGCGTTCTCGTCGGGGAGTTGCGGGTCGTTCGCGCCGTTGTAGCGAAGCAGCAGCGGCGTGAACAGTACCACGCAGGCGATGCCTGTATAGGCCAGCGCCATGCAAACTCCCCAGACCGTGCGGAACGAAACGTTTGTTTTTGCAGACATCGCGGTTCGTCGTTTAGTTCGATATCCGGAAATCGATGGGCACGGTGTAGAATACGCGCACGGCGCGTCCGTTCTGTCGGCCGGGGCTCCATTTGGGCATGGTCTTCACGACGCGGATCGCCTCTTCGTTGAGCGTGCGATCGATACCTTGCAGGATGGAGATGTCGCCGACACTGCCGTCCGTGTTTACCACGAATTTGAGTACGACACGCCCTTGTATCCCGTTTTCGAGAGCGATCTGGGGATAGCGGATGTTCGAGTGCAGGAAGTTGAGCAACTCGCGGTCCCCGCCCGGGAACTGCGGCATCTGCTCGACATTCATATACACCTCGGGTTCCTTTTCGGCCACGATGACCTTATGTTCCTGGAGTTCGGCAATGTCCACGGCGTCCGGATCGTCGACACCATCGACAGTGGCGATCGAGATCTGGACTTTGCTCTCGTTGAGCTCCTCCTGCGAGGCCATTTGCTCGTCCTCGCGGACGTTCTCATCCTCGGTGATTACCGGCGGCGTGAACTTGATCGTAGCTTTCAGCACCGGGGGCGGGGCTACAGGCTCCGTCTCGCGGATGATGTTTTCCTCTTTGACCTGCTCCTCAATGTCCTTGATGTCGGCCAGTTCGACGGTCGTGTCGATACTGCCCAGATTGCTGTCGGCCGAGGATTTGACGCTGGCGATCAGCGCCGGCAACAGCGATACGGCCACCATGAAAGCCACGACAGCCAAAATACCGATGACGTACCTCCGCGACGAGGTGCTGCGCAGGTAGTAGGCTCCGTATTGCTTGTTCATCCCCTCGAAAATCAGTTCGATCCATTCGGGGGAGTTCAGTTTCACATCGTTGTTCATAATTGCGTCGTTTTATTCCGGAAGTTCTCCGGTCGCGGCATGACCGCCCTGTGTCAGGTAGTTGTTGAGCAGGAAGGTGTCGCCGTCGGTCATGTCTACCAGCGCGTATTTGCCGATACTGCATATCTGCATCTCGTCCAGCACATCGACCATGTTGCGGTATGACGAACCGTCCGTGGGCTTGATCACCACGACCTGTCCATCCGGGTTGTTCCGGATCTCGGCGGAAGCCGTTTTGAACTCCTCTTCGGTGATCTCCCGGGCCAGTTTGCGCTGTTTGAGCCGGATCATTTCGCGCACGGCGTCGGCGTTCCGTTCCAGAAGGATGGCGCGCAGTCCGTCGGGCGAGTAGTCCGTTTCCATCAGCGACGTGTAGTCGGCGTATTTGGCTTCGTCGATCTTGCCGAAATAGTAATAGACCTTGTCATCTTTGCCGAGGATCAGCGTGATGGCCTTCGAGTCCTTCACCTTGTTCTTCTCCTCTTCGGTGAGCACCTGATCTTCCTTGGTGGGGAGTACCAATTCCATGATCTGGGGCCTGGAAAGCGAAGTGCAGAACATGAAGAAGGTCAGCAGCAGCATATTCATGTCGACCATCGGCGTGAAGTCCACGCGCAGGTTGAATTTCCGGGGCTTGCCTTTCCTGCCTTTGTCTCCGTCCGTATTTATTTCTGCCATAATTCATTCATTGATTAAAGTCCGTCGGGCATTCCGCGTAGCTGCGTCACCAGACTGAATCGGTTTTCCTTGATATCCTGCAAGGTGGAGGTCACGTTGCGGACCAGGGGATAGGGCGTGCTTTCGTCGGCTTTCACGGAGATAGTCAGGTCGCGGTTGACGGCCCGGGCCGTTTTCAGCCATGTCGCCAGCTGGTTGTTCGTGCTGTCGGCCGGAATGCCTTCGAACTGCCGGATGAATTCCTTGCGTTGTGAGAGGTCGAGTTGAAGGTATTGCTTCATCGCCTTCATCGGCACGCCGGCAAAGGTGGTGGGCTCGGCGAAATTCGCCTTCTCCTGTTCGGTGAACTCGATATCGTAGAGTTCGCCCATCTTCTCCAATGCTTCCCGCTTGTCGGCCGGGCGGTCGAGGTTCAGGAAGACATGTCCCTGCGGATCGACCAGGATCGTCACGAAGTTGTAGTCGGGAACTTTCGTTTCGATCACGGAAGCCGGAGTGACGACCTGTACTGGTTCGAGCGGAATGAAATTGGCCGTCAGCATGAAGAAGGTGAGCAGGAGCACCGTAACGTCGCTCATCGCTGTCATGTCGATGAACGTGTCCTTCTTGCTTGTTTTAACTTTTGCCATTATCTGCTGATTTGAAGGTTCTTACCGCTCTTTGAAAGTCTGTCCGATAGCGAAGCCGACCTCGTCGACGGCATTGGTGATGTTTTCGACGCGTGAGGAGAAATAGTTGTAGACGATGATTGCCAGCGCACCGGTCGTGATACCCATGGCGGTATTCATCAGGGCCTCCGAAATACCAAGCGACAGTGCGATCGAATCGGGGGCGCCTTCATTGGCCATGGCGCCGAACGAACGGATCATACCGAGCACCGTGCCCAGCAGTCCGAAGAGCGTGCCGAGCGATGAGATCGTGGCGATGACGTTGAGATTCTGCTGCATGTAGGGCAGTTCGAGGGCTGTGGCGTCGGCTACCTCCTTTTCGACGATGGATGCCTTTTCGTCGCTCGTGAGGTCGCCGCGGTTTTCGACGTCGCGGTAACGCACCAGTGCGGATTTCAGAATATTGGCGACCGAGCCCTGCTGCTTGTCGCAAAGCTCCTCGGTGGCTTTCAGATCGCCCTTCCGGAGCAGCTCCTTTGCCTGGATGACGAAGTCGGCGACTTTGCCTTTCCCGCTCGCCTTGTGCAGGGCGACAATGCGTTCGACACCCAGTGCCAACACGGTCAGCAGCAGGGTGATGACGATCGGGATTACGAATCCGCCCTGATACAGCGTGCCGAAGATGTTGTTGTCGATCGGATGGCCCTTGGCGTCGAAATTGGAGGGGTTGCCGCAGACGTAGTAGAAGAACAGGTGGGCGACTATCAGGCACACCACGATGACGAGAGCCGCCGATATGCCTTTGCGGTGTTTCGGCTGAGAAGCAACATTCGGATTTTCAATTTTTACAGTTTCCATGAGAATAGATTTGTTTTGATTTGTATTGAATTGGTAGTCATTGGATTATTTTCGCTTCGGGTACGAAATGCCACTTGTCCCCGCATGCGTGACGCTCCGGGTACACCGTAGCGTTCGCATGTCGGAACGAGTGTTTGCAGCATGTCGTTTCACGGCGTATCCGGGAGCGGATACACGGTGAGAAGAAATGCACAAATACATTCAGGCCCGAACAGACAGCCTTTCGCAACGTGTGGAGAGGTGTCGTGAAAAGAAAATGAGGAATCGGCCGAATCCGGACGGATCGGCAGGGAAACGGCTAAATGTTAAGCCGTGAGAACAAATGCAGCCGGTGACTTGCGTATTTGTAATGGAGGGTCGGACGAATACACGGAACAGCGTCCGACGATTTCTTCAATGTCAGGCTCTCGGAATGGGGTAGTCCGCTTTCGGAAACGATCCGCGAATAGGTCTCGTTGTGACGGCATTCGGTGATGCGTGACTGGCTGGCCGTAAAGACTCCTTCGCACCCTCTCAGGTTGTGTACGCCGTCGTCGCGGGACTGTTCGAGGGATATCACCGTATCCGCTGCCTTGTCGGAACGGGGTTGGGATGAAGACGGCAGCAGCGCGATAACGAGCATTACCGCAACTGTCAGCAACATATAGATCCCGTTCTTTTTCATGGTTGAATCCCGAGATTGTATGATTCGCGACAAAGTTACATATTTTTCGGTAATATGGCGGTTTATACCTGCTTTTTTGATAAAAAAATCACACGCTATCATCCAATGCATAGGTTTTCAGTGTTTTCATGCATTCTGTTTTCGGGCTTTCATCCTGGCGCGCACCACTTCGACGACGGCGGGCAGGGCTGAAACGACGACGATCGCCACGATGAGCAGTTCGAGGTTATGCTGTACGAACGGCAGATCCCCGAAAAAGTAGCCTGCATAGCAGAACAGTGCTACCCAGGCGGCTCCGCCGGCCAGGTTGAACGACATGAAACGGGGGTAGTGCATCCGGCCCATTCCGGCGACGAATGGTGCGAAGGTGCGGACGACAGGCACGAAACGGGCGAGGATGATGGTCTTTCCGCCGTATTTTTCGTAAAACGCCTGTGTTTTGTCCATGTAGCTCTGCTTGAAGATCCGGGAGTTCGGATTGTTGAAGAGCCTGCGGCCGAAGAAGTGGCCGATCATATAGTTGCTGGAATCGCCGGCTACGGCCGCGGCGAAAAGGATCAGGACGAGGAGGTGTATCTCGATCGGAACGCCGGGCAAGGCCGAAACGGCTCCTGCTACGAACAGCAACGAGTCGCCGGGAAGGAACGGAGTGACGACCAGTCCGGTTTCGCAGAAGATGATGAGAAACAGGATAGCGTATGTCCACAGGTGATAGTCCTGGACGATACGGATAAGGTATTGATCGATATGCAGGATGAAATCCGTCAGAAATTCCATAAGGAGTGGATATGTTTGAAGGTGATGGAACGAGTGCCCTTCGCCCGGAACGGGCGAAGGAGGAGAGGTGGATACAATAGACTGCGGTAAACGGCACTAAATGCGCATGCGTTCCAGCGCGTAGATATAATAACGATAAGAATCTCTGAAACGGGCGGGTTTGCAAACGGAGGCGGCAGGGCCATTTTCGGAAAGGGGCTTGTCGGTGATGCCGCACATGCCGGTTGCCGTAAAAACGGTTGCGGAACGGAGATTCGGAACGAAGCGGGGCCGGAGCGAAAGCAACGCGGTGGAGGCGTCTGTCCCGGCGTATTCCGGAAGAAGGCGATTGTTCCGATCAGTGGCGGCGGAGTCTTCCGGCCGGTCGAATACGGCACTCGGACTGTTAGCCGCATAGACGGCCGGACGTTCGCCGCCGCCGAATCCGGTCAGCAGAAAGAGCCCCAGCAGCAGGGGGAGCAGTTGTGATATCGTTCGGAATAACATAAACTGCAGGCAAAGATAAGACTTTTTCGGGAAAACCGGCACGTTGCGGCTTTCCGGGAACCGGAAACTATGTACCTTCTACAATTATCCTGAAACAGGGCTGCAAAACACCAATAACGCTTTAGAAGTACTTGTTCTCTGATCTGAAAACCAAGGAATTTTCAGGCGTTTGTTGTCACATTCCTTAATAAAATATACAAATCAAAGAAGTTTAGATGACTTCTGCAATTTGATAACAAGAGTATTATCGAAGGCATACCTTACCTCCATTCTTCCGTTACTGCGCCGCAGCTACCAAGAATATCACTCAATGCTCTCCAACATATCATATAAAACAACGAACATTCAAATAAATAGGGCGAGTGCAAGGATTAGAACCTTGCGCTTGCCCTATTTTAGAATATGAAATAGGCATTGTCGTTGTTTCAAAAGAATACTATTTTTCTTTAACCGAACAGAATCTGCCAATTCCAAAAATTTTTCGTATCTTGCAATAGGTTATTTGAAATGCGGTATTTGAGCGCAACAAGTTGAAAATAAACCGTTACTTTTTCGTTACCTATTATCCTATACAAAAATGTAACGACCTGATTTATTAGGTCGTTACATCATTTTAATCCCGCTCCCGCAAGACGGGGATTTTTTCGTTCGGACGGGATTACCAATCTTCGGCCCAAGCTACATGGATCAAGCCGCATTCGTCGTTTCCGACACGCTGATAGGGCTTGTCCTTGTTGAGGCGACCACCAGCAATATATACCCCGATGTAATCTTGAATCGGAAGCCGGAGATAGCGGGAGATGATCGCCTGCGATTTGTGAATCGGTTTGCCTGTGTAGGCTGAAATGGCGCTCCATTTTCCGTCCTTTTTCACCATCCAATAATTATTGATCTCCGAGCCGTAGACCTCGATGGCAGCATCGTATATATTAGCTGTCAGAGGTTCGTATTTTTCGATCTTGACTTCTCGCTGGATGCCCCATTTGCCGTCTTTCTTATAGGCATAACCGGTTTCTCCCATAAATAAGAAATCGTAAGGTCCGTAATATGGCCACTTGGATTCACTGCGATAGAAGAAATAACGCCCGTTTTTGGTTACGGCTTCATGCAGGTATTTTTTTGAATCCGAAACCTGCCCGCTGTTTTTTGCTCGATCCTTGTTGATAAAATAGTCGAAATCCTTGCCGTCCAACAATAACTCTCCGTTTAGGTCGAGGGCGTACTTTTTACCTTCTTTGACTCCGATATATATATCGTTAAGGCAGTATCCCGAATTGTAACCTACTTGGAGCAAATCGTATTCGCAAGGGATTCGAACCGGTTTGTTGGGATAGTTGCCGCATGTGCCCCAGCGGCTTATCCCTTTTTTTGTTTTGATAACAAAGAGAAAATCGCCGTCAGTATTCGTAGGGCGGTATTCCGTCTTCTCGCAGGATACGGTCACCACCGCGATGGCAAGCAACAGGATTAGTTTTTTCATAGAATGTAGGTTTAGGTTGGTCGTTACAGCATTTTTTGCAGCATCACTTCGTCGTGATAGCCGTCGGGCCGCCATAGCCAGTCGCGTTTGATGCCGATTTCGGTGAATCCTGCGCTGCGGAACAGTCGCAGGCTCGCTTCGTTGTCGGCCCTGACGTTGCACCACAGCTGATGGACGCGCAGCGTGTCGCGGGTGTAACGGCAGAGAGCTTCCAATGCGTCGGAGGCGTAGCCCCGGCCCCGGTCGCTCCGTTCGTAGATGAGGATGCCGACGCCCGCCCGGCGGTGGATCGGGTCGTATTCGAACAGGTCGATCGCCCCGACCGGCCGTGCCTCCTGCCGCGTCTCGACGATCAGCCGCAGCTGTCCGTCGCCGAGCACCCCGATGGTGTCCCGATGCCGTTCGACGAAGCGCTGCATCTGGTAATGCGAAAACGGCTCCGTCGTGCCGCTGACCGCCCACACGTCGCAGTCGTTTTCCCACACGTACATCAGGTCGGCGTCCTCTGGCTCCACGGCCCGCAGGCGGATGGTGCGGCCTTCGATGTTCATTACAGTCCGATGATCTTGTTGCGGATCAGCATCGCCACGCCCCAGGCGTTGGCGTTCTCGGTCATCTTCGAAACGCGGAACTTGGTGTCCTTGTAGACGAGGTTGAGCGAATATTTGTTCGTCGCCGATTTCAGCGGCAGCATGATGTAGTCGCCCGCCGCCGCGAGGTTGCCGCCGACGATGACCGTCTCGGGATTGAACGTGTTGATCAGGAAGGCCACGGCTTTGCCGACCTTCTCGCCCGCCTCCTCGATCAGCTCGATCGAGAGGTTGTCGTCGTTCTTCGCCGCGGCGATGATGTCGTCGATATGGATGGTCTTCTGCTGGTCGTATTTCTCGCGGAGGATGGTGTTCACGCCGTTCTGGATCAGATGGCACATTTTGTCCTCGATGGCGATGCCCGATACCTCGGTCTCGAGGCAGCCCTTTTTGCCGCACGAGCAGATGATCTCGTTGTCGAAGAAGGGGATGTGTCCGAATTCGCCCGCGAAACCGCTCTTGCCGTAGTACAGTTGTCCATCGACCACGATGCCGATGGCCACGCCGCGACCCATGTGGAGATAGAGCACGTTGCTCTCGTCCTTCGACTTGCCGCAGGTGTATTCGGCGTAGCACCGGGCCCGGGTGTCGTTCTCCAGCAGTACGCGGATGCCGACGCGCTCTTCGATCATGTCGCGCAGCGACTGTTCGCTCGTCGTAAAGTATTTGTAGCTGCGGCCCGTGTCGGGATTCACGCGGCCCGTCATGCAGACGCCCAGTCCGAGGATTTTGGCGCGGTCGATGCCGCACGTGGCGATGAAGTTCTCGATGTTCGAGCAGATGCGCTCGATGCACTGCGGACGGTCGAGCAGTTCGAACGTGAAGTCGTTCTCCTCCTTGATGATGTTGTTCTGCAAGTCGGTGATCAGGAAGCGCATGTTATCGCGCCCGACGTTCACGCCGGCGAAGTAGATCGCCGAATTGGCCAGTCCGAAGATGTTGGGGCGCCGCCCTCCCGGGGTTTCCACTTTGCCCAGGTCCGTCACGATGTTCTCATCGACGAGCTCCTGCACCAGTTTGGTGATGGTCGGAACGCTGATATGCAACTCTTTCGTCAGTTCCGAGAGCGTGCATTCGCCGTTGACGGCCATATGCGCGATGATGTTGCGCTTGATGATGCTGTTTTTGTGAGAAATACCTTTCAGGGTCTCATCTTCGTGCTTGTTGAAAAATTCAGTCAGTGATGTCATCCGTGCGGTCTCTTTTTACTAACTGTGCAAATATAACGAGTTTATTTAATAAATGCAATCAATTTTTAATAAAATTTAATAAATTTTATTCCGGGACGGGATATAAAAAATCAACGCACTGATTTTCAGTGCGTTGATTTTTAAGTGCGGTTTTTTCTCCTATAAGGTCGATTTCGACTCCACGGCGGCATTTGCGTCCACCTTGCGGATGAGACCTTGCAGGACGGTGCCGGGGCCGAGTTCGGTGAATTCCGTCACGCCGTCGGCCAGCATGTTCTTGACGATGTAGGTCCAGCGCACGGGGGCCGTCAGCTGGGCGATCAGGTTGGCCTTGATGGCGGCGGGATCGGTGTAGGGTTTGGCATCCACGTTCTGATAGATCGGGCACACGGGCGTCTGGAACGGCGCCTCGGAGATGGCCTTTTCGAGCTCCTGCTTGGCGGGCTCCATCAGCGGCGAGTGGAACGCGCCGCCCACGGGCAGACGCAGGGCGCGGCGGGCGCCTGCGGCCTTGGCTTTCTCACAGGCGGCCTCTACGGCCTCCACGGCTCCCGAGATGACCAGCTGGCCCGGGCAGTTGTAGTTGGCGGCGACGACCACGCCATCGACCGATGCGCAGATCTCCTCGACTGCGCTGTCTTCCAGACCGAGAATGGCGGCCATCGTGCCGGGCTGGGCCTCGCAGGCGGCCTGCATGGCCATGGCACGCTTCGAAACGAGTTTCAGTCCGTCTTCGAACGAGAGGGCTCCCGCAACCACGAGGGCCGAGAACTCGCCCAGGGAGTGTCCGGCGACGGCATCGGGCTTCACACCCAGCGCCTTGGCCATGATGACCGAGTGGAGGAACACGGCGGGTTGGGTGACCTTGGTCTGCTTCAGCTCCTCGTCCGTACCGGCGAACATGATGTCGGTGATGCGGAATCCGAGGATTTCGTTGGCCTTCTCGAAGAGCTCTTTCGCGGCCGGAACGTTGTCGTAGAGGTCTTTGCCCATGCCGACGGCCTGAGCGCCCTGACCCGGAAATACGTATGCGTGTTTCATAATTTTCGCGTTTTTTTACGTTTGCGGGGCAAAGATACGAATTTATTTTCTAATTTTGTGCCGCAATGGTTCACAAAGGGCCGGGCAAGGCCCCGTGTGATGAAAAGGGAATGCCGTGAGAATCGGCAGCAGTTCCCGCTGCTGTAAGTTCCGAGAGTTGCCGCAACACGCTGAAGCCACTGGTCTCAGGGCCGGGAAGGCGTTGCGGCAGGGACGAGCCAGAAGACCTGCCTTGCATCTCCCTCAGGAGGAGGATCTTTTTTTCGAGCGCATCTGCGGAGAACGGAGCATCGTGGGGTTTTGTGGCCTGGCCACGGAACGGCGGCCGGAAGGCGGCCTGAGACGAAAAGGAGATTCGATTCCGGGAGGTTCCGGGACCGGATTTTTTTATTTTACGAACATATCAAAAATCCAAAACAAAAAAAAGATGAAAAGATTTCTTGTTACCCCCCCCCTTATCTTATTGGCCGCACTGGCTTTCGTAGGCTGCGACGATGACAACGACGGACCGCAGATTCAGACGATAGGATTCGAACAGGCCGCTTTGGGCACTGACGGCTTCATCTGGGGCAAGGACCAGGCTACGGAGCAGGACGATACGGACTATTCGGGAAGTCCCATTAAATCGAATATTTATTACGGTCCGGTTTACACGGAGAAAGAGGCCAAGGTTTATACCTATTATTCGGATTACGGCCATACCTACGAAACGTGGAACGGTTTCGTGATCTCGAATCACACGGACAAGAAGACCGAAGGTTACACCAACGACAAGAGCGTTTATGCCGACGGAGGCGCCAACGGTTCGGCGCAGTTCGCAGCGGCCTATTATGCGGCTTGGACGCCGGAAAATAGGGGAGTCCCTACGATTGAGTTCGCCACCGCCGTGGCTCCCGTTTCGGTCGCCGTGGCCAATATGACCTATCTGTACCTCTATTTTGAGGGGACTACGCCGGCTGCGCTCGTTGATGTGAAAGTCGTCATTACGGGCTATAACAGCAGTGCTAAAACGGGTGAAGTTACCGTCATGCTTGTTGACAAGGCTTCGGAAACGGTGAAGTCGGGTTGGGAGACGGTCGATCTGTCGTCGCTCGGAACGGTGACTTCGCTGACCTTCGCATTATCGACGACCGATTCTATGTGTCCGACTTATTTTGCCATTGACAACCTGACCTACGAGAAGTAGACGGTGAGCAGCGATAAAAACAAACCCCCGCAAGGAAAAGCCTTGCGGGGGTTTTGTTTGCAGAGCGGCCGGGAGGTGTCAGAGCTGCGTGAGCACGATGACGCTGCGGGCCTTGACGCCGACGCAGAATGTGCCGCCGCTGTTTTCGAGTTGCAATGACGGGGCGATCAGTTCGTCACCGTCGGGCAAACGCCGCTCTTCGTAGACGTAGACCTTGCAGGCCGACATGCCGCCGCGGAGCGTGTTTTTCAGGTCGAAACTCAGGGTCTCGTCCGTGGCGTTGGCGATCACATAGGTCCAGCGGCCGGCGGCGGCGCGGACGGCCGTTCCGGCTGCGAATTCATTGCCGAGGTCGAGCGGATAGACCTCCGAACCCTTGCGTATGAAGCGCGTCAGCAGCGAATAGGCGTAGTACTGCGGCCGCGGCTGGTAGTCGTCCGTCAGCCGGTCGTAGACGCCCGGATCGGGGTCCTGACGGTAGGCGGCCCGCATGTAACGCCACATTCCGAGCTGCTGCATCGCGGCATAAGACTCGTTGCGGCCGTAATACTGGTCGATGAGACTCCAGTAGCTCGTGCCGACGGCTCCTGCGTTGAGGAAGTTCACGACCAGCCGTGTCATCAGTACGCCCCGGTCATAACGGTCGATGTCCGTCTGCCGCGTGGCGCCGACGCACTGGTTCGAGCCGAATTCCCCGACGAAATGGTTTTTTCCCGCCGTGGCGGCTGCGGCGACGTTGGCCTCCTCCCACGCGAGGACCGTGCTGTTGGGGGTGTCGTAACCGAAAATGTAGGTGTGGCTGTTGAACAGGTCGGCTTCCTGCGACAATTCCCGGGCGCATCCTTCGAGGAAGAAATGCCGCGTGTCGGTGTTGTCCGAGAGGTTGAGCCGCACCTTGTCGCGGATTCCATCTGCGCGCAGGCGCCGGTCGAGGACCTTGGCCAGCGGAACGTAGCGTTCGAGCGGAATGATATTGCCGTCGGGCTCGTTGAAGGGCGTCAGTTCCTTGATGCAGGTGTAGCCCCGCCGTTCGATCAGGTGTTTGACCACGGTCGAGAAACTCTCGGCGAACTCCTCGCTGTCGGCGGGCTCCACGACCCAGTTCGTCCCTTCGGACGAGCAGAGGAAATGGCGCTTCACTCCGGCATAGGCCGGATCGAGCAGGTCGCAGTAGGTGGGGCATCCCCACAGCACGAGCGTCACGTCGGCGTTCATCTCCTGAGCGATGTCCAGCACTTTGTAGAGCGACCGCATCTCGGCCGATTCGAACGTGAAGCGGTCGAGGGCTGCGACGCCGGGATCGCCGTTGTCGTTGAGGGGTTCCCACCAGTGGGGCAGCAGCATCACGCGGAAGCGCTGAATGCCCATCTTGCGGATGCGCGGCACGACGATCTCGTCCCAGTCCGAGGCTTTGGCGCCGTCGTGGCGGGTGACGTTCTGCGACAGGAAATGCGGGTCGAGCTCCACGCCCAGTCCGGCGAGCGTGACACCCGTCGAACGGCCGACACGCACTTCGAGACTCGCGCCGGATTCATAGCCCGGCGTGCGGGTGGATTCGGGCAGGCGTTCGTCATCGTTGGACTCTGCCAAAGATGCCGAACATCCGGCGAGTGCCAGCAGGGCCAGCAGAAGCGTTCGGACGGTTTTCGTCTGTCTCATACCCGCATCAGAGGTTGAAAGCTCGTTTGAGTTCGTCCATCTGTTCCTGGGTGGTGCCCGTCGGCTCGAATCCCATCGACTTGGCAGTCAGATAGATCTGCGCCGATTTCGAAAGCACGTCGATCTGGTCGAAAGCCTCCATGATGTCGGGACCCACGGCGCAGACGCCGTGCTTCTCCCACATCACCACGTCGTATTCCCGAAGCTGTTCGATGGTGGCCTCGGCCAGCTCGGTGGAACTCGGCATCTTGTAAGGCACGATGCCGAGACCCTTGGGACAGAAGGCCCGCGTCTCGGGAATCATCGACCACAGGAGGTTCGTCAGCACGTCCTTAGCGAGGAATGCCGGGTTGTGGGTCATGGCCACGAGGTCGATCGGGTGGGTGTGGACGGCGGCGGTGTAGCCATTGCCCGAGGCGATCATCTGGTCGTGCATCGCCAGGTGCGAAGCCAGCTCGGAGGTGGGCTTCACGGGGTTGTCGGCGACGATTTCGTACGACGCGCAGTCGTCGAGGATGCGGATCACCGAACCGTTTTCCATCGGCCGCCGCGCCAGGTCGCGCATGCGGCGGTTGGTGCCCTTGCAGAAGAAATAGCACCCTTTGAGGTGTGGTAGCGTCATGCCGAACGGAACCGGATCGCTGATCGGGGCCATCGAACGGATCTCGTCGTCGGCATAGGCCGTGACGTTGACCGTGATGTTGCCGCCGTTGCGTTCGGCCCAGCCTTTCTGCCAGAGGTAGCCGGCGACTTCGGCGACTTCGGCCACCCGCTGGGCCAGTTCGGGACGGTTTTCGAGGATTGATTTCATATCGGTCATTTATTGGAATAGCGAAGGGAAGAAGATCGAGAAGAGCAGGATCGCAAGTCCGGCGGCGAGCGTCGCCAGCGTGCGGCCGTCGCAGCCTTTCCACTCTTTGAGCAGGATGCCCCAGACGTTCGAGAAGATGACGTTGAGCGACATCAGGATGCTCCACGAGAAGGCCAGAATGACGGGCGATCCGGTGAGGAAGCTCTTGCCCATCTCCAGGCCGAAGAACTGCGAGTACCACAGCACGCCGGCCAAAGCACAGAACAGCAGGTTGTTGACCAGCACCGAACCCCGCACGCCGAAATACTCTCCGGCGGTGCGGTTGCGGACGTTCTGCCAGATGCAGTAGGCGGCATTGGTCAGGAAGCCGCCCAGGGTGACGAGCAGGATGACCGGAAGCCCCGCGTAGAGCGGATCGACGCCCTGCGCCGCGGCCGCGGCCTTGATCGGGGCCCCTGCGTCGAGGCCCAGTGCGAAGCAGGCGCTCATCACGCCGGCCAGCAGCGCCACGGCGAGGCCCTTGGTCAGCGCGAAATCCTTGATCGCGGCGCGTTTCTCCTCTTCGGTCATGTCGGCGGCGCGCAGCGACCCGGCGTAGCCGATCACGGCGATGCCGGCGAGGGTCACGCAGACGCCCAGCAGCAGGACGAGCCCCTGCCCGTGCAGGAGGTCCGTGCCGGCGAACAGCGCCGGGAGGAGCGTTCCGAAGGCCGAGCAGGTGCCCAGTGAGATCGACTGCCCGAGCGCCACCCCGAGGTAGCGCATCGAGAGTCCGAACGTCAGGCCGCCGACGCCCCACAGGGCCCCGTATACAACGGCCTTGAGGGCGCCGCCCTCACCCAGCAGGGTGAAGAGCGAGCCGCCCTCGGGCACGGCGATCAGGGCCCCCAGCAGCGGGAAGACCAGCCAGGCGAAAATTCCCTGCACGAGCCAGAAACTTTCCCAGCTCCACTCCCTGACTTTTTTGATCGGGACGTAGGAGCTCGACTGTCCGAAGCTGCCGACGGCGATGATCAGCAATCCGATGAGTATCTCCATGATTTACGCGCGTTTCGAGGTGACCTCGCGTTCGTATTTCTGGATTTCGGCGATGAACTCCTCGCCGACGGGCACGTTGTTGCGCAGGCAGAACATGTCCCACACGGCGTTCCAGGGCATCGACTTCGACTCTTCGAGCAGCGCCAGACGCTCGAAGCCCTGTCCGTTGGCCTCGTATTCGCGCAGTTTGGCCAGCGGTTCCAGCAGGGCCTGCATCAGGCACTTCTGCGTGGCGCGCGAGCCGACGACATAGGCGCCGATGCGGTTGATCGAGGCGTCGAAGTAGTCCAGACCGATGTGCACGCGGTCGAGGGCGTCGCAGCGCACGATCTCCTTCATGAGCTCCTGCGTCTCGTCGTTCATGATCGTCACGTGGTCCGAGTCCCAGCGCACGGGACGCGAGACGTGCAGCATCACCTCGGGGATGAACAGCAGCAGCGACGAGAGCTTGTCGGCGACGATCTCCGTGGGGTGGAAGTGGCCCGTGTCGAGGGTCACGATCTTGCCGCGCGAGGTGCCGTAGCCGATGTAGAAGTCGTTCGAACCCACGGTGTAGCTCTCCAGCCCGATGCCGAAGACCTTCGATTCGATGCAGTCCTTCATGTTGTCGTATTTCTGCTCGAAGATCTTGTCGAGCGAGTCTTTCAGAAGCTCCCGGTATTTCATGCGGTTGACCGTGAGGTCTTTCGAGCCGTCGTGCACCCAGACGTTCATGATGCAGGGATCGCCCTGCGCCTTGCCCATCTCCTCGGCGATGGCGCGGCAGCGCTTGGTGTGCTCGATCCAGAAGCTGCGGATTTCGGGATCGGGGTTCGACAGCGAGAGGCTGCCGCTCTTGGGGTGCGAGAACGACGTGGAGTTGAAGTCGAGCTTCATGCCGTTCTGCTTCGCCCAGTCGATCCAGCCCTGGAAGTGTTTGGGCTCCACCCGGTCGCGGTCGATGAATTCGCCGCCGAATTCGCCGTAGATCTCGTGGAGGTTCAGGCGGTGTTTGCCGGGGATGAACGACTTGGCTTTGAGGATGTCGGCACGCAGCTCCTCGATGTTGCGGGCCTTGCCGGGGTAGTTGCCCGTGGCCTGGATGCCGCCTGTGAGGTCGCCGCCCTGGTTCTCGAAGCCCGTCACGTCGTCCGCCTGCCAGCAGTGGAGCGAGAGGGATATTTTCTGTAAAGCGGCGAGCGCGGCTTCGGTGTCGATGCCCAGATCGGCATAGCGTGCTTTTGCGACCTCGTAGGTCTGTTGAATCTGTTCGGTTTTCATTTTTTGTGGTGTTTTGAGTTATTTTACGATTGTCATGAAGCGGGTGTAGGCGGCATCCCATGCGGCGGTGTCGCCCGGGGTGAACTCCTCGACGGGGATGCAGCGGGCGATCAGCGTGCGCATCTCCTGCAACGTGCCGACGCATCCTGCGGCGCGGGCCTGAAGCATGATATTGCCCACGGCCGTGGCTTCCGAGGGGCCCGCCGTCACGGGAATTCCGAGCGAGTCGGCCGTGAACTGGTTCAGCAGGGCGTTTTTCGAGCCGCCGCCGATGACGTGGAGGCGTTCGATTTCGAACGGCGCCAGCGAGCGGAAACGGTCGAGGACGAAGCGGTATTTGAGCGCGAGGCTTTCGAAGATGGCGCGGATCATGGCGCTGTCGTCGCCGGGCGCGGGCTGCCCCGTGCGTTCGCAGTAGGCGCGGATCGCCGCAGGCATGTCGCCCGGAGCGGCGAACGAGGCGTCGTCGGGGTCGATCATCGTGCGGAACGGTGCGGCTCCGGTGGCCATCTTCACGATCTCGGGATAGGTGTAGTCGCGGCCCTCGTCCTTCCATTTTCTGAGGCATTGTTCCAGAATCCACATGCCCGTGATGTTCTTCAGCAGGCGGGTCGTACCCTCCACGCCGCCTTCGTTGGTGAAGTTGTAGCGTTCGGTCAGCTCGTTGATGAAGGGTTCGCGGACCTCGATGCCCATGAGCGACCACGTGCCCGACGAGAGGTAGGCGAAACGTTCGTCGGCGGCCGGTACGGCGGCGACGGCCGACGCGGTGTCGTGGCCCGCCACGGCGATCACGGGAAGCTGCGGAAGTCCGCAGGCGGCGGCCAGTTCGGCGCGGAGCGTGCCGATCCGGTGGCCCGGCATCACGATCGGGGGGAAGAGTTCGGGCGAAAGGCCCATTTTCTCCAGCAGACGCGCTTCGATGCGCTTCGTGCGGGGATTCAGCAGCTGCGAGGTCGAGGCGATGGTGTATTCGGTGACCATCTCCCCGGTGAGCAGATACGACAGGGCGTCGGGCATGAAGAGCAGCCGCTCGGCGGCGGCCAGCTGCGACGAACGGTCGCGCTGCATGGCGTAGAGCTGGTAGAGCGAATTGAATTGCATGATCTGGATGCCCGTCGCGCCGTAGACCTCCTCCCGGGGCAGCACCTTGGAGAAATACTCCTCGGGGGCGCCGTCGGTGTGCGGGTCGCGGTAGGCGTAGGGGAGTCCCAGCAGCGAGCCGTCCTTGCCGACGAAGGCGAAATCGACGCCCCAGGTGTCGATGCCGACCGAGGCGATTTCGACCCCTTCGCGGGCGGCGGCGCGCAGTCCCTCGCAAAGGTGTTCGTAGAGCGAAAAGATATTCCAGTAATAATGTCCGCCCAGCGGCAGGATGGTATTCGGGAAACGGGTCAGTTCCTTGAGGACGAGCTCTCCGTCCCGGAGCGAGCCGAGAATGGTGCGGCCGCTGGTGGCCCCCAGGTCGAAGGCGACGAAGTGTTTGGGTTGCATGTTTCGGTCTGTGATTTTTGGGTTGTACAAAACAACTCATTTTTTCGTCGTTTCAACGTTGTAATATGATGGATGACTTTTGTTTTTTGATCTTTCTCGCGGTTTGCCTCCGGAGGGGGTGACACCGGTCGCGGATTTTTATATATATTTGTGTAAACAAACAGCTTTTCCGTTTCAGCAACCTGCCGTATGAAACCTGTGAACAATCATAAGTACTTGGTGAGCAGCGAAAAGGACCAGACGTGGGGCATCACGGTCGATACTGTGGGCAGCGAGTCCGTCGCCGCCGGCTACGAGACCTATCCTCCGCGGGTCGGACACCCCTCTGGTTTCTATTTTGACGTTGGAAAAGGGCGTGTTCTGGAGAGCTACCAGCTGCTCTATATCACCTCGGGCCGCGGCTCGTTCTACGGGCCCGACCGCAAGCGCATCGGCATCGGCGCCGGGGACATGGTGCTGCTGCGCCCCAACCGCTGGCACAGCTACATGCCCGACCGCGAAACGGGGTGGCACGAGTACTGGATCGGCTTCCGCGGCCCGAACATCGACGCGCGCTTCCGCAACGACTTCTTCGACGACAGCCGCGAGGTGTTCCGCGTGGGGGTCCGCGAGGAGATCACGGCCCTTTACGACAAGGCCATCGAGGTAGCCGAAAACGAACGCTCCTCCTACCAGCAATATCTCGCCGGCATCGCCAACCTGCTGCTGGGCATGACGATGTACTACCATGCGAATCACCAGTTCGTGTCGCTGGACGTGGTGAGGCAGATCGACCGCGCGCGGCGCATCATGCGCGAGGAGCTTTACGCCAACATTTCGCCCGACGAGGTGGCCCGGCGGGTGAACATGAGTTATTCGTGGTTCCGCAAGATGTTCCGCGACTACACGAACATCTCTCCGGCTCGTTACATGCAGGAACTGCGGTTGCAGGAGGCTTGCCGCCTGTTGTCGGGAACGGCCATGAGCATCAAGGAGATCGCCTTCCGGCTCAATTACGGCGACGCCTCCTATTTTTCCAACATGTTCCGCCGCCATCTGCGGATGACTCCCGTCGAGTACCGCCGCCGCTTCGGCGTCGGCAGCGACGGCTTCTGTGCGGATGTTGTCGGGAATGAAGCCTGAAATCTGTAAAACCCCAATAATTTTCTGATCCGATGAATGTTGCAAATCTCCGAACCGCCGGACGCTGGCTCGCGCTGTACTGCCTGCCGCTGCTGGCGGGTTCCTGCGGGAAGCGTCCCGCGATCGCCGACATGCGCTGCGAATATCTCGCTTCGCCGATCTCGGTGGACACTCCGTCGCCCCGCTTTACCTGGACTTATGAAGATGCCGATGCGTTCGTGCAGGCCGGTTACCGCCTCTGTGTGGCTACGGCGCCCGAGAAACTGGACCTTCCCGACATCTGGAATTCCGGGGAGATCGCCGGCAGCCGTCCTTTTGCCGCGATGCCCGACGGCGGACTGCTTGTCTCGCGGACCCCTTATTACTGGCGGGTCGAAGCGTGGGACGCCGGCGGCCGGCGGATCGTATCGCCCGTTGCGGAGTTCGAAACCGCCCTGATGGAGACCTCCGAATGGCAGGCCCGCTGGATCACCGATGCCCATGACAAGGATTTCGTCCCCGCGCCGATGCTGCGGCGGGCGTTCGCCGTGCGGTCGGGCGTCGAGCGCGCCCGGCTCTATGTGAGCGCCGCGGCCTATGCGAAAATGAGCCTGAACGGTGAACCCGTTTCGGGAAATCTCCTCGACCCGGGTTACACCCATTACGACAAGCGCAATCTCTATGCCGTGCACGACGTTACGGACCGGCTCCGCGAGGGCGAGAATGTCCTTTCGGCGGTGCTGGGCAACGGGTTTTACAATGCCATCCAGCCCGTCGCCACGTGGAGTTTCGAGGTGGCCCGCTGGCGCGGACGTGCGCGGATGATCTGCGAACTGCACATCGACTATGCCGACGGTACGCACGAGGTCGTCTGCTCCGACGGTTCGTGGCGCACGACGGCCGACGGTCCTTACCTCTCGAACAACATTTACAGCGGCGACGTTTACGACGCCCGCAGGGAGATTCCCGGCTGGGACCGTCCCGGATTCGACGATTCGGCGTGGGCGCAGGCCGTCGAAGTCGCGGCCCCTTCACCGTTGCTGAAAGCCCAGTCGATGCCCGCTGTTCGGGCCACGTGCGAGACGGAGCCCGTCGGGGTTCGTTCGTTCGGCGACACGATTTGGGTGTTCGATTTCGGCGTCAACCTTACGGGCCTCTGCCGCTTGGAGATCGAGGGCGAGCGCGGCACGCAGATCACAATGACCCACGGCGAATTCGTGCAGCCTTCGGGGCGCATCGAGATGCGCAATCTCGATATTTACTATAAGCCCCTGCCGGGTTACGATTTCCAGACTGACACCTATATTTTGAAAGGCGAAGGCCGCGAGACGTGGACGCCCGATTTCACCTACCACGGATTCCAGTATGTGGAACTGCGGTCGAGCGCCCCGGTGAAACTCGACAAGACGAGCCTCACGGCGCGTTTCATGCACACCGATGTATCTTCGGTCGGGAAATTCTCCTGCTCGAACGGGCTGTTCAACCGCATTTGGGAGATGACGCGCCGGACCTATCTCAACAACCTCACGTCGATTCCCACGGACTGCCCCCAGCGCGAGAAGAACGGCTGGACGGCCGACGGCTATCTGGCCATGGACCTGGCGCTGCTCAACTACGACGGAATGGCCTTCTATGAGAAGTGGCTCGACGATTTCATCGACAACCAGAACGAGGCCGGACGCCTTGCGGGCATCATTCCCACGGCCGGGTGGGGGTACGATGACTGGATCGGCCCGGTGTGGGACGCTTCGGCCTTCATCATCCCCTACACGCTTTACAACTATTACGGCGACCTGCGTCCCGTCGAGAAGATGTGGCCCGTCTGCGAGCGTTACCTCGAATACCTCGCCACGCGCGAGGAGGCCGACGGCGGCGTGACCTACGGCATCGGCGACTGGGTTTTCTACCGAACGCAGACTCCGACCGACTACACCTCGACCTGTTTCTATTACTACGACAACGTGCTGATGGCCCGTTTCGCCGAACTGCTGGGCCGCGACGGCGAGCGTTATGCCCGCAAGGCCGCACAGCTGCGTGAACTGATCAACACGAAATACTACGACGCTGAAAAGGGCCTTTATGCCAACGGTTCGCAGGCCGCGCAGGGTGTGGCGCTTTATCTGGGCATCGTTCCCGAAAGCGACGCGCAGCGCGTGGCCGACAACCTCGCCCGCATGATCGCCGATAACGATTATTTCCTCGATTTCGGGACCATCGGCAGCAAGACGGTGCTGCGTATGCTCACTCGCTACGGGCATGTCGAGACAGCTTATAAAATGGCCTCTCAGACCGAGGGCCCTTCGTGGGGCTGGTGGGTCAGCCAGGGCTTCACGACGCTGGCCGAGACGTGGATGCTCTCGCCCGAGTGGCGCGACGCCTCGATCAATCATGTTTTCCTGGGCGATGTCGCCGCGTGGTATGTCAACGACCTGGCGGGCATCAATTTCGATCCGGCGGACCCCGGGTTCGGACACATCGTCATCGCTCCTCATTTCGTCGAGGCACTCGACTGGGCAGCGGCTTCCTACGACTCGGTGCGCGGTGAAATCTGCTCGGAGTGGCGGCGGTGCGGCGGCTGCGTGACGCTGAAAGTCACCATTCCGGCCAATACGACGGCCGACATCCGGGTCGGCGGAGAGATCGTCGCTACGGTGTCCGGCGGCGTTCACGAATTTACCTTCTGATACATCCGGCCGAAACAAGAGCGGCAGACTTTTCCGAAAAGTCTGCCGCTCTTGTTGTTTCAGGTGTGTTCTCAGAGATTCTCATCCTCGAAGGCGAACACCTCGGTCGAAACCTCGCCCAACGCTCCGGAATTCTGGCTGATGCCGGTCTGGACCTTGATGAAGTCGATGTATTTGAGGTTGGCGGCGCTGCCGTCCGCATTCACCGCGTTGGAGATTCTGAAATAGTTTTTGCGCTGGTCGCCGTCGGAAATCTCTCCCGTGGCCTGGTCGTTGCCTGCGTTGTCGGCGTATCCCCAGTCGTAGGGGCGGTTGAAGTAGTCGCCCGTGATCGGATGGCGCGTCGTGTTGGCGGCCAGCCGCGTGCCGTAGAGCGTGTACTTCTCGGCGTCGATCCATCCCGGGTAGTAGCTCTCTTGTGTGTGGCTGTTGTTCCGTTCGACTTTGCCCGCATTGCCGCGGTTGTCTTTCCATTGGATGTCCGCGCCGGCGCTCTTCGGGCGGTAGTAGGTCATGGCGTAGGACTTGAGCGTCTCTGACTTGTCGTATTCCGAGCCTTTGAGTTCGTACCATTCATCGTCGGGAAGCCCGTTGCCGTTGGTGTCCTGCATGACCCACACGATGCCCGGTTCGGACGACTGGGCGAACTGGTTGCCCGTGACCGAAAAGTCGTCGCCGCCCTTGTTTTCGATGCTGTGGTCGAATCCCACGACGATATATCCGCCCCAGGCCCCCAGCGACACATAGTAGTTCTTTTTCTCCTCGGCGTTTTGCCGGAGCAGTTCCTGAGCTTTGGATGCGGCCGCTTCCGCCGAGGTGATGTCTTTGAAACCGCCTTCGTTGATGAACTGCCCCGGAGCCGGAGTGTATTCGTAGACCTTGTCCGAGAACCGCCCGGTTCCGCCGGTACGCTTGTGCGACATTTCGTCGTCGCAGCAGGTCACCGCGACGGTGGCTGTCGCAGTCTGGCCGTCGTCGTCGGTAACTTTCACGACGACCGTATAATCGCCTTTCGCCGCCGATTTGAAGCCGTAAACGGCTCCGTCGCCTTCGGTGGCGACCGGTTTTCCGTCCACCGTCCATTCGAATGTCGGATTGTGGAAATGTTCGAGGACGGGACGCAGGTAGAGCGTGCGGCCCAGCGATACATTCCGGGTGCCTTCCTTGCCGAACCGGAGGGAGGGCGCCGGGAAAACGGCTGTCACCGTGAAACGCTCCACGACCCGGACGGTGACGCTCGCTTCGTCTTCGCCGTCTTCGTTTTCGGCGCGCAGGGTCAGCTGATAGTCGCGCAAGTCGCTCTGCTTGAACGTGTAGGTCGCATCGGAGCCGGTCTTTTCACCGTCGAGCGTCCATTCGAAAGTCGCTCCGTCGCCGTTGGCGATCGTGGGGGCGATCGTGGTTTCGCGTCCGGCTTCCACCTCCATCACCCGGTCGTCACCGACGGGGAACGAGATCTCCGGGGGCAGCAGCCGGTTCACCTCGATGCGCAGCTCCTCTTCGGCTTTGCCGTTCGGGGTCTCGACGCGGAAGACGAGGAAATAGATGCCCGCTTCCCGGGCCTCGAACGTGAAAGTGGGTCCGGAGCCGGCCGGTTCGTCGTCGAGAATCCATGCGTAGACGGCGCCTTCGGCATTCTCGACCGTCGGGGCGATCGTCACCGATTTGCCGACCTTCACCGGATAAATGCCGTCGGGATTGTCCAGCGTGATGACGGGTTTGGGCCCGCCGTCCGTGATTACGTCGTCCTTGTTGCAGGATGCGAGCAGCGCCAGGAGGAGGACTGCCGTTGAAAAACAGAGATTCCGGATCATATAGCTTGCCATTTTTAAGTCGTATGCACCGGACTCCGGACGGTGAAATCGACTGGACGGAAAAGTCGTATGACGAAGCTGCCGTTCGATCTCTGCCCGAAACCCGCGGGTGCGAATCCTTGTCAAGGCAGGTCTTCTGACTCGTCCCTGTTGCCGCGCCTTCCCGGCTTTCGGCCAGTGGCATAGCGTGCGGCAACCGTCGTCTCCCGCGAGGGGAGGGGACTTACAGCAGCAGGTACTGTTCCGGATTCTCACCGGATTCCCTTTTCATCGGGCGGGGTGCGTGCGATCCCCGTTCCGAAACCTTGCGGGACAAAGATACGAGAAAATCCGGAAAAAGCCGTGCGGGGTGCGGTTTTTTCCGGATTTTGTCCTGCGGACCGGGCGGCTACCACATGTAGAGCACCATGTCGCCCGGGTCGAGCGTCAGCGTGCGCTGGTCGTTCGAGGCCGGCTGCACGGAGCCGTCCTTGCGGATGCGGCGCACGTGCCCCTGCGTGCCGACATTGAGGTAGCACTTTTCGTTGATGTCGGTGTTGACCGCCATCATGAAATGGTAGCCGTGGTTCTCGAAGAACGAAATGCACGCCGTGTTGGTTTCGCGGCCCACCGACAGTTCGGTGATCTCGGCAGGGAGCTTGTCCAGGGCGCGGGTGTCCAGCGGCAGCGGGGTGCCGATGTGGTAGACGCCCGTTACTTTGTTGTCCAGGAAGACCCACGACAGTTTCTGGATCTCGTCGAGCACCGATTTCACGATGTCGTAGGTCTCGGTGCGGGTGCCGTCCTCGGCGATCGGCCCGTTGCGGTATTTCCAGAGTTCGGGATTCTCTACCGTCGGGGTCCAGTAAGTGAAGCATTGGAGCACCTGCGTGCCGTAGGCGAGGTTGCTGTAAGCTTGCAGGCGCAGGTCGTCCACCGTCGGCTGCGGGTAGCTGGTGTGGGGAACGGTGAGCATGAAGCTCCAGAAATCCATTCCCGAACGGAGTGCGCGGTCGCGGACGATTTCGAGACACTGATACCATTCGCCGAGGATCTGCCGCGGGCTGTCCGCGACGTTCGGGTCCTTGATGATCGGGTATTTGTCGAACGAGAGGAACGTGATTTCGGGAACCTCGGCCATGTAGCGGTCGATGTACTCGTTGTAGTCCTTCACGCCGAGGGCCTCATAATGTTCGGGGCCGCCTGTGGGGAAGATGTTCGCATAGCAGATATGCTTCCTGTCCACGTGCTGGATGTCGGACATCATTTTGGACATGTTTGCGAACTGCGTCGGATGGGGTTCGTCCATGACGAAGTATCCGGCCAGCGCGGGATGGTCTTTCAGCCGGGTTACGGCGTCGAGACGCTTGCTCTCCGTATAGAGTTCGTCGCACTCTACGATGAGCTTGATACCGGTTTCGGCAGCGAAGTCGAGGCATTTGAGGGCCGTCTCGACGTTGCCCATGCGCGAGTAGTTGAGCGTGATGCCCATCTGCTCAGCTTCGCGGAAACGTTCGACGCTGGCGTGAGAGGCGCGTACGCCGTGCCATGCCACCACGGGAATCTTCTCTGCGGCGGGGATTTGCGAGGGGTAGTTTTGCGATTTGCCGCCGTCGTCGTCCTTGCAGCCGGTGAAGGCTGCGAGCGATCCGGCAAGCAGTGCGGTCATGAGGAACTGTTTCATGGTTGAATCGGGGTATTGTCGGATTAATACTTGAATATATAGCGGTAGCGGAAACGGTCGCCCGGAGCCGAATCGCCGTCGCGCATGCACTCGCGGATGTCACCGTCGGTCACGGCGTTGTCGATCCATTTGAAATCGACCGTGAAGTTGCGCACGTCGGCGATGCCGAGCTCCCGGAGCGGGACGGCGATCTCCATCCGGTTGCCCGACACGGCATAGTCGATCGTCGCAGCCTCCTCCCAGTCCCAGCCTCCCTTCGAACGTTGGAGCGTGGTTCGGGTGTCATCCGTGACCTTGTTGTTAACGACCCATTGGAATCCTTCCCAGTCCGGCGCCGTGCTGCCTTTCACCGAAATGAAGAGCCGCATCCAGTTGCGCCCGGTGCGGGGCGTGATCGGATCGGCGGTCTCCACGTAGAAAAAGAGCGATTTGCAGTCGGTGGCCACTTTGGCGTAGCAGATGTCGTTGCGGCCGGTGTCGTTCGCGAGACTGAGGTTCTTGTAGCCGAAGCCCCAGTGGTTGCGTGCCCGGGTGTCGCCCGTGTAATCCTTGTAGCGGGTCCCGAGGGTCTCCCAGTCGTCGAATTTGCCGTCGATGGCGATCTTGTGGACTTCATTCACCGGCTCGACCGCAGCGACGCCCTTGTAACGGCGCACGTAGTCGGTCATGTAGTAATAGTAAACGTCTGTGAAATCGTCGGCACAGGGTTCGATGTCGCGGCTGAATTCGTGGTTGTAGCAGTCTACGAAATAGCTTTCGCCGGCTTTGATCGTCTTGCCCATGAATTGTTGAGGGCCTGTGCTGATCTGCCGCTGGGCCACCCATTCGTTCCATCCCGTGATGAAGATCAGATCGGGGTCGCACGCGATGGCGTGTTCGAACTGCTGTTTGAAATAGGTTCCTGCGGCGCGCTGTTCGGCTGTGGTGTTCGCGGGCTGGTGGCCGCCTTTGTCCTCGGGCGAATTGCCCGTGTAGCTGCGTCCGATGTTCCAGAGAGGATGACTTGCTGCCATGACGGGAATCTCCTCCTTCACGTTGCGCTGCGGCGAGAACTCGCCCCATGCCCAGCGGTTCGTGCCGTCGCCGTACCAGGGACCGCCGTAGCCGAACTGGGTGTCGAACCATGCGTAGCGGAACGTGAGGCGCTCGGAAACCCCGGCCCCGTAGTCTCCGGGAGGTGCGAGGAGCAGCGGCTTGCCGTCGAGTTCGTACCACAGGCGGTCGTAGTCGCTGTTGCCGTAGAGCGTCAGCAGTTCCTGCACCACCGGAGCGGGATTCGTGTTGAGGATGAACGAGATTTTCGGTCGGGGATTGCCTTCGCGCAGCATCTGATTGTAAATGTCGCAGAGTGTCCTGACTACCGGGAGATAGGCGTATCCGTTCGTCACGTCGATGAAAATCACGTCTACGCCTGCCTCCGAAAGCATCTGCGCGTGGCGGCGGATCACCCACGTGTCGTTGGAGACGTAGTAATCCAGATAGGGCTTGCCCCAATGGTGCATGGCGCCTCCGGGACCGAAAGGAATGTCGGCCGGATCGCTGTGGCCTTTTTCCAGTTCGCTGATGTCGTAAGGCGACCGGGTGTCCGTGGCCTTCGGCGGGATGATGTCGCCGCCGAAATAGTCGCCTGTGTCGTAGCCGTGGGCGCCCAGCCAGATGAAGTAGAAGATGCCGACCTTTTTGTCGCGCGGGGCGCGATAGTCGAAAGCGATCTCTTTGCCTGCGGGATCGACCGCCACCAGAGATTCGTTGCCGTATGTAACCACCTCGCCCGGCGCCGGACCCGGCTCCTTGCCGGGGTCGGGATCGTTGTCGGAGTTCGAGCAGGCGAACAGGGCGAGCAGGAGGAACGGGATGGTTGCTTTAATCATCGTGTCCGTTGTTTTTCAGGATTTTATTGGCGGAATTGCACTTCGAAGGTGATGAAGAGTCCCCGGTGGTCGCTGGGCCATACGCCGCCCACGGGTTCGATCAGCTCCTCGGCCTTGTCGATGAACTGGTCCTCGACCACGGCGCTTTTGGAGATCATCGACGAGGGACCCATGATCTGAGCCTTTTTGGGGGCGAATTTGGCATCGGGACGGTAGTAGACGAAGTCGATGCGGTCGCGTTCGTCGGCCTCCGCAGCCCATTGCGTCTCCTTTCGGGCGTCCTTGTTGTGCACGGGCCACGTCACGGCCGGATGGGTCGCGGGGTCGGGATAGACCTCCCGGTAGGCATCCTTCATGCCGTCGGCGTAGCAAGTCGTCGAGACGGGCCATGCCACCACGCAGCCGTTGTGTTCGTACTTGTCCTTCATCGCCTCGGTCCAGTCGAGATGCGAAGGCTGGTTGAGGTCGCCTCCGAAGATGCAGAGGCGTCCCTGTTCCTGCTGGGTCCGGGTGTCAGCCGTGAGATCCCTGGCGATCTGCGTGCGTCCGGACTTCTCTTCGCGTTCGAGGATGAAATCAACGTCGGTGATCGGTCCGTCTGCGAGTTTGTCCCATCCGTAGGGCGAAGAGCCGTCGCCGTAGCCGCGCGGCAGGTAGCAGGCGTAATACATGTGGTAGGCGTGTGAAGCGTAAATCGCCATCTGCTGTCCGTAGAAATCGATCACCGTGCGGTAGAACCACAGGTTGCCGTTCACGGCGTCGGCCGAGAGCACCGGGTGGCGTGTCAGCAGGCCGCGGGTGCCGCTGCCTCCCTTGCAGGTGTAGGTGTAGCGGATGCCGGTGCGTTTGTACAGTTCGTCGGCTACGGCGCTCAGGATCGTGCGTGCGTTATCCTCCGAGGTGAACTCGCAGAACGATGCGGCGTCGGGTTTCAGTTCGGTGAGCTGTTTGATCAGCGCCTCCTGACCGTTGGCGACGTTGGCGATGCCTTCCCAGAGGTTGAGTTGCAGGAACGTGAAATCGCGGGTTGCGGCAGGCGAATAAACCTCGATGTCGCAGCTGGCGCTGACCGATCCGAGCGTCGCGGAGATGACGGTGCGGCCTTCGGCGACGCCCGTTATGCGGCCGTTCTGATCGACGGTCGCCTTGGAGGTGTCGTCGCTTTTCCATACGACGGGACCCTCTACTGCGGCATTCTCGGGAACGAGTTTCGCTGTGATGTCCAGCGTCTTGCCTGCTGCGACCGACGCGAACGTCACCGAAAGCTCGATCTTTTCGAGTACGATCGGCGCAGCGGTAACCGTGACTTCGCATGAGGCGGTTACGTCGCCGCACTTGGCCTTGACGTTCGTTTTGCCGACGGCGATACCCTCGATCATTCCGTCGTCGCCGGCCCGGGCGATCTTCGGATCTTCGCTCGACCAGCGGAGCCCTTCGAGCGAAGCCGTTGCGGGTGTGGCCGTTGCGGTCAGCTGAGCGGTCTGCCCGACGGTCAGCGAGAGGGGCGAAGGCGTAAGGGTGATTGCCGTCAGTTTGCCGGGGTCGTCGGGTGTCTCGCCCGATTTGCTTTCCGAACACGATACGGTGACTGCCGATGCACTCAGGCAGACCAGCATCGCGTAACGCAGAATGTTGCTTTTCATGGTTTAGGGTGTTAGTTTTTTTGCTTGTCTATTCGATTTTGACGAGCCCCTGCCAGGCGCAGTGGTGCTCGGTGATTCCCTTTTCGTCCATCCAGCGGCGGGTCTCGGGGGTCTTCATCCACGCTGTGTCGTAGCCTTCGCCCACATCGTTGTTCCACACCCACAGGGGCGTCGGCCAGAGGCAGGCGCGGAAGCGGACCGTGCGGTAGAACTCTTCGCGCACGCCCATCTGCCCGTGGTGGGCCATCTGGATATAGTCGCAGTCGAGTTCCTCCTGCGGAACGCTGCGCAGCAGACGGTCGCCGCTCTCCTCGCCCGTGTCGCCGAGCATCAGCAGCGATTTGCGCTTGTCCCAAAGCCGCAGCACGATGCTGGCGTTGTTGTAGGCGTTGACAAGCGTCGTCGTGTCGTTGACTTGCAGGACTTTGAGATGCAGTCCGTCGAGACGCATCTCCCGGCCCGGCTCCGTCAGATTCTCGACGCGCAGGCCCGAGGCCGCGAGGGCTTCGAGGTAGGCGTCGGCCAGCTTTCGGCGATTGAGGTCGGTGTTCAGCTGCGCGTCGTTCATCGGCGACTGATAAATGGTTCCGATTTCGATGCCACCGGGCGTGCGCAGGATTTCGGTGAGGGCACCCATGTGGTCGATGTGGGGATGCGTCACGAACCACCACTCCACGCGGTTGCCCAGCGCCGCGAGGAACCCCCGCAGATAGGGGGCGTCGGCCGCCGTGCCGCCGTCGATCACTGCGACGCGCCCCGCGTCGGTGCGGATTACGTAGGAGTTCATTTGCGACGGTCCCTGCGGAGGCAGTTGCCAAAGCGTGAAACCCGGACGCGCAGCCGACAGCGGGAAACAGCCGGCGGCGAAAAGCAATGAAAGAAACAGTTTGCGCAACATGGCTTTATTTTTTACCGTATTTGATCAACAACGACGAGCGGGGCTGTCCGATGCTCATCGTGAAACCGTCCATCAGTTGCCGGCCCGTGGCCTCCACGCGGTCGCCGTTGTCGGCGTTTTCCAACACGTAGGTCGCTTCGGGTTCCAGTCCGCGGAAACGCACGACTTTCCGTTCGTCGGGCGAGAGTTCGCGGCGGAAAGCCACCACATAGCCCGTCTGGTCCGAGGGACGCAGGAGCTGGTAGGCCAGCCAGATGTCGTCGCCCGTCATGTCGCCGTAGCCCGTCAGCGGGTAGTAGTCTTCGTAGAAGTAGGGGCGCACGGCGGCGAATTCGGCCATGCGGCGCTGCATCTCGGGGATCGACGAATCGGCGTTGGTGATCTTCCAGTTGTAGATGATCGTAGCGCTGAGGCTCGAACGGAAAGTGAAGGCGTCGGACTTGTGCGTGCCGGTTCCGTGTACGGGCAGCCACATGTTCAGTCCGTAGGTGTGGCATTGGTAGCCGATCGGTTCGCCGTAGTTGTAGTCGGTTCGCCAGAGCGGTGCCGACCGCGAGGTCGATTCGAGGTCGATGCGGCGGCCTCCCGAGGCGCAGTTGTCGATCACGAGGCCCGGAAACTCGGCCCGCAGGTAGTCCCAGAAAGCGTAGAGCCCCTCGATATAGCGGATTTCACAGATGCCCACGCGGTCGGGCTGGTCGTTGGCGTACCAGAAACCTTCGGGGTCGATATTGAAATCCTGCCGGTAGTAGTCGATGCGGTTGTCGCGGATGAGCTTGGCGATCTGCTCGCAGAACCACGTGCGGGCCACGGGGTCGCCCAGGTTGAAGAGGAACGAATCGACGCTTCCGCGTTTCACCCAGCCCGGCTGGGCCGCCTTGCTGCTGGCGTCGAGCATGAACTCGGGGTGCTGCATGGCCCAGTCGGAATCCTTCATCACGCGCTCGGGCTCGAACCACACCATGAACTTGCAGCCGGCGCGGTGGACCTCGTCGGCTACCGGGCCGAGGCCTTGCGGGAAGCGTACGCTGTCCACCGACCAGTTGCCCACGGTGTTGGCCCAGTTGTAGTGGTTCTTCCAGTCGGCGGCCTTGCTGTACCATCCGGCGTCGAGCCAGAAGACCTGCGGCAGCAGATCGAACTGCTTGTAGCGTTTCACGAGGGCCGTGGCGTAATCGGCTGTCATGCAGGTGTATTCGTTGCAGGGGGCGGGGTCGCCGTAGTTGAAGCTCGAACAGATCGGGAACACGGCGGGCTTGCCGTCGGCCGTGGGGTGGTGGTGGGCCAGCAGGAAGCGGCGCAGAAGGTTTTGACCGTCCATACGGTCGTCACCCTGCCACAGGAGCATGGCCGTCGAAGGAGTGCGGATCTCCTCGCCCGGAAGCAGGTAAGCGGCCAGGTTCTTCATGCCGGTCGCCACGCTGACGGCATTTGCCGCCGGGCGTGCGATGTCGGCTCTCCAGTTACCGGTCCATCCGATGGCTACGACCATGCCTCCCGTGGGCAGTTGGACGTTGAAAAAGGGAAAGGCGTGCGACGACGAGCGTCCGCCCTGCGGGTGCATCGAGTGCTCGTCGCCCACGGCCAGCTCGCGCGTGCGGGCGTGAAAGTCGGCCTTCGAGACGTGGCTTCCGTCGGCGTAGTGGAGCAGGTAGGCTCCCTTGGCTGTTGATTCAGGGATGATGTCCACGACCTTCACCTGCTCGATCTTCGGGGTGTTCTCCTCGGAGGTGTTGCGGAAGCGGAGCACCCACTCCATGGCGTTGAAATCCGCGAAAGTCTTCACGCGGCACTCGACGGCGAGCCCCGTCGCGGGGTCGGTATAGGTGTAGACGCGCTCGGTGACGTTCCGCTCCGTTGCGGGGAGCGTTTCGACGGTGTATTTCCAGTTGGCGATCGTCTTGCCCGAGGGCACGCCTCCGTAGACGAACGAGAAGGGTGGCACCTTGCCTTTGGCGAAAGCTCCGGCGACCCATTTTTCACATTCGGCGCCTTTGGCGGGAATGCGCAGGCGCGACTGGGCGGAGGTCTGTGCAGCGGTCAGCAGGAGTGTTGCGAGCAGTAGTCTGAACAAATGTTTCATGGCTTGTGGGGCTTCAGTTTTTGCAGTATTTTATCAGCAGCGAACTCTTCGGGTTGTCGAGACGAAGCGTCAGCCCTTCCGTCAGTTCCCGGCCGCTGCGAACGGTTTCGGCCTGCGTGTCGCAGTCCACGAGGGTATAGGAGGCGTCGGGCGTGAGTCCGCCCAGGCGCACGGTGTATTCCGCGTCGGGAGCGTCCTGGCGGCGGAATGCGACCACGATGCCCGAGTCGTCCGACGGACGGTGCATCTGGTAGGCCAGCCACACGTCGGAACCCGTGAGGTCGCCCGTTCCCGAGAGCGGATAATAATCTTCGTAGTAGTATTCGCGGATGTCGCGGTATTCCCGGATGCGCTGCTGCATGTCGAGGACCGAAACGCCCGGCTCGGTGACTTTCCAGTTGCACTGGAGCGCCGACGAGAGGCTCGAGCGGAACGAATACTGGTCCGGCAGCAGGATGCCCGTGCCGTGTATCGGCAGGAAGAAATTCAACCCGTAGGTGTGGCATTGGTAACCGTCGGGGTCATCGTAGTGGTAGTAGTCGCTGCGCCAGAGGGGTGCGCTGCGGCCGATGGACTCCCAGTCGAGGCGCTTGCCGCCTGAGGCGCAGTTGTCGATCAGCAGGCCGGGGAAGCGTTCCAACAGATAGTCCCAGAATTTGTAGAGGTTTTCGATGTGACGGATCTCCTTGATGCCGCTGCGGCCGGGCTCGTCGGCGTCGCGCCAGTAGCCGGCCGGAAGCATGTTGAAATCCTGTCGGTAATAGTCGATCCCGTTCTCTTCGATCAGGTCGCCGTAGTATTTGCAGAGCCAGTCGCACGCTTCGTCATTGCCCAGGTCGAACAAGTACCAGGTCGATTGTTCCGAGCCTTCGGGCCATTCGGTATCGAGCATCCACTCCTTGTGTTCCGTAGCCCACTGCGTGCCCTTCACGACGCGCTCGGGTTCGAACCACACCATGAATTTGGCGCCGGTCTCGTGCACGGCGTCCGATACGGGTTTCAACCCCTCGGGGAAGCGTTCCCGGTCGACCGTCCAGTTGCCCGTGGTGTTGGCCCAGCTCTTGCCGTGCCGGAAATCCCCGGCCCCGGTGTGCCATCCGGCGTCGAGCCAGAAAACGTCGGGCGTCAGTTCGAACATCGAGTAGCGGCGGACCATGGCGACGGCCCAGTCGGCCGTCAGACACGAATATTCGCCGCAGGGCTGCGGGTCGCGGTAGTTGAAAGCGCTGCAAAGCGGGTAGAAGGGGCTGCCGTCGACCTTGCGCGAATGGTGCGCGAGAACGAGGCGGCGGAAACGGTTGTGTCCGTTCATGCGGTCGCCGCTCCAGAACATCAGGGCGACCGAGGGCGTGCGGATCTGCTCGCCCGGATAGAGGTATAGATCGGTGTTCAGCATGCCCGCGGCCAGCGTCAGGCGGCTCGGGTCACGCTTCTCGAGGTCGGCGAACCACGTTCCGGTCCAGCCGACGGCGACCATCACGCCCTGCCGCGAAGCTTCGGATTCGAGGTTGAAGAAGGGAAACGCCTCCTCCGACGAACGGCCTCCGTGGGGTTCGATGTGCAACGGCTGCTCCGTGCGGAACTCCGCGGTGCGGGGCGCATAGTCGGCCTTTGAAATCTTGTTGCCTTCGGCATAGTGGATTTTCAGCGCTCCGGCGGCGGGGTAGACCATGTCGAAATCCGCGATCTTCACGCGTGTAAGTTGCCCGGAATTCTCTGCCGACGTATTGCGGAAATGCAGCACCCATTCCACGGCCCGGAACTCGGGGTACCCCTTGACATCGCAGACCACTTCGAGTCCGCTGCGGGGGTCGGTGTAGGTGAACGTGCGCAGTACGACATTCTTGTCCGTCGATGCGGGCGCCGTGCGGCTCCAGCGCCACGAGCGGAGGAACTCCTCCGACGGCTTCTCGTCCAGGATGAATGAGAACGGCGGCAGTTGGCCTTTGGCGAAGCGGCTGTCGATCCAGCGGGCGATGTCTGTCTTGTCGCCTTGCATGTGCAAACGCACCTGCGCTGACGCTGGGATTGCTCCCAGCGCCAGCAACAGGGCACTTGTCAGGGCGATGATGGTACGTCGGTAATTGATTACGGGTTTCATCGTCTGTTTTCAGGGTTTGTAATTCGGTTTTTTATCATTCGGCATCCTGTTCCGCAGGGCAGAGATCGTCGATCGTGGTATGCGTGTGTTTGATCTTGACGCCGCCGCCGTCGTAACCCTCCAGTGCGTAGCTCCAATCGGTAACGGTGAAGCCGTCTTTGAGTGCCTGGATCACGGGGTTGTTGTCCACCCATTTGTCGTAACCGGGCTTTTCGCCGTTCTCGCCCTTGTTCGCGGACGACAGGTTCCGGTACCAGTAGTGTTCAACGTCGATATGGCGTTCGCGGCCTTCGGCATCGGCGGCCGTCGCCCAGGTGATCGTGAAGTCCTCCTTGTTTTTGAGGATGTACATGTAGGGGAACCACGAGTCGGGACGCTGGCTGTTGTAGCCTTCGCCCAGGGCGTTGTTCAGCAGGCGAGCCCGTTCGATCTTGTTGCCGTCGAGCCAGAGCTGGCGCAGACGGCCGCAGTTCGAGATGTCGATCTCTTTGAGCTTGTTGTTTTTCGCGCTGATCGAATATACGACCAGCATGCGGTCCTTGTCCGAGCTGTCGCCGTTGGCCGTGCCGAGGTTGATGCCTTCGAGCTGATTGCCGTCGAGCCTCAGTTCGTTCAGGGCGATGCAGTTGCGCAGGTCGATGGTTCCGGTGAGCGACTGCGAGGACAGATACATCTGCGTCACTTTGCAGGCGTGCTCGTCATCGGTATAAGTGCCGAAATTGATGCTTGCGATCTTGTTGAGCCCCGATCCTGCGTCGCCCCAGGCGTGCAGCAGCGTGGCGTTGGGGAACTGGGTCATGTCGAGCGATTCGATCGACGAGTTGGCGACGTAGACGCGGTTCACGCTCGTCAGAGGCCCGTAGAGGTCGGTCAGCGGTTTGATCGAAGTGACTCCTGTCGCATAGGTGAGGTCGAGCGTCTCGGCGGTGAAGCCGGCGAGGGCGGCATCCTTTTTCCATACCCGGAACTCTTTGGTCTCCTCGTTGTAATCGACGATCCTGCCCGGCATGTAGCTGCGGCGGGTAATACCCTCTTCGTTGGCACGCATCGAGGGATCGGTGGGAACCACTTCGTCCTCGCCCGTCAGGTAATAGCCCAGATGATAGGGTATCGCTACGAATTGATCGTCCGGATGCAAGTAGGCTTCGGCCTGTTTCACGCCGCCGCGTAGCACGGTCAGCTTGTAGGAACGGTCGCGCGATGCGGCGGCAGGCAGTTCGAACGTCGCATTCTGGGCGGTTACGTTGGCGACATCGGCTTCGGCGCTGTATTCATCTCCGGCCACCGCCTCGATCTTCACCTTGTCGCCGGCCTTGAAGCCCGGAGCGGTCATTGTGACGGTATTGCCTTGAATTTCGCTCAGGTAGGGTATCGTTATGCCTTCGATCGCGGGACTCGATACGGTCACCTTGCAGGTCGCGGTCTTCTCGTCGATGGTCAGGGTGATGTCCGTCGTACCTTCGGTCAGGGCCGTCACGGTACCGTCGTCGGCGATGGTCGCAACCGTCTTGTCGCTCGAATCCCATGCGGCTTCCTGGTTGGTGGCGTTCTCGGGGTTGATCGTGTAGGTCAGTTTCTCGGTCTTGCCGACGAACAGGGCCAGTTCGGTCTTCGAGAGTTCGATCTTTTCGACACGGATCGGGGCCGGGGTGACGGTGAGCGTCGCCTTGCCGTTTTTGCCGCCGCAGAGTGCCATGATCACGGCTTCACCCTCGGCCACGCCGGTCACGACGCCTGTCGATTCGTCTACCGTAGCGGTTTCCGGCGTGCGGGATATCCACTTCACGCTCTTGTCCGTAGCGTTCTCGGGCAGCACTTCGGCTTTCAGGGTGAGGGTGGTCCCTGCGACGACGCTGCCGGTCGCCGGGGTGACCTTGACTTCGGCGACGGGAATTGTCTCGACTTCTTTCGTGTCGTCGTCGCTGCACGAGACGGCGACCGTTGCGAATGCCGTCAGGACGGCAATGGCGGAAAAGATTTTTTTCATAATAGGTTGGAATTTAGGGTGTCATGTCTTGTGCGGTCAGAAGCCCAGCTCTTTTTCGAGGGCTTCGATCACGATGTGGATAACTTTGATGTGTATCTCCTGAATGCGGTCCGAATGGGGCGTGCGGGGGGCCAGAAGCGCCACGTCGGCCGTTTCGGCCAGCCGGGAGGGGCCTTCGGCGGTGAGCGCCACGACCTTCATGCCCAGGCGGCGGGCCGCCGCGGCCGCGGCGACGACGTTCTGCGAATTGCCGCTGGTCGAGATGGCCAGCAGCACGTCGCCGGGTTTGCCGAACGCCTCGACCCAGCGGACGAAAATGTCCCCGAACGAGAAGTCGTTGCCCACGCAGGTCATGTAGGCCGGATCGTTGATGGCCATGGCCGCCAGCGGGCGTCGGTTCTCGCGGAAACGTCCGGTGAGCTCCTCGGCGAAATGGGCGGCGTCGCACAGCGAACCGCCGTTGCCGCAGCTCATGATCTTGCAGCCGCTGCGGAGCGCTTCGGCCATTGTGTCTACGATCGCCTCCATCGTCGGAAGGGTCCGGGGCGAGGCGAGGAAATCCGCCAGCGCGTCGTTCGCCTCGCGGAGGCTGTGTTCGATAATCTGCCGTTTCATCTTCGTACGGTTTTATGCGTTGGCGGCCACCGACAGCGCCGCATAGTCGCCGATCGCCTCGCCCAACGCCGCGGGAACCACGCGGCAGACACGCCGGGCGTGGGAGAGCGCTTCGCGGGCGACGACCTCCTCCATATAGGGTTTCATCAGGCTCTCGTTGCGGGCGTAGATGCTGCCGATGACGATCATCTCGGGGTTGATCAGGTCGATGACGATCGACAGCCCCCTGCCCAGGTAGCGGGCCGAAGTGCGGTAGATTTCCATCGCCAGGGCGTCGCCGTCTGCGGCGGCCTGTGCCACCAGCCGGGCGTCGATCCTGTCGGTATCGCCCTCGGGGCACCACGCGACCTTTTCGCCCATCTGCAGGCGCTCCTTTACGGCGAACTGCGCCAGCTGGCGGATGCCGCCGCCGCTGCAGAATCCTTCGAACGAGCCGCATTTGCCGTAACCCACGGGCCCGAAATCGCTCAGGCGGATGTGCCCCAGCTCCCCGGCGTTGTCGTTGGTTCCGGTGTAGATGCGTCCGTCGAGGATCAGCCCGGCGCCGAGGCCCGTGCCGAAGGTCAGGAAGACCATGTTCCGGGTGCCCGCCCCGGCTCCGAACTGCCATTCGGCCAGCGCGCAGGCGTTGGCGTCGTTGTGGATGGCGGTGCGGATGCCGAACTCCTTTCCGAAGATTTCGACGATGGGGATGTTGTCCCAGCCGGGCAGGTTGGGGGGCGACATCACCACACCCGTGCGGCTGTCCAGCGGGCCTCCGCAGCTGATGCCGATGGCCCGGGTGTTGCCCGCGTCGAGGCCGTGGCGTCCCATGACGTTCCGGATGCTGGTTTTGAGCTGCTCTATGGTCCGGGCGACGTCGGAGGTGCGGAAACACTCCTTATCGAGGATCGTTACCCGGTTGCCCTCCTGCTGTCCGTAGGTGACGGCGCATTTGGTGCCTCCGATGTCGACGCCGATGATGTTTTCTTTCATGTTCGTTGTAGCCATTATGTGTATTTAGAGATCGTATATTTTCGTTTTGCGCAGCAGTTTGCGGTATTCGTCCAGCCGGAACGGCGCCCGGCCGTAGAGATAGTGGTTTTTGAACGAGCCTTCGGGCGTCGTGTATTCGATCAGCAGGATGCCCTGGCCCTGCATTTCGGGCAGGCGGGCGATCTCCGCACGGGCGTTTGCCCCGACGGTGTAGCTGCCGCGGAAGATTTCGCGTCCCGAGGCCGCGTCGCTGACGCGGACCGTACCCTCGGCGGCGCTGCGCGTGTCGTTGGTGGCGACGAGCGGGTGGCTGCCGTCCGCGGCGTCGTTGATCAGCACGCAGACGTTGCGCTGCACGTTGCGCAGGAACCGGTAGGCCATTTTGGGCGAGAAGTAGTAGTCGACCACGGCGTCGGAGATCACGGGCCATCCGTCGCGGATGTTCCACCACAGGATGCCGGTCTTCGGGGCGAACTTGTTGCCGCGGTAGATCTCGACGAAGAATTTCATCGCCTCGGCCTGCACCGACTGCGACGCGAAGATGAAATCGTCGAGCCGGGTCGGCACTTCGCCGAAGAGCAGTCGGACCTGGTTGATCATCAGGTTGTTGCGCTCGGGCGTATAGCCCCACTCCCGGAAGATGCGCACGGCCTTGGTGAGCCAGTCCTCATTCCAGCGGAACTCTTTCCTGTCGGTCCACGGGTAGACCGTTTCGGCCGGGAACATCTTTTCGAGGCTCGGCCGGTTGGGCATGCCGTGGTAGCCGATTTCGCTGACGAAAAGACAGTTGGCGTTGGTGTAGAACGGGTCCTTGTAGTAGCCGCGGGGACCCCACAGGTGGTCTTCGGGCAGCAGGGCGGTGCTGTAGCCCTGCCGGCAGACCTCTTCGCTCCAGTAGGGCGACGAGGGGAGGTAGCTGCGCGAGGGGTCGAGCTCGTAGAGCACCATCGGGATCACCTGCCGCGACACCACGTCGCGGTTGGGGTCGATGCGGAACGGCGCCAGCGTCCCGATGGTCAGCGTCTGGTCGTTCTCGTTGTTGCCCGACCAGAGGGCGATCGAGGGGTGCGAGCGCAGTTTCATCACCACGGAAGTCACTTCGCGCTCGATGGCGCGGGCGAATTCGTCACGCTGCGAGTAGAACGTGCATCCCATGCCGAAGTCCTGCCACACCATCACGCCGTTCTCGTCGCATAGTTCGTAGAAGCGGGTGTCCTCGTAGACGTTGCCGCCCCAGCAGCGGATCATGTTGCAGTTCAGGTCGGTGACCAGGCCGAACGTGCGGTCGAGCCATTGCGTGTCGCGGCTGTGGAGGGCGTCCATCGGGGTCCAGTTGCTGCCGCGGGCGAAAATTTTCTCGCCGTTGACGACGAAGCAGAAACGGCCCGGATTCTCGGGCGTGTGGGTCGGGGTGAAATCGAGGCGCACGGTGCGGATGCCGATGCGGCGGCGGTCGATGTCGAGCGTATTGCCGGCTTCGTCCATGAGCTTCACCTCGGCGTCGTAGAGCGCCGGTTCGCCATAGCCGCGAGGCCACCAGAACTCGACATCCCCGAGTCCGAGGATGTGGCGTGCGGCATGCGATGTCACCTTGGCGCGGTACATGGCCACTTGTTTGCCGTTGCGGCTCAGTGAAAATTCGGTCGTGATCCTGCCGTCCTGCATCGAGGTCGGCAGCGAGATTGTGTAGTCCAGGAAGACCGTGGCCTGCTTGTTGGGAACGTCCACGGAGGTCGTGAACCAGTGTACGTCACGCAAATGCACGGGTTTCAGCACCTCCAGCTCCACGCTGCGCCACAGTCCGGCGCTCACCAGCCGCGGCATGATGTCCCAGCCGTAGGTGTGGGGTGCACGGCGTGCGTAGACCGATTCGACTTGTGCGAAATTGATGCTGATCGTCGGCGGAATGTACTGGCGGCCCTCGATCACCGACGAACGGATGTAGACCTCCAGCGTGTTTTCTTCGCCGGCGGGTTTCAGCGCTTCGGTCACATCGAAGCGGTGTTCGATGAGCATGTTGTCAGCCGATCCGACCTGACGGCCGTTGACCCAGATGTCGGCATAACAGTCGATACCGTTGAAATTGAGCCGGATGCGGTCGCCGTCCGCATGTTCGGGGGTGGCGAACGTACGGCTGTAACGCCATTGGTAACCTTCCCACGGGCGCAGGTCGTAGACATTGCTGCCGATTTCGGGCTGCTCGATCAGCCCCGCGGCCAGCAGGTCCAGTTCCACGTTCCCCGGAACGGTCGCGTCGATGGTTTTCATCTCGACTTGCCGGGCGTCGGCAGGCGACACGATCGGAGTGTCTCCCTGGGGCCAGTAGTCGAGCCTCCATTTGCCGTCGAGCGAACTCTTCTCGCCGGCCGTCAGACTTCCTGCTGCGAACAGCAGCGCGAGGGTGGCGGTCAGTTTGGTGAATGTCGTGTTCATATCGGATTTATCTTTTTCTTGGTTTGTTTTACTTTGCTCGATTAAGCTATGTTTTTGCGCGCTGAAAGCCGGGTTCGTACTTTTTGGACGGCTCCGGACCGCGAAAAGAGCCTTTCGGTGGCCTTTTCGCGGCCGTGTGAATGCCGTCACAACAACCTAAACATCTACTTAACCGTTAAAATTCGATTGTAAAATTACCGCTTTTTTTTGAATATCAAAATTTATTGCCTTGTTTTTATTAAAAAAGCGTCTGCTTTTTTATGGAACCCGTCCGTTTGCAGACAGGGGGCTATCTTACGTTGGCTCTGCCTGTTTGCGGAGGAGATATTTGAAAAATATTTATTAATTAATCGGTTATTTTTCAAGCCCGATATTATATATAGGTATTGTAAAAAGTCGAATTTTTTCTGCTTTTTTCTTGTAAAATCGGCAGGCATTTCGAATTTTTACTTATATTTGTGTTGGAGAAACGGGTTTTTGACTGCCGATTGCTTTATCAATTAAGTGGAAAACCGGTTCCGATAAGAAGCGAGTGAAGATGTGCCGGAGTGGAATGGGTGCGGCAGGGTGCAGACGGGTATGACAGTACCTTGATTGGTAAATGACTGTTATGCAGTGCGGTATTCTGTCGGCACATGCGGATTGAGCCAGTTCCGAGTCTGATTTCGGATGATTCGGGTGAAGATGAATCCCTATGGCAGACCGTAAATTTGCCGGTTCATCTTTTTTAAGCCCTGTTTACTTAAACGTTTAAGTAGATTCGGAACTGCACGATGCTCCGGTATTCGGAAATACCCAAACGGAACCGCCTCCGGGCGTTCCTTAATAAACAGATACAAGAAACTACAAATTATCGCCTATGAATCATTTCAAACTACCGTGTCAGCGATTCTGCACCGGAGTGGTCAGGTGGCTCGCGGTCGGCGCGTGGATGATCGCGCTGTGTATGCCGGGCAGTCTGTTTGCCCAATCGCATGAAATTACCGGCAAGGTCCTCGATGAAAACGGCATGCCCGTCGTGGGTGCCAACATTATCGTTGACGGCACCACTATCGGAACCAACTCCGGGTTGGACGGCTCATTCAAGCTCACCGTTTCCCCCCCCCACAAAACGGTGTCCGTCATGTATTTGGGGTACAAAACTGCCAAACTCGAATTAGGTTCCCGCACTGATTTCACCGTAAAACTCGAACCCGACCGCAAAGTGATCGACGAGGTGGTCGTGGTCGCCTACGGTACCCAGAAAAAGGTTTCCGTAACCGGTTCGGTCGCTTCGGTCGGCAACACCGACCTGAAGCGCGCTCCGGTTTCCAACTTCTCCACGGCGCTGGCGGGTCGTCTGCCGGGTCTGACCGTGACGCAGACCTCGGGACAGCCCGGCGCCGAGAAGGTCAACATGAAACTGCGCGGCGTCAGCACCACCGGCGACTCTTCGCCGCTGATACTGATCGACGGCGTGCCCCGTGACGACCTCAGTTCGCTCGATGCCAACGAGGTCGAGAACGTGACCATCCTCAAGGACGCCGCCGCGACGGGCGTATTCGGCGTCCGCGGCGCCAACGGCGTGATTTACGTCACCACGCGCCGGGGCAGCGTCGGCAAGGCCGCCGTGACCATCACGGCCGACTACGGCTTCCAGCAGATTCTCTGGCGCGGCGCCATGAAGATGGATTCGTGGGACTATGCCGCCCTGCTGAACGAGCGTGCGGCCAACGACGGCAAATCGCCCGTGTACAACGAATGGCAGATCGAGCAGTTCCGCAGCGGGGCCGATCCCACGTTCTTCCCCAACCGCGACCCCTATGACGAATATACCCAGATGGGTTCGCAGTGGAAGATCAACGCCAACGTTTCGGGCGGTACGGACCGTCTCCAGTACTTCATGAACGCCTCCTATATCGACCAGGGCAGCGTTTTCAAGTTCCTGCCCGAATCGACCCGGGGCTATGACCCGAGCTTCTGGCTCAAGCGCGTGAGCGTGCGTGCGAACATCGACTACAAGATCACCGACGACCTGAAATTCAGCCTCAATGTCAGTTCTTACCTCAACAAAGTCAACCGGATCGTCTGGGGTGATGGCCTCGACACTTCGAACGATCTTAATTTCGATGCCGCCGGTACCACCTATATTCTGGGCGGTCTGAACCGCGTGCCGCCGACAGCACCCGGTCCTGCGCTTCCCGCAGGTGCCACCGACAAGAACGGCGATCCGCTGCCCGAAGGCGGCTGGGTGCAGGACGGTTCGGGTTATCAGCTCTATCCGCGTATGAACATGGGTGGTTACATCCGACAGATGAAGACCACGGTCAATACCAGCGCTTCGCTCGACTGGGATATGAAGAAACTGGTGAAGGGCCTGAAATTCCGCGCCATGTTCTCCTACGACCTCTATGCCTCGGGCTTTACCAAGGCGACGCAGGCTTACAACCGCTACGGTTTCTATCAGGCCAAGAGCCCCGACGAGGAGTCCTACTGGACTTGGGACCATACCGACGTTGCGTTCGACGGCATCCATGCCGATACCGAAGGCCTGAGTTTCCTGAATGGCGGCCGCGGACAGAGCTCCTACTACAAGTTTAACACGCAGCTTTCGCTCAATTACGACCGGTTGTTCAACGAGAAACACGACGTGCATGTCATGGTGCTCGGCCAGCTGGATAACTCGGTCAGCAATTCGGCGGCTTCGCTCTATCTGCCCTATAACATGCTCTACATGTCGGCCCGTGCGACCTATACTTTCGACAACCGCTATACGGCCGAGGTCAACGTGGGTATCAACGGTTCGGAGCAGTTCTCCAAGGAGAACCGTTGGGGTATTTTTCCCGCCGTTTCAGTGGGCTGGACGCTCAGCGAGGAGAAGTTCTTCAAGGACAACATCGACCGCAAATGGATCGATTTCTTCAAGATCCGCGCATCGTACGGTATCGTGGGTAACGACCGTCTGGGCGAGAGCCGATTCCTCTATTTGGACGACGTGCGCGTGGCTTACAATCAGGGCTGGGTGACCGACGGCACCGTTCTTTCGTCGCTGGGACGCGGCAACTACGTCGCCACCTCGCTGCTGGGCAATCCTGATCTGAAATGGGAAAAGGCACGGCAGCAGAACTACGGTCTCGACATCAATTTTCTGAACGGTTTTTCGTTCAACTTCGACTATTTCAGGGAAATGCGCGAAGATATTCTCGTCGCCCGTTCGACGGTTCCCCTTGTTCAGGGTCTTCCCTCCTCGGTACTGCCCCGCGTGAACATGGGCAAGGTCCAGAACCACGGCTACGAGATGGTGCTCGGGTGGCAGAAAGCTTTCGGCAAGGATTGGTTCATCCATGTTTCGGGCAACTATAACTTCGCCCGCAACAAGGTGCTCGAAGCCGATGAGGTGCGTCTGCCGACGGGCCGCGACGGCTATCTCTATCCCTATCGTCAGACCGGTTTCCCGATCGGGCAGACCTGGGTGTTGCAGGTCGATTACAAGGACGGCGCCGGCAACGGCTATATCAATACTGAAGAGGATCTGGCGAAGTACAGTGCCATGTACAGTAAGGGCGGATTCGTCAATGCTTTCCTGGGACAGTGGAAATTCGTCGATCAGAACGGTGACGGGCAGATCGACATCAAGGACCAGATTCCGTACGGTTATCCATCCGGAACGCCTGAAATCACCTATGGCGCGTCGATGTCGCTGTCATGGAAGAATCTGGATTTCAGCATGCAGTGGCAGGGCGTTGGGCATAAGCAGGGCGTGTATTCCCTGGGTATGTTCGGCAACGGCCACCTGACCGGCGAGTGGGAGACCCACGCATGGACCAAAGAGCGTTTCGAGCGCGGTGAGAAGATCACCTATCAGGCGCTCCGGTCCGGTTATACGCTGGCGGGCAACGGCGTGAACGACCGCAACGACTATGTGGTCAGCGATATGTCCTACGTCCGGCTGAAAAATCTGGAAATCGGTTTTTCGCTTCCGCAAAAGTGGATGAAGCGTATGGGCATCGGCGGAATCCGCCTCGCCGTTTCGGGTCAGAACCTTTGGAGCACCAACAACATGAAGGCGCATAGTTTCGACCCCGAGCAGGACAACGAGAACCAGTATCCGCTGACGCGCAATATCAGTTTTTCCGTACAGCTCAAACTCTAAAACCTCAAAATCTCAGCGATTATGAAAATCATACGATATGTCGGTGCTGTGTTGCTGGCGGCTTTCGCGGGTCAGGGGTGTTCGCTTCTCGACACTACGCCGGACGGCCGCGAGACGCTCGACCAGATCTTCGCCGACCACGACAAGACGGCCGCTTACCTGAATACCTGTTACAGCAAACTTCCGACGAAGGGTACCTCCTATTATTGGGTCTGCAACGCTCCGACAGCGCTTTCGGACGAAGGCTACCTGGTTTCGGGAACGATCAACGACGCCATTCCCGCCAAGATGTACACGAGCGGCGGCACGGCCTCTTCGCATCCGGTACGCGACTACAGCGATGATGAGAACTATTACAGCGCTTACATGTTGCAGTTGCGGTATTGCACGACTTTCCTGCAATACATCGACAAGGCGGGTGTCAATTCCGAGAGCGAGCGTGCCCGCTGGCGCGCCGAGGCGCACGTGCTGCGCGCCTATTATATGCTGGAAATGCTCAAATGGTTCGGAGCTTTCGCCTATGAACCGAACGGCTATCCCGACGATTACGACTACTCGACGCTGAAAAAGCGTACTGTCTGGGAGCTCGCCGAACTGATCGACGCCGAGTGTACGGCCGCCATCGATACGAACGAACTGCCGTGGCGGATCGACAACCCCTCCGATGTCAAGCGTATGACCAAGGCGCTGGCATGGTGCATCAAGTCGAAGGCTTACCTGTTCGCCGCCAGCCCGGTACACAGCGAGGATTATTCCGCCGACCAGAAGGCGTCGCATTGGAAAACGGCTTTCCAGGTGAATCAGCAGGCCGTGGAGGCGCTCGAATCCAACGGTTATTCGCTCAAAACGTCTGTTTCCAATCCCCGACTCTATACGGGCAAGGCGGCAGCCTACAAGGAGCTGTTCACGTCGATTTCGCTGACATCGGCCGATGACCGGGAGACGATCTACCAGGCCACCAGCCGGCAGAATTACATCGACCACAATTATATCGGCGCTCTGAACTGGCCTAACAATACGACCCGTGCCGGCGTCGTGCCGACTCAGGAGATGGTCGATGCCTATGAAGTGCTGAACGCCGACGGAACCGTGGCCGAACCGCTGCTGGACCTTGCCAATCCCTATACGGCCACCAAGACACCCAACTACAACCAGAAAGCGCTGGATCTGGGATATGATCCCGACGATCCCTATGCGGCTCCCCGCGATCCGCGCATGGAGGCTTGCATCATCCGCAACGGCGATAAGATTCTGTGGGGCGGGGAACTGCGTACCGTCGAAACCTTTGTCGGCGGCGAGAACGGGGTCAGCGACGACACCAGCGAGAACCGCTTTACGCGCACCGGTTACTATTACCGGAAATACATCGCGCCCGATGTCGATGCTACCGACAACAAGGTCGATGCGGCGCCCTGGAAGTTCTTCCGGCTGGCGGAGATCAAGCTCAATCTGGCCGAAGCCGCCGCCGAGGCCGGGGAGCTGGACGTTGCCAAGGCGCAGGTGAACGACATCCGCAGCCGCGTGGGCATGCCGGCCCTGCCGGACGATCTGACGCAGGCGGAGATGATCTTGCGGGTAAGGCACGAACGTATGGTGGAGCTCTGCTACGAGGAGTGCCGCTATTTCGATGTCCGCCGCTGGGCCGAGGCTTTCGCCGGTTCGCAGCTCTACCAGCAGTATTTCAAGATTCCCTGCGAGAGGCTGACCGTCATGTGGATCACGAAGAATCCCGACGACACCTACACTTATGAGCGCCGGACAGACCTCCTGCGGAACGCCAGTACGCAGCCGCGCGACGTGCTGCTTCCGATCCCCGAAACCGAGGCGAACAACCTCTATTCGCTGACCAACAAGCGCTGGCAGAATTCCGGGTGGTAATTTTTAACAGGAAACGATTATGAGAATACAGATCAAACATACAGTATTATTGCTCGCGGCCCTCGTCGCCTTTCCGTGCGGCGTCCTGACGGCGCAGGAGATCCGGACTCCCGATGCCGGAGCCGTGAGCGCCAAAGGGGCCGTTACGGACGCTGCCGGCGAGCCGCTTTATCAGGTGGAGATCACCGATCCTGCCGGGAAAATACTCGGAACTACCGACCTGTACGGCCGTTTCGAACTGCGGACGGATGTTCCGAGCCTCTGTTTCCGTACGGCAGGCTACGGCAATGTTTCGCTGCCCGTGTCGCCCGATATGAAGGTGACGATGCGCACGGATGCGTCGTCCAAGGACGACTTGCTGGATTACGGTTACGGCGTGGTCCGCCGCCGCGGAACGCTCAGCGAAGCGGTTTCGGCCATTCGGGGCAGACAGCTCGAAGACGTGCCCAATGCAAGTCTCAGTCAGTTGCTCGAAGGGCAGATCCTGGGACTGGGAACGCTCGAATACTCTTCGGACCCGGGCAATGCGGGCGTATACAAATATGTCCGCGGAATCTCCTCGACCCAGGGCACGCAGCCGCTGTTCGTCGTGGACGGCATCGTCATGCAGGATTATAACATCGAATACCTGACGGCCGCCGAGATCGACAACATCGTGCTCCTGAAAGACGCTGCCGCCACGGCCATCTACGGTCTGAAAGGCGCCAACGGCGTGATTGTGATCAATACCAAATCGGGGCTTCCCGGCACCTTCGACGTGCGGGTCACGGCCGATTTCTCCTTGCAGCAGATCGCCCGCAAACCCGAGAGGACCTCTTCCTATGAGTACGCTTCGCTTCGTAATCAGGCGTGGGAGAACGACGGCTCGGTGGGGGCGGCTCCCTTCTCCGCCGACCAGATGGCCCGGATCAGGTCGGGCAACGATCCGCTCTATCCCGACAACGATTATTATAATAACTTCGTGCGTAATTTCGGTACGATGGAGCGGCTGGGCGTCAGCCTCAGCGGCGGCAGTCAGCGCACGCGCGTCTGGTCGAACATCAACTTCATGAACCAGACTTCGCTCCTGAAGCAGGAGACCGACGAATACGCGGCCGCTCCGCGCCGCTTTTGGGTGAACTTCCGTGCGAAGATCGACGTGGACATCTCCAAGCACGTCCGCGCCTTTGCCGGTGTTTCGGGCAATGTGCGCAACGACCGTCTGGCCGGGAACAGCTATACCAACGAAAGTATTTACGGTTCGATTTTCCAACAGCCCCCGACGATGATCGGCCCCACGACCGAGGACGGCCGCGTGACGACGATGGAGACCCTCTCCGTGCCGACATACGGCATCCTGAACCGTTCGGGATACACCAAATATACGGGTATGTACGCCTCGACGTATGCCGGCGTTACGGTCGATCTCGACTTCGTCACGCGCGGACTGAGCGTCACGGGCAAACTGGCCTTCCAGTCGAGCAACGATCGTTATAACTACATGACGCAGGATTTCAGCCGCTATTATTACGACTATACGAAAGGGGATTTCGTGCAGCTGGGTTCCAATCTGAACACCAATCTGACGGGCGGGGCCTCCGGCATGTTCCAGTATGCTATCAGCTACATCGCCCAGCTGGACTACAAACGCTCGTTCGGCAAACACGCTGCGGAGGCTCATCTCTATACGTATTTCACCAACGAGCAGCTGGATGACGTGAATGCCGATTACCCGGCCGTGGGATTCCCGCACGACGACCACAACACGGGCCTGAACCTTTCGTATGCCTACGACGACCGCTATGTGGTCGGCGCGACGTTCGGACTGACGGCTTCCGACGTTTTCTCCCGCAGCAACCGTTACACGTTCGTTCCGTCTTTCTCGGCGGCCTGGGTCGCTTCGAACGAGGCGTTCCTGCGCGATGTGAAGTGGCTGAGCCTGCTGAAAGTGCGCGCCTCCTACGGCGAGGTGGCTCTTGACGATTTCGAGGTGGGCAACTACCGCTACATGTACGAGGACTATATCAAGAAAAACGGTGATGTCCGTCTGCTGGGCAATCCCGATCTCGAACCCGAGATCCACAAGATCCAGAATTACGGCCTCGATCTGGGGCTTTGGAACAAGCTGAACCTGACGTTCGACTATTTCAGCCGCCGCACCGACAATATGCTTATCGAGGGCGGTGCCCGGATTCCGGCCTATCAGGGCATCTATGTCGCCAACTACCAGAAGGTCAACGAGGGCAAGATGAAGAACCGCGGCGTCGAGCTGGGCGTCTCCTATGCGACGGACCTCGGCCGGGGCTGGGGCATCCATGCCGGCGTGAACTACACCCATGCGAAAAACGAGGTAATCTATACGGGCGAGATGCCTTATCCCGGCGATGGCAGCGGATACAAGGGCTATGCCTGTTCCTACCGGGTGGACGGTTACCCGCTGGGCCAGCAGTTCGGTTATCTGGTCGATCGCAGTAACGGCAGCGGCTACATTTCGACCGACGAGGAGCTGGCGAAATATACGAAGATGTATTCCGGGATCGGAATACCGCGCAAGGGCGACCTTATTTACAAGGACGTGAACGGTGACGGCGCGATCAACGAGAAGGACCTGTCGCCCATTGGCAAGGGTACCCTCCCGACCGGTTTCACGACCATCCGTGCCGGTTTCAGCTGGAAAGGGTTCGAACTGGACCTGATGTTCCAGGGCGTGACGGGTTACTACGGTTCGGTCGCCTATCAGACGGAGCGCGACGCCAGCGGTGTTTACAACGACTTGCACAAGGCTGCCTGGACTCCCGAACGCTTTGCCGCGGGGCAGGAGATCAAGTATCCGGCCCTGAGCTACAACAGCGCTTCGACCAGCTCCGAGGACAGCGATTTCAACATCGTTGACCGTTCGTTCTGGCGGTTGAAAAACGCATCGCTCTCCTATACGCTTCCGGCGCGCCTGATGCGCAATGCGGGCATCAAGCGGCTGAAGATCGTGCTGAGCGGGCAAAACCTTTTCACGGTGTCGGGCCTCGACTCGAAGGTGATCGACCCCGAAACGGGCAGTATGACCAAGCTGCCGCCGATGCGCGTGATCAACCTGGGCGTGAAACTCGATTTTTAATCCGATAACAGCGAATCGTTATGAAAAGAATGAAATATATCCTTTTATTGGCTCTTTCCGCAGCGGCGCTGCTCTTCGCGGGGGCCGGCTGCCAGAAGGAGATGGACAGCGAGCTCGACGACCGTGCCGGGGATATGCGCAGCATTTACGAACTGCTGGCGCGTGCTTACGAACATCTGAAATCGTCGTTCTATGTCCCCGTCGAAACGGGCCCTGCGGCGGGATTCACCGCCGGGGGCTACATGATGGCAGCTTACTGCGACGAAGCGCAGGAGGTCACCCAGTCGTCGGCGGTTTACGACTGGTACCGAGGGCGTGTTTCCGCTACGGGCATGCCGTTGTGGTGGAACAACGAAAACTCGGGCACGGAACGCTGGTCGGGGCTGTTCAACTGTATTTTCAGTTGCAACGAAGCCCTGAAATACCTGGAAGACCCCAGCCTCGAAACCGACTATGAGAAGGCCCAGCAGGATCTGATGATCGCCCAGGCCTATGCCCTGCGCGCCTACTGTTATCTTCAGCTTATCAAACGCTGGGGCGGCGTTCCCGTTCTGCGCGAGTCGCTCGGCAAGGACCACGACTATTCGAAGGACAAGCGGGCCAGCTTCGCGCAATGCGTCGATTTCATCATCGAGTCGTGCGACAAGGCGCTTGCCGCGGACGAAGCCCTGCAATGGCGGCAGCGGTTGTTGAGCTATGGCCTTCCCGAACTGAGCCGCGCCGCCATTTGGACTGTCAAGTCGCAGGCCGCGCTCTATGCTGCCAGCCCGCTGTGGGCCGACGACTGTGCCGGGACTGAGAAATACACCTGGGAACGCGCCGCCGAAATCACCAAGCAGGCGCTCGACCTCTGCACCGGTCACGGCCTTGCGCTTTTCGATGCCGCCACGGCCTTTCCGGACGAGTCCGCGACCGGCCTGACACCTTACGACAAGTTCTTTCTTACGTCCTATCCCGGTTCGGGAGGCTGGGACACCGAGACGATCTATCAGCCCACCAATTACGGAGCCCAGAGGCAGAGCCTCGTATGGCAGTATGCAGGCATGCCGATCGATGACGGACAGGTGTCGGCCGGAGCCTGCCCCACGCAGGAGATGGTGGACGCCTACGAGGTCCTGAACGATGACGGTTCCGAATCCACGCCGCTGCTCGACCTGGCGAATCCCTACAATGCCGACGGCTCGCCGAACATTTCGCAGAAAGCCCGGGACTTCGGCTATGTGGACTGCTCGGACAAGATGTACCTGAACCGTGATCCGCGTTTCTATGCGACCATCTATTACGACGGTGTGACGGTGAAGCTCGAAAACAGCGAGTACGAGGTCGAGACCTTCGTCGGCGGCAACTGCGGCCTGTCGCTGTCGCCGTCCAGCCGGCGCAACACCTGCACGGGTTATTATCTGCGTAAGTTCAACAACGCCCAGTCGAGCACCAGCGGCGGCAACAAGGACGGTTATATCCGGATGTTCCGTCTGGCCGAACTCTACCTCAATTTCGCCGAGGCTGCCTACCGGGCCCACGGTGCCGACTGGCAGGCTCCGGCCACCGAGGTGCTGGAGATGGAGGAAGGGGATGGCGGTGAAATGGTCGAGAAACTCAATACTTACGGAACGCCGATGAGTGCCCGTGAGGCGGTCAATGCCGTGCGAGCCCGTGTCGGGATGCCCGGAGTGGCCGACGACGGCGAGGCCTTTTGGCTGCGGCTGTGCAACGAGCGCCGTGTGGAGCTGGCTTTCGAGGAGCACCGCTTCTTCGACGTGCGCCGCTGGACGGCGCCCGGGGGAGATCTCTCGAAGACCGACCGGCGTGTGACGGGTATGCGCATCGAGGAGTCGAACGGGCAGAAGACCTACACCCGTTTCTCGTTCGACCGCCAGAGCTATACCTCCAAATTCCTCAAATACCCCGTCAGTCTGGACGAGGTGCGCAAGATGCTCAGTCTGACGGGCGAAAACTGGCAGAACGACGGATGGAACTGACATAACGACAATTATAATAAACCTTAACCAAAAAGCTATGATTATGAAAAGGAAACTGAGATTTCTTGCAATGGCTCTGATGGCCGGCGCAATGTTTACCGCCTGCGGCGGGGACGACGATGACAACGGCGGCGGAAATGGCGGCGGCGGGAACGAGGGACCCGGAACGATTCCCGGCGTGACCGTTGACAATATGCTGAGCGGATCGGTAAAGGCCGGTTTCGCCGGAGCGATTGAGATCCTGGGTTCGGGCTTCGATCCCGACCAGGACTGGGTTTACATCGGTTATAACGAGGGCGGTGAGATCAAATACGAGCGCATCACGACCGATCTGCTGACGATCAGGTCGAGCCGTATTTCGTTCGGCGTGCCTATCACGGCCGGCTACCTCGACAAGACTTTCAAGGTGTATCTCGACCGGGAAGCGACGAAGATGGAGCTGACGAAGGATCTGACCTTCACGATGCCGACCATTGCCGAGGGTTACATCCCCGATCCCTATTTCCGGGCTACGCTGATGTCAACCCACCCGCAGCAGGGGAATCCTGAAATCGCTCCGCTTTTCAATTCCTACGGACTGATCGACGTTGCCGGAGCCGCTGCGGTCGAGACGATCAATCTCTATGCGAGCGGCGTTACGTCGCTCGAAGGCATCGAGCTTTTCACGCATTGCGGCCGCATCATCGCCCACGAGACTTCCAGTCTGGTAAAGGCCGATTTTTCGAAGCTCAAAACGGACCAGTATCTGTTTGTCACGATGGAGCGTTCCGGAGCCATGGAGGAGGTGATTGCCGGCCCGACGATCTCCCGTCTGGACATTTACGACTGCTCCAAGCTGAAGACGGTGGATCTGCATCTCAACAAGTGGATGCACAATTTGCAGTGCTATGGCGACCCCGCTATCGAGACGTTCGACATTCGCCGCGAACATACCGGGACGTTCAAGGACAAGGAAAAAGAACCTCATGAGTATTGTGACGGCGATAACCAGTATACGGTTTTCGAGTCGGGCGCCGTCATGCAGCTTCCGGACAATGTTCACATTCTGGTCGATTACGCATTTATCACGGAGAAACGCCAGGCTGGCGATAATGGCAGCTTTAAGGGTGTCTACAACGCCTGGACGCGCGGTGCGACGATCGACGTTTATTCGTCGAAGGACATCAGCAAGAAGCTGGGTACCGTTCCGATGTACAAGGACGACAGTGGCGCGCTGACGCTGACGGGACCCAACGGGTGGGTTCCTTCGGAGACCGAGTGATTCCTTTTTCAAACCGGTGCGGCGACTCCCTGAAAAGGGGGGCCCGTACCGGTTTCGAATATGAACGGATAACAAAAACCAATCTAACAATTACTGAAATGAAATCAGCATTCAAATTTTTCGCGCTGTCCCTGTTGGCCGGGACGATGTTCGCCGCCTGCGGCGATGACGATTCGGATGGACCGGGAGAACCCGGGAAACCCGGGGGATCCGAAATCCCGGTGGAAATTACCAGTGACGTGAAAGGTGCCGTAAAGGCCGGTATCGCCGATGCGATCGAGATTACGGGTTCGGGATTCGATTCCGAACAGGATTATGTTTACATCGGTTACGACAAAGACGGGGAAGCCGTCTATGAACGCATCCCGGCCGACGTGCTGACGATCAGGTCCTCCCGCATTTCGTTCGGTGTGAACGTCGGAGCCAACTACCTCGACAAGACGGTGAAGGTTTATCTCGACCGTCCGGGCTTCGACAGAATGGCGATCTCGGGCGACATCACTTTCACGCTTCCGAGCGTTGAAGAGGGGTATATCCCCGATGTGGCTCTGCGCAGTGTGCTGGCCGATGCGAACCGTAATCCGAATGTGGTGTTTTCTCCGCTCGGTCTGCTCGATGTCAACAACGCCGCGACGATGACGGATAACGGCAAGGGATATGCCCTCGACATCAGCGATTGCGCCGCCACTTCGCTCGAAGGTATCGAGCTTTTCAAGAACGTTACCGGTTTGGTTCCGGCATGGGGCATGCCCAATATCAAGGAGATCGACCTTTCGAAATGGGAGGCCAAGGGCATCGAGTTTTTCTGCGAACGGGCGAACAGCCTCGAAAAATTCGTCGGCCCTCCCTATGCCTATCGTATCCGGACTTACGACAGTCCCAAACTGACCCATGTGGACGTACATAACTGCGATTGGCTCAGGTGGCTGGAGATCAGCAATTTCGAAACCGGAGGCGGGATCGACGCCCCCAATTCGGCCGTGACCTACCTCGACATTCGCCGCAACCAGTCCGGAACCTATGCGGATAAGCCGACGAAAGTCGGGGAGATGGCGATGGTCTGGAACAATGCCAATCAGGGTTTCAATGTGGCCGATAACGCTACGATTCTGATCGACTCGCACTTCCTCTACGAGCATACGTTGGAGGGCGCCTGGACGCCGATCTACAAGGCTTGGAAAGAGCGCGGCGCGACGATCAAGGTCTATTCGACGATCGATCCTCACCGCGACGAGTTGCTGGGCACCGTTCCTTCCGCCGAGGAGATGCCCGATGCGCTTGTCAATGCGAACAAGAACGGGGACGGTTCGCCCGCGAATAAATGGCAGGTGGACGATCCCTACACGGACAAAAACGAAGCTCCGGGCAACGAATAATCCGCAGCATTTATCTTAACGACTCCCGTACCGAAAGGTGCGGGAGTTTTTATGAAGCAAAAACGGGTGCATCCAGCGGATGCACCCGTTTAACGTTGTCGGGGGAATTCCCGGCGTCAGGCTTTCTTCGAATGGGCATTGATTGCGCCGATGAGGAAAACCAGATAGAGCCATACGACGCTCAGTGCGATGATGGCGGCACCTTGCGACCCGAAGGCGTCGGTGATGACGCCCAGCACCGGGGGAATGACGGCGCCGCCCGCCACGCCGACGATCAGCAGGGCCGAAACCTCGTTTGCCCGCTCGGGAACGCGCTGCATCGAGATCGAGAAGATGATCGAGAAAAGGTTGGCATAACCGATTCCGAATACGGCCACGCAGGCCAGTATGGACCAGAGCCCGTGGAGGAAGATCATGCCCGCGAGACCTGCCAGCGCGACGAAGACGCTGGCCGTGAAGAATTTGCGTTCGGGGAGCTTCATCAGCAGAATACCTCCGAGGAATGCGCCTACCGTGCGTGCGAAGAAGTAGACGCTGTTGCCCATGCCGGCGTCCGTGAGCGGCAGGATGCAACGCTCCATCAGCAGTTTGGGGAAGGTGATGCCCATGCCCACGTCAACGCCTACCAGGACGAGGATGCCGATGAAGAAGGCCACGATGTATTTGTCTTTGAGCAGCGAGAAGGTATGCCCGATCGAGATGTCGGCGCTGGCGACCTTTTGTTCGGCAATCGGGGTCAGCCACAGCCAGACGAGGGCCAGCAGCGAGATGGCAGCGTAGATCGGGAAGATCATCTTCCAGCCGAGGAAGCTGCCCGTCACGGCGGCCGCGATGATCGGGCCGAGGAACGAACTGACAGCTTTCACGAACTGTCCGAGGGTCAGCGTTCCGGTAAGTTTGTCTCCGGCGATGACGTTGGTCACCAACGGGTTGAGCGATACCTGCAACAGTGTGTTGCCGATGCCGATCAGGGCGAACGCGATCAGTACGGCGGTGAAGTCGTAGGCCGCGAGCGGGACGATCATCGCCGCTACGTGCAGGGCGAAGCTCAGCAGCACGGTCTTTTTGCGGCCGATGCGGTTCATCAGCATGCCCGTGGGGATCGAGAGCAGGAAGAACCAGAGGAAGCAGGAGAGCGAGATGAGGTTGACCATCGTGTCGTTCATGCCCGCAAAGTCGTTCTTGACGTAGCTCGTCGAGACGCCGACGATGTCCACGAAGCCCATGATGAAGAATCCGAACATCACGGGGAGGATCTTGCGCAGTGAAATTTCCTTGTTCATTTGTCTGTTTTTTGGGTGATTTGTATTGCGATTATTTACTTAATCGTTTAAGTTGAACGGGCAAAAAAAAGGGCTCATTGGTCCCTGAATTCCATCCGGCAGGGGAGCACCTTCGATTCGGGTACGTATTCGCCCGCTTTGGGATCGTTGGACTGGCGGATTTGGTTCAGGAGTATCCGCACGGCGTTGCTGCCGATCTCCTCGATCGGGAAGTGGGCGATGTTCATCTTGGGAGCCAGTACGCGGAAGAGCGAGTCCTCGTGCATGCAGGCCAGACCCCAGTTTCCGTCGTTGATGTCGATGCCGCGGTCGTAGAAATAGCGCAGGGCCTCGATGGCGAGGATGTGCGTGGTGAAGAAGAACGCATCCACGTCGGGCACGGCGCTGAAAATACGGTCCATCGTGCTGTAAATGTTCTCCTGATAGTTGACGTAGGTCACTTCGCCGTAGAGGTCGGGGTTGATGCGGATATGGGCGTCGGAAAGGGCGTTGGCGTATCCTTCGCGGCGCATGTCCATCGTCAGCAGGTGGGGGTTGGTGGTGATGATGGCGATCTTGCGGAAGCCCTTGTCGATCAGGTGTCGCACCAGCTTGTAGCTGCTCTCTTCGTTGTTGATGATGACGTAGTTGACGCGCATCTCGGGGAAATAGCGGTCGAACAGCAGCACGGGGTAGCGGCTCTCCACGAGGCGGCTGATTTCGCGTTTCGAGATTTTGGTGGGGGCGATGATCATGCCATCGACCTTTTTCGACCGGAAGAGGCGGATCATGGCATTCTCGCGTTCGATCTCGGAGTTCGAGCTGGCGATCATCAGCGAATAGCCCTCTTTTTCGGCTTCCGATTCGATCTGATGGGCGATGTGGGCGTAGAAACTGTCCGATATGGAGGGGAGGATCAGTCCGATGGTCTTCGAGATTCCGGTGTTGAGGCTCCGGGCCAGCAGGTTGGGTTCGTATGCGAGTTCCCGTGCGCAGGCGAAGACCCGGTTCTGGGTCTCCGCGCTGATTCCTTTTTTGTTGCCTTGCCCGGACAGCACCCACGAAACGGTCGTTTTCGACAGGTTCAGTTTTTCGGCTATGTCTTTGAGCGATACTCCCACGTCGGTTCAGAATAAATGAAAACGGATGTTCTTACAAAGATAAAATTTTTTCTGCATTTTACAAATAGAAAATAGTGAAAAAATCTTATCGCCGGCGGGTGCCCTGCCGTCGATTTTCGTGCCCCGGGGTTCGGTCCTTTCCGACCTGGGTACGGAGTGTCAGAAATAACACTTTTAAGGTCATTAATCGAAAGTTCGGGCTCCGATAAATCGCTATATTTGTATGAATGCCCGAGGTTGGAAAAAAGCTGACTTTCTCGTTTCAGAAAGGCGGAATGTCAATGCGTTCCGCGACGTGTCCGGCGAAGTTCCGGCCGAGGGGCACTAAAAACGCCAAAAAACGATGACTGACCCGATGTCCCGGCTGCTGAAACTGGCCGTTCCGATCTTTTCCGTCTGCTTTTCCCTCTCCGTTTCCGCCGCCCGGCCCCAACTGCCTCCGGCATGGGACGGATCGTCCGTCCGCTTCGATTCTCGCACCTATGGATATATGCCTCCCGTGCGCATCGTCGCGCAGGAGCAGGCCGACCTGATCTCGGGCGGCGACCTGCTGCTCGAAGCCGGCAACGGGCAGGCCGACTTGCAGAATGCCCGCATCTGCGTGCTCCGCAGCCGCGACGGCCGCCGTCCGGGGTTGTTGCTCGACTTCGGCCGCGAGTTGCAGGGCGGGCTGCGCATCGTGACCGGCATGCCTGCGGACAACAGGCCCGTGAGGGTCCGCATCCGCTTCGGCGAATCGGTCAGCGAGGCGATGTGCGACATCGACGGCGCGAACGGCGCTTCGAACGACCATGCCGTGCGCGATTTCACGCTCACGCTGCCGTGGCTCGGGGCCGTGGAGTGCGGCGATTCGGGTTTCCGCTTCGCGCGCATCGACTTGCTGGACGATGACCGCGAACTGCATCTCAAACAGGTCGAAGCCGTATTCCAATACCGCGACATACCTTATATAGGATCGTTCCGTTCGAGCGACGAACGCCTCGACCGCATCTGGGCGACCGGCGCCTACACCGTCCACCTCTGTATGCAGGAGTACCTGTGGGACGGCGTGAAGCGCGACCGGCTGGTCTGGGTCGGGGACCTGCATCCCGAGATTATGACCGTCAATTCGGTTTTCGGCTATAACGAGGTCGTGCCGCGCAGCCTCGACCTGGCCCGCGACACCACGCCGCTGCCGGGATGGATGAACGGCATCAGCTCCTATTCGCTGTGGTGGATCATCATCCACAGCGACTGGTATCGCTACCACGGCGACCGGGCCTACCTCGCCGAACAGCGTCCCTATCTGACGGCCCTGTTGCGACAGCTCTTCGAAAAGATCGGTCCCGACGGGCGCGAACGGCTCGACGGCACGCGCTTTCTCGACTGGCCGTCGAGCGGCGATGCCGCGAGCACGGCGGCGGGTCTCCAGTCGCTGACGATCCTGGCCCTCGACGCCGGGGCCGGGCTGTGCGAGGCGCTGGGCGACACCGCGCTGGCCGCCGAGTGCCGTGCCAAGGCCGCGCTGATGCGGAAATGTCCGATCGGGGAGGGCGGCGAGGCCAAGCAGGGGCGTTCACTGATGGTGTTGGCCGGGCTCGCCGATCCGGTGGCGACTGACCGCGATTACATTTCGAAAGGCGGTTCGAACGGCTTTTCGACCTTCTATGGCTACTATATGCTCCGGGCGATGGCCGCCGCGGGCAATTACGAAGGGGCTTTGGAGCGCATCCGGGAGTACTGGGGCGCGATGCTCGACCTCGGGGCCACGACTTTCTGGGAGGATTTCGACATGGCGTGGCTCCCGGCGGCCCGCATCGACGAGCCGGTTCCGGCCGGAATGCGCGATCTGCACCGCGAATGCGGGGCCTACTGCTATAAGGGCTTCCGCCACAGCCTGTGTCACGGCTGGGCGTCGGGACCGACGGCTTGGCTCACGGAGTACGTGCTGGGCGTCGAGGTCGTGGAGCCCGGCTGCCGCCGCCTGCGCATCGACCCTCATCTGGGCGACCTGGAATGGGTCGAAGGGACTTTCCCGACGCCTTACGGCGCGGTGAAGATCCGCCACGAAAAGGCCCCGGACGGAATGGTGAAAAGCCGCGTCGAGGCTCCGCGCGGCGTGAAAACGGAACTTGTGAAACACAACGGATAACCAACTTAAACAGATTCGATTATGCAACGTATCGTATTGAATGAAATCTCCTATTTCGGCGCCGGATGCCGTTCGATGATCGCCGACGAGGCGCGCCGCCGCGGCTACAAGAAAGCCTTCTTCGTGACGGATGCCGACCTCGTCCGCTTCGGCGTGGCCTCCAAGATCGAGGAGGTGTTCCGCGGAGCCGGCATTCCCTATGAAATTTTCACCGACGTGAAGGCCAATCCGACCATCGCCAACGTGCAGCACGGCGTAGCCGCCTTCGGGGCCTCGGGTGCCGACTTCATCGTGGCATTGGGCGGTGGCTCGGTCATCGACACGGCCAAGGGCGTCGGCATCGTGACCAACAACCCCGAATTCGCCGACGTGAAGTCGCTCGAAGGGCCTGCCGACACGCACCGCCGCGCCGTGCCGACCTTTGCGCTGCCGACCACCGCCGGAACCGCCGCCGAGGTGACGATCAACTACGTCATCATCGACGAGGAGGCCCGCAAGAAGATGGTCTGCGTCGATCCCAACGACATTCCGTCGGTGGCCATCGTCGATCCCGAACTGATGTATTCGATGCCCAAGGGGCTGACCGCCGCGACGGGCATGGACGCCCTGACCCACGCCATCGAGGGCTATATTACCAAAGGTGCGTGGACGATGTCCGACATGTTCGAACTGAAGGCCATCGAACTGATCGCGCAGCACCTCAAAGCCGCCGTCGATGACGGCAAGAACGCTGCGGCGCGCGAGGGGATGTCCGTGGCGCAGTACATCGCCGGCATGGGCTTCTCGAACGTGGGGCTCGGCATCGTGCATTCGATGGCGCACCCGCTGGGTGCCTTTTACGACACGCCTCACGGCGTCGCCAACGCCCTGCTGCTGCCCTATGTGATGGAGTACAACGCCGAGTCGGCCGCTGCTCCGAAATACCGCGACATCGCCCGTGCTATGGGTGTCGATACGGCCGGAATGAGCGTCGAAGAGGGCGTCGCCGCTGCCGTGAAGGCTGTCCGCGACCTCTCGCTGAGCATCGGCATTCCCCAACGGCTGCACGAGATCGGCGTGAAGGAGGCCGACATCCCGGCGCTCTCCGTGGCGGCTTTCAACGACGTTTGCACGGGCGGCAATCCGCGCGACACGTCGATCACCGAGATCGAGGCGCTTTACCGCAAAGCCTTTTAACCCGCAGGGCTTATGAAGAACATACGCCTGTGCGCCCTTGCGGCGTGCTCGATGCTTCTGGCGGCCTGCGACGGGCCGCAGGGCTTGGAGGAGGGATTTCACGATCCCTCCTCGGCCGGTATTCAGACATCGGTCTACTGGTATTGGATCTCGGGCAATGTCTCGAAGGATGGCGTTGCCGCCGATCTCGAGTCGATGAAGCGCATCGGCATCGACCGCGCTTTCATCGGTAACATCGGACTTCCCGAAGCGGAGGGGACTCCCCGGGGCCCTGTGAAACTCTTCACCGAGGAGTGGTACGAGATCATGCACACGGCCATGAAGCGCGCCACGGAACTCGGAATCGACCTCGGCGTGTTCAACTGCCCGGGCTGGAGCCAGGCGGGAGGACCGTGGATCGAACCCCACGAGTCGATGCGCTACCTGTCCACCGTTTCCGCCGAGGTCGAAGGCGGACGGGTGGTGGAGGTCGCGCTCCCTGCCCCTTCGCCCGACTTCACCGACGTGAGGACCGTTGCCGTGCCGCTTCCCGAAGGCGTGCTGAAACTCGACGCGTCATCGGCCCGTGTGAGCGGTTCCGCGGGCGCTGCAAAGGCGTTCGACGGCGATCCTGCGACGGCGCTGGAGTGTGTGCCGGGACGTGATGCGGTGGTGGAGGCGAAACCTGTTAAGGACTTCACGCTCCGGTCAGTACGAATCTATCCGGCCCATATGCCTTTTGCCGTTGCCGCGGAGTTGCAGGCGGTAAAAGACGGTCGTACGACCGTACTGCGCCGCTTCGTCATCGACCGCACGAATCCCTCCCCGGAGGTGGGATTCGATCCCTACGCCCCCGTTACGATCGCCTGCGAGCCGACCGAAGCCGACGTTTTCCGGCTGGTGGTGAGCGGCGCTTCGGCGAACGGCGGTCTGGCCGAGGTGGAATTTTCGGCCCTGCCGCTCGTGGAACGCTATTCCGAAAAATCGCTGGCCAAGATGCACCAGACGCCGCTGCCTTACTGGGACGACTATATGTGGGATCGCCAGCCCGCCGCGAAGGACACGACGGCCGCCGTCGCACCTGAATCGGTCGTTGACATCAGCGATTGTCTCGCCGGTGACCGTCTTCGCTGGGAGGCTCCTGCCGGACGTTGGATGATCCTGCGCACGGGCATGGTGCCGACCGGGGTGATGAACGGTCCCGCCTTGGAGGACGGAGCAGGGCTGGAGGTCGACAAATGGAGCCCCGCGCATCTGGCGAAGCATTACGACGCTTTCGTCGGGGAGCTGTGCCGTCGCATTCCCGCCGCCGACCGCAAGTCGTGGAAAGTCATCGTGGCCGACAGTTACGAGAAGGGCGGCCAGAACTTCGGCGACGATTTTTTCGAGGCGTTCGAGGCCCGTTACGGCTACGACGCGCATCCCTACCTGCCCGTGTTCAGCGGCCTGACGATCGGCGACCGCGACCGTTCGGACCGTTTCCTGTGGGACTTGCGGCGGATGATGGCCGACCGGTTGTCGTACGACCATATCGGCGCCCTGCGCGAACTGGCTCACCGCGACGGTTTCATCACATGGCTCGAAAATTACGGACACTGGGGCTTCCCGGGCGAGTTTTTGCAGTACGGCGGCCAGTCGGACGAGGTGGCCGGGGAGTACTGGAGCGAGGGCGAGCTGGGCAATATCGAGAACCGTGCCGCATCCTCCTGCGCCCATATTTACGGCAAGAACAAGGTTTCGGCCGAATCGTTCACGGCGGCTTTTTCGCCCTATGCGCGCCATCCCTACCTGATGAAGCAGCGCGGCGACCGCTTCTTCTCGGAGGGCATCAACAACACGCTGTTGCATGTCTACATTTCGCAGGCGGCCGACGGCCCGAAACCCGGTATGAACGCCTTCTTCGGCAACGAGTTCAACCGCAACAACACGTGGTTCGACCAACTGGACCTCTTCATCACCTATCTCAAACGCTGTAACTTCATGCTCCAGCAGGGGCTGAACGTGGCCGATGCGGCCTATTTCATCGGTGAGGACGTGCCGAAGATGACGGGCGTGTGCGACCCGGCGCTACCGGCGGGCTACCAGTTCGATTATATCAACGCCGAGGTGCTGTGCCGTGACGCTACGGTGCGCGACGGCCTGCTGACGCTTCCCCACGGCACGCAATACCGTGTGCTGGTGCTGCCGCGGCAGGAGACGATGCGTCCCGAGGTGCTGGAACGGGTGATGCAGCTCGTGCACGACGGCGCCGTCGTGCTGGGACCTGCCCCGATGCGCTCCCCGAGCCTTGCAGGTTATCCGGAGGCCGACAGCCGCGTGCAGGTGATGGCCGCCGAGCTGTGGGGACCTGAAAAGGGAAAACATGTCAACCGTTACGGTAAGGGCATGGTCTTCGACGGTTACTCGATGGAGGAGGTTTTCGAAGCGATCGGCCTTGTGCCCGATTTCGGGCATGACGCATCGCTGCCGCTGCTGTTCGGACACCGTACGACGGACGGCGCCGAGATCTATTTCGTGTCGAACCAGTCGGAGGAGCCGGTCGAATTCACGGCGTCGTTCCGTGTTGCGAACCGCCGTCCCGAGTGGTGGCAGCCCGTGACGGGAGCCGTGCGCGACCTTCCGGCCTGGCGTGCCGAGGGGGCCGTGACGGAGATTCCGATGCGTCTTGAACCGCTGGAAAGCGGTTTCGTGGTTTTCCGTAAACCGGCGGCGGAATCCGTTGCGGAGTTCACGGTCGATGCGAATTTCCCGCGTCCGGAGCTGGTCGCCGCGATGGACGGCCCTTGGCAGGTGCGCTTCGAAGCGCCCGACGGGGTGGGGAATTTCACCCTTGCAACCGATACGCTCGGCGACTGGTCGCAGAGCGCCGACGAGCGTCTGCGCGGATTCTCCGGTACGGCGACTTATTCGACGATCTTTGAAAAGCCCGCCGACGGTGGCGGCCGTATTCTGCTCGACCTGAACCGCGTCGGGGTGATGGCAAAAGTCCGCGTCAACGGCGCCGATGCCGGAGGTGTCTGGACGCCCCCGTACCGGGTGGACGTTACGGACTTGCTCCGCGAGGGCAGGAACGAACTCGAGATCGAAGTCGTCAACACATGGGTCAACCGTCTTGTCAGCGACAGCTGCCTGCCCGAAGCGGAACGCCGCACCTGGTCGCCCTATAATCCCTACACACCCGAATCACCGTTGCAGGAGTCGGGGCTGATCGGTCCCGTGACGCTGCAACGGGTCGCGCTGTAAAACTCGTCTGCAAACGAAACTCCCGCACTCGTTCAAGAGTGCGGGAGTTTTCGTATCGGGGTGTCGTCCCTATTTCGAGATCAGGTTCTCCCGCTCGATGTCCTTGAAGTAACGGTAGGTGGCTACGCGCAACTCCTCGGCGGCCGGATCGTCGCACACGAGGATGCCGTTGGGATGCACTTGCAGCGCCGAGATGGTCCACTGGTGGTTGTACGAGCCTTCGACGCCGTGGCGCACCGCGCGGGCCTTCTTGTGCCCCGTGGCGAGGATCAGCACCTTTTTGGCCGACAGCACCGTACCCACGCCGACCGTCAGCGCGGTCTTCGGCACGAGGGTCGTGTCGCCGCCGAAGAAGCGGGCGTTGACCTGGATCGTGTCCTGCGTCAGGGTCTTGATGCGCGTGCGCGAGTTGAGCGACGAGAAGGGCTCGTTGAAGGCGATGTGGCCGTCCTCGCCGACGCCGCCCATGAAGAGGTCGATGCCCCCGGCCTCGACGATGCGGGCTTCGTAGTCGGCGCACTCCTTCGCCAGGTCCTCGGCGTTGCCGTCGAGGATGTTGACGTTCTCGGGCTTGATGTCGATGTGCTTGAAGAAGTTGTTCCACATGAACGAATGGTAGCTTTCGGGATGCTCCTCGGGAAGCCCCACGTACTCGTCCATGTTGAACGTGATGACATTCCTGAACGACACCTCGCCGGCCTTGTGGCGGCGGATCAGCTCCTTGTAGGTTTCCAGCGGGGTCGAACCCGTCGGGAGGCCCAGCACGAACGGCGACTTGGTCACCTGCTCCTTGGCCTTGATCTGCCGGATGATGTAGTCGGCGGCCCACTGGGCTACCTGCTGCGGCGTATTTTCGATGATTAAGCGCATGGTTGTAAACGGTTTGGGGTTAAAACATTTTTACGAAGACCTCGATGGCCTGATACTCGGCCATGCCGAGCCGGTCGTAGAGCTGCGCGGTGTTCTGCGTGCGCTCTTCGGCCCGCTGCCAGAATTCGCGGGGATCGCTGCCCGGGAAGGGCATGATGTCCTTCTGCGAGAGGTGGCGGTAGATGGCGTGGCGTTTCATGATCAGCTCGTCGGGCGACAGGGGCACGGCCATGTCCACCATGCCGAGGTCCCACTCCATCCATGCGCCGCGGTAGAGCCACAGATGGCACTCTTTCAGCCATTCGTCGTCCTTCACGACTTCCAGCGCGCCGAGCACGGCCTCCATGCAGGTGCGGTGCGTGCCGTGGGGGTCGGCCAGGTCGCCGGCGGCGTAGATCTGGTGGGGCTTGATCTCGCGCAGCAGCTTGACGATGATGTCGATGTCCTTCTCCGTGAGCAGTCCCTTTTTGATACCGCCCGTCTCGTAGAACGGCAGGTTGAGGAAGTGGGCGTTGGTGTCGGGGTTCAGACCGAACGAGCGCACGGCGGCGCGCGCTTCGGCGCGGCGGATGGCGCCCTTCAGATCGAGTAGCGCACGCGGTTCGGGTTCGCCCTTCTTCTTGGTGGCGATGACCTTTTCGACCTCGGTGTAGTGGTTGCCGAAGCCCAGTTCGCGGGCGGTGTCGATATTTTGCAGCACAACGTCGTCATGCACGGCCACGTTGCCCGAGGTCTCGTAGGCGACGTGTACGTCGTGGCCCTGCTGGACGAGGCGGATGAACGTACCGCCCATCGAGATCACGTCGTCGTCGGGGTGGGGCGAGAAGATCACCACCCGCTTGGGGAACGGCGTCGAGGGGACGGGGCGCGTCGAGTCGTCGGCGTTGGGCTTGCCGCCCGGCCATCCCGAGATGGTGTGCTGGAGGTCGTTGAAAACGTCGATGTTGATCTGGTCGAAGGTGCGCCCCTGTTCGAGCAGCTCGCCCAGCGAGTTTTCGATGTAGTCCTTGTAGGTGAGTTTCAGAATCGGCTTCTGAACCACGCCGCAGAGCCATACCACGGCCTTGCGGACGAATTTCGGCGTCCAGTCGCAGGGACCCACCAGCCACGGCGTCTGCTCGCGGGTGAGGAGCTGTGCGGCGTTCTCGTCGATCACCACCTCGATATTCGAGTGCGCTTGCAGGTACGAGGCGGGAACCTGTCCCGTGATCTCGCCCTCGACGACCCTCTGCACGATGTGGGCCTTCTCCTCGCCCCAGGCCATCAGGATGATGCGGTCGGCGCGCATGATCGTGTCGATGCCCATCGTGATCGCCATCTTGGGGGTGTTCTCCAGCCCGAAGAAGGCTCCCGACTGGATCTTGCGGGTGTTGTAGGTGAGCTGCACCAGCCGCGTGCGCGAACGCGAGTAGGAGCCCGGTTCGTTGAAGCCGATCTGCCCGTCCTCGCCCACGCCGATGATCATCAGGTCGATGCGGCGCACCGAATGGTCGTACGACGCGCAGTACTCCGAAACCTTGTCCTCGGGCATCGTGCCGTCGGGAATGTGCACGTTCTCGGGCAGGATGTCGATGTGGTTGAGGAACTCCTCGTGGATGCGGTAGTTGCGGCTCTGCTGTTCGGTCGATTTGATCGGGTAGAACTCGTCGAGGCTGTACACCGCGACGTTGCGGAAACTGATCTGCCCCTCCTCGTGGCGCTTCACCAGTTCGCGGTAGAGACCCAGCGGGGTGCGCCCCGTCGTGAGGCCCAGCACGAACGGTTGCGACTCTTCGTAGACCTCGTTCGAGCAGTGGAGTTCGTTGTACGTGCGGATCGCCTTGACGATGTTGTCGGCGACGTACTGCACGCCTTCGTATTCGTTCTCATAGACCCGCGTGAGAATTTTCTCGTAGCGGTGGATGATGTCGCGGGGCACCGATTCGGCGATCAGTCCTCCGTCTTTGGGCAAGGAATACTTGTTGTTCATGGGTTCGGTATTGTTTAGTCGTTGCTACTTTTCAAACGTCACCGCTTCGAAAAACTCGGGGCGGTGGAAGTCGGGGTTCTCCGTCCGCACGGGCTTCCACGACAGGAAGTGGGGGTGCGAGAGCCTGTCGCCGCACTTGTAGAGGTTCATCCGGGCTTCGAGGCCGCTCCAGTCCGTCAGCGCATGGCGGAAAAGCGCCTGCGGGGGGATGGCCAGCGTCAGCGACCAGCGGTTGTCGCCCTCGCGCTCGGCGAACGGTTCGCCGAAGGGGTACGTGGTGAAGCGTTTCACACTCGCCAGCGCCTCCGCCGGGGCGGGCTGCACGTCTTCGGTCCGCGACTTGCGTCCCGAGAGGAGCATCCGGCCGATGCAGGTGGTCTCGAAATTGTAGTACAATCCCTCGTCGGGGGCGATGAAGAACTCCACGCACGAATCGGTCCACACCTCTCCGTTGTCCTCGGTGACCAGCGCCGCCGTGTAGCTCTCCGCCACGTCGAAGCGCAGCATCAGCCGGTCGCCCGTGTGGAACATGCGGAACGACACCTCCGGGGCATACGGAAATTCCGCGGGCCAGTTGCAGCATGCGACGGGCTGCGGTTCGATCTCCGCGAAAGCCTGCTCCACGGCTGCCCGGTCGTCGGGCGAAACGCCTGTGATTTTGCGAATTTTCATGGCTTATCTGTATTTGGCCACCGTCTCCCGTACGATGTCACACATCGTGCCGTACTGCTTCTCCATGCTCCGGAGCAGTTCGTACTGGGCGTGCGTGCGCACGAGGTTGTGTTCGGGGTATTTGATCTTATAATAGGTGTCGCCGTCGATGTAGTCCATCAGGAAGCGCAGGACCTGTTCGTAGGTGATGTAGCGCGCCGAGAACGCCAGATTGTCGATCTCCGGCTCGGTCAGCTGCTTCGCCCGCTGCGAGAGGTAGCCTTCGGTGTAGGCGCGGAACATGTCGAGCGACATGCCCACGCGCGAAAGATCGCGGTCGTCCTCCTCGCCCGTGTTGGCGTAGGAGCGGATGGCGTCGCCGAAATCGTTCAGCGATGTGGAGTTCATCACCGTGTCGAGGTCGATGGCGCACAGCACCCCGCCCTTCTTGTCGAAGAGGATGTTGTTGATCTTCGTATCGTTGTGCGTCACCCGCGTGGGGATCGTGCCGTCCTCGACCTTCGACCAGAACCCGAGCATCTCGCTGCGCCGCGACTCGATCCAGCCGATCTCCTCCGTCAAATCCTTCACGCGGCCTGCGGCGTCGCGTCCGATCGCTTCGTCCCACTGCACGAAGCGGTGGCGGATGTTGTGGAATCCCTTGATCGTCTCGGCCAGCGGCTCGGTGAAATCCGCCAGCTGGGCCTGGAACTTGCCGATGCCCTCGCCGCCTTTGCGGGCCAGCTCCGGGGAGTCCGCCTTGTTGTAGGCGATGGTGTCGCCGATGAAGACCGACACGGCCCAGTAGTCGCCCTGCGAGTCCACGGCGTAGTAGTGCCCGTCGCGGGTCGGGACGATCGTCATCACCTCGCGCAGGGGATCGCCTCCTTCGGCCACGACGCGGCGGCGGATGTGATCCGTGACTTTGCGGATGTTCTCCATCATGGCCGGGACATCGGGGAAGATGTTCTTGTTCTTCCGTTGGAGGATGTAATCCGGCGCGCCGCCTTCCGTGCGGATGATGAAGGTGTCGTTGATAAAACCCTCGCCCAGCGAGTCGATTGCCGTGACAGCGCCCTCCAATGCGAATCGGGACGCGATTTTCTGTAATTCTGCCTGCATACGGTGGTTTGGTGGTTAGGTTCTGGTTGCACCCCCAAAGTTACTGAAAAGAACGCAGATTTGCAACCCGCGGCCGCGAAAAAGCCTGCGCTTTCCGAAGAAAGGCAGGCTTTCGGGGATTGTGTTATTTGATCGTGCCGAATTCCGGATGCGCGGGTCATGCGATCCAGCTCGTCAGCAGTTTCATCGCGCCGTCGGGCGTGAACGCGAGCGACCGGGCCGAAGCGGGGATCAGCACCGTTTCGCCCTGATGCACGGGAAGCGTTTCGCCGTTGTCGTTGGCGATCGTGCCGCGGCCCTCGATGCAGATGGCCACGACGAACGAGTCGAGGTCGGCGAGCTCCAGCGTCTCGGGGGCGGTCAGGTCCAGCAGCGACGTGGTGAAATAGGGGCACGAAACCAGCTCCACGCGGCTGTTCTGCGCCGGGGTGTAGTGCGTCCGGTAGTCGGGCAGCACGGTGTAGTCGATGGCCTCCTTGGCCAGCTCGGTGTGCAGTTCGCGGGTGTTGCCGTTGGCATCGCGGCGGTTGAAGTCGTAGATGCGGTAGGTGATGTTCGAAGTCTGCTGGATCTCGGCGATGAAGGCTCCGGCGCCGATCGAATGCACGCGGCCCGCCGGCAGGAAGAAAACGTCGCCTGGATGGATCTGGTAGTCGGCGAGGATGTCGGTGATGGTGTTGTCCTCTACGCTGGCGGCGTATTCGGCGGGCGTCACCTGCTTCGAGAATCCCGAGCGGAGGTGCGCCCCTTTGTCGGCGGCCACGACGTACCACATCTCGGTTTTGCCCTTGGACTGGTGGCGCTCCCAGGCCAGTTCGTCGTTGGGGTGAACCTGGATCGAGAGGTCCTGCCGGGCGTCGATGAACTTGATGAGCAGCGGGAACTCCTCGCCGAAGCGTTCGAAATTCTTCGCGCCCAGCAATCCGGCTCCGTGGCGGGCGATCAGTTCGGGCAGCGGGGTTCCGGCCTCGGGGCCTCCGGCGACGACGGATTCGTTGCCTTTCACGCCCGAGAGCTCCCAGCTCTCGCCGACCTGCTGCTGCGAGGTCTCGATCTGTTTGTAAGGGGCTATCTTGTCGCCGCCCCAGATCAGCGATTTCAGAATTGGTTGAAACTTATACATGGTTTGTCCTATATTGCTTTTTATAACGTGCGTTCGTATCAGTCGGCTGTATTCGCCGCCTCCGGCACTGACCCTCCCCTAAATCCCCTCCTCGGAGGGGACTTGGATAACGGCTGATTCCGTTGGTTCCGGTTCAGTTCGCGGCCGGCTGTTTATGCGTTTTGTGCGTCCAGCTGGCTCAGGGCGAAGGCGTACGCTCCGACCGAGATGGCCTGGCTGGCGCCGAGCTTCGAAATCGTGACACCGATGCGTTTCTGCGGGTCGTAGGCCACATAGCGGTCCGTGCCGTAGACCTTCAGGGGCTGCATGCTGCCTTTGGCGAACTCCCGGAACTCCGCGTCGTCGTCCAGATCGTAGACCTTCATCTGCACGCGGTTCAGTTCGTCGCCCGAGAGGGTGTGCATCTTCGAGCGGAGTTCTTTCAGCAGGCTCGGCATGATCCATTTGCGGGCCGCCGTGATGCCGCCGCCGATGACGATCAGACCGTCGATCAGCGTCACGGCCGTGGCCATGGCGTCGCCGGCGATCTCGCCCATCTCGGCGAAAGCCTGCCGGGCCGCCTCGACGTTGCCCGGGCGTTTGCCGTCGGCGATGTCGCAGATGTCCTTGGGCTCCAGTCCGTGATTCGGATCGCCCGACAGTTCGCCGTAGACGCGCTTCACGGCGCGCACGGCCACGCCCTCCTCGACGATGATCTCCGGCATCTTCTTGTGGCGCAGGCAGAAGGTTTCGACGCACGAGTTGTCGCCGCGGTTGAGGCGGTTATCGACCACGATGCCCACGCCGAAGCCCGTGCCGAAGGTGTAGCCCACCAGATTCTTGTAGCGTTTGGGGCTGTTCAGCGCTTCGAGCCGGGCGTTGACCTGAGGCAGGGCTCCGCCCAGCGCCTCGCCGTAGGCGAACAGGTCGCCGTCGTTGTTGATGAAGACCGGGATGCCGAACGTCGCTTCGAGGAACGGACCCAGCGCCACGCCGTCGCGGAACGACGGGAAGTTGGGCAGATAGCCCCCGATGATGCCGTTGGGGTAGTCGGCCGGTCCGGGGAATGCGAACGAGATGGCCACGGGTTTTTCCGAAAGGCGGCTGATGACGGCCCGGAACCCTTCGACCATCGTCGCAAGGCATTTGTCGAGGTCTTCGGCATGCGAAGGCAGGGTGATGGGCTCCACGATGAATCGGTTGGCCTGCATGGCTCCGAACACGAGGTTCGTGCCGCCGGCGTCGAGGGTGATCACCACCCGGTTGTCATGGCTGTACATATTGAGCAGTTTAGTTTGGATGTCGGTGTTTCAATTTACAAAGATACGAATAAGCGAGGGCAATGTCAAATTTATTTGAACATTGCCGAGCGGGAGTATCTAAGGCGCAACCAAAGATACGAATAAGCCGAGAGAAAAAAGCAAGCTCGCCTGCATTTTTTCCGGGGCGGAGTATCTGAGGCGAAGCCAAAGATAGGTAAAAAACCGAAAACGAAAAAGCCGTCGGCGGCTGCCGGCGGCTTTTTCGTCCGTTTATCGGGATCAGTTGTTCTCGGGACGCAGCTTGCGCACCACGGCGCCGGTCTGCCACATCTCGCTTTCGCGCATCTCGCGCAGCTCTTCGTTGAGCTTCTCGCGGTAGTCGGGCTTGCTGTTGAGGTCGATCGAACGCTGGGCCTCGTTGCCGGCGGCCACCTCTTTGTAGAGCTCCTCGAAGACGGGTTTCGTGGCGTCGCGGAACTTCTTCCACCAGTCCAGCGCGCCGCGCTGGGCCGTGGTCGAGCAGTTGGCGTACATCCAGTCCATGCCGTTTTCGGCCACGAGCGGCATCAGCGACTGCGTGAGCTCCTCGACGGTCTCGTTGAAGGCTTCCGAGGGGGTGTGTCCGTTGGCGCGCAGCGTGTCGTACTGGGCGGCGAAGATGCCCTGAATGGCGCCCATCAGCGTGCCGCGCTCGCCCGTAAGGTCGGAGTAGACCTCGCGTTTGAAATCGGTCTCGAAGAGGTATCCCGAGCCGACGCCGATGCCCAGCGCCACCACGCGTTCGAAGGCGCGGCCCGTGGCGTCCTGGAACACCGCATAGCTCGAATTGAGGCCGCGGCCCTGGAGGAACATCCGGCGCAGCGACGTGCCCGAACCCTTCGGGGCTACGAGGATCACATCGACATCGGCCGGGGGCACGATGCCCGTGCGCTCCTTGTAGGTGATGCCGAAGCCGTGGGAGAAATAGAGCGCCTTACCCGGTGCGAGGTGCTTTTTGATGGAGGGCCATACGGCGATCTGCCCGGCGTCGGAGAGCAGATACTGGATGATCGTGGCGCGCTCGGCGGCCTCTTCGATTTCGAAGAGCGTTTCGCCCGGCACCCAGCCGTCGGCGACGGCCTTGTCCCAGCTTTTCGAGCCCTTGCGCTGGCCGACGATGACGTTGAATCCGTTGTCGCGCAGGTTCAGCGACTGGCCGGGGCCCTGCACGCCGTAGCCGATGACGGCGATGGTTTCGTCTTTGAGGACTTCGAGGGCTTTCTTCAGGGGGAATTCCTCGCGGGTTACGACGTTCTCTTCGACGCCGCCGAAATTGATCTGTGCCATGATGTTTGTGATTTTAGTAAAGTTATTAAGTGATATTCGAACGTTATCTTGCTTATGCCGGTTACGCACTCGCCGCCTGAGACGGCGTTTATGAATCCGACCCCACCCGGTTAAGAGCCGGGATTTTGGGACGATGCATTGGTATTGAGCATTGCACCCGTTCTGCGCATCATTCTTTCTGAAAGCCGTTTCTTAAACGGCCCGCAGGGGAGGGAGATGGCGTACTCTTTGGAGCGCGGATAATTTTTAATTTTTAATTCTTGATTTTTCAAGCTCTTCGAGGTATTCGTTCAGCAGTTCGCGCCGCGACTTGATGATGGCCACCGTGCCGCTGCGCACGAACTGCTGGACGCCGTAGGGCTGCAACAGCCGGAATAGCGCCTGCGTGTCGGCCTTGTGCCCGGTCTTTTCGACGACGATGTAGTCTTCGTCGATCTCCAGAATGCGGACGTTGTGTTTGCGCACGAGCTGTTCGACGCCCCGGCTGCGGGTCACCTTGTAGAGGGCGATCTCCTGCTGCACGACCTCTTCGGGGGTGTAGACGAAGGTCTTCAGCACGTCGATCTTCTTCTCTACCTGCCGCACGAGCTTGTCGATCTGCCCGGGGTCGGTGCGCACGACGATCGTGAACTTGTGGATGCCCGGGAGCGCCGATTCGGAGGTCGTGAGGCTCTCGATGTTGACATCGCGGCAGGAGAAGACCGTGGTGATCTGGCTCAGCAGACCCACCTTGTTCTCCGAAAATACGGTGATGATATATTCCTGTTCCATACGCTGTTTCGTTTTACTCGAACCGGATGTCCGCCACCGGGGCGCCGGCCGGGACCATCGGGAAAATGTTCTCTTCGCTCTCGACCCGCACTTCCAGCAGGAAAGCGCCTGCGGAGGCTTTCATCGCGGCGACGGCTTCTGCAAGCTCCTCGCGGCGTTCGACGAGGCGGTATTCGATCCCGTTGCCGCGGGCGATGAGCCCGAAATCGGGGTTCGTCATCTCGGTGAAGGAGTAGCGGCGGTCGTAGAAGAGCTCCTGCCATTGCCGCACCATGCCGAGGAACGAGTTGTTCAGCAGCACGATCTTCACCGCGACGTGCGACTGGAAGATGGTCCCCAGCTCCTGAATGGTCATTTGCAGACCGCCGTCGCCGGCGAACAGCACCACTTCGCGGCCGGGGGCGCCCAGCTTGGCGCCGATGGCCGCCGGAAGCCCGAAGCCCATCGTTCCGAGGCCGCCCGAGGTCACTATGCTGCGGTTGCGGCGGAATCCGAAATAGCGCGCGGCGTTCATCTGCTGCTGGCCCACGTCGGTCACCAGCACCGCGTCGTTGTCGTAGGCCCGGGCCACGGCATCGACCGCCTCGCCCATGCGGATACGCCCTTCGCCGGGGTGCACCGCCTTGCGGACGACGGCTTCGTATTCGATGCGGTCGCACTCCCGGAACTCCCCGATCCAGGCGCTGTGGTCGCCCCGGCGGATGCGTTCGGTGAGCATCGGCAGCGTCTGCCTGGCGTCGCCCACGACGGGCACGTCGGCGTGGATGATCTTGTCGATCTCCGCGGGGTCGATCTCCAGATGGATCACCTTGGCGTTCTCGCCGAAGTGGGCCGGACTCCCCGTCACACGGTCGTCGAAGCGCATGCCGACGGCCACGATCAGGTCGCACTCCCGGTTCTTGATGTTGGGTCCGTAGTTGCCGTGCATGCCCAGCATGCCCACATACTGCGGGTGGTCCGACGGCAGGGCCGAGAGCCCCAGCAGCGTCGAGGCCGCAGGCATGCCGCTCTTTTCGAGGAACGCCCGCAGTTCGGCTTCGGCGTTGCCCAGCGTCACGCCCTGGCCCACCATCACCAGTGGACGGCGGGCGGCGTCGATCAGCCGGGCTGCCTCGGCGATGCGCTCCGCGTCGGGAGCGGGCGAGGGGACGTAGCTGCGGATGGAGGTGATCTTCTCATACCGGAAGGGGGCCGTGCCGCACTGGGCGTCCTTGGTGATGTCCACCACGACGGGGCCCGGACGGCCCGAGCGGGCGATATAAAAGGCTTTGGCGATGGCCCCCGGAATATCCTCGGTGCGCTTGACCTGACAGTTCCACTTGGTCACGGCCTGCGTGATGCCGACGAAATTGGTCTCCTGAAAGGCGTCGGTGCCCAGCAGCGAGGAGCCGACCTGCCCGGTGACGAGCACCAGCGGCGTGGAGTCCATCAGCGCGTCGGCCAGCCCCGTGACGGTGTTCGTGGCGCCGGGGCCGGAGGTCACGAGGCAGACGCCTACCTGTCCGCTGACGCGGGCGTAGCCCTGCGCTGCGTGCACGGCGCCCTGCTCGTGGCGGACGAGGATGTGGCGCAGACGGTCGCGGTAGTCGTAGAGGGCGTCGTAGACGGGGATGATGGCGCCTCCGGGGTAGCCGAAAAGGGTGGTGACGCCTTCGTGGAGAAACGATTCGATCAGGGCCTTCGATCCCGTGATCGTGGGGTCGGAGGCCGTTTGTCGCTCTTCGGGACGGGGTGTGTTCATAAGCGGGTCCGTTTTTTATTCTTCGTCGATGATGCGCACGGCGCCCTGGTCGGCCGAGCTCACGAGCCGTGCATAGGCCCGCAGGGAGGCCGGAACGCGGCGGTTGCGGTTTGCCGGACGGAACTCTTTCTGAGCGGCCATGCGGGCAGCCATTTCGGTGTCGTCGATCAGGAGGCGGATCGAACGGCGGGGAATGTCGATTTCGATTTCGTCGCCCGTGCGTACCACGGCGATCTCTCCGCCCGAGGCGGCCTCCGGCGAGACGTGGCCGATCGAGAGCCCCGAGGTGCCGCCCGAGAAGCGGCCGTCGGTGATCAGCGCGCAGGCTTTGTCCAGTTTCTTCGATTTGAGGTACGACGTGGGGTAGAGCATCTCCTGCATGCCCGGGCCGCCTTTGGGGCCCTCGTAGCGGATGACGACCACTTCGCCCGGCTGCACCTCGTCGGCGAGGATGCCGTTCATGGCCTGCTCCTGCGACTCGTAAACCCGGGCCGGACCACGGAAGACGAAGAGTTTTTCGTCCACTCCGGCGGTCTTCACGACGCAGCCCGAGCGGGCGATGTTGCCCGTCAGCACGGCCAGTCCGCCGTCGCGGAAATAGGCGTGCTCCGCGTCGCGGATGCAGCCCGCCGTGCGGTCGGTGTCGGGCTCCTCGTAGTAGGTTTGCTGACTCCCGAGTTCGCGGCTGTAATGGCCTGCCGGGGCGCTCAGCGCGCGGCGGCGGGCCGTGTCGGATGCCGTGGGGGAGAGGATGTCGCAGGCGGCGACGGCTTCGCCGAGCGTGCGCCCGTCGATGCGGTGCACCGAGGTGTCGAGCAGCCCGGCGCGGTCGAGTTCGCCGAGGATGGCGAAGATGCCCCCGGCGCGGTTGACATCCTGGATGTGGTAGTGGGAGTTGGGTGCGACTTTGCAGAGCACCGGCACCCGCCGCGAAAGACGGTCGATGTCCTGCATCGTGAAATCCACGCCCGCCTCGTGCGCCACGGCCAGCAGGTGCAGCACCGTGTTGGTCGAGCCGCCCATGGCGATGTCGAGCGACATGGCGTTCTCGAAGGCGGCCTTGGTGGCTATCGAGCGCGGCAGGACCGAATCGTCGCCCGAGAAGTAGTAGCGTTCGGCGTTGCGGACGATGAGCGCCGCGGCGTCCTCGAAGAGCCGGCGGCGGTTGGCGTGCGTGGCGACGATCGTGCCGTTGCCCGGGAGCGAGAGTCCCAGCGCTTCGGTGAGGCAGTTCATCGAGTTGGCCGTGAACATCCCCGAGCACGATCCGCATCCGGGGCAGGCGCAGCGTTCGATCTGCGCGATCTCCTCGTCGCTGCACGTGTCGTCGGCGCCCATGACCATCGCGTCGATCAGGTCCACGCCGCGGCCCCGGAACTTTCCGGCCTCCATCGGGCCTCCCGAGACGAAGACCGTCGGGATGTTCAGCCGCATGACGGCCATCAGCATCCCGGGGGTGATCTTGTCGCAGTTGGAGATGCAGACCAGCGCATCGACCTTGTGGGCGTTGGCCATGTATTCGACGCTGTCGGCGATGATCTCGCGCGAGGGCAGCGAGTAGAGCATGCCGTCGTGGCCCATGGCGATGCCGTCGTCCACGGCGATGGTGTTGAATTCCGCGGCGAAGCATCCGAGGGCTTCGATCCGCTGTTTGACGTACTGGCCGATTTCGTGCAGGTGCACGTGGCCCGGCACGAACTGGGTGAACGAGTTGGCGATGCCGATGATCGGGCGGCCGAACTGCTCCTCGCGCATGCCGTTGGCCCGCCAGAGGCTTCTGGCTCCCGCCATCCGGCGGCCCGTCGTGGTGACGGCGCTTCTGAGTGTGTGTTTCATCTTTCGGTTTCGGTTTCAGTCTGTGTTCCGGCCCGTGCCGGAAACGAAAAGACCTTTCCCCGGCAGGAGAAAGGCTTTATCATATTCGTCGATCATGCACGCCACCTTTCTCCCGCTATCTTCTAAGGACGACGAGGTGCAGGGTAATGACGATAATGATCGAATGAAGCATGGTCTGTTTTTCGTATTCGTTCGAAACAAAAGTATGGATATTGAATCACTTAACCAAATAATTTCCTAAAAAAAATTTAATATTGTGACAGTCCGGAAGCAGATTGCCCGATCGGCTTCGCATCTGTCCGCTCACGGCCCGGTTTGCTTACGATTTGACACCCCGATTTTTGCCCTGGAATGCCTGTTCGGACCGTTTTTTGCCGGAAACGGCGCGCGGAGCTCCTCCGAACCTTTCATTTTCGAGCCCGGAATCTCTTTTTGCGCCTTTCGGGACTACTCCTATATATATAAAAAGCCCCTCTGCATTTTCCGGGGCGCTCTTACGAATTGTTACTTCGATTTGGATTTCTGAAATATTTGTTTTATATTTGCCGACGATGGTTATTGAACGGCATATCACGATGACTGGACGAGGTTGCGGATTTATCGGCAATCCCGTTGTTCGTACGTATGTCTTCACGACCGCCGCGACCACGACGACTGCCACGACGACTACGACCCCTGTGGGGGTTCGATAGTCAATATTCCGTCCGCATACCCGGTATGCACTTCCGGCCAAGGCTGCCGGAGCGGAAACCAGATCGGTTCAAGGTAGTCAAATTCAATAGAAAATTTCAATTATGAAACATATCCGAGTTTTCGCCCCCGGAACGGTGGCGAATCTGGGCTGCGGGTTCGACGTGATGGGGCTGACGCTCGACGGCGTCGGCGATTTGCTGGAGATCGGCGCCGAGGAGGGCGCCGAAGGATTGGAGATCCGCAACCTGAGCGGGATGAATCTTCCCGAAAATATCGAAGAAAACGTCATTACGCCCGCCCTGCGGGCCATGCTCGCGGCATACGGCCGTCCGGTGCGGATCGAGGTCACGATGCTCGAAAAGATCGCTCCCGGCAGCGGCATCGGGTCGAGCGCGGCCTCGTCGGCCGCCGCCGTCTACGGGCTCAACGAACTGCTCGACCGCCCCTTCTCGGGCAAGGAGCTCGTGGAGTTCGCCATGATGGGCGAGGCGCTGATCGGCGGCACGCCCCATGCCGACAACGTGGGGCCTGCGGTGCTGGGCGGCGTGGTGCTGATCCGCGGTTACGAGCCGTTCGACATCGTGCGGCTGCCCGTGCCCGACAACTTCTTCTATGCTGTGGCGCATCCTGCCATCGTCGTCAGCACGAAGGATGCCCGCGAGGTCCTGCCGCGCGAGATCCCCTTGTCGAAGGCCGTCGAGCAGTGGGGCAACGTCGGGGGGCTGGTGGCCGGATTTGCGCTGCGCGACGTGGCGCTGATCGGCCGTTCGATGCACGACGCCGTCGTGGAGCCCTATCGCAAGGGATTCATTCCCGGATACGACGAGCTGAAAGAACTGGTGCTGGCCGAAGGCGCGCTGGCGATGAATATCGCCGGATCGGGTCCGTCGGTCTTTGCGCTGGCCTCCGATTACGGGGTGGCGCAGCGCATCGCGGCGCAGATGGAGCGTCATTTCCAGTCGCGGCAGATCGGCTGTCACACTTATGCGGGCCGCGTGTCGAACGCCGGAGCGCGGGTCGTAGAGCAATAAAACCATAGAACGATGAAATTTTACAGTACGAGAGATACGAAACGGGCCTGCGGCTGTTCGCTCCGCGAGGCCGCGATGATGGGGCTGGCTCCCGACGGCGGGTTGTTCGTCCCCGAACGCATTCCGCAAGCCGACATGGCCGAGGTCGAACGGCTGGCCGGGGAGTCCTACGCCGCGATGGCGGGCTATCTGGCCGGGTTGTTCTTCGGCGACGATTTCGACCCGCAGCTCCTGCGGCGGGAGCTGGAGTCGCTGTACGATTTCCCCGTGCCCCTGCGGGCGGTGGGGTGCGGACGCTACACGCTGGAGTTGTTCCACGGTCCGACCTGCGCCTTCAAGGATTTCGGCGCCGGGTTCATGGGGCGTGCGATCGGCCTGCTGGGGGCCGCCGGCGAGCGGCTGGTGATCCTCACGGCCACTTCGGGCGACACGGGCAGCGCCGTGGCACACGGGTTCTACGGCGTGCCGGGCGTCGATGTCGTGGTGCTCTATCCCGAGGGGAAGATCAGCCGCCTGCAAGAGTGTCAGATGACCGCCCTCGGGGGTAACATCCATCCGCTGCGGGTCGCCGGGACGTTCGACGACTGTCAGCGGCTGGTGAAGGAGCTCTTCGCCGATGCGGAGTTCCGCAAGCGGCGGCGCGTGACCTCGGCCAATTCGATCAACCTCCTGCGGTGGATTCCCCAGGCATTTTATTACTTCTACGGCTATTGCCGGTGGCGGCAGGCTGCGGGCGGCGACCGTCCGGTCATCGTCGTGCCGAGCGGCAACTACGGCAATCTGGCCGCGGGGATGCTGGCGCAGCGCATGGGACTGCCCGTCGGGGGCTTCGTGGCGGCCTCGAACATCAACGACGTGGTGCCCGAATTCCTCCGCACGGGCGTCTACCGTCCGCGGCCGTCGGTGCGGACTCCGGCCAATGCGATGGATGTCGGCGCCCCGAGCAATTTCGAACGCATGCTGTGGCTTTGCGGAGGCGATCCCGAGGCCCTGCGCGGCGAGCTGGAGGGATTCCGCTGCGACGACGCCTGCATCCGCCGCACGATCGACGAGCTGTACGAGCGTCACGGCTATTTCTCCGATCCCCACAGCGCCGTCGGATATGCGGCTTCGATGGCCGTCGGCAAACCGGGATTTTACCTTTCGACGGCCCATCCCGCCAAGTTCGGGGAGGTCATCGCCTCGGTGACCGGGGCCCGGGTGCCGCTTCCCGAACGGCTCGAGGAGCTGACACGCAGGCCGCAGCGTTCGGAACCCCTTGCCGTCGATCTCGCGGCCCTCGAAGCGTACGTCGAAAAGGTCTGAATCCGCCCGGCTAAGAGCCGGGTTTGAGAAAAGGTCAAAGTGCAGAACAGGTTTCGACACGGGAACTTCTGCCACCGACCCTATAACCCGCTTTTTAGCGGGCAGCGGGCTGAAAACAAATGGTGGGCTTAATATTTGTTTCTTTTCATTGTGTTTTTATTTTGCTTTTGTTTATATTTGTTGCGTAAAAGCAAAATAAACTACCGATGAATCTCAAACGTCTGCTCTCTTTTCTGATTGTTCCGCTGTTGCTGACGGCCTGCCCCTCGGGCCGTAACCGTGCGGATGCTCCCGATTTAGGCAAACTGCCCCGCACGATCCTGTCGGGCGAACAGGGCCCGTTCCACGTGCAGGGCATCGCCGTCGATCTCGAACGCGGTTACATCTACTTCTCCTTTACGACCAAACTGTTGAAAATGGACCTCGCGGGGAACCTGATCGGCAGCGTCGATGGCTTGACCGGGCATTTGGGCTGCCTGACGATGAATCCCGCCGACGGGCGTGTCTACGGCTCGCTCGAATACAAGGACGACGCCATCGGCAAGGGCATCCGCAAGACCCTCGACGGGGAGTCGGAGGGCGCGGACCAGACGGGATTTTACATTGCCGTATTCGACGTGGACCGCATCGTGCGTCCCGATATGGATGCGGAGCGGGACCGCGTGATGACGGCCGTTTATGTCAAGGAGGCCGTTGACGATTATTTCGCGGAGACCGTGAATGGCGGGCGGACGGTGGCCCACCGTTTCGGATGTTCGGGCATCGACGGCGTGACCTTTGCGCCCCGCTTCGGCAGCGGGGAGGAGGGCGATTGGCTCTATGTGGCCTACGGCATCTACGGCGACACGCTGCGCACGGACAACGACTATCAGGTGCTGCTGGCCTACGATACGAAGGAGTGGAAACGCTATGAACAGCCTCTCTCGCAGTCGAACCTGCACAAGAGCGGCCCTGCGGCCCCCGACCGCAAATATTTCGTCCGCACGGGCAACACCTCCTACGGCATTCAGAATCTGGCTTACGATCCGGCTTCGGGCAACCTCTATGCGGCGGTCTACAAAGGCAAGAAACCGCACTATCCGAACTGGTCGCTCTTCGTGATCGACGGCAGCAAGCCCGCTCGTCGGGAATCCTTGCAGGGTTTCGACACCCCGACCGAGGGCGAGGTGCTCTCGCTGGTGGAGGCCGTAAACCCGGACGACGGCATCGGCGGATGGAATTTCAAATGGGGTGCGACGGGATTGTGCCCGTTGGGCGGCGGTTATTTCTACATTTCGGAGAACGCCCGTTCGAAAGAGACCCGCCAGCAGAGCAGCACCGTCCGTCTGTACGAATGGACGGGCGATGCCGCGACTCCGTTCCGGGCGGTGGAGTAGCATCTCCCTCCCCTCCGGATCGGAATACGGACGTTGCCGTTGTTCCCGGCTGCGGCTCCGATTGGCATCCTTCCAAAACACGACAGGTTGATTGGGTAAATATTGGACGACACGCTTTTCGACGCAATTAATGCGCCGGAAAGCGTGTCGTCATAGAGGACAGTTCGCTGCCACTCCTTTTATTCCGCCTTTTTCAGGAACGGATAGCAGGTGAAATTCTCATCGGCGATCCGGTAATAGGGCACATATTCGATGCCTGCTTCGGAACACTCTACTTTGAACCGCAGCGGGTCATTGTTTTCCGGTTTCAGCCTCGACGGCAATTCCGATGGGGCAACCGGGATGTCGAGGAATCCCTTCTCTTCGGACGGACTCATGGCCGCCATCAGCAGCGGGCCGTACTCCAATGCATAGGCTTCAGTGCCTTTGAAGCCTTCGGCCGTGCCGTTGTATTTGGTCAGGCGGAAGCCTATGGGCAGCGTGAATGCGATTACATCGCCCTTTTTCCAGGTCCGTTTCAGTGCGAGATAGCTGCCCGGTCGGCCGGTTCCGACCCGCTTCCCGTTGACGGTCACCTCCATAGGCGCATCGGCCCATTGCGGAACGCGGAGACGTATGTTGCTGTATGCTTTGCCGTTTCCGGGCGATACGGTAAGTTTTACTTCGGGATTCTCGGGAAACGCGGTCTGCATACGAACAGACATTTCATTGCCGTCCGACTGTGTCCATTCGATCGTGGATTCGTTGAAAAGATTGACGTAGATGCCGTCGTCGGCTATCGAATAGATGAATTCGGGCAGAGCTCCGAACCATCGCGTACCCTGGCCTTCGCAACAGGTATTGTGGTTTTCGCCCCGGTTTTTGTGGCCGACGAGCATGGCGTGGTAGATGATGCTGCCGTCCTGGGTCTGGTTGGCGATTCCGACGTTGTAGATTGATTTTTCGATTTCGTTCGCATATTTCTCTTCGTCGGGGAAAACGGCATGAAGCTGCTGGTTGAGGAACGACCAGAACGAGTTGCCGCAGAGTTCCCCCGTTCCCAGCCGCAACAGGTAGGATTTGGGCGGGTATTCGAGTTTTTCGCAGATGCTGATGCTGCCGCCCGTGTGCTGGAAATAATCGTGATAGATGTCCCAGCCGCCCAATACGGCTTCCAGGTAGCGTTCCTCACCGGTAGCCATATACATATCCATATAGGCGTTCAGGGTGACGATCAGGTAGCAATGGGGACGGTCGTAGGGGATTTTCCAGATGGCATCCACGTCTCTGTCGGCCAGCTGGTCCATCCAGAAATTCTCCTGGTAGTAACGCTGGGCGACCTGAATGTCGAGAGGTTTGCCTACCGGAGTGTGGTAGAGCCGGGTGCTGGGGATGATGCCCTGGCGGCCGAACGCACCGCGGCGCACCAGTTCGGGCAGGTAGGGACAGGTGTTGAACCAGTCGTAAAATTTCCGCAGCATGGGGTAGGCTTTGGTGTTTCCGGCGATGGCGGCTTCGAGCAGGCCTTGTGATACCCACGAACGGCAATAGCCGCCGTATTCGAAGACCAGAATCTCGTTTTCGGGATACCCGACCAAGTAACCGTTCGGTTCGGCGCATTCTTCGATGCCGTCTACGATTTGGTTCATCCGTTTTCGCAGTTCGGGATCGTCTTTCCAGCGGAGCTGGTTGCCCGTACCCATCAGGAATCGCCCTGCGACGGACCCCGGCAGGTATTTGAGCCATTCGATGTCGATGTCGCGGTCCTTCTTTTCGGAGACGGGTTTGCCGGCGCGGATGCGGAAGTCGCGCAGCATGTCGTTGACGGTGAACGAGGTGAGGAGGTAGTGGGCGTTGCGGTCCATGACCTTGCCGAACAGTCCGCCGACCCTGACCCCTTTGTGCGGGACGCGGAGTTCCGCTTTGACGGGACGCCACGAATCGGGTGAAGTGACATTCTCCGGGCAATCCAATACGGCGAGTTCGCCCATCGGACGGGGAGCCCGCAATAATTGATGTTTACCCAGATACCCCCGGCCGGAATCGCTGAGCGTGCGTCCTTCGGCGATGTCCTTACCGCCCGATATTACCTCGAAACGCCATAGGTCGAACGAGTATTTTTTCTGGAATTCGGGCAGTTTGGTGACCGTCAGCCGCACATAACGGCCCGAAACCGGTTCGGACGGGGCGTAGGAATCCACCTTGTCCACGATCGTGACTTCATAATCCTTTGCTGTTTGATCGGAGATCAGGCGGGGGTTGTCGAAGGCTTCGTTGTCGGCGGCTTCGAGTTTGAAGCGCACCGGAAACCGGGGACGCCATACGGCGAGCCACCAGTCCCAGATAACCGGATAGAGTTTTACCTGATCTATGGGGTAAGAACGTCCTAAATCGACCTGCATCCAACAGGTGTCGGTCGGGGAGTCGGCTGGCACGGAGCTGTAAACCGAGTAGTTGGCCAGCTTGGCTATTCGTTCCACGCCCATCGGGCCTCCTTTCAGGTCGGGCACCTCCTGTGCCGGAGCGGTCGTACAGACAGCTCCGGCCAGCAGTGCGGCGCAGATCAACAGCATTGTTTTCTTCATCGTTCCGGATTATTTTCCTCTTCTTTGATTCAGTTTTTGCAATCCGACAGCTTCACCCAGAGCATTAAGCATACCGTATCCGAAGCGGTTGTCGGGAAGCAGGTAGTGTCCTTCGCTCCATTCGTTGAAGCATGCGATGGTTACGAAGCGCGGCACGTCGGGATGCCGGTTCAGATAAGCGAACGACGCTTGTACGAACGCTTTGAAAGCCGCGGGACTTTCGTTGACGAATATCGTGCATCCGGGCCATTTCGTGCGGTCGGGTGTCGCGGGACGGTTGGCGGGTGCGATGTAGCGGGGCGTGGAGTCCCATCCGGCTCCGACTGCCGGGACGTAGGGAACCTGATGCGTCTCGTAACCTTCATCCCAGACTTTGAACGCCACATCGGCCGCCGCAACGCCGTAGTCGGGCAATTCGATCTCTTTGGATTGATAGCGGCCTGCGATCCAGTCCAGCGGATTGTATGATCCGGAGGTGTCGTATCCGGCCTCTTTGTTGTGTCCGGAGGTGAATCCCGTGATATGGAAATGGATGCCCGCATGTCCCAGTTTTACGGCCAGTCCGCGCAACTCGGTGAAGAGTTTCTGAACCCCTTCCAGTCCGAGTTTCTGCTCCAGCCGCCGGGCATCCCAGATGCAGATGACGGGTTTTCCGTCGATTTTCCAGTAGTTCGGTTGGTTGAAATAACGGGTGACGATGTAGGAAAGGCTTCGGAAAGCCTCCTCATAGGAAAAGTCCGGGGCATCGAAACTGGGCGGATAGGCGTTGCTTCCGTCAGTCTGCTTCGTGGGATAGAGGATATACCAGGGATGGTTTGTCCACATGCAGGCGAATTTCACATCGTTGGTGTTCTTCGCTTCGAGGAACCCTTCTTCGAGCGCCTCGTGGAGGCAGGGCTTGCCGTCGTACCAATACCAGTCCCAGATCAGTACGTCGATGCCGCTGTTTTTGCAGAGTTTGTTGTAGACCTCCCAGGTCGAAGGCAGGCTTTCGTCCAGTTCTCCCAGCAACGGCGTCCGGGGCTGTTGATGGCCTTCGAACCAGGGACGTGCACTTCGGATGAGGTTATATTCGGTCCATCCGGGGGAATAGAGCTTGTTGTGGAGGGCCGAGGCGTGATAGTTCGGGAATACATAGGCGGCCACTTCGAGTCCTTCGGGCTTTCGGAGCAATGACGGGTCTCCGACCAGCGTCTGCAAGTCGTCGGGAAGACGGTAGACCGGGGACTGTTTCTGATCTTTCTTTGCTTCGGCTCCGGTGATGCCGATGAATAGTGTCAGAAACATCACGTAACTGAATTTGAACAGTGCTTTTTTCATGTGTGTGCGCATTTATTTTTCAGATTTGGTTTTAGCTTCGACTTTGGTCGGTTGGGGACCCATATAGGAATACTTCATACCGCCGAAGTCGATCACGATTTTCTGAATCATCATGCCCGGATGGGCGGCGAAGATGCGGACGGTGTGTTTGCCCGGTTCGGAGATCATATGCGAGGTTTTGTTGATGCGGCAGTTGCGCATGATGCTCTGTATCCAAAGCGTGCTGTAATAGGGCGCTCCGGCTTCGGGCAGGTAGACGGGGCTTCTGTCAACCATCACGCCGTAGCGCGTACCGTGTTCATCGTCGAGCGGGAAGAGCGGCACCATGTAGGTATAGACATCAATAGGACCCGTGGTGAAAGAGTAGAAATCGTACTCGATCATCGGATAGCGGTCCAGCGGAGCCGGCGCCACGTAATTCGAGGTCAGTTCCAGACCGGGGTAGAAGTCAGCCTTGGCGAAGGGATCGCCCAACTGCACGACGGTGTCTTCGAATCCGTAACGTGCAATCTTGTCGAATGTGATGCCGTGGCGTTCGAATTTGCGGTGGAAACCCGCGGCGTCGATCGACACTACGCCGTTATCCTCCACGTAGAGGCCGGCCAGGCTGTCGCGGACGATCTCTGCGGGATTGAACGCCGAGACGTATACGGTTTTCTCCGTTCCGGCGCCCTTGAATGCGATCCGGGCGCTGAGATTGCGGCCTTTGGGCGCCTTGTCCCAGTCTACCGAGACGTTCACCCGCTGTTCGTAGGGGGTGCTGCCGGCCATCTTGTCGAGTTTGATCCACGGTTCGGACGGCTGCGCACTCCATTTCAGCTCACCGTTGCCCGTGTTGAACACGTCAACGTAATAGGATTTGTCGGTGAAGGGGTTGAAGGTGGGCAGCGTGTGGAAGTTGCCCATTCCGGTGTGGAGCGTTTCGCTCTCGGCGTGAACGCCCAGTCCCGGTACGGCTGCGGGTTCGACCTTTTTCGTCGGCGGGACGTAGATGTCTCTCCAGCCGCCCTGTGCCAGTGTCATCATGTAACGCCATTTGCCGTCTTTGAGCTCGTTGTAATCCTTCGTGATTTTCCGCAACTCGTCGATGGCGGCATTCACGCGTTCCCGGACCTGATTGGCCGACACGCGCCCCTGTGCCGCGTACCAGCGGTTGCGCTGGGCTTCGAGGAACGCGATATTGAGCAGTGCGGCGCCTTTGACCGGATAGTAGACCAATTGGAAGAAACCCGGTTTGGAGTCTTCGTCCAGTTGTGCATAGATCGCATCGGCCTCTGCTGAGATGGCTGCGTAACGGGCCGTGCGCCGTTCGGCTTCGTGGTAGTTGTCCTCGGCGAAATGCTGTTCCAGATGGTGTTGCATGTGCTCGGGCTTGCGGGCGAAGGCCAGACTGAAATATTCGTCGAAAATGTGCTGGAGCGCGTCGCGGTGCTGTTCGCCGAAATATTTCGACAGCGTGTTCGCGTAGTAGAACCCGACGTTTTCCACCGTGAAGGCGTCGATGTCCCACGCCATGTCGAGGAAGAGCGAAAGGGCGTTTTCGGCGGGTTTGATGTCGCCCACGTTGGCGAGCCAGATGCGGTCGGCGGTGGTGTCGTAAGCCCTTTTCAGTTCGGTGTACATCTGCACCGGAGGATTGGTGTTGATCCACAGGAAATTCATCGGGGGACCCCAGTACGAGAGGTGGTAGTAGACGCCCGAACGTCCGCTGCGTTTCTGCTCTTCGGCATTGCTCAGCCGCTTCATGTAACCGAAATCGTCGTCGCCCCAGACGATAGTCACGTCGTCGGGGAGTTTCATGCCGTGTTCGTAGGTGTGCAGCACCTCCTTGTATGGGGTGAAAGCCTGCGGGATCTGATCGGCGGGTTTGCCGAGCACGTCGCTCAGGATCTGCCGCTGGTCGTCGAACACCTTTTCGAGCACTCGGGCCTGCTCTTCGAGGGTCAGATTGCCGGCCATTACGGCGTCGTGGATGCCGCGCATCGCCAGCGTGTAGACATTCTCATAGGCGCCGTTCTCTTCGACCCGTTTGCGCAGCACCTTGTTGATGCCCTCCTTGTTGGTGACGTAGTTCCATTCGCCCATCGTCTTGCGGTCCCATTCGCTGGCGTTATTGAACAGCAGGGGCTCGCAATGCACCGATCCCATGACGATCGCCAGACTGTCGGCGACCAGTTTGTTGTCGGGATAGTAGTTGAACGCCTTGGTGCAGGAGTGCATGGCCGGACAAAGGTAGTTGCCCTTCATGCGCAGGAGCAGTTCGCAGATTTTCGAGTAGGTTTTGGGGCCGATGTCGCCCACTTCGGGCTCGAAGGTTTTGGCGGCCCAGGGCTTGAGTCCGAAATCCTCGTCGTTGATGAACAGACCGCGGTATTTGACCGACGGCTCTTTCGAACGGTAGGATTTTACGTCCAGCGTAAGGCGGTCCTTTTTTGCGACGGGAACGTCGGCCCACCAGTACCACGGGCTTACGCCGATAGCCTCCGATACGGAGAATACGCCGTAGGCGGTGCCCCGACGGTCAGACCCGGCGATGACCAATGCTTTGCGGATGCCGGCAGCGGGGCGCTCCACGACCTCGACGGCGTATTGCTCCCAGCCGCCCCTGATCTTGTCCACGTTCAGCCGACCTTCGGACACCAGTTTGTCGATCAGGCTGTTATGTCCCAGCGTGCCGATCACTACGATCGTCGCTTCGTTGGCTGCGGGCAGCGTTCGGACGGTGGCGCTGCGGCCTGTCACCAGGCCGATGTCCTGCGAAAGAAACCCGGCGGCACGTTTCACTACTTCGAAGTCCCGGCTGTCGTAATAGAGGGTCGCCCCGGAGCTCTTGCCGGCCAGCAGAAACTGACTGCCGGCGGGTTTCCCCGTCGCCAGGGAAATTTGCGCAATCGCTCCGGCAACTCCGCATAAAGAGAGCAGCGCTGTCAGGACCATCGTTCTAACACACATTCTTGTCATGTCGTTTTCAGGTTTTATGGTTAAAAAAGAGGAGTCGGTTGCGGGGTGTCCGAAGGGTGCCCGTCGCGTACCGTCGGCCATCCGTCGATCCACTCGATCTTGTCGAGCAGCAGTTTGCGGCCCCGCGGGTCGCGGGAATCCACGGCGTGATAGAGCAGCCAGTCGTCGCCCGCCTTGTCGGTGATGATGTCGGAGTTGTGTCCGGGCCCTGCGAAACGGTCGCTGCGCCGGATGACCACCTCGTAGCCGTTGTCGAGCATCCCTTTTCCGGATTTGTCGGTGTAGGGACCCATCAGGTTGCGGGAGCGTCCGACGACGGTGGTGTAGGTGCTGTTGAGACCTTCGCAGCAGGACCCGATCGAGGCGAAAAGGTAATAGTAGCCGTTCCGTTTGTGGATGTAGGTCGCTTCGAAAGCCCTTCCGGCGATTTGCTTCGGCTCGCAGCCCGCCTTCACGGCCAGTCCGTCTTTGGTGAGCTCCACGGCATAAATGCCCCAGAAGCTGCCCCAGAAGAGGTAGTTGCGGCCTTTCTCGTGGACGAACTCCGGGTCGATGGAGTTGAACACGCCGATCGTGTTGCTGCGGAACAGAGGCCCGTGGTCTTTGAAAGGACCCTGCGGGCTGTCTGCCGTCGCCACGCCGATACCGCATGTTTCGCTTCCGCCCCAGTAGGACATCGAGTAGTAGAGCAGGTATTGTTTTTTCAGCCGGTTGATATCGGGGGCCCAGAGTCCGCCTTTGGGTTCGAATGTGGGGCGTGTTTCCTTGCTGAAAGCTGTGCCGACGCGCTCCCAGTTCACCAGGTCGGAGGAACGGACGATAGGGATGCTGTAACCGTGGCCTTCCGTGGCGTAGAGATAGAAGCTGCCGTCGTCGGCACAGATCACCGTCGGGTCGGGCATGTCGAAATCCATGACCGGATTGGTGTAGGTGTTCTGGGCCCGGATGCCGGACGCAGGGAAAAGAATGCCGCAGAGAACCAGTGTTTTGAGGAGTTTCTTCATCGGGTTTTATTTGTTTTGTTGTTTATCGGATGACTTCGGTCGGGGGAGGTCCGGCGTAGGAGCGTTTCATGCCGCCGAAGTCGAGGACGATCTTCTGGACTACGACGCCCGGATCTCCGCAGATGATCTTGACGGTGTGCCTGCCGGGGCGGTCGATGTGCAGCGTGGTTTTCTTCACGGCGCAGTTTTTCAGTACGTTTTCATACCAAGCCTGTGCATATTCGAACGAGGAGGTTGTGGGGTTCATCACCGGGCCTTCGTCGATCGCCACGCCGTATTTGGTCTCCGTCGATGAGGTTTCATGGGCGAACGGGCGGTCGGCACTCAGCGGAAAGGTGGGCAGCATGTAGGTGTATACGTCTACCGATCCGCTGCTGAAACTGTAAAAATCGTATTCCAGACGAGGCGTATTGCGGCCTCCGGTACGCTGCACGCTGCTCAGGGGATGTCCCATCATGACGGCTTCCTTTTCGTATCCGAGGTTTTCGATGAGCGTCATTTTCACCTGCTCGTTCTCAAATTTGCGATGGAAGCCGGCGGCCGGGATCGAGACACATCCGTTGTCCTCCACATACAGGCCCTTGATCGTTGCCGGTGCGGGAGTGGCGGGGTTGAAGACCGAGACGAGTACGGTCTCCCGTTCGCTGCCGGCGTCGATGCGGACCGATCCCAGGATGCGTTCTCCGACGGGAACCTTTTCCCAGTCGATCTCTACGGTCAGTTCCTGTTGCGTGGAGGTCGTTCCCGACGTGCGGTCGAGGCGAATCCATTCGTCGGAAGGAGAGGCGGTCCAGACGAGCGGCCTATTGCCTTTGTTGAATACGTCGATCCGTCCCGTGCGGCGGGTGTAGACGCTGAAAGCAGGCAGCGCGTGGAAACTGCGCTGGCCTTTAAGTACGTCCTCCGACTCGACCCAGATGCCCAACGATGCTCCGGACTGCAAAGTGACGCTGTCCAACTCCGGCAACTGGTAATAGGAGCAGGCGAAGCCCTGGCGTGTCGTCATGATTCGGTTCCACTTGCCGCCGAGCAGTTCGTTGTAGCCCGCTGTAAGGTTTTGCAATGAATCGTAATGCGCCCGGATCTCATCGCGCAGCGGGTTGGCGGCGGCACGGCCCTGCCGGGCATACCAACGGTTCCGCTGCCCGTCGAGAATCATTTTGTTGAGCTGTTCCGAGGCTCGGACGGGATAGTACAACAACTGGTAAAAAGCGGGCTTTTCAATCTCCGGAAGATTGGTCATCACCTTTTCGGCGAGTTTGCCGATACGATCGTATTCGGCTATGCGTCGGCTGGCTTCCCTGTAATTGGCGCAGGAGAAATCCGTGTCGGTGTTTCGTTCCCGCCCGTGTTTGTCGGTCGCCCATTGGTATCCCCATCCCATCAGTTCGGGTTTGCGCTGAAAGGCCAGGTCGTAGAACGTCGCGGTGATTTCGCGGAAAGTGTCGTAATATTGGCTGCCGAAAATCCGACTGAGCGTCCGGGCCTGATAATCGGCCGCATTCGCGTAGTCGAACCGGTCGATGTCGTATGCCATAGCCAAAAAAAGGTCTACGGCCGGTTCGCAGGCCTTGATGTCGCCGGCATTCAGCAGCCAGATGCGGTCGGCTGTGGCGTCATAGGCTTTGCGGAGCTCTTCGTACATCAGCGCCGGCGAGGTTGAAGAAATCCAAAGATAGTCGTGCGGTTTGCCCAGATAGGAGGCGTGGTAGTAGACACCGGAACGTCCCGAACGCTTTCGTTCGCGCTCGCCGCTCAACCGTTTCATGTAGCCGTAGTTGTCGTCCGGCCAAATGATCGTCACGTCGTCCGGCAGTTCGAGACCGTTTGAATAGACTTCCAGCACCTCCTTGTACGGGGTGAAAGCCTGCGGGATCTCCTCTCCGGGTTTGCCCAGCTCATCGACGAGCAGCTGCCGCTGGTCGTGCAGGGCGCCTTCCAACTGGCGGACGCGTTCTTTTATGTCGCTGCTGCCGGTCATGGCCCGGTCGTGGAGGCCGCGCAGAGCCAGCGTATAGACGTTTTCGTAAGCGGCATTTTCCCGGACACGCCGGCGCAGTACGCTGTTGATGCCCTCCTTATTCTTTACGTAGTCCCATTCGCCCATCGTCTTGCGGTCCCATTCGCTGGCATTGTTGAACAACAGGGGTTCGCAATGCACCGATCCCATGACGATGGCGAACGAATCGGCCACCATTTTGTTTTCGGGAATCTTGTTGAAAGCCGTGGAGGCTTCGTGCATGGCCGGGCAGAGGTAATTGGCTTTCAGCCGAAGCAGCAGTTCGCAGACTTTGGCGTAGGTCTTGGGGCCGATGTTGCCCCGTTCGGGATCGAACGTATGCCGGGCCCAGGGCAGCAGCCCCCAGTCTTCGTCGTTGATGAACAGCCCCCGGTATCTGACCGACGGCGTTTTGGAAACTTCGGGATGAACGTGCAGGTAGAGCGACGTGCGCGGCTTGACGGGAACGTCGGCCCACCAGTACCACGGGCTTACGCCGATAGCGTCCGAAACGGCAAGAAGACCATAGGCGGTTCCCCGGCGGTCGCTTCCGGCGATGACCAGCGCTTCGGAGACGCCCGGCAAGGGCTTGGCTACCGTTTGAATCAGGTAGCGCTCCCAGCAGCCTGCGATCGTGTCGGCGGCGATTTTGCGCTGTGCGATCAGTCGGTCGATCAGGGCGCTTTGGCCGATCGTTCCGGCGATGATCACGTCGGCGTTGCGGGGAAGCGTGTCGCCGGTCGTCGTCAGCCCCTGCCGTCCTGTGACGAGACCGAGGTCTGCGGCCAGGAGCTCCGCCGTCTTGCCGACGACCGTTGCGTCATTGGCGTCGTAACGGATAACCGTTTGCCGGTTCGGTGCGGAGAGCCGGAAAACCTCCTTGCCGGAGGTCTTTTCGGTCAGCCGCACCTGAGCCTTCATGCTCGGACCGGACAGTCCGAGCATGAAGGCAATCAGGATCAGCGTTTTTTTCATCTCGGTTCGTTTTTCCGGTTATACTGCACTGAAAGAGCTGAATCCGCCATCGACCGGAATGACGGCGCCTGTGATGAAGCTCGCTTCGTCCGAACAGAGGAATTTTACGATTCCGTTCAGTTCGGAGATGTCGCCGAAACGTCCCATCGGTGTGTGTGCCATCACCTTTTTGCTGCGTTCGGTGTAGGAGCCGTCCGGGTTGATCAGTACGGCTCGGTTCTGGTCGCCGATGAAAAAGCCCGGGGCGATGGCGTTGACACGAATCTTGTCGCTGAATTTGAGCGCCATCTCCATAGCCATCCACTGGGTGAATATATTGATCGAACTTTTGGCCATCGAATAACCCAGTACGCGCGTGATCGCCGAATAGGTGGCCATCGAGGAGACGTTGATCATCACGCCGTATTTCTGTTCGGCCATCGTTTTGCCGAACACCAGGCAGAGATAGACCGAACCGTACATGTTGAGGTCGATCACCCGGTTCAGGTCCGGGATCTTCATGTCGAAGATCGTCTGGTCTTCGCGCAGCGTGGCGCCGGGGAGATTGCCGCCGGCGGCGTTGACCAGAATGTCGATGTGGTCCCAGCGTTCGAGTATCTGTTTCTTCACTTCTTCCAGACTTTCGGTGTCGAGGACATTGCAGGTGAATCCGGCGATTTCTCCGTAGGGGGAGAGTGCCGCCACCCGCTTGTCGATGTTTTCCTGACGGATGTCGAGGATGACTACTTTTACTCCGGCTTTGACCAGGCTGTCCGAGATATTTCCTCCCAGCACTCCGCCTCCGCCTGTTACAATGGCAACTTTGCCTCTTAAATCACTCATTTTTTTGTTGAATTTATTAGGGTCTCGTATTTATTCTTCGCCCGAAGGGACGACCACGGGCTCTTCCCAGCCGACCGGCGTGCCGAAATTCGGCGTGTCGTCGGCATTCCATCCGAACCGTTGTACGAACGTGTAACGATAGGTTTCGTATCCGTCTTCGCGGAATCGTTTCGTGTGATAGACGATCCAGTCTTCGGTTCCGTCGGGAGATTTGGTGAACGAGCAGTGGCCTACGCCGTGGACTCCACCCGGTTCGCCGTTGATGCCTTCCTGATAGGTGTTGTCCTTGGCCCGGATGTCGTCGTTGCGGAAAAAGACGTAGGATGCCGATTTCTTCCAGTTCTCGGGCTTCATCGGGTCTTTCCGGATATCGTCCAGTTCCAGGTAGGCCAGCCGGTATTGTTTGGTCCAGGAGCCGTTGCAGGAGTAGACGATGAAGGCTTTGTTGCCATGCTTGATCATGGCGGGGCCCTCTTGGATGGTCGAGGTCAGCAGTTCCCAGGGCTGGTCGGGGTCGGAGAGCTTCACTCGGTTGGAACCGATGGTGCAGGGATCTTTCATCTCGGCGATGAAGAGGCTCTGCGTGGTGGACCCGACCGGGTTGCCCGACCAGACGGCATAGAGTGTCCCGTTGATCTCCATGACATTCAGGTCGATGGCGAAATACTCCGTGTTTTCCAGCGTGGGGACGATGCCTTCGGTGTAGTGGTCGCCCGTGTAGAGCATGCCCATATCCTCCCATTCACCGAACGGGTCGGAGCTCTTGGCACGCAGAACGCCGCTGCGCTGCGAATAGTAATGTCCGCCGAATTCCGAGATGGGCCGGCCTGCGGTGTAGTAGATATACCAGCGGCCGTCGATGTAGTGCAGTTCGGGAGCCCAGTAGTTGGCGACATTCCACGGCTTGTTTCCTTCCGTATCCCTGGGAGCGGCGAAAACCTGTTGCGTACTTGTCAGTTCGGTGAGTTTTTTCGAGCGGGATAAATTGATGCCGTTTCCATGAGCTTTGCACAGATAATACCAGCCGTCGTGTTGGATGATCCACGGGTCGGGGACTCCGCCGAGCGGATTGGTGAAGGTCTTGTCGCCCTGCGTCACCCGCAGCTTCACCGGCTCGACGCCTTCGGCGCTGAACATCACTTCGCCCGAACGGGAAGTCACCGTGCTGGATTCATAGCGGATCTTTACGGAGCTGCTTTTCTCGCCCTCGCGCACGGGTATGCTGATCCATTCGGCAAGCGGTTCGACGGTCCAGGAGGTGTTGCTGCTGACCGAAACGTTGAACTCCCCGGCTGCGGTGCCTACCGTTTTCGTCGTAGGCAGTATGCTCAGGAATGGTTTGGTTCCGGGGGCGGGACCTTCGGGATCGCCATCGGATTCCGATGATCCCCCTTCGCATGCGCAAAGGAGGATCATCAGTATTCCGATTCCGAATTTCAGATAATTGCTTTTCATCGTAGCCGGGTTAATCGAGGGTTGCGGGGAGTTTTGTCATGACGATACGCATTCCCGAGTGGTTGCCGCAGTCGGTATTGCCGTTGCCGGCACGGCCCCGGCGTGTCACTACCTGATAGTCTTTGGTCTGATCTGCGTTGTAATGTCTGAAACTGCCGCCCCGGATACATCTCGGCTGGCCCGTGAGATCGTTGGTGTTTTTATTGCACGGATCTACGGCTCCGTCCTTGTAGTAGAAATCGGCATAGACATCTTCGCAATATTCGAACGTGTTCCCGCTCATGTCGTAGATGCCCAACTCGTTTGCTTTCAACGACCCGACGTTCTGAGTGCCGGTGCTGCTGTTGGTGCGGACTCCGACTTCGCCGGCCGTGTTGCTGCCGCTGAACAGATAGCCCTGGCTCTTGTTGCCGCCGCGGGCTGCGTATTCCCATTCCGCCTCGGTCGGCAGGCGCACCTCTACGCCGAGTTCGGCCGAGAGCCAGCGGCAATATTCGTAGGCGCACAGCCACGTGATGCTGGCCGCAGGGCGGCGTGCACAGTTCGTGTTGGGTTCGAATATCGAGGTGCCGCCGTCCATCGGCGCCTTGAACGAGAAGGGGCGCGTATTGGTGGCTCCGAAGAGATAAGTGTTGTAGACGAGACTCGTAGACCGGTTGATCGGATGGCTGTTGAGGAATGCGCATATCTGCTCGCAGGTCACCTGGTAACGGCAGATATAGAAATCCTTGGTCAGCGTTACCGAGTGTACGGTTTCCGTGTTCAGCGTTTTGCCGCTGAAAAGGTTGGGTACGGTAGCCGATTGGGGATAACCCATCTGGAAGGAGCCTTTTTCTACGAGGACCATGTCTTCGAGCGTCAGGCCCGGCAGGATGCTGCCTGTCTTGGTGGTGAAGGTCATCTGTTCGCCGTAATGCGTGCCGCTGGTGTTTTTGGCGTAGGCTCGGACATGATAGGTCTTGCCCTTTTCGAAGCCCGTGGCCAGCAGGTTGAAGTTACCCACGGTTCCGCTGATCATCTTGAACTGGTCGGTTTCTATGGTCGGGTTTTCATTTTCGCTCCAGCAGAATCCGCGCTCGATCGAGGGGTCCGATTCGTTCTTCATCGTCTCTCCGAAGAGATAGGCTGTCTTATAGCCCGGATACGGGGCTTTGGTGACGATGAAGTTGATGGTGCGGAATGCGACTTGCTCGCCGTAGGTGATCTGCCCGTCCGCAGTTTTGATGTAGGGGCGGACGTAGTACTGCATGTTCTGTTTCAGGTCGGTAAGTTCCGCCGAGAAATCGCGGCCGCCCTCGGTGAACAGCACTTCGTCGTCGATCGTCGGTTCTGCCGTCTGTGAGAAGCAGACGCCGATTTGGGCGATGTCATTGCCGCCGTCGGATGCCATGGTCATATTGACGGTGGCGGAGGAGGGGGTGATTCCGGTAACGCTTTCGATCAGGCACCATCCCTCTTCGGGCCGGTCTTTGGTCGTGAAAGTGATCGGATTGCCATAGTGTACGACGCTGCCGTCCGAGACATAGGCCCGGGCATGGTAGCAGGTATTGGGCGTGAGGCCGGTGAGCTGCGCGGAGAAACTGTGCTCCGCTGCATCGTCCGTCGAGACGGCCTTGCTGTCGGCGACGGTGGGATCGGCGAGGGTGCTCCAACAGATACCCCGTTCCGTCAGCGCTTCTGCGTTGCCTTTGGTGAGGTAGCCGCTGCCGACGGCCGTATTGGTTCCGACCGACGAGAAATCGAGGGTGGTTACCTGTACGCCGGGTTCGGTAATCTCTTCGTCCTTGCAGGAAAACAGGAACGGTATGGTCACAAAAGTCAGTGCCAGTAATTTCACGATGAATTTCATAACGACTGTTTTTTAGTTGACTTGTTTCGGAGACCAGCCCCAGTTCTGTACGAGGTTGGGATTCTTGTTTATCTCCGACTGCGGAATGGGCATCAGGTTCATGTGGTCTTCGTAAATGCGGTTTTCGAATTTGCGGGACTTGTAAACCTTCGTGAGATCGTCGTCTTTGAGCGTGATGTCCAGTTCGTGCGCTTCCCGCTGGGTCTGCGTACCGATCATCCAGCGGCGGATGTCCCAGAAACGCTGCTCTTCGAAGGCGAACTCCACGCGGCGTTCGTTCTGGATGAATTTGCGTACGTTCTCCTGGGTGAGGTCCCAGCCCCGGTTCCGGAACGTTTCGTCCACACCCGGCATGCCGGCGCGCGAGCGGACTTGGTCGATGGCCCAGCGGATGCCGTCCTCCGGAGCCGATGCGGGATCGGCATAGTACTCGTTCAACGCCTCGGCGTACATCAGCAGGATGTCGGCATAGCGAATCAGGTGGTAGGAATTCGGCAGAGTCGGAGCCGTCGAGGCCGAGGGGTTCAGGTCGGGGTCCATGTATTTGCGCAGGAAGTAACCCGTGCGCGAATATCCGGTGATGTAATGCTTGCCGTCGCTCTTTTCCGAGGTGACCTCCCGATGCCACGTGTCGAAGCGGATGTTGCAGAAGACCGATTCGTCGTGCCAGATCGTAGCGTTCAGGCGCGGATCGCGGTCGGCGAAGGGGTTGAGCGGACGGTAGCCGGAGCCCTCCTGTTCGGGCAGCATGCCGTTTTTCATCTCATACGCCATGACCAGATCGTGGGTGGGCAGCGTATAGCATACCGGAGTTCCCTTGCCGCGTACGAGCATGAAGTCGAACGGCAGGTTGTTGAAATAGATGTCGATGCTGGGACCGCGCAGGTATGGGAAGATGGCTTCCTCGATCGGGGCCCGGACGCAGAACAGTGTTTCGTATTCGGTCTTGGTCCCGTTTTTGGCCCGGTAAAGATCGTAGAATCCCAAGTCGATAACGTCTTTGAGCGCTTTGGCCGCGGTGTTCCAGCGCTCGGGATCGTAGTCGGGATAGCGCCACAACGAGACGTTGGGGTCGGCAGAGTCGTATTGCGGAAAGTCGGCCGGACGGTTGAACAGCGGACTGGCGGCCATCAGCAGCACTTTGGCTTTCAACGCCAGAGCGGTACCTTCGTTCGCGCGGCCGAAATTACCTCCGAACATTCCGTAGCGGGTGGCGTCTTCGCCTCGCAGCGATTTGAGCAGTTCGGCAGCGTTTTCGCATTCGCTGACGATGAAATCGAGGACGGTTTCGAACGAGTCCCGCTCCGAATTGATCTCGGGATCGTTCATCGACAGAACCTTGGTGATGAGCGGCACGCCGCCGAAGGCTCTCAGCAGTTCTGAGTAAAAATAGGCGCGCAGGAAGATGACCTGGGCATGCAGATATTCGATGTCCAGCCGGGTGGTGATGCCGGATTCCTCTTCGATCAGATGGTAATTTTCCAGGAATTTGTTGCAGGCGCGGATCTGGGCATAGCTGTTGGTCCAGATGAATCCCAGCGGGTTGTCTGCGGCGTTCCAGTTGCCGGTGTTGTAGCGGTGTGCCGCGGAGTTGAGCGGGCGGGCCTCGCCGTTGTCGGTGGCGCAGTCCATGTATGCGCCTACCCAGCCCGATACGCCGTATCCGGTGCTGATGATATTGTAGTAGATGTCGTTGACGAAATAGCGGGCGTAGGTGCCGCTCCGGAAGACATCCTTTTCATACAGGTCGCCCACATCCTCCTTGTCCATCAGCGACGAGGCGTCCTGACACGAAAGCATAGGCAGGCACAACAACAGTATATAAACGATCTTTTTCATGTAGCTTCGCAATTTGAAGGTTAGAACTTGAGGCTGACGCCGCCGCCGAAATATTTCATGACCGGGTAGGCGCTGCCGTCGCCGTCGTTGGATTCAGGGTCGTATTCCTTGAATTCGGAGAACGTGAACAGGTTGGTCGCCGTCACATAGAAGCGCAGGTTCGACATGCCGACCTTTTTGGAGATTCGCTGGGGCAGCGTGTACCCGATCTGAATGTTTTTCAGACGCAGGTAGGAGCCGTCTTTCAGCCAGAATGTCGAGAAACGGTGATTCTGTTCCGAGGTGGAGGGCGAAAGGCTCGGATAGGTGGCGTGCTCCTTGTTTTCGGGAGTCCAGCGGCCGAGGTGGTGGTGCATGGCGCCGCTGATACCCTGGAATTCCCAGTAGCCGTAGCCGTTCACGTAGATATCCGAATTGGTAGCCCCCTGGAAGAAGAGCTCGAAGTCGAGGTTGCGCCAGTTGCCGCCTACGGTGAATCCATAGATGATTTCGGGTACCTGGGTGCGTCCGATGGGTACGACATCGTAGTTGTCGGTCTTGCCGTCGCCGTTGATGTCGCGGTATTTGATGTCTCCCAGTTTGGGCCTGTCGGTGAATCCCGACGGCAGGGCGTCGATCTCCTCCTCGGTGTTGTAGAAACCGTCGGCGATCAGTCCGAAGCGCTGGCCGATGGGGCGTCCCACCTTGGAGAGCCACGGGTAGGTGACGGGGCTTTCACCGCATTCGACCACCTTGTTGCGGGCGAAGGAGAGGTTGCCTCGGATATAATACCGGAATTTGTTGACGAGACCGTTGTATCCCAGGTCGATTTCGAAACCGCGGTTGACGACCTCGCCGATGTTTGCCGGCGGGAAGCCTTTGCTGCCGTCGTTCGGGGCCATCATGCCGTAGATGTACGAAATAGTGCCGTCGTAGTCGAGAATGCCGTGGCGGCGTTCGTGGAAATAGTCTCCCGTGAACGACAGCTTGTTGTCGAAGAATTTGAGGTCCACGCCGACATTGAATTTGTTGGCACGCTCCCATCCCACTTCGGTGTTGCCCTCCTTGCCTTCGTAGATGCGGTTTTCGGGATTGTTCGTCTCGCCGAACGAGGGGCGGTTCGATCCCAGCTGGGGATAGGTTTGGAGGTAGTAATACTTGTCGGACCCGATGCGGTCGTTGCCGACCTGTCCGAACGAAGCGCGGAGCTTCATGTAGCTGAACGTCTTGGCCGATTTGCCCCAGAATCCCTCTTCAGAGAGAACCCAGCCGGCGGATACCGCCGGGAAGAAACCGTAGCGCTTGTCCTTCGAGAACTGCATCGAACCGTTGTATCCGGCGTTGAACTCGGCCAGGTACTTGTTCTTATAGGCATAGGTCACACGACCGACGTAGTTGATGTAACCGATCGGCAGCGTGGCGTCGCTCTGGATCTCCTGGCGGTTGAAAGCCAACAGGGCCGTGACGGCATGGTCGCCGAAAGTGCGGTTGTAGTTCAGAGCCGCTTCGACTACGAAATCCCGGCGGAAGGGGCCGTTCCCGGAGCCCGTCCGAATGGTGATGGGCTCTTCCTCGCGGACCAGTTCGTAGGTCCCTTCCTTGGTGTAATAGTAGGTCGCGGGGCGTTCGTAGAGGTCCCGGCGGGAGCGCATCGACGAAATGTAGCTGAACATACCGCGTGCGGAAAGTCCTTTGGTGATGAATTCCAGCTGCTGGTTGAGACGGATCACGCTCTCGAACTTGTTGGTCTTGGAGTGGAAGTAGCCGCAACGCGAAAGAGCCATGTAGGGGTTGGTCAGATTCAGGTGGCCGCCGATCGATCCGTCGGGGTTCACGTAGTTGAAATAATCGGGCGGGGTACGTACCAGATGCTGGAACAGTTCATCGCCGGCGCCGTTGTTATGGCGTTCTTCGAGGCGTCCTGCGAGGTCTACGCCGACCGTGGTGGTTTTGGTTACGTTGAAGTCGAGATTCGCACGCAGGGCGTAACGCCGGAAATAGACGTTTGTGTCGTATTTGCCGTTGTTGAAGTTCTTGTAGATACCGTCGTCATTGGCATATCCGGCCGACACGTAATAACGCATGAACGAAGAGCCGCCGCGCACGACCAGCGAATACTGCTGCTTGAAGGCTGCGTTTTTGAGCATGTCGTGGATGTAGTCGTTGTCGGGATGCGTGTAAGGACTGGCTTTCGTGCGGAACATTTCGAGGTCGTAGGCGCTGTACTCGGGGTCGAGTCCGACGTTCATCAGCGCTTCGTTGCGTAGGCGTGCGTAGTCGTACGATCCGAGTTTGTCGGGCAGCCGTGTCGGGGTGCTCGCGGTGAACGACGCGCGGAACGATACTTCGGGTTTCGACGTAAGACCGCGTTTGGTGGTGATCAGGATGACGCCGTTGGCTCCGCGCACGCCGTATACGGCCGTAGCCGAGGCATCTTTCAGAACTGAGAAATTCTCGATGTCCTCGGGGTCGATCTGGGCGTATTCGCGTTCCACACCATCGACCAGTACGAGCGGGCTGTTGGCACCGCTGTTGTAACTGGCCGTACCGCGGATGTAGACATTGGCGTTGTCCTCGCCCGGACGTCCGCCCGGGTTGCGGGTGAAGACGCCCGAGACGCGGCCGCCGATGGCCTGCGTGAGGTTCGTCGTTCCCGTTTTCTGGATGGCCGAGGCGTCTGCCGTCGAGATGGACCCGACGACGGTGGCGCGTTTCTGGGTGCCGTATCCCACTACGACCACCTCGTTGATGTTGAGGGCTTCCTCTTCGAGGATGATGTCGATGGCGGTCCTGCTGCCTACGGTGATCTCCTGGGGAATATAGCCCAGCATACGGAACTCCAGCCGGGCGTTTTTACCCGAAACGGTGAGTTTGTAGCTGCCGTCCGCGGCACTTACCGTCGCATGGTTGGTGCCGGTCTCTATGACCGCCACTCCGACCAGTTCCTGCCCGTTCTTGTCGCTGACCTTGCCGGAAACGGCAATTCCCTGGGCCTGTAATCCTGCGGTGAATCCGTGGATTAGTGCGAAGATGAATATCAATATATATTTTTTCATCGGTGCTGATTTACAGATTTGACAATGAATTTCGGATTACCATCCCGGATTTACCACCAGCGCGCTGTTCTTGTCCAGTTCGGACTGGGGAATGGGGTAGTAGTACATCCGCATAGGGAAGGAGCGTTCTTCTACGGCGAACTTCTCGCCGTAGACGATGGTTCCGCCCTCCTGGGTCACTTTGATTCCGTGGACCGGACGGTTCAGCACGGTTTCCGCCTCGCGCCAGCGCTTCAGGTCGTAGAGGCGCACCTCCTCGAAAGCCAGCTCTACAGTGCGTTCCCGGTGGATCAGTTCACGCATCTGGCCTATGGTCAGACCGCTTACCGGCGGCAGTCCCGCACGCTGGCGCACTTCGTTGACGCAGTCGTAGATCATCTCGTCCGTGCACATGTCGTCGTCGCCCGTCCCCAGGTATTCGTTCATGGCCTCGGCGTAGATCAGCAATACTTCGGCGTAGCGCAGTATCTGGTGATTGTGGAGGGTGTATTTGGCCGGTACGACGCTGGCCAGGGGGTCGATGTGCTTGTAGAGGCTGAATCCGGTTTCGCAGCCGCGTTGTCCGATGGTTGCGGGATAGTCCTTGCCTCCGGTGTAGAGTTCCACCTCGCGGCCCCAGAGCGGTACACCGGAGTAGAGTACGCTGGCGTAAAACCGGTCGTCGCGGTTTTCATAAGGCTTTTGGGGATCGTAATCCGGGTCTTCGGAAGGCAGCCGGCCGCTTTTGAGCTCGTACATGTCGATCAGTTCCGCCGTGACGCTGGTGCAGGCCCGGCAGCTCTGGTAACCCGAAGGTCCGTTGGCGGCCTCCACGTCGTTGGTGAGGTTGCGGCATTTGACGATGATCGACTCGGTGTTCCCGAAATTGGTGAAGAACAGCCGTTGATACGACGGGAAGAGTTCGTGGGCCTTCGTGCCGTCGGGATTTTTCAGCTCGATGACCTGACGTGCGGCATCGGCGGCCCGTTTCCAGCGCTCCAGGTCCGGTGAGGCGTAGCGGTGTATCTCGTTCGATCCCTCGATCGGGTTTGCGTTGAAGAGCGGGCTGGCGGCCATGAGCAGGATTTTCGCTTTCAGTCCGTAGGCGGCTCCGCGGGTGAGGCGTCCGTAGTCGTTGTCCGGATATTTCGTCGGCAGCAGCGGTGCGGCCTCGTCGCACAGGCGGACGATGTATTCCACGCAATCGCCGAACTTCGAACGGGGGATGTTGATGTCGCCCGACAGGTCGAGAATGTCGTCCATGATCGGGATGCCGCCGTAACGCTTGACGAGCTCATAGTGCATCAGCGCTTTATTGAGCAGCGTTTCTCCCAGATACTGGTTCTTTTTGCTTTGGGACAGGCCCACGGTGAGGTCGATGTTGCGCAGGATGACGTTGGCTTTGCGGATGCCGGTGTAGGTCTCTGCCCAGCGGGAGTCGGGGTTGCCGCCCGATGCGGCGTTCATCGTGGCACGGGTGTAGGAGTTGATGCCCGAACTGGTCCCGAGCGGGCTGTATACGGCCAGGTCCGTGGCACAGTCGAGCAGGGCGCCGCCGACGCGGTTGAACTGGACACCGGTGTTGAGATAGACGTACAGGTCGTTGACGAACATTTCCAGACGCAGACTGTCCTTGAAAGCCTCTTCGGCCGACATCTGTTCCAGCGGAACGTAATTCAGATCGCAGGACCAGAGTGTCGTAAGCGATGCTATGGCGGTTATGATGAGTTTTTTCATGGTCTTAGAAGTGAATGTTTATACCGATGCTCGACGATTTCTGGATGGGGTAGCCGTTTCCGGAGCCTGCATCCTCGGGGTCGATGGTCCGCATGTCGGACCAGGTGAAGAGGTTGTATCCGCTGTAATAGATGCGCAGTTTGGACATGCGCAGCTTCTTCGAAATGCGCAGGGGAAGGGTATAGCCGATCACCAGATTTTTCAGACGCAGGAACGAGGCGTCGTCAACCCAGAAACTCGAAGTCTGCTTGTAGTTGTGGTCGCGGTCGGTCAGCGACAGGCGGGGATATTTCGCCGTGGTCCAGGTCGCAGGGTCTTCGGGAATGTAGCGGTTGTCCCAGTGGTACCGGCGGACATTGCCGGCCATTTCGCTGCCCGAACCGGAGATGTTCGTGAAAGCCTGGATCGCTACGCCCGAAAGATAGGCGTCGCGGTTGCCGGCTCCCGAGAAGATGATCTGGAAGTCGAAGCCTTTGTACTGCGCATTCGCAAAGAAGGCGTAGTTGATCTCTCCGAGATTGCTGTATCCGATCCGGTGCTGGTCCTGATTGTCTACTACGCCGTCGCCGTTCAGGTCGCGGTACTTGATGTCGCCGGCATAGGATGTTCCGAAGGTCGTCTTGGGGCTGTTGTAGCGGTCCTGTTCGCTGGTGTAGAGTCCGTTGGCCTGGAATCCGTACTGGCTGTTGATGGGATAGCCGACGGCGCTGCGGTAGTCGTAGGCGAAAGGCTGTTCGTCGTTGTAGCGGATCTCATTGTGCGCATAGGAGGCGTATCCGCCCAGTGTCCAGTGGAAATCCTTGATCCGGCCCGAGTAGGCGGCCTCCACTTCGAATCCGCTGTTGTAGGTCTTTCAGACGTTGCCCAGCGGGCCGCCCGAAGTTCCGTAGCCGATCAGGGTCGAAACGGTGTTGCGGGGCGTCAGAATCTGGCTGGTAAATTCTCGGAAATAATCTGCGCTGATGCTCAGGTGGTTTTTGAACAGCCGCATGTCAACGCCGACATTGGTTTTCTCGGATTTCTCCCAGGTGACGTTGGGGAGATATTGGTGGTGGACATCCTCTACCCAGCTGTTGACGTTCTGCGGTTCTGCTCCCAGCGTGTAACGGCCGTTGGCCTGGATGAATGCGGGCAGGTAGAAGTAGTAGGGAATGCCGGCATCGTTGCCGGTGATGCCCCACGAACCGCGCACCTTGAAGTAGCTCAGGATGTTTCCGATATGGTTCTTGATGAAGGACTCTTCCGAGAGCACCCATCCGGCAGAAACTGCGGGGAAGAAGCCGTAGCGCTTCTGGGGCGGCATCTGCTCGGTACCCTGGTAGCCGAACGAGAATTCGACGATATACCGAGAGTCATAGGCATAGGTGGCACGTCCTAACAGGCCCTGGTGCGTGTTGGGCAGGTTCTGCGTGTCGTCCGATTTTTGACTGTAATTGAAGAACAGAGTTGCGGCGATGAGGTGTTTCCCGAAAGTGCGGTCGTAGTCCAGACCGGCTTCTACGTCGAAAATGCGGGTCTTGGCAGCTCCGTAGGAGTTGAAGTTCGCCTGTTTTTTCTCCTCGCCCCAGGTGTTGAAGAGCGGTTTGCCGTCCTCCCCGTCGCCCGTGTATTCGTAGACGACGTAGCTTTTGCTGCGGTTGATGTTGTTCTCGAAAAAGAAATCGAATGCCAGCGATCCCCGCACGCGGAGTCCTTTGGTGATGAAGTCCAGTTTTTGGCCCAGCTCGGCCTGCGCCTCCATCGTGCTGTGGGTGTAGCGGGTGTAACCGCTGTGGTTGAGGATGCCGTAGGGATTGTTTCGCAGGTCATTGGTGCCGGCGACCTTGTCCTTGCCGTAGTTCATGGGGAAGGCGTTCGATGGCAGGGAGTAGATCGCGCTGAACGGACTGCCGGCTCCCGGGTTCGAGAGTTGGCGCTGCAATCCGAAAAGATTGATCGAAAGGTCCATGCTCTTGGTCAGGGCAATGTCAACGTTCGAACGCAGGGAGTAGATTTTGGCGCTCGCATTCGTTTTGTAGGTGTTGATGTCTTTGTCGGTTTTGTAGATTCCTTCATCCGAGCGATAGGAGAGGTTGACGAAGTATTTGGCAACCGAACTGCCGCCTTCGATGCTGAGGTTGTATTTTTGTCCGACGGTCACGTTTTTGAGCGACTGGCCGATCCAATCGACATTGGGATGCCCCCAGGGGTCTTGCCCCGAACGGTAGAGGGCCAGGTCTTCCTCGTTGTAACGTTGTTCGTTTGCACGGCCGTCGTTGCGCATGGCTTCATTGTGCAGCAGGGCGAAATCGTGCGAGTCGAGGAATTTGGGCAGTTTGATGGGTTGTTGGAACGTGATCTGCGTGTTGAATTTCAGTACGGGGCGTCCTTCCTTGCCGCGGCGGGTGGTAGCCATGATGGCGCCGTTCGAGCCCCGGAGTCCGAGCACGGCCAGTGCTCCGGCGTCTTTGTAAACGGAAATTTGATCGATCTCGTTGGGGTCGAGGATCGAGAAATCGCGGACGTGTCCGTCGAGCATGATGAGCGGCGTGCTGTTGCGCCACGACCGGAGGCCGCGCACGTAGAGCCACGAATAGTCGCTGCCGGGAGCTCCGCTGTTCTGCGAGGTGGCTATTCCGGGAATCATGCCCGACAATGCCGTGTTCGCATAGTTGGTCGGAAGATCTGTCAGCTTCGAGCCTTCGATCGTCGAAACGGCCGAAGTCATCAGCGACCGGTTCTGGCGGCCGTACAGGAGAGCTATTTCAGGGTCGGAATCTCCCCCCCCCTCCAACAACGTAACTTTCAGTCGGTGCGTATCTCCTATATATACCTGATTAGGGGCGTATCCCTCCAACGTGAAGATCAGGGACGATTTGTCGCCGGGTATCCGGATCGTGAAATTGCCGTCCCGGTCGGTCAGCGTGAACATGCGCGATTCTTTGTGCTCGACCAGTACGCCTTCGAGCGGCATTCCGGCCGGGTCCGTAACCTGCCCGTGCACGGCGACATCCTTTTTATTTTGTGCGGCGGAGTAGCCGGTGCCGAGGCACAGGCACAATAAAAGCGTCCATAACGCTTTGGGCATTATAGCGTTGCTCATTCGTTTGTAATTTTAGCGTTTTGTAATCCCGAAAAAGAGCGTATTGTACCGGGGTGCGATTTCATATTCCGATACGGATCGAATACGCAGCGGCAAGATGTATTTTTTGTCCGCATCGAGTTGAGAGGTGTGGAACGTTACCAGCAAATCGCCTCTTTCGGTACCCCTGCGGATGGTGCATTCGAGGCTGGCAGGTTCCACGGTGTAGGCCGATTCGGGCAACAGATCGTAGGCACGGATGGCTGCCGAAGCCTGCTTGGCGGAAGCCAGCGAGTCCGAGGCCAGTTCCATCGTTACACGGATGTCGTGTTCGGGCATGATACTGCCGGAGCAGTAGGCCCCGACGATGTAGGTGGTGTCCCTTGAAAAGTCGAATTTCGTCTGGAAAATTCCGTTTCCGTCGGCCCAGGTGGCCAGCGGGAAATAGACGGACGCATACTTCATCTCTTCGTCGTCCTGGCAGGAAACGAGGAGAAGGGACCCAACAAGGAATAAACGCAGAATTTTCTTCATACGGGTCAGTTTTAGGTGGTTGTTCCCGGCGTGGGGTGTGTTAAACTTATGTTTGGTGATCACTGATGCAAATATGGCGGTATTGCCATCCGATTACAAATATGAAATTTGCAATCGTTTGTATTTAATTTGCAAATGTGAAAATTTGTGATACTCCTGTCCGGCGGATTACAGGGAGAGTGCGGCCATCCCGGGATTGCGCTTGAACTCCTCGATATATTCCGAGGGGGTGAACCGGGTGATCTTTTTGAACTGACGGTTGAAGTTGGAGATGTTGTTGTATCCGCATTCGTAGCAGATCTGCGTGACGGTCAGTTCGCCCATCAACAGCAGCTTGCAGGCGTATCCGATGCGTAATTCGCTGATATATTGGAGTGTCGATTTGCCGGTTTTCTCCTTGAAATAGCGGCAGAAAGCGCTGGTGTTCATGCCGGCCGTTCGGGCGATGTCGTCCAGGTTGATGTTGTGGATATAGTCCCGGTTGAGTCGTCCCAATACCTTATATATACGGGATTCTCCGTAGGCAGGCAGGCGGAGGTCGATGCTGTCGTCGTTGAGTTTCCGTTTGTGGGTCGTGCGGCTCATCATCGAAAGGATATGGATGCACGCCATCAGGCGGTCGAGTCCTGTCTTGTTGGGCAGCATTTCGATATGGCGCCGGATCGGGGCATTCGGAGTCGTATCGAAGCTGATTCCGTAGCGGGACATTTCGAGCAATTCCTTGATTTTCAAAAATTCAGGGTAGTTGAGAATCGCATGGTTGAAAAAGTCCTTGGAAAATTGGATCGTGATGGCGTGGACTCGTAGAGAGGGGTTGCCGCGGTAATAAATGTCTTCATTACGGTACATGTGTGGGAGCAGGCTGCCGAAAAAGACCAGGTCTCCGTCGGAGAACGGTTCGATGCTGTTCCCTGCGAACCGGGTTCCCGTGCTCTTGATGATGTAGACGATTTCGTACTCGTCATGGAAGTGCCAGGGGTACTTGAAATAATCGTAGTCGCACTTCTTGACTTTGAGCGGGGAGCCGTTGGTAAGCCCCACCTGCTCGTACATGATTTTGATTTCGTCTTTCATGGTGTCGGGATTGATGGATTTATGCAAATATATCAACAGAAGATGCAAAAAAATCACTTGCTTCGGGGGCTTTTATTTTCAATCTTTGAATATTTATTATAATATTTGATTTTATGGCATTGGAAAAGACTTGGAGGTGGTTCGGAGAGAACGACACGGTGACGCTGCCGGAGATCCGGCAGATCGGCGTCGAAGGCATCGTGACGGCCCTGCACCACATACCTACGGGCGAGATATGGCCCGTAGAGGAGATCGAAAAAGTCCGTGACCGCATTGCTGCGGCAGGTATGCGCTGGAGTGTGGTCGAGAGCCTTCCGGTATCGGAGGCGATCAAACTCCGTACGGCGGATTGCGCACGGCATATCGAGAATTACCGGCAGTCGCTGCGGAATCTGGCGGCTTGCGGAATCCGGACCGTATGTTATAATTTTATGCCCGTATTGGACTGGGCGCGTACCGACCTGCACTATGCGAATGTACGCGGTACCGAGTCGATGCACTTTGACTACGACCGTTTCGCCGCATTCGACATCCATATTCTCCGGCGTCCTGGGGCAGCAGGGGACTATCCGTCTGAGGTGTGTGAACGGGCCGCAGCGCTGGCAGCCGGAATGAGTGCCGCGGAGCGGGAGGAACTGGCCCACAATATCATCGTGGTCACGCAGGGTTTCATCAACGGTACGGTCGGCGACAGCGAGGATTACAAGCAGGTATTCCTGCGTTATTTGGCGCGTTACGACGGCATCGGCCCCGACCGGCTGCGGGAACATCTGGCGGCATTCCTGAAAGAGGTCTGCCCGACAGCCCGGGAGGCGGGCGTCAATCTTTGCATCCATCCCGACGATCCGCCTTTCCCGCTGCTCGGACTGCCGCGTATCGCCAGCACCATCGAGGATTTCCGCTGGATTCTGCGTCAGTACGACGATCCCGTCAACGGTGTGACGTTCTGTGCCGGATCGTTGTCGGCGAGACCCGATAACGATTTGCCGGCTATGGCGCGCGAACTGGGGCCGCGGATTCATTTCGTACACCTGCGCAATACGCAGCAGCTGGGGCCGAAGAGTTTCTTCGAATCGGGGCATCTCACAGGGTCGGTGGATATGTACGCCGTACTGAAAGCCTTACTTGAAGAACAGCGCCGCCGCATTGCCGAAGGGAGGCGGGATACGGCCATGCCGTTCCGTCCCGATCACGGGCTGCGGATGCTCGACGATTTCGGACGCTCCTCCAATCCGGGTTATCCGCTGGTAGGGCGCATGAAGGGTTTCGCCGAGATCTGCGGTCTCGAAATGGGCATCGAACGAAGTTTATGAATCCATAAATCCGAATTGTATGAAAAAGAAGACCTTTGTTTTATTCCTCGCCGGAGCACTATGTCTCGCCGCTCCGTCCTGCGGGGAGGACAGACCTCCTGCCGCCGAATACGATGTCGCCGCATTCGTCTGGCCGGCTTATCACAATGATCCCCGTTTCGCGGAGATCGGGATTTTCCCCGACGGGGTCGGCGAATGGGAGGCCGTTTACAAGGCTCGCCCTAAATTCGAAGGACACCGGCAGCCCCGTATCCCGCTGTGGGGGTATCTGGACGAGGCCGATCCGCAGGTGCAGGAGAAAAAAATTCGCACGGCCCTCGAATACGGGGTCAATACTTTCATTTTCGACTGGTATTGGTACGATGACCGTCCGTTCCTGGAAGATGTGCTGAACAAGGGCTTTCTGCAAGCCGGGAATAATCGGAAAATGAAGTTTTATCTGATGTGGGCCAACCATGTGATGACTTCCTATCTCGATGCGGCCGATCCCGACAAGAGCAAAGTCTACTGGCCGGAGCCGGTTACGCCGGAAATATTCGACCGGATTGCCGACCACCTGATCGAAGATTATTTCAAACTGCCGAATTACTACAAGATCGACGGCAAACCGGTTTTCTCCATCTACGAAACTTCGACTTTCATCCGTGAAATGGGCGGTGAGGAGCAGGCGGTTGCCGCGCTCGACCGGTTCCGGAAGAAATGTGTCGAAGCCGGATTGCCGGGAGTGCACATTCAGCCGATCCTTTGGTTTCTGCTGCCTGCGACTTCGACGGGTATGGCGGGGGATACCTCCGTCTCCCAGCAGAACACGGTGCGCCGTTTCGGATTCGAGAGCCTGACCAATTACCAATGGTGCCACCTAGTGCCGGCGGACCGGGATTATCAGGAGTGGGGAGATATGGCCTCCGCCTATTATGAAAAGTTCGACCGGGAATTCGATGTTCCCTATTTCCCGCATGTGTCGATCGGTTGGGACCCGAACCCTCGCTATCCCGAGGGGTTGCAGCCCTGTGTGACGGGATCGACGCCGGCCCGGTTCGAAGCATTTCTGCGGCGTGCGAAAGCCTATGTCGATGCACATCCCGACCAACCGCCCCTGATCACGATCAACGCCTGGAACGAATGGGCCGAGGGCAGCTGCCTCGAGCCCGACAGCCTGAACGGTTACGGATATCTGGAAGCAGTCAAACGTGTATTTAGAACCATAGAATGATGAAGAGACATTATTATTGGTTGGGCCTTGCCGTCCTTTGTTTATCCGCATTCGCCGGGTGCGATGCGTCCCGTGGACCGAAGGTCGCTCCCTGCATCGCCGACCGGGTGGCCTGGTTTGCCCCGGACGAAGTGAACTTACTCCCGGGACCGCTCTTGGAATTGCAGGAGCAGGGGCGGGATTATCTGCTCTGGTTGCAGCCCGATTCGCTGCTTCACTTTTTCCGGATTGAAGCCGGGCTGGCTCCGAAAGCTCAGCCCTATGCCGGATGGGAATCCGAGGATGTCTGGGGTGTCGGGCCCCTGCGCGGCGGATTCATGGGATACTATCTGTCGGGGTTGTCGCTGATGTACCGGGCGACGGGTGACGAACGCCTGCTCCGGCGGTTGGAATACACCCTCTCGGAACTCGAAGCCTGCCGGAAGGCGGGCGGCGACGGGTATATCATGGCCATTGCCGACGGGCGGGAGTTGTTCCGGAGAGTGGCGGCCGGGGAGATTCGGACCGACAATCCGACCGTCAACGGGGCGTGGGCTCCGCTTTACCTGATCAACAAGATGCTTCACGGTCTCCGGGCCGCCTATGTGGAAGCTGGGCAGCGGCAGGCGCTGACGCTGATGACTTCGCTGGCGGACTGGTTCGGGTACGGTGTGCTGGACAAGCTCACGGACGAACAGGTTCAGCGGCTGTTGGTATGCGAACACGGTTCGATCAACGAGTCGTATCTCGACGTGTATGAACTGACCGGGGAGTTGCGTTACCTGGAATGGGCCGGACGCCTTAACGACCGGAGTATGTGGGTTCCCCTTTCCGAGGGGAAGGATATTCTGAACGGCTGGCATGCCAATACGCAGATACCCAAATTCACCGGATTTGAAAAGTACTACACCCATACCGGGGATGTGCGTTTCGACCGGGCCGCGCGTAATTTCTGGGAGATCGTCACGACGCGCCACAGTTGGGTGATCGGCGGTAACAGTACCGGAGAACATTTCTTTCCCGAGTCCGGCTTCGAAGAGAAGGTATTGCAGCAGGGCGGGCCCGAGACCTGCAATTCGGTGAATATGATGCGCCTGACCGAAGCACTGTTCGCACAGCGCCCGGAAGCCCGGATGGCGGAGTATTACGAGCGGGTGTTGCTGAATCATATTCTTTCGGCATACGATCCTTGCAAAGGGATGTGTGTCTATTTTACACCGATGCGCCCGGCGCACTATCGGGTCTACGGTTCGGAGGACCATTCGTTCTGGTGCTGCAACCAGTCCGGTTTGGAAACTCCCGCCAAACTGAACCGAATGGTTTTCACGAAACAGGGACGTGATCTGATGGTCAATCTGTTCGTGCCGGCGGCCGTAACGTGGAAGGAGCGGGACATCTCCCTGATCCAGCAGGCTTCGATGCCGGAGTCGCCGGAGGTGACCTTGATCCTGCAAACCGGGCGGGAGCGGGATTTGGGTCTGTTGGTGCGCAAACCTTCGTGGTCGCCGGAGGCTATGCTGACGCTCAACGGCCGGGTGATCGTGCCCGAAACGGATTCGGCCGGTTATTGGGTCGTTCGGGAACCGTGGAGCGGGGCGGATACGCTGACGATCGGTTTTCATCCGCGTGTCACGGCGGAGAAGCTGCCCGGCTCGGAGCGTTATTCGGCGTTGCTTTACGGCCCCTATGTACTGGCCGGACGTATGGGTACGGATTCTCTGCCCGCTTCGTTTTGGCGGGGAATCGACAATGGAGCCAACAATGTGATCCCGATGCCGGCGCGGACTTTCGTGCCTTGGACGGCTGAAACCATCGCATCGCATGTGGTGAAGATCGGAGACGATCCCCTTACGTTCGGATTCGACGGGGAGGAATTCCGGGATATTGAGATCGAACCGTTTTATCGGGTTCATTTCGAGCGTTATACGATCTACTGGCCGGTGCGGTAGAGCACTTTGTGACAATGAACATCCCGGGACGAAAAGTCCCGGGATGTCTGTTTTCAGGGATGTCGTTATTTCCTGTTCAGGAACCGCTCGGCACGTCCGGGGGTAAGCATTTCCCAGAGCGAAGCTACGGTCCAGCCCGGTGCGAAAATGTCGTTGTAGAATCCCTTGCCGTTTTTCCCGTAATCCCAGTTGGTGTGTTGTACGACTTCGGGATAGTAACCCGGTTTTGCGATGCCGCACAGCCGTTCTTTCGTTGGAAGTAGCTGCCGCATAGAGTTTTCGATCACTTGGGCGAAATCGGAGAAACGTCTCTCGCCGAACTCTCGTCCCAGCCAGTCGAGCACCGAGCAGAATTCGAAGACGAATACGTCTATGTGGTTGTTTTCGACCGAAACGTTTCCCCAGCCTCGTGTTTTCAGTCCCAGGTCTCCGAGCATCTGCCCCGGAGCGAATGGTACGTCCCAGAGGTAGTACCACGAAAGCGCGAAATAGGCGGCCTTGCGGGCTAAGGCGGCGTAATGGCTGCGGGATTCCCGGTCGCCGGCCAACGCCAGGTAGTACATGGCCGTTGCCGCATAGAGCGAAGCCTCCTTGTCTTCGCAGTTGGCATCGAGCGTCGATGAAAAATAGTCGGCTTTGTCGATGATCTCCGATTCGAGGTAACGGGCTGTTTTTTCGGCGGCCGTGAGGTAGCGCTTGTCGCCGAAGTAGCGGTAGGCCATGACCAGCGGGAGGGTGGCCGAAGGCGTGCTTCCTCCGCTGGCATCGACGGTCGTTCGGTCGTCATGGAATTTCCGGGGGAAACTGCCGTCATTGGCCTGCAATTGCAGGAATGCGTTCAGAATGGAGGTTATTTTCCGTTCCAGTCCGGGATGTTTGCGGCCATGCTTTTTTTCGTAATGCAGGTAGTGGAGCAGTGCATAAATGCCTTCGCTCTGACGGCGGATGCTGAAAACATCGGTTTCGGTGCCGCGTTTGAAATCGACGAACTCCCGGATGAAACCTCCGGCGGAGAATCCGTTGCGTTCGTAGCTGTTGAACGTCTGCTTTGCTATGTCGATGAGATCGGTGCGGCCATGTTCGTATCCGTATTCGAGGGCGTTAAACGCATTGAGCAGCACCCGTCCTACGAAGCCGACTTCCGCACGGCCGTTGGGCTCGCAGTCGGCTGTGCGGAGTTGTTCTCCGGACATGTATTTCAGCGGATAACTGTCCACATAAGCCGCTGTGAAATAGCCTGTCAGCGCCTCCTTCATCCGTTCGTCCGAATAGGCCGGTTCGGGGGCCTCCGGCAGCAGACTGTCGTAGCTGTATTCCCAGGTATTCCGCACGAACTCGGAAAAATCCGCGGCCGTTCCGTGGCGGAGTTCCCAGCGGAGGATGATCGTCGTGCCTTCGGGCAGGTGTTGGTAGGCCCGGACCGGCGGAGCCAGCGTGAGTTTACTGATATAGCAATAGGGGGTCTCCTGATAGGGGAATCCGAAGCGGAGCGCAGCCCGGCCTGCGATGTTCTCGAAGCCCGTGAATCCGATCGACGTATTGCCCGAGAGCATCACCTCTCCGCTTTTGTGGGTCGTCAGAGCATCGCAGCCGGCTCCGCATACACGCAGCACCGTGTGGTATTTTCCGCTGGCGGGATCGAAGATGCCTGTCAGCGGGGTGCTGAGGCGGTCTTCGCGGACAGTCCAGCTGTCGGACGTGTGGAATGAGGGCGCCTCCTTCGGCGACCGAAGATTCTGACGGTACCAGAACCCCGGCATCAGGAACTGGCATTCGTCGTGGGCGAATCCGGTGTCGAATGTCTGGCTGTATTGGAACCAGACCTCTTTCAGGGCGGTGATGCATATTTCGACCGTGCTGCCTTCGTCGTGCGGTGTTTCGGTGGCGACGATGGAGACCGGGAGCCTGCGTTCCGCTTCCAGCAGAAAGCGGCCGTTTCCGGGGCGTGGTGTGAGGGGATGATCGACAGCCGGGTTTCCGGGCGTTTTCAGGGAGATCGTGTGGCAGCCTGCGGTCAGCACACTGTTCGGCGTTGCCTTTATGTAGTATGGCAGTATCATGCAGGCCAATGCGCATGCAATGTATTTCGTCATAGTATTTAGGATTGTAGGTTCAGTTCGTTCTGTGGTTTCAGGAGGCTTCCTTGTGTGAATTCCCTGTATTTGGAAGGGGTCATTCCTGTTTTCTTTTTGAATACGATGTTGAAGTATGAGGGCGTTTCGAACCCCACGGCATATGCGATCTGCTGACAGTTCATTTCGGAGTTGGTTAGCAGTTCCTTGGATTTTGATATCTTCAGCTCCTGCATGTATTGGTTTGGGGCGAACCCCGTGTACTCCTTGAATATGCGCCGGAACCAGGAGTATCCCATCCCGATCTGCCTGGCGATCGCTTCTCCCGGCAGATTTTGTTCGATGTTCTCCTGCATCAGGATTTTCGCTTTGGCGATCTGCCCGTCGATGTTCTTGTCACGGAAAGCCATCTGTCTGTCCTCGCTGTACGCGAACCCGAGCAGGAGGTTGACGATTCCGGCCAGAATCTGTTGATGGCCCGACCCCTGTTGTTGTGCTACCGTTGCGGCCCAGCGGTAGAGGTGGTATATCTCCTCGTGGATGCCGATGCTGAACACGGCCTTCTCCCGGACGAAAAACCGCGCTGCCACCCGTTTTTCGATGTCCGGCCCCGTGAATCCGACCCAGGATTCGTGCCATCCGGTGTGCGGATCGGGACGGTAGTTGTGCCATTCTCCCGGAAAGAGCAGGAACATGTCCCCCTCCCGGATTTCACACTCCTTTTGCCGGGTGGACACGAACTGTCCTCTGCCCCGGGTGATGTATACCAGTTGGTATTCGTTGAGGACTCGCCCCTTTTCGGTTGAAAAGAGATAGCGGGTGGGGTGGTTGCGCGACGGGTATTCGGCTTGCGGCGGGATGTTCTGGTGCCCGGCCGTGGTTACGACCATTCCCCAAAGCATATCCTGGTCGTTCGACATCAGGTATTTTACGTGGCTTTCTTCCATTGTGAGAAAATGATATCGGCAAATTTTGAAATCTCCAGTGCAATTATAGGAATAAATGTTTATATGGGGCTTTATATTTTGACAAAATTTCATGTCAGAAAATGAAATCATCAAATCAATGCGAGAAATAGTGCTTGCGATGAATTCCATAGCTTTGCTGAAAATTCGTTACTTGCATTTGATGATTTTATGGAACACACAACGACACGGGCCCGTATCGGGCTCTTTGCTACGGGACTCGATACGTATTGGAACCAGTTCGAAGGTCTTCGCGACCATCTGAACGCTTACAGGGCGGAGATCGTTGCCGGGATCGAAAGAACGGGCAACGTCGAGGTCGTCGATGGGGGCATGGTGGATTCGCCCGAAAAGGCGCTCGCGGCAGCGTCTCTGCTGGCCCGGCGGGAGGTGGATCTCGTATTTTTGTATGTCGCCACTTATTGTCTCTCCTCGACGATTCTGCCCGTGGCCCAGCGCATCGGATGCCCCGTCATCGTGTTGAACTTGCAGCCTTCGGCCGCCATCGACTACCGGAAGATCAATGCACTCGGCGACCGGGGACGGATGACCGGAATGTGGTTGGAGAACTGTCAGGCTTGCTCCGTTCCGGAGATCGCCAACGTGTTCAACCGGGCCGGGTTGCGTTATGACATCGTCACCGGTTACCTGAAAGACGCTTCGGCCTGGGAACAGATCGGGGAGTGGGTGGCCGCGGCGAAAGTTTACCGGGGCATGCGTGAGAACCGGCTGGGTATTCTGGGCCATTATTACGGGGGCATGCTCGACGTTTATACCGACATCACGCGCCAGTCCGCTGTCTTCGGGACGCATTTGGAGATGTTGGAGATGTGTGAGTTGAAACGTTTCCGGGAGCAGTTGACCGAGGATGATGTGAATGCCAAGCTCGGGGAATTCCGCTCGAACTTCGAGGTGAGTCCGGAATGCGAAGATTCGGAACTTCGGCGAGCGGCGGCGACATCGGCGGCATTGGACCGGATGGTCGAAAACCACCGGCTCGGGGCAATGGCTTATTATTACGAGGGCGAAGGTGCGTATGAAGATATTGCGACTTCCGTAATCGCCGGGAATACGTTGCTTACGGGGCGCGGCATCCCCGTTGCCGGCGAGTGCGAGGTGAAAAATGCCCAGGCGATGAAGATTCTGTCGTTGTTGGGTGCTGGAGGATCGTTCTCGGAGTTCTATGCAATGGATTTCAACGATGATATCGTGATGTTGGGACATGACGGACCGGCCCATTTCGAGATTTCCGAAGGCCGCGTCGGCCTTGTGCCGTTGCCGGTCTATCACGGCAAGCCCGGAAAGGGTCTTTCGATTCAGATGTCGGTGAAACAAGGGCCGGTGACGTTGCTTTCGGTCTGCGAGGACGGAAAGGGTGTTTACCTGTTGGCTGCCGAAGGCGAAGCGGTCGAGGGTCCGACCTTACAGATCGGCAATACCAACAGCCGTTATCGCTTCGGATGCGGAGCCCGGAAATTCATGGATGCCTGGTGCAAAGCAGGTCCTTCTCATCATTGCGCCATCGGGGTCGGACATCTGCTCGGGCCGTTGAAGAAAACGGCCTTCCTGTTCGGAATCCCGATCTTTGTCGTAGAATAGCGTTCAGCAGATATATGCCAAGAGCCCGATAATCGTCGATTATCGGGCTCTCGCTTTTTGCAGTGTGGAATTTATCCTGTTGATTTACTACGGTCTCCATTTCGGGGATGATGGCCGTTTCGTGCGGGATAATCTGTTTTATGCCCCATGACTTCAGACGAAATCCGGACCGGAGCGAAAGGGCTATTGCGGATTGTTTTTCCGCTGCCGGAACTCGGACGGCGAACATCCCAACCGCTGACGGACATAACGGCCGAAGAACGAAAGATTCGGAAAGTCGAGCTCGTCGGAGATCTCCTTGATGCTTTTCGGGGAATTTTTCAGCGCGTCGGCCACCTCGCGCGTCAGGGCTTCGTGAATCCATTCCGAAGCGCTTCGGCCGCTGGCGCGCTTGACCGCCGTCGAGAGATAACGCGGAGTTTTGCAGAGCCGCTCGGCATACCATTGCACCGAGCGCGGCACGGGTTTGGTTGAGGAGAGCAGGTCGATGAACGCCTGGCAGATCTGGTGCCGGGATTGAAGCGGCTCTTCGGCGGTCGTTTCCGCCTCGACATGGTTGTCGAGCACATGCGCCGTCTGGTAGAGGAACGCTTGCAGCAGACAGCGTATGATTTCGTCGTAATAGAGATGGTCGATGCGTGTGATTTTCCGTTTGAGAAAATGATAATCCTCCAGCAATTCGACGGATTCCCTGTCGGAGAGGTGAATCTTGAAATTGCGGCTCATATAGAACACCTTGTTCCATAAATCCGCCGAGTTCGGAAAAATCCGTTTGGAGAAGTTCGCTGAGCAGCCGAACAGATACCCCTTGAAATCGGGGCTCATCATCGTGCGGGTGACTATCTTGTCGGGCGTGCAGAATGCGATGTCGTTCGGTTCGATGGTGTAGGGCGTGCCGTTCACTTCGATCTGAAAACGTCCGTCGATGCAAAAAAGCAGCATGCGCCAGCCCTTTTGATCGTCGAGCCGGACGAAATCCCTTGCGTTTTCGAAGATGACGAAATGTTCCGACAGAAACTTGAAAGGTTCTTCGCTGTTGGATTCGGGTCGCATATGATTCAGTTTATACAGAATTGTTCCGAAGGACAAAAATAAGTCCTTTTCGGATACGGCGGGTGGCCGAAACCGCTTGTCGAGTGTCCGATATTTACCGATTTCCGCGGCGTGTGGAATTTCGGCCCTCTTCCCGTACGGATGGATAACCGCGGATTCGTGCGGATGGTTCATTTTTGCAGCCGAATCAAATGCACGAATATGAAAACACGAATCTTGACGGGATGGCTGCTCGTTGCGGCGGTCGCGGTGCAGGCCCGGACGACGGAGCTTTCGATCGGGGAGTGCCGGACTTTGGCCATCCAGAACAACAAGGAGCTGCGCATGGCGGGCGAGAGGGAGCAGGCGGCCTGTCATCGGCGCAAGGCCGCCTTCACGAACTACCTGCCCCGGATTTCGGCGGCAGGAGCCTACCTGCATACGTCGGACGAATTGTCGCTGCTCAGCGACGAACAGAAAAATACGCTGGGGCGCCTCGGCACGAACGCCTCCGGGCAGTTGCAGGGCATTTTGCAGCAGTATCCTTCGCTGGGCGAGCAGTTCGGGCCCGTCGCGGGTTCGCTTGCCGGAGGTCTCGACGCTTTCGGGACGAGTCTGGTCGATGGTCTGCGTACCGATACGCGGAACATGACCGTGGTGTCGGTGATGCTGACCCAGCCGGTTTACATGGGCGGCAAGATCGCGGCCTATGACAAGATCACCCGTTTTGCGGAGCAGATCGCCCGCAGCCAGCACGATCAGCAGCTGCAAGAGGTGATTCTCGAAGTCGATCGCACCTATTGGCAGATCGTCGCCCTGCAATCGAAAAAGCGGCTGGCCGAGAGCTACCTCGAACTGGTGTGGAAGCTCGACGGCGATGTCGGGCAGCTGATCGAGGCGGGGATGGCCACCAAGGCCGACGGACTGAGCATCAAGGTGAAGGTCAACGAGGCGGAGGTGGCGCTCATTCAGGTCGATAACGGGCTCGCCCTGTCCCGGATGCTGCTCTGCCAGTTGTGCGGCTTGGATTTGACGACGGAAGTCCGGCTGCGGGATGAAGCCGCGGAACTGCCGGTCGGGACGACTGCCGCCGACTTGGAGACGGCGTTGGAAAACCGTCCCGAACTCCGCAGCCTCGACATGGCGCAGCGGATCGGGAAGCACAAGGTGACGATCGCCCGCTCCGAATTCATGCCCAATGTAGCGCTCACAGGCGGTTATCTGACGAGCAACCCCTCGCTCACCAACGGATTCCAGAAAAAATTCAACGGACTGTGGAATGTCGGCGTGGTGGTGAAGATTCCCATTCTGACCTGGGGCGAGCGCCACCACAAGGTGCAGGCCGCCCGCCGCGAAGCCGCCATTGCCGCGTATCAGTTCGAGGAGGCGGCCGAGAAGGTCGAGTTGCAGGTGACGCAGAGCCGTCAGAAAATGCGGGAGGCGACCGAGCGGTATGCGGCCGCCACGCGCAGCCAGGCGGAGGCCGATGAGAACCTGCGCTGCGCCACCCTCGGCATGCAGGAAGGGGTCATCCCCGTCAGCAACGTGCTGGAGGCGCAGACCGCATGGCTCTCCGCCCATTCGGAGCGGCTCACCGCCCGCATCGACGTGCTGCTCGCCGATCTCTATCTGCGCAAGGCGCTGGGTACATTGAAATAATTCAAACAACAAGACGCATATGAAAACGAACAAACAGCAAAAAGGGATTCTTTTGACGGCCGTATCCATGCTTGCGGTGATCGCGGTCGTCATCGTCATCGGGCTCTCGCTGCCCGAGCGGGAGGAGTATATTCAGGGCGAGGTCGAAACGACCGACTACCGCGTGTCGTGCAAGGTGCCGTCGCGCGTGCTGCAAATCCGGGTCGCCGAGGGCGACTGCGTGCGGAGGGGCGACACGCTCGCCGTCATGGAGGCTCCCGACATGGCCGCGCGGCTGGCGCAGGCCGAGGCGGCCCGTTCGGCTGCCGAAGCGTTGGAGCTGAAGGCCCGCAACGGTTCGCGGCAGGAGCAGATCCAGGCCGCCTACGAGGTTTGGCAGCAGGCCCGGGCGGGTTTGCAGGTGGCGGAAAAGACCTTCCGGCGCATCGAACGCCTGCACGGCGAGGGAGTTGTCGCCGCCCAGAAATTCGACGAGGCGCAGGCCAGATACGAAGCCTCCGCCGCTACGGAGCGTGCCGCCAGGGCGCAGTACGACATGGCCGTGAACGGCGCCCGCCGGGAGGACCGGCTGGCTGCCGAGGCGCAGGTGTCGCGGGCCCGGGGAGCCATCGCCGAGGTGACCTCCTACCTGAACGAGACGATACTCACGGCCTCGGACGACGGACTGGTGACGGAGATTTTTCCCGAGGTCGGCGAACTGGTCGGCACGGGAGCGCCGATTATGAACGTGGCCCGTATGGACGACGTGTGGTTCACGTTCAACATCCGCGAAGACCTGCTGCCGGGTATCGCTGTCGGACGGGAGCTGACGGCCTACCTCCCGGCGCTCGACATCGCCGTTCCGGTGCGTATCACGCGCATGAAGGACGTGGGCAGCTTCGCCGTGTGGAAGGCCACCAAGGCGCTCGACCGCTTCGACCTGAAGACATTCGAGGTGAGGACCCGCCCCGCATCGCCCGTCGAAGGGCTTCACCCGGGCATGTCGGCCGTACTTCGTAAAAGCGAGATCGAATGAGACACCGTGGAACTATCGAACGGCTGACGGCTATTTTCCGGCGGGAGTTGGGCATCTTCTCCCGCCGGCCCATCTTCCTGTTCTGCATGATCGTCATGCCGGTGGTCTGCGTCGTCTTCTTCACGTCGCTGATGCGGGCCGGTCTGCCGACCGGCCTCCCGATGGGACTGGTCGATGAGGACCGCACGCACATCACGCGCATCCTCGCACGCACGATGGAGGCGTTCGAGGCTTCGGACTTCGCGGATCAGTACGACTCTTTCTCCGAAGCCCGCAAAGCGGTGCAGCGGGGCGAGATATACGGATTCTTCTACATTCCGAAAGGCACGACCGAAAAGGCGATGGCCAGCAAACAGCCCTGCGTGTCGTTCTACACCAACGAAGCCTATTTCGTGCCGGGGACCCTGCTGATGAAGGACATGATGACCGCCTCCGAGATTCTCTCGCTGGCGCTGACCCGCGAGACGCTCTATGCCAAAGGGTACGACGAGCGGGCGGCGATGGCCGTGATCCGTCCCATCGTCGTCGAGGCGCATCCGCTCAACAACCCGACGCTGGACTACTCCGTCTACCTCTCGAACATCGTCCTGCCGGGCATTCTGATCCTGCTCATCATGCTCTCGACGACCTACACGATCGGACTGGAGTGGAAACAGCGGACGCAGCGCAAGTGGTTCCGCATGGCCGATTACTCCGTGACGACGGCTTTGGTCGGCAAACTGCTGCCGCAGACGGTACTGTATGTGCTGATGATCCTCTTTTACGACGTTTATCTCTACCGGTTCATGGGATTTCCGTGCAATTGCGGGATCGCGGCGATGATGGGCATCGGCATCCTGACCGTGTTGGCCTCGCAGGCGTTCGGCGTCTTTCTGTTCGGGGTTTTCAGCGGCCAGATGCGCCTTGCGATGTGTCTGTCGTCGTTGTGGGGCATCCTCTCGTTCTCGCTGGCGGGGTTCACCTATCCGACGACCGCCATGACCCCCGTGCTGGGCCGTCTGGCCGCCCTGTTCCCGCTGCGTCATTACTATCTGCTCTATGTCGATCAGGCGCTGAACGGCTATCCGATCGCCTGCGCATGGCCCTCGGTCGTCGCATTGCTGCTTTTCATCATGCTGCCGCTCGCGGTCAACGGCCGTTATCGCGCCGCATTCCTCAAATATCATTATAAGCCATGAAACCGATCCGCACTGTTTTCCGCATCTGGTACGACGAGCTGACCGACCTGTTCAGGGACAAGGGCATCCTGATCTTCATCCTCTTCGTGCCGCTGGCCTATCCGCTCCTCTACTCGTGGGTCTATACCAACGAGGTCGTGCGCGAGGTGCCGGCCGCGGTCGTCGATGACAGCCGCACGCCGCAGAGCCGTGCGTTCATCCGCATGGTGGACGCCACCCCCGACGTTGCCGTCGCGGCGCACTGCACGACGGTCGCCGAGGCCGAAGAGCTGCTGCGCCGCCGCGAGGTCTTCGGCATCATCCGCATTCCCGAGAGCTTCACGAAGGACATCCGGCGCGGCGACCAGACCTTCGTCGGCGTATACAGCGACATGAGCAGTATGCTCTACTACAAAGCCCTGCTGCTGGCTGCGACCAAAGTGTCGCTGGAGATGAACGCCGACATTAAGGTCGGGCGCCACCTGCCGGGCACGACCGACCGGCAGGACGAGATACAGCACACGCCCATCGAGTACGATTACGTCGCGTTGTACAATCCGCAGAGCGGCTTTGCGGCGTTTCTCATACCGCCCGTGCTGATGCTGATTCTCCAGCAGACGCTGCTGTTGGGCGTCGGCATGTCGGCCGGCCGCATGCGCGAACGCTTCCGCGGGTCGCTCGTGCCGTTCCACCGCGACTACAAGAATCCCGTCTGCATCGTATTGGGAAAGGCGGCGGCCTATTTCGGCATCTACATCGTGATGGCCCTCTACGCCTTCACGATCGTCACGCACGGATTCTCGCTGCCGCAGCTGGGCGACCTGGCCACGCTCACGGCCTTCGTCGTGCCGTTCCTGCTCGCGTGCATCTTCCTGGCGATGGTGCTGTCGTCGCTCGTCTGGCGGCGCGAGGACTGCATCCTGCTGTTCGTATGCCTCTCCGTGCCGCTGCTCTTCATCTCGGGCGTGTCGTGGCCGTGGCCCTCCGTTCCCGCCTTCTGGAAAGGGGTGGCCTGCCTCTTCCCCTCGACTTTCGGCATGAACGGCTATGTCCGCATCCAATCGACGGGTGCGACGCTTTCGGACGTTGCCTTCGAACTGCGCGGCCTCTGGATTCAGGCAGGCGTCTATTTCCTCCTCGCCTGCCTGATCTACCGCAGGCAGATCCGTTTGATCGCGGACCGGCATTACCGTGCATAAGTCCGTTTCGGATGCAGATATGTTCGATAGGTCGTTTTGCGGAGCGGGCGGGAAATATCGGACACTCTATGAGCCGAAAAGATAACCGCCATGTCGCGCGGAATCAGTTGCTTTGCCGTACGAAACAAACAAGACGAAACAGATGGAAGGATACATTTCACAAATCATCGGCCCGGTGGTGGACGTTCGCTTCCCCGAAACGGAGGGACAGCTTCCGGCCATCGACGAGGCGCTGTCGATCCGCCGCGAGAACGGCACGGAGCTCGTCGTCGAGGTGCAGCAGCACATCGGCGAGCATACGGTGCGCACGGTGGCGATGGATTCTACCGACGGGCTGCGGCGGCACATGCGGGTAGTCCCGCTCGGCCGCGCGATTTCGATGCCCGTGGGCGATCAGATCAAAGGACGTCTGATGAACGTCACGGGCCAAAATATCGACGGTATGCGTCCGCTCGACCGCACGGGCGAAGCCTCGATTCACCGCGAACCGCCGAAGTTCGACGAACTGGCCACCTCGCAGGAGGTGCTCTACACGGGCATCAAGGTCATCGACCTCCTGGAACCCTATGTCAAGGGCGGCAAAATCGGTCTGTTCGGCGGCGCGGGCGTGGGCAAGACGGTGCTCATCATGGAGTTGATCAACAATATCGCCAAGGGCCACAACGGCTTCTCGGTCTTCGCCGGCGTGGGCGAGCGCACTCGCGAGGGCAACGATCTGCTGCGCGAGATGATCGAATCGGGCGTCATCCGCTACGGCGAGGCGTTCAAACGCAGCATGGAGGAGGGCCATTGGGACCTCTCGAAGGTCGATTACGACGAGGTGGCCAAATCGCAGGCCACGCTGGTTTTCGGCCAGATGAACGAGCCGCCCGGAGCCCGCAAGTCGGTCGCCCTGTCGGGCCTTACGGTCGCCGAATCGTTCCGCGACAGTGGCGGGGAGGGGGCGTCGCGCGACATCCTCTTCTTCATCGACAACATCTTCCGTTTCACGCAGGCCGGTTCGGAGGTTTCGGCCCTGCTGGGGCGCATGCCCTCGGCCGTGGGCTACCAGCCGACGCTGGCTACGGAGATGGGCCGGATGCAGGAGCGCATCACCTCGACCAAACACGGGTCGATCACCTCGGTGCAGGCGGTCTACGTGCCTGCCGACGACCTGACGGACCCCGCTCCGGCCACGACCTTCACGCACCTCGACGCCACGACCGTCCTGAGCCGCAAGATCGCCGGGCTGGGCATCTATCCGGCCGTCGATCCGCTGGAGTCCACCTCGCGCATCCTCGACCCGAACATCGTCGGCGAGGAGCACTACCGGACGGCCCAGCGGGTGAAACAGATTCTGCAACGCAACAAGGAGTTGCAGGACATCATCGCCATTCTGGGCATGGACGAGCTTTCGGACGAAGACCGCACGATCGTGAACCGCGCCCGCCGTGTGCAGCGGTTCCTTTCGCAGCCTTTCTCCGTGGCCGAGCAGTTCACGGGGGTTTCCGGAGTGATGACGCCCATCGCCGAGACGATCCGGGGCTTCCGGATGATTCTGGACGGCGAGACGGACCACCTGCCCGAGCAGGCGTTTCTGAATGTCGGGACGATCGACGACGCCATCCGCAAGGGCGAGGAGCTGATGCGGAAATCGTAATTGCGAAACCTGAAAAACATGTTGATATGCAGCTTATTATTATGGCTCCGCGCGGTGTGTTGTGCCACACGGCCGTCGAAAAGGTCTCTTTCCCGGGAGCGTTAGGCGCTTTCACCGTCCTGCCCGGACATGCGCCCCTGATCGCCCAGCTGACGGCGGGCAAGATCCGCTATACGTCCGGCGCGGAAGAGCGTGAACAGGAGATCCTGCGGGGTTTCGTCCGGATCGAGCGGGACACGGTGGCGGCCAATGTCGAACTTCCCGAGCCCGGCCCGCAAAAATAGAGGAATCATGCGATGGAATTCTAAAATACTGTTGCTGGCCGCTTTGCTCACGCTCCCGTTTCGCGCGGCCGCCGAACAGTCGGGTCCCGATGTGATCGGCGTGGTGATGGAGCATATCGGCGACAGCTACGAGTGGCACATCACGACTGCTGGCGAACGGGAATGGACCCTTCATCTGCCCGTCATCGTGCGCAGCCGCACGACCGGATGGCACTGCTTCTCCTCGGCGCGGCTGCACGGCGGCGCTGAATACGAGGGGCTGCGCATCGCCTCCGAAGGCGGCCATGCCGGCCGCATCGTCGAGCGGCAGGCCGACGGGTCCGATGTCCGGCCGCTGGACCTCTCGATTACCAAAACGGCGGCGGGGCTGCTGATAAACAGCGCGCTGGTCGTCGCGCTCGTGCTGGGTGTCGCACACTGGTATCGCCGCCACAGGGCGACCGAGGAGGCGCCGCGCGGCGTGGTCGGGTTGTTCGAGATGCTCTGCTCGTCGCTGCTGGACGGCATCATCCGTCCCTGCGTCGGCGAGCGGTGGCGCAAGTTCGCGCCCTATCTGCTCACGGTCTTTTTCTTCATCCTCGTGAACAACCTGATGGGGTTGATCCCGATCTTTCCGGCGGGTGCGAACGTAACGGGCAATATCGCCGTGACGCTGGTGCTGGCCGTGGCCACATTCCTGGCCATCAACCTCTTCGGGACGAAGCACTATTGGAAGGACATTTTCTGGCCCGACGTGCCGACGTGGCTCAAGGTGCCGGTTCCCATCATGCCGCTGATCGAGTTCGTCGGCATCCTGACCAAGCCTTTCGCGCTGATGATCCGTCTCTTCGCCAACATCATGGCGGGCCATTCGGTGATCCTGATCCTCACGTGCATCGTCTTCGTGACGGCCGAAATGGGGGCGGCAGTCTGTGGTTCGATGACGGTGGTGTCGGTGCTGCTGTCGGTCTTCATGAACTGCCTCGAACTGCTGGTGGCCTTCCTGCAAGCCTACGTCTTCACGATGCTCTCGGCCGTCTTCATCGGACTGGCGCAGGAGACGCCCCGCACGGAACAAAATGAAACATGTCGAATCTTAAATAAATGAAATCATGGAAACCTTAGGAATTTTCGGCGCCGCCATCGGCGCAGGTCTGGCCGTCATCGGTGCGGCTTTCGGTATCGGCAAAATCGGTTCGTCGGCTATGGAGGCCATCGGCCGCCAGCCCGAAGCGGCGGACAAGATCTGCACGAACATGATTATCGTGGCGGCCCTGATCGAGGGCGTGGCGCTGTTCGCCGTGGCCGTCTGCTTCATGGCCCTGTAACCCTCAGCGACGGCAATCATGGGACTGTTACAACCCGAATCGGGACTGTTGTTCTGGATGACGCTCGCCTTCGGCGCGGTGTTCTTCCTCGTGGCGAAGTTCGGCTTTCCGGTCATCGTCAAGGCGATCGACGATCGGAAACACTACATCGACTCTTCGCTCGATGCGGCGCGGAAAGCCCGCCAGCAGCTCTCCGAAGTCGAGACGGAGAAACGCATGATGCGGATGGAGGCCGAAGCCGAACGTGCGGACATCCTCCGCACGGCCGCCGAGGAGCGGGAACGCATGCTGACCGAAGCGCGGGAGCAGGCCGCCGGGGAGCGTGCCCGCCTGGTGGCGGAGGCCCGTGCCGAGGCCGGGGCGGAGCGGGAAGCCATTCTGCGCGACGCCCGGCAGCAGGTGGCCCTGCTCGCCGTGGCCGTCACGGAAAAGATGCTGCGCTGCGAGTTGCAGGACAAGACATCGCAGACCGCATTGGCCGAGCGGCTGCTCGACGAAATCGAACGCCCGAAAAACCGAACGACATGTACACCGGATTGATCGCCCGACGCTATGCCACGGCTTTGGCCGACTTCGCCGCCGCCAACGGCGAAGAACGGCGGGTTTACGACGAGGTGCGCCGCCTGGCCGCCGTCTATCGCACCGACCTCTCTTTGCGGGATGCGCTCCTGTCGCCCGTGCTGCCCGTCGCGGCGAAGGAGGCGCTCTTCCGGCAGGTGCTGGACGGCACGGTCAGCCGCACGCTGGAGGGGTTCGTCTCGCTGGTGCTGCGCCGCCGCCGGGAAAAGTATCTGTGCTTCATGCTGCACTCCTACCTCTCCCTGTACAAGCAGCGGCACGGCATACTCGACGCGACGCTGACGACGGCCGCTCCCGTCGCCGACGAGGAGGCCGACCGGATCGCCGGTCTGATGCAGATGCGGACCCGCAGCCGCGAGGTGCGGCTTCGCCGTGAGACCGATCCGTCGCTCATCGGCGGCTTCGTGCTGCGCTTCGACGACCTGCTGGTCGATGCGAGCCTTGCGCGCCAGCTGGACACGCTGCGCCGGGGCTTCGGAAACAAACAGAACAGAATCGTATGAAATCATGGACACAGAACAGATAAAACCATCGGAAGTCTCGGATATACTCCTTTCCGAATTGCAGCGCATTGACCTCACGGCGCAGTTCGCCGAGGTGGGCACGGTGTTGCAGGTCAGCGACGGCGTGGTGCGCATCTTCGGATTGCGGAACGCCGAAGCGAACGAACTGCTGGAGTTCGACAACGGCATGCGGGCCGTGGTGATGAATCTCGAAGAGGACAACGTGGGCGCCGTGCTGCTCGGGCCCACCGACCGCATCGAGGAGGGCGATCTCGTGCGCCGCACGGGCCGCACGGCCTCGATCCGCGTGAGCGAGGCGATGCTCGGCCGTGTCATCGACCCGTTGGGCGAGCCGCTCGACGGCAAGGGCCCGATCGGCGGCGACCTCACGGAGATGCCGTTGGAGCGCAAGGCTCCGGGCGTCATCTTCCGCCAGCCGGTGAACCAGCCCTTGCAGACGGGCCTGAAGGCCGTCGATGCGATGATTCCCATCGGCCGCGGACAGCGCGAGCTGATTATCGGCGACCGTCAGACCGGCAAGACGGCGATCGCCATCGACACGATCATCAACCAGCGCCGTTGCTTCGAGGCGGGCGACCCGATTTATTGCATCTATGTAGCTGTCGGCCAGAAAGCATCGACCGTCGCCGCGCTCGTCGAGACGCTGCGCCGCCACGGGGCGATGGACTACACGGTCGTCGTGGCCGCCACGGCCGCCGATTCGGCCGCCATGCAGTATTTCGCACCCTTCGCGGGGACGGCCATCGGCGAGTATTTCCGCGACACGGGGCGCCATGCGCTCGTGGTCTACGACGACCTTTCGAAGCAGGCCGTGGCCTACCGCGAGGTGTCGCTCGTGCTGCGCCGTCCGTCGGGCCGCGAAGCCTACCCGGGCGACATTTTCTACCTCCACTCGCGTCTTTTGGAGCGTGCCGCCAAGATCATCGACCAGCAGGAGGTCGCCGAACGGATGAACGACCTGCCCGAATCGCTCTGGGGCAAGGTGCGCGGCGGCGGGTCGCTCACGGCGCTGCCCGTCATCGAGACGCAGGCGGGCGACGTGTCGGCCTATATTCCGACCAACGTCATCTCCATCACGGACGGTCAGATTTTCCTCGATGCCGACCTTTTCAATCAGGGCAACCGCCCGGCCATCGACGTTGGCATCTCCGTCTCGCGCGTCGGCGGCAACGCCCAGATCAAGGCGATGAAGCGGGTGGCCGGTACGCTGAAGATCGACCAGGCGCAGTACCGCGAGCTGGAATCCTTCTCCAAGTTCAGCAGCGACATGGACGCCGTGACGGCCGCCGTGCTGGACAAGGGGCGCAAGAACACACGTCTTTTGGTGCAGCCGCAGTACAGCCCGATGCCCGTCGAGCGGCAGATCGCCGTCCTCTACTGCGGCACGCACGGACTGATGCGGGAGATTCCCGTCGAGCGGGTCGCCGATTTCGAACGGGAGCTGCTCCGTGAGCTGGAAACGTCGGAGGTATTCCCGACCCTGCGCGAGGGGGTGATCGACGAGGCTACCGCCGCCGCCATCGAAGCCGCGGCCGAACGGGTGTCGTCCCATCTGAAAGCATAGGAGTATGGCCGCACTCAAAGAGATAAAGGCGCGCATCGCTTCGGTGCGAAGTACGCTGAAGATCACCTCGGCGATGAAGATGGTCGCCTCGGCCAAGCTGCACCGCGTGCAGGGTCAGGCGCAGGCGGCGGCCGAATACGAACGGGGCCTGTCGCAGATCGCGGCGGCATTGACGGCGGCATCCGGCGCGAAGGCTGCGTCGCCGCTGCTCCTGCCGCACGACAAGCACGGACGGGCCGTCGTCGTGGCTTTTTCGTCCGACGGTTCGCTGTGCGGGTCGTTCAACGCCAATGCCGTCAAGGCGCTGGCGCAGCAGGTCGAACGGCTCCGTGCCGAGGGCTTCGACCGCGTGACGGTGATTCCCGTCGGCGAGAAGATTGCGCAGGCGGCCGCCGAAGCGGACTACGATACGGACGGCCGCTTCCGCACGCTCGTGTCGAATCCGGCCTGCGAGGGTGCTGCGGCGCTGGCCGATGCCCTGATGGCGGAGTATGCGGCCGGAGAGGCGGACCGGGTGGTATTGGTCTACAACCATTTCCGCTCGATGGGGCGTCAGACGCCCGTGCAGGAGATGTTTTTGCCGCTGCCCGCAGGCGAAGAACGGCCCGGCCGCGTGCCGGAGTACATCTGCGAGCCCGGGGTGGAGACGCTCCTCGCGGCGCTGCTGCCTCAGACGCTTCGCGCGCGCCTCCATGCGGTGTTGCTCGACAGCATTACGGCCGAGCAGGCGGCCCGCACCGTTGCCATGCAGACCGCCTCGGACAACGCTGCGGAGCTGTTGGACGACCTGTCGCTGACCTACAACAAGCGTCGCCAGCAGGCCATCACCGACGAACTGGCCGACATCACGCCCGCAGAATAAATATCCAAAAAACGTATAGTAATGAACGCAACCAACACTTTTTCACCGATTTCGGTCTTGACCTTCGACGATGCCGCCCGTCATTTCATGGCATCAGCCAATATGCGTCGCAACGGATGCGTGATCGGACATCTGGACGCTGCGTCCGACGAGCGGTTGAAGCCCGGATCTTTGATTCGCACGGAGATCGGCGGTTTCGTATTCTGTACGAAAGGCCGGGTCGATTTCGCCGTCAACGGAACGGAATTCCGCCTGGAACGGAACCGGATGATCTTCATCCTTCCGAAAACCCGGATCGTCATCCGAAGCCGGCGTGAGTTCTCCGCCCGGTGTCTCATCCTCGACTCCGCCCCTGCGTTTCGGGGTGTCATGGCGATGAAACATGTCTCGGAACTTATGATGCGGTTCGCTGAATACCCGGTTATCCGGCTGACTCCGGAGCAGATCGACCTTTGTTTCGTGCAGCTGCACAATATCCGGCATCTGACCGACCGGGGAAGCGATTCGGAATTCTGCGCTATGGCGGTCCGCAATGCCGTCGCCTCGTTTCTCTATTCATTGGGCGACGTGCTTTCCGATCCCGTATTGCCGCGTCAGGAGGTGAAACGATCGGTGAAAGACCGGCGCAACTCCTATTTCGTGCGCTTCATCCAGCTGCTTGCGAAGCATTACAGGGAGCAGCGGCGGCTCGGATTCTATGCCGAACAGCTCAACCTGACGCCCAAATACCTGACGACATTGGTGCGTGAGGTGAGCGGTCGCAGTGCCGGGGAGTGGATCGACCATTTCGTGATCAACGACGCCTTGTTTCTGCTGAAAAACAGCGACCGGAGCATTCAGCAGATCGCCTATGACCTGAACTTTCCGAATCAGTCGTTCTTCGGGGTCTTCTTCAAGGCACATGTCGGGTGTTCGCCGAGCAATTTCCGGTTGCAGTCCGTAAAACAGCCGTTATGAAAACCGAACTCTTTTCGCTTTTGGCCGTTGTGTTCCTGACCGCCTGCCAGGTCGAATACCACCCCTACGACACCCGCATCGACGGTCCGACGGGTGTCAACGCCCGCAACATCGCCCGCATCGAGGCGGCGTGCGAGGGCCGGCGGACGATCCGTTTCGCGCAGATCAGCGACACGCAGCGGTGGTACGACGAGACCGAAGATGCCGTGAAAGCCATCAACGCCCGCGACGACATCGACTTCGTGATCCACACGGGCGATCTGGCCGATTTCGGCATGCGCGACGAGTTCGAGCGGCAGCGCGACATCCTCAATCGTCTGAATGTTCCTTACGTCGTCCTGCTGGGCAACCACGACTGTCTGGCCACCGGCGAGCGGATTTTCACTAAGATTTTCGGCGAGGTCGATTTTGCCTTCACGGCCGGCGACGTGCGCTTCGTCTGCCTGAACACCAATGCGTTGGAGTTCGACCACGACACGCCCGTCCCGAACTTCGACTTTCTCGAACGCCAGATCGACGGCTTCCCCGCCGGGGCCGAAAAGACCGTCGTGGTCATGCACGCCAAGCCCTATTCCGAACAGTTCGACAACAACGTGGCCAAAATCTTCCAACAGACGATCCGGCGGTTCCCGCAGCTGCAATTCTGCCTGAACGGCCACGGGCACCATTTCGCCGCCGAGGATCTGTTCGGCGACGGCGTGATCTACTACGAATGCGACAACATCGGCAAAGAGACCTATCTGCTCTTTACCATTACCGGGGAGGGATACAGCTATGAACGGGTGGAATTTTAAGCGGCTGATCGTCATATTGGCCGGTTGTCTGTGGTTGTCGCCTGCGACGGCTCAGGACCCGTCGTTCGTTCCGCTCGCCAACATCCGGCTCGGACAGAACCGACGCCTCGACTTCCGGGAGCATCGGGGTTACGAAGGGTGGGAGCGGGGGATTCCCACGCATGTCAAGGCGCAGTACGCAGGAGGCATGGGATTCATGTCGTTCGGCTGCGGTTGGGACTACGGAAAGAAATGCCGCTGGGAGACCGACGTGCTGGTCGGTTTTCTGCCCGGGGCCTATTCCGACCGGACGCATACGACCTTCACGCTCCGGCAGAATTACATTCCGTGGAGCATCCGGTGCTGCGAGCGGTTCGCCATCGAGCCCTTCACGACCGGAGTTTATCTCAACCTGATTACGGGCGAGGATTATTGGGTGCGCGAATCCGACAAATACCCCGGCGACAGCTACTACGGCTTCACCTCGCGCCTGCGGACGCATCTCTACGTTGGGCAGCGTTTCACGTATTACCTGAAAAACGACAGTTTGCTGCGTCATATCACGCTTTATTACGAATTGAGCGCCAACGACCTCGACATCGTCGCCAAATGCGGGAACAAGTCGCTCGACTTGTCCGAGATCGTCTATTTCTCGGTGGGGATCAAGTTCCAGTTGTTGCGATAGATGTGCCCTTCCGGCCCGGGGAGGGCGCAGAAACCGGATGAAGACGGCGGATACCCTCCCCGCATCGTCTTCCCGGCGCATGTAAGGGGGGCAGACAAACGAAAAAAGCGAGAATCTTTTGATTCTCGCTTTTTGTACCCCCTCAGGGGCTCGAACCCTGGACCCCAACATTAAGAGTGTCGTGCTCTCCAAGCCACCAAAACGCTCCGCGTTTCGGCGTAACCAACTGAGCTAAAGAGGCATCAATCGTTATCCGATTGCGAGTGCAAAGGTAGCTATAAGGTAAGTGTTAAACAAAGTGTTAAACAATAAATGCGGATAAACCTGCTTGCAATTAATATATATAAGTGAATTAGTATTATTGTAGTCAAAGGAAAACCGCATTTTTTCGGCCTGCCCTTAACCTTTTAAGATATATAGTATATATAACTCCATTTTTTGTGGAGTAATATTCGTTGCCTCTAATACGTGCGCCTGTTCCATACTACCGTACGGTTCCTGCCGCTACTTTGCAAACTGCATCAGATAGTTTTCGCAGAATCCAGCTAACGGGAATTTCACCATCTCGTCCCGTCCGTCGGGTGTGGTGTAATGGAATAATATAGTGTTCGCTCTGACAAGGCAGTTGAATAAATTTACCGTTTCGCTCATGCCCTCCATCTTCATCTCGTTGGCGATTATTATTCCTATTATATCGTTTATCTCTTCAAGGTCGCTTTTTCACCCGATTATTCATTGTTTATTCTTTACAAGTGCGATTTCAACGGGTTTATTTATGTCCGCTGTTTCGGGCGAGAAAACAAAGTAAAACATTTCGGGATAAATCTCATTTTGAGGCTTTATGACAATTAAGCCTATTCCCTCTGCCTTGCTCCATTCGACCAACTTGCAAATAGCTTGTTTATCCTCTCATGTTTTGGTCATTCATTCTGTTTTAGGTTGTTTGTATCTGTTCATTTTAGCTAAAATTTAATCGTTATTTATCTTTATAAAGATAAGATTATTAGTGGAATAAACAAAATAAGAGAGTGACAAACTCTGCAAAAGGGTCTTATAGATTAACCTTTTCACAAAGTCTGTCACTCGATAGGTGGTGTATCTTATTTCTTTAGCAGACGCCTAATTTTATTTTGGTAGGCAATAATAAAATCTATTTTCTGCTGTGAGGTTAATTGTCCAAAATCGGAAGATAATCGGGCAAAGTAACTTTTAATATCTCTTGCAGGAACACCAAGTAATTTGATAATAGGGGATTTTCGCACTACCACTCTCCAGCAGGAATCATCCAATGGAATATCGTATTTATAAGCGACTTGTCGGGCTGTTTCAATCATGGATTGTGCTCCTATTCCCCGAATTTTCAAATCCTCTATGCGTTCGTACAATTCGTTAAAATCGGCCGATTGGGAAAGGCGATTGCAATTTGTTGATATAATGCGGCTCCACTCATCCCAAATTACATTTGAAATATGCCGTAGATTATCCGTCTTGACCAACAATCCTAAATTTCCTCTATTGTTGCAGTAAGAAATGTAATTTGCAATCAATTCTCGCCATTGGGCTTTATTTATCCTATTTTGCTTCATAGCAGTATCATTTGTCTTCGGGCATATTATCTTCTAACGACATGTATCTACCAGTTATCCCATCACGACTGCCCCATATCTTACCATATGCGTCAACGTACATTTCTGGAACATAGATCTCGACAGTCCATCCGTTTGTATAGCGTCCTCCATCATCAAGCCTTCCTCTATCAAATGGGAGAAGCGATGCAGGGGGTGTTTTTACTCCTAAATAGAACTTGGAAGCTATGTCACGCCTAAAGGCGTCTGACGCCATATCTGTTATTTCGGTACAATGTTGCATATAAATAATTCCATCGTGATCTATTGCGTCTTTAAATGCTCCAGCTCCGATTGTTTTCAATTTCGACCCTTTTTCAAAAAATATGTAATCAAGAGATGGGTAACTCGTGACGGAATATGTCAAATTCGCAAATGCACTTTCCCCAATAGTTTCAAGTGATGCAGGAAATTTTAGAGAATATAAGCCCGAACAATGATAAAACGCCTCTTTACCGATAGTTTGTAATTTGGATGAAAAATGAAAATCCGAATGAATTTCGCTCATAGAAAATGCCTTGTCGCCTATGGTAACTACTTCGTCAAACATTTGTACGGTTCTCGTTTCTGCCATATAGAACATTTCATTGCCGATTACTTTCAAAGAACGCGGTAATATAACATGGGAAATAAGGGAATTTGCAAAGGCTCTTTCAGGCAACTCTTCCAAATTTACGTCCGAAATATCCAAATAGTTCAATGTCAGCACGGATTTGAGAAATTTGAAATCCGTTTCATCGGGCTTGCCGTTAATTTTCAATTCCGTCGTTTCCAATAGATTTTGTTCCGTTAAGATTTGTTGTAATGTTCCCGCTTCGGACACAATGACGGTCGGAACAAATCCCTGTGTTATTTGTATTTCTACCGATTGTTCTCCGCTTTTGAGCGTGAATGCAGTTGAGCGGTTATCAGTTGTCGTATTGCTTGTTGCAGAAAAATCGACAGAAAAATAGCGGTCTGTTCCGCTTCCGCTTTTCTGCGACGGTTCACACCAAGAAGCACCACCCGAAAGTGTCCAATCTTGGGTGCTTTCAAAGGAAATGTATCGTGTGCCTCCCCGCCCGCTAAATTCCAGCGATGTTATATCGACGGAAAATATATCCTCTTCAGGAGGTGCAGGGTTTTCGTTTCCGTTCTTGGAGCATCCGCAAATCATCATTGCAGTAAGCACAAATAAAAATAATTTTTTCATAGTAAGATTTATTTAAGTTAAACAAGTGTTTCAAATCTTACCGTATCAACTCCTGCTGCGGTGGGTTATATGCAAAAAGAAAGTGTGGAGTTGTTCACCTATTTCGTCAGAGGCTCTGGAATGCCCGTAAACAAATAAGCAACACCCCACACTTGGGCAGATATATCGAAAGGATATAATCTACACAAGGTGAAGAGCGTTTGTAATGCTTATTCCTGTTTACGTGAAATTTTCCAGATTTCTGACGAGGAATATAGCGAAACACTTTCACTAATCAATATGTCTGCCACCTATTCGGTGACAATGCAAAGTTAGAAAATGTTTTTGAATTACAATGCTCTCCGTTGGGGTGTTGCCGTTAAATTTTGTTGCAAAGTTCTTGAAAACAAAGTTTCTATCCAATAGCAGGGAGTATGGAATCGAAACTTTGTTAGTTGTAAGTTGGGTTAATCTTCCCCGCAGATTTCTTGTATTACGCCGTCCATGTAAATAGCCTGACCGCTGGATTGCCTGCCCCACCAGTAGCAACCGTATTCCTCGATGATAACCTCGCCTTGCGCTTTCAGTCGTTCGGCCAGCCAAGAATCAATCAGCCACCATTCCATGACATCATCTACGAACGGATAAAGATATTCTTCGGAAATAAGGTTTGCCCGTATCATTTCCTCGATAACCGTGCTTTGATTCTTCAAAACACAATTCTGTACTACTCGTTGCGCATTCATATCATCGGTTGTTGCGAGTTCATGCGTATTAGCCATCGGTTTGCAAAATTTGTGTGGTCAGCCTGTCGTTCCTCGGTGCAATTCTCCATTCCGTTTTCTGTCGGGTACGCACTATGCGATTCAATGCGGAGAGTTTTGTTGCAGTAATAGTACGGGATAAACTGCTTTGTACTTGTGTCAAATGCAAAATTCATTTCTGTACTCTGCGCAAGTTTACCTTTAGCTTCGTAGTATTCTACCAGCGAAATAAGGTTGTACTTTCCATTGCGCCCAATCATTGCGGCACGTAAGCGTGTGTAAACTCCGTTTCCGTGGTCGATTCTGTAAGACCGCACGGCTAACAAGGCTTGCAGAATTTCTGTCGCCCTTTCATTTAATGTTTTCATGGTCTGTAAAGTTTAGAGTTATTCCCCATTACTTGTAAAAAGATAACTCCATTCATAACCAACTAAAAAGGGCGGCATATCTCCATGTAAGAATAGCTTTCCGATTCTATATAATGCAAATAATTCTATGTGGTTATATGGTTTCGGACGCAGATAGGGGTGGTCTGTTTTATGTGGAATCCTATTAAATGGGATGGATAAAAATTCGGTTTTCCATCTGAAAAGGGGGAGGGGTGAAAAATAGGGATTGTCTGCATGGATAAAATAAAAAAGCCCTAACTATAAGGCTTTTTTATTAAAACGTAAATGTCTTAATTTATCTCCAACAACTTCTAACTCTAACTCTTTTCTCAACTCTTTTCTTAATTCAATAAGAAGAGGTTTAGTATCTCCTTGCTGAGTATCCCCAATTTCATCAGATAATTTTTGAGCTAATTGTATTTGTGTTGGGGTTCCGAATAGTTGAATGTTCGCAATAGCTTTTTCAACATCAGCATTCCGAGTGCCATCGTTGCGGTTAGATGCATTTTCTAATAATTGCCATGCTGTTATTAGATATTGGATGGTAATTTCTTTTTTCTTGTTGGATAAATCTCGACGTTTAGATAGTATATGTAATATAAACCATCCTAAAATATTAACTATTATTGTTATCCACATAAATATTATGCTATTCATCATTGTACGTTTTGTACAAATATAAGAAATTATTGATTGAATTGGTTTACAGTTGTAATGTCTTATGTGTGGTGTTTTTCTTTATATAAGGTCGTAATCGCCCTCTATCTTCTCACGAACTTGTCCCTGATAATTGTCACACACGCGGTCGGTTTACCCTCTATTCGTGTCGGTGCGTCCTTTATCTCGTATCATTGTGCGAGGTCTGTCGCTTTGGCTTTTCGTGTCAGTCCTAACGTGTCGTAAATCTCCTGCAAGCGTTCTTTCGCCTTGTTTTTGGCAATCGGCGTCTGCTTCTGAAATGCGTCGTTTATCATCTTCACGATTTTATAGTCGTCGCCGATTGAAAGCCCCTTTACCAACTCTCGGCGGATGTTGCCGACATGGTATTTCAACGCCTGCACTTTAGCCGTTCCCAACTGGTCGTAAGCCTGCTTCACCAGCGGATGCCGTTGTTCTATCACGGCGCATAATTCGGCAGGGCTTTCTACCACGAAAAATTGCTCGGTCATTGTTTTCAGTCGGCAGTATTCGTCGAACAACTCCCGAAAAGTAGTCCGCGCTGTCGGGTTGGCCGCAAGGTGTTCCACGACCTTGCTGTATGTCTGCACCGTTACTTTGTAGCCGTTTCGTTGCAGTTCGTCGGTAAGGTTTACATAGGTCGCATAAATATGTCGGCTTATCTTAAAGTTCACGATGTCCATGTTGGCGAGGTTCTTTTCCACGACAAGGCGGTTATCGACTATCCGCACATATTGTTCGTTGATGTAGGGGATTTTCTTCAATAGTTTCTCTCGGCTCGGTTCGTCTACTGCGTTGATGTCGGATGCAAACTTTTCGGCTTGGGCAAGCGTCCGCTGGGTAGCCGCAACAAATTCGTCGAGCGTTACGGCCTTGCTGTATTTGGTCGTGGAATAGACGTGCACGATTTGCGCCTTGTAACGGGAATCTCGGATGCGTCCGCATATCTGCGTAAAGAGCGTTGAAATATCCAACAGCGTGTGCGCCTTTCGTCCGTCGCTGACGATGAATGTAACGCCGTCGGGGTCGAAGATGTCGCACCCCTCGAAGCAGGTCGAGGTGTAGAAGTTTATCTTCTTCGCAGGGTCGGAGGGCTGGCCGATGGGATAGGCATTGCCTAATTTGCGCTGGTTCTCCTGCCGACTTTCCCCGCTCGTGGAACAGACTACCTTAACGGCTTCGGGAGCGAGTTTGAGCGTGTCGATGACCTTTGCGATAAATTCCACGCTGTTGACGAAGATATGCAGGTTATAGGGCAATTCGTCGCGCAGGACTTTGGCGCACTCCGAGACGATATATTTATCGGGTTTGTTGGTCTGCCGCGAACGTACCTTGACCTCCGTAAGGTCGGGTCAGTCGATTTCGCAGGTCGGCAGGTGTCGCAGTTCCTCCAACATGTATTCCCGTTCTATGGGCGTTGCCGTCATGTAGGTCGCACGGTCGAAGCGTGCCGCCGTCGCAAGCAGTTCTCGGATGGCTCGGTGTCGGAACGAATAGGAGTTGAACAGCACGTGCCACTCGTCCACCAGCAGGAACAGCTCTTTGTAAGGGTCTATGCCGATGCTCTGTAAAGCGGAAACGACACGCGGCAGGGAATCGTAAGTCGTGGCTATCTTTAAGGGGGAATGGGTACGGGCGAATTGCGTGATGTCCCACTCGGTAATGTCTTCGTAAACACCCAACACCTCTATATCGTCGGTGCGGCAGACGGTCTTGTTCTTCACCAATGCCACGTAAGGCATAGCGATAAGGGTGGGAATGGAATTGCGGATAGCCAGTTCGGTAGCCCCGCACCCCGTCTTTTTCTTGTTAAATAGACAATTCACGGGAATTTCGGTCATAAAGTCCCGAAGAAATTTTGCACCTTTGGGTGCGTCGATGGTTCAGTTTCGCATAAGTAATTTGTTTTTCATGAAATAAAATCTGTAATTATTTTTAATCTTGTAATGTTATTATTAAAGAGAAAGTCCATTTCGGAATCAAAAAATATTACACTCGGAAACAAGAAAAAGAGGTGCTGAAAAACACCTCCCGATTATGGACGGACTCGACATTAGGATTACTCCTTTTTCGTATTATAAAGATAGCACCTTTTTTATTGGGAACAAAGGTCGGACAGCAATTAATCCGAACATTTTTATCTATGTCTTAAATGGCATTATAGGGCTGTTTACGGGGTGGCGGAGTGTGTTCAACGGGGAAATTAATGTGCAAAAAGCAGTATTAGCGGGTGTTTTACATAGTCCGTTGTTCTAAAACGCCTTTCGTGTCATGTAATTCAGTACTGTTAGCGGTTCGGTACATGGTGCGGCTGTTCTGAAATTCCTTTCGAACACGTGTTTTAAGTGCTAATAGCGGTTTTTGCACGGTAAATAAGTGCGATGTACACGTAAAAAGCCGTAAATTTGGGTGTAAAACGCTATTTTATGAATGAAAAAGAGGCCGATGCCATTCGTAAGAGTATGTATGAATCCTTACTGATGGATGAAAACGATAAGATTGTGCATTGGGATTTCGACCCGATGCGCCGAGAGTTGCGCGAGTATGTCGATATTGCCTGCGGATGCGATGAACAGACGTATGGAATCCGCACGCCGCAGTTTGAATATCGCTACTGTACGGGTAAGATTAAGATGCCCTTTGCCAAGTCGGATTATCTTGCTAACGACGATATAATCGCTACGGTTATGGGATTGGGGCTGGATGTCGAGAAATTCTGGTTTGCGCTGGTCTTTATTTACGATTATGTCGAAACCTCGTTTAAAAACTACAGCCTTGTGAAACCCGCGTCTTTGGATAAGGCGGTGCAAAATCTGTTCAAAGAGTTGGGCGAGGATTTCACGGACGATGATATTGAAATAACCCTTAAAAAGAACAGAAAGAAAGTCGAGGTTCTGCCCGTTATAAAGCGTGGGATTTTGGACTGGCTGCGGGAAACCTATGAACGGGAATGCAAAGGCAGGAAGATTCACTATTACGGGATTGACACGGGCAATTTCGACGAAACCTATCCGAGTACGTCGTTTCGGATTTATCGGACTGTGGAGATGTATCGGGATATGCTGAACGCTTTATTGGGGGACAACCGCCCAAAGCAACCCGACAAGAGTGTTTCGTTGAATCGGCTGTTGCTGATTTCGCGTATCTGTTACCTCTATGAATTTACCCGCAATGACAGCTTTTTGTATAGCGACGATTCGTTAAAAGGAATAATTAAGTCCTGCAAAGGGCGCATGCCTGCAACTTATTCCGCTGTTTATCTGTAATTTGCAAAGGGAGAGTAAAAACGCCCTTTATTTCACTCCCCGTGTTTGGGGTGCGAAAAGTCAAATCTTTGTAGTGTCGAAAGGGATAAACCCGACGACCTGCAAACGCTTGGGCAAGGGATGCAGAATAATTTTAGCCCCTCCCGTAAGGGAGTACTTAAAAGATATGGCAAATGCTATCATTCCCGCAGCCGAGGTCGCTGCAACCAACCAAGTAACGGCTCCTGCCGCAACCATCCTGACTGCCCCTGCCACCGAGCAGAAAGAGCCGCAGACAAATTCGACCTCGCGCCGCCGCCGTTCGACTACGCCCCCGATGTGGCGGGTAATGACGCAGGCGCGGCCCGTTTTCGATGTCCAACTGAAAAAGGATAACGAAATTAAATTGGCCTGCATCAACAAATTTATGAATGCGGCTTACTCGGATGCAAACAAGTTTTGGGCTGATTTCATGGAGCAGGTAAATATCCTGCTTGACAGCCGCAGGTATTGCCGTGAGTGCAAAATTTTGGGCTTGAAGCCTGAATATGTAGCGGAACATATCGTGTTCCTCGGTAGTGCCACGATGAAAAAGGTGCTGAAAGACGGTGTATCCCGTACATTAGGGGCTGATGTGCAACTTTACGGGAAACGCTTCTCGCCCGAAGATGCGGACAGATTTCTGTCGGAAGATATAAAACGTCTTCCCGAACACGCGACGGTCGCCTAATTTCAGCCTGCTGTCGTTGAAAAAAAGGACACTCCGTATATTCGTCGGAGTGCCCTTTTTCGTTCACAACAAGTTCTGCATTGCCGCGTCGATTTGGCTGTTCTCGAAAGAATCCAAGTAAATCTGTGTCGTGGATAGGTCTGAATGACCGAGCGATTCGGAAATGATGGCAATATTCACTCCCGAACGCTTCAAAACCGTGGCAAACGTATGCCGAGCAACATAGGTAGTCAATGGCATTTCCAATCCTATTTGCTCTCCCAGCGTCTTTAATTCCCGATTAACTTTCCGCAGAACCTTGTGCGTTCGGTTGAAAATCTGTTGAGCAGTCTTGTGTTCCGAGCGGTCGAGAATAGGGAAGATATAATCTTCTTGTGCGTGGTTGGCCTTGCTGTATTTCTCGATAATCCGCATGGCGTTCGGGACGAGCTGAAAGGATAATAGTTTCTGTGTCTTGTGGCGGGAGTAGTAAATCCTGCCGTCCACAATATCGCAGTAACGCAAGGTCGCCATATCTGTAAAATTGATGCCTGCCGTGTAGTAGGAGAATAGAAATATGTCCCGTGCAAACTCGGCATAGTCCGTCCTATAATTAGGGGCTATCTCCAATGCAACGAGTTTCTGTATATCCTCTTTCGTGATGGCTCGCTTCCTTGTCCGTGTCCATAGGCTCCCGACCTTGTATTTGGTGAATGGGGTAGTTTTAGGCACGAATAAACCCTCGGCGAGTGCCTTGTTATAGGCGGCCTTAAAGATGGCGTATTTGGTGGCTATGCTGTTGTTTGTGTTGCCCTCTTTACGCAGGAACAGTTCAAAATCGTGAAGATATGCAAGGTCTATTTCGTCAAATCGGATATTCAGCGACCTAAATTGCGACAAACGGGATAACAAAGAGCGGTGTTTGGATGCCGAACCGTATTTACCGAGTGTTTCCAGCCGTTCGATGGTCTGTTTCAGATATTCGCCGACCGTGCAGTTGATTTTCCGCCCGTGGGTTTCCAAAAGATTGTCGAGAGTAACCTCTACCTCTAATGCTTCCAAGCGTTTGATTTTGCGGCGGAGTTCGTCGATTTTGGTGTCGATGCGGAGTTGTAACGCCTGCAATTCGGGAGTTTGGCCCTTAACACGCTGATTTTCAAAATCCCACTCGTTAATATTGAGTGTTACACCCGTGCTGATGTGTTTAAGTTTTCGGTTTTGTGTTAAACGCAGGTGAACGGGCGCGGCGTTTTGGCTGTTCAGTCTGTCTTTGCGAAAGACGGCGTTAATGCTGATATTCATTTGTTTGCATTGTTGCGCAAACAAGTTTAACCAACCGATTTAGTGTTAAACAAAGTGTTAAACATTTCCCCGAAAACGCCCTCTTTCCCACCCGAAAATGCCCGACGACAGGGCAGACGCTCAAAAACAAAAAGACCGATAATCATTGATTATCAGTCTTTTACTTTGTACCCCCTCAGGGGCTCGAACCCTGGACCCCAACATTAAGAGTGTCGTGCTCTACCAACTGAGCTAAAGAGGCATCAATCAGTAAATCAGATATTTATTATTGCTGGGGCCTCTGTGAAACTCAATAGGTAACCAAACAGGTAACACAAATTGCCTTTTCATCCGAGATTAAAAATGTGATTGAAATAGGGTAGTTGCGCACTTATTTTTTAATAAATAATAAATTTAAGTGGGCGTTGAGAGGGTAGAGGATTAGGGGGTGAATAGACATAGTTTCTCAAAGTCAAGCACCCATTTCTGTTGCTCCATAAAAGAACATCCCAACAGACCATGAATCTGTATGCCCGATTCTTCCTCCACTTTTCCAAAAGCCGAGGATAAATCCATCACCGAGAAATCTGCTTTGTACTCCCGTTCTTCCAGAGAGAAAGTCAATTTAGCAACATCTGTGGTTTGGAGTGTTCCATCTATCCCGAATTGTTGCTGTTGGGCTGTTCCACCCGAAAGCTGGAAGAACTCAGCTACTCTTTTATCAAGGACATTGATGTTACTCCCCGTATCAAGCAAAAAGCACAAGCTTTTGACCTGTGCTTTTACTATGAGGAGGGGTAATCCTACTTGGGGTAAACCTATTATAGGTAATTTTCTCATTGGTGTAATCTGTTAGAAAGGCTGATTCGGAAATTTTGATACGTAGGTTTTAATAATTCGTTGTGCATCTAAAACATTATCATTGAAATAATATACAATTACCTCTGTCAATGACAGGCAATCAGTATCTTGTGTGCAAATTACCTTTTTGTAAAGCCTGTTTCCGTTCTTGGAAGCCTCAATCAAATAAAAACCCCTTTGTAAAGAAGTATTTAATAGTTCCCATCCCTCATCTTGCCACCTTTGCCTTTCAAACTGATAAACTGAACCTATTTCCTTATCAAAGACAGCAGCATAATTAGCTGGGATAATAGTTATTTTCGAATCTGGGGATTGAAAATATATCGCATGATAGCTTCTATGGGTGCCAAGCGAATCTTGTCGTACCAAATAAGAGACTGGGCATCCAATCATAAAATCGCCGCCATCACATCTTAAAAACTGATGAGGACCATAGGTATAAAGTTGACACATCGGCTCGTAGTAATGCTTCATTTTACAGCCTGTGATATGCAGTAGATTATCAGTTTGTTGCTCTAAGGCTTTTGTCTCATACGAATTTTGGGCATATATCTGCCCGAATATCAGCAATGCAATAAATATGGATAAGGTATTCTTCATTTCTCATTTTTGATACTCAAATCTCTGTAATAAACTACTTAACAGCAATATATGTTACTATTCTACAAGAACTCGGCTCTGAGGGGAGGGGTAATATAACCAGGGGCAATCCTGCCTACTCACTTACCTTTTATTGTATATAAGTAAATGGGTATTATTTTCTAAATTTCGAGAACTCACAAACGTATTTTAGTATTCAAATTTCTTCGTCATCTTCGATCTCGAGTACTCCTAAGAGCCATTCGGAGGACGTATTTATAGTTACTGCTATTTCCTTCGTTGGAAAACTATTTATTAGATTAAAATTAAGTTTTGCTCCTTTAAGGCATTTTGCGTCAAGTTGCTCTTGTAAATTTTTTAATTCCCAATCACATTTCGGGCATGTTCCTGCACAATATTTCTCGTTATTGCATTTGCTCAGTTCATATCCTATACCATTAGTGGAAGCAATTTCTTTTCGGATAGCCGATAAAATGTTACACATCATCCCTCCTATCGCCCAATTTAGTCGATGGCTCTCTTGAGCATATAAATAATAGTCTGGCCTGTATTCAAACTCGTCTATATTTTCAAAGCCCATTAAATTAAGTTGATGGATATTTTCTGTAATGTTTTCTTGATTATTAAATCCGGGTATATGCGGAACTCGGATTATCATATCTTTGGCCTTACCTATATCCTTTAGATAATGTAGATTTTGAATAAGTTGATCTATATTCACTCCCGTATACTCTTTATAGATGCTTGGATTCAAATCCTTTATGTCTATAATGAAATGATTTATTACGGGAGAGATAGCTTTTATATGTTTAAGATCTACATTTAATGATGTTTCTATATTTAGGTCCCAGCTATCGCCGCATATTTTTCTAAATTCGGTAATGAAATCGCTGTAAAGAGCGGGTTCACCGCCCCCGAATGTAATACCTCCATTCGTAGCTTGAAAGTAGATATTGTCGATTTTGACTTCATCATAGAGCTCTATTGGTGAAAGGTACCTAATTTCACCCGATAAATGATTAGATTCCGGCTCTAATAATGGTTCATGGCATTTCTCGTTGATGCAATATTTACATTTCAACGGACATTTCATGAAAGCTACCAATGTCGTAATCCCAGGGCCATCAATTTCAAGCCGAAGTCTATTAATACCAAAGATTGGAGCTACTGTCGCTATATTCTTATTATCTACCATATCTTGATTATTTTTTATAATGTAATAGCACTTACATTGTGCATTACACTCATTTCCTTTTGAACATATACTATAAGTAAGTGAGTAGATCTATCTTATTTATCGAATTTCTGCATCACTCCTCTACATTTAGGACATACCGGATTATCTTCGCTCAGTGTCGTTTTAAGCTATACTATATGCGCAGTTAGATTGTGTAGTTTATAGAAAAGTAAGTGGGAGGGGAATTATAATTTATCTTTTATATTAGGTGGTAACATTTTTTCAAAATCATAAAATAACTTGCGTTTCTGCAAAATTTCTTCAATGTTATATGCTACAGTACTATTAGATGAAGCCAACTCTTTCAATTTTCCAATCGTTAAATTCAACCCCGTCGCAATAGTTTCCTTGCGGGAGGTAAACATACTTGTTGGAATCCTTATCGGGATTTGCATTTGAATCCAATCATTAGCTTGGATTCTGTCTAATATTGCAACTCGACAAGTGTATGCAAGGACATAGAAATCTTCTTTATTATCATAGACATCTAAATTATCCTGTATTTTCCCAGAAAGAGTAGATAAAGTTTTATATACCTTTCCCATGGATATTGAAATCTTCTGCAATTCCAGTCCCGCCTTAATCCCGTTCATCATAATTTATATATTGACTATTATCGGATACTTTCATCATTTGTTGAACTTGCCAATTGGCATAATTATCTATTTCCTCAATCATTTTTTCTTGTGGATAACCGTCAGGGAATACCCATTTCTTTTTCTGGTATCCTAACAGCGGCATATTCGTAATAAACAAGATTTCTAAATGTGTACCTATATAATACATAACACAATTAGCGGATTCTGCTTTGTTTTTTAATTCAATACTGCTTGTTCCTAATTTAGTAATATGCATTCCTGCCCCTTGTAAAAATTCTATTAGGACGCTATATTTTTCATCCATGCCCCCATAATTCGTCACACGAGTTTGAATATGTTCATTGTGCTCTTTTACAAATTTGAACAACAGCCATACAATGACAGCCAAGATTAAAATCCAAATCATTTTCAATTATTTATGTGTGTTAAAGAAAAAGATTATTCCTCTAAGTACCGATGGAGGGCATAGTTGCATTCCTCTTTCAATATGCTTTGATAATTAAGACCATATAATTCACACAAAGATAAAAGTGTGCTATCATTTTTCATCTGTTGATAAAAAGTTGCGATAGCAGATTTCACTACCAATCCCAACATGAGAGGATCGTTGTATTGCGATTGAGTTGTCATTATCTTTACATTTTGGTCAAATCCGGCTCTAATTTTCTGTCTAATGGTATCTTCGTTATTATTTTGCGGTTTTGTAAATTCTTCAAATCCTCCATTTGATAAAAAACTTATAACTGCACTTTCTCGTTCTGACTCATTTAATAGATTATTTTTACCATTTGCAATTCCTGCGACAAGTTTACTAATAGCCTGTTCTTCAATGCCTAATTTTGATGCTATTTTCTTGCAGTATTTAATTTCAGATTCAGCACATTCCCCGTCAATCATCATCAAAGCAACCATTTGTGTCAAGTGTTTCCCTCTTAGGTTAAAGTCGTTTGGATAAGCATCAGGAGCATTCATTACATTTCCAGATATAGTTTCAACTTGGATTCCGTCTTGACGGCATAAATTAAATATAAACAAGGATTCTTTATCTGTAATTTCTCCATCAATAGCAGCTAATGTCAGTAAATCACGTAATCGGCATCGCAACTCATTATTCTCTTGTGAAGTTGAATTTGACTTGTTGAGTAAATCTTTCAATCCCATAATAGTAGTTTTTTCTTCTGCCGTCCCTAACAGATGGATTAGTAGTAAAAAAGAAAGCGCAGGACTGAAAGCCTATTTTATTAAAGCGGGTTCTGGAATACCTCGATGGATAAAACAAGCAACAGCCCTACGCCTATATACTTGGGTAAGTATACGACGAAAGGATAAGTCCGCTTATTCTCACCATCAATGAATTTTCCAGATTCGCTTTATGGGAATAAACTTACACTTTCCGTGTCAGTTAGTATGTCTCACAAAAGTAGGAAACTAACTTGGAAAATGCAATAACTCATCCTTCTTTTTAGGACTGTTGCAGAAACAAATTTCGGCTTAAAGTTTCAGAAAATCAAGATTGAAATTCAGAAATGTTTACTCTTGTTTGCGGGGGTCTGCCCGGATGTAGATCACAAGGCATATAATCAACCAAATTATAAGGATTTGCCATAAATCGTTCATGGATTATTAAATTGAATAATGTAAAAATTTCAGACAGTTCTACTTCGTGACTTCCGGATGATTAAAAAAAGAGAGGCATGGATTTTTCCACACCTCCCGTTGGTATTCAAATCTCCGGTTTATCCCCGGATGATTTTCAGGTAGTACGTCAGACTTTGAATTACCACATCTTCGATAAACTCCACAAAGGCCGAGTTATCTCCCGAGGATGCTTCCTCCAAAGTCTCATAGTAGCGTCGCCTCGTCTCATTGTCTCCTTTGATATTGGCAATAGGATAGCCATGTTGCATCAATATCAGATTCATCAACAGACGGGCTGTCCTGCCATTCCCATCAATAAAGGGATGGACAGACACCAGTTTCTCGTGCATTTGAGCTGCCAATACAACCGGGTGCATGGAATCCTTGTTTGCCTCGTACCATTGAAACAACTCATCCATTTTGGGCTGTAACAGGTAAGGCTGGGGAGGAATATGCTTGCTGCCGCTGATAATGACAGGTACACGGCGGTATTTCCCGGCATTGTCCTTATCTATGCTGTGCAGGACAATGGCATGAATATCCAACAGCACACGTTCCGAGATCGGCTCTTTCTTTTGGGCTATGTCCTTGATAAAATCAATGGCCTCTTTATGGTTGATAGCTTCCAAATGCTCCCTCAGTCCTTTGCCTGCAATGGTAATACCTTTGTTGACCACCATATCCGTTTCATGGAGGGTCAGGGTATTTCCCTCAATGCGGTTGCTGTCATAGGTATACTCAATCTCCAGAGCCTCTGTGATGCGGTAATTCTCATTAGCCCTGTATTGATTCAGTTCACCTAAAAGGGTGTCGATCTGTTGCAACTTGTCATCCATACGCACAAAAATACACAAATTTCAGACAAAAGATAATTCCCGGCGCTCTTTTAGAGAGTCTGTACACCTATCTTTCCATAATATAAAGGAAGATAGATGTACAACTCCCGCGCAGATAGTTTGTGTTATATAAGCAACTAAGTGCGCATCATTCAACTTTCATATCATAATGGAGGAAAAAGGCAGGGGGGGGGTAGAGAGAGTTGTATTCCATAAAAATATGGGAATACTTCGGGGCTGCCTCTGTTGATTGAATATCCCGAGTAATATTCCGCACATACTTTTGAATTATTTAGAAAGTAAGTGCGGAAAAGTTTCAAGCTGTCGAATTTTTTTGTCCCATTTCCCTATAAGGTGCAGGCTCTAAAATCCGACAGTCTGTCTTACTCCACAAACCACTTGTACTCGCACTCTCCATAAAGAGCCTTGTTGATACCCTCAGCAAGTTGCGAGGCATTGAGAGCCCTGTCCAGAAAATTGTCGATGTAGGAGGACTTGTTGGCCCCTGTCAGGAGGTTGTAGACCTTCCACATGGAAATCTCTCGGCTCTGTGCATCCACCCCGAAAGCCTCGTCTTGGTAGTAAGCCCTTGCCACCAGATTGATTTGGGTGTCGGTTATCAGCAGTTGGGGCAGTCTCTTTTTATCCTCCTGGGGCAGGCATTGATAAAGCCTCGACTTTCCCAAGAACTGAGCGAACTGATGTTCTGTCATGGAAGAGTCCACGAGGGTTTGCATCTGCCTTGTGTGTCTCTCGGGATTATAGAGCTGAAACAGCTCCATGACAGCCTGAAAGAGGGCCTGTGTATTCATTACCTTGATCTCACTCTTGTAGCCGTCCGTACTTACACACATGTTACAGCAGACCCTATTCTGAAAACCTACAAAGACCTTGAATTTCTCCGTGGATTTCTTGTTGTAGAGGTTTTCATGGTTGTAGGCCCTTACTCCTCCTATGGTCAGCTTTAAGGGATTTCCGTCGATGTCCTCGTGGATAGTGGGGATTTCAAAGCAGAACATCATTCGCTCATAGTAGATGGTCTTGTCTGTCTCCAAAAGCTGGTTCACGGGTTTGTGGATGGCCTCGGGGATTCGGCCCTTGATGATATGGCTCACCCTTATTTCGGGGCTGTCGATGGCCTCTCCCCGGAAGAACTGCTGGGCAGCCTCATGGACTGTCTCCACAAAGGCAGGGTGAGAAATGGTTACCTCATTATCTTTGGAGAAAACCGGGACTACACAATCACTTTGCAGGTGGCGGAGTGAAACCTCTTTGGTATTGGCCTCTATAAAGGGTGTGGTTTTATCCGTCCTGAGCGGCTGTGTAATGTTGATAGGATGCTGTGCCGGCAGAGGAATGATCTCTTGTCTAACGGGATGGAGTCGGAGCGCTGTTTCCATAGTTTTGAGGGGTTTGGGGTTGAATGATGTTTGATTGAGGATTGAGGTTGCACCAGTTCAGGATGGCTTGGCCTACTTTAGGAGTGATGGTAAACTCGGGACGGCCCATGAACAGACCTGTTCTGTCTTTGGAAGCCTGCACATGGTGTTTGAGGTCTATATCCAGAACGACGGTAAATTCATAGTCCATGCCATCCCTTTGCATGGCTTTAAGGCCCACTTTCTCCGGGACCATCTTGCCGTTCTTTTCATTGAGCACATAATCCTGTTTGGTGCGCATGGTACAGATGATATGCACCGCAGATTGCAGGATTTTCTGTACAAAGGCATTCTGACGGGGTGTGACCTTGGCCCAGTTTGCAAAGGAGTTGCCTTGCAGTCCTGCATGGAAATCCAGCAGGTAGTCCCAGCATTGGGAAATGGAATCCACGATGATTACCTCCATGCCTGCATTTTCACATAAGGTGATGGCCTCGATGTAATTCTCCGGGGAATAATCACCACCGAGGGAGACCACATTATAGGCCCCGAGGTGAGCATAGAGATCGGCAGAGCCATTTTCTGAATCTATGACGGCAATTTTAGACCAGTCAGAGGTCATGCCATAGGCTAACAGGAGGGCTGAATAGGTTTTGCCCGAACCTGCACAGCCTTGGAGAGCCAATTTGATCTTGGCCTGTTTCCTTGTAGAGGGGCGGATGTGTAACATAGCGTATTAATTGGTTCGATGAATAAAAAACAGGCAGAAAGCCCCAAAGCCTCCTGCCTGTATAATGTATAAAAGAGAATCAGTCTAAAACACGGCCAATGTAGGTGCTCCTCCCTCGCCCCGCTGATGGAGCATCATAAACATCTCTCCTGTCTCGGAGTTGCACACCTGAGACACTACCGGGTCTGTCAGCTGTCCTGTCTCTACTTTCCGACTGCAAGGGCCTGTTTCAAGGCCATAGACAAAGAACACCTTGCCTGTGTGAGGATTCTGTTTTACCTCCAGTTTCTCGACGCCCTGCTGGGCCTTGAACTGGGCTACCTCCCACGTCTTAATGAATTTCAGATTGCTTTCCATATCACAAAGTTGATTTTGAATAGTTGTGCAGGGGAACTATCCCCACCGCCAAAGGCGGGGAGGGGTCGAGAGTGGATTGGAACGGATTTATGCGGATAAAACCGAAAAAAATTAAAAAATAAAATAGTTATAACTTAGAGGTCAGGAAATAATGTCTTGTTAATAATAATGTTTGTCAACTATAACAGATTCATTTACTTAAAAAACAGGGCAGGAGTTGGATACTCCCGCCCTTATGCGCACTTAGTTTTATGATTATATGGTAAGTTATCTGAGCAATTTCGGTAAAAGATAAATAGCGTTTTAGATGTTTCATGCTCAAACGGTTCATGCCCATGTAACCACTCTTTATAATTCCGATGCCCTAACCAATCACAGGTTAGCATTAACGACTCGGGGTTATTGGCAAATTGAGGATTTTGGGGATAATCTCCGACAAAATCTATATAACCTTTTTCTTGCAGAGCCTTTAAATGCTTGTAATAGGCAGTTCTTGAAATACCCAATTTCTTTATAGCTTGTGTTCCAGATAAACCCATGTTGAATGTGTTGTTGACAGAAATGCAATAGAGGGCTATCAGAAATCCCTTTTCCTCGGATGATAGGTTACTATCTTCCAATATTTCCCTGCGGATGATGCGGAAATTGTCTGTTACAGAGGGCAGAGTATATTTTTTCCGCCTGTTACCCGCTCTTACAAAGCCCTCAATGGTGCAAAGTCCGCTACTTTCCAATCTTTTGGCAAAATGATCTTTTATATAGCCGATGGATTTTCCAGTAAATCCGGCTAATTGCTCATAGGTAACATCCGTCGTGTTATCATCGTGGGCTGTCAGGGATAAGACAGTAAAGACGAATAAATCATTTGAAGACAACTTTTCGGCTGCCTCATTGGGTATAACCGTATAATTTTTCATAGATTGCAAAAATGGTGTCCGTATTTTAGGCTGTTCTATATTACCTACTATTATTATTTAATAGTAAATAAAGGTAGGTAGTATAGATTCGCATAAAATGCGAACACACTTAAAAATTAAAACTTATATTCGGATTTTCGGAGGGAATAACCTCCTGAAAGACAATACAAATATAAGTAAAATTTTTGATTTTTGCAAATATTTTGGTGGCTATTTTTTAGATAATCAGCATTTTATAGCATAAAATATTTTAGCAGATTTTCTTCTGTCTTTGCTATTCTCAGGCTCCCGTGTTTTTTAAACCTTGCCGGATTTTTGCCCTTTATGAGGTAAGTTTTAGGTCTTTCTATCAAGAACAAGGCTTTAAGCAGACTTACTGCCGCCCGCTGTTTAATAGTCTTGTGGAGATGATATTTGACAAGTGGAGCCATCAGTTCGTGTATCTCCGAGGCTTTATATTTTCTGCCGATCTTGAATACCCTGAGTAAATCCCGTTTGAATGGGTGCTTATCATCTAAAGCCCAGAATACAGCGGCATTTTGCAGATTTTTGTAAGCTCTCTTATCGCTATGCCGGATTTCCCATAGATGGCTAATAAGGGTGTCGGCATCTGCATATTCTTGAAGTTGATAGAACCTATACACAAATGTAGAACAACCTTTCTTGGACTGAAGTTCTTGCTTTTCTCCTCCTGTAAGGTGTCTTGATTTGGTAATCTCTCTTAGGTCCTCTATCATTTCAGAGAGTTGGGCATCAATGAAAGCATGTAATTCATCTTTACTTGCTGTTTCTATTTTTTTCTGCTCCTCTGAAATAGGGATTGAGCCGTATTTATATTGAAATTCAACATTATGTCCCAATTTTTTCAATGCAAATTCCAAATGATTGTATGAATCATAAATAGTATTTCCTAATTTTTGACGCTCAACCAGATAGTCTATATTCATATAGGCTGTAACATCTTTCTTGAAGATATTTCTTCTGGTCAATCTGACAGCTTCTTCTTTAGGTATGTTAATCACGCCCTTTTCCCGGATGCCTGATTTAACCAATTCAAATAAAACCTGTAAATCTTGGTCTGATTCTCCCAGTTCTGTTGCAATTTGTTGTAGTCGGAGAATAGCAGATGCCTGTTTCAGTAAAGAGGATTGATAGTCTTTTGCTGTATCTGTGTTCCATTTTTCTCGAGAGTTGAAAATAATAATATCACTTAATATTCCTCCGGTAATTCGGCATCTCCCATATATTTGTGTCATTTTATCCAATGAAAGCATCTGGTAGTTTTGCTGTGCATTGGAAACTGTAATAAGGTGGTAGCAGTCCTTAATATCTACTCCTGCAAAATAGCAACTCGTAATAAAGTTAATCCTGTTAGGTAGTTTGTTTCCCGAACTTAACTCTCCATAGTAATCTCCTGCCTCGTCTTGAGAGGAGTCACTACACATAATTGTGCACTCTTTTCGGGTTTCCTCGGAAAGCAGTTTTATGATGTTCTTACAATGACGAATCGAGTTAAATGCAACCACTATTTTTTCGGCTTTGTCGATTGACTGAATCTGCTGTGCGGTCAAAGCATCCAAATTATCCGTGTAATAGAGTTGTATCTTGCGTTTGGGAGCATCTTTCCATGATATATTGAACCGACACTCCTGTTGCAGGCGGGGATTGGAAAACTCCCTCATCGTTGCAGTCACAAGACATCTGTTCTTGGGAGGAAATTCAAAGTAATGGTCTATAAGGGATTCCAAACGGGGCCTGTAATTACTCTCCGACTGAATCATGTCCACCTCGTCAATCATCAGAAAATAATCCTTGTAGCGCTCTTTTTCGATGATCTGCAATAGTTTGTATAGACTGTCAGCCACTACAAGGAATTTCTTGTATACTACTTTATCGTCGGACAGATAATCTTGGATTTCTTTTATGCTCGTCGTATCTCTCTCGTCATTGATTTTTCCTCCGACATAAAGAAGTTTGGTCTTATTCCGCTGCCATTTGTTGTAGGCCAGAATCTTGGTCGGAAATACAATGATGGAATTTCTTTTTGAATCAATTTCCAATGAAGTTGCTCCAATGCCTGCTAACTGCTTATCCACAATGCCGTGAGGCATCTTATCCATATAAAAAGATAGCTTCAACTGTACACTATCGCTTCCAACAGGAATGGGGACAGGTGTTCCCTGTTCAAGGGCATTCATTATTTCATCCACATTGCCTGGGAAGCCTATCTCCAAGGGCAGGTCTGATAGCTGATTTATCTCCTGATCCATAAGAGCCTCCTTATCCTCAGCGGATAGTGATATCCACCCATCCGCTGAATCATGCAGGTCTTTATAAGTATTAGGAACAGACTGTTTGGTTGTAACTGTTGGTGCAGAAAGTTGAGGTGTTGCTACTAAAATCGTCTTCTCCTCCTCCTTTACTGCTGGTACGTTGATCTCGACCTCATCAGGAAACTCCTGTAAAACAGAAAAATTCAAATTGGAAAGGTCTAAATTCCCATTTCCCATGATATCTGCAACCTCTGCTGCGATATCATCCATATCTTCCAAATCAATCATATTTGCTCACTTAACATTTTAATACAAAACCTATCTATCTGAGCAAATATAGCAAAAGTTAAGGGGAATATTGCCGTTCCCCTTAACTTTATACAAGATGTTGCATTGCCTCGTCAATCTGTTTATTTTCAAAACTATCCAGATAAATTTGGGTGACTTTTTCAGAACTGTGTCCCAGAGAACTACTGATAATAGAGGTTGCAACCCCAGCTCTTCTAAGGACTGTTGCATAACTGTGCCTTGCTACATAAGTGGTCAGTTTATTTGGTATTTTCAACTCCTCGCCGATTTGTTTCAGGGCCTTGTTGGTTTTAGCAAGGGCTTTGTGAATCCGGTTGAATTTCTGCAACTCTGTTTTGTGACTGCTGTTAAGGATTGGAAATAGATACTCAGAAGCTGGATTCTGGTATCGTTGTATTATCTCCAATGCTTTAGGCATCAATTTGTAAGAAAGTAATTTCCCGGTTTTATGCCGCGTGTAATAGAGCCTCCCGCCTGCAATATTTTCCTGTTTCAGCCGTGCCATGTCACCGAAATTGATTCCGGCAGTATAGTAGCTGAAAAGAAAAATATCACGGGCCAATAGGATGTATTCTGTGTTGGTGCATTGCGGGGAGTAGTTTTCTATGAGGATAATGTGTTGTTTGGCAATAGCTCGTTTATGGGTGGAGGTCCACAATTTGCCTACCTTGAATTTGATGAATGGATTGATTTTAGGCGTGAATTTTCCTTCTTCTGCGGCTTTGTTATAGGCTGCTTTCAATAGGCTGAATTTTGTGGCAATGCTGTTGCTTTGGTTGCCCCGTTGAATAAGGAATAATTCAAATTCTTCCAAAAGCTGAAAGTTGATTTCTTCCAACCGGGTTGGGGTGGATTTGAATTGCATGAATAGGGATAATGCTGTTTTGTGCTTGGAAGCAGAGTTGTATTTTCCCAAAGTTTCCAACCGTTTGATAGTTTGCTCCAGACACTCTTTCACGGTATATGCGGCAGTCTTTATCTTTTTCTCGTCGAGCAGGGCATCCAATGTGATTTCTTTATCCAATACCTCCAGTTGTTTCAGCCGCTTGATGTACTTATATCTGATGCTCTCGATTTGCAGCCGGATTTCTTCATTTTCTGAATTTTCATTTATAAAGTGCTGGGTCTCGGAGTTCCAGTCCTTAGCTTGGATATAGATTCCGGTGCTTACATAACGCCTTTCCCGGTTATGGGTAAACCGGAGATATACCAAGACTGTTCCATCTTGTCTGATCTTATCTTTTCTGCATATTGGTTGAATGCTGATAATCATAATGTTGTCGGATTATCAGATGAAATAGGAAAGTTTGTGTTACCTCTAAACAGGTATCACAATAGGTAACACAAAATCATTGAAAATACCTGTTTTTGGTCTGTTTTAGCTGGAATTTCAGAGATTGGTATATAAAAAAAGACTGATAATCGTGTGATTATCAGTCTTTTTGTTTTGTACCCCCTCAGGGGCTCGAACCCTGGACCCCAACATTAAGAGTGTCGTGCTCTACCAACTGAGCTAAAGAGGCATCAATCGTTATCCGATTGCGAGTGCAAAGGTAGCTATAATTTTTTTATCTCCAAAAATTTTGCCGGAAAAATTTCACTGCGATTCCGCTTTTTCCGTTTCAAAGGGTTATTCCAGCGTCAGCTTGTCGCTGTTCCATTCGCCGCCCGCATCGGGGTAGATGAACGGCCGCGTATCGTCGAAACGCTTCATATTCAGATAGCTTTCGTAGAGGTTGATGCCGTTGGACGACTTCACGGCCAGCGAGAACGCCACTACCGAAGGGTGGCGCTTGGTCGTATGGTAGCTGTTCTCCGTGCGTTCGAGGTAGGCTCCGAGCCATTCCGGAGCGTTGGACGGATTGCCGCCCCGGCGGCGCGAATCCCCGCTGCGGCGGGTGTCGATCGGGGCCTGCGCGATTACGTAGAGTCCCTGCATGTCGCAGAAATTCAGCAGTGATTCGGGTACGGGACCCGGAAGCAGTTTGAGCGTGTTGTATCCCTGTTCGCGGAGTGCGGCGATTTCGTTCTCGGTGATCGAGGCGGGCACTTCGCGCACGCGCAGCGTCACGGGCTGTCCGTTCACCGACATCCGGCCGTCGTGCATCTCCACCGCGCGGAATCCGGGTCGGAATTCGAGGAACTCGACATAGCGGCCTTCGTGCTGGGTTTTGAGCCGCAGCGTGTACTGCGTGGGCAGTTCGGCGCACCACAGCATGTTCAGGGGAATGCGGGTCAGGAAACGCAGCGTATCTTCGCGCCGCATGTCGAGGGTGAAATCCTTGTGGCCTGCGGCGGCGCGTTCGCCCGTCGGGTCGAGCAGTTCGTAGTGGATGCGCGACGTGCGCGGATTGAGGGCGTCGCTTTTCAGCACGACGGCCACTTCGGCCGTGGCGCTGCCGTCCTCGGCGAGCCGGGTCCGGGTAATGACATCGCGGATATGCAGCGTCGGCTGGCTCATCACCCAGGCCCCTCCGATGGCGGGCCGGGGCGCCTCTTTCCAGCTTTCGAGCGGCGCCGTGGGGGAGGGTTGCGCGACGACGATTTCGAGCGAGTTCCGTCCCTCCTTCGTCAGCTTGGTCAGGTTGAATTCCGCCGGGGTGTTGCCGTCGGCGTTGCAGGCTGCCGGACGGCCGTTCACGCGCAGTTCGTAGTCGCCCGAGGCCCATCCCAGATGGAAAAGAACCTGCCGGTTGGCCCATGCGAAAGGCACGGTGAAATCGGTCGAGAAGACGTTGCCGTCGAGACTCCACTCCGTCAGCCGCGTGAAATAGCGGTTGTCGCCGCCGTCGGACGCCGTGGCCGCTTCGGCCGAGGGGTATGCGAGCAGTTCGCCGCGGGGCAGTTCGCGTCCGTGCGTGGGCACATACTCCTGGGCGAAGAGTCCGCAGAGGGAAAAAAGCGCTATGGTCGAAAGGATAGTCCGCATAAGTTCGTATATTTGTCCTGCGTAAAGTTACGGAAATTTTTCGATACTGCGATGTCCGAGCTGCCTAAACTCAATTTTCCGGCCATCCGGCTGCGTGCCCGCCGCCGTGGCGACGCTGTGGAGGTGTGGGATGCCCTGCGGGGAATCTACCTCGTGCTGACGCCCGAAGAGTGGGTGCGGCAGCACCTGATCGCCTATCTCGTTTCGCACTGCGGGGTGCTGCCCAAGCGCGTCGTTCAGGAGTATGCCGTGGCGCTCAACGGACAGCCCCAGCGGGCCGACGTGGTGGTTGTGGGCGACCGGGCCGAGCCGCTGCTGCTGGCCGAGTGCAAGGCTCCGGGCATCCCCGTCGGGCGGCAGACGCTCGCGCAGGCCGTGCGTTACAATTCGGTGCTCGGCGCCCGTTATATCATCCTCACCAACGGCCTCCGGCACTATTGCTGCGAGTGCCGCGACGGCGGATACGTCCAGCTCGACGGATTCCCGGACCTCTCCGGAGAGCCCTCCCGCCCGTAGTCCGCGAACCCGCTCAGAGGTTCTTGAAATTCTTGTCGATATACCCCTGGAAAGCCTCTTTGTAATTCTCGCCGATCGGCACGTATTCCGTGTCGCTCAGGAAGATGCGCCCCTTGACGTAGGCTTTGATCATGCGCAGGTTGACGATATACGAGCGGTGTACGCGCATGAACAGTTCCGAGGGCAGCGCCGCTTCCATGTTTTTGAGCCGGAACAGCGTGGTGATGGTCGAGCCGTCGATGAGGTGCATGCGCACGTATTCGCCTTCGCTTTCGAGGTAGACGATGTCCGATATTTTCACCAGCGACACCTTGTAGTCGGCCTTGACGGAGATGTATTCCTTGTCCTTGGGCAGCGCTTCCGATTCGCCCTCCTGGGGCGTGCGCTGGTTGTGGCGCAGTTCGTAGAGCGAGTTGGCCTTGGCGGCCGAACGGTTGAAGTCGGCGAATCCGAAGGGTTTGAGCAGGTAGTCCACGGCGTCGAGCTTGAAGCCCTCGACGGCGTACTCCGAATAGGCCGTCGTGAAGATGATCATCGGGCGCTCGATCAGCCCGCGGACGAAGTCCACACCGTTCAGGTCGGGCATGTTGATGTCCACGAAGATCAGGTCCACGCTTTGCCCGGTCAGCATCTGCTGCGCTTCGAGGGCGTTGTTGAACGTTGCCGCGAGTTCCAGATAGGGAATCTTCGAGATATAGCTTGTCAGCTGACGCAGAGCCAGCGGCTCGTCGTCGATGGCGATACATTTAAGCATTGAGCGTCGGGATTACGAGTTTTACGGTATAGGTCTGCTCCTCCTCGCGGATGTCGAGCGTGTAGTTTTTTTCGCCGTAGATCAGGGCCAGGCGCTTGCGGACGTTTTCCAGCCCGATGCCGGCCTGTTTGGCCGCGGCAGCCGGGTGTCGGCTGTTCGAGAGCGTGCCGGTGACCGTCTTGTCGGCATATTCGATCCGCAGGTGGATGAACGACGGACGGTTGTAGCTGATGCCGTGCTTGAAGGCGTTCTCGACGAACACGATCAGCAGCAGCGGGGGGATCGACACCTGCTCGGGCAGGTCGCGGGGATACTCCACGCGGATGTCCACGTCGTCGGTGTAGCGGATGCGCATCAGTTCGATGTAATTTTTCAGGAACTGGATGTCGCGGTTCAGCGAGATGATCTCGCGCCCCGAGTCGTAGAGCACGTAGCGCATCATCTTCGAGAGCTCGATCACGGCGTTCTTGGCCGACTCGGTGTCGATGTCGATCAGCGCGTGGATGTTGTTGAGCGTGTTCATGAAGAAGTGCGGGTTGATCTGGTATTTCAGGTAGTCCATCTCGGCCTGGAGGTTCTGGCGTTTGAGCACCTCCATCTGCTGTTCGTCGCGCATCGACTGGTAGATGAGCTTGATGCCCGTGTTGGCGCCGGTCATGAAGAAGCCCAGCACCACGTTCCAATACATCTCCAGATTGGAGAACGACGCCTTGCGGTAGGCGTCGAGCGTTTCGGAATCGGCCTGTTGGGGGAGATGGTCCGAGAGATGGGCCTCGTAGATCTGCACCAGCCAGAAGACGCTGATGATCAGCGCAAGGTTGCTCAGCAGGTATTTTCCGTACTTGCGCCGGAGCACGTAGCGCGGAGCGATGATGGCGTTGTGGATGAGGAAGATGATCAGATAGGGGGCTATCTGCCGCCATGCGATCAGCACGTTTTCCAGATTGACGTGCATCTCCGACATCATCTGGGAGTTGAGCACGGGAACCAGGATGATGGCCGCCCAGACCATCACGTAGAGCAGGTTTTCGCCGATGGCTTGTTTTTTCTGGATCTTCATGGGGTAAAGATAGGAAAAAAGCCGGACGGGAGCAAAAAAATCCCCGGTTCCGCAGGAGCCGGGGAGTGAAAAAGCAGGTAACCGAACTAATCAGTGACGCCTCATTTGTTAGAAATTGGATTCAAGTGACTATGAAGAATTTGGGATAGAGAATCCAAGTGGTTACCTGCCTGCGGCGCGTGTTATTTGCTCAATAGCGAAGGTGCGTATAAGTAGCGTTTGATGCTTCGTTTGGGGGTCTTTTCGAATTCGGTGGGGTAGATCGCAATCTCCGCGACCCGTTCGTAGGCGGCCAGCTGCGCGTTGAGTTCCTGCAAGTTGTTCTGCATGATCTGCGGCAGTTCCGATTTGTCCACGCCTTCGCTCTCGGCCTGTTCGTAGTCGGGGACCACCAGCGCTTTGAGGCGGCCGTTGTCGCCTTCGAGGACCAGCGATTCGAGCACGAGGTACATGTTGTTGAGCTTGTCCTCGATCTCCTCGGGATAGATGTTCTGTCCGTTGCCCGACAGGATCATGGTTTTCGAGCGGCCGCGGATGTAGAGCGTGCCGTCGGGGTCCATCGTGGCCATGTCGCCCGTGTGGAGCCATCCCTCCTCGTCGAGAACTTTCCGGGTGTCCTTGTCGTTCTTGTAATACCCTTTCATCACGTGTTCGCCGCGGACGAGAATCTCTCCGGCTTCGTGCTCGGGGTCCCCCGAGTCGATCCTCACTTCGAGCAGCCCTTTCAGATAACGGCCGCACGAACCCGCCTTGAACTCGTTGTCGGGGGTGAAGCTGATGAGCGGGGCGCATTCGGTCATGCCGTAGCCGATGGTGATCGGGAATTTGATCTTCATCAGGAACGATTCGGTTTCCTGGTTCATGGGGGCGCCGCCGACGATGAAAATCCCGACGTTGCCGCCGAAAGCGTCCATCAGCTTCTTGCGGATCACCGAGTAGATGGCCGAGTTGAGCAGCGGAATCTTCATGGCTATCGACATCGGGCCCTTTTCCAGCATCGGGAGCACCTGCTTGCGGTAGACCTTTTCGAGGATCATCGGCACGCAGCAGATGACCGTGGGTTTCACGACGGCCATCGCTTCGAGCAGGATCTTCGCCGCCGGGATTTTGCCCAGCAGGGTGATGTGCCCGCCGACGGCCAGCGGCGCCAGGAAATCGAAGGCGCAGCCGTAGGCGTGGGCCAGCGGCAGGAACGACAGCGTGCGTCCGCCTTTCTGGAAATAGTGCTGTCCGGTCTGGGTGTTGATCATCGTCATGGCGAACACCACGTTGCCCGTGAGGTTGTTCACCGTGAGCATCACGCCCTTGGAATAGCCCGTCGTCCCCGAGGTGTAATTCAGCAGGACGACCTGGTCATTGGGTATTTCGGCGTATTTGATGTCGTTTATGCTGAATCCGCGCGGATATTTGGCGCGGTAGTTCTTCACGATGTCGCGCTGGAACTTGGTGAGCGATTTCCCGTCGCGCTCGTACACCACATGGAAGTCCGTGAGCGAGAAGACGGCTTCGATCTGTTTGATCTGGTCCTCTTCGATCACGTCCCAGAAGTTGTCGCCCAGAAACAGCAGGCGGCTTTCCGAGTGGTTGATGATGTGGATGACATCTGCGGGGGTGAAATCCTGGAGGATCGGCACGATCACGGCGCCGTAGGTGATGGTTCCTATGTAGGTGATGCACCAGCGGGGGTTGTTGCGGCCGATCAGCGCGATTTTGTCGCCCTGTTTGATCCCGGCTTTCTTGAAAAGCAGGTGCAGTTTGGCGATTTCCTTGGCCATTTCGTAATACGAAAAGGTTTCGTTCTTGAAATAGTCGGTGAGGGCCGACATTTCCCGGTTTTCCCGAAAACTCGTTTCGTATATTTTCAGCAGGTTTTCCTGTAACATATCTCTTGCATTGATGAATGCCGATCGCGGCGCAAATATAACGCAAAAAAACGTTCCTGACGCATGTCGTCGGTGAAAAAATATCCTGTTTTACCGAAGATTCCGTCCGAAACGGGCGCAGGGCTATTTCGGGCCGTGGTCCTTGTCTTTCCGTTCCGCTCCGTCGCCGGGATTCATGCGCCGGGGCTTCCAGATGTAGATTTTCGATTCGGTGCCGGCTTTCAGGCGTTCGATGTTCTTGCGGTGGGTGTAGATCAGCAGGACGGCGATCACGAACGAGAAGACCACGAAGGGGGTCGATCCGTTGACCTTGGGCGAGATGAGCGTGAAGACCGGGAAACAGCATCCGGCGACCATCGAGGAGAGCGACACGTAGTGCGACACCATCAGCATCACGAACCAGACGCCGAAGCAGAGCAGCGCCACCGGCGGATAGATGCCCGTCACGGCTCCGACGAGCGTGGCCACGCCCTTGCCGCCGCGGAATCCCGCGAAGATCGGGAAGATGTGGCCCAGCACGGCGGCGAAGACGGCTCCGATCTTGAGGTTGATGATGTCGTTCATGCCGATCAGGTCGTCGTACTGCATCAGTTCGATGAAGGTCACGGCCACGAATCCTTTCAGGAAGTCGAGCGCGAAGACCGGCAGGGCGGCCCGGCGGCCCAGCACGCGGAGCATGTTGGTCGTTCCGGCGTTTTTCGAGCCGTGTTCGCGGATGTCGATGCCGTAGTATTTCTTGCCGATCCACACGGCGCTCGGAATCGAGCCCAGCAGATAGGCGATGATAATCATGGTGGTAGCCGTATAAATAGTCAGAATCATCTTTTTCTTGGCTGTTGATTGTTCATGCAAATGTAATAAAAAATTTCAGATATGGACCGTGCGGCCGAAAATTCCTGCCCCGGCGCCTGCATTTCCGGAGAATTTAGTATCTTTGTGGGATAAATCTCCGCTTGGACAGGCGGCGCCTCGGCATAGCTCGGATAAATTCGCCTCTGCTCTCGGCTTGCGCTGTCTTTGCCGGATAAACGGACAACGATATGAACACAAAGGCTTTGCTCGAACCGATGGGCTCGTGGGCGTGGTGGCGCTCGTGGTTTCTGATTTTTCTCGGCTGCTCGATCATGGGCACGGGATTCGTGCTTTTCATCAATCCCTATAAACTGGTGCCGGGCGGGGTCTACGGCATGGGCATCGTGCTGCACAACATCTTCCCCTCGATCCAGGTCGGTACGTTCGGCTACATGTTCGACATTCCGCTGATGCTGATCTCCGCGCTCGTATTCGGCGGCGGGTTCGGCACGCGCACGGTGCTGGCGGCGCTCTACACGCCGGGCTTCATGAACATCCTCACGCGGCTGGTCTACCCGAGCCCCGAGGCGGTCGAGGCGCTGGACCCGTCGCAGCTGCTGGGCGGACGGCTGGACCTTTCGAACGACCTGCTGCTGGCGTGCGTCATCGGCGCCGTGGTGATCGGCGTTGGGCTGGGTATCGTCGTGCGCCAGCAGGCGACCACGGGCGGTACCGACATCGTGGGCATGCTGTTGCAGAAGTTCGCCGGGATCAAGTTCTCGACGGGCATCCTGCTGGCCGACGGCTTCGTCGTGCTGTCGGGACTGGCGGTGATCGGCTTCGGCATCGGCACGGACGAGGCGGCCGCGAACGGCTGGATGCTGACGCTCTATTCGCTCATCACGATCTATATCTCTTCGCGGGTGGTCGCCTACCTGCTCGACGGCGCGTCGTACGACAAGCTGCTGTTCATCATCAGCGACCACCACGAGGAGATGAAACGCTTCATCATCGACGACCTGGACCGCAGCGCCACCTATATCAAGTCGAAGGGCATGTACACCGATTCGCAACGCGACATGATCTTCCTGGTGGTGAGCCGCAAGGAGGTTCACTTGGTGCAGCACAAGATCCGGGAGATCGACCCCAAGGCTTTCGTCGTGGTGACGGACGCCTATGAAACCTTCGGGGAGGGCTTCAAGCAGTTCCCCGAGAAGAACGAGATACACGCGGAATAGCGGGCTTCGCAATTAAGAATGAAAAATTAAGAATTAAAAATTGGGGTTTAATATCAATACATTGAGGCCGCTCGAAGGAGCGGGACGCAGGTTGTTCATCGAGACCTACGGCTGTCAGATGAACGTCAGCGACACCGAGACGGTCGTCGCCATCATGCAGCGCGAGGGCTACGTCTATACGGACCGGATCGGCGAGGCCGATGTCATACTCATCAACACCTGTTCGATCCGCGACAACGCCGAGCAGCGCATTTGGGGCCGGCTGGCCGAGATGAAGCGCTACCGGCGCGAACGTCCGGGGCTGGTGGTGGGCATCATCGGCTGCATGGCCGAGCGTCTGCGCGAAAAGCTGGTCGAAGGGCCCCACGGCGTCGATGTCGTGGCCGGGCCCGACGCCTACCGCGATCTGCCGCGCCTGGTCCGCGAGGCCGAGGCCGGCGGCAAGGGCGTCAACGTGCTGCTCTCGACCGAGGAGACCTATGCCGAGATCGCTCCCGTGCGTCTCGACCGCAACGGCGTGAGCGCCTTCGTGGCGATCATGCGCGGATGCAACAACTTCTGTTCCTACTGCGTGGTGCCCTATACCCGGGGCCGCGAGCGGAGCCGCGATGCGGAGACCATCGTCGCCGAGGTGCGGAGCCTTTTCGAGAACGGCTACCGCGAGGTGACGCTGCTGGGGCAGAACGTCAATTCCTATCGCGCCGGGGAGACCGGCTTTCCCGAGCTGATCCGCCGTGTGGCGGAGGTTTCGCCGCTGCTGCGCGTGCGTTTCGCCACGTCGCATCCCAAGGACATGAGCGACCGACTGCTGGAAGTCATGGCCGAGATGCCCAACATCTGCCGTTCGATCCATCTTCCGGCCCAGTCGGGCGCCACGTCGATGCTCGAACGCATGAACCGCAAATACACGCGCGAGTGGTATCTCGACCGCATCGCCGCCATCCGCCGCCATCTGCCCGACTGTGCGATCACCACCGACCTGATCGCGGGATTCTCGGGCGAGACCGAGGAGGAGCACCGGCAGACCCTTTCGCTGATGCGCGAGGTGGGGTATGAATTCGCCTATATGTTCAAGTATTCGGAACGCCCCGGGACCTTCGCCGAAAAGCACCTGCCGGACGACGTGCCGGACGAGGTGAAGTCGCGCCGCTTGCAGGAGATCATCGCCCTGCAAAACGAACTGGGACATGCGAGCAACCTGCGCGACGTGGGCCGGGAGTTCGAGGTGCTGGTCGAGGGCGAGTCGAAGCGCGACCGGAACCAGCTTTCGGGCCGCACTTCGCAGAACAAGGTGGTGGTGTTCGACCGCGGGGACCACGGGGTCGGCGACTATGTTCACGTCCGCATCACGGGCTGCACGCCTGCGACGCTTTTCGGGGATGTCGTCACCGAAAAGCGCAGTGAAGAATTAAACGATTAAGAATTAAAAATTTCTGTTTTATGCGTTTCGATGAACTCGATCTGGAAGATGAAATTCTCGACGGTCTCGAAGATATGAACTTCCACGAGATGACTCCCGTGCAGGAGCATACGATTCCGGTGATTCTGGATGGCCGCGACATTATCGGCTGCGCCCAGACCGGAACGGGAAAGACCGCGGCCTATACGCTGCCGCTGCTGAACAAACTGCTGTTGGAAGGGAATCCCGACAATGTGGTGAAATCGCTGATCATCGTGCCCACGCGCGAGCTGGCGCAGCAGATCGACCAGCAGTTCCAGGGTTTTTCCTACTATGCCCCGATCTCGACGACGGTCGTCTACGGCGGCGGCGACGGCAAGGGCTGGGACATCCAGAAGAAAGGCATGCTGAGCGGTTCCGACGTGGTGATCGCCACTCCGGGCCGCATGATCGCCCATTTGCAGAACAGCGGCGTGGACCTTTCGCACGTCGAATACCTCATTCTCGACGAGGCCGACCGCATGCTGGACATGGGTTTCTCGGAGGACATCATGAAGATCGTTTCGTACATGCCCAGGGAGCGGCAGACGATCATGTTCTCGGCCACGCTGCCCCCGAAGATCCGCGAGCTGGCCAAGACCATCCTGCGCAATCCCGCGGAGGTCAACATCGCCATTTCGAAGCCCAACGAGGCCATCGACCAGTCGGCCTACATTTGCTACGAGAATCAGAAGCTGGGCATCATCCGCGAACTGTTCGCCGAGCCGACCGATTCGAAAACGATCATCTTCTCGTCGTCGAAGCTCAAGGTCAAGGAGCTGGCCCATACGCTCAAACGGATGAAACTCGACGTGGCGGCCATGCACTCCGACCTGGAGCAGGCCCAGCGTGAGGAGGTGATGCTCAATTTCAAGAACAACAAGGTCAAGATACTCGTCGCCACGGACATCGTCGCCCGGGGCATCGACATCGAGGACATCGGTCTGGTGCTCAACTACGACGTGCCGCACGATCCCGAGGATTACATCCACCGCATCGGCCGTACGGCCCGCGCGGCGGCCACGGGCAGCGCCGTGACGTTCGTCAGCGAGGAGGAGCAGGGCAAGTTCCATCAGATCGAGAAGTTCATCGAGCGCGACATCCGCAAGGCTGAGCTTCCTGAAAGCGTGGGTGAGGGACCGAAATACGCTCCCGACGAGAACCGCGGCCGTTTCGGACGCGGAGGACGTAGCGGGGGACGTTCCGGCGGGCGTGGGCGCGGCGGACGCGGTGACCGTTCGGGGCGCAATGACCGGAACCGCCGCAGCGAACGCCCGGCAGCCGGGGACGCGGCTTCTGCCGCCGCACAGCCTGCCTCCCCGGACAGCGATCACGCTTCGGGGCGCGGCGAGGGCAACCGCGGCACGCGCGACCGCCGTCGTCACCGCGGCGGACGCAACCGCCGGCGTAAGACGCCGGTTTCAGGGGGCGAGAGTTCGCAGCAGTAAAAATCGGGGCGGTCTGATATTTTCAGACCGCCCCGATTTCTTTTTGCGGGTGCGGGATTATTCTGAGACCGGCGTCTTACGCCGGTGGCGCAGAAAGGTGAACCCCGCGTTAATACCGTCCTTTGCCCTCTAATACCGGCGTCTTACGCCGGTGGCGCAGGAAGGTGGACCAGCGTTAATACTGTCCTTCGCCCTCTAATACCGGCGTCTTACGCCGGCGGGGGTCCCACGCGGGATGTGCGGGGTCTTCGGCTTTGAGCGCCTCTTCGAGCGAGATCCCGAGCGCTTCGGCCACGCCCTTGCCGTAGGCCGGGTCGGCGTAGTAGCAGTGACGCACATGGCGCTGTTTGATAAACAGTTCGGCATCGCTCATGGCGCGCGCCGTGTTCTCGCAGGTCGCCTGCTGGTCCTCGGGCGACATTATGCGCCACAGCAGTCCGGGCTGGGTGAAATAATCGTCGTCCAGCTCGCGTTCGTCGTAGTTGAATACGTCGCCGTTCACGGCCAGGGGCGGCTCTTTGAGGGCGGGATTGTCCTGCCATTCGCCGTAGCTGTTGGGTTCGTAGCTTTTGGCCGAACCGTAGTTGCCGTCGGTGCGCATCCGCCCGTCGCGGTGGAACGCGTGGTACGGACAGCGGGGCTTGTTCACGGGAATCTCCATGAGGTTCACGCCCAGTCGGTAACGCTGCGCGTCGCCGTAGGAGAACAGACGGCCCTGCAACATCTTGTCGGGCGAGAAACCGATGCCCTCGACGATGTTCATGGGGTTGAACGCCGACTGCTCGACATCCGCATAGTAGTTCTCCGGATTGCGGTTCAACTCCAGGACACCGACTTCGTGCAGCGGGAAATCCTTGTGATACCATACTTTTGTCAGGTCGAACGGATTGAGTTTGTAGTTGCGGGCCTCCTCTTCGGTCATCAGCTGCACGTACATCGTCCAGCGCGGGAAATCGCCGCGTTCGATGGCGTCGTACAAGTCGCGCTGGTGCGATTCGCGGTCTTTGCCTACGAGGGCTTCGGCCTCGGCGTCGGTCAGGTTTTTGATGCCCTGCTGGGTCCTGAGGTGGAACTTCACCCAAGTGCGCCGGTTGTCCTTGTCGTAGAAACTGTATGTGTGGCTTCCGAATCCGTGCATGTGGCGGTACGAGGCCGGAATGCCCCGCGGCGACATGGTGATCGTCACCTGATGCAGCGCTTCGGGCAGCAGGGTCCAGAAATCCCAGTTGTTGTTGGCCGAGCGCAGGTTGGTGCGCGGGTCGCGTTTCACGGCGTGGTTCAGGTCGGGGAATTTCAGCGGGTCGCGCAGGAAGAATACCGGGGTGTTGTTGCCCACGAGGTCCCAGTTGCCCGCATCGGTGTAGAATTTCATGGCGAAGCCTCGGATGTCGCGCTCCGCATCGGCTGCGCCGCGTTCGCCGGCCACGGTCGAGAAGCGCACGAAGCATTCGGTCTTTTTGCCGACCTGGGCGAAGACCGAGGCGCGCGTGTATCGGGTGATGTCCTGCGTGACCGTAAAGGTGCCGAATGCACCGGAACCCTTGGCGTGCATGCGCCGTTCGGGAATGACCTCGCGGTCGAAATGAGCGAGTTTTTCGAGGAACCACGGATCTTGCAGCGTCACGGGTCCCCGGACGCCTGCGGTCTGAATGTTCTGATTGTCGGCGATCGGCCGGCCGTTCTCGGCTGTCAGTTTCTTTTTGTCCATAATGCTTTTCATTTAACGGAGACAGGATGGTTTCGTGTAAATATACGGCATGATTCTGTGAATGGCAATCGAATGATCGATAGCACAATGATTTAAGCTGATAACAGCCAATATTGTGTCCGGACGGAACAGGCATGAAAAAACCTCTCCCGTGACAGGAGAGGTTTTTGACGGTTGCCCGTGCGCGGGGCCGCCTTATTTCTGTCGGAAGTAGATCTGCATCGGCACTCCCGAAAAATCCCATTTTTCCCGCATGTTGTTCTCGAGGAAGCGGCGGTAGGGCTCCTTGATGTACTGCGGCAGGTTGACGAAGAACGCGAACTGGGGCGTCGGCGTCGGCAGCTGGGTGACGTATTTGATCTTGATGTATTTGCCCTTGGTCGCGGGGGGCGGGTAGTTCTCGATCAGCGGCAGCAGGAAATCGTTGAGCTCCGAGGTCGGGATGCGCCGTTTGCGCGATTGGTGGACGCGGATCGCGGTTTGCAGCACATCGAAGATGCGCTGTTTGTTCAGCACCGAGGTGAAGATGATCGGAATGTCGTTGAACGGCGCGAACTTCTTTTTCAGAAACTCCGTCCACTCCTTCATCGTGTTGCTGTCCTTCTCAACCAGGTCCCATTTGTTGACCACGATGACGCATCCCTTGCGGTTGCGGACGATCAGGTTGTGGATGTTCAGGTCCTGCGATTCGAGCCCCTGTTGGGCGTCGATCATCAGGATGCAGACATCCGAATTCTCGATGGCCCGGATCGAGCGCATCACCGAGTAGAATTCGAGGTCCTCCATCGTCTTGCCCTTCTTGCGCATGCCGGCCGTATCGACGAGGTAGAAATCCATCCCGAATTTGTTGTAGCGCGTGTGGATCGAGTCGCGGGTGGTTCCGGCGATCGAGGTCACGATGTTGCGCTCCTCGCCCAGCAGGGCGTTGGTGAGCGACGATTTCCCGACGTTGGGACGCCCTACGATGGTGATGTGGGGCAGATCGTCGTCCTCCTCGGCGGCGGCTTCGGCGGGCAGGGCGGCCAGGATGGCGTCCATCAGGTCGCCCGTGCCGGTTCCCGACATCGACGAGATGCAGTAGGGATCGCCCAGCCCGAGTGCGTAAAACTCGTGCGACGAATAGATCTGGTCGTTGTTATCGACTTTGTTGCAGACGAGGATCACCTTTTTCGAGGTGCGGCGCAGGATGTCTGCCATCATCATGTCGAGGTCGGTGATGCCTGTCCGGACCTCCACGAGGAAGAGGATCACGTCGGCCTCGTCGATGGCCAGCAGCACCTGACGGCGGATTTCGTCTTCGAAGATGTCCTCCGAATTGACGGTGTACCCGCCGGTGTCGATCACGGAGAACTCTTTGCCGTTCCAGTCCGTTTTGCCGTAGTGGCGGTCGCGGGTGGTTCCGGCCGTCGCATCGACGATCGCCTTCCGCTCGCCCACGAGGCGGTTGAAGAGGGTGCTTTTGCCGACGTTCGGACGGCCAACGATTGCTACAAGGCTCATATTCCTTTTTTATTTTACGGCAAAGATACGAATAAGCGAGGGCAAAAGCAAGTTTACCTGCATTTTGCCGAGCGAAAGTATCTTCGGCGGCAGCCAAAATACGAATAAGCCGAGAGAAAAAAGCAAGCTCTCCTGCATTTTTTCCGAGGCGGAGTATCTAAGGCGAAGCCAAAGATACGAAAAACAGATAAGGCAAAACGCCCTTACTCTTTCTAAAAGTGCCGTTACGGCACCAAGAGATAGCGCAAACCGGGGGGAATGCCAAATTTATTTCCGTCAGATATACCGGCTTTCGGTGTCGCCCGCCTGCACGGGATAGAGCAGCACGGAGCTGTATGCGGCGAAAACGTGTTCGAGCATGGCCGGGATGCGGCTCATGGCGGGGTGGTAGGAGACCCTTTCGCGGCGGCTCATCACGAACCACAGACAGTCGTCGTCGCGCAGGTCGTGTTCGAGCGACGGCAGGTCGTCCCACAGTTCGAACGGCACGAAATCGAGGTTCGCCGTGCGTTTGCGGCCTTTCGGACGCAGGTACTCCATCGTCGTCGCCGGGGCGAAGACCACGATCTTGACGCCCGAATTCTCGGCCAGATAACGGATGCGGCGCAGCCACATCTGGAATCCCGCCTCCTGCTCGGCCTTCTCGGGCACCACGATCAGGTGGCGTTTGATGGTCGTCAGGGGTTGTGCGGGGTGGTAGATGAAGGTCGTGACGTTGCTCCGCGCCAGCACGTCGGCGGCCATCTTGCCGATGCCCGGGCCCGTGCCGCCGTGGATGCCCGGAATCGCGGGTATGCCCGGGACGGCGGGCGCTCCGTGGTGCATGCCCATCACGATGTCGGTGATGTTGCGTTCGCGGACCACGCTGACGATGGCGTTGGAGATGTTCACGTCGTAGCGCAGCAGCTCCTGCAAATAGATGTCACCCGACGCAGCCGCCGTGGCCGCCGCATCGAGGATCTTCTGGGCCCGTTTTTCGACGTTGGGGTCCTCGATCTGGTTGTCCACCGCGTGCAGGGCGTAGAGTCCGTTGGGCTCCTTGGCCCGTTTGAGCATGGCGCTCAGCCCGACCAGTTCGTTGGCCGTGCCTTCGTCGGCCACCGGGATCAGGATGTGGTCCTCCCGTTTGGGGCTCTTCTCCTCGGGATCGTGCGTGTTGCGGATGGCGATGTTGTGGGCGCCGCGCTGCGTGGCGAAAGTCGAGACGGTGCACGTGGCCAGAATCATCAGGATCGTGCCGTTGAGCACGCTCTCGCTGAGCAGACGGATCGGTTCGCCGTCGGGCGTGTGGCCCAGGATGACGTTGTAGCCCACCATCACGGCGGCCAGCGTCGCCGCCACGTGGGCCGAACTCAGGCCGAAAATCACCGTCCGCTGGTCGCGCGAGAGGCGGAAGGTCTTCTGGGTGAGCCACGCCGCGATGAATTTCGCCGTGGTGATGAGCACGATCATGACGGCCGCCACCTCGAGGCTCTCCCAGTCGCGGAAGAAGGCGCGGTAGTCGATGAGCATGCCCACTCCGATCAGGAAGAAGGGGATGAAGATGGCGTTGCCGACGAATTCGATGCGGTTCATCAGCGGCGAGGTGCGGGGGATCAGACGGTTGAGGGCCAGTCCCGAGAGGAATGCGCCGATGATCGGCTCCAATCCCGCCAGCTGGGCGAGGTAGGCGCCCAGAAAGACCATCACCAGCACGAAGATATACTGCGAAACGTTGTCGCTGCACTGTTTGAAGAACCAGTGGGCCAGCAGCGGGAAGAGAAAGACGATGATGGCGATGCAGAGGAGCACCGAGCCGCCGAGCCGCCACCAGAACATCTCGTCCACGTTGCCCGTGGCCATGCCGACGATCACGGTGAGCAGCAGCAGGGCCAGCGTGTCGGTGATGACCGTGCCGCCGACGGCTATGGTGACGGCCTTGTCGCGGGCGATGCCGAGTTTGCTGACGATGGGGTAGGCGATGAGCGTCTGCGAGGCGAAGAGCCCGGCGAGCAGGATCGAGGAGTAGATCGGGAATCCCAGGACGTAATGCCCGGCCAGGATGCCCAGGGCGAGCGGCACGCAGAAGGTGTAGAGGCCGAAGACGAGGCTTCGCCAGCTGTTTTTCTTGAAATCGGACATGTCCATGTCCAATCCCGAGAGGAACATGATGTAGAGCAGGCCGGCCGTTCCCGAGAGAATGATGCTGCTGTCGCGCAGCACGAGGTTCAGGCCGTGGGGGCCGATCACCGCGCCCGCGATGATGAGCCCCAGCAAATAGGGGATTTTGAGTTTGTTCAGCAGCAGCGGAGCCGTGAGGATGATGACCAGGATCAGCATGAATTTCAGGATCGGGTCTTCGAGCGGCAGCGTCAGGTTTATATGTGCGAGCAACAGCATAGGCATAAGTCAAAGTGTCGTTACGAATCAAATATAGCGAAAAGAACGGACAGCGCCAAACCCGGGGTGCGTGCGGTTCGGCGAAACGCTCCGATTGATATATAAAAGTGTCGTTACGACACCAAATATAATAAAATCCGCGGTTATTCCCAAACGGACGGGAGGCTTTGTGCGGACGGGGCGTATCTTGCACGTTTTTTGTTCATTGCCGGCTGCAAAGATACGCAATCGGGAAATAATCGGTGTCCCGAAAGCGTTTTTTAAGGAAAAAAACGTAACTTTGAAAAATTTGAAACCCGAAATTCCGTCTCGGATGAGCGTAGACAAAGTCGATAGAAAGTTGCTCGGTCCCGTGCTTGCGGGCTTTTTCATCATGGGGTTCTGCGACATGGTGGCGCCGATCACGGGCCGCATCGCCGCCGAGTTCCCGGCCGACCGGCAGGCTGCCGTGAGCTTCCTGCCGACGATGGTTTTCCTTTGGTTCCTGGTGCTCTCGACCCCGGTCGCCGCGCTGATGAACCGCTGGGGGCGCAAGGCCACGGCGCTCATCGGCTACGGCTTCACGATCGCGGGGCTGATGGTGCCCTTCGCCGCGGGCGCCGACTGCGCCCTGGGGTGGTATTTCGCGGGTTTCGGCCTGCTGGGCATCGGCAACACGGCGATTCAGGTGGCCGTCAACCCGTTGTTGGCGACCATCGTTCCCGGCGAGCGGATGACCAGTTACCTGACCGTCGGGCAGATATTCCGCAACACCTCGCTCCTGCTGCTGGCCCCGATCGTCACCGGGCTGGTCGCCCTGACGGGTTCGTGGCGGCTTCTGCTGCCGATCTACGCCGGACTGACTGTCGCGGGCGGCGTCTGGCTGCAACTGACCTCGGTGCCGGAACCCGTGCAGACGGGACGCTCGGCGTCGCTGGCCGACTGCTTCCGGCTGTTGAAAAACCGCGCCGTGCTGCTCTCGACGCTCGGCGTGGCCTGCTTCATCGCCGCCGACGTGGGCATCGGGTTCCTCTCGGTGCGGCTGATCGACAACCCCTCGTCGATCCTCACCACCACGGGATTCTACGCCTGCCGCATCGTCGGTACGATCGTCGGCGCCTGGGTGCTGGTGCGTGTCTCCGACGTGAAATACCTCTCCTGGAACATGGCCGGGGCGCTGGCGCTGTGCGCGGCGCTGCTGTTCGTGCGCAACGAGGCGGCAATCTATGCCGCCGTCGGTCTGCTGGGCTTCGGCATGGCGTGCGTCTTCGCCACGTTCTACGCCGTGGCCACCAAGGCCGTGCCCGGAAAGGCCAACGAGGTGGCCGGGCTGATGATTATGGCCATCGCTGCCGGAGCCGTCTCGGGACCCGTCTGCGGCGCGATCATCCGCCTCTCGGGCAATCCGCATGCGGGGATGCTGTTCGTCGCAGCCTGCATCGGCTACATGCTCTGGGCCTCCTTCAAATTGAGAATTAAAAATTGAGAATTAAAAATTACTTATGACCCGAAAAATTCTGCTGAGCGTTTTGTTTGCGGCCGCCGTGCTGAGCGCCGCCGCACAGCGGCCCCGCACCCGGGTGGAGTGGGGCGTCGTCGGGGGTATCAACATCCCCGATTACACGACCAATATGGACAAGACCGATGTCAAGAACAAACTGGGCTGGCAGGCCGGTATCGTCACGGCCGTCAATCTCGGGGCTTTCGCCGTCGAGCCGCAGATACTCTACGTCCGACAGGGGCTCCGCATCCGTCCCGAGGGCGGCAAGGAGATCAACCTCAAATCCAATTCGATCGACGTGCCGGTGCTGGCGTCGTTCCGCCTGCTGAATCCCGTGCGCATCTATGCCGGTCCGGTCTTCACGGTGATGAACGACTGCAAGCAGAAGTCGGGCGGCGATTTGCAGGACTTCTTCGGGCGCGTCCGTCCGACGCTCTCCTACACGGTCGGGGCCGGGGTGGTGCTGATGCGCCACCTGCTGATCGATTTGCGTTACAACGGCCAGTTCCGCTCGAAGCACGAGGTGGTGCTGCCCGACGGGAGCCAGCTCGATAAACTCCGTACCTATAATGTTGCGCTCAGCTTCGGCTATCTATTCTGATTTATGACGGAAACTGTCGGAAAGGAAATTCTCATCGAAGGCGTCGATCCCCGCGAGCTGTACGGGGCGCAGAACGCCTACCTCGAACAGATCAAATCGCTCTATCCCGCGTTGAAGATCGTGGCCCGCGGCTCGTCGCTCAAGGTCCTCGGCTCCGAGGCCGAGACGCAGCGTTTCGCCAAACGCATGGATTCGCTGGTGGCCTATTACCTCAAATACGGGCACATCTCGTCGCAGGTCATCGACCAGTGTTTCTCGGGCGGCATCGTGCCGGACGACGCTCCGGTCGATAAGGACGTGATCGTCTACGGCAACAACGGCAACATCGTCCGCGCCCGGACCGTCAATCAACAGCGGCTCGTCAAACTCTACGACAAGAACGACCTGCTGTTCGCCGTGGGGCCCGCCGGTTCGGGCAAGACCTACACGGCCATTGCGCTGGCCGTCCGCGCCCTGAAGGAGCGGCAGGTGCGGCGCATCATCCTCACGCGCCCGGCCGTCGAGGCGGGCGAGAAGCTGGGATTCCTGCCCGGCGACATGAAGGAGAAGCTCGATCCCTACCTGCAACCTTTGTACGACGCGCTGAACGACATGATCCCGCCCGCGAAGCTCCAGAAATTCCTGGAGGACAGCACCGTGCAGATCGCGCCGCTGGCCTACATGCGCGGCCGTACGCTGGACAATGCCTTCGTCATCCTCGACGAGGCGCAGAACACCACGCTGTCGCAGATCAAGATGTTTCTCACGCGCATGGGCCGCAATGCGCGGTTCATCGTCACGGGCGACGTGACGCAGATCGACCTGCCCCGCCGGAGCGACAGCGGACTGGTGCGCACGATGGAGATCCTGCGCAGCGTTCCGGGCATCGGCATCGTGGAGTTCGACAAACGCGACATCGTGCGGCACCCGCTGGTGAAATACATCGTCGATGCGTTCGACAAGGTGACGGGTGAGGGGCATGTCATTCCGAGCGAACGTGAGTGAGCGTGGGAATCCGATGGAAGCGTTGTGAGGTCACGACTTTCGCTCAGATTGCCACGGCGGCTGCGATGCCTCGCAATGACGGGGAAGGCGCAGAACCGGATGGAGACGTGATAAGGATTTAAGGCAAATTTGTGAAAAATTGAACGATAAAAATTAAAAATTACGTTATGGACAAGAATTTGGCTGCGCTGAAACCGGCGCTCGTCTGGAAACATTTCGCGGAGATCGTCCGCATTCCGCGTCCCTCGCACCACGAGGAGAAGATCCGCAAATACATCCTCGATTTCGCCCGCGCGCAGGGCCTCGAATGCAAGGAGGATTCGGCGCACAACGTCTATGTCTCGAAACCCGCCTCGAAAGGCATGGAGAACCGCAAGGGCGTGATCTTACAGGCGCACCTCGACATGGTGCCGCAGAAGAACAACGACAAGCAGTTCGACTTCACGAAGGACCCCATCGACGCCTATGTCGATGGCGAGTGGGTGACGGCCGACGGCACGACGTTGGGCGCCGACAACGGCATCGGCGCGGCGGCGATCCTCGCGGTGCTGGAGGACAAGACGTTGAAGCACGGCCCGCTGGAGGCGCTCTTCACGGCCACCGAGGAGACCGGCATGGACGGCGCTTTCGGACTGAAAAAAGGGCTTCTCAAAGGCGACATCCTGCTGAACCTCGATTCCGAGGAGGAAGGCGAGCTCTACGTGGGCTGCGCCGGAGGTCTCGACTCCAACATTGCCTTTAAGTATAAGGCCGAGCCGACGCCCGCCCGCAATTACACGGCGGCGAAAATCTCCGTCAAGGGGCTCAAGGGCGGCCACTCGGGCATCCAGATCATCTGCCAGCGCGCCAACGCCAACAAGGTGTTGTTCCGCTTCCTGAACGCTGCGCCGTGCGACGTGCTGCTGGCGTCGGTGGACGGCGGCGGCCTCCGGAACGCCATTCCGCGCGAGGCCGAGGCCGTGGTGCTGGTCCGTACCAAGGAGTACGACGGGCTCGTCAAGGCGCTGAAAGCCTATGAAAAGGTCGTCAAGGCGGAGTATGCCGGCATCGAGGATGCCGTGTCGGTCAAGGTCAAAGAGGTCGAGAAACCCGCCGAGATGCTTCCGAAGGAGGTTTCCGCGAATCTGATCAAGGCCGTGGTCGCCTGCCCCGACGGGGTGCAGAGGATGTCGATGGCGATGCCCGGACTGGTGCAGACCTCGACGAACCTCGCGCGCGTGGTCTCGGACGGCAAGACCGTGAAGCTCCAGTGCCTGCTGCGCAGTTCGGTGGGCACGGAGAAAGAGGCGCTGGGCGAGGCCATCGCCGCCGTCTTCGCGCTGGCCGGGGCCAAGACCGAGCTCACGGGCTCCTACGACGGCTGGAACCCCGATATGGAGTCGCCGATCCTGAAGGCCATGACGGCCTCCTACGAGGCGCTTTACGGCAAGAAACCCGCCGTGACGGCCATCCACGCCGGACTGGAGTGCGGCATCATCGGCAGCAAATACCCCAAGATGGACATGATCTCGTTCGGTCCGACGATCTGTTACCCCCACTCGCCCGACGAGAAGGTGGAGATCGCTTCGGTCGGCAAGTTCTACGACTTCCTGGTGGACACGCTGCGCAACATTCCCGAAAAATAAGCGCAGCGTGGCAGCCAATCCCGAAACCTGGTTCGTCATCGTCAACCCCGTGGCCGGAGGCGGCCGCGGGCTCGACCACTTTCCGCAGATCTCGAAGCATCTGCGCGACGCGCACATCCTCTGCGAACCGGTCTTCACGGAGCACAAGTTCCACGCTACGGAACTCACCGTGTGGGCCGTGCGCGAGGGCTACCGCCGCATCATCGTCGTGGGCGGCGACGGCACGCTGCACGAGGTGGTGAACGGGCTGTTCATCCAGCAGGAGGTGTGTCCCAGCGACGTGCTGCTGGCCGTGGTGGCCGTGGGCACGGGCAACGACTGGGTCCGCACGTTCGGCATCTCGAACCGCTATCAGGATGCCGCGAAGGCCATCAGCGAGGGGTATTCGTTCCTGCAGGATGTCGGGGTGGTCTCCTACGAGGAGGCGCACTACCGCCAGAGCCGCTACATGGCCAATGTCGCCGGGGCCGGATTCGACGCCCACGTCGTGCGCAAGCTCTCGCACCTGAAAAAGAAGGGGCACAAGAGCCGCTGGCGTTATACGTGGTGTCTGGTGAGGAGTTTCTTCCGCTACAAATCCACGGGCGTCAAGGTCTGGGTCGATGACCGGCTGGTCTACAACAATCTGCTGTTGTCGGCGGCCGTCGGCATCTGCAAGTTCAACGGCGGCGGCATCCAGCAGCTGCCCGAGGCGGTCGCCGACGACGGCATGCTGGACCTTTCGCTGATCCGCCCGGTGCATTTCTGGCACCTGCTGTTCCGCTTCCACTACCTCTTCAACGGGGGCATCTACCGCATCCGCCACATCTTGCAGGAGCGCGGCAGCCGCATCCGCATCGAGTCTTCGCCCGAGGTGTCGGTGGAGATCGACGGCGAGCCGCTGGGACATACGCCCCTGGAATTTTCGGTGCTCCATCAGGCCGTCCGGATCGTCGTGGGGCGCGAGTTTTATGAGAGGGCTACCCTCGGGGAAACTTGCGGATAGGGCCCATTCCCGGAAATATAGCATAGCAACGCCGAGAACAGAGATTGTTCCTGTTCCCGGCGTTGCTATAATTACTTCGATCGAGGGGGGGGGCCGGAGCGGATAGGTAATCATCCGAAACTTCGTCGCCCCCCCCCTGAATCCTGCCTCTTAGGCGGGGTCGGGGTAGAGTGATTTGGCGATGCCCAGCTCCAGTCCGCGCAGTTCGGCCAGTCCGCGCAGGCGGCCCAGACACGAATAACCCGGATTGGTCCTCTTTTTCAGGTCGTCGATCATCTGGTGCCCGTGGTCGGGACGCATCGGGATCGAAATGCGGCGGCGCTGCTGAATCTCCAGCAGGGCTTTCATCACGTCGTACATCGGCACGTCGCCTTCGAGGTGGTTGGCTTCGTAGAAGTTGCCTTCGGCGTCGCGCTGCGTCGAGCGCAGGTGCACGAAATTCACCCGGTCGCCCTGACGGAGCATCATTCCCGGCAGGTCGTTCTTCGCCGACACGCCGAACGATCCCGTGCAGAGGCACAAACCGTTCGATGCGTTGGGAACCGCTGCGACCAGTTTCTCGAAATCGGATTCCGTGGAGAGGATGCGCGGCAGGCCGAGGATCGGGTAGGGGGGATCGTCGGGGTGGATGGCCAGCACGGCGCCCGCCTCGTCGGCGACGGGGGCCACCTCCTTGAGGAATGCGATCAGGTTGCCGCGCAGGGTCTCCGCATCGACACCCTTGTAGCGGTCCAGCTCCTGCTGGAACTGCTCCAGCGTGAAGCTCTCCTCCGAGCCGGGCAGACCGGCGATCATGTTGCGGGTGATGAGCTCGATCTCCGCGGCGTCCATCTTTTCGAAACGGGCCTTGGCGATGGCGCGCTCAGCCTCGGTGTACTCCTTCTCGGCGCCGGGGCGTTTGAGGATGTGGAGGTCGAAGGCCAGGAACGCCGCACGCTCGAACCGCAGGGCGCGCGACCCGTCGGGCAGTTCGTAGGCGAGGTTCGTGCGCGTCCAGTCCAGCACGGGCATGAAGTTGTAGGTGATGACCTTGATGCCGCAGGCCGCGAGGTTGCGGATCGACTGCTTGTAGTTCTCGATGTAGCGTTGGAAATCGCCCGTGCGGGTCTTGATGTGCTCGTGGACGGGGACGCTCTCGACGACCGACCATGTGAGGCCCGCGTCGGCGACCGTCTGCTGGCGTTTTTGGATCTCCTCGACGGTCCATACTTCGCCGTTGGGGATATGGTGCAGGGCGGTCACGATGTCGGTGGCCCCTGCCTGACGAATATCTGCCAGCGATACGGGGTCGTTGGGACCGTACCACCGCCAGGATTGCTTACATAGATACATGACAGAATGTGTTTTTTAATTTTCAAATTCAATTTCACCAGTACTTTTTTCCGCAAAAAGTACCAAAAACTCTCTATCCTCGTTCGCGCTTTTCCCGTCATTGCGAGGCCCGGCTAAGAGCCGGGTTTTAGGGCGCGACGGGATGTCGGGACGCTCTCCATCCTCATCTGCGCCTTTTCCGTCATTGCGAGGCATCGCAGATGCCGTGGCAATCTGATCGGAAATCGTAACCTCACAACGTCTCCATCGGATTCCCACGCTCACTGCCGTTCGCTCGGAATGACGTCGCCCAATATACTGGCGGGTTATATCGAGAAAGCGTCGAAACCGCCGTCAACGACTGCCAGGGCGCCCGTCACGAACGACGAAGCGTCGCTGATCAGGTAGTGGATCGTGCCCAGCAGTTCTTCGGGTTCGGCGAAACGGCCTGCGGGGGTGTGGGCGATGATCGTCCGCGCACGGTCGGTGTACGAACCGTCGGGGTTGGTGAGCAGCGTGCGGTTCTGGTTCGTCAGCAGGAAGCCCGGGACGATGGCGTTGACGCGCATTTCGGGGCTGAACTTCATGGCCAGTTCGGCTGCCATGTATTTCGTGTAGTTGCCGATGGCGGCCTTCGCGGCGCCGTAGCCCACCACGCGCGTCAGCGGACGCAGGGCCGATTCGGAGCAGAAGTTGACGATCACGCCCTTCTTGCGGGCCGTCATGGCCTCGCCGAATACCGTCGTCGGGAGCACCGTGCCGAAAAGGTTGAGGTCCACGACTTTCTTGAAGGCGTCGATCTCCAGATCGAGGAACGACTTGTCGGGAGCGATCGTCGCACCGCCCATGTTGCCGCCGGCGGCGTTCAGGAGGATGTCGATCTGGCCGTATTTCGCAAGAATCGCCTCGCGGTTCGTTACGAGCACTTCGCGGTTCAGTACGTCGGTCACGAGGAACAGCGCCTCGCCGCCTTTTTCGCGGATCGAAGCCGCCAATGCTTCGCCCGACTGCTCGTCGCGGTCGAGAACGACGACTTTCGCCCCTTGTTCGGCGAGGTATTCGCAGATCGAGCGGCCCAGGATGCCGGCCCCGCCCGTCACGACGACGACGCGGCCACGGATGTCAAACAGATTTTTCATGGTTTTCAGATAAGGTTGTTTTTATAGTATTGAATGTTCTCTTTCAGCAGGATGTCGATCGGCATGTGGTTGACCGTCGTTTCGGGGCGGCGTCTTTCGACCAGCCATTCGCACAGGGCCATCACTCCGCGGTAGCCCTGCGCCTCGGGGCGCTGGGCGATGAGCGCCGTCACCACACCCGCGCCGAGCATCTGCCCGTTGCGGCGGATTACGTCGTAGGCCACCAGCCGAACGTCCGTGCGGCGGCGTGCCGCGAGATAGCCCGCCAGGATGTAGCACGTCGAGTTGAAGGTTACGGCGCCGGCAATGGCGGGATGTCTGAGGAACAGCTCGTCGAGCACTTCGCGGTTGTAGCCCTCGTCGTCGAGCCTCAGCGCGGCGTAGTGGAGCTGTCCCCGGAACCCTTTCTCCCGGAGGTAGCTGCGGAAACCCTCCTCGCGGCTGCGGCATTGGTTCGAACCTCCGTCGCCTCGGTGGATGATGTTGCCCACGACGATGTCGGAGCCCGGGTCGAGGCGGTCGGACAGCAGCCTTGCGGCGACGACCCCGGCGTCGAACGACGACGTGCCGAAGTAGGCCAGCTGGTTGCACTCCGGGATGTTCGAATCGACGAAGACGTAGGGAATGCCGCGTTTGTCGAGCTCCCGTGCGAAGGGAGTGACCATCTCGGCGAAGAGCGTGGCGATCACCGCGCCGTTGAACGCTTCGTCGCGGAGTTCTGCAAGCAGTTTTTCGAACGATGCGCGGTCGTACTGGTCGAAGAAGAATTTGCGGACCAAAATGTTGTAACGCCGGGCCTCGGCCTCGGCGCGGACGATCCCGGCGTCGAAGTCGGCCCAGTATTCGCCCTGCGCGAAGCGGGGCATGACCACGGCCAGCGTGTACTGGCGGCCGGAGGCCAGCGAACGGGCGATCAGGTTGGGGCGGTAGTTCACCTCGCGCAGCACTTCGTTGATGCGTGCGAGGTTCTCCTCCGAGACCTTGCCCCGGTTGTGGATCACGCGGTCAACGGTGGCTACCGACACCCCCGCCATGCGGGCGATATCGACGATGCGGACCGTCGTATTTTCGTTGTCAGCCATGATTCGGCAGCGGGTTTGGAATTTCTACCGCAAATCTACGCATAATTTTCTGAAATCGCAAGTGTGCGCGCACACACCCGACTAAAAGTCGGGATTTAGCTGCGACGGTCTGCCATTTGGTTTCCGGCCCAGGTTTGCGCTTCCGCTATCTGTCATTGCGAGGAGCGCAGCGACGCGGCAATCTGAATAGAAGTCGAACCCTTACGGCGCATTCATCGGATTCCCGCGCTCACTTCGTTCGCTCGGAATGACGCCCGGCTAAGAGCTGGGATTTAGCGGCTGCTGTGGCATTTTGCAGATCAGGAGCTTATTTCCGCTTCGACTGTGGTATGGATATAACATCATAACGCCATAACATGGGAGGGTACCTCATGTTATGGCGTTATGCGGATCGGAAGCGCAGGACTGGATGGAGAGCGTCCTGAAGCAACCGCCGCCCCTAAAATCCGCGTCTTATGCGGATTATTTCTTTTGGGCCGGAGCTGCTGCCGGGGCGGCAGGGACCGTTTCGGTGATGTCCACCTCGGTCACCACCCAGCTGAAAAGGTCGTTGGCGCACTGGCTTTCCATTTGACGGATTTGCGACTGGTCGGTCGTGTCGGCCAGAATGGCGTTGAAGAACTGCTCCGTCGTGGCGTAGGCCGCGTTGACCTTCCCGGCGAAGCACGTGTAGAAAGCCTTTTGCTGGGAGTGGTCCAGACCCGCCGGAAGCACGCCTTGCGCGACGAGGGCCCTGTACGGATAGATGTGGCGCATGTTGTGGGCGTCGGCGTCGAGTTCATCGACGATGGTCGATACGACGACCATATCGACCGTGTCGTCCACGCCCTGCATCTCGACGAATTCCACATAGACGGGATAGCTGTTTTCGAGCTGACCGGCCACGTCGTCGGTGAACAATACGAATTCGGCGTCGGTCAGGTCGTCGAGATAAACCATCTGGCGGTAGCTTCGCAGCGCTTCGCGCATGGCTTTGCGCTGTTCGTGATTCCATTGGCGTTGCTGCGAGCAGCCGATCAGACCTGCGGCGAACAGGGCCAGCAGGGGGACACAGAGGAGAATTTTTTTCATTTTTTACCTTGATTTTGGTTTTACTTCTGAAGGAACGCAATCCGTGTGCCAAAAAAATCGCTATATTCGCACAAAATAGCTTGTTATGGATGTTCTGAGTTTCCGCGACTACTGTCTGTCGCTGCCGCTGACCGAGGAGACGACCCCTTTCGACGAAACGACGCTGGTCTACAAGATCGGCGGCAAGATGTATGCCTGCGCCGATATGGAGACTTTCGAGTGGATCGCCGTGAAGTGCGACCCCGACGAGGCGATCGCGCTGCGCGAGCAGTATGAGGAGGTGAATCCGGCGTTCCATTTCAACAAGGTGCATTGGAACGGCATCGGCACCGCGGGCGACCTGCCCGACGCCTTCATCCGCGAGCAGATTCGCAACTCCTACCTGCTGGTCCTGCGGCAGAGCGTCACGCCCCGGGCCCGCCGCGAGGAGATTTTGCGCTATATCGAGGAACACGGTCTGCCCGAATAACGCAGAAACACGGGACGAACTCCCGTGTTTCTTGTGTTTTTGGATTTCTAAATCCTGCTTCTTAGGCGGGCGCAGATGAGGTCGGAGAGTGTTCCGACATGCCATCGCCCCTAAAACCAGCGTCTTACGCGGGCAGGGCGGCCTGCCTCCGCCAGCGGAGGTAACCCGCGACGGCCAGCGCCGAGTAGAGGGCGTACAACCCTGCGGTAAGCGGAATCTCCTTATACAGATAGAGCCCTGCCGTCACGACATCCACGGCCAGCCATACGAGCCATTGCTCGACCTGCCGCCGCGAGAGCATCCACATCGCCACGATGCTCGCAGCCGTGGTCGCGGCGTCCCAGAAGGGCACGGTGCTGTTGGTGAAGTGCACGAGCAACAGGTAGATGGCCGCGTGTGCCGCGAGGTAGACCCCCACGAGCCCCGGAACCTGCCTGAGGGGCGTGTGGACGATAGCCGCAGGGGCCTTTTTCGGCGTTTCCGGGGTCGTGTGCCGGGTGCGGTGCCATACGGCCCAGCCGTACAGCCCCGCCAGCACGTAGTATACCTGCATCGAGCAGTCGGCGTAGAGCCCCGCCTTGAAGTAGAGCGTGCCGTGCACCACGGGCATCACGAGGCCCACGATCCACAGCCGGATGTCGGCGCGGTATTCGAGCCAGAGGTAGAGCAATCCCAGCAGGACCCCTGCGATTTGCAGGATGAGTTTCCAGTCCAATTTTTAATTCTTAATTTTTCATTTTTAATTGTGAAATTCGTCAGAATTTCACCGTCACGTTCGCCAGCACGTTCAGCGGAGCCTGGGGGAAGTAGAAAGCGTGATCGGTCTGCGTGCCTTCATAGGCTTCCGACCATCCGTAGCCGTTGCTCTCGTACTCGGTGTTGAAGAGGTTGTTGACCATCAGTCCCAGCCGTACGCTGCGCGCCGAGCGGGTGCGGAATGTGTAGGCGAGGTTGAGGTTGGTCACGCAATAGGCGTCGAGCATCATATTCGGATTCTCGTAGTTGGTGAAATACTGCTTGGACACATACTGCGTGTGGAATACGGCTTCGAAGCCCTTGTGGTGGAAATCCAGGAACAGCGCGGCGATGGTCTTGGGCGAGTAGGAGAGCCGCGTGGTTCCCATCTCGACGGTGTGGTAGCCGTAATACCCGGCCACGTCGCCCGTGAGACCGTAATCCACCACCCGGTGCGTGTAGTTTTCGATGCGGTTCTGTGAAAAGGTGGCGTTGGCTCCCACGGTGAACCATCCCGTTGCACGCCACGAGGCCGACAGTTCCACACCCCGGCGGTAGCTGTCCGGAACGTTGTCGTTCAGCGCGTCGTAACCGTCGTTGATGCGTCCCGTGGGCACCAGCTGGTCCTTATACTTCATGTAGTAGAAATTCACACCCAGCGAGAGGCGCGGTGCCGTGTACTGGTAGCCCAGCTCCCAGTCATAGAGCTTCTCCGACGAAGGGTAGGTGTTGGCTTCGGCGAACATGTAGCGGTTGGTGAAGTCGTCGCGCGTGGGCTCCTTCTGGGCCACGGCGAACGAGAAGTAGAAGTTGTTGCGCTCGGCGAGCGTGTAGCTTACGCCCGCACGGGGATTGAAGAAGTGATACTGTTTGTCCACGTCGATGGGCTGCATGCCGACCTCCTCCGAAACGAAGTTGTCGTTGACGCCCCATGCCTGATAGCTGACATAGCGGTACTGGAGGTCGCCGAAAAGGCGCAGCCCCCGGGCTACGGTCCACGACGCGCGGGCGAAGAGGTTGGCGTCGTGCTTGTCTACGTCGTTATCGTACCAGCGGCCGCCGATCTGGCTGCTTTCCAGTCCGTCCACCCAGTCGAGCGTACCCCAGTGGGGGCAGGAGTAGTAGCTGTACGAACCGCCGAAGGCGAGGTCGAGGTTGCGCACCGAGTAGGCCGCCGAGGCGTTCAGACCTCCGAGGTGGTTGCGCATGATCTTCTCGCGGATCAGATCGGCTTCTTTTCCGGCGGCAACGTCGGTCGGGATATTGAGGTATTCGGAGAGCGTGCGCCCGTCCTTATACTGCTTGTAGAAGCCGTAGCCGTAGGTGTAGAATCCCGTGGCGTTGAGGGTCCACTTTTCGTTGAAACGGTGGGAGAGCACCAGTTGGTTATTGATTTGCAGGTAGTTGTCCGTCTGGTCGTCGTAATAGCCGACTGTGGCGCGCTCCACCTTGTCGTCCTTCATATAATAATAGGAGTGAGGACCGTTCGAGGTGTAGTACATGCCCTCGGTCTGGAACCGCCGGCCGTTGAGACGCATCTCCTCCTTCGTTACTCCGGTGTAGGTGAGGCCGGTCTTGGCCTTGCCGCCGAACGAAATCAGCTTGAGCATCGTGTTGCCGTTGTAGTATCCCGCCTGGAACATGTAGGATTTGAGGTCCGTGGCTCCGCGGTCGATGTAGCCCTCCGACCCGATGTGCGTCAGCCGTGCGTCGAGGGTCCAGTGGCCGCCCAGCAGGCCCGACGAGAGGTGCACGGCCTGCTTGTTGGTGTTGTACGAACCGTAGGAGAGCGATGCGTCGCCTCCGAATTCGGTTTGCAGGGCGTCGGTTGACATCGTGATCGCGCCTCCGAACGCTCCCGTGCCGTTGGTCGAGATGCCCGCGCCGCGCTGCACCTGCACGGTGCCCACCGACGAAATCAGGTCGGGGGTGTCGTACCAGTACATCGAGTGCGAGTCGGGGTTGTTCATCGAGACGCCGTTGATGGTGACGTTGATGCGCGTGGCGTCGGTTCCGCGCAGGCGGATGGCCGTGCCGCCGATGCCGATGCCGGTCTCGTTCGTCGCCACGACCGAGGGGGTGAGGGCGATCAGCGAGGGAATGTCGAATCCGTAGCTGTTGCGGGCGATGGCCTCGCGCTGAATGTCCGAATAGGCCACGGGCGTGTTCCGCGTGGCGCGCGTGGCGGTCACCTCGACCTCCTGCAAACGGTACATCCGCACCGAGTCGTCGGCGTCGGAGGCCGCTTTTCGGGGCTGCGGAGCCATGTCGGCATTCGGAGCCGCATTTCCGCGTCCGCTCTGTTCGGAGTTCGCTTCGGCGTGCAGTTGTGCGGCCGGGCAGAGCGCGGCAGCCGCAAGAAACAGAAAAATCCTTTTCATCGTTAAACTTTTTGAGTTAATAGACTGAAAAGGGGTATGAGTTGTTGATTACGCTTCGTCCCGGTCTCGGCATTACCCGTCTCCGGTTCAATGGGTATAATCTCAGCCTGACAGTAAGGCACCCCTTTGAAATATCGGGTGCAAAGGTAGAAAATAAATTAAGAATTAGGAATTATAAATTAAAAATATCCCGTGTCGGGTTTCGATTTTTACTTCTCGCCTTTTTTGCTTAATTTTGCGGCTTCATTGAAAATTACCCGTTGCAAATGAAAGTCATGTCATTCAGACCCAAGCTCTTCGATACGCTGAAGAACTATTCCCGCGCGGATTTCCTGCGCGATCTGATGGCCGGCGTCATTGTCGGCATCGTCGCCCTGCCGTTGGCCATCGCCTTCGGCATCGCCTCGGGCGTGTCGCCCGAAAAGGGCATCATCACCGCCGTTATCGCCGGATTCGTCGTCTCGTTGCTGGGCGGCAGCCGCGTGCAGATCGGAGGCCCCACGGGCGCCTTCATCATCATCGTCTACGGCATCGTCCAGCAATACGGCGAAGCGGGATTGCTCGTCGCTACGCTCATGGGCGGCGTTCTGTTGCTGGTCATGGGGCTTTGCCGGCTGGGCACGGTCATCAAGTTCATCCCCTATCCGATCATCGTGGGCTTCACGAGCGGTATCGCCGTGACGATCTTCACCACGCAGGTCGCCGACCTCCTCGGGCTCGACTTCGGGGGTGAGGCCGTTCCGGGCGATTTCGCCGGGAAGTGGATGCTCTATTTCCGCCATTTCGGTTCGGTGAACGGCTGGGAGGTGGCGGTGAGCGTTGCGAGCATCCTGTTGATCGCCCTCACGCCGCGCGTCATGCGCCGCATTCCCGGGTCGCTCGTGGCGATCGTGGTGATGACCCTCGCCGTGTGGCTCCTGCGCACCTATGCCGGGATCGAGGGCATCGACACCATCGGCGACCGCTTCACCATCCATGCCGAACTGCCTGCCGCCGCCCTTCCGGCCATCGACTGGGAGGCGATCCGCAACCTCTTCCCCGTGGCCGTCACCATCGCCATCCTGGGCGCCATCGAATCGCTTCTGTCGGCGACGGTGGCCGACGGCGTGATCGACGACCGCCACGACTCCAACACCGAGCTCATCGCGCAGGGCGCCGCCAACCTGCTGACGCCGCTCTTCGGCGGCATCCCGGCCACGGGCGCCATCGCCCGCACGATGACCAACATCAACAACGGCGGCCGCACGCCCGTCGCGGGCATCGTCCATGCCGTCGTGCTGTTGCTGATCCTGCTGTTGTTCATGCCTCTGGCGCAGTATATTCCGATGGCCTGCCTGGCGGGCGTGCTGGCCGTCGTGGCCTACAACATGAGCGGCTGGCGGACCTTCCGGGCCCTGCTGCGCAATCCCCGCTCGGATGTCGCGGTGCTCTTGCTGACCTTCTTCCTGACGGTGGTCTTCGACCTGACGATCGCCATCGAGGTGGGCTTGCTGATCGCCTGCGTGCTCTTTATGAAGCGTGTGATGGAGACCACCGAGATCTCGGTGATCCGCGATGAGATCGACCCCTCGGCCGGCCTCGACATGCACCTGCACGAAGAGCCCCTCGCGGTGCCCAAGGGCGTGGAGGTCTACGAAATCAACGGTCCCTATTTCTTCGGCATCGCCACCCGTTTCGAGGAGCTGATGGCCCAGATCGGCGACCGTCCCCGGGTGCGGATCATCCGCATGCGCAAGGTGCCGTTCATCGACTCCACGGGTATCCACAACCTCACGACGCTCTGCGAGATGTCCCACCGGAGCAAGATTACGGTAGTGCTCTCGGGCGTCAAGGACGATGTCCGCGCGGCGCTCGAACGCTCGGGCATCTACTCCCTGCTGGGCGGGGAGAATGTTTGCCCCGACATTCACGCCGCATTGGCACGGGCCGCGGAGCTCGTCGCGGAGCCGGAAAAATAAAAGCGAAGCGGCGGTCCCTCGGGGCCGCCGCTTTTTTTCAGAACGTTCCGAAGCGGAACACGATCTTCTGACAGTAGAGTTCGCCGGGCTTCAGCAGCGGCGAGGGGAATTCGGGGTGGTTTACGGCGTCGGGGTAGTTCTGACACTCGATCGCCACGCCGTCGTAGTCGGCGTAACGACCTCCCGTCTTGGTTTCGGGACATCCGCCCGCGAGCCAGTTGCCAGTGTAGATCATCACGCTGGGCTGCGACGAAAGCACCTTCACCGAACGTCCCGACGCGGCCTCGCGCAGTTCGCCGACCTCGCCCAGGATGTTGGGCTTCCAGTTGTCGATCACGAAGGGGTGGTCGTACCCCTTGAAGTCGCGGATGTGGTTGAACTCCGACGAGATGCCGGGGCGGAACGTCCGGAACTCCCGAAAATCCTGCGGCGTGCCGGCTGCGTCGAGCAGCTTGCCCGTGGGAATCTGTTTGTCGTTCATCTCCAGCACTTTCGAGCTGTTGAGCCGCAGTTCGTGGTCGAGGACCGATCCGCTGCCGTCGCCCGCGAGGTTGAAATAGACGTGGTTGGTGAGGTTCACCACCGTCGTCTTGTCGGTTTTGGCCAGATAGGTGATCTCCAGCGCATTGTCGTCGTCGAAGTCGAAGACGGCCTCGACGCACAGCTCTCCGGGATAGCCCTGGTCGCCGTCCTCCGAGACGAGCGACATCACCACGCGGTTGGTCTCCACGCGGCTCTCCCAGATGCGGTTGGCGAATCCCTTCGTGCCGCCGTGCAGGTGATTCACGCCGTTGTTGACTTCCAGCCGGTATTCCTTTCCCTCGACGGTCATCTGCCCGAAAGCGATGCGGTTGGCGCAGCGGCCCACGCTCTTGCCCGAGGCGGCGCCGTCGAAGAAATAGCCTTCGGGATGCTTGTAGCCCAGCACCACGTCGGCCATGCGGCCCTCGCGGTCGGGCATCGTCGCCGAGACGATCGCGGCGCCGTAGTTCGAAAGCCGGACCTCGGCTCCCGAGTCGTTTCGCAGCGTGTAGAGGATGATCGCCTCGCCTTCCGGGGTCATGCCCCAGACGTGTTGTTCGATAGTTACCATTAGCTATAGCAGTTTTAGTGTTTCTACCTCTGTTGGCTTCCGGTCGTTGTTGTTCGCCGCCTTTGGCGTCGTATACAAGTCTGACCCACCCCCAAACCCCCGCCTCGGCGGGGGCTTTGAGGAGGGATTATTCCGCCGGTTTCAGATTGTTCAGCAGGTTGTCGATACGCTTCAGGCACTCGGCTTTGCCGATGAACGACGTTACGTCGTACATGCCCGGTCCTTTTCCGGCCCCCACGAGCGCCAGACGCAGCGTGTTCATCACCTGTCCCATGCCGTAACCCTTCTCCTCGATCCAGGCGTGGACGATGCGTTCGGTGTTTTCCAGCGAGAAGTCGTCGATCCCCTCCAATACGCCGCGCAGTTCGCGCAGGATGGCGGGATTCTGGCCTTTCCAGTACTTTTTGGCCTGCTTCTCCTCGTACTCCGCGGGAGCCACGAAGAAGAACGACGTGAGGTCCCACAGGTCGGTCGTGAACGTCGCGCGCTCCTTCATGATGCCTGCGGCCCGGCCGGCCGTTTCGTCCGACACCTCGATGCCGTGTTCGCGCAGGATCGGCTGGTAGAGGGCCGCCAGTTCGGTGTCCGTCTTGCGGTGCATGTACTGGGCGTTGAACCACTTGGCCTTGTCGGGCTGGAAGCGGGCTCCCGATTTCGAAACCCGTTCGAGCGAGAAGCTGTCGATCAGCTCCTGCATCGAGAAGATCTCCTGCTCCGTGCCGGGGTTCCATCCCAGCAGCGCCAGCATGTTGATGAACGCCTCGGGGAAATAGCCGTCTTCGCGGTATCCGCGGGCGGTTTCGCCCGTTGCGGGCGATTTCCAGAAGAGCGGAAACATCGGAAATCCCATCTTGTCGCCGTCGCGCTTCGAGAGCTTGCCGCCTCCCGTGGGTTTCAGCAGCAGGGGAAGATGGGCGAATGCGGGCTGCACGTCCGTCCATCCGAAAGCCCGGTACAGCAGGTAGTGCAGAGGCAGCGACGGAAGCCACTCCTCGCCGCGGATGACGTGCGACACCTCCATCAGACGGTCGTCTACGATGTTCGCCAAGTGGTAGGTGGGCAGCGCGTCGGCCGACTTGTAGAGCACCTTGTCGTCCAGCGTCGAGGTGTTGACCTCCACGTGGCCGCGGATCAGGTCGTCCATCCCGACCACCTCGTTTTCGGGCATCTTGAAGCGGATGACCCATTGGTCCCCGCGGTCGATGCGGGCCTTGACCTCCTCGGCGGGCAGGGCCAGCGATGTCGCCAGCTTTTCGCGCACCGCATAGTTGTAGGCGAAAGCCTCGCCGCGGGCCTCGGCCTCCTTGCGCAGGGTGTCGAGCTCCTCGGCGGTGTCGAAGGCGTAGTAGGCCCATCCGGCCTCCACGAGTTGCAGGGCGTATTTGAGGTATATTTCGCGGCGTTCGCTCTGGCGGTAGGGGGCATGGGGGCCTCCGACACCGACGCCCTCGTCGATCTCGATGCCGCACCATTTGAGCGATTCGAGAATGTAGTCCTCGGCGCCCGGCACGAACCGCTGCGAGTCGGTGTCCTCGATGCGGAGGATCATCGTGCCCTTGTGCCGGCGGGCGAACAGGTAGTTATACAGTGCCGTGCGGACGCCCCCGATGTGCAGGGGCCCGGTGGGGCTGGGTGCGAAACGCACCCGAACGGGTCTTTCCATGATTATATTGTTTGCTTTTGACAGTTTGTTCCCGTTTCGTTTTTGCCGTATTTCCGCCATTGCGAGCGTTGAAACGACGTGGCAATCCGATGGTTATGGTAACGTCACAGCGTTCCGGCCGGATTGCCGCGGCATCTGCGATGCCTCGCAATGACGACTGCGATCATCGTATTCGGTATTCGATCCGCATGGTGATGCGGGCCTTCTTGTTGCGGTTGGCGGTGTTGAACGATCCTCCGGCCGAGAACTCCTCGTTGGAGTTGGCTCCCGTGATCTGGAAGACGCCCATGCGCGCCGACGCGACGCTGCCGATCTTCGTCCCGGCGTTCACGGCGATCTTCTCGGCCCGCAGACGGGCATCGGCCGAGGCCTTCTCGATCAGCCCCATCTTCACGTCGTCGAGTTTCGTATAGTAGTAGTCCGGGGCGTATGCCTCGATCGACACGCCCTGGGCGATCAGCGACGATATTTCGCGCGAGACGGTCTCCACCTTCTCCACGTCCGGCGACTCCACCGTGAAGCGCTGGCGCAGCTGGTACCCCGTGAAACGTTGTCCGGCCCAGTTGCCCGAGGCGTTGTAGACCGGGGTGTACTGTTTATCGACGTTCACGAATTCGAAGACCACCGCTGCGGCGGGTATGCCCTTGTCTTCGAGGTATTTCTGCACTTTCTGCTTGCTCTGTTCGATTTCGGCGTAGCCTGCGGCGACGTTCTGCGCCTCGGCGGTCAGGGTTCCGGACCAGACGATCAGGTCCGAAGAAAATTCGGTTTCGCCCAATCCGGTCACGACGATGGTGTCCTGCGACCGATATTTATAGGTGTAGGCGCGTGCGAGTACGACGGCGCAGACGACGGCTGCGATGCCCAGAAGAATGTACTTCGAATTTTTCATGACGGTATGTTTTTTTAGGTTCTCTCCCGTGTGTCAGACGTTGAACAGGAAGTGCATGATGTCGCCGTCCTGCACGACGTACTCTTTGCCCTCGATGCCGATCTTGCCCGCATCGCGGCACGCTTTCTCCGACCCCAGCGTCACGTAGTCGTCGTACTTGATGACCTCGGCGCGGATGAATCCCTTTTCGAAGTCGGTGTGGATGATTCCGGCCGTCTGCGGGGCTTTCATGCCGCGCGAGTAGGTCCACGCACGGGTCTCGTCGGCTCCGGTGGTGAAGAACGTTTCGAGATTAAGCAATTTGTAGGCCGATTTGATCAGGCGCGCCACGCCCGACTCCTCCAGCCCGAGGTCCTCGAGGAACATCTGGCGTTCTTCGTAGCTCTCCAGCTCGGCGATGTCGGCCTCCGTGGCGGCGGCTATGACGAGCATTTCGGCCTTCTCCCCGGCGATGGCGGCCCGGACGGCCTCGGTGTAGACGTTGCCCGTCGCGGCGCTCTTCTCATCGACGTTGCAGACGTAGAGCACCGGTTTGTCGGTCAGCAGATTCAGGTCGGCGACCAGTTTGCGGTCCTCTTTTTCCAGTTCGACCGTGCGGGCCGAAAGGCCCTGTTCCAGCGCCGCCTTGTATTGTAGCAGCAGTTCCACGGCGCGTTTGGCGTTCTTGTCGCCGCCCGAGGTGGCCTGCTTCTGGATCTTGCCCAGGCGTCCTTCGACGGTTTCGAGGTCTTTCAGCTGCAATTCCGTGTCGATGATGCCCTTGTCGCGCACGGGGTCGATCGAGCCATCGACGTGGGTGATGTTGCCGTTGTCGAAACAGCGCAGGACATGGATGATCGCGTGGGTGTTGCGGATGTTGCCGAGGAATTTGTTGCCAAGTCCCTCGCCTTTCGACGCTCCTTTCACCAGTCCCGCGATATCGACGATTTCGATCGTCGTGGGGATCACGCGCTTGGGGTTGTCGATCTCGGCCAGCCGGATCAGCCGCTGGTCGGGGACCGTGATGACGCCCACGTTGGGCTCGATGGTGCAGAACGGGAAGTTGGCCGCCTGCGCCTTCGCGTTGGACAGGCAGTTGAAAAGGGTCGATTTACCTACGTTCGGCAAACCGACTATGCCGCATTGTAATGCCATTGGTTCGTTGTTCGTTTAATAAAAATCGTCTCACTTGAAAACAGTCCACAAAGATAGGAATTTCTTTTTATTTCGGAGCGTGCGGGCACCAGAAAAGTCCGTTCCGCATCCGTTTCGGACAAAAGGTTTCCGCGGACGCTGGACATTCCTGAATTTTTTTCTATCTTTGGCTGCGTCTTAGATACTTTCGCCCGGCAAAATGCAAGCGAACTTGCTTTTGCCCTCGCTTATTCGTATCTTTGGAGGTCGAAATTGGATGGAACTATGGATTTGAAAACGATACAAGGCGAATTGCAGCAGCTTTCGGAACTCGTCGAAGGGTGGGTGCAGGCCGACGACATTCCGGCCCTCGAACGCGATCTGGCGCTCGAAAAGCTGCGTTCGGTCTACGATAAGGTGCGTTTCGGCGCTTCGGAACCTGTTACGGAGACTCCCGCCGGGGAGGAGGACACGGCCGTCGCGGAGGTCATCGACCTGGGCGACGTGCTTTCGCTCGATCCTTTCGCCGGGGAGGAGGAACCGGAGCCGGAACCGGAACCCGCGGAACCGGCCGCCGAAGAGGCGATTCCGGAATCCGGGCCCGTAATGGATCCCGAACCCGTCGCCGAGCCGGAGCCTGTTATGGAGCCGGAACCCGTCGTGGAGCCGGTTGCGGAATCCGAGGCAGAGCCCGAACCTGAACCCGAGTTTGTTGCCGGGCCTGCACCTGCCGAGCCTGAGCCCGCACCTGCCGAACCCGCGCCTGTCGAGCCGGAGCCGGTCGCAGAGCTGTCCGGGGAGTTCGTTTCGGAGCCTTTCTCTGCTGAGCCGGAACCGGAACCGGAACCGAACCCGGAGCCGGAATTGGAACAGCAGCCGCAGTCTGACCCGCAGCCGGTCGCAGCCGCAGAGCCGGCGTCTGAACCGGAGGAGGAATCCGAAAAATCTCATTATGTGGCGCCTACGCTGTTCGGCTTGGAGGAGGAGACCATCCGCCACCGCAACAAACAGCGTGTCATCATGTCGCTTTACGATCCGGCTGTCGAGACGCCCGCCCGCCCGGAACCGGCTCCGAAGCCCGCTCCGGCGCCTGCGGAAGCCCCGGCTCCCGCTCCCGTCGTGGAGACTCCAGCCCCCGAAGTTGGGGCTCCCGTTCCCGCGGAGGTTTCCGCTCCGGAACCCGAAGTCGCGGCCGGGAAGCCTGCCGCAGTTCCGGAAGTTTCAGCCGCGGCGCCCGAATTCCGCAAGCCCGTCTTCGGAACGGTGCCCGAACCGGAAGAGGAGGACGAACCCGGCTTCGAAGAGATCACGTTGGAACCTGCCGCTCCTGCCGGAACCGTGTTGGGCGACATCATCAACCACGACGTGCAGACGCTGGCCGACACGCTCGCCGCGCCGCGCGACCGGGCTTCGGAACTGCGCCGCAGCGAACCTGTCACCGATCTGCGCAGGGCTATCGGCATCAACGATAAATTCCTGCTGATCCGCGACCTGTTCGGGGGCGACGGCGAGGCTTACGAGAAGGCGATCGGGGTGCTCAACGACTGCGCCGATTTCGATGACTGCATGATCTATATCGCCGAGAACTATGCGTGGAACCCCAATTCCGACGGGGTGAAACTGCTGATGGACCTGCTCGAACGCAAATTTGCCTGACAGCGATGGCCAAACTCTATATCGTGCCTACGCCGATCGGCAATCTGGACGACATCACGCTGCGTGCGGTGAATGTCCTGCGCAGCGTGGATTTTATTCTGGCGGAGGATACGCGCACAACGTCGTTTCTTCTGAAGCATCTCGGCATCGAGCAGAAACTCCGTTCGCACCACAAGTTCAACGAGCACGCGACGGTGCGGCTGGTCGCCGAGTCGATCGCCGCCGGACGCGATGCGGCCTTGGTGTCGGACGCCGGTACGCCGGGCATTTCGGACCCGGGGTTCCTGCTCGTGCGCACGTGCGTCGAGGCGGGGATCGAAGTCGAGACGCTGCCCGGGGCCACGGCGCTGATCCCGGCGTTGGTGCAGAGCGGATTTCCCTGCGACCGCTTCTGCTTCGAAGGTTTCCTGCCCCAGAAGAAGGGCCGCAGCAAGCAGTTGCAGACGCTGGCCGACGAGGAGCGGACGATGGTTTTCTACGAGTCGCCCTACCGCGTGGTGAAGTGTCTGGAGCAGTTCGCCGAGGTTTTCGGTCCCGAACGCCGGGTTTCGGTGTCGCGGGAGCTGACCAAGAAATTCGAACAGACCGTGCGCGGCACCGTCGCCGAGGTGCTGGACCATTTCCGCACGACCGAGCCCAAGGGGGAGTTCGTGATCGTCGTGGCCGGAAAGCCCAAGGTACGCCGTGCGCAGGAGCCGCAGGAGGAGTAATTCAAACGGAAAAACCGGTTATGGAGAGTAATCGTACGGATAATACGCAACAGGTGCGCCGCTCGTTTTCGGCCTGGATCGGGGAGTTGCGCGAATTCATGAAGGGACGATTCAGTCTCGAAGAGGACCAGGCGCAGTGCGACGAGGTCGTGGCCGCCATTTCGAAGGGCGTCGAGTTCCGCGGCGTCAATCTCTGGGTGCTGATCTTCGCCACGATGATCGCATCGCTGGGGCTGAACGTCAATTCGGCCGCCGTCATCATCGGCGCGATGCTCATCTCGCCGATCATGGGACCGATCATGGGTGTCGGGCTGTCGCTGGGCATCAACGATTTCGACCTGCTGAAAAAGTCGCTGCGCAACCTGACGCTGATGTTCATCGTTGCGATCATCACCTCGACGGTCTATTTCTTCATCTCGCCCCTCTCGTCGAACAGCAGCGAGCTGCTGGCGCGCACCGTTCCCACGACCTACGACGTGCTGATCGCCCTCTTCGGCGGTCTGGCGGGCATCGTGGCGCAGACGCGGCAGGACCGCACCTCGACGGTGATCCCCGGCGTGGCCATCGCCACGGCGCTGATTCCGCCCCTCTGTACGGCGGGTTTCGGACTGGCCACGGGGCAGTTCCGGTTCTTCTTCGGGGCGTTCTACCTCTTCTTCATCAACTCGGTCTTCATCGCCCTGGCGACTTACGCCATGGTGCGCTTCCTGAAATACGAGAAGAAAGTCTTCATCGACAAGGGCCGCGAACGCACGGTCAAGCGGCTGATGATGGTCATCACGCTGGTGACCTTCATCCCGAGCGTCGTCATCGGCTTCCACATGGTCCGGGTCTCGGTGTTCGAGGCCGTGGCCGACAAATACGTGTCGCAGGTCTTCAATTTCCCGCATACGCGCGTGATCGAGTACAACAAACACTACGCGCAGGGCAAGAACCCGTCGCAGATCGAGTTGCTGCTCGTGGGCGAGCCGCTGGGCGGGGAGGTGATCGAGAACGCCCGGACGCAGATGCGCAGTTTCGGGCTGGAGAATACCGAACTGGTCGTCCGGCAGGCCAACACCGAGGACAAGATCGACGTGGCGTCGTTGCAGCAGAGCTACAAGGAGCTGCTGGAGGAGAAAAACCGCCGCATCGGGGAGATGGCCTCGCAGCTGAAACGTTACCGGGTGACGAACGTCGAGGTGGACGACATTTCGCGCGAGGTGGGGGCCATGATGGAGAACATCGGGGCCATTTCGCTGACGAAGGGCATCACCTTCGACGTGAAGGGCACGCCCGGCGATACGACGCTCGTGTGCGTGGTGACGCCCAAGGACCCTGCGGTGCCGATTGACCGGGAGACGCTCTCCCGCTGGCTGAAGATCCGCACCAAGGTCGAGAACGTGAAACTTTTCGTGGAACCCTAACCGCACGGCAGGCATGAAAACGACGGAACTGACCCCCATGCAGCGAATCGGGCTGGAAGCTCTCTGGCTGGGGGCGCGCGTATTCGCCGCAATGCCGTATTGGTTCAAGTATTACGTGGTCGAGAACCTGATCTTCGTGCTGCTCCGCTACTGTCTGCGCTACCGCATGAAGGTCGTGAAGACCAATCTTCGGAACTCGTTTCCCGAGAAGGACGAGCGCGAACTGGCCGTCATCCGGAGGCGGTTCTACCGCACGCTGGCCGAGATTTTCGTCGATACGATCAACCTGGCCGGACTGACGCCCGAAAAGGGGCGTTCCCTGCTGACCGTAAAGGGGCTGGAGGAGCAGAAGGAGCGGGTCGGCGGCCGCGACTGGATCGCCATGACGGCCCATTTCGGCTGCTGGGAATATTGTTCGTTCTGGGGGTTGTACGACCCGACGCAGATCGTCGTCGCCGTTTACCATCCGCTGCGGAGCCGGATCGTGGAGGCGTTCTACCAGCGTCTCCGCAACGGGGATTACGCCACGACCGTTGCGATGAAAGAGAGCCTGCGCTTCTACCTGCGCAACCGGGCCGGGGGTATCGGGGGGCGGAATCTCGTGATGGGGCTTATCGCCGACCAGAATCCCCCGCGGCGTCCCGACAGCCGTTGGTTCCGCTTCCTCAATCAGGATACGATCTTCTTCGACGGGGGCGAGAAACTGGCCCTGCGCTGTCAGCTTCCGGTCTATTTCGTGAAGATGGAGCGCCTGCGGCGGGGCCGTTACGAGATGTCCTTCGAACTGATCTACGACGGAAAAGAGGAGGTCGCCGAATACGAAATCACGCAGCGTTACGTTCGTATGCTGGAAGCGGAGATCCGCCGGCGTCCCGAACTCTGGATGTGGTCGCACCGTCGCTGGAAACACAAACGAAATGCCGGTCGCTAAAATCGTCATACTGAATTGGAACGGCGCCGAACACCTGCGCCGTTTTCTGCCGTCGGTCGTGGCCGCGGCGCCCGAAGGCGTCGGGGTCGTGGTGGCCGACAACGGTTCCACGGACGATTCGGTGGCGATTCTCGCCGCCGAATTCCCTACGGTCTCGGTGCTGCGCATGGACCGCAACTACGGCTTTGCGGGCGGTTACAACCGGGCGCTGGAGCGGATCGAGGCCGATTACTACCTGCTGCTCAATTCCGATGTCGAGACTCCCGCGGGGTGGCTCGGGCCGATTCTCGACTGCCTGAACGCGAATCCCGACGTGGCGGTCGCTGCGCCGAAGCTGATCTCCTGTACCGACCGGACGACGTTCGAGTACGCCGGGGCTTCGGGCGGATTCATCGACTTTCTGGGTTATCCTTTCTGCCGGGGCCGCATCCTGCGCTGCGTGGAGGAGGACCGGGGGCAGTACGACGACGCCCGCGATGTCTTTTGGGTGAGCGGCGCGGCTTTCTGCTGCCGGGCCGACGTGTTCCGGGCGCTGGGGGGCTTCGACGCCGATTTCTTCGCCCACATGGAGGAGATCGACCTCTGCTGGCGGATGCAGCTGGCGGGTTACCGCGTGCGGGTCGTTCCCCAAAGCACGGTCTACCACCTCGGCGGCGGCACGCTCCAGACGGATTCTCCGGCCAAGGTCTTTTACAATCACCGGAACAATCTGGCGATGCTCTACAAATGCACCTCTCCCGCGCAGCGGCTTTTTGTGGCCGTGGCACGTCCGGCGCTCGACCTGCTGGCGGCTTTCTCCTACCTGGCGCAGGGCCGCGGGGACAATTTCCGGGCGGTGTTCCGCGCCTATCGCGATTTTTTCCGCTGGCACAAGGACTTGGCCCGCAAGCGGCGCGCGATCCGCGGGAACCGCAAAGGCTCCGCCGCCGGGCATATCTACCGCAGTTCGGTGGTTCTGCGCTACCTTTTCGGGCGGCGCACGTTCGGCGGCATGATGCGCTGATGCGGAGCCGATGTCATTGTCGCAGCGGGACTTGCACGATTCGCGGTTTTTGCTTATCTTTCCGAAAACACTTCGCTTATGAAACGTGTGCTTGCCTTGTTCCTGGCGGCCGTGTCGTTCCTGCTGCCTGCCGGGGCATCGGCGACCGGGCAGACTGCCGAGCGGCTGATCGTCGGGTGCGATACGATGTCTCTGTATGCCTTGCCGCTGATGAAGGCGGATTCCACTGTGCTCGCCCGGCTCGAAAAACGGTTGAAGGAGATCGACGCGCCGTGGAGTACGGCGTGCTGGCGTGCCTATATCGGCGTCTGGCGGCTGGATAAGGGGCGGTTGTGGCTCGAACGGGTGGAGACCACGAAGGGCGATCCGGTTTTTACGGGTGCCGAGTTGTTCCCGAAATCGGCTGAAGGATCGCGGGCCCGGGCCGACTGGTTCAGCGGCGAAATCCGCTATGGCACGGGTGCTTTGGTGTATTATCAACACGACGGATTCAAGCGGAATCTTGAGCGGGAGTGGGTCGCTGAGATATTCGAGGGGCGTGTGGGCAGAGGTACGAAAGCCTATCGGAACCGTCTGTATAAGTGCGGTGTGGAGATGATGGACAATGTCGTGCGCGTCGCTGCGGCGTTCGACAGCCTGTATGTCGGAACGTTGCCCGATCAGTTGGCGTTGTCTGTCGTTTTTGCCCCCGATTCCACGGGGCGGGTCGCGCAGATCGACCGGGCGAGGTTGTTGATGCCGGGAGGAGAGAAGATCGAGGACGCTGCCGATCCGCGTTTGCAGGCGGCCGTGCAGGCTTTCCGTTCGGCGACGCGCTGGGACGCCTACTGGATCGAAGGGATGTGGAAGAAGCAGAACTGCATCCTTACTCTGCGCCGGAACGGAAAGGTCTGTACCCTCCCCCTCCGGCGAAGACGGCCGTAACCGCCGATGCGTCTCGCAAGCGGCTCTTCGTGCCGCCGGGACAGACCGGTTTGCGGTCCGGAAAAGTGCGGCGGAGATATAAGAAGAGACCCGGCATTTGCCGGGTCTCTTCTCGTATGCCTGAGGGGCGTTATTTGTTGATCTTGGCCCACGAATCCTTGAGTGTCACCGTGCGGTTGAACACCAGCTTTTCGGGGGTCGAATCGGTGTCGGGGCAGAAGTAGCCCACACGTTCGAACTGCACGGCCTGACCGACGGGAACATCGCGCAGCGAGGGTTCCAGATAGCCCGTGACCTTGACCATCGACTCGGGGTTGAGGTTGTCCTCCCACGTCTGTCCCTCCTCCACGTCGTCGGGGTCCTCTTTGGTGAAGAGCGGATTGAACAGCCGGACTTCGGCCTCCACGGCGTCTTTCGCCGACACCCAGTGGATGACGCCTTTCACGCGGCGGCCGTCGCTCGACGAACCCCCGCCCGACATTGGGTCGTAGGTGCAGCGCAGTTCCGTGACGTTGCCCTCGGCGTCCTTCACGACCTCCTCGCACTTGATGAGGTAGGAGTAGCGCAGGCGCACTTCGCCGCCCGGCGAGAGGCGGTAGAACTTCTTGGGAGGCTCCTCCATGAAATCGTCGCGCTCGATGTAGATCACTTTCGAGAACGGAACCTGACGCGTTCCGGCGCTCTCGTCCTCGGGGTTGTTGATGGCCGTGAAGAGTTCGGTCTTATCGTCGTCGTAGTTGGTGATGACCACTTTCAGCGGATTCAGCACGGCCATGCGGCGCTGGGCCACTTTGTTCAGATCCTCGCGCACGCAGTATTCCAGTTTGCCGAGGTCGATCACGTTGTCGCGTTTGGCGACGCCCACCATCTCGGCGAAGTTGCGCACCGAAGCCGGGGTGTAGCCCTTGCGGCGCAGGGCGCAGATGGTCGGCATGCGGGGATCGTCCCAGCCCATCACGGCGCCTTCCTGCACGAGTTTCAGCAGCTTGCGCTTCGACATCATCGTGTAGGTGAGGTTCAGACGCGCGAACTCGTACTGGTGCGAGGGGAAAATGTCGAGCGCCTGAATGAACCAGTCGTACAACGGGCGGTGCACGTCGAATTCCAGCGTGCAGATCGAGTGGGTGACCTTCTCGATCGAGTCGCTTTGGCCGTGGGCGTAGTCGTACATCGGGTAGATGCACCATTTGTTGCCCGTGCGGTGGTGTTCGGTGTGGATGATGCGGTACATCAGCGGGTCGCGGAATAGCATGTTCGGATGGGCCATGTCGATCTTGGCGCGCAGCACCTTGGCGCCGTCGGGGAATTCGCCGTTCTTCATCCGCTCGAACAGGTCGAGGTTCTCCTCGACCGTCCGGTCGCGCCACGGGGACGGGGTTCCCGGCACGGACACCGTGCCGCGGTTCTCGCGGATCTGCTCCTGCGTCTGGTCATCGACATAGGCCAGCCCCTTCTTGATGAGCACGATGGCCCACTCGTAGAGCTGGTCGAAATAGTCCGACGCATAACGCTCCAACTCCCACTGGAAGCCGAGCCACTGAATGTCGCGCTTGATCGAATCGACGTACTCCACGTCCTCCTTCACGGGGTTCGTGTCGTCGAACCGCAGGTTGCATTTGCCGCCGTATTTCTTGGCCAGTCCGAAATTGATGCAGATGCTCTTGGCGTGGCCGATGTGGAGATAGCCGTTCGGCTCGGGCGGGAAACGGGTCTGTATGTGCTTTTCGCCTTTGGCGATCGACTCTTCGATGATCTCTTCGAGGAAGTTCAGCGACTTCTCACGGGGTTCGCTTGTTTCGCTTGCCATATGATTCGGTTATTTTTTGTGATTCTTGCTGTTGTAGACCGTTTTGAGCAGTTTCACGCCCACGACCAGCATCTGCTGCGTGCCCAGGGCCGTACCGTCGTGATGGGTGGCGAACTCGGCGCGCACCGACACCGTGTCGTCGAAGAACGACCGGCGGTAGGAGAGCGCCGTGCGGCTGTACACCTTCTGGTCGGTGCGGAAGAAACTCTCGGCGGGGTAGAGTTCGCGGCCGTAGGGCAGCGGCGTGCCGTCTTCGAGTTCGTGTCCCATAAAGAACGGATGGATGTTGTCGCCGACGTAGAGGCGTTCGTCGAGCGAAAGTCCCCAGCGGCTGATGCGGAACGCGAATTCGCCCATGCAGGGTGTTTCCCACGAATGGCCGAAACTGCGGTCGCGCTGGGCCGTGAGCAGCGCCCCCAGCTTGATGTCGAAATCGAAGAAGGCGTTGAACCGGACGCCTACGCAGGGGTTCAGCAGTTGCAGGTCCACGACGTTTTCGATCGGCGCGTCCTGCTGTCCCGCGAAGTGGAACATCGAGTAGTTGAATCCGTAGTAAAAGCGGTCGAGATAGTGGCGTCCGGCGAGCAGGATGCGGAACTTTTCGCGCGAGAGGGTCGAATACATGCCCTCCCAGTCGCAGACGAACTCCACGTAGGAGCCCCCCCCCTGGCCGTTATACTGTGCCAGCACACCGTTCATGCGGTTGTGGTAGAAACGGTACGATTCGGAGAAGAACGCCGTCGAGTAATCGTCGTCGTGCATCATGTCGCGCGTGAAGATACCGGCCACGGCTGTGACGCGGGGCGTCCGGAACTGGTAGTAGAAGACGGGTTTCACCTCCGACAGATAGGCCGATTCCGCCGACCCGAAGTTCTTGATCATGTCCGCGGCGATGACGAGGGTGTTCTTCTCGTCCCACCGGATGCCGACGCGGGGCAGCAGGCGGGCGGCGAAATCCGTGCCCGACTCGATGTCCAGTCCGGGGACCGCGAACTCGTTGCTGCCGAACTCCTTGTTGTCGAAATACATCTTGAAGTCGGCGCCCACGAGGATTTCCTGAGCGTGTCCTGCGACGGCGAATCCGCCGAGTGCGAGCAGAAGCAGCAGTTTTTTCATCGGTTTCCTGATTGATAGAGTCACAAAAGTAGGGAAAAGATTTTAATTTTATTTACTTTTGACCCCGAAATCAACCATTCCGAAGCCATTATGCGCAAAATCACCAACGAAGAGCTCGGCAGGCCCTCGGCCGAAGAGTTCGCCGCGATGGAGAAAATGCCCGTCACGGTAGTGCTGGACAACGTACGTTCGGCCCAGAATGTCGGGGCTTTTTTCCGCACGGGCGACGCTTTCGCCGTGGAGCGGATCGCCTTGTGCGGCATTACCGCCGTGCCGCCCTCCCGCGACATTCACAAAACGGCCCTGGGAGCCGAACAGACCGTGCCCTGGTGCCATTATGCGACGACCCCGGAGTGCCTCGCGCAGCTGCGCGCCGAGGGGTATGAGATATACGCCGTGGAGCAGGTCGAAGGGGCCGTGATGCTCGACGCCTTCCGTGCCCGGCAGGGGGTGAAATATGCGCTGGTCTTCGGCAACGAGGTCGATGGCGTGGGCCAGGAGGCCGTCGATATGTGCGACGGGGCTGTCGAGATCCCGCAGGCCGGGACCAAACATTCGATCAACGTCTCGGTCGCCGGAGGCGTCGTTTTATGGGCCATTTTTTCCCAGCTGAGAGCTGGGTTTTAGAAGTTTTGGCGAGAGATGCCGGTTTCGGAGGTGATGACAGATTGTGGCGCTGCCGCCTCGGATTTTGCACATCTGTCCCCGGCAATGCCCGAATAAATTTGCCATTGCGCTCGCCTTGCGCACTTTACCGGGGATGAATCCCGGTTTAGATAGGCTGCGGCTCGGCAATGCCCAAATAAATTTGCCATTGCGCTCGCCTTGCGCACTTTACCGGGGATGAACCCCGGTTTAGATAGGCTGCGGCTCGGCAATGCCCAAATAAATTTGCCATTGCGCTCGCCTTGCGCTATCTTTGCCGCGTTGTAAAACCTAAAATCTGAAAAAATGTCAGTAGAAAGCACCGTCCGCGCGGTAACGACTTACCGCCTGACGGAAATGAAACAGCGGGGCGAGAAGATCGCCATGCTTACCTCTTACGACTATTCGATGGCGAAGATCGTCGATGCCGCGGGCGTTGATGTGATTCTCGTGGGCGACTCGGCGGCCAACGTCATGGCCGGTTACGAAACCACGCTCCCCATCACTCTCGATATGATGATCTACCACGCACGTTCGGTCGTGCGCGCCGTCAGTCGTGCGCTGGTCGTCGTCGATCTGCCGTTCGGCTCTTATCAGGGCAATTCGAAGGTGGCGCTCGATTCGGCCATCCGCATTATGAAGGAGACCGAGGCCGACGCCATCAAGATCGAGGGCGGCGAGGAGATTCTCGAATCGGTTCAGCGCATCCTTTCGGCCGGTATTCCCGTCATGGGACACCTCGGTCTGACACCCCAGTCGATCCACAAGTTCGGCACCTATGCGGTCCGCGCCAAGGAGGAGGCCGAGGCCGAGAAACTGGTGCGCGACGCCCGTCTGCTGAGCGACGCGGGGTGCTTCGGCATCGTGCTGGAAAAGATTCCCGCGGCATTGGCCGACCGGGTGACGAAGGAGATTTCGGCTCCGACGATCGGCATCGGCGCCGGCGGAGGGTGCGACGGGCAGGTGCTCGTGATCCACGACATGCTGGGCATCAACAAGGGTTTTTCGCCCCGGTTCCTGCGCCGTTACGCCGATCTGCACAGCGTGATGACCGACGCCGTGGAACGGTATGTCCGCGACGTGAAGGAGTGCGATTTCCCCAACGAGAAGGAGCAGTACTGATCCTTCGTCCCGAAAACAAAAAGCTGCATTCTCCGTTTGGGAATGCAGCTTTTTTCATGGTATACGGGCGTTTTACCGCCGGATGACTATGTCGTCCGTATCGGTCGTGTAACCGTCGGCAGGCGCCTGGTCGAGCGCATTGAAACTCTTGTTCTGGACCCGTTGAACGGCTCCCTGGCCGTTGCCCGACGTGCCGCCGTTGGTCCGGATCAACTCGCCGCAAAGGGCGATGTCCCAGTCCGTGCGGGCTTTCCAGGCGGCGTCTTGTGCGGCGTCGCCGAGCGGGCTCGTTCCGATCTTCCTGCCGGTTTCGAGCGAGATGTAAACCCACTGGTCGTCGCTGAGCCCCTCCACCGAGAGCGTTTTCACCTGCGCCGGTTCCGGAGCCGGACCTTTGTCGTCGGAGCCGTCCGAGGCACATCCCGCCAGTATTGCGCATCCCGCCAGGGCGAGCAGCAGCAGTCTATGTTTCATCGTTTTCATCGTCGTCAATCCGTTAAACTGTTAAGATTGCGGGTGCCGTCGCCCTGATAGAGATACTTGATCGTCACCCGGCCCGCTCCCCGGTCGTAGTTCGTGACTTCAAACTTGGCGTACTTGCCGCTTGCCGTGCGTATCACGTAAGGCGCCGTGTAGGGGGCCCAGAGGTTGTCGAGCCACTGTATGGCTGAGGCCGAGGTGGTTTTGAGGGCGGTCGTGGCGGCCGCAAAGAGATTCGCGCCCTTTTCCAGCACGATAGGTTGCGGAAGGTCGCAGACATACTCCTTCGGGCCGGCGGCATCCCGGTAGTCGATCACCGAAAAGGCGTTGACCACACCGCTGCCGACTTTGCCGATCTCCGAGCGGGTGATCGTCAGGAAGTATTTCGGTTCGGTGTAGGAGGCGTATTTGGGCACCGCTTCCGTGAAATCGAACGCGAGTTCGATGCTGTTGTCGTCGCTGTACTCTCCCTGCATGGGGTGGTCGCCGCCTTGATTGGCCGCGATGGCCGATTTGAGCGTGACGGTCGGCGTCGTGGCGTAGGGTTTGTCGGCCACGCCCATTGTGAAAGCGAGGTCGTTGCGCGAGTCGTAGGTCACTTTTACACGGAATACCACCTGCGGGGAATGTACCGTGCAGCTGCATCCCGTGACATCGTGGCTCAGGGTTTGCGACGGGCGGTCCTGCAAAAAGAAATAGTAGGGCAGGTAGTAGCGGCCGTTGTCGCCCCACCACGTTCCGTAGGAGTTCACGACGATGAAGGCTCCCTTGTGGGTCTGGCCGTCCTTGGAGAACTCCACCGTGTCGTCGTAGCCGACGATGGTCATGGCGTGTGCCCCGTCCGTGGCGAGTTTCGTCAGCATGTAGGTGTAGCCCGTTTCCGACGGCCCCGAATAATTCGTGTCGAAGGTCCATCCGGTGGCCAGCGCCGAATAGGAGAGGATGCCGCCGTGGGCGCTGCTGTCGCCGGCGTCGTAGAGGTAGCGGCGGGCGAGGTCGATGCCCTCCTGCGAGGTCACCTCGAACGAGATGATCTCCTTCACGCGGTTCTGCATCGCCCGGGTGTATTTGTCGTAGCCGCTCGCCCATTTGAACGAGAAATAGCTCGAAGGGTCGGGGAAGTCGGCCAGCGACATGGCCCCCTGCTGCCGGGCGATGTTGAGCCCCTGTTCGGCGAATCCGCCCTGATCGATGCCGTCGTTCAGGAAATTCCAGGTGTAGAAATAGCTGAATGTATTGGCATCCGAGGCTTGGGCGTCGCGGTCCAGCAGCCGGTTCATCTCGTAGGTGAACAGGTAGCGAATGCCCGACGACTGGGCGCAGGAGCCGCCTTTCTGATCGAATACCTTCGGGAAGTATTTGAGCTTCGAGTTGTCCACGCTCGCGGGCAGGGAGCCTTCGAGGGGTTTCGACGGCGTCCACGAGACGGCCGCCGCGCGGATGGCCCGCACCTCGTCGGTCAGCTTCGGAACCTCGTAGGTCCGGGTGGGCTGTGCCGTCGCCAGATGTCCCGCCGCTGCGAACAGGAGCAGGGATAGGATACGTTTCATTATTTCAGTCGGTTATAGGTTTTCAGCGCTTCGCTGCGCACCGCGGGGGCGAGCGATTCGTCGCGGCTCATGTCGAGGGCCGTTCGGGCGATCTCGTCGCGGCGCACCGAGAGCGTGAACCAGCCGAAAGCCTCCAGCATGGCCTGCTGAACCTCCGGATCGTCGCTTCGGCGCATGTAATCCAGCAGTTCGGGGACCATGAAATGCACGTGGTAGTTGCGCATCGCACGGATGTCCTGCATGCGGCCTTTTTTCGTCCGTTCGGGGTCCATGACCGACTTCATCGTGGCGGTCCAGCGCTTTGCATTGACTTCGATGGAGTGGCGGATCAGCCTGTGCACCGTTTCGGAGTCGATGTAGTTGGTCTCGGGGAACTGCCGTTCGAATTCGGCGATCAGTTTCTCGCCGTCGAACATCGGCATCGCCTGTTTGAGCGAGAACTCCACGCGTTCGGAGGTGTTGTTGCGGATCGCGGAGGCGATCATCGCCGGAATGAGCCGTTCGTCGCCGCTCTTGGCCAGCATGTTGGCGGCGAAACGCTCGACCATTTCATAGTTGTCGGACATGCCGAGTGCGATGGCCTCGATGAAGTTGTCGTCGCGGCATTCCGTGAGGTTGACGAACGCCTGCATGCGCAGCTGGTGGCTGTCGCTTTCGCGGAAGATGCGCAGCAGGTCCGCCGACGAGAGGTCGCCGCGGCGGAAGAGCTTTTCGACGGCCAGTGCTTGCAGGGCGGGGTAGCGGTTGTCCGAAAGGAGCCGTTTCCACGTCGCGGGGCTGTCCTGCCGGAGCAGCTCGTCCACGTCGATCCGCTTGTCTGCCGACGCGAAGCGGAAAGTCGGGTCGCCGATCAGGTGCTGTTCCAGATAGGGGGCGTATTTGGCCAGGTTGCCGACGCTCATGCCCAGTCCCGTGAGGCCCACATAACGATCCACCCATTTGTCCTGCAATACGTTCACCGAGTTGGCCAGCACGGCGACGGTGCGCCCCGGACTGAAAATGTAGGCGTTGGCGATGCTGCTGTCGCGGTGGAACGAGCCGTTGAAGCAGGCGTCGAGCGACACGACGCGGCATTCGGGCGTGTAACGGCCGAAATCCGAGAGGTAGAGATCCAGATCCCACAGGTAGAGGGAGTCCGCCGCCCGGGTCTCCGGATCGTCGGCGCCCTCGAACCATGCGTCGGGAAACTCTCCGTAGCGGCGAGTGATGCGCGCCCGGGCGCTGTCGGCCGGGATGTCGTGCGAGATGGCGTGACGCATCGACTCCCGCAGGTACATTTTGATCTGCGCGATCTGCTGCTTGGTGTCGTTGGTCATCGGCAGGTTGTTCAGATACTCCGTGTCCCAGTCGCCGTGGTGGTGCAGGACGGCGAAGTCGAGGTCGCGGCGCTGCATCTCGTTCATCAGCCGCGGTTTGATGTGCGCGTCGCGCTTGTGGTCGATGTAGCTGATGCCGTTGCGCTGCCGTTCGAGCCACGGGAAGTGTTCGAACAGCGTTGCCTTTTCGTCGATGCGGGCCACCATCGACTCCGAGATGAAGCCGTTGCCGCTGAAAAAGAGAATCTGGTCGACCGGTTCGGGATTGCGTTTGGCCTCCACGACCTTCTCCAGATAGCTGCGCAGTTTCTCATAACGCGAGGTCCCGCTGCAATCGGTGGGGCGGATGCGGCCCGAATAGATGTCGGGACGGGTCTGCTGGGCCGATTCGGCGGTCAGCGAATAGTAAAAACATCCGGGGTGGATGCTGTCGCGTCCCAGCGGGGCGAATTCGAGGCTGAAATCGTCGTAGAAACGGTCGGTGGGAACCGACGACTGCCAGCGGTCGAACGCCACCTGGTCCATTTTGAAAGCGCTCGTGAGGTGCTGGGCGTCACGTACCATCACTACCGGAATGTCGCCGATGAGCACGGCTCCCTCGATCGGGGCTTTCGGCTGCTCCCAGAGCTGCCGGAGCACCTGCCGGAGCGAGTCGGGCTGTCCCGTGCGGTCGATGACGAAATGCACTTCCAGGCCGCTTTTCCCGATTTCGGCGGCGTAATCGTCGACCTGCCGGCGGGCTTCTTCATAGCTCCGGGCGTCGATCACCACGGCGAAGCCGCGGCGGGGCGAGGCTGCGAAAAGTTGCGCGGAAGCGATTGTCGCCACTGCTGCCGCGAGGAGTATTTTCTTGAATGTTTGCATGTGTGGGAAGGCTGTTTTGTGTGTCAGAAAAGAATTTCGGCGCCGAACGTGAACCTGCGTCTGTCGGTGCCTTCGAGCAGGTCGGTGTAGTTCCCCTCGCCGATGTAGCGTTTCAGCGAAGCCTCGGCGTAGAGTCCGGCCCACAGTTTCCCGAAGAGGCGGCGGTAGCGTACTGCTGCGTTGCCGCCGATCCAGGTCGCGGTGATGTATTCGAATGCCGGGGCGGTGTAGGCTTGTTTGATGCGCTCCTGCACGTGCTGCGAGGAGGTGATCGGAGCGGCTCCCCGCACGCCGAGCGTCGCCGTGATCCGGTTGCGGCCGAACGAGAAGAATTTCGACGCCTCGACCGACCCGAGGATGCGGGTGTAGCTGCGGTTGTATCCGTCGCCCTCGTAGTGGATCGTTTCCGAATCCTCATACCGCCCTGCGGCGTGCAGCGCGAAGGTCGGAAGCCCGTCGCGGAGCTTGTCGAAACGGTATTCGGCCCGGAAGACCGAGACGGTCTCCTTGTTTTTCAGCCCCGAAGCCTGCACCTTGTACGAGATCTGGTTGTTCTTGTCGGGGTCGATGTAGGCCGTCTGTTCATACCAGATGCCCTCCACGCGCTTGTGGTCCCATCCGACGATGACGTTGTGCGTGCGCCGGGAGTTGCCGAAACGCAGGCGGTCGCTGACGCCGAAACCCGTGCGCGAATAGTCGCCGCCGAGGAACGTGAATACGGCACCGCCGTCGCGGGCCTCCTGCGTGCTCGACGCATAGGTCGCTTCGAGCAGGTTGGCGATGCCCCGGCCGCCGTCCCAGGCGAATTGCAGGGCTCCGGTGTATTCCGTGCCGGTGTAGTTGCGCGGGTAGGAGAGCGACGTGCCGGTCGAAATCGTGCTGTAATCGCCCAGCCCGTTGAAACGGAAATAGACGTAGGATTCGCGCGGGTCGATGACCTCGTGCGAGATCGACTCGCTCATCAGGTCGAATCCGCCCGAGAGTCCCAGCGAGAATCCGCCGCCCATCAGGTACTGGACGCCGGGCGTGATGACGAAGTGCATGCCGTCGGTCTTGGGCCTCGGGTCGGTCTGGTTGGCCGAACTGCCGGTGTCGTAGTCGAGTCTCAGGGCGAGAATCAGCCGCTCCAGCGGCTTGTAGGCCACCGTTCCGCTCAGGTTGAAGCGCTGGGTGTTGAAATCCGACGGGATCGAATCGCCGAGGATGAAAGGATTGTCGTCGGCGACCTGAAGCGTCGAGTTCCAGCGCCGGGCATACTCCTTGCCGTCGTTGTAGGCGATGCTGCCGGAGCAGATCACCTTGTCGAACCGCTGCTGTCCGGAGATTCCGACTCCGAAGGCGTTGATTTTCGAGGATTCGTCCACATCGTGCAGGTCGCCCCGGCGGATGTCGTAGTCCGCATGGAAGTCGAGCAGGTTCCCGACGGGCGAGAACCACAGCGCCGAGGGGTTGTGGCTCCGGGAATAGAGGTTTCCGGAGCGCTCTACCTCCCGGTAGACGGGAAGCTGCGCTTTCTGCTGGGCACGAAGCGTTCCGCCGCCGAAGAGCAGCAATGCGCACAATGCGGTACCCGGGTATCTTTTCATCGTAAGAAATGCGTTAGGTGTGGTGTCGTAAGACCGAAACGGCGCTTTTCGACGGCACCGTTTCGGTCGTGATCTCGGAATCGGGTTCCGGTCTTAGTCCGCCTGCGTGGGGTGTACGCCGGGGGTGAGCGGCTGGCCCGTCAGGAAATCGTCCGTCGAGTTGTTGGTGTCCTGATAGTAGGCGCGGCCGTTCTCGATTTTGGTCACCTTGCGGCGGATGCTCTTGCCTGCGAATCCGGTTACGGCGGCCTGTCCCGAATCATCCTTGGACAGCAGCAGGTGGAGCTGTTGCGATTCCGTGGCATCCCAGATTTCTACGGCGTCCAGCAGATAGTCGCTGGGGATCATCAGGTTTCGCTGGGTCTTCGTGGAATTGGGCTCTGTCATGAAGTTGCCCGAGTCGCTGGCGTATTCTTCGGGAGTCGTTCCGTCGGGCAGTTTGGCAAGCAGGAAACAGCCTTTCGAGTATCCCGGATTGAGGTTTCGCTGGGTATTTTCATTGAAAAGTATCGTGAGATCCGGAGCGTCGTAATTTACATCCGCAGAGGGGATCGTAACGTTCTGGACATAGACTTCCCAATCGGCATTGGAGAGGTCGGTACCCCCGTTGCTTGTCCAGTCTTTGGCGTCATTGGCTATGACCACGCTTTCACCGGGCTGCAAAGGGTGTTCCTTGCCCGTGCCGGGGAATGCCGCCGCAACGCCGTAGACCGGATAGAGGGGGTATACCGATTCCCACGGGTTGACGTTCGCCGGATAGGGCGGGTTTATCGTCGCAACGATCAGTCCGTCGAGATACTGCACCTCGTCCGAGTTGTTGACGATCTCGAAATAGGTGTCGGTGAGCGTGTAGTTCGAGTTGGATGTCGAGTATATTTCCTTGAATACCAACGGGGATTCGTAGACTTCGGACAGTGCCACCGCAGCGGTTTTGTCTCCGAAAACGTCGGCAGCGACCGAACCCGTGAATGTGACCGTGGGAGAGTATTTGCCGGTAGCCATAATCTGGTACTGGCCCGACGACACCTCGAAAGTGACGGAGGTCGTCCCGGCGGCGGTGGTTTCGGTATAGGTCAGTTCCTTGTCGGAGTTCACGGCCGTTACGGTCATGGACGGGAGTTCCGACGCTTCGTATCCTGCGGGAGCGGTCAGGTTGACCGTCAGCTGGAGTTTTTTCGATCCGTTGTCGCCTCCATCGTCGTCATTGCCGTTGTCGCAGCCTGCGAACAGGAAGGTGGCGCCTGCTGCGAAGAGCAGCCCGGCCTTTGCCAATAAATTCATCCTTTTCATCGTTTCCTGATTTTTATGATACAAATGGTGATTTTTCGAATTATCTGTTGCCGATACGCAGTTTCAGTTCGGCGCCGAAATACATGTCGGGGTAAATCTGCTTGTAGCCCGTGCGGGTGTCGTAGTAGTGCCAGCGGGAGGTGCGCGTGAAGTTGTTGGCCGTGAACGAGAGTTCGGCGACGCGCCCGATCTCCTTCGTCAGGCGGAAGTTGAACATCACCCACGGGCGGAACGTCTCCCGGTCGTAGGCAGTTGCAAGGGACTTGCTGACCATCTGGGAGTACTCCGGACGCTCCTCGAATCCCTTTTGCCAGACCGTGTAGTTGCCCTGCTTGTCGTAAAATCCGACGGGCATGACCTGCATGAACTTCCCGTCTTCGGAGAGGCTGAAGAGGTCGTTGCCGCTGCCGTCCTGCCAGATGTTCTGCTGGCTTTCGTACCAGACGACCTGCATGGTCGTCGAGAATACCAGCTTCAGCTGCGGGATGTGGGTGATGAAGCGGAAATTGGTGTTCACGCGGTTTTGCAGCGTGCCGCTTCCGGCCGGCATGAGGCGGATGTAGTCGTAGGTCTCGTTGATTTTCGAATAGTACTCCTGTTCGTCGGTCCGCCTGATGTGGAACCACGCTCCGTCGATGATCAGCGAAGTGCGCAGGGCGCGCCAGCTTCCGAGGTCGAAACTGTATTCGATACCTTGTTTCTCGGTGTGCGATTTGTTGGTGGGGCGGTAGTAGGTGGCGATGTAGTCCTCCTTTTTCGTTGCGGCTTCGACGGTGTTGCCCGATGCGTCGGTGTAGGTCACCTTGCCGTCGGCGAACCGGAGATCGGTGGCCTCCGACGGTACGTCGTAGGTCTCGTAGTGCATGTAGTGGGGCGTCGTCGAGAACCCGAATTCATCGGTGTGCTTTTCGCGGAAATAGGTCACCATGCCGCGCACGCGCCCCAGCCGGAACGAGAGTCCGGCTTCGTACTTGCGACTGCGGGCGGGTTTGAGATCAGGATTGGCCAGGTTGGTCAGGACATCGGTCGTCAGAACGGCCAATGAACTCGTCGGATCGGCATTGGAGATCTTCGCCAGACTGACGCGGTCGAAATAGGCGTTGTCCGGATAGAGGTAGAGCAGCGTGGGCATCTTGTAGGAGAGTCCCCAGCCGCCCGTGACGGCGACGGCCGCCTTGGGACCTTCGTACAGCGAATAGTTGAGGTTGACACGCGGCTCGGCCACGAAGATGTCGTTCTGCTTGGCCTGCGGATCGAGGAACATGTTCGTCAGGCGCACACCGGCTTGCAGGGCGAGCGACGTTTCCCCGATCTTGAGATTGAGCCTGTCTTCGAAAAAGAAAGCAAGATTGTTCAGCGCCGGAATATCCCGAAACGACCGGGGGCGCAAGGTTTGGCTCGAAATATTTTGTGGCGGCTTGTTTATGTCATAAAGAAGCCCTCCGCCGTAATTGGCGTCATACCGCCAGTCGATTCCAGCCCGGAGATTGGTAAAATTCCCCCCCCCTCCGAGTTGGATGATCTTGTTGGCCTTTACTTGCAGGTAAACGCTGAACGGCTTACCTTCTATTTCATAGTCGGAATAGTACGACGACGGAAGAAAGATACCTTCATAGACGCCCGGTTTCAGTGTGTTGGAGATCACTCCGCTGGCAGAAGCCACATATTCGTGCAGCCGGTCACTTTGGTAGGCTTGCGATACCATGAAGCCGTATTCGAGGGCCGTGAGGGCGGCTCCGTTGATCTTCCAGCTGCCCTCGGCGTTCAGACGTGCGCCGATGTTCTTGTTTTCGAAGGTGCTGCTCGTGACCTGCATCTGCGGGTCGGTCTTGCTGTTGTTGACGTTCGAGTAGAACGAGCCGTTGAGGCGCAGGAGCATGGGGCGTCCCGCCACGTCGAAACTCTTCGAATAACCCAGCGTCGCGGAGATGCGGTCGTAGCCTAAGTAGCGCTTGCGCGTGTCGCCGAACGACTGCGTCCAGTCGATGCCCGCATTGATCGCGCTGCCGTTTTTGAGCGTGAATCCCTTGCCGGCGTACACCATTTTCGAATAGGGGTCGGCCTTGAATTTGGCCTCCCAGGGCGTCGAGCCCGTTTTGGTCTTCACGATGACGACTCCCGAGGTCAGGTTGCCGTATTCGACCGACGGAATGCCGCGGATCACCTCCATCGACTCCACGTTGTCGGGCGATACCGAGCGCAGATCGACGCCTTTTCCGGCCGTCGTCTGGTCGCTCATGCCGTTTTGCGACTGGTTCGAGGCGCTTCCCGCGAGCGACGGGGAGAGGGCCTGCAAGTTGCCGTCGTTCGAGAGCGGAGCTCCGTCAACGATCACCGCGGCGCCCAGGGCGTTGTTGGCATTGGAGCCGATTTCGCGGATGGCGGCCTGGCCCACGCCGTTCAGATTGGGGTTGACCGACAGATTGCCCGGGAGGAGCTGGAACATGTCGCCGATGCTCATGGGCTGGATGTGGCGGATGGCCTCTTCGCCGATCTTCGACGTGGAGCCCGCGCCGGTGGGCTGTGCCGTCACCACGACCTCTTCCAGTCCGAGGCTCAGCGGCGTGAGGGCGATTCGGAGGTCCTTGATGTCTGCCGAGAGGACCAGTTTCCGTTCGACGGGGCTGTATCCGAGGAACGAGACATTATAGGTGATGGGGCCGCCTTTGAGCTTGTCGAGTTTGAATGCGCCCTTCTGGTCGGTCACTACGCCGATCGTATTGTTGACTACGAACGAGGCCAGCGCCACGGGTTCTCCCGTTTCGGCATTCACCACCTGTCCCGAAATGGAGTAGAGGGGCGTATTGCTTTTCTGGGCATGGGCATCGTATACGGCAAAGAGGAGCAGTGTGCTCAGGAGGCGGAAAGCGCGTATCATCGTTTGGATAGCTTTGTTTGTCGGCAAATCTATGCAGATTTTAATGATTTTGCAAATTTAAGCCCGCCGAACATATCCTGCAATCCCCATAAACAGGTATTTTTTTGCGCTTCCGGAGCCTCCGAACGGCTCTCGGGGCCCTTCCGGAGCATTGTCGGCCGGTTGCGGCGGGGCGTTTACATTTTGTTGATAAAAAAATCGGCGGATCGGTCCGGAAATTAGGCCGTTTCGAAAAAAATGATTACTTTTGCGAGCAACAAAAATCCACGTTCATTATGTCTTTTATCAATGAAAGGGTTCAGCCCGAAGGACTTACCTTCGACGACGTGCTGCTGATACCCGCCTATTCGGAAGTGTTGCCGCGAGAGGTCAATGTCCAGACCCATTTTTCGCGTAATATCAAGCTCAACATCCCCATCGTGTCCGCCGCTATGGACACTGTCACCGAGGCGCCGCTGGCCATCGCTTTGGCCCGCGAAGGAGGTATCGGCGTGATCCATAAGAACATGTCCATCGCCGAGCAGGCCGCGCAGGTCCGCAAGGTGAAGCGTGCCGAGAACGGCATGATCTACGACCCGGTGACCATCTCCAAGGAGAACACCGTCGGCGACGCCCTGAATCTGATGAAGGAAAACAAGATCGGAGGCATTCCGGTCGTGGATTCCGACCGGAAGCTCATCGGCATCGTCACCAACCGCGACCTGCGTTTCCAGCGCGACATGTCGCGCCGCATCGGGGAGGTGATGACTCCCGGCGACCGCCTGATCACGACCCGGAATCCCGAACTCGAACATGCCTCGGAGATTCTGTTGAACAGCAAAATCGAGAAACTCCCCGTGGTGGACGACGCAGGCCGTCTGGTGGGGCTTATCACTTATAAGGACATCACCAAGGTCCAGGACCATCCCAACGCCTGCAAGGACGCCAAGGGGCGTCTGCGCGTGGCCGCCGGCGTGGGTATCACGCCCGATGCGCTGGACCGCGTGCGTGCGCTGGTCGCCGAGGATGTCGATGCCGTGGTGCTCGACTCCGCGCACGGCCATTCGGTCGCTATGGTCCGCAAGCTGCGCGAGATCAAGGCCGAGTTCCCGTCGCTGGATGTCGTCGCCGGCAACGTGGCTACGGCCGAGGCTGCGAAGTTCCTGATCGAGAACGGCGCCGACGGCGTGAAGGTCGGCATCGGCCCGGGGTCGATCTGCACGACGCGCATCATCGCCGGAGTGGGTGTTCCCCAGCTTTCGGCCATCTTCGACGCTGCGTCGGCCGCTGCCGGCACGGGCGTGCCCGTCATCGCCGACGGCGGTTTGCGCTATTCGGGCGATCTGGTGAAGGCGATGGCTGCGGGCGGCGACTGCGTGATGATCGGTTCGATGTTCGCAGGGACGGAGGAGGCTCCGGGCGAAACGATCATCTACAACGGCCGTAAGTTCAAGAGCTACCGCGGCATGGGCTCGATCGACGCCATGAAGGCCGGTTCGGCCGACCGCTATTTCCAGAAGGGCTGCGAAAACAATTTCAGCAAGCTCGTTCCCGAGGGCATTGCCGCCCGCGTGCCGTTCAAGGGTTCCCTCTCCGAGACGGTCTACCAGCTGATCGGCGGCGTCCGCGCCGGCATGTTCTACTGCGGGGCGAAGGACATCCCGACGTTGCAGCAGGCGCGGTTCGTCCGCATCACGGCTTCGGGCATGCACGAGAGCCATCCGCACGACGTGGCCATCACGAGCGAGGCGCCCAACTACTCGAGCGAACGCTGATGATGAATCCCGAAATCGCCGCCTGCGGACTTTTCTGCGGAACCTGCCGCAAATTTGCGAAGGGCTCCTGCCCGGGGTGCCATCCCAATGAGCGGGCTTCCTGGTGCAAGGTGCGGGCCTGCTGTATCGGACACGGCTGGCAGAGTTGCGCCGAATGTACGCTGATGCCGCTGGAAAGTTGCGGGAAGTTCAATAATTTCATCGCACGAATTTTCGGGTTCGTCTTCCGTTCCGACCGCAGGGGATGCGTCGAACGCATCCGCGAAGTCGGCTGTGAGGCTTTTGCCGCCGAAATGCGGCTGGCAGGGAGTTTCAACCGTCCGGTAAGAAAACAATAAACACGATATAGATGGAAAAAATCCTCATTCTCGACTTCGGGTCGCAGTACACGCAGCTGATCGCACGCCGTGTCCGCGAACTGAACGTCTATTGCGAAATCCACCCGTTCAACAAGATTCCGGCGCTCGATGCGTCGGTGCGGGGTGTGATTCTTTCGGGCAGCCCCTATTCCGTGCGGGACGCCCAGGCCCCGAACCCCGACCTTTCGGCCTTCAAGGGCAAACTGCCGCTGTTGGGCGTCTGCTACGGAGCCCAGTTCCTCGCTTCGGCCTTCGGCGGCGAGGTGCAGCCCGCGCCCAGCCGCGAATACGGCCGTGCGATGCTCTCCGTCGGCGATCCGTCGGATGCGCTGATGCGCGACCTGCCGGCCAGAACGCAGGTGTGGATGTCGCACGGCGACACCATCACGCGCGTGCCCGATAACTATAAACTGATCGCCAGCACCGAGGATGTGCGCGTCGCCGCGTTCCGCATCGCGGGCGAGCAGACCTGGGGTATCCAGTTCCACCCGGAGGTCTACCACTCGACCGACGGCACGCAGCTGCTGAAGAACTTCGTCGTGGGCATCTGCGGCTGCTCGCAGTCGTGGACCTCGGAGAGTTTCGTGGAGTCCACCGTGCGTGAGCTGCGCGAGAAGGTGGGCGACGACAAGGTCGTGTTAGGGCTTTCGGGCGGCGTCGATTCGTCGGTGGCCGCCGTGCTGCTGCACAAGGCCATCGGCAAGAACCTCTACTGCATCTTCGTCGATTCGGGACTGCTGCGCAAGAACGAGTTCGAAGACGTGCTGGAGTCGTACAAGAACATGGGGCTGAACGTCAAGGGCGTGAAGGCCGGCGCCAAGTTCCTGGGCGACCTGGCCGGCGTCTCCGACCCCGAGCGCAAGCGCAAGATCATCGGCCGCGACTTCGTGGAGGTGTTCAACGAGGAGGCGATCCAGATCAAGGACGTTCGCTGGCTGGCGCAGGGTACGATCTACCCGGACGTGATCGAGTCGTGCTCGGTCAACGGCCCTTCGGCCACGATCAAGTCGCACCACAACGTCGGCGGCCTTCCCGAGAAGATGAACCTGAAGATCGTCGAGCCGCTGCGCCTGCTGTTCAAGGACGAGGTGCGCCGCGTGGGGCGTTCGCTGGGCATCTCCGAGCAGTTGATCGGCCGCCATCCCTTCCCGGGACCGGGCCTTGCGATCCGCATTCTGGGCGACATCACTCCCGAGAAGGTCGAGATTCTGCAAAACGTGGACAAGATTTACATCGACTCGCTGCGCGCCGCCGGGCTGTACGACAAGGTATGGCAGGCCGGAGCGATCCTGCTCCCGGTGAAGAGCGTCGGCGTGATGGGCGACGAACGCACCTACGAGAGTTGCGTGGCCCTGCGCGCCGTGACCTCCACGGACGGCATGACGGCCGACTGGGTGCACCTTCCCTACGAGTTCCTGGCCAACGTTTCGAACGACATCATCAACAAGGTCAAGGGGGTCAACCGCGTAGTCTACGACATCTCCTCAAAACCGCCCGCAACGATCGAGTGGGAATAGGGCCGCATATGATGAAGAGAGCCGCGTCCGTTCGGATGCGGCTCTCTCGTCGCAGAATTGTCACCGGCCTGTCACGGCGGTGAAACGTCGGGCGGGTAATTTTGCGGCGTGATCGGATGAAACCTCGCACACCTGATAACCATACCCTTGAAACTTCTCCGGCCCCGCTTGTACCGAGCGGGGCTTTTTTTACGTTCGGAGCGTTCGCCGATCCGCCGAATTGCGTATATTTGCAGGTCGAACACTCCCCGGACGAATGAAAGATTTTGCAGCCATAGATTTCGAGACGGCCAACGGAAAGCGCACGAGCGTCTGCTCGGTGGGCGTCGTCGTCGTGCGCGGCGGCGAGGTGACCGATACGTTCTACCGGCTGATCCGCCCCCGTCCCAACTATTACAGCCGTTTCACCACGGCCATCCACGGCCTGACCTACGAGGATACGGCCGAGGCTCCCGATTTCGCCGCCGTGTGGCAGGAGATCGGGCCCCGCATCGAGGGCCTGCCGCTCGTGGCGCACAACTCGCCCTTCGACGAAGGGTGCCTGAAGGCGGTCTTCGACCTCTACGGCATGCCTTATCCCGGTTATACCTTCTATTGTACCTGCCGGGCCTCGCGGCGCATTTTCGGCCGCCGCCTGCCCAACCACCAGCTGCACACCGTTTCCGCGGCCTGCGGCTACGAGTTGGAAAACCACCACCATGCGCTGGCCGACGCCGAAGCCTGCGCGCGGATCGCACTCAAACTCCTTTGAATGAAACACCCGGAGCGAGGGCCCCGGGCGTTTCTCTGTCAGAGTCCCAGCTCCAGCTGGAACCGGATTTCCCAACGGTTGTAATTCGGGTCTGCGGACCGGCTGCGGGTGTTGTACGACATGTCGGCCTGCACTTTCAGACTGTGGCCGATGATGTAGCGCGTGACGCCCAGCGTGGTCTGGTTCCAGTTCCGGTATCCGGCCAGCGGCTGCACCTTCTCCTCGGGGAAGAGCGTCGAGTTGCGCAGGGCCACCTCCCATTTGTTCCGGAACAGGTAGCTGGCCTGGATGTTGAGGCCCTGTCCGCTGTACACGAAGGCATTCCGGTCGCTGTCGAACAGCGGTTCGCCGCAGGTGCGCCCCATATAATCGGTGTAGAACGCGAATCCGCGGTATTTGAGGATGAAGTCGGCGAAGTAGGAGCCTATGTCGCGTGTGGCGTCGCTGGGCATGATTCCGCCGCGCTGGCCTTTTAGGCGCGAAGCCTTGTGGTTGTAGGAGTAGGCCCCGGCGATCAGGATGCGGGGGCGTTCCTCGAAGTCGAAATCCCCTTCCAGCAGGTCGCCCTTGGCCGAGAAGCGCCCCAGCGGGTAGAGTTCCAGACGCCCCGTGTAGGCCATCCCTCCGTTCGACGAGCTGCCCCAGTTGCGGCCTTCGCCGAGCGTCACGGAGCCTTTGGCCGAGAGGTCGAAGCCGCTCTTGCGGTCGAGGTTGTACTCGCCGAAGAACCCGAAGTCGCGGTCGAGGTTGAATTCGCTGTTGACGATGCTGCGATCGACGAATTGCAGGGCGCTCGACGAGTTGATCCGCGCGCGGTTGGCCTTGATCTTGGTCTGTCCGAACCCGATGTTCCATTTGGCGCTCGGGACGTAGTAGACGATGGCGTCGCGCACGATGTTCATGTTTCCGTTGGGCAGCACCTCGGTGTCGTAGCCGGTGAATCCCAGCTGGACCGAGTAGACCAGCTTGGGCGAATAGATGTAGCCGTCGAACCGCAGGCGGAGCCGTTTCACGCGGGCGTCGGTCTTGGTGAGGGTGAAGTCGTCGTCGAACGACAGCGACAGCAGGTTCTGCATCCGGAAACGCATCGTCAGTTCGAACCATTTGTTTTTGGGCCGGAAGGTGATGCCCTTGCCCACCTCGATGTTGGGCATGTTGCGCAGCTGCTCGATCAGTTCGTAGGTCGAGTCGGCCGTAATGATTTCGGTTTGCGGCTGGACGGTTCGGGATTGCGGCTCCCGGGCTGCGGCCGGCGACCAGCAGGCGGCGAGCAGGAGGAGCAGGATCGGTAATTTTTTCATCATCGGATTTTCTGTTCGTTCTCTTTTCGGGGACACGCCGGACAAAAATACAAAAAATGTGCACGCGCCCGGGTTTCCGCTGCAAAATTGGGGCTGAAATCTGAAATAAACTTGAAATTGCGGCTTCCGCAATTCCGGATATGCGAGAAAAAACGTAAAAAATAGGATTTGTGGAATAAAATGTGTATGTTTGTACCGAAAACAATCGAGTTTCGTTTTGAATCTTCTTTGGTAAGTGTCTGACAACTGCGCGTATCGCAGTTTCCTCAATTCTCAAAATCGACCTCATTTCCTGCTCTTTTGTTGTTGGCGGCGCGTTTGCGGCGAGTCGCGGTTGTTTTCCGAATCCGCAAATAAACAAACAGATTGAATGGCCAAACGAATTACATCGGGAAAGCGAGAACGAGAAAAACTTAAACAGACAAAGCGTCAGGACAAGCAGAAGAAAAAGGAGGAGCGCATGAGCGCCGGCAGCCGCAGTTTCGAGGATATGCTGGCTTACGTCGATGAAAACGGCGTGCTTCATGCCTCGCCGCAGGACGTGGGGCCGAGGGCGGAGATCGACCTCTCCGAAATCGAGGTTTCGGTGCCCCGGCGGATGGAGACCGGGGCCGAAGAGCCCCTGAGCGGACGGGTGGAGTATTTCACCTCTTCGAAAGGATACGGTTTCATCAAGGACGCCTCGGACAGCGAAAAATACTTTTTCCACGTCACCAACGCTCCGGCGGGGATCGCCGAGGGCGACCGGGTGGCCTTCGAGCTTGAGCGCGGCACACGCGGCATGAACGCAGTACGAATAGCCATAATCGACAAATAGGCACTTTTTTAACTTTTATTTTAATTTTTAGCAGAATGAACATTTATGTTTCGCATCTGAGCTGGGGCACGAGCAGTGAAGGCTTAGGGAATTTATTCGCACAGTTTGGCGAAGTCGCTTCGGCCAACGTCATCACTGACCGGGAAACGGGTCGTTCGCGCGGTTTCGGCTTTGTCGAAATGCCCGACGACGACCAGGCTCGGAAAGCGATGGAACAGCTCAACGGCGCCAGCTTCGAGGGGCAGACGATCACCGTGAACGAGGCTCGTCCCCGCGAGGAGCGTCCTTCGGGCGGTTTCGGCGGCAGCCGCGGCGGCGGTTACGGCGGCGGCAGCCGCGGACGGAGATTCTAAACGAGTCCGACAGAGAACGATCTTCGGGGAATTTTCCCCTCGACCCATACGAACGAGACGGTGCATACCGCCTCGTTTTTTTATTCGCCACGCACACAGCGACATCGGATCGACGGCGGAAAATTGCGGACCGGGGCTTCGGTGTTTTTCGAAAAAAAGCGATATCTTGCCGCCATGAAAGCGACCGTGCTGGAAAAACTTAAGGTGCTGGCCGAATCGGCCAAATACGACGTTTCGTGCGCGTCGAGCGGCGTCACGCGCCGCAGCCGTCCGGGCGATGTGGGCAGCACGGCGGGGTGGGGCATCTGCCACTCCTTCACGGCCGACGGACGCTGCGTCTCGCTGCTGAAGATCATGCTCACCAACGTCTGCATCTACGACTGCGCCTACTGCATCAACCGCCGCAGCAACGACATTCCGCGCGCCGCCTTCACTCCCGGCGAGCTGACCGAGCTGACGATCGAGTTTTTCCGCCGCAACTACATCGAGGGGCTGTTCCTCTCGTCGGGCGTCGTCCGCAATCCCGACTACACGATGGAGCGCATGGTCCGCGTGGCCCGCGACCTGCGCACGGTGCACCGCTTCAACGGCTATATCCACCTGAAAAGCATTCCCGGGGCCAGTCCCGAACTCGTCGCCGAGGCCGGGCGCTATGCCGACCGCATGAGCGTCAATATCGAGATCCCCACCGAACGCAACCTGCGGCTGCTGGCTCCCGACAAGAGCTACGAGAGCATCTACCGCCCGATGAGCTACATCCAGCAGGGGGTGTTGCAGAGCGCCGAGGAGCGCACCCGCTTCCGTCATGCGCCGCGCTTCGCGCCCGCGGGGCAGAGCACGCAGATGATCGTCGGGGCCACCGACGAAAGCGACCGCGACATCCTGCTGCTGTCGTCGTCGCTCTACGCCCGGCCCACGATGAAGCGCGTCTACTATTCGGGCTTCATCCCGGTGAATCCCTACGACAAACGGCTGCCCGCGCTGGACAAGGCGCCCCTCGTGCGCGAAAACCGGCTCTATCAGGCCGACTGGCTGATGCGCTTCTACGGATTCCGGGCCGACGAGATCGCCGACGAGCGCACTCCGCGCCTCGATCTGGAGATCGACCCCAAGCTGGCCTGGGCCCTGCGGCATCCCGAATTTTTCCCGGTCGATGTCAACCGCGCCGACTACGAGATGTTGTTGCGCGTGCCGGGCATCGGGGTCAAGTCGGCCCGGCTGATCGTCACTTCGCGCCGCTACCGGACGTTGACGCAGCAGTCGCTGCGACAGATCGGCGTGGTGATGAAGAAGGCGCAGTATTTCATCCTCTGCCGCGAACTCACCTCGGGGCAGGGTGTCAACGAACTCCGCCCGGAGCAGGTGCGCCGCCTGCTCACCGCCCCGCAGCGGCGGAGGTCCGATAAAAACGAAGGGCAGCTGACCCTGTTCTGACGCCATGCTGGTCTTTCGTTACGATAAAACTTTCGACGGGCTGCTGTCGGCCCTGTTCGACGCCTATTCGCTGCACGTGTTTCCCGAGGCGCTGATCGGCCCCGGGGAGCCCGAGCCGCTCTTCACGGAGCGCGTCCACGATGTCGTGACCGACGAAGCCCACGCCGCCCGCGTGTGGCGGGGGCTCGAACGGCGGCTCATCGCCCGCGCCCGTTCGATGTTCGTCTATGCCTGGCACGGGGAGCAGGCCGGGGGCGACCTGCTGATGCTGCGCTGCCTGCGGCGTGTTTTCGACGAGGGCGAGGGAGTCGTCGCCGATCAGGCCGATCCCGACATGAAGGCCCTGCACCGGCTGGCGCTTCGGGTTTCCCACGAACGCGAACGCATGAAGCAGTTCGTGCGGCTGCAAAAGGCCGCCGACGGCACCTATTTCGCCGCCGTCACCCCTGAGCACGACGCCCTGCCGCTCGCCCTCGACTATTTCACCGACCGCTTCGCCGACCAGCGGTGGCTTATCTACGACCGCAAACGCGATTACGGATATTATTACGACGGCGCCTCGGCGCGCCGCGTCACGCTGGAGGACGACCGGGGGATGATCGCCGACAAACTCGCCGACGAGTGGCTTGCCGAGGACGAGCGGCGGTTCCAGCTCTTGTGGAAGAGTTATTTCCGGGCGCTGGCCATTCCCCAGCGGACGAACGAACGCTTGCAGCGCCGCATGATGCCGCGCCGTTACTGGAAACACCTGACCGAAATGGAGTGAATGCCGGCAGGGAGGTTAATTCTGCGGCTTGTCCGGGGGACTGAAACGCCCGATCACGGGGAATCCGAAGAATCCGCGCCGCATGGTGACAGTTTTGGAGTGATTCTCCCGGCAGGAGTTGTAGACCGAGGACGGCACCTGTATCTTCCGGCGCATGCCGTCGGCGAACTCGATCCGCAGGTAGAAGACCTCGTAAGTCCGGCCCGGCACCGAACGGTGGCCGATCCGGTGGCGCTGATGACGCACTTTGCGGATTTTCTCCGTGACGGTGATCTGTTCGCCGTATTCCGACGCCGGGTCCGCCAGCAGGCAGTTGCCGCCCATGAAAAGGAAATAGAGGACGGCTCCGATTCCGAGCAGGTGGCACAGCCGGTTCATCCCCGGGTCGTCGAGGCCCGTCAGCCGGCTCCACAGCCGGGAGAGGAGGGGCATCGTGACCACGGCTCCGCCGGCGGCTGCGGCGACGGGCAGCCACCAGACGATCCGGGTTTTCTCGTAGCAGATATAACCGTAAACTCCTGCCACCAGCAGGAGCGCCATTGCGGAGAGACGCAGGATATTCGACAGTCGGTTGCCCATGAAGACGGTCTGAAAATGAAAATCCCGCAAACATCTATTTGCAGGATTCCTTGGCGGAGAGGACGAGATTCGAACTCGTGGTACGGGTTACCCCGTACGTCGGTTTAGCAAACCGGTGGTTTCAGCCACTCACCCACCTCTCCGGTCACGCCTTGCGGCTGTTAACTCCGAAAGGGTGTGCAAATATAGAATCTTTTTGGGGAAATACAAAGAATTGCGGCCAAAATTTATATATTTGCATGAATCTTCGGGTGCGTTTCGAACCCTTGTCGCCGCGTATATATAATTATGGTGTGCCGCTGTGCCGGACCCGAACGAATCATTGAAAAACAGAAATGGCATGAAACGGATTTTCGTCCTTTTACTGGCTCTCGGCGCCCTCTGCACCCTGAGTGCCAGAACTTTGAAATGCAGTTACCGCGTGACGGTCGCGGGTTCGCGGCCCGAATGTCCGGTCGTGATCCGGGATGTGCCCGGGTGGGCCCGAAGTGCCGTCGTGTCGTCCGAAGGCTCGCGGCAAATCCCCTCCCAGCTGGACGAACGGCTGGGCGAGCTGGTCTTCGTCGCCGACATCTCCGGAGCGCGGGATTTCCGGGTCGTTTATTCCTCGGCGCCCGACAAGCGGGTGTTCAAAAGCCGCGTGCATGCCCAAATGTGGTTGAAAAATCCGGATAAGAGCCTGCGGGCGGCGGATACGCTCTCCTCGACGCAGAACGATATGTATCACAAGCTCCACCACCACGGTCCGGCTTTCGAATCGGAGTATGCCGCCTACCGCATCTACTTCGACAACAAGCAGACCATCGACACCTACGGCAAGAAACGGCCCCGGCTGGAGCTGGCCGAGACGATGTGGTATCCTTCGGACGAGCAGCTGGCCGCCGGTTACGGGCACGACAACCTGCGGGTCTTCGGCTCGGTGGGCGTGGGGACGCTCAAAGGCTGGGACGCCGGGAAGAGGAAGATGGTCCACATCGCCGATTTCAGACGCCGCGAGGCCCGGATACTGGCCAAAGGCCCCGTCCGCACGATCGTCGAGATGCGGGTCGAAGGGTGGAGATACGGAGGCCGCGAGATCGACATGACTTCGCGCTACATCCTCTACGCCGGACACAGCGACGTGCAGGTCGAGAACCTCATCGAGGGCGATTCCGAGGGGCTCGTTTTCACGACGGGCGTGATGAAGATGGCCGAAAACCGGGTTTGCAGGCAGGACGGCATCATCGTCGCTTTCGGGCAGGATTACCCCGAGAACGACACCCTGAAATGGGAGAAAGAGCGTGTCGGGCTGGCTGTCGCCGTGCCGCAGGAGCAGGCGGTTTCGCAGATCGACGACAAGACCAGCTATCTTTTCCAGCTCGTGCCCGACGCCCGCGGACACATCGACTACGTGTTCGACACGCGCTGGCGCAAGAGCGAATGGCTCGAAGGCCGCAGCGACGCGGAGTGCGCCGAGGAGCTTGCGGAGTCGGTCCGTGCGGCCCGCACGGCGGCCGTGGTTTCGCGGATTCGGTAGTTTTGAAGAAAAGTACATCGTTTGCGTCAAAAAATCCCGGTCCGATAGACTGAGGCAGTTTACTTTTGTATACCTGAAATTCCGGAAATTTTAAGTATACGATAAAACTGCCTTTTTTATGAACCTGAAATTTGTGACGATCTGTGCGGCGGCGATCCTGGCTACGGCTGCGGATTGCCGGGCCCGCACCCCGCAGCCGGATTCCTCCTTCGGCGACCGGCCGTTCGAAATGCCGCATGTTCCGCGGCCTGCGATTCCCGACCGTACGGTCAGCATCGCCGACTTCGGCGGCGTGGGCGACGGCCATGCGCTCAATACGGCGGCCTTCGCTGATGCCATCGACGCCCTTGCGGCCCTCGGAGGCGGTCGTGTGGATGTCCCCGAGGGCGTCTGGCTCACGGGGCCCATCGTGTTGAAAGACAATATCGAACTCCATGTCGGGCAGAATGCCGTGATCGTTTTCAGCGACGACAAGTCGCTCTATCCGCTGGTCGAGACCACTTTCGAGGGGCTCAACACCCTGCGCTGCCAGTCGCCGCTGTCGGCCCGCGGCGTCCGGAACGTAGCCGTCACGGGCTGCGGCGTGATCGACGGGAACGGCGATGCGTGGCGTGCCGTGAAGAGGGACAAACTCAATCCCCGTCAGTGGAAGGAGCTGGTGCAGAGCGGCGGCGTGCTTTCCGACGACGGAAAGACGTGGTATCCCTCGGAAAGTTACCGCTTCGGGGCCACCTCGGGAGCCGACCAGAACGTCTCGACGTGGGCCGCGACGCGCGCCGATTTCGAACGCATGCGCGATTTCCTGCGTCCGGTCCTGGTTGCCATCCACAACTGCGAAAACGTCCTGCTGGAGGGCGTCACTTTCCAGAACTCCCCCTGCTGGAACATCCATCCGGCGATGTGCACCAATCTGATCGTCAACGATATTACGGTCCGCTGTCCCGACTACGCGCAGAACAGCGACGGCATCGACATCGAGTCGTGCCGCAACGTCGTGCTGACCGGTTCGCGCTTCGACGTGGGCGACGACGGCATCTGCATCAAGAGCGGCAAGGACAAGGCGGGCCGCGACCGGGGCATTCCGTGCGAGAACATCCTCGTCGATAACTGCATCGTCTTTCACGGCCACGGCGGCTTCGTCGTCGGCAGCGAGATGTCGGGCGGCGTGCGCAACGTCCGGGTTTCGAACTGCGTCTTTTCGGGTACCGACGTGGGGCTGCGCTTCAAGTCCACGCGCGGCCGCGGCGGGGTGGTGGAGCGCATCTGGATCGAGGATATTTCCATGAACGACATCTTGCAGGAACCGCTGCTGTTCGACCTTTTCTACGGCGGCAAATCGGCCTCCGAGGCGCTTGCCGAGGGGCCGGAGGCCGAGCCCACCGACCTGGCGCCCAAGGCTGTTGACGAGACCACGCCTGCGTTCCGCAACATCCGTATCCGCGATGTCCGGTGCCGCGGAGCCCGCCGCGCGATGTATTTCAACGGCCTGCCGGAGATGAACGTCGAGCACGTGACCGTCGAGAATACCTTTATTTATGCCGAAACCGGGGCCCGGATCAACGAATCTTCGGACGTTGTGCTGCGCAACGTGCAGATCATCCCCGAGCGGGGGCCTGCGCTGATGCTCAACAACGTCAAGAACCTCCGTGCCGAAGGTTTCGTGACCTCCGAGGGTATGGAGCGTGCCCTGGTCGTGACGGGCAGCCGCAACCGCGGCATCGCCGTCGCCTCGGCACAGATCACCGGGGAAAATGCGGACCTTTCCGGAAGCGCGGCCCGTTATGTCGTTATCAAATAGCTGATCCCATGATACGCAATCTGTTTTTATATATGCTGCCCGCTTTTCTGGCGTTTGCTGCCGGATGCGGCGGCGATTCCGCCGAGGCGGACCCCGAACGGAAAACCCTGCCCGTTCCCGATGTTACGTATTCGGTCTCCGGCCGGACGGCCATCGTGCGCTGGTCGATCTCCGCACAGGTCGAAGCCGTGCGCTTCGCTTTCGAACTCTATGCCGGCGATGCCGCCGCGCCTGTCAAATCGGCCACGACGAGCCTCACCTCCCAGCGCTTCGAACTGGAGCAGGGGGTGACCTACCGTTTCCGGGTGCGCGCCGTGGCGCCGCTCGGTTCGGCCGAATGGCAGGATTCCGCCTTCTGCGACGAGGTCGTCTTTTCGGACGGCGGTTCGCCCGTCGATCCGGATACGGAGCTGGGGCTTCCCCTGGCCAACGAGAACGACGGGGTACTCCGCGCCTTCCCGGGCGCCGAGGGCGGCGGCATGTACACGACGGGCGGCCGCGGCGGCAAGGTCTGGCACGTCACCAATCTCAATGATTCGGGCGCCGGGTCGCTGCGCGAGGCCGTCGAGGCTTCGGGCAAACGCATCGTCGTCTTCGACGTGGCGGGAACGATCGAATTGCTGAGCGATCTGCGCATTCAAAACGGAGACCTGACCATCGCCGGCCAGACCGCCCCGGGCGACGGCGTCTGCCTGCGCGACTACACCGTGCGCGTCGATGCCGACAACGTGATTATCCGCTATGTCCGTTTCCGTTTGGGCGATACGACCAAGGATGCCGCCAAACCGCAGGAGGACTGTATCTGGGGGCGTTACCACGAGAATATCATCCTCGACCATTGTTCGATGTCGTGGTCGATGGACGAATGCGCGTCGTTCTACGCCAACCGTAATTTCACGATGCAGTGGTGCCTGCTTTCCGAGAGTCTCAACAATTCGGGGCATCCCAAGGGCAGCCACGGCTATGGCGGCATCTGGGGCGGCAAAAATGCCTCGTTCCATCATAACCTGCTGGCTCACAACAAGAGCCGCAACGCCCGCATCGACCATCCCGAGATTTACGACAGCTATCTTTCGACTCACCGCGGAAATGTGGATTACCGCAACAACGTGATTTACAACTGGAACGATAATTCGACCTATGGCGGCGAGGGCGGTTGGTTCAATATCGTGAACAACTATTACAAGCCCGGCCCGGCTTCGAAGCAGCGCAACTATTTCCTCGATGCCAACTCGCTTTATGCCACCACGGATACGCAGTACGATTATCCCCGGCTCTACGTTCTGGGCAACTATCACGCGGGGGCGTATGCTTCGGCCATCAATGCCGACAATTGGGACGGAATCTATCTGCATGACGGAAGCGGCGTGGGCAATGCTTCGACCATGCGGCAGGCGAATCTGCTTCCGGTCAGGTTCGACGATACGCAGGTCTGCCACACCACGACCCACAGCGCCGCCGATGCTTTCGATGTCGTGCTGAAATATGCCGGAGCTTCGCTCAGCCGCGATGCCGTGGACAAGCGCGCCGAGACCGATGCCCGCAGCGGCACGGCCACCTTCCCCGACGGCGGCAACGGTTCGACGGGCGGCATTATCGACTCGCAGTCGGCGGTCAGCGGCTGGCCCGAACTCACGGCCACCGACGAGGAGAAGCGGCGCGCTGCGACCGACAGCGATGGCGACGGCATCCCCGACTATTACGAAACGCTGCTGGGGCTCGACCCGAACGACGCCTCCGACGCCGACGCCAAGACGCTCGATCCGCAGGGCATCTATCCCAATATCGAGGTCTATTTCCATTTCCTCGTCCGGGAGATTTCCGCCGCGCAGACCGTCGGCGGCAGCTATACCGCCTTGGAATAGAAACCGCCTGAATCGCAACCTGAGATGAAACGTGCTTTTCTGCTGACGATCTGTCTGTTGCTTGCGTTTGCCGCCTGCGGAGGGAACCTGCGCATCCACCTGATCGGCGATTCGACCTGCGCCACGAAGGAGCTCTCGAAACAGAATCCCGAGCGGGGGTGGGGACAGTTGTTCCAGCCCTTGTTCGACGGCTCGGTCACGATCCGCAACCATGCGGTCAACGGCCGTTCCACCAAGTCGTTCCGCGATGAGGGGCGGTGGCAGCGCGTTTGCGACGAATTGCGGCCGGGCGACTACGTTTTCATCCAGTTCGGGCACAACGACCAGAAACAGGCCGATTCGACTCGCTACGCCTCTCCGGAACAGTATGCCGCGAACCTGCGCCGCTATGCGGACGAGACGCGCGCGAGGGGAGCCGTGCCGGTTCTGCTGGCGCCCGTCGTGCGCCGCCGCTTCACCGACGGCGTGCCGGACGACACCCATGCGCCCTATGCCGCCGTCGTGCGGCGTGTGGCCGCCGAAGCCGATGCAGTTCTGATCGACGCCGAGCGGCTGACCCGCGAATGGGTGTCGCAGCTCGGGGACGAAGCGTCGAAAGCCTGCTATATGTGGGTTGCGCCGGGAACCAATCCCCGCTGGCCCGACGGGCGGCAGGACGACACCCATTTCAACGCCCGCGGCGCCCGCGCCGTGGCGCGGATGATCGCCGCACAGCTTCCGGAACTGATTCCCGAACTGGGCCGTCGGCTGAAACCCTCCGATTTCGTGGTGGCGCAGGACGGCTCGGGGGATTTTCTCTCGCTGGCGGAGGCCGTGGCCGCCGTTCCCGACTTTTGCCGCGACACGACCCGCATTCTGGTCTGCGAAGGCACTTACCGCGAGAAGATCGTCGTCCCCGCCACCAAGCGCAATGTCATGCTGGAGGGCCGAGGCGAGGTGAAACTCACATGGGACGATTACGCCGCGAAGACCGGACCCACCGGGCGGCCGCTGGGCACTTCGGGCTCCTCGACCGTCTATTTCGGCGGCGACGGCTGGACGGTGCGGAACATTGCGTTCGAAAACACTGCCGGAAGAGTGGGGCAGGCGGTCGCCGTGCAGTGCCTCGGCACCGGTCTGCACTTCATCGGCTGCCGTTTCCTGGGCAATCAGGACACGCTCTACCTCTACGGCGTCGGTAACCGCGACGGGGAGAGCGTTGCGGAGAATGCCCGCATCCGTTTCGACGACTGCTACGTCGAGGGGACGACCGATTTCATCTTCGGCTCGGCTGCGGCGTTGTTCCGCCGCTGCGAAATCCGTTCGAAAGCCGATTCCTACATCACGGCGGCCTCGACCTGCCGGGGACAGGCTTGCGGGCTGATCTTCGAGGGGTGCCGCCTGACCGCCGCCGGGGGCGTCACGCGCTGCTGGCTGGGGCGTCCGTGGCGCGATCATGCGCAGACGGTCTTCATCGGCTGCGAAATGGGTGCGCATATCCTGCCCGAAGGGTGGCACGACTGGTCGAAACCGCATGCGCGGAAAACGGTCTTTTATGCCGAATATGCTTCCGAGGGTCCCGGCGCCGCACCCCGCAGCCGCGTCGGATGGTCGCGGCAGCTCACCGAAAAAGAGGCCCGGCAGGTGCTTGCAGCCTTTGAAAAATAGTTTGGAATCCGATTTTTTTCGTATATTGTGAAAGACCGGATTCGCTGAATGACCATGAAACGACTATTGCTGACCCTTTTGCTGACCGCCGCCGTCCCGTTCGCCCGGGCGACGCCTCCGCAATGCCTTTTCCAGACCTATTCCACGCTGGACGGAATGACGCACGACCGTATCGCCGACATCTACACCGATTCGCGCGGCTTCGTGTGGGTCTGCACGTGGTACGGCGTCAGCCGCTTCGACGGATACACATTCAAGAATTTCAGCACCACGCCGGGCGATTTCTCGCCTCTGTCGCACCACCGCTTCATCTCCGTGAGCGAGGATTCGAACGGACATCTCTGGTTCACGACCTATAATTTCCACGTCTACCGCCTGAACCGTTATACCGAGCAGTTCGAGGACGTGGTGTCGCTCGTCGGGGGCGTCGATTCGCAGCACTACCGCATGACGCACTGCCTGCACGACGGCCGCGGCAATACGTGGGTGGCCATCGCCGGGTTGGGCGTGGCGCGTTTCAGCGACGCCGACGACGCCTCGCCCGTGCGTATCGACGCCTTTTTCGACGCCCCGGCGCTGGGCGGCGACGTGACGGCGATGTATGTCGATGACGGGGGCGATGCGTGGATCGCCGCTGCCGACGGCCGGCTGAACCGCGTCGATGCGGGGGAGCGGACGGCCCGCACGCTTTGCGAAACGGCCTCTCCGGCCTTCTCTTTCACGGCCGATGCCGAATACGTCTACTGCGCCACGGCGGACGAGGTGGTCCGCACCGGGCGCAGGGACGGCACGCTCACCCGTCTGCCGGGCGGCGGCGCTCCGCTCACGGCCATCGTCGCCGATTCGGTGCGCCGGACGGTCTATGCCGGCAGCCGTTCGGGGGAGCTCTACCGCGTGTCGGGCGACCGGCTGGCGCGGCTGAATCCCAAAGGCGCCCGTCCGCGCCGCATCCGCGATCTCGCCGCCGACTCGCACGGCATCGTGTGGGTGACCTCCGCCGAGACGGGAATCACGCGCTACAACCCCGCGACGGACGACTACAAGCATTTCGAACAGCAGCCCTACACCGTTTCCTACAACATCGACACCCTGACCAAGATCGCCGAGGGCGGCGGACTGCTGTGGATCAAGATGAACAACTGGGGATTCGGCTACTACGACCGCGAGCGCGACGAGGTCGAACCCTTCTACAACGATCCCCGGCAGCCCAACTGCCAGATGACCAACGCCGTCGTACGCTTCGACGTGCACGACGACGTGCTGTGGCTCTCGACTTACCACGAACGCGGGCTGCGCAAGGCGGTGATCCTGCGCCAGCCCGCCGAGGTCTTCACCCTCGACTCGAAATCCCCGAATCCGCTTTCGGGCGAGATCCGCGCGCTGATGACCGACAGCCGGGGCCGGATGTGGGTCGGCACGCGCGACGGCGAGCTGATCGCTTTCGACGCCGCGAACAAACCCGTCTACACGCTGCCTGCGCAGGGCCGCCGGGGTACGGGCATGATCTACGCCCTGAAGGAGGACTCCTCGGGCAACATCTGGGTCGGCACCAAGGGCGAGGGGCTCTACCGCATGACGCCCGGGGACGGCGGCTTCGAGGTGACGCATTTCACCCACTCCGACACGGATGTCTGGTCGCTCAGCGACGATCAGGTCTACTGCGTCGAGGAGGACGGCGCGGGCCGTATCTGGGTGGCGACCTACGGCGGAGGCATCAACCTGTTGGAAGACCCTGCCGGGCATTGCTTCGTCCACGCCGGCAACCTGATGACGCACTATCCGCTGGACGAGGCGGGGCGCGTGCGGTGGCTGCTTTACGACCGTCCCGACCGGATGTTCGCCGCCACGGTCGATGGACTGCTGGTCTTCGATCCGGGAGCCAGCGCCAAGCTGATGCGCTTCCGGCTGGTGCAGAAGATTCCGGGCGATGTGGAGTCGCTGGGCAACAACGACATCATCCAGATGCTCCGCGATTCGGAGGGGCGCATTTGGCTGGCGACCTTCGGCGGCGGGCTGAACCTGATTTCGGGCTATGACGGCGAGGGGATGCCCCGCTTCCGCTGTTACGACAAGACGGCCGGCCTGGCCGGCAACATCTGCATGGCCCTGACCGAGGACCGGCAGGGCGACCTGTGGGTCTCGACCCACAACGCCGTGTCGCGCTTCGATCCGCGGCGCGGGATTTTCTCGAACTACTACCTCTACGACAACATGCGCAACGCGGTTTTCAGCGAGGCCACGGCGCTCACCGCACCGCAGGGCGACGTGCTCTTCGGCAGCGGCCGCCACCTCTACCGCTTCGATCCCGACGAGGTTCGCGCCGCGAAAATCGACTACGAGCTGCGTTTCACGGGGCTCGACGTGCGCAACAAACCCGTCGCCGCGGGACGCCGCTCGCCGCTTGCGGAGTCGGTGACCGAGGCCGACCGCATCGTTCTGCCCTACAATTTCTCGAATTTCCGCATGGAGTTCGCCTCGCTGAATTTCGCCATTCAGCACATCGTGGGCTATATGTACAAGCTGGAGGGCTACGACCAGGACTGGAATATCTCGGGAAACACAAACCGGGCGACCTATTCCAACGTCCCGATCGGCCGTTACACGCTCCACGTCAAGGCTTTCGTCGGCAATGCCGATGCGGCCGGCGAGGGGATCACGATCGGGGTCGAGGTGCTCCCCCCCCCTTGGCTCACCTGGTGGGCCAAGACGCTCTACGTGCTGCTGGCGTTGGCCGTCGCCGCCGTGGCATTCCGCATCGCCGGTTCGGTCATCCGCATCCGCCGCGAGGCGAGCGTCGAGCAGAACATGACCGACTTGAAGCTGCGCTTCTTCACCAACATCTCCCATGAACTGCGCACGCCGCTGACGCTCATTCTGGGCGGCATCGAGGATGCACGGAAACACGACGAGCTTTCGCCCCGCGGCGAGAGCAGCCTCACGCTGGCCCACCGCAACGCCAAGCGCATGCTGACGCTCATCAACCAACTGCTCGATTTCCGCAAGATCGTCAAGGACAAGATGGAGCTGAAAATCTCGCGCGTGGACCTCGTGCCGCTGGTCGAGGATGCCATCGACGATTTCCGCGAACTGGCCGCCGAGCGCCGGATCGAACTGCTGTTCACCGTCTCGCGCCGTTCCGTGCTGGTGTGGGTCGATATCGAGCGCATGGAGAGCGTGGTCTATAATCTGTTGTCCAACGCTCTGAAATTCACGCCCAACGGCGGACGGATCGAAGCGATACTTTCGCTGCGCGAAGAGGAGGAGTGTGTGCTGCTCACGGTCCGCGACACGGGCATCGGTATCCCGAAAGACAAGCAGGGGATGATCTTCGAACGCTTCGCGCAGGCTTCGCGCGCCGTGGACAGCAACATGAAGGGGTCGGGCATCGGGCTTTCGCTGTGCCGCGACATCGTGGCCCTGCACCACGGTGAAATCTCGGTCGAGAGCCGTCCGGGCGAGGGCTCCGCCTTCACCGTGAAGCTCTGCCTCGGCAACGCCCATTTCGGCATGGAGCAGATCGACTTCTCGGGAGCCGGGACGGGCGACCGCCGCAACGACTATATGGTCAGCGACTTCACGCCCGCCGACAGCCAGCGCCGCAACGACGTGCAGCCGCCGAAGGATGCCCAGAAGATTCTGCTCGTGGAGGACAACCGCGAACTGCGCATCTTCATGTACAACAGTCTGATTGACACCTACCATGTCGTCGAGGCCGACGACGGGGTCGAGGCGCTCGAAAAGATCCGCAGCGAGATGCCCGACATCGTCGTCACCGACCTGATGATGCCCCGCATGGACGGCATCGAACTGATCGACAAGGTGCGCCACGACTTCACGATGAGCCACATCCCGATCGTGATGCTCACGGCCCGCCATTCGCCCGACGACCGGGTGAAGGCTATGGAGTTCGGCGCCGACGGCTACATCACCAAGCCGTTCAGCATCGAACTGCTGCTGGCCCGCATCGACAATCTGCTGACCCAGCGGCGCAAGCTCTTCGAGAAGTTCTCGTCGCAGTCGGCGCGCAACAAGATCGCGGAGCTGGTCGTCGAAGATGTCGTCGTCACGGACCGCGACGAGGAGTTTATGAAGAACGTGATGGCATGGCTGGGCGAGAACGTCGAGAATTCGGAGCTCACGATCGACCAGCTGGCCTCGCACCTCGGGCTGGGCCGCACGACGATGTACAACAAGCTCAAGAGCCTCACCGGAAAATCGCCCGTCGAGCTCATCAAGGAGTACCGCATCACCAAGTCGAAACTTTTGCTGCGCACGGGGCAGTTCTCCGTGTCGGAGGTGGCCTACAAGGTGGGTTTCTCCGATCCGGGCTATTTCAGCCGCTGTTTCCGCGAGCAGTACCACATGTCGCCCGCCGAATACCTCAAAACCCATAACCTGAAAGAAAACCAAGAGACCAAAACCGCATGAAACGATTGCTGATACCTGCCCTGTGCGTGCTGGCCGCCGCCTGCACCTCGCGCGGACACCTCTACGATTCCGCCACGCCGCTCGCCGTCCGCATGGTCGAGAGCGAGATCGCCCGCAACCCCTCGCCCATGACGCTCGACGGTATCCCCGCCGGCAAAATCAAGTGGAACTACACCACGGGACTCGAACTGCTGGCCATGATGGACGCAGGCGAGGCGTACGACCGTCCCGATTTCTTCGACTATGCGCTGCGCTATTACGACTCCATCGTGCAGCCCGACGGGAGCGTGCTGACCTACAAGAAGTCGAAATACAATCTCGACCACGTTTGTCCGGGGCGTGCGCTGTTCGCGCTGTACGACCGCACGGGCGACGTGCGCTATAAAACAGCGCTCGACACGCTCTTCGCGCAGCTGCGGGAGCAGCCCCGCAACGACGACGGCGGATTCTGGCACAAGGAGGTCTATCCGCATCAGATGTGGCTCGACGGGCTTTACATGGCCGAGCCGTTCTATGCCGAATATGCCGCGAGGAACCTCTCCGGAGCCGAATACGAAAAGGCCGTCGATGACATCGTGAACCAGTTCGTCGCGGCGGCCGCGCATACCTTTGATCCGGCGACGAAGCTCTACCGCCACGCCTGCGACGTATCGCGCGAGATGTTCTGGTGCGACAAGACCACGGGCCAGTCCGCGCACGCCTGGGGCCGGGCGATGGGGTGGTACGTCATGGCCATCGTCGAGACGCTGCAATACCTCGGGGTGAACGACACGACGCTCCCGATGATCGACATACTGAACCATATCTGCGAGGTGCTGCCCGAGTATGCCGATCCCGCGACCGGGATGTGGTATCAGGTGCTCGACCAGCCGGGCCGCGAAGGCAACTACCTCGAATCGACCGCCTCGGCGATGTTCGTCTATGCCATGCTCAAAGGCGTGCGGCTGGGTTACCTGCCTGCGGAGATGGGCGCCGAGGCGCGACGGCTGTATGAAAAATTCGTGGACCGTTTCGTGAAGGAGAATCCCGACGGTACGATCTCGCTGACCGATTGCTGCTCGGTGGCCGGGCTGGGCGGCAAAGGGATGCGCAGCGGGACGTTCGAATATTACATCTCCGAACCGGTGATTGACAACGACTGCAAGGGTGTGGGGCCCTTCATCTGGGCATCTCTGGAATACTCCCTCCCGGCTAAGAGCCGGGATTCAGGGGCGGCCGTTCGTTGATGTGTTTCCGATCCGGTTCTGCGCCGCCCGGCTAAGAGCCGGGTTTTAGAGGCGGCCGTTCGTTGATGTGCTTCCGATCCGGTTCTGCGCCCGGCTAAGAGCCGGGATTCAGGGGCGACCGTTCGTTGATGCGTTTCCGGTCCGGTTCTGCGCCCGGCTAAGAGCCGGGATTTAGAGGCGACCGTTTGTTGATGTGTTTCCGATCCGGTTCTGCGCCCGGCTGAAAGCCGGGATTCAGGGCCGTTCTGAAAATTTCTTCCGGAAAAAATCCTCCTTGTCGGGAGGATTTTTTGCCCCGTTTTCCCTTTTCCGCGACTTCGGAGGGCCGTTCGGCAGGGGTTGACAAATTATCCATGAGAAGTGATAAAAATTACCAATCGAATCCTTCGGGGCAATTTACTTTTGTATAGGGAAATGTCCCTTTTTACGGAAGACGAAACCTAATTATTAACCAAAACCTTTTATATGAAAAGCTTTACTCTAAAGTTCGCCCTGACGTTCCTGCTGGGAGTGGGTCTGGCTTCCGCGGCCGTGGCCCAGAAAATCGGAGGAACCGTCAAGGATTCGGCGGGCAAACCGGTTGTCGGAGCTTCGGTGATCGTCGAGGGTTCGACTCTGGGAGCGAGCTCGGGTGTCGATGGCCAGTGGTCGCTCAATGTGCCCGACGCCTCGAAGAAGACGCTGGTGATCTCCTATATCGGCATGAAGACGCAGCGCATCGCCATCGGCAGCAAGACGCAGATCGACGTGACGCTCGAAGACGAATCGACGGCCTTGGACGACGTGGTGGTCGTGGGCTATGCCACCGTGAAGCGCCGCGACGTGGTCGGATCGGTCGCTTCGGTCAACGCCGAGACGCTCCAGCAGATGCCCGTGGCCTCGGTGGCCGAGGCGATGACGGGACGCATGGCCGGCGTGCAGATCACCGCCACGGAGGGCGATCCCGACGCTGAGATCCGCATCCGCGTCCGCGGTGCGGGCACGTTCTCGTCCGACGGAGCGCCGCTCTACATCGTCGATGGCTTCCCGGTGGAGAGCATCAGCGACATTTCCTCGTCGGAGATCCAGTCGATCGACATTCTGAAAGACGCCTTCTCGACGGCCATCTACGGTTCGCGCGGTGCCAACGGCGTCGTGCTCATTACCACCAAGAGCGGCGAGAAAGGCAAGGTCAACGTCAATTACAATGTATACTGGGGTTTCAAGGACATCGCCCGCAAGAACCAGGTGCAGGCGCTCAATCCCTCGGAGTTCGCCAAATGGCAGTACGAACTGGCCGCCATCCAGAACAAGGTGGCGGACAACTACGAGCCCTATTTCGGGGCGTTTTCCGACATCGACCTCTACGACAACGTGAAGGGCAACGACTGGATGGACCAGCTCTTCGGCCGCACGGGCGAGCAGTTCAACCACAACCTCACGGTTTCGGGCGGCGGCGACAAGTTCAAGTGGAACGCCACCTATGCGCGTCTCTATGACAAGGCGATCATGGTCGGTTCGAATTACAGCCGCGACAACCTCGGCCTGAAGACGCAGTTCAAGCCCAACAAGCGCGTCACGCTCGATTTCAACATCCGCTATTCGCGTATGAAAGTGCGCGGTGCGGGCGCCAACTCGCTCAACGACTCGGGCACCCAGAGCACGGGCCGTCTGAAAAACGCCATGCTCTACACGCCCATTCCGCTGAAGGCCCAGATCGAGGGCGGCGACGATTTGGAGGAGAACTCCTCGGACGCCGTGATGCCGACGGTCGCCGTTTCGGACTCGGATCGCAAGCGCGAGCGCACCAACTGGACCGCCAACGGCGGTTTCACGTGGGAGATCGTCGATGACCTCAGCCTGAAAGTCGAGGCCGGCATGGAGGAGTACCGTCAGGAGACCAACTCCTTCTACGGCGTCACCACCTACTATTCGAAGGTCGGCGGTTCGGGTTCGACCGTTCCGGGAACCCCGTCCACGAACTACAACGACGTGACGCGCCGCCGCGTGCGCAACACCAATACGCTGAGCTACGACTTCCGGAAGCTGATCTCGAACGACAACCACCATCTCAACGTGCTGCTGGGCCAGGAGTACATCATCACCGAGCAGCGGACGTTCAACACGTGGGTCGATGGTCTGCCCGACTTCTACACCGCCGAGCAGGCGTGGGCCTTCATGGGTGCGGGCTCCAACGCCAGCTCTTCGAACATGAACTATGCGGCCGACGACATCCTGCTCTCCTATTTCGGACGCATCAACTACGATTTCAAGGGCAAGTACATGCTTTCGGCCACGATGCGCGGCGACGGTTCGTCGAAGTTCTCCAAGGGTCAGAAATGGGGTTACTTCCCCTCGGTGGCCGCTTCGTGGCGCCTTTCGGACGAGTGGGGGATGAAAGACCTCCGGTGGCTCGACAACCTCAAGCTGCGTTACAGCTTCGGTACCGCGGGCAACAACAACATCCCGACCGGCATGGGCGGCCTGACGCAGCTCTACGAGGTCGGCACGGGCAGCAGCTTCATCTACGGCGATCCGACCTACTGGACGCCCAACGGCAACGGTGCCAGCGAGAGTTTCATGGCCAATGCCAACCTGACGTGGGAGACCACCTATTCGCATAACCTGGGCCTCGATTTCGGCTTCTGGCGCAACCGCCTCTCGGGATCGGTTGAGGTCTACCAGAACACCACCGAGGATATTCTCATGCGCTATCCCGTCTCCGGTTCGGGTTACAGCTTCCAGTACCGCAATGCCGGTACGATCCGCAACCGCGGTCTGGAGGTTTCGGTTTCGGCCGTGCTCCTCGAGAAGGCCAAATACGGGCTGAACTTCAATGCCAACATCGCCTTCAACCGCAGCCGCATCATGGATCTGGCCGGGCTGGACACCTATTCGCAGTCGTCGGGCTGGAACAACAACGTCACGGACTACTACGCCGTGCTGGGCGGCGCCATCGGCGATGTCCACGGCTACACGACGCTGGGACGCTACGAGGTCGGGGATTTCGATCTGGACTACTACGCCGAGACGGGCAAATGGAAGACGCTCGACGGCTCGAACTGCGCCGGCGTGGTCGGCGACATGCGTCCGGGATCGCTCAAGCTGCTCTGCGACGCCGACGGCAATCCGATTCAGGGCAGGATCGGCAACGTGCAGCCCAAATTTACGGGCGGTTTCTCGCTCTCGGGCTATGTCTACGGGTTCGACATCGCCGCCAACTTCACCTATTCCTACGGCAACAAGGTCTTCAACGCCAACAACGTGGAGTTCACCTCCTCGCAGAAATACACCGGCAAGGGCGTGATCCGCAACCTCTCGGAGGTGATGGCCCTGGGCAAGCGCTGGACCAATATCGACTGGACGACGGGCGACGTGATCACCGATCCCGAGGCGCTGGCCGCCGCCAACCGCACGACGACCATGTGGTCGCCCTACATGCCCCAGACGGTCGTGCACAGCTGGCTGTTGGAGGACGCTTCGTTCCTGCGCCTCTCGTCGCTGACGATCGGCTATACGCTGCCTTCGAGCTGGACGCGCAAGGTCCGTCTCAGCAAGGTGCGTTTCTACGCCACCGGCACCAACCTCTTCTGCTGGACGCCTTACAGCGGTTTCGACCCCGAGGTCGATACGCGCCGCGCGACGCCCATGACCCCCAACGTCGATTACTCGGCCTATCCGAAGAGCCGTTCGTGGGTGTTCGGTGCGAACATCAGCTTCTAACCTCTAACCGACAGAAAACAACTCAACGATGAAAAAGTCAATCTATATCCTTGCCTGCGCCGGCCTCATGGCCGTTTCGTGCGGCGAAGAGCTGCTGGAGACCCGTTCCTCGTCGTCGTCCGATTCGGAGACCATGTTCTCGAACGAGACCTATGCCGAGGCGGCCGTCATGAACATCTACCGCCAGTTCGGTGTGGACAAGTCCTACCGCAACCGCTGGCTGGTCTACTACGGCGCCAATACGGATTCGGAGTGGTACGTTTCGGCGTCGCCCGACAAACCCACCGACACCAAGACGCTGATCTACACCTATAACCCCACCTACGACGACGCGGGCAGCCAGCTCAACGAGAGCAGCGGCCAGTTCGCGCTGATGTACACGGCCATCGAGAACGCCAACCTCGCCATTGCGGGGCTCCGCAAGTACGGCAGCGTCGAGACCGACGCCGGGATGCGCTACCTGCTGGGCGAGTCGCTCGTGCTGCGCGCATTCTTCTATTTCGACCTGATCAAGGCTTGGGGCGACGTTCCCATGCGCTTCCAGCCCATCGGCGAGACGGGCGACGTGAACAAGCCCCGGAGCGACCGCGACGAAATCTACAAGCAGATCATCGCCGATCTCGAAGAGGCCGTCGATTATGTTGACTGGCCCGGCGAGGGTGTCCGCACGGGCACCGTGACCCGCGTCAACAAAGCCTTCGCCTACGGTCTGCTGGCCCGTGTGTGCCTTTCGGCCGCCGGCTATGCGCAGCGTCCCGACGAGGGGCGGATCGGGACGGGCGACATCGGCTCGAACCGTCGCAGCAAGCTGGTCGAAGCAGGGCAGGAGTGGGGCGACAACATCCTCTACACCAAGGCTCTCGATGCCTGCAAGGCGGTGATCGCCAAGGAGAACGTCTGCGTGAAGCTGGAAGGCTCGTTCGAGGAGATCTGGCGCGACATGATGAAGCGCCAGGTATCGGCCGGGGGCGAAACCCTCTTCGTGATTCCCTTCGCCGACAACCGCGGCCAGTGGATGAACAACTACGCCATCCGGCACGCCACGGCCGACAAGTACTGCGGCAAGGCCGGCGCCGGCGGCACCATCGGGCCGGTTCCCACGCTCTTCTACGAGTATGACAAGGCCGACCGCCGCCGCGATGTCACCTGCATTCCCTATCGCTGGAACGGCGGCAAGCAGGAGTTGGAGAACGTGCAGAAATGGTATTGCGGCAAGTACCGCTACGAGTGGATGAACGACGTGATTTCGGGCAACGACTGCGGCATCAAGCCGATTCTGATGCGTTATGCCGACGTGCTGCTGATGGCCGCCGAGGCCGCCAACGAGCTCAACGACCTGCCCTATGCCAAAGAGCAGCTGCGCAAGGTCCGCTTCCGCGCCTTCAAGTCCAACGATGCGGTAGATGAATACCTTAAGGACATCGGGTCGAAGGACGCCATGTTCAAGGCTATATACAGGGAGCGCATGCTCGAATTCAGCTGCGAGCAGATCCGCAAGCAGGACCTGATCCGCTGGGGACTGCTGAAAGAGTCGCTCGACGACGTGAAGGGCAAGATGAAGGCCATGCTCGACCACACGACCTACACGTCGGAGCTGACGGACAAGACCTACGATTTCAGCCTTGTCGGCACGAAGGTCTACTACAAATACGACGCCGACGGCGAGACGATCCAGCTCCACGGCCTCGACTTCGGCGAGGCGGGCGAACCCGACGGCGAGGGCTGGACGCTCTACACGTCGAAGAAGACCGACGGCACGCTCGAAGAGGAGTATATCAAGAGCGGCACGACCTCCACGGGGCGTATCGACATGATCTACCAGTACGATCCCGACGTGCACATGTTCTGGCCGATCTTCAAGCAGTCGATCACCACCAACAGCCTGCTGGCCAACGACTACGGTTATCCGGTGCGATAGCGATCTGAAAAAAGGAAAAACAAGCAACGTATGAAAACGACTATCAATAAAATCCTGCTGTTCGTGATGCTTTTCGCCGGCGCGGCGTCGCTTCACGGCTGTTCGGACCCCGACGGGATCATCGAGGATATCGCCTACGACCGCGAATTCTCCCCGCTGAATTTCACCTATACGCTGACCAACAACGTGAACGTCGCCTTTTCGTGGACGGTCATGACCGGAGTCTCCGACTACACGCTGACGCTCTCCTACACCGACGGCGACGGCGGCGTTTACGACGAGGTGGACCTCATCGCCCCGCTCGACGGCGACGGCGCGACGGTCCGGACGATGGATTACGCTTTCAGGGAGCTTCCCGGCAACCGTGCGTGGAAGGCCGAACTGGTCGCCGTTTCGCAGCGCGCGGGCGTCGCCGATTCGAAACCCGCGGTGTGCACCTTCGCCACGGGCGTCGAGAATCTTTTCCTGAACGACGGCAAGGTCTCCGACGACGATATTACGGCCACTACCGCTCTCCTGCGCTGGGTCGCCGGATCGAACGTCACCGCTCTGAACGTGACGCCGGGCGTGGGCACTGTCTCGTTGTCGGCCGAGCAGATCGCCGCCGGCGAATGCGAGCTCACCGGCCTCACGACCGGTACGGCCTACACCGTCGAGCTGCTGCGCGACGATGCCGTGCGCGGAATCGTCACGTTCGTCGCATCGGACAAGATCGACGTCGATGTGATCGACAAGAGCGCTTCGACGATCACCCTTTCGTGGGGCGCCGACCGACAGGTCACGGGCCTCGTGCTGAAAGGCGGCGACGATGAACGCAACATCACGCTGACCCGGGAGCAGATCGCCGCGCACACCTACACCTTCGAGAGGCTGAAAGAGCGTACCGAATATTCGATTTCGGTTTACATCGACGGTGTCGAGTCGGGCAATCTGGTCGTCACGACGCTGGGACAATCCACTTTCTGGGATTTCACCGATGCGTCGAAATGGCCGATCGCCAACTGGGATTCGAACCAGACCATCGACGGCCTCACGATCCTGGCCGCCTCGGGCAAAAACGTTCAGGTTCAGGCCGATGCCGACTACGGCTGCAACTACCTCGACCTGCGCGGTAAATCGACCGTCAAGGAGGGCGAAGCCCCCACGCAGCGTGCCGTGCAGTTCTCGGTGGTGGGCGAGGGCGTGATCGCCATTGACTGCTATGCCAACGGGACCGGCCGGAACTTCTACGCCTATGTTGATGCGCTGGGCAAGGCTTTCGGGCCTTTCGAGGCTCCGACAGCGGCCAACCGCGGCAAGGTCTACATTCCCTGCCCGGGCATCCCGGCTTCGGCGGTGGTTTCGATCTGGACCGACGCTACCATCAACCACATTTACAGCATCGGCTGGTACGAGGGCACCGAGGCTCCGGGGCAGAACGCCACGCCGCTCGCCGCTCCCGCGGTTACGGCCTCACCCGCCGAGGTGACCAAGGGCGACAACACTCCCGTGACCTTCTCATGGGCCGCCGTTCCCAATGCCGCGACCTATACCTACCGTCTTGCCCTGACGAAGCTCGTCGGCGAGACCGAAGAGGTCGTCCGCCTCTCGGAGACCGTTTCCGCGACCGAAATGACCGTTCCGGCCGAGACCGTCGCCGAACTCAAACCGGGAACCTATACGATTTCGGTGACCGCTGCGGCCGCCTCCGACTTCCTCTACAAGCCGTCGCCCGCCGGCAGCGCCGTGCTGACGGTCAACGACACCAAGCTGGCGACTCCCGTCGTGAAACTCGATCCTGCGAAAGTCACCGAAGGCGAACAGACGGAGGTTGTGGCATCGTGGGATGCCGTCGAGGGAGCTGCATCGTATGCCGTTACTTTCAACAACGGAACTTCCGAGACCGTGAACACGACCTCTCACACGATTGCCGCCGCTGAGGTTGCCGCGCTTGCCGTGGGTGAATACATGATTTCGGTGGTCGCCACCCCCGCCGACGCTTCGGCGCAGGCTTCCGATCCCGGTACGGCCAAACTGACCGTCGCCGAGGCTTCGACGGGTTCGGGAACTGCTTTGGCATGGGGAGCGGATGATTTTACGGCTGTATGGGCCGGATTCGCCAACAGCACGGGGGACATCAACGCTGCGGCTTTGGCGACGATGACTGAAACGGCTGACCTGAAAAAGGATGCGGATGGTTTCACTTACAAAGGACTTTCGTTTCTCTTCGGCGGTGGTAAGTTCAAGTTCGGACAGAACAACAATGCAGACGGTGTGAAAGCTACTCGCTTCCAATACGGAGGTACGGGCAGCACTTCCAAGCAATGTGTCTCCTTTACGGTGGATGCTCCGGGTACACTGGTCGTGGAGGCTGTTTCCGGCGGAGATGCAGCCCGTCCGTTGGCTGTGGCCGTTGACGGTACGGAATTGCTTACGCAGGATACTCCCGATAAGACGCAGAATGCGGCAAAGTTGACTTATAATTGCTTGTCTGCTTCTGCCGGATCGAAGATCACGATTTACAGTAAGAACAGCGGTATCAATGTTTTCTCGATCACTTGGACGCCGTCGAAATAAGTGGCACGGTGATCCAATGGGGAGGGCGCTCAGAAATTGAGCGCCCTTTTTTGCCGTTTGACCGCTTCGGAACCGGATTTGCTGGGGAGATGGTAAAAATGTAAACGGATTTTCGTATCTTTGGCTTCGCCGAAGATGCTCCCGCCCGGCAATGTTCAAATAAATTTGAAATTGCGCCCGCTTATTTGTATCTTCGCAGGATATTTCGCTTGTGATGGCAGAAAAAGAGAAAGACATACTGGAAAATATCGGAGAGCAGGAATACAAGTACGGCTTCACTTCGGACATCGAGACCGAAACCATCGGCAAAGGGCTTTCGGAGGAGGTCGTGCGGCTGATCTCCGCCAAAAAGGGCGAGCCGGAGTGGATGACCGAACGCCGTGTGGCGGCCTACCGCCATTGGCTGACGCTGGAGGCTCCGACGTGGGCCCACCTGACGATCCCGCCGATCGACTTTCAGGAGATCATCTACTATGCGGCTCCCAAGCCCAAGAAACAGCTCGGCTCGATGGACGAAGTCGATCCCGAGCTGAAACGCACGTTCGACAAACTGGGCATTCCGCTCGAAGAGCAGATGGCCCTGGCGGGCGTCGCGGTCGATGCCGTGATGGACTCCGTGTCGGTGAAGACCACCTTCAAGGAGACGCTGGCCGAAAAGGGTATCATCTTCTGTTCGATCTCCGAGGCGTTGCGCGACTTCCCCGAGCTGGTGAAAAAATACCTCGGGAGCGTCGTGCCCTATACCGACAACTTCTACGCCGCGCTGAACGCTGCGGTCTTTTCCGACGGTTCGTTCTGCTACATCCCCAAGGGGGTGCGTTGCCCGATGGAGCTTTCGACCTATTTCCGCATCAACGCCGCCGGCACGGGGCAGTTCGAACGCACGCTGATCGTGGCCGACGAGGGGGCCTACGTGAGCTACCTCGAAGGGTGCACCGCGCCCCAGCGCGACGAGAACCAGCTGCATGCCGCGGTGGTGGAGATCGTCGTCGAGCGGGACGCCGAGGTGAAATACTCCACCGTTCAGAACTGGTATCCCGGCGACCGGCAGGGTCGCGGCGGCGTCTATAATTTCGTGACCAAGCGCGGCATCTGCCGCGAGAACGCCCGGCTGTCGTGGACGCAGGTCGAGACCGGTTCGGCGATCACGTGGAAATACCCGAGCTGCATCCTCGCGGGCGACAACTCCGTCGGGGAGTTCTACTCGGTGGCCATGACCAACAATTTCCAGCAGGCCGACACGGGCACGAAGATGATCCATATCGGCCGCAACACCCGCAGCCGCATCGTCTCGAAAGGCATCTCCGCGGGCCGGAGCGAGAACTCCTACCGCGGAATGGTCCGCGTGGCGAAGGGGGCCGAGAACGCCCGCAACTACTCGCAGTGCGATTCGCTGCTGATCGGCGACAAGTGCGGGGCGCACACTTTCCCGGTGATCGACGTGCGCAACCGCACGGGCGTCGTGGAGCACGAGGCCACGACCTCGAAGATTTCCGACGACCAGCTCTTCTACTGCAACCAGCGGGGGCTTTCGACGGAGGACGCCGTGGGGCTGATCGTCAACGGCTATGCCCGCGAGGTGTTGTCGAAACTGCCGATGGAATTCGCCGTCGAGGCGCAGAAACTGCTGGCCTTGCAGCTGGAGGGATCGGTGGGATAGGCTGAAGGATGAAAGTCGTCGTCATAAACGGAAGTCCCCGCTGCGACGGGCTGGTTTCGCAGCTGCTCGGCCATGTGGCCGGCGCTCTGCCCGAAGGGTGCGAAGTCGAGACGCTGTTCGTCCGCGACATGCAGGTCCGGCCCTGCACCGGGTGTATGAAATGCCGTTCGCTGGGGCGTTGCGTGCTGCCGGAGGACGACGCCCACCGCGCGGCGGAGGCGATTCGCGGGGCCGATGCCCTGATCGTCGGGTCGCCCTGCTATTGGGGCAACATGAGCGGGACGTTGAAGGTGCTGTTCGACCGGATGGTCTATGCGATGATGGGCGAGCGGGAGAACGGCATGCCGATTCCGCTGCACAAGGGCAAGCGGGCCGTGCTGGTCGCCACGTGCAATACGGTCTATCCGTTCAGCGTGTGGTTCCGCCAGACGACCGGCGTGTTCCGCGCATTGCGCGAGATATTGAAATGGAGCGGTTTCCGGATCGCCGGGACTTTGGGCCGGGGCGGATGCCGCAAACACGGGGTACTGACGCCCCGGGAGATTGGGAAATGTAAAAAACTGGCAAAGAAGATATGTTGAAGGTAAAAAATCTGCACGCCTCGGTCGATGGCAAGGAGATTCTCCGGGGCATCGACCTGGAGGTGAAGGCCGGCGAGGTGCACGCCATCATGGGGCCCAACGGCTCGGGCAAATCGACGCTGGCGTCGGTGCTCGCGGGCAACGAGAAATTCACCGTTACGGAGGGTTCGGCCGAGTTTCTGGGCCGCGATCTGCTGTCGATGTCCATCGAGGACCGCGCGCGACTGGGGCTGTTCCTGGGCTTCCAGTATCCGGTGGAGATTCCGGGCGTCACGATGGCCAATTTCATGAAGCTGGCCGTCAACGAACAGCGTAAGTTCCGCGGCGAAGAGCCGCTGACGGCCGCCGAGTTCCTGCGCCTGATGCGCGAGAAGAGCGCCGTGGTGGAGCTTTCGTCGAAACTCACCTCGCGGGCCGTGAACGAGGGTTTCTCGGGCGGCGAGAAGAAGAAGAACGAGATTTTCCAGATGGCGATGCTCGACCCGAAGCTGGCGATCCTCGACGAGACCGATTCGGGGCTCGACATCGACGCCCTGCGGATCGTCGCCACGGGCGTCACCAAGCTCCACCGGGCGGATAACGCCACGGTGGTCATCACCCACTACCAGCGTCTGCTGGACTATATCGTCCCCGACGTGGTGCACGTGCTCTACAAGGGGCGCATCATCTACTCCGGGGACAAGTCGCTGGCGCTCAAGCTCGAAAAGGAGGGTTACGACTGGCTCATCAACGAATACGACAAGTGATGGAGACGATTCTCGACATAATCCGCGGGTTCCGTCCGGCGGACGGCGGGGTGCTCCGGATCGACGGGGCCGCGGGCGAACCGTTCGCGGCGGTCGATCCCCGAAGCCTGCACGTCGAGGTGTCTGCGGGGGCTTCGGCGCATCTGGTCGTGCTGCACACCGCCCCCGACCTCTCGTCGCTGACGCTGGAGCTGGCCGAAGAGGCGCAGTTAGTGCTGACCGAACTGTTCGTCGCGGAGGCTTTCGCCGAGGTTGCGGTGAAGCAGGCCGCCCGCAGCCGCTGCCGCCTGACGACGGTGCAGCTGTCGAGCGCCAACGCCTCGTACCGCATCGACCTCGACGGTACGGATGCCGAAAACGAGTTGGGCGGGGTGTTCCTCGCCGCCGACAGCGAACATTGCGTCGTGAAACTCCGCACGGCGCACAATGCCGCCGACTGCCGCAGCGACTCCTATGTCAAGGGCGTTGCCGGGGGGCAGGCCGTCGGGGAGTTCTGCGGACTGGTCTACGTCGCTCCCGGCGCCCAGCGCACCGACGCCCGCCAGCAGAGCCGCAACATCCTGCTCAGCGAGACGGCGCGCATCACCACCCAGCCGCAGCTGGAGATCTATGCCGACGACGTGAAGTGTTCGCACGGCGCGACGGTGGGGCAGATGGATGCCGATGCGGTTCTGTACATGCGCCAGCGGGGGCTGAGCGAGGCGCAGGCCCGGCGATTGCAGATCGAGGGATTCGTCGGCGACGTTGTGACCCGCTGCGGCATCGAGCCGCTGTGCGGGGCCGTCATGGAGCTGGCTTCGGCGAAAATGGAAAAACTGTGAATATGCTCGACATCGAAAAAATACGGGAGGAGTTCCCGATCCTGCACCGCGAGGTCTACGGCCGGCCGTTGGTTTACCTCGACAGCGGAGCCACGGCGCAAAAGCCTCGTCAGGTGATAGATACGATCGACGACCTCTACCGGGGCCTGAACTCGAACATCCATCGCGGGGTGCATTATCTCTCGGAGCAGGCCACGGAGTTGTACGAGGCGGCTCGGGAGCGGATCGCCGCGTTCGTCGGGGCGGCCGAGAAGGAGGAGATCGTCTTCACGGCGGGCGCCACGGCGTCGCTCAACACGGTGGCCTATGCCTGGGGCGACGCCTTCGTCGGGGCCGGGGACAACATCCTCGTCAGCGAGATGGAACACCACTCGAACATCGTGCCGTGGCAGCTGCTGGCCCGGCGCAAGGGGGCCGAGATCCGCGTGCTGCCGTTCGACGATGCGGGAGCGCTGCGCACGGAGCTGCTGCCGGAACTCGTGGACGAACGGACCCGTGTGGTGGCCGTGACGCAGGCGTCGAACACGCTCGGTACGCGGCCCGACCTGCGGCCCGTTATCGAAGCGGCGCATGCCGTCGGGGCCGTCGTCGTCGTGGACGGCTGTCAGGGCGTGGTCCACGGCGGGGTGAACGTCCGGGAGATGGACTGCGATTTCTACGCCTTTTCGGGCCACAAGCTCTACGGTCCGACGGGCATCGGCGTGCTGTACGGCAAGCGGGAGCTGTTGGAGCGGATGCCGCCGTTCCTCGGGGGCGGCGATATGGTCGATACGGTGACTTTCGAGGAGACCACCTATGCCCCCGTGCCGCTGAAATTCGAGGCCGGAACGGCCAATTTCGTGGGTGCCATCGGATTGGGCGAGGCGGTGAAGTTCGTGCAGCGGTTCGATCCGGCGGAGATCGAGGCGCACGAAGAGTCGCTGCTGCGCCGCGCCACGGAGCGGCTGTCAGCCATCGACGGACTGCGGATCTACGGCACGGCGCCCGGCAAGTGCGCCATCGTGTCGTTCAACGTCGAGGGGGTGCATCCCTACGATATGGGGATGATCCTCGACAAACTGGGCATTGCGGTCCGCACGGGCCAGCACTGCGCCGAACCCGTGATGGACCACTACGCCACGACGGGCATGTGCCGGGCCTCGTTCGCGCTGTACAATACGCTTGCGGAGGCCGATGCGCTGGCCGCCGGGGTCGAACGGGCCGTGCGGATGCTGCGCAACTGAATATTGGCAATTGAAAATGAAAAATTGAGAATTGAAAATTGGGATTCATGTCGAAAATCCGTGTCGTAGGATGTCGGACGGGAAAATGGAATTTTTAATTTTTCATTCTTGATTTTTAATTATAAACAAGACTACTACCTATGTTCATCGTACTCGAAGGCTTGGACGGGGCGGGCAAATCGACCCAGGTCCGCATGTTGCGACAACTCCTCTCGGAACGGGGCGTGGAGAGCGAGTATGTGCATTTTCCGCGCTTCGACGCTCCGGTCTACGGCGAGTTGATCGCCCGTTTTCTCCGGGGGGAGTTCGGCGGCGTGAACGAGGTCGATCCCTATCTCGTGGCCCTGCTCTTCGCGGGCGACCGCGCCGCGGCGGCTTCGCAGATCCGGGCGTGGATCGCCGCGGGCAAAGCCGTGATCCTCGACCGCTATGTCTACTCGAACGTAGGCTTCCAGTGTGCGAAACTTCCTGCCGGGGAGCCGCGCGACCGACTCGCGCAATGGATTCTCGACCTCGAATTCGGTTACAACGGACTGCCGCGCCCCGATATGTCGCTCTTCCTCGACGTGCCCTTCGCCTTCACCGAGCGCAAGCTCTCGGAGGCGCGCGAGGGCGACGACCGCACCTATCTGCAAGGCGGGCAGGACATTCACGAGGGGGCCCTCGACTTGCAGCGGCGTGTCCGCGAAGTCTATCTGGCCGCCGCCGCGAAGGACGATTCGTTGCGCGTGGTCGATTGCTGCGATGCGAACGGGGCGATGGAGAGCCCCGGGCGGATTTTCGATAAGATACGGGCCGTGCTGGCCCCGATACTCGACGCACGATGAGGAGGACCCGGGCTTTCAAGATTCTGGCGAACGTCTGCCGGCTGATCCTCGCCTGCACGTTCATCCTTTCGGGCTTCTCGAAGGTGATCGACCCGTGGGGCACGGCGTTGAAGGTCAACGAATACCTCTCGATCTACGGCATGGAGTACCTGCAACCTGCGTCGATGACCTTCTCGATCTGGCTGTGCGGCGCCGAGCTGATGATGGGGTGCATGCTGCTGCTCAAGGTCCGCATCCGTCTGATTTCGATCTTCGCGTTGGTTTCGATGATCTTCTTCACGCTGCTGACGCTGCTCAGCGCCACGCTGATCCCCGTCGAGGACTGCGGATGCTTCGGCGAGGCGCTGAAACTCACTCCCTGGGAGACTTTCGCCAAGAATGTCGCCCTGCTGCCGATGGCATTCGTGGTGTGGTGGCGCTACCGTCCCGACAAGATCTTCGCGTTCAAACCCCTGGAGATCGTGCTCACCTGCACGTTCTTCTTCCTCTCGATGTATCTGGGTTACTACTGCTATATCCATCTGCCGCTGATCGACTTCCTGCCTTATAAGGTCGGGGTCAACATCCACGAGGCGATGCAGGAGCCTGCCGTCGAGTCCGGCGAGTCGGAAACCGTGCTGGTCTACCGCAACCGGAAGACAGGCCGCGAGCGGGAGTTTTCATTGGACGACACCGAGTGGCAGGACGCCGAGAAGTGGGAATGGGTGGACACCCGCACCGTGAGCGAGCTGCCGTCGGTGCGGCCGCTGGTGAGCGAATTCGCCCTGCGCGACGCCGAGGGCGACGCCACGGAGGAGGTGTTGACCATGCCCGGACGGGTTTACATGCTCTGCGTCACGGAGTTCGACCGCCTGCCGCGTCCCTGCGCCCGGCGTATGGCCCGGCTGGTGGAACACGCCCGGGAGGAGGGCGCCCATGTGGTCTGCCTGACGCCCGATCCGCTGTACGGGGTCACGTGGCACGATTTCGGTTCGGGGGAGGTGCGCTGCTACAACATCGACGCCTCGACGATGAAAACCATGCTTCGGGCCGACAACGGACTGGTGGTGCTGGACGACGGAACCATCACGGCTAAAAAGAACTGTCGCGATATTCGTCCGTAGGGGCGTTCGGCGGGATGTGGTATAAAAGTTGACACAGAGAAATCTGTGTCAACTTTTTCGTTTAGCGAGGGCAGAGCCGAAACTCGGTTTCGGACTATGCCGAGCGTAGAAAAAGAAGAGTGTCAACTTTTTTCATATGCGTATTTTACCTCTTTTGACGATCGCCCTGCTTGCCGGGGCGTGCGGCCGCAAAACCCCGGCTCCCGAGACGGTGCGTTCCGTGAAGGTCACGACGGCCGCGGGCGCAGGCATCATCGACAAGGATTTTGCCGGTATGGCCACCCCCGACGATGCCGTGAACCTCGCTTTCAAGGTGGCGGGGCAGGTCCTCGACGTTCCTGTCGCGCAGGGGCAGAGCGTGAAGAAAGGGGCGCTGCTCGCCGAACTGGACCCCCGGGACATCGAGTTGCAGGTGGCGGCGACGCGCTCGGCCTTCGAGGAGGCCCGCTCGCAGCAGCAGCGCATGCAGCGTCTCGTGGAGCACGAGGCCGTGTCGCGGCAGGAGGCCGAGGCCGCCTCGACGCGCTATGCGCAGGCGCGCTCCACCTATGAAAACACCCTCGATCTGCTGAAAGACACGCGCCTGAGGGCTCCGTTCGCCGGGGTCGTCGAGCGCAAATACGTCGATAATTTCGAACGGGTGCAGGCCGGACAGTCGATCCTTCGGCTGGTCAACCCCGTCACCACCACTGTCCAGTTCACCCTTCCCGAAACCGGGCTGTCGCTGCTGCGGGACAGTTCGACGCGTTTCACCGTCGAGTTCGACAATTACCGGGGCGCGGCGATTCCGGCCCGCCTGAAGGAGTATGTCGAAACCTCGTCCGACGCTTCGGGATTCCCCGTGTCGCTGACTCTCGAAAATCCCGATCCGGCGCGTTACCGCATTTCGCCCGGCATGTCGTGCACGATCACCATGCAGAGCGCCGATCCGGTTCCCGACGCCGTGTCGCTGCCCGTGTCGGCCGTCTACGCTCCGGCCGAGGGCGGCACCTATGTCTGGATCGTGGGCGCCGACGACCGCGTCACGCGCCGCGAGGTGAAGCCCGGGGAGTTGTTCGGCCGCGACCGCGTGGTCATCGACAGCGGCGTCGCTCCGGGCGACAGGGTCGTCACGGCCGGCGTCTACCAGCTGCGTGAAGGGGAGCGGGTCCGGATTTTAAGATGACGCTGCGATGAACCTGCCCGAATATTCCCTGCGAAACGCCAAAGTGATTTGGTTTTTCCTCTTCGTCCTGCTGGCCGGCGGGGCGCTGGGCTTCTCGACGCTGGGCAAGAAAGAGGATTCGGTCTTCGTCATCAAATCGGCGTCGCTCGTCTGCTCCTACCCGGGAGCTACGCCTCCGGAGGTCGAGGAGCTCATTACCGAGCCCATCGAACGCGAGGTGCAGTCGATGCGCCTCGTGCACAAGATCACTTCCGAATCCTATTACGGCGTTTCGAAGATCCAGGTCGAACTGGACCCCGCCACGCCTGCCCGCGAGATTCCCCAGCTGTGGGACGAACTGCGCCGCAAGGTGCTCAACGTCCAGCCGAAACTGCCCGCCGGGGCGTCGCAGATCACCGTCGCCGACGATTTCGGCGATGTTTACGGCATCTATTACGGACTCTCCGTCGATGGAGGATTCTCGTGGTCGGAGCTGCGCGACTGGGCCCAGCGGCTGAAAACGGCCCTCGTGACGATCGACGGCGTGCAGAAAGTGACCCTTTACGGCGAACAGACGCCCGTGGTCAACGTCTACGTCAGCCTTGCGGCGCTGGCCAACTTCTCCATCCGCCCCGAAACCATCGTCTCGACCATCGGCCAGCAGAACTCCATCGTCGATAGCGGGGAGAAGCAGGCCGGGAAGCTCCGCATACAGATTCTCGAAGACGGGACCTACAAGACGCTCGACGACCTGGCGGACCAGCTGCTGTTCGCCACCTCGGGCAAGCAGTACCGCTTGGGCGACATCGCCCGCGTCGAGCGGGGTTACGCCGAGCCGCCGCAGACGATGATGCGCGTCGATGGCCGCCGGGCCGTGGGCATCGGCATCTCGACCGAAGCGGGCGTCGATGTGGTGAAGGCCGGAGCGAAGATCGACGGCGTGCTGGCCTCGCTCACGCGCCAGATGCCCGTGGGCATGGAGCTGACGGTGCTCTATCCCGAAAACCGCATCGCCCGCGAGGCCAACTCCACGTTCATCCTCAATCTGGCCGAGTCGGTGGCGATCGTCATCCTGATCATCATGCTCGTCATGGGTTTCCGCGCCGGGGTGCTGATCGGCAGTTCGCTGTTGTTCTCGATCGGCGGCACGCTGCTGCTGATGCAGTTTCTGGGCGAGGGGCTGAACCGCACTTCGCTGGCGGGATTCATCATCGCTATGGGCATGCTCGTCGATAACGCCATCGTCGTCACCGACAATGCGCAGCAGGCCATGCTGCGGGGCGCGGGGCGAAGCAAGGCCGTCGTCGATGGAGCCAACGCCCCGCGGTGGAGCCTGCTGGGTGCCACGCTGATCGCCATATTCTCGTTCTTGCCGTTGTATCTGGCCCCTTCGTCGGTGGCCGAGATCGTGAAGCCGCTGTTCGTCGTGCTGGCCCTCTCGCTGCTGCTGAGCTGGGTGCTGGCCCTGACGCAGACGCCGTTGTTCGGGAATTTCATGCTGCGGGTGAAACCCCTCGGTCGCGATCCCTACGACACGAAATTCTACCGCGCTTTCGACCGCTTTCTGGCCGCCCTGCTGCGCCGGCGATGGGCGGTCGTGGCCGTCGTCGTCGGACTGTTCGCCCTTTCGCTGGTCGTCATGGGGCTGATGCCTCAGAACTTCTTCCCGTCGCTCGACAAACCCTATTTCCGCGCCGACGTGTTGCTGCCCGAGGGGTACGACATCCGCGATACGGAGCGCAACCTGCTTTCGATGGAGGAGTGGCTCCGCGAACAGCCCGAGGTGAAGACCGTCTCGATGACGCTCGGCTCCACGCCGCCGCGCTACTATCTGGCCAGCAGCAGCGTTTCGATGCGTCCCAATTTCGGCAACGTCCTCGTCGAACTGCACGACAAGCGGCAGACCGAATCCGTCGAGGCGCGGTTCAACGCCTGGGTCACCGCGAATCTCCCCGACGTATGGCTGCGCTCGTCGCTCTTCAAGCTCTCGCCCGTGCCCGACGCGGCCATCGAATTCGGTTTCATCGGCGAGAACGCCGACACGCTGCGCCGCCTGACGGCCGCCGCCGAGGAGGTGATGTGGCGCACGCCGGGGGCGGTGAACATCCGCAACGGCTGGGGCAACCGCGTGCCGATGTGGCAGCCGGTCTACTCGCAGATGAAGGGCCAGCGCATCGGCATCACCCGCAGCCAGATGGCCCGGGGCATCACCATCGCCACGCAGGGGTACGCGCTGGGCGAATACCGCGAGGGTGACCAGTTCATGCCGATCCTGCTGAAAGACGAGAACATCGGTTCCTACAACCTCACCAACTTGCAGGCCCTGCCGATCTTCAGCCCTTCGGGCAAGGTGTTTTCGATCGAGCAGGCCACCGACGGCTTCCGCTTCGACTTCCGGCCGGGCGTCATCAAGCGCTTCAACCGCCAGCGGGTGATGAAGGCGCAGTGCGATCCCGCCCGCGGGGTCAACACCATGCAGCTGTTCGCCGCGCTGCGCGACTCGATCGACCGCGCCGTGGTGCTTCCCGAGGGCTATTCGATGAAGATCTTCGGCGAGCAGGAGAGCCAGCAGGAGTCCAACGAGGCGCTGGCCGAATACATGCCGCTGACGCTGGTGCTGATCCTGATCGTCCTGCTGCTGCTGTTCCGCAACTACCGCGAACCGGTCGTCATCCTGCTGATGATACCGCTCATCTTCATCGGCGTGGTGCTCGGACTGGCCGTCACGGGCAAGGTGTTCAACTTTTTCTCGCTGCTGGGGCTGCTGGGACTGGTCGGCATGAACATCAAGAACGCCGTGGTGCTCGTCGAGCAGATCGGCGTGCTCCGGGCCGCCGGCAAGGACCCCTACGAGGCGCTGACGTCGGCCACGCGCAGCCGCATCGTCCCCGTGGCGATGGCTTCGGGAACGACCATTCTGGGCATGCTGCCGCTGTTGTTCGACTCGATGTTCGGGGCTATGGCCGCCACGATCATGGGCGGACTGCTCGTGGCTACGCTGCTGACGGTCTGCGTGCTCCCGGTGGTCTACGCCTTGTTCTATAACATTCGCAAACCATGAAAAACGCAGTTTCGATACTCCTTTTGTGCCTCTCCCTGCCGGCGTTCGGACAAACCTCGCTCGACGGCTACCGGGCGGCGGTCGCCGATTACAGCTGGCAACTGAAGATCGCCGCCTCGCAGAGCGACGCTGCGGCCGAAACGCTGGGGCAGGCCCGTACGGGCTACCTTCCGCGGCTGGCGATGGACGGGAGTTTCACCAAGACCTTCCACCGTTACGAAGGCATCGAGCCGTGGACCTTCGGCGTACTGCCGCAGGTGGTCCAGACGGTTTACGGAGGCGGTGCGGTGCGGGCTTCGGCCCGGCAGGCCGAACTGGGCTACGACATCGCCCTGTGCGACGAGGAGTTTTCGCGCCTCGACGTGCGTTATGCCGCCGACTATGCCTACTGGAACCTTTCGGCCGTGGAGCTCTATGCCGCGTCCATGCGCCAGTACGTTTCGATCATCCGTTCGCTCAAAGAGGTCGTGGACCGCCGTTTCGCCGAGGGGTATATCGCCAAGGGCGACGTGCTGATGATCGACGCCCGGCTGAGCGAGGCCGAATATTCGCTCGTGAGCGCCGAACAGAGTTACGAAGTGGCCCTGCACAACTTCAACATCCTGCGCGGCACCGATGCTGCGCTCGACGTGCGGCTGGCGCAGAGCATCCGCGATTCGCTTCCGATGCCCGGGCGGGTCGTGTCCGCCGAGGCCCTGGCGCGCCGTCCCGACTATGCTGCCGCACGGCTGCGTGCGGAGCAGGCCGATTGGGGCGTCCGTTCGGCTCGGGCGCCCTTCAATCCGCAGTTGAGCGTCGGGGTAGGGGGATCGTGGCAGCCTTTCTCGCCCAACCGGACCGGGGCCACGACGGTGGACGGATCGGTTTTCGTGAAGCTCTCGGTGCCGATCTTCCATTGGGGCGAACGCCGCCGGGCCGTGGGGATCGCGCGCGCCGTGCAGCGACAGCAGGAGTGGACCGCCGCGCTGCGCCACGACGACATCGTGCGCGAGGAGATGAACGGCTGGACGGCGCTGGTGCAGAGCCGGGCGCAGGTCGATGCCACGGAGGAGAGCCTCCGCATCGCGGCCGAAAACCTCTCGATCAGCACCTATTCCTACGGCGAGGGGCTTGCGACGATCCTCGATGTCCTGCAAGCCCAGCTCAGCTGGATTCAGCTCTATTCCAACGCCATCCGGGCGCACTACAACTATGCCGTGGCGGTCTCCGACTACCAGCGCATCACGGCGCAGTAAAAAACGGCGGAGAATATTCTCCGCCGTTTTTTATTACCGCCGGGTATTTCACGCTTTCGCAGGTTCGGTACTCACTACCGCGACTTCGTGCGAAACGGGAGCGATCATCCGCAGCATCCGCACCAGACCGCAGTGTTTTTCGTGCGTGAGGACGATGGCGCGGCTGACTTTCGCCTGGTCGTCCTCGGAACCGCACTCGACGTTGTAAACGACATGGAACGAGGTGAATACGCTCTCCGATCGGAGTTCCTGGGTGGACAGCTCTCCCGAGAAGCCGATTTCGAACCGCTTGGGCGCGATGCGCTCTTTCCGCATGATCATCAGCGCCGTCTGTGCGGCGCATTGCGCGGCGGCGTAGAGCAGCAGGGCCTTGGGGTTCATCGTGTCGCATCCGGCGCCGTCTGCGGTCCGGAATTTTCCGTTTTCGGACATCTGTAAAGTTACTTTCTCAATCATGGTTTTCGGTTTTTTCGTTCAACGATAATCCGAGGGCAAATTCCGTTCCTCAGGTAGTGTGCGGATGGGTAAAAATTCGTATATTTGCCCGTATTTAGTGAAAATATGCGTATGCGAAAATTCCGGATATTGTTGCTGATCCTTGCCTCGGCGGCGTGCACCCTCGGTGCGCAGGCCGCCGGGCCCGAAATAGGGACGCTCATGGAGCGCGCCCGCGACCTGTTCGACTACGGCCGCTGGAGCGACGCGCGGCATGAGTTCCTGCGTGCGAAGGCCGCCCTGACCCCTTCGGACCGCCTGCTGGCCCAGGAGGTTGAGTTCTATCTGGCCGCCTGCGCCGTGGAGCTGGGCAGCGCCGATGCCGAAGGGGCCCTGCGTGAATTCGACGAGCGTTATCCCGGGTCGGTCTACGCCAACGACGTGCGTTTCGCCCTCGGGTCGTTCTACTGTTCGGCCGGGAACATGAAGAAGGCCCGCGAAGCCTTCGAAAAGACCGATTACAGGGCCCTGAGCGCGCCGCGCCGCGAGCAGTACGACATCCGCATGGGATACGTCGAGTTCGGTGACGGCAATTATGCGAAGGCATACGGCTATTTCGACCGCATCGGCAGCCGCAGCGAGTATGTCGATCACGCCCGTTATTACAAAGCCTATATCGACTATGCCGAGGGACGCTACGGCCGGGCGAAGCAGGGCTTCGAGACGCTCGCGCGCAGCGACGCCTACGGCGACGTGGTGCCGTACTACCTGTTGCAGATCGAGTTCCGCGAGGGCAACTACCGCTACGTGGTCGAGAACGGCGAGGCGCTGGCCCGCCGGGCGGTTCCCGAACGCCGCGCCGAACTGGAGCGCGTGATGGCCGAATCGTGGTTCCGGCTGGAGGATTTCAACAAGACGCTGGAGCACCTCGCGGCTTTCCGGAGCGCCGGCGGCGAGATGGACCGCGACGCCGCCTATCTCGAAGGCTTCTCGCTCTACCGCACGGCCCGCTATCCCGAGGCCGCGGAGTGGCTGCGCAAGGCGTGCGGCGCCGAGGACGCCCTGACGCAGAACGCCTCCTACCACCTGGCCGACTGCTACCTGCGCGCCGGGGACAAGGAGTCGGCGATGCAGGCTTTTGCGATGGCTTCGGACGAGTCGCTGGATGCCGCGATCGCCGAAGATGCGCTGTTCAACTATGCCAAACTGCAATACGAGCTGGGCGGTGGAGCCTTCAACGGCGCGATCAACGTGCTGACGCGCTATGTCGAACGCTATCCCTCGTCGCCGCGCGCGGAGGAGGCCCGGACGCTGCTGATCGCCGCCTACTACAACTCCCGCGACTACGATGCCGCCTACCGCGCCATCAAGGCGATGCCTTCGGGCGATGCCGACATCCGCGCGGCGTTGCAGAAAATAGCCTATTTCCGCGGGCTGGAGGCTTACTCCTCCGGCGATCTGAAAGCTGCGCAAAGCTACCTCGCGGAGTCCGCGGCGGTGAACGTCAGTCCGAAATACTCGGCTCTGACCTCTTTCTGGCAGGGCGAGATCGCCTTTGCGCAGGGCGATTACGCCGTTGCCGCCGCCAAATACAACGCCTACCTGAAACGGGCGCCCCGCACCGAGCGCGAATATGCCCTGGCGTGGTACAACTTAGGTTACTGCGCTTTCGACCGCAACGATCTCCAGCAGGCGCAGGAGGCTTTCGGCAAGTTCCTCGCCGCATGGTTGCCGCGCGACAGCTACCGCGCCGACGCGCTGAACCGATTGGGCGACGCGGCCTATTCCGACCGGCGGTTCGAAGCGGCCGTGGGGGAGTACGACAAGGCCATCGCGCTGGGAACGCCCGAAAAGCGATATGCTCAGTACAAACGGGCCATCACGTTCGGCATTCTGGGCCATACGGACCAAAAGCAGCAGGCCCTGCGGCAGATCGCCGCTGCGGGCGGGGACTATGCCGACGAAGCCTCTTACGAGCTGGGACGCAGCTACATCGCGCAGGAAAAATATGCCGAGGGCGCCGCGCAGCTCGAAAAGTTCGTCGCTGCCTATCCCGCTTCGCCGCGCTGTATGCAGGCTTATTCCGATCTGGGGCTGGCTTACCTGAATCTCGGCGACAAGCAGAAGTCGCTGGCCTGCTACGACCGGGTGGTCGGGGCGTCGCCCCAGTCGGCCGAGGCCAAGGGCGCGATGCAGTCGATCCGCGAGATCTACGTTTCGGAGGGCGATGTGGACGCCTATTTCGACTATGCCGCCAAGGCGGGCGTGGAAAGCGACCTGACGGCTCTGTCGCGCGATTCGCTGTCGTTCGCCGCGGCGCAGAAGCTCTACCTCGGCGGGCAGCGGGATGCCGCCGCCAAGTCGCTGCGCAGCTATGTGGCGAGCTATCCCAAAGGCTATTACCTGACCGATGCGCTCTACTACCTGAGCGACTGCTATCTGCTTGCGGGTGACCGCGAGAACGCTATCGGGACGCTGACCCGGCTGGCCGGGCAGGGTACGAACCAGTATACCGTGGCCGTGCTGGAGAAACTCTCCGGGATGACGTTCGAGGACAAGCGCTGGGACGAGGCCGCATCGGCCTACCGGCGGCTTTACGACGTGGCGCCGACCAAGACGGGCCGCGAGGATGCCATGACGGGTTATGTGCGCGCCACCGTGGCCGGGGGCGACGGGGCGAAGATCGCCGAAATGGCCGCCGATGTCTGCGGGCACGACGACGCGGGGGCCGTGGCGCTGCGCGAAGCGAAATATGCCTGGGCCGGGCAGCTGCGGGCCGAGGGCCGGAGCGCCGAGGCGGTGAAGCTCTACAAGGAGCTTGCGAAGGAGGTGCGCACGAAGGAGGGCTCCGAAGCCGCCTATTACGTGATCGAATCGACGTTCGAAAGCGGCGACATGGACAAGACCGAAGCCGCCGTGTTCGCCTTCTCGGAGCGGGAGCCGCAGGCTTACTGGCTGGCGCGGGCTTTCATTCTGCTGGGCGACGTTTACGTCCGCAAGGGGGACACGTTCCAGGCCCGGGCGACGTGGCAGAGTGTCGCCGACGGTTATTCGCCCGCCGACGACGGCATTGTGGAGGAGGCGAAGGCACGAATCGCAAAATTGAATTGACGATGAAGAGAGTCTTGATAGCCGCGGTGTTCGCGGCGGTTCTGCCGCAGCTGGCTGCGGCGCAGGTCGAAAAACAGGTCGAGGTGACCAAGGCGTATGTCCCGAAGGTGGAGAGCGCTTCGAAGCTGGCCGTCCGGCCCGATATGACCGACACGACGCGCCTGCGTCCCGAAATCGACTATACCATCACGCCGCTGTCGCTGCGCACGACGCTCTCGACGCGCCCGATACGCCCGGCGACGGTGACCTACTGGGAGTTCAACCGCCCGCTGCCCTTTTACGTGAAGGCCGGAGCGGGGTATCCGCTCAATTCGGTGCTGGATTTCTACGCCTCGTCGCAGAATCCTTCGACGGGTTATGTCATAGGCTACGTCAACCACGAGGGGCAGTATGCCAAGATCCGGAACGATTTCGGCGTGAAGAACCCCTCGACGCGGATGTTCAACCGCATCGGGGCAGCTGCGGGCAAATATTTCGGGAAGCATATCCTCGAAGGCGATCTTTACTACGACAACCGGATGTACCACCGCTACGGGGCTTATGCCCCTGCCGGGCTCGAACAGGAATTCGGGGCAGGCGACAGAAACGACTACGGCGATGCGCATGTCGCCGTGCGTTTAGGGGACGATTTCCAGGACCTCGGCCGCACGAACTTCGAAATCGCGCTGGGCGGCGGCATGTTCTTCGACCACTCCGACTGGCCCGGTTACGGCGAGAAGGCCCGCCAGACATCGCTGGAGGCCCGGGCGAAGATCGCCCGCGGGTTCGGCCGCAGCAGTTTTTCGCTCGAAGCGGGCTACGAGCGGCTGGCCGGGCAGAAATCCATCTCGGAGAACACCCAGCAGCTGATCCATGCCGCCCTGCGCTACGGCTTCGCGGGCGGGGTGGTGCGCCTCGATGTCGGGGCCGACTACTACCACGACAAGATCGAGGGGGCGGATGCCGAAAATTACGTGATTCCCTATGCCCGGCTCGATTTCAATCTCGGGACGCCGGGGCTGCGGCCTTTCTTCGAGGCCGACGGCGCCGTGAAACCGAACGATTTCCGGTCGCTGACGCTCCAAAATTCCTATGTGACGGCTTCGACGTGGCTCGATAAGAGCTCGGTCGATTACGATTTCCGCCTCGGGGTGGGCGGCAGCCTGTGGCGCAGCCGCTTCAGTTACCGCCTCTATGCGGGCGTCTCGATTCACGACAACCGGCTCTTTTGGACGGCCCTCTGGTCCGACGATCCCGAAAACGCCGGGTTCTTCGGTGCTTTCGTTCCCGTGACGGCGCGCCAGACCGTGACATCGTTCAACGGCGAGATCGAATACCGGCCCCTGAGCGTGCTGAAATTCGACCTGGCGGTGCACGGCTGTCTCTACAACGACGAAACGGACCTGAAAAACGGAGCGCCCTCGATCGCCGGAAACGTCGGTGTCGCCTACGAGGGCCGCAAGATCTCGTTCGGGGTGAAGGCGCTGATGCAGGGCGTCCGCCGCTGGTCCGCCTATGCGTATGATCCCGCCGGCATCCGCGCGCTGCCCGTCGTGCTGAATTCCTTCAAGGCGCCCTTCGCCGTCGATCTGCGGGTGAATTTCGACTGGAAGGTTTCGGGGCGCGTGACGCTCTTTGCCGAGGGGCGCAACCTCGCCGACCGCGACCTTTACGAGTATCCGTGGTATCCCGAGCAGGGAGCCGGTTTCACGGTCGGCGTCAAGGCCAACTTCTGAGAGCTGAATTCGTTTTAATGATGATCATTTTCGGCTCGGCGTGACGGGCCGACGGAAATTATTGCTAACTTCGGACAAGTTTAATTCATTAACGCACACGACTATGAAACACACGATGCCTGAGCTTCCCTACGCATTGGAAGCGCTTGCTCCGAAGATGAGCAAAGAGACGCTCGACTACCACTACGGCAAGCATCTGCAAACCTATGTGGACAACCTGAACAAGCTGATCCCCGGTACGCCTTACGAGGAGATGCCGCTCGACGAGATCGTCCGCAAGGCCGACGGCGGCATATTCAACAACGCCGCCCAGACCTGGAACCATACTTTCTTTTTCCGGATGCTGACTCCTGCCCAGAAGCCCATGCCTGCGAAGCTGACCGCAAAGCTCGCCGAGGCGTTCGGTTCGGTGGAGGCTTTCAAGGAGGAGTTCACCAAGGCTGCCGTGGGGCTTTTCGGTTCGGGATGGGCCTGGCTGGCGCTGGACAAGGCCGGCAAGCTGTCGATCGTCGCCAAGTCGAACGCCGGCAATCCGATGACCGACGGTCTGCGTCCGGTGATGACGGCCGACGTTTGGGAGCACGCCTACTATATCGACTACCGCAACCGCCGGGCCGAGTTCATGGCCGCTTTCTGGGAGCTGATCGACTGGCAGAAGGTCGCCGACCGCTGCATTCCGAAGCGGTACAAGTGTACGGCCTGCGATTACGTCTACGACCCCGCCAAGGGCGATCCCGAGACCGGCATCGCTCCCGGAACGCCGTTCGACGAGATTCCCGACGACTGGACCTGCCCGATCTGCGGACTCTACAAGTCCGATTTCGAGGCGATCGAGGAGTAAACGAAAAACCTCCGCAACTTCGGTTGCGGAGGTTTTTTCATGCCCGGAGGAGCGGATCAGAAGACGAATTTTTCGAGCTTCATCTCGCCCAGCTGCTGCATGCGCGGCACGAGGGTCGTGAAATGCGACGCCTGTTCATGGGCCGCAAGGGCCTTGGCATCGCTCCAGGTCTCGCAGATCATCAGAACGTCGTTGCGCGTGGCGCTTTCGAACAGGTCGTAAGCCACGCATCCTTCGTCTTTGAGCGAGGCGGCTGCCAGCTCCTTGGCCGTGCGCACCAGTTCCTCGCGGTTGCTCTCCGTCGTGCGGATAAATACATTGAGTCGTATCATTGCTTTCTCGTTTTTGATTTTGGCTGTCTACAAATATACGGAATTTTTTTCGGATATTGAAACCTGCGGCCGCAACTTCATGCTCCGTTCGGGCCGTTTTTTCGGCGCGGATGTTCCGCGGGCGGAAATAATTCGTTAATTTTGCGAAAAACGCAAGCAGACAGACTATGAAACGCATTTTCAATCCGTGGGAGGGCATGGAGGGCTACCATTGCTACGGCTGCGATCCGCACAGCCCGCAGGGGCTGCGGATGGAGTTTTACGAGGACGGGGACGACATCGTGAGCGTGTGGAAACCCCGCCCGGAGTTCCAGGGATGGGTGGACACGCTGCACGGCGGCATCCAGGCGACGCTGGCCGACGAGATCAGCAGCTGGGTCGTTTTCCGGAAATTCCAGACCAGCGGGGTGACCTCCCGGATGGAGGTCCGCTACCACAAGCCGATCCGTACGACCGGCGGGCGCATCGTCCTGCGGGCCCGCGTCGAGGAGCAGCGGCGCAATATCGTCCGTATCGCCGTGGAAATCCGCGACGTGCGCGGCGAGTTGTGCACCGAGGCGGTCTGCGTCTATTTTCTGTTTCCTAAGGAGAAGGCCCGCCGGGAGTTTCATTTCTGCGATTGCAGCGTCGGGGAGGACGACCGGAACCCGTTGGAAGAGGCGGAAAGTTGATCCTTCCGGGATTTTTTCGTATCTTACACCATTAATTGAACCTGTATGGAACTGAACGACAAAAAATTCGCCGTGTTGATCGACGCCGACAACATCTCGCACCGCAAGATAAAGGATATTCTGGATGAGATCGCCAACTACGGCACGCCGACCATAAAACGGATTTACGGAGATTTCACCAACCCGAAATTCGCCGCCTGGAAAGAGGTGCTGTTGGAGAACTCCATCACGCCGATCCAGCAGTACGCCTATACGACGGGCAAGAACGCCACGGATTCGGCGCTGATCATCGACGCCATGGACATCCTGCACAAGGAGGGCGTGAACGGATTCTGCATCGTGTCGAGCGACAGCGACTACACGCGTCTGGCCAGCCGCATCCGCGAATCGGGCAAGGAGGTGCTGGGGTTCGGCGAGAAGAAGACGCCGAAGCCGTTCATCAAATCGTGTGACAAATTCATCTACGTCGAGATTCTCGGGCTGACGCCTCCGCCGGAGAAGGCGGCCCCTGCGAAGAAGAGGGTAGGGACGAGGAAGCCCGCCGAAACCGAGACGCCGGCCGGACCCGCTGCGGAGTCGGCCGGGGAGAAAAGACCGGCACAGGATGCGGGGCACGCTTCGACGATCATCCGGCCGTTTGACGACGAGTTCCGCACGCTGCTGGAGAACACCATCGACGACGCTGCCGACGACAGCGGCTGGGCTTCGCTGGGCGACGTGGGCAGCGTGCTGTCGAAAAAGATGCCCGATTTCGACCCCCGCAACTACGGTTATAAGAAACTGTCGCTGCTGATCCGGGCGCTCTCCGACGCGGTGGACATGAAGACCGAGCAGCAGCGGATTTACGTCCGCAACCGGCTGGGATAGCGGTCAGAGCGGACGGAGGTTTCCGCGCGCGGTTTCATATTCGGCGACGAGGCGGCGGAGAATGTCGCCGGCCGAAGGCAGGTCGTCGATAAGCGCGGCGATCTGTCCGATTTCCAGCTCCCCTTCGTCGAGGTCTCCCTCGAAAATACCCTGTTTCGGGCGTCCGCGGCCTACCAGCGCGAGCAGTTCCTCCGCCGTGGCGCCGCGGCTCTCGGCCTCCTCGACCGTGCGGCAGAAGCCGTTGCGGACGAGGCGTGTCGGTATGGCTTTTTTGAGCGTCAGGATCGTGTCGCCCTCCTGCACCTCCACGCACCGCCGCTTGAACGCCTCGCAGGCCGAGCTCTCCTGCGTCAGCGCGAAGCGGGTTCCCAGCTGGCACCCTTCGGCGCCCAGGGCGAAGGCGGCCAGCATGCCGGCCCCCGTGGCGATGCCTCCCGCGGCGATGAGCGGCAGATCGACGGCTTGCCGCACCTGCGGAACGAGCGCCATCGTCGTCGTCTCCTCACGGCCGTTGTGGCCTCCCGCCTCGAAACCTTCGGCCACCACGGCATCCACACCCGCATCGCGGCTTTTGAGTGCGAATTTCGAACTCGACACCACGTGCGCCACGCGGCAGCCCGCGTCGTGCAGGCGTCCGGTCCAGGTCGCGGGACTGCCCGCCGAGGTGAAGACCGCCGGAACGCGCTCTTCCACGATGACCTCCATCAGCTGAGGCGTATAGCGATAGGCCAGCGGCACGTTGACTCCGAAGGGGCGGGAGGTGGCCGCGCGGCATTTGCGGATGTGTTCGCGCAGCAGTTCGGGGGTCATCGAGCCGGAGCCGATCAGCCCCAGTCCGCCGGCTTCGCTGACGGCGGCGGCCAGCCGCCAGCCGCTGCACCACACCATCCCGCCCGCGATGACGGGGTAGCGGATGCCGAAAAGGGTCGTGATTCTGTTTTCCATCGTTTGTTCGGTTTTCTGCGGGGCAAGATACAATTATTTTTCCAAAGCGGGGATATTCAAAGAAAAGCGGTGCCCCGACCCGTCGGATCGAGGCACCGTTATAGAAAAAAGGGTGAGCTACTTACATCGCACCGCTACGACCACATACCCTTGCTCGATTCCTCGCCTGGGGGATTCTGTGGGAGCTGGTCGTATAAGACTCACCCGGGCACAAAAGTAGGAATTTTTTATATCTTTGCAAAAAAATTTGCGGAATGTCTAAAAAAACATTGCTCCGGATCTCTCTGGGGGTGTTCGTCGTCGTCGTTGCGGCCGGTGTCGCCGTGCGGCAGCAGTTTTATGGAAATGCCGTGGCCGCGGAGCACGACCTTTACGTGAGCGGCCGGGCCGAATACGGAGAGGCGCTGGATTCGCTGCTGCCCCATATCCTGCATCGCCGCGCCTTCGGGGCCTATGCCCGGCGGATCGGTCTGGAACGGACGTTCAAGCCCGGGCACTATGTGCTGAAACCCGGCATGAGCGTCATCGAGGTGGCGCGCATGCTCAAACTGGGGATGCAGACGCCCGTGCGGGTGACGATCAATAACGTGCGCATCCCCGCGCAGCTGGCGCAGAAGCTCGCCCGGCAGATCGACGCCGATTCCGCGGCGATCATGCGGGCGCTGACCTCGAAGGAGCTGGCCGCCGAGGTCGGGTTCGACAGCGTGACGCTCTTTTCGATGTTCATTCCCGACAGCTACGAGTTTTACTGGACGGTGACGCCCGAGGAGTTCGTGAAGCGCATGAAGCGCGAATACGACCGTTTCTGGACCCCGGAGCGCGACGCCGAACGCAAGCGCAGCGGATTGAGCCGGCTGGAGGTGATGACGCTGGCGTCGATCGTCTACGAGGAGACCCACAAGACCGACGAGATGCCCCGCATCGCCGGCGTCTATGTCAACCGCCTGCGCAAAGGCATTCCCTTGCAGGCCGATCCCACGGTGAAATACGCCATGCAGGATTTCGGACTGCGGCGCATCCTCTACAAGCATCTGAAATATCCGTCGCCCTACAATACATATATTAATAGGGGCCTGCCTCCCTCGCCGATCTGCATGCCCGGGAAGAACGCCATCGACGCCGTGCTCGGGTTCGAGCAGCACGATTACATCTTCTTCTGCGCGCGGCCCACGTTCGACGGCTACCACAATTTCGCACGAACCCTGCGCGAGCACAATGCCAACGCCCGGGCGTACAGCGCCGAGCTGAACCGGCGCAAGATCAAATAAATTTGACATTGCGCCCGCTTATTCCTACTCTTTGACTTCGTCTTAGATACTCCCGCTCGGCAAAATGCAAGTAAACTTGCTTTTGCGCTCGCTTATTCGCACTCTTTGGCTTCGCCTTAGATACTCTCGCTCGGCAATGTTCAAATAAATTTGACATTGCGCTCGCTTATTCGTATCTTTGTCATCCCATGCTGGTCAAGATTTACGAACAGAATCCTTCGGAGAAGGAGTTGCGCCGGGTCGTGGACCTTTTGGAGCGGGATGAGATCGTCATCTATCCCACCGACAGTGTCTATGCCTTCGGCTGTTCGCTGCGTTCGGCGAAGGCTATCGACAAACTGCGCCGCATCAAGGGCAAAGGTTCGGCGGCATTCACCGTGGTCTTTGAGAATATCGCCCAGGTCGCGGAGTACTGCCGGGTGGACAACGCCGTGTTCCGGATTCTGAAGCGGAATCTTCCCGGACCGTTCACCTTCGTGCTGGCGGCTTCGGCACGCATTCCGGACAAGGCGCTCGAACGGCATCGCACGATCGGCGTCCGCATTCCGGCCAACGGCGTGGCGCGCGCGGTGGTCGGGGCGCTGGGGTGCCCGATGATCACGGCCTCGGTGAAGGACGACGACGAGGTGGTGGAGTACACGACCGATCCCGAGCTGATCCACGAACGCTACGGCAGCGACGTGGCGCTGGTCATCGACGGCGGAATCGGCGACAACGTGCCCACGACCGTGGTGGACCTCACGGGCGACGAACCCGAAATCCTGCGCGAGGGCAAGGGGGATTTGCAATAGACGGATCAAATTGAGATATAAATGGATAAGAACAATTTCTGGAATGAAGCCGCGAAATGCGGCGCCGTCATCGGACTGATACTCGCCGTGTCGAGCGTCTTGGAGAACAGCGTGTTTTTCACGAGCGGCACGGGGTTTCTCTATCTGATGCTCCTCGAATTTTTCGCCGTGGCGGCCGTGCACTACTACCTGCTGCACCGCTACACGCGCCGGCGTTCGCAGCTCTACACCGCCGACGAGGGTTTCTCTTTCGGGCAGGGCTACGGCTTTCTGCTGGCCGTGTCGGGTTTCGCGGGCATCATCGTAGGCGTCGTGCAGGCGGTTTACCTGCACCTGATCGTGGGCTATGCGAACTACATCGACCATTACGTTTCGTGGATGACGGGGCTCTTCTCGCGGATGGGCGGCGCCTCCTCGTCGATGGAGGGGATGCTTTCTCAGATCGTCAACGAATTGCAGAACTCGCCGGCGCCTTCGATGCTGAAAACGATCTGGGGCGGCGTGTGGAGCTGTCTGCTCTTCGGCGTTGTTTTCGGCCTCATCATTGCGGGGGTGATCGCACGTGCTCCGAAACCCTTCGGCAAGGACTCCAACGAGTAGTCGCATCGTATGGATAGACTGGACATATCGGTCGTAGTGCCGCTTTACAACGAAGCGGAATCCCTGCCCGAACTGGCGGAGTGGGTCGATCGGGTGATGCGCGAAAACGGCTTCTCCTACGAAATGATTCTGATCGACGACGGTTCGTCGGACGGTTCGTGGGAGGTCGTCGAGGGGCTCAAAGAGCGCTATCCGGCCGTCCGCGGCATCGGCTTCGCCCGCAACTACGGCAAGTCTGCGGCCCTCTACTGCGGATTCGCGGCGGCGGAGGGCGAGGTGGTCATCACGATGGACGCCGATTTGCAGGATTCGCCCGACGAAATTCCCGAACTGCGCCGCATGATCCTCGAAGAGGGTTACGATCTGGTCTCGGGGTGGAAGAAACGGCGTCACGATCCCGTGGGCAAGCGCTGGCCCAGCAAATTCTTCAACTGGACGGCCCGGAGCGTGTCGGGCATCCGGCTCCACGATTTCAACTGCGGGCTGAAAGCCTACCGCCGCAAGGTGGTGAAGGCCATCGAGGTCTACGGCGAGATGCACCGCTTCATTCCGATCCTGGCCAAGCAGGCCGGGTTCCGCCGTATCGGCGAAAAGGTCGTCGATCACCACGCCCGCAAGTACGGGCATTCCAAATTCGGCGTCGAACGGATGGTGAAGGGCTATCTCGACCTGATCTCGGTGCTGTTCATGTCGCATTTCGGGCGTTCGCCGATGTATTTCTTCGGCAGCCTCGGGACGCTGATGTTCCTCCTGGGCGGCGGAACGACGGTGTGGATCATCGCCGAAAAACTCTGGAAACAGTTCCACGACCTGCCTTTGCGCGCCGTGACCGACCAGCCGCTGTTTTATCTGGCGATTCTGGCCGTTATTCTCGGCGTCCAGCTCTTTTTGGCGGGGTTTTTGGGGGAACTTATCAACAGAAACTCTTCCGAGCGGAATAAATATCTGATCGACAAAACTTTATAAATGATGATACAACGAATCCAAACGCTTTATCTGCTGATTGTCACGGCTTTGATGGCCGTCACGCTCTTTGCGCCTCTGGCATGGTTCGCGGGTGACGCCGGGGAGTTCGGACTCTATGCCTTTGCGTTGAAGACGGCCGAAGGCGAGGCCGTACAGCCTGCGGTCTACATGGGAACGGTGCTGGCGCTGGCCTGCGCGCTGCCGTTGGTCACGATTTTCCTGTTCCGCCGCCGGCTGCTGCAAATCCGACTCTGCGTGGTCGAGATCGTGTTGCTGCTGGGCTGCGTGGCTATGGAGGGCGTTTATTATTTTCTGAGTTGGCGGGTCTTTTCCGACCTGGCGTTCCACACGCAGGGATTCAAGCCCGCCATTGCATTGCCGCTGGTCTGCCTGTTGTTCGCATACCTGGCGGCCCGGGCTATTTTCCGCGACGAATTGCTGGTGCGCGCGGCCGACAGAATCCGTTGATCTGTCCGCATCCGACTGGACCCGGGGTGTGCCGAAAGGTGCGTTCCGGGTCTTTTTATCCCCGGCGAACGAGGCGCGCGGAGAAAAACGAGATAAAATGGACCGATATGGTTATTAAAAGAATGTTACAAACTTTGCAGGTCCGGAAATAAATTTTATCTTTGAGACATAATATTGGCATTATGTAATGAATTGAAATTTATATTGGCTACATACAATTATTTTTTAATTAACACTAAACTCTATGAAAGCAGTAAACTTATGGAAAACATTGTTCTGCGCGGCGTTGGCGATCACTACCTTCGGCGCCTGCTCGGACGATGACAAGGACGATGAAGGCGGGCTTCCGTCGATCACCGTGAACGGCGAGGCTTCGGCTACTGTCGCCGTGAAACTCGACGGTGGGACTACCGATGCCATCGAGGTCGTTTCGACCGGCAGTTGGGCATTGACTTTCGACGACGAGACGGCTTCCGCCTGGTGCCATCCCAGCAGGGAGACAGGCGGCAAGGGCAAAACGACGCTGACTTTTACGGTAGACAAGTGGGAAGGTGCCGCAAGCAACGACGAGCGTCAGGTTACCGCTAAACTGCTTACGAACGGCAGTTTCGAGGGTATTCCCATTCCCAAGACGGCCACGATCACCGTTAAGCAGAACGGTGCCGGTTCGACGGAGGTTACCACCAATGTAAAAGAGATTCGCGCTCTGCTGAAAGCGATGAACCCGGGGCAGTCTAAAGTGGACGTTACTGCCGAGATCGCAGCGATGACGATTACCGGTATCGTAGTTTCGGAGTTCGAAGGCCATAATTTTGGTAACGATTACAATATTGCAGTGCAGGATTCGGAAGCGGCTGAGGATTCGGGTCTTACGCTCAATGCTAATAAATTCCAGGAATTGGCTCTCTCTGCCGGTACGACCGTTACGATTCCGTTGACGGGTGCTAAAGTAAGCACTTATGGTGGCGTGATTCAGTTGGCCATCAGCAACGATGTCGCAATCGAGACTTCGACCGGTACGGCTCCCGAGCCGGTAGTCGTAACGCCGGATCAGCTGTTGAGTTATGAATCGATGCTGGTTAAGATTGAGGATTGTATGCCTGCGACGGGTACTGCCGGAACGGCCTGGAATAATTCAACGAATAAGGGCAATGCTAACTTTACTACGACCGCAGGTCAGACTTTCGTAGTCCGTACCGGCAACAGCGCTGCATTCAAAAGTGAACTTATTCCGGACAAGAGCGGTTTCTTGATCGGTATCGGAGGCCAGTTCAACGGCGACAAGCAGATTTCGCCTCGTACTGCATCCGATTTAAGCGGACTTGATCAGCCGATTCCTGAGCCTGAATACCAGGAGGTTACTATTAACAATCTTGGTGAAGGCAACTACCTCGTGAAGAATGCGACGATCGTCGGAGTTCACCAGAAAGGAGTTATGTTCGGGCAGGAAGTGTCCGGGACTGTGTATTATGTGCTTGGTTTCAATAACGGTTGGACCACTCAAACTGCCAATCCTTATATTGCGAATGTTGATAAATTAGCGGAGTTAAAGGGTACCAGCGCTCTCCGTTACGGTCTTTATCAGTTCTCTGATTTCGATGTTACGGTAGGTGCTGCTTCGACGCTGCAACTGCCTGCACCGGTCAATTTCGATGCGGCTGCTATTGATGCATATGTTGCTGATCCTGTTTACAAATATGTCAAGGTAGTAGGAGTTCTTGATATTGATACCTCGAATCCGGATTACAAAACCTACACGATCACGATTGCCGGCGTTACGGGTAAAACCGTTGCATTCGCATACGGTCTGGATTCGTATTACGCGGGTCTGGTTTCCGGAGATGTCGTTGAGGCTACCGGTTTTGCGTTGGGTTACGATACCTCTAACTCGAAACTGAATATCATGCTTCGTGACATTCAGAAGAATACCACGGTACCTGCGGTTACGATTACGACTGAACCTGAAACCTTTGCAGCAACTGATCCTCAGCAGCAGACGCTGGCCTATACGTTCGCCAATACGACTGCCGCAGAGATATCGTTTGCAATCGAGGGTACGAATGCCGATAAGTTTACGATTGTCAGCACGACGGACGCCAATGTAGTGGTGAAGGCTAACGGCAACAACGAGTCGGATGCCGCCTATACGGCAAATCTCGTTGCCAAGGTTGCCGGTGCGACGCTGGCTTCGGTAGAGTTGAAGCAGGAGGTTAAACAGCTTGAAGGTACGAATACGGCGACGTTTGATTTCTCTACGATAACTGAAACTGGTACGGCTGCCGAGATGATTGTTGATGGGATCAAATTAACACCTGACAAAGCAGCTGGTTCTACTTCTCCGGGTGTGAATAAAGCTGGCGAATGGAGATTGTATAGAGCGAATAGCATGACGATTTCCGGTGCTACGATTATTAACATTGAAATAACATTCTCTTCGACCAGTTATATGGGTGCGGATTTTTCTGCAGACCTTGGGACATATGCTACTACTGATAAAATTGGTACTTGGACGGGCAGTGCAACGAGTGTTGTGTTTACGAATGGCACTACGAGTAGTGAAAATGTTCAAGCTCGCATAAAGAAAATTGTAGTTACCTACAAGAAGTAGTCAAGGAAACTGACTTTGAAAACAAACCACTCTTGGCGGGGATAAAACCCCGTCAAGAGTTTGGTTTCTAAACAGGTCCGAGGACCGTGGCCTTTTTTAGCTATTTTTGCATGGTGAAATTCATGAAACAGACGGGCTTGCTATACATTGCATGGTCGGCAATGCTTGTCCTTTTCGCGGGATGCAGCGACGATGACGACGGAGGTGTGAAACCCCTGGCGCAACTCGAAGCAAAAACCGTGAATTGTATAACCAAAACGGACAGGCTCCTTACCCAGGGCCCGAAGGGGCAGACCTTCCGGGCGAAGATCGTACTGGCGGCGGGCGAGGAGTGGTGTTCGTTCGATCCGGCGTCACGGCTTGCGACGGCTGCGGGCGGTGCGGTGGGAGAGGCGCTGCCTCTCTACCTGGAGGAAAACAGCACCGAAGAGTACCGCGCGGCGGAAATATCCGTCACCTATTCCGGCGGTTATTCCGTGACCCTGCGGTTGTGGCAGATGCCCTATTCCGCAACTCCGGAGTACGACCGGGCATGGGGTGAATTGCCCGGATACCGCGAGGACGCCAACTATATTTATAAGACCTACAACACGACGCTGGTCGGCAATAAATATTTCGCAGGAGGATATGTCCGCAATTTCACGGTCTGCTACGACAAAAAGACGCGGGTTTCGCAATGGGTGGCCTATCCGGTCTTTTATGCCCTTTACGAGGCGCCCCAGTTGTCGCGGGTCAATGCTTTCGGTTACGATCCGAACGACCAGCTGCCGGTAATTCCGACGGCCGATCAGCAGAACATCAGCTCGGGTTACGGACAGCGGGGGTACGACCGCGGGCACATGCTGCCCCAGGCCACACGTTACAACAACTATGCGGCCAACCGGATGACCTATTATGCGACTAACATGATGCCCCAGAACAGCGCGTTCAACCAAGGCGTTTGGGCGCGGCTCGAAGGGCAGGTGCGTCAGTGGGGACCGCTGCCGAGCGGAGTGCGTTACGACACGCTCTATGTGGTGACGGGCGCCAGCTTCAAGAAATCGACGACGATTCCCAACGCCAACGGCCCGATCACCGTGCCGTCGCATTGCTGGAAGGTGCTGCTCAAGCAGACGGGCAACCTGCATAAGGAGCTTTGGGAGCTTGCGGCCGACGAGGTGAAGACCATCGGTTTTATCTTTACCAACGATGCGGCCGGAGCCGCGACGGGCACGGCCGCGGCGGCCTGCACGGTGGAAGAGATCGAGGAGCAGACGGGTTTCAAGTTCTTCCAAAACCTCGATCCCGACGTTGCCGATGCGGTCAAAAAACAGAAAAATATTGCCGACTGGCCGGGAATTTATTGATAAGGACCTTAATTGCATATCGTTATGAAGAAAATCCTTTTGACAGGACTGTTTGCCTCCCTCATCGTGGCGGCATGCTTTGCGCAGAAGCCCTATAAAGTGGTCTTCTACAACTTCGAGAACCTGTTCGACACCATCAACGAACCGGGGGTGCTGGACGAGGAGTTCACGCCCGAAGGACCCAAGAAGTGGAACACGGCCAAGTACACCAAGAAGATCGGAAACCTCGAACGGGTGTTGTTCGACATCGCCGCCGAGGACAAGGATTTTCCCGTCGTGATCGGCGTCTCGGAGATCGAGAACCGCTCGGTGATGGAGGATGTGATCGCACAGCCGAAACTCGCGCACGGCAACTATCGCATCGTGCATTACGACTCGCCCGATGCCCGCGGCGTGGACGTTGGGTTCTACTACCGTCCCGACGTTTTCAAACTCGAAGGCAGCGCGGCTATTCCGTTCAAAATGCCCGAAATGCCGAACTTCAAGACGCGCGATTTCGTCACGATGTGGGGCACGATCGAGAACGAGCCGTTCTTCTTCCTCGTGAGCCACTGGCCCTCGCGGCTGGGCGGCAAGGAGGCTTCGGACCCCAAGCGTCTGGCTGCGGCCAGCCAAGTGAAGCACATCGTCGATTCGGTGATGGCGGCCAATCCGGCTACGAAGGTGGTCGTGATGGGCGACCTGAACGACGACGCCACGGACGCCAGCGTCGTGGAGGGGCTGAGCGCCAAGGGCAAGATCAAGGACGTGAAGGAGGGCGACATGTTCAATCCCTTCATCGCCCTGCTGAAAGCCGGTTACGGCACGCTGGCCTACCGCGATGCGTGGAATCTGTTCGACAACATCGTCGTTTCGGAGAACCTGGCGACGGGCTCCACCGGCGAACTGAAAATCCAGCCCGTCGGCAAGTCGAAATTCTACGGGGGCATTTTCCGTCGTCCCTACATGATCCAGAAGGAGGGCCAGTACAAGGGTTATCCGCTGCGCACGTTCGTCGGCAACGACTTTCAGGGCGGTTTCAGCGACCACTTCCCGGTCTATATCTACATTGCCAAATAAACACGCTAAAATATTTGTATGAAACTCAAAATTTTACTTATTCTGATGCTCGCCGCCGTGACCTTCACGTCCTATGCGCAGGACGGAGGCATCCGCGGCAAGGTGGTCTCGCGCAACGGCCGCGTGGCACTGAGCAACGTACGGGTGAAGATCGAAAGTCTGGGACTGACGGTCATGACCGACAAAGACGGCAATTTCGTTATCGAGAACCTCCCCAAGGGTGACTACACGCTGTCGTTTGCAACTCCCGAGTTCGAGCCGCTCGACCTGATGGTCCGCGTGGACAACCGGAACGTGAAGGATCTCCGGCAGGTCATCATCGTTCCGACGGGTCCTGCCGGCGGTGTGCTGGACGACGCGATCTTCGCCGAGTTCGACAACGACTCCTCGTCGTCGGACACGCAGGCGCTGCCCTCGTCGCTCTCGTCGTCGAAGGACCTGTTCAACAACATTGCGTCGTATCGTTTCAGCGAAATGCGCTTCAACGTCCGCGGCTACGATTCGCAGTATTCGGACATCTACCTGAACGGCATCCGCTTCAACGACGCCATGACCGGCTACGGCCCCTGGTCGTTGTGGAGCGGTCTGAACGACGCCACGCGCAATCAGGAGAATTACACGGGTCTCGAAGCTGCTGACTTCGGCATCGGCGGCATCGGCGGCATGACCAACGTCAACGCCCGCGCTTCGCAGATGCGCAAGGGCTTCCGGGTCAGCGTGTCGAACGGCAACCAGATGTACCGTTTCCGGGCGATGGTCTCCTACGGTTCGGGACAGCTGGACAACGGCTGGTCGTATGCCTTCTCGGTGGGTACCCGTCAGGGCGGCAACGGCTATGTGGACGGCGTTTATTACAACTCCTATTCCTACTTCGCTTCGGCCGAGAAGCTCTTCGGCGACAACCACCGTCTGGGCCTTACGCTGATGGCGTCGCCTTCGGAGCGCGGAGCCCAGCAGGCATCGACCGACGAGGCTTACCGCCTGTTCGGCAACAACTACTACAATCCCAACGTGGGTTATCAGGCCGGCAAGCTCCGCAACTCGCGCGTGCGCAACACCCACGAACCGATCGTGATGCTGAACTACACGTGGGACATGTCGGAGAACACGCGCCTGAACGCCGCCACGGCGCTGCGTTTCGGTAAGAACGGCTATTCGGCGCTGACGTGGAACGGCGGTGCGGACCCCCGCGGCGATTACTACCGCTACATGCCTTCATCGGACGGCACGCAGATCGTGCCGGGCATCACCACCGATCAGACGATCTATTTCTATTTGCAGGATGCCATCATGGCGGCCGGCGTATGGGACGGTATGCTCGACTACGACGATTTCTTCCACAAGAACCAATACATAGATACGGACCCCGTGCTGTCCAAACTGATGGGCAACCAGTACCGTTCGAACTACATGATCGAGGAGCGTCACACCGACCAGCTGGACTACAACCTGGCGGTCAACATGCAGCATAACATGCGCAACAACATGCGCATCGTCGGCGGCGCCAACCTGCGCGTCAACCGCACGAATTACTATTCGGAGGTCAAGGACCTGCTGGGCGGCGACTACTGGTACGACATCGACAAGTTCGCCGAGCGCGACATGGCCAGCACCGAGGCTTACCAGAACGATCTGGATTACTACTGGGCTACGGGTCACGCCCGCATTGCCCGCGTCGGCGACAAATACGGCTACTACTACCGGGCGCACCTGCTCGAAACCAATGCCTGGGCCAACTATACGTGGGGCATCGGCGGTTTCTCGCTGGGTGTCGCCGGATCGGTCGGCTATTCGCAGATGTACCGCGAGGGTATGTGGCGCAAGGGTCTGTTCCCCAACAATTCGAAAGGCGACTCGAAGAAGCTCGACTACCTGACCTACGAGGGCAAACTCTCGCTGGGCTACAAGTTCTCGGGCGCCCATTCGCTCGAAGCCAATGCGGTTTACTTGCAGCAGGCTCCGAAGTTCGCCACGGCATTCGTGTCGCCGCGCACGCGCAACACGACCACTCCGGGCCTGAAGGCTGAGAAGGTGTTCGGCGTAGACCTCACCTACAACCTCAATCTGCCCTACATCAAGGCGCGTCTTTCGGGATACTACACGACGATCACCGACCAGTCGAAGGTCATCTCGTTCTACGACGATACCCGCAGTTCGTTCACCAACTTCGCCATGAGCGGCATCGATAAGGAGCACTACGGCGTGGAACTGGGCCTTTCGGTTCCGGTATGGCAGGGGCTTTCGGTCGTCGGCGCCGTGAGCTGGGGCGAGTACACCTACACGTCGAACCCCAACTTCGTGCAGACGGTGGACAACATGGACAAAATCGTGTTGAAGGATAAGGTCAACTGGGACGGCTTCCATGTGGAAAGCTCGCCGCAGCTGGCCATCAACGTCGGTCTCGACTACCGCGGACCCCGCAACTGGTTCGCCGGCGTGAATTTCAACTACTACGACGATCTCTACCTCTCGATGAACCCGCTTTACCGCACGGCAACGGCTACGGAGTACTACACCAACCAGATCATCGCCGAGGTGTCGAAGCCCGAACCGAACGTCGAAACGCTGGCGCAGGCCATCGCTTCGGTGAAGAAGATCCGCAATCAGGAGAAGTTCGGCGGGTATTACACCCTCAGCGCCAACGTGGGCAAGAACTGGTATATCCACCGCAACTACATGCTGGGATTCAGCCTCGAGGTGAAGAACATCCTCAACGATCAGGACATCCGCACGGGCGGCTACGAGCAGATGCGCATGAGCAAGGTGCGCGGCGAGGGCGGCGATTACATCTACGGTCGCTTCCCCTCGAAGTATTTCTACCTGTTCGGTACGACCTATTACCTGAACGTCTATTTCCGTTTCTAACCGAGAAGAGATTATATTATGAAAAGTCTTAAAATAGCATTTGCATTTCTTGTCGGCGTTCTGGCCGCAGGATGCTACAACGATTTCGATACCCCGGGGCCGCGGAAGCTCTACACCGACGACGACATGGCGCAGCTGGGGCTGCAACAGGTCTCGATCAAGACGGTCAAGGGCTGGTTTACGGAGGCTTTCGGCGGCATTTCCGGCACGGGTACGAACAACAACGGCTGGGAGAATACCAAGACGCTGAAATTCGGCGATCTCACGCCCGACGAGGCGCAGTTCATCAGCCTCAAAGGCCGTCCCGATGCTTCCGATAAGTATATCAAGGGCAAGGTCATCAGCAGCGACCGTCAGGGCAACATCTACAAGTCGCTCTACATCTACGACGGTACGGCCGCCATCGAGCTCAAGCTCTACAACGGTCTTTACCTCGATTACCTGCTCGATCTGGACAACATGAAGAGCCAGTGGGTCTATGTGCGCCTCGACGGCCTCTATCTGGGCAACTACCGCATGATGCTTTCGATCGGCGGCGCTCCGTCGGACGGCATCAACACGGCCGGCACGCACAAGTACTACGCCAACTCGAACCTCGACAATCCGCGGGTCGCCAAGCTGAATGTCTTCGCCGGGGAGTACGTGCCGCTGGAAGCCTCGGACATCCTTGAGGTGGACGCTTCGAACTACACCTCGCTGGGTGAGGATCAGTTGGGGCGTCTGGTGCGATTCAAGGGGATCAAGGTCCGCTATGCGGGCTATCCGAATCAGGACGGGGTGACCAATCCGCCTCTCAAAAGCGGCACCTCGTCCAGTTCGAGCGAGAATCCCTATCCGAGCTGGATCGTGACCGACTGGGGGACGCCCCGTTTCGGTGCGTGGTACCGTTGGGCCTATAACCGGGACAACGTGCGCCTCTATGCTTCGGTGCTGATCTCCTACAACGACGCCGCCACGTCTACGGCTGAAGCGGGCATCTACGGAGTTCGCACGAGCGGTTATTCGCAGTTCGCCATGAAGCCCATTCCGAAGGACGGGGCCGTGGGCGACGTGCTCGGCATCTACGGTGTTTACGGCACGCAGTGGAACTACGCCCAGTATCAGATTTCGGTGAGCCGTATCGAGGACCTCGCCTTCAAGACGGAGGACCTGCTGACGGAGGCGCAGATCGAGCGGATGACGCCGGCGTCGTCCTACGATCCTCCCGTGAAGAACGGCGGCGACGACTATACGGGCGAATGATCCCGTCGTGGATTCTGAAAAAACTGCGGTCCTCCAGCTTCGGAGGACCGCAGTTTTTTCGTGCAGGTATGGGTGGCGCCTCAGCGCTTGTGCCATTTGCAGGAGGTCTGGTAGTAGTAGACGGCCCGGTCGAGCTGCGTCGTGTCGGTCTGCGCGGCGGGTTCGAGGTTGTGGGGATTCTCCTCGGTGGGCACCACGCGGTATTGCTCGTAGCGGCGCACGGGCGACAGGATGGTGAACGTGTCGCCTTCGAGATAGCCCAGGTCTTGATAGGTGGCGATGAAGGCCCGGTTGACGTAATCGGGATCGAAGATGCTGCGGCCGTAGAAATGCGAATCGTAATCCATGTCGAGCAGCGACAGCAGGGTGGGCATCAGGTCGATCTGCGAAACGATCCCCTCGATCTGCTGCGGGGCCACGAATCCCGGGGCGAAGATCAGCGCCGGAATGTGGTATTTGTGCAGCGGGATTTCGGTGCGGCCCGCGCTCGACGCGCAGTGGTCGGCGGTGATGAGGAAGATCGTATTGTCGAACCACGGCTGTTTCGACGCTTCGGCCAGAAACTGCCCCAGGGCGTAGTCGGTGTAGAGCACGCCGCCCGCGCGGGTCTTCGAGTCGTTGGGGATGCGGATCTTCCCGGCGGGGTAGGTGAAGGGGCGGTGGTTGCTGACGGTCATGACGTGGGCGAAGAAAGGCTTCCCGTCCTGCGACTGCTCGCCGAGGGTGCGGATCACTTTCCGGTAGGCATCCTCGTCGCAGACGCCCCAGATGTTGGCGAAGGTGATCTCTTCGGGCGAATAGCTCTTCTGGTCCACGATGTCGTATCCGTTGCCCGAGAAGAAGGTCTCCATGTTGTCGAAATAGCTGTTGCCGCCGTAGAAATAGGTCACGTTGTAGCCTTTTTCACGCAGCAGGGCTCCCGTGGAGTGCATTCCGGCATTGTTCGGGCGTTTGATGATGCTCTGCCCGGGGCAGGGCGGGAGCGACAGCGTCACGGCCTCCAGTCCGCGCACCGTGCGGTTGCCCGTGGCGTAGACGCGGTCGAAGGCCATGCCCAGCCGGTAGAGCGAGTCGAGGACCGGCGTGATCGACTCCGTGTTGCCGAAACGCTCCATGTACGAGGCGCTCATGCTCTCGATGGTGACGAGCACGATGTTGCGGCGGATTTCCGACCCCCCCCCGGCGCTTACCGCGTGCAGGTTGTCGCCCGTACTGCCGTAAACGCCGTGGACGAAGGCTTCGGCCTCGGCTTCGGGACGCGTGATGTAGAATTGTTCGTAGTCGAGGGAGTTCTTGACAAAGGCGTCGTAGAACTTGTAGAGCCCGTTGGCTTGCAGTTCGTTGACGTAGACGTTTCCGCTGTCCTGAAAGCGGGTGTTGAAGTTCAGCAGGCCGATCGCCGCGAACAGCGCCGCGATGTAGGCCGGGGCGACGACGGCTTTCCACCGCCATCCTTTGAGGTATTCGGCCTGTACGAGGTCGCGGCGGAAGAGGTACCACGTGATGAGCAGCGTGACGACGACGATGCCGAGCGTCATCGGGACGACCGGATAGGACTCCATGATGTTGCCCACCACCTCGTTGGTGTAGACCAGATAATCGACGGCGATGAAGTTGTAGCGGACGCCGAATTCGTTCCAGAAGAAATATTCGCTGATGCCGTTGAAGACGATGGCGCCCACGTAAAGGACGACGAAGAGCGCGAACCACACCGTAGTCCAGTGGTTGCGGAATCCCTCGGGCAGGAAGAGCCGCAGGGCGAAGCTGCCGGCCCAGTAGCCCAGGACGCACGTGGCGATCCGGGGTGCGACGCTTCCGTATTCGTCGAAGATCGTGTTGAAGAACGCGACGTAGCAGAATGCCGCCGCGAGCAGGGCGAGGATGATCCAGCCCCACGGCTTCGTGTACTTGGTGCGCGAGACGCTCAGCATGAAGAGCCACAGGAAGACGAAGCCCACGGTCGCGGCGCAGAGGTCGTTCACGGCCCCGAACAGGAATATTTCGAGCCATTCGCCGAACGAGAAGTCCAGCGATGTCGTCTGGGCGTTGAACAGGAGTACGATGCGCAGCACGAAGCCGACGGCCGCCGTCAGCAGCGCGAGCTTGATGTAGAGGCCGGAGACCAGCCGGATACTTTTTTGCATGATAAAGCGTGTTGGTTGTTTCGGTTGACAAAGTTAACCATTTTCGGCTATTCCGGCTAACGGAGAAGGCAGCCTTTCGGGGCTGCCTTCTCTGATCGGTTTGAAATATTGTTCTATTTTTCCTTTTCCTTTGCCGGACGCATGATGACTTTCACGAGGTTGCCGTCGGCGAGGAGCTTTTTGGCGAGGGCCTGCACGTCGGCATTCGTGAGGTTGCGGACGGCCTGCTCGTATTGGCCGACGTAGTCCAGCCCCGAGCCGTATTTGGCCTGGATGTAGTTCATCCATCCCGAATTCATCTCCAGACTGTTTTTCCAGCTTTTGAGCATGAACTCGCGGGTTTTCTCGATGTCCTCGCTTCTGGGGCCGTTCGCGGCGATCTCCTCGATCTCTTTCATCACGATTTCGCACAGCTCGTCGGCCATCTCCTCGTTGGTGTCGAACGAGATGGTCATGTCGTAGGCCTCGCGGGGGATGTATTCCGTCGAGCCCTGGACGCTTACGCCGTAAGTGCCGCCCTTCTCCTCGCGGATCGAGATCAGGTAGCGCGAATCGAGCGCCTGAGTGAGGAACGTCAGGGCCACCTTGTCCTTGAACGTGTAGGGCATCTTGCCCGAGAAGTAGTAAACCACCGACACCTTCGGCTGCTGCATCGGGGCGGTGAACTCCTCCGCAACCTCGCCTTTGACGGGTTCTACCTTGTCATCGACGTAATTCAGGGGCTTCCTGGCGGCGGGGATCGAACCGATGTACTTCTCCGCGAGGGGTTTCAGCGTTTCGGGGTCGATGTTGCCCACGAACGTGAAGACGAATCCGTTGGCGCCGGGGTAGAGTTTCGCGTAGACGGCGGGCAGCCGCTCGAAGTCGAATTTGTCGATGATCTCGTTCGAGATCATCTGCCGGCGGGGATTGTGGCCGTAGGTCACGTCGATCACCTTCTCCTGCATCAGGTAGTCGGGGTTCGTGCGGGCGTTCTCCAGCTGCGAGCGGAGCATCTTGATCAGGTTGTCGTAGTCGTTGCGGTCGAAGCGCGGCTGCGTGAAGTTGAGGTAGAGCAGTTGGAGCATCGTCTCGATGTCCTTGGGCGAGCAGACGCCCTTCATGGCGCTGGCGTAGTTCTCCACCGAAGGCTGCACCGACGCCGTTTTGCCAGAAAGCTGCTTCTTGAGCTCCGTGGCCGGGAATTTGCCGACGCCCGACATCGAGTTCACGGCGGGCATCATCTCGCCCATGTAGAACTCCCCGTCGGAGAGCACCGACAGACCGCCTTTGGCGACGGCGCTCATGCGCACCTCGTCGGCCTTGAAATCCGTGTGTTTCACGACGACCTTCGCACCGTTGGCCAGCGTCCATTCCGTCGTGCCGAGTTCGGCGTCCTCGGCCGTCTTCTTGACGGGCGAACCTTTCAGAACGGTACCTTCGGGAATCAGCGGCTCCTTGACCACATTGTCTTCGTAGGCGGCGACTTCGCCGGCAGCCACCTTGTCGCGGATGGCGAGCAGTTCCTCGGCGGTCGGCGCCGCGAGCCCCTCCTTCTCGGGGGCGGTGACGATGATGACCTGATTGTTCGGGGTGATGGTCTGCGCGGCGAAGGCGTTGACGGCATCGACGTTGAGCATCCTGATCAGCATGCTGTCGAGCTGCCATTCGGTCTCGGCGTCGGGCATCGGGGTGTTCTTGCTGTAATTGTTCAGGAAGGTCTGCACGAACTCGCCGTTGCGGCGGTCGTTGCGGTTGGCGTAGGTGCGTTCGGCCTGGCGCATCAGGTTCTCCTGGGCGCGTTCGAACTCACCCTGCGTGAAGCCGTGGCGGCGGACCCTCTCCAGCTCGGTGCAGAGCGTCTCGAAGCCGCGGGCCAGCTTGCCGTCCTGCGTCATCGCAACGAATACCGTGGCGTTGAGCGTCGGGATGATGCCGATCACGTCGCCCGTGCCCATGCCGGCGCCGAGGAACGGTGCGTCGGGCTGCATGGCGATCTCTTGCAGGCGGGCGTTCTCCATGGTCGTCATATAGGCTTCGATCACGTTGTTGGCCTCGGCGACGACCGTATTGGCCAGCTGCTCGGGGAGCGCCGGGCGCTTGATGAAGAGCTGCACCTTCGTGCCCTGCATTTCGGGGTCGGTGAAGATGCTCACGATCGGTTCCTCGTTGTCGGGGACCACGATGGTCTCTTTCTGCGAAGCGTCGGCGGCGGGTGCCGGAATGTCGGCCATCAGCGTCTTGATCTTGTTCTCCACGGCGTCCACGTCGATGTCGCCCACGACGACGACGGCCTGATAGTCCGGACGGTACCATTGGGCGTAGAAATCCTCCAGCTCCTTATGCTGGAAACTCTTCAGTCCGTCGAGGTAGCCGATCAGGTTGCGGTGCTCGTATTTCGTGCCCTTGCCCAGCGCTTGCAGCAGCTTCATCGTCGAACGCCACGATGCGCCGTCGCGCGTGCGGAGCTCCTCCATGATCACGCCGCGTTCGGAGTCGATCTCTTTGGGTTCCAGGGCGATGAAGTGCGACCAGTCGTGCAGGATCAGCAGCGCCGAGTCGATGATGCCTTCGCGCGAGGTCGGTACGTCCGAAATGTTGTAGATCGTCTGGTCCCAGCTGGTTCCGGCGTTGAGGTTGGCGCCGAATTTCACGCCCACGGTTTCCAGATACTCCGTGAGCTGCTTGCCCGGGAGGTTCTTGGTGCCGTTGAAAGCCATGTGTTCGAGGAAGTGGGCGAGTCCCTGCTGGGAGTCGTTCTCCTGGATGGCTCCTACGTCGTGCAGGATGTAGAAATCGGCCTGTCCCTTCGGCTTTTCGTTGTGACGGATGTAGTAGGTCATCCCGTTCTCCAGCTTTCCGGTGCGGAGCTCGGGGTCCGTGGGGATCGGCTGGTTCATCTGTGCTGCGGCCCCGGCGGCGGCGAACGCCGCAACGGCCAGCATCATCAATCTTTTCATGGATATTCGTTGTTGGTTTGAATTTCTTATTCCCGGGGCTCCTCCGGACGGTATTCGATGATGTCTCCCGGCTGGCACTCCAGTTCGCGGCAGATCGCTTCGAGCGTCGAAAAGCGGATGGCTTTGGCTTTCCCGTTTTTGAGGATCGAGAGGTTGGCGGGCGTGATATCGACCCGTTCGGCCAGTTCGCCGAGCGACATCTTGCGTTTGGCCATCATTACGTCTATGTTGATGATTATCGCCATAAATTCCTCCCTCTCGTTTTGTGTGTTCGTATCATTTGCATGTCGTTCCTTCTGTTAAATGGTGTATTTCTGCTCTTCGCTCAGGTTCTGGCCGACGGCGAAGACCTCGGCGGCGAAGAGGATCAGAATACCCATGATGATCATGGCGTAGGAGATGCGGAATTCCGTGTTCACGGTGTATCCGCTTCCGGCCAGCAGTTCGGCGGCGCGGCTGTTCATGGCCCAGTTCACGGTGTCGCTGATGAGCTCGGCGAGGATGGTCAGCAGGCCGATGGTGCGCAGATACCAGACGTTCCGTTTGTCGAGCGTGCGCTCCTCGCGGATCGAACGGCGCAGCGAGTGGATGATGACGAACATCAGCACGATGATCCCCAGGTAGAGCAGCGGTACGAGCATAACCAGCGCATAGAGCCATGCGCTGCCGCCCACCGAGCGGAATGCCAGCCCCAGCGGCGAAGCGCCCGGGGCGTCCTGCTCGACGATCAGTCCGAGCCGTTTGACGCTCGCGCTGATCTCCACGCCCGGGGCGGACGTGATTGCGAGGGTGTTCCCGGGCTGTTCCGTGATCTGGATGTCGCTCAGCATGTAGATCATGCGGGGAATCCCCGATTTCCACTTCTCGGCGATGTCGTTGCCCATCTCGACGCCTTCGGCCGCACCCCGTGTGAAATTGGGCAGGATGCCGTGCGCGACGCTTGCCACGAGTACGATGAAGAACGTGATGTAGATGACCAGCAGACGTTGCAGGAGCGGTTTTTTATTTTGCATCTCTCTTTCTTTTGGTTTTTACTTCTGCAAATATACCATATATTTTCGAAAAACAAATAATATTTATCGTTTTTCGATAAAAATGATTGAAGGGGCCGAAAAAAGACGGCACTGTGTGCCGTCTTTGCAGGGATTCGGGACGGGTTACGCCACGTTGTCTTTCAGCTGTTTCCAGTACGAAGCGTTGATGGCCATGCCGACCGACATGATGATCACGATCAGGGCAAACATCACGATGAACGTGATGAAGCCGACGTTGATCATGCCGCAGATCGCGTTGAATATCAGCAGGACGATAACGGCGGCGATGCCGAATACGAGTGCCACGGCGAACATCGTCCATTTGCTGCCGTAGGTGGCGTCGTTCGATGCCCGGATGGCCTCGATGGGGTTCTTGCCCTTCTCGATCAGGAAGTAGTAGGCCAGCGACCAGGCGAGCGAAAGCACGATGCCGGGGACGAACATGAAGAGGAAGGCGATGTAGGTCGGGATGACCATCAGGCCCATGGTGATGAGGAATTCGCCCATGTAGCGGCGGTACTTGCTGTCGAAGATTCCCAGCGGGTTGATCACTTCGCCCTTGGCCAGCTGCGTCGGCAGCAGGGTGATGGCGATGAAGGTTCCGATGTTGATGTAGGGAATCCAGATCGTGACCAGAAACAGGGCGACGGCCGCAATGACTGAAGGTGCGTTCTTCATGCCGATCGTGATGGCGTCTTTGAAGGTTTCCGTGAAATCGAGTTGCTTCATTTCCATAACTGACAGGTTTAAGGGTTAATATCAGAAACAAATATACAAAAAAATCGTATCTTTGCCTGCATGAAACGCTAAAATGCAAGCGAATGGCAGAAAAATCACGCTATGATTACCGGGTCGAGCCTCAGGATGTGGATTTCACGCTGCGGGCGACGATCTCCTCGCTGGGGGCTGCGATCCTCAATACGGCGGGCATCGACGCCCACGGCAAAGGCTTCGGCGTCGATGCGCTGAATGCCGACAACCACTCGTGGGTGCTTTCGCGTATGGCCGTGGAGTTCGATTCCCGGCCCGTGCAGTACACCGATTACGAGGTTGCGACGTGGATCAGCGACTACGGGCGTGTGCTTTCGACACGTAATTTCACGCTGACCGATACGGCTTCGGGGCGCGAGTTCGGCCGGGCCGTGACGCAGTGGGCGATGATCGACCTGCAAAGCCGTTCGGCGATCGACCTTTCGTGGGTGGGCGACGCCCATGCCGACGCCGTCGTCGATGCCGCTTCCCCGACGGACAAACCGCGCAAGATCCGCGAGGTGAATCCCACGGAGACCGCCGACCACCGCGTCGTGTACAGCGACATCGACTTCAATCGCCATGTCAATACGATGCGCTATATCGAGATGATGCTCGACATGCTTCCCGTCGGGATGCTGACCCGGGAGGCGCCCGTGCGGCTGGACATCCATTTCCTGAAAGAGTGCCGTTTCGGGCAGACGCTGACGGTGGGGTGCGAGCAGCGGGAGCATTCGGCGCTGTTCGAGATCTCGGCCGAGGGCGCTGCGGCCGTGCGTGCCTCTATCGAATGGAAATAGGTCCGGGCGGCGTGTCGCGTCGGCGGCTTGTGGAACGGGTTTTGCAGCTATGGCGGCAAAACCTTTTTCATTATGGAAAGCGCGACTAAGACACAGACACAGAACAAGTATCAGGTGAGCATCGACCTGCTGAACGATGCCGTGGGCAAGGAGATCGCAACTTCGTTGCAGTACATGTATTTCCACACCCATTTCGAGGACGACCGTTACCAGTATCTTTCGAAGATCATGCGCGAGATCTCGATCGCCGAGATGCGCCATATCGAGGAGTTCTCCGACCGCATCCTGTTTTTGCAGGGCGACGTGGATATGAACGCTTCGTTCCGCACCAAGCAGGTCACCGAGGTCAAGGAGATGCTGCGGATGGCCATGCAGCTGGAGCAGAGCACGATCGACAGCTACAACGAGGCTTCGCGCCTGGCCGCCGAGCACAAGGACGCCGTGACGCACAAGATGTTCCAGGACATCATCGCCGAAGAGGAGCAGCATCTCGACACCTTCCGCACCGAGCTGCAAAACCTGCTGGACTACGGCGAAGAGTACCTGGCCTTGCAGTCGGCCGCCGGCAGCAAGCGCACGTCGAAGAGCTTCGGACACCCGGGCGGCGGCGAATAGCCGGAGCCGTAACGGCACTTTTAGGAAGCCGGACCGTTTTACAGGGACGGATGCAAAACTGAATTGCATCCGTCCCGGTATTTTTATATCTTTGGCGTCGTTACGACGCTTTTAGGAGGCCGGAAGGTTTTGCCGGACCGGATGCGGTTCGGTTTTGGCGCAGGCCGACTTTTTACTATCTTTGGCGTCGTTACGACGCTTTTAGGAGGCCGAAAGGTTTTGCCGGATCGGATGCGGTTCGGTTTTGGCATAGGCCGACTTTTTACTATCTTTTGTATATATGAAAATAACGATTTTAGGACCTGCGCATCCCTACCGGGGCGGTTTGGCGTCGATCATGGAGATCATGGCCCGCACCTTCCAGCGGCGGGGCAACGAGGTCGATATCAAGACATTTACGCTGCAATATCCCTCGCTGCTGTTCCCCGGCGAGAGCCAGACGGTCGATACGCCGCCGCCCGCCGACCTGCGCATCTGCCGGTGCGTCAATACGATGAATCCCCTGAACTGGCTGCGCGTCGGCCGCCGTATCCGGCACGAGCGTCCCGATTTCGTGCTGATGAAGTACTGGACGCCTTTCATGGCGCCTTGTTTCGGTACCATCGCCCGGCTGGCCCGCGGCAACGGCCACACGAAAGTTCTGTGCCAGATCGACAACGTCGAACCCCACGAACACCACCTGACCGACAAACCGTTCAACCGCTACTACCTGCGTTCGGTGGACGGGTTCGTCTATATGTCCGAGCAGGTCCGCGGCGAGCTGAAAGCCTACACCGATGCCCCGGCGCTGTTCTCGCCGCATCCGCTGTTCGAGAATTTCGGCGAACGGGTCGAGCGTTCCGAGGCGTGCGTGCGGCTGGGACTGGACCCTGCGAACCGCTATGCGCTCTTTTTCGGACTGATCCGCGACTACAAGGGGCTCGATCTGCTGCTCGATGCGTGGGCGCGGCTCAGACGTGCCGGGCGGACCGAAGGACGCCGGCTGATCGTGGCGGGGGAGTTCTACACCGCGAAGGAACCCTATCTGAAGCAGATCGCCGACAACGGTTTGCAGGAAGAGGTGCTGCTGCACGACCGTTTCATTCCCGACGACGACGTGAAATATTACTTTTCGGCGGCCGATTTCGTCGTACAGCCCTACAAGACCGCCACGCAGAGCGGCGTGACGCAGATAGCCTACCAGTTCTGCGTGCCGATGGTCGTCACGAAAGTCGGGGGACTGGCCGAGATCGTGCCCGACGGCCGGGTGGGGTATGTCTGCGAACCCACGCCCGAAGGGGTTGCCGGCGCCATCGAACGGATGTACGAAGGGGACACGCTTCAACGCTTCCGGGAAAACTGCGTCGAGGAACGCCGCCGCTTTTCGTGGGAGGAGATGTGCAGCCGCATCACGGAGCTGTACGGGCTGGTGGCTTCCGGAAAATAGGGGGCGCCGCAGCTTCCGGGAGAACTGTTTTTTCGGCATTTCGTTTGTTATTCAGGCGAAAAGACCTATCTTTGCGGGACCTAACTCATACTCTTGCATATTGTGGCGTCACAATTCATCAATCTGAAATCCAGGTTGCTTAACCCGTATGTGGTATTTGCCGTCTGGATGCTCTGCACGGTTTGGATCTGCATCACGCAGTCGCTGGCCGGGCCTCAGAACTACAACAATTTCCTGGTCTTCCGCGGGGTGTTCGACCATCTGTTCTCCTCGCTTCCCCTTTACGAGCCCTATCCGCTCGAATACGGGGATATCAACCATTACGGTCCGATTTTCGCCTTTATCATCGCACCTTTCGCGGTGCTGCCGCCGTGGCTGGGCATGTCGCTGTGGTGCATGAGCCTTTCGCTGCTGCTCTACTGGACCGTCCGGCAGCTGCCGATGCCCGTGGTGCTGACGAGCCTGGTGCTGTGGCTGACGCTCAACGACTTTTACGGAGCCTGCTTCAAACAGCAGTTCAACATCGCCGTCGCGGCGCTGGTCGTCGGGGCGCTGGCCATGATCGAGAAACGCCGCGAAGGATGGGCCGCACTGTTCATCGTCATCGGTACGTTCGTCAAGATTTACGGCATCGTCGGGCTGGCCTTTTTCTTCTTCGTGCGGCGCAAAGGACGTTTCATCGGGTATATGGCTTTGTGGAGCGCCATGGCCCTGCTGCTGCCCCTGCTCTTCGTCAGTCCCGAATACCTCTGGTCGCAGTATGCGGCATGGGCCGCCGACATTGTGCAGAAGAACGGTGAGAACATGTTCTGTGCCTATACGAACATCTCGCTGGTGGGCTGTGTGCGCAAGATCAGCGGTTCGCCGGCCTATTCCGACCTGCTGATCATCGTCCCCGCCATGGTGCTGTTTCTGCTCTCCTACCTGCGCACCGGGCAGTACAAACACTTCAGCTACCGCCTGACGATGCTGGCTTCACTCCTGTTGTTCATCGTGCTGTTCAGCAGCGGCAGCGAACACAGCGGCTATGTGATAGCCGCGCTCGGCATGGGTATCTGGTGGGTGAATTTTCCCCCCCCCGCACGCGGCCGGCTCGAATGGACGCTGCTCCTACTGGCCCTGTTCGCCAGTTTCTCCTATAACTTACTCCCGACTAAGTTCTACCGTGGCGTATTCGTAGCCTACGCGCTGCGTTCGCTGCCGTTCTTCGCCATCTGGCTCCACTGCATCCGGAGGCTGTGGCGCGAGGATTTCGCCGTCACGGACGTCCTTCTGGACTACAAAACCCTGCCTGCGGCAGACGAGGCGGCAAACGAGGCGGCAGAATCCCGTCCCGCGCGGCCGGGCGACGGGCTCGACATCGTATGCCCGTGTTACAATCCGGCTCCGGGGTTCGTCCCTGCGCTGGCCCGCTCCTATGCGGAGCTTTGCGCCCGGTATCCGGACAAGCGCCTGCACCTGATCGTCGTCAACGACGGTTCGCCGCATGGTTTCGGCGAGGAACAGCACGGGGCGCTGCGGCAGGCCGTTCCGGATGTCGAGATCGTCGATATTCCGCACGGCGGCAAGGGCGCTGCCATCCGGGCCGGCATCGCCCGTTCCCGGGCCCCGTATACCATCTATACGGACATCGACATGCCCTATACGGCGGAGTCGATGTGCGAGGTGATCGACCGGGTGTTCGCAGGGACCGACGTGGTGATCGCCGTGCGCAACCGGAGTTACCATTCGCGGCTTTCGCCCATGCGCAAGATGATGTCCTACGGGTCGAAACTGCTTAACCGCATCTTCCTCAACATCCGCCATACCGACACGCAGGGCGGTCTGAAGGGCCTCTCGCCCCGCGCTCGGGCGGTGATGCTGCGCACACGCATCTCCGATTTCCTGTTCGACACCGAATTCGTCGTCCTCGCCGCACGCGACAAACGCCTGCGCATCGAGGAGGTCGAGACCATGCTCCGCGACGGCATCGTCATGTCGGCGATGTCTCCGCGGGTGTTGTTCCGTGAATTGAGAAACTTTTTCCGTATCGCCATCCGCCTATGACTGTGACACTCGGTTTCGACGTCGAGGAGTTCGATTTTCCGCTCGAAAGGGGCCGCGGAATCGATTTCGGCACCCAGCTTGCGGTCAGCTCCGAGGGGCTGGAGTTCCTGCTGGACCTGCTCGCGCGGCTGGAGCTGCGGGCCACGTTTTACACGACGGCCAATTTTGCCCTCCACCGCACGGACCTTGTCCGCCGCATCGTCGCCGGAGGCCACGAGGTGGCTTCGCATGACTATTACCACGGGCTGACCGCCGGGTCGGACCCTGCCGGCAGCCGGCGGACGCTCGAAGAGCTGACCGGACAGCGCATTGTCGGCTACCGTGCCCCGCGGCTGGCCGCCGCTTCGTCCGCGGCGCTCGCGGCGGCGGGGTACAGGTACAATTCGTCGATCAATCCGACGTGGATTCCGACGCGCTACAACAACCTCCGGGCCCCGTGCTCCGTGTCGCGGGAGGAGGGGCTCACGATCTATCCGGTTTCGGTCTCCGCGCCTTTCCGCGTGCCGCTGTTTTGGATTTCGCTCCACGTCATGCCGCTGCCGCTCTACAAACTGCTGTGCCGCAGCGCCCTGCGCCGCGACGGGCACCTGAACCTCTATTTCCATCCGTGGGAGTTTTCCGCACGGCTGCGCGAGCCGGCTTTCGGTGTTCCGGGCTATCTTACGCATTGTTCGGGGACGGACCTGCAACGGAAATTCATCCGGCTGCTGGAGTGGCTGAAAGCCCGCGGCTGTCGGTTTTTGACCACCCGCGAATACCTCGGATGCGATGAGTAGGGTAGCGATGATGCTCCGGAGGCTCTATGAGAGTCCGTTCGTGCGCTTCGCCGTGGTGGGAGGCGTCGCCACGGCGGTCAATTACGCCGTTTACGTCGTGCTGGTGCGGTGTTTCGACGACCTCTGGCCGGCCCTTGCCTATTTTTGCGCCTTCTGCGTCAGCATCGTCTGCAACTTTCTGCTGTCGAGCTATTTCACCTTTCGGGTACGGCCCTCTGCCCGCCGTGCCGTGCGGTTCCTGACGGCCCACCTCATCAACCTTGTGAACGAACTCGTACTGCTCGAAATCTGGCTGTGGGCGGGCGTTCCGAAACTCTATGCGCCGCTGTGCGTTTTTCTGGTCGCCTTTCCGGTCAATTTCCTGATGGTGCGCTTCGCCCTGCGCGGGCGTTTGAAATCCTGAAAAAACGGACCCTGCCGTGCGATGCGCGGCAGGGTCTCCTTCTTCATTTATTCGGGTGTAGCTTGGGCTACTTCTTGATATTGGGCAGTTCCAGCCCGTATTTCTTTTTCCGGTCCTCGGCTTTGAGCCAGATTCCCAGCAGCATCGCCAGCACGCCGCATGCGACGAAGATCAGCATCGGGCGCGTGTAGTCATAAGGTGCTCCGGCGGCCCGGTTGGCGTTGAAGTATTTGAGCGCGAATCCGAAGAGCATCGGGAAGAGGCACAGTCCGATGTTCTGAATCCAGAAGATCAGCGAATAGGCCGAACCCAGATAGCGCGTCTCCACGATCTTGGGGACCGAAGGCCAGAGCGCCGCCGGAACCAGCGAGAACGAGATGCCGAGCAGGACGATCGAGCCATAGGCGATGGGTTTGCTCGGGTACTCCGGGAGCACGAACGCGAAGGTCAGGTGGCAGACGATCATCAGCACCGCGCCGAGAATGAGCATCGTGGCGCCCTTGCCCTTGTGGTCGAGGTAGCGGCCCAGGAAGGGGGTGATGGCCGCCGCACCCATCGGGAACCAGCGGAAAATGTCGGCGGCGGTCTGCGCCGAGACTCCGAGATTGCTCTCCAGCATGTTCGTGGCGAAGCGCTGGAAGGGGAAGATGGCCGAGTAGTAGAGCACGCAGAGGAATGCGATGATCCAGAACACCTTGCTGCTCAGGATGAATTTCAGGTCGCTGACCTTGAACTCCTCCTCGCTGCCGCCTCCGCCACGGCTGTTGAGGCCGAGTTGTTTGTCCAGCTTGCGGTCCATGACCGAGAAGATCACGAAGGTCAGCAGGCCGATCAGCAGCAGTACGGTGCAGAACGCCACGGGGCGCACGACCGTCGCGGGAGCCATGTCGGCCAGCCAGGGCGAGATCGAGAAGATTGCGAAGACGCCGACGCGCGCGATCGCCATTTCGAGTCCCATGGCCAAAGCCATCTCCTTGCCTTCGAACCATTTGGCGATGGCTTTCGACACGGTGATGCCGGCCATCTCCATGCCGCAACCGAAGATCATGAAGCCCAGCGACGCCAGCTTGGCCGATGCGGGGAAGGAGCTCCACCACGAGTTGAGCCACATTTCGATCCCCGAACCCGCGAACGAGTCGCTCACGGCGTAGTATTTCAGGCAGGCTCCGATGAACATCAGCGACGCCGACAGCTGGCCGGTGAACCGCACGCCCATCTTGTCGAGGATGATGCCCGCGAGAATGAGGAATCCGAAGACGTTGAGGATGAACTCCGAACTGCCGTACATGCCGAACACGTCGGGCGTCCACCCGCGCTGCGCCTCGATCATGCTCTGGAGCGGCGACATGAGATCGACGAACATGTAGCCGAAAAACATCGTGGATGCGATGAGTAACAACGCCGTCCATCGGGCCACGGGCGAATCGTTGAGTTTGCGTTGGATAGTTTCTGACATTTATCTGTGTTGTTTGAGTTAGTTTTCCGGCTGTGCGTAGCGTTTCAGCATCTCGTAGGCTTCGAGGATGCCCAGTTCGCCGGCCTTCGAGATGTCGAGACAGCCCTTGCGGGTGTCCTTCATGAATATCTGGATGATACCGCGGTTGTAGTACGCCTCGGCGAATGCGGGGTTCAGCTCGATGGCTTTCGAATAGTCCTCGTAAGCCTCCGGCAGACTGCCCGAAAGGGCCAGCAGGTTGGCGCGGTTGTAGTAGGCGTGGGCGAAATCGGGGAAGAGCTTGACGGCCTTGTTCAGGTCGGCTACGGCCTCGTCGTAGCTGTACGTGCGTTTCGAATTGTTGTTCAGCCGGTTGGCGGGGTCCGAGTCGATCGTGATCCGCTGGTACGAATTGTCGATCGACGAGATGAAGTCGATCATCTCGGCGCGTGTCGTCGAGCGGTTCAGATAGAGGAACGGGTTCGACGGATTGAGCTCGATGGCCGACGAATAGGTGTTCACCGAATTGGTGTACTGCTTGATGAGCGACTGCGTGACGCCGCGCTCGAAGAGCACCGTCCACGAGGGGTTGCTCGCATTGAGCTCCTGTACGTACTGTTTGTCGAGCAGCACGAGCGAGTCGGCCGGGATGTTGCTTTCGCGGCACGAGAGGGTGAGGTACTCATTGTCGATGCGCTTGCGGAAATCCTCCACGCGTTGCAGGTGGTAGGGTTTGACTGCCGGCAGGGAGTCGGCGCGCATCAGCGTGAACTTGAACAGCGGCAGGAGGCGCATCTCCTCGCGGCCGCCGTTGTGGCCCGTGATGCGGTCGAAGCTGCCGCCCGCGAACTTGCTGTCGAACGACAGCAGGCGGTCGAAGCGCTGCGTGGTGTCGGCGTAGATCGAATAGGTGCTGTCGCTCAGGCGCGAACGGTATTCGGCGATCTTTTGCTGGGCGATCGCGCGGTCGGACTTGGCGCCCTGCGGGTCGTTCAGGTATTCGCGCAGGCGTCCGCGGTAGATGTAGGCGTTGGCGAAGTCGGGATAGAGCTTGATGGCCGACGTGTAGTCCGCCACGGCCTGCTCGATCTCGCCCAGCTGGGCGTAGACGCCCGCCCGGTTGTAGTAGACCAGCACGTTGTTGGGCGAGTAGAGCGCCACCTTGTCGTAATCCTCCAAAGCGCGGTTGTAGTCGCCGATCTGCGTGCGCAGCATGGCGCGGTTGAAATAGGTCAGCGAGTTGGTCGAATCCAGCTGGATCACCTTGTCGAAATCCGCGAGCGCCTGCATCGGGCGGTTGGTGGCGTTGTAGACCAGCGCGCGGTTGAAATAGGAGAGCAGATAGGTGGAATCGCACGAAATGGCCTTGTTGAAATCCGCTTCGGCCTCCTTGTACTGCTCCTGTTGCAGGTGCAGCGATCCGCGGCGGTTGTAGCCGTTGGGATTTTCGCGGTTGGTGCGGATCGCGGTGTTGAAATTCTCGTAGGCCCGCGTGGTGTCTTTCAGATGCAGGTAGCTGAGGCCCCGGCAGATGAAGGCGTCGGCGACCTTGTTCTCCTGGCGGATGAACTTGTCGAAATCCTCGATGGCCTCCTTGAACTGCTGGTTCAGCAGGCGCGTCACGCCGCGGCTGTAATAGGGGCCGGGCAGGTCGGGGCGCAGTTCGATCGCCTCGCGGAAATCCTGCAAGGCGTCGTCGTAGTTGCCCAGCCGCGAGCGGGTGATGGCGCGGTAGGTGTATGCCTGGGTGTAGACGGGATTCAGCCGGATGGCGGTCGAGAAATCGGCTTCGGCGCCCAGCAGGTCGTCGAGGTTGTATTTGGCGATGCCGCGCAGGAAATAGCCCTCGAAGGCGTCCTCGTCGAATCGCAGCAGGGTGTTCAGGGTGCGGATGGCCTCCTGGTAGTCGTTGTTCATCATCGACGAACGGCCCATCCAGAAGAAATACTCCCGGTTGTACTGTGCGCGCGCCTTCATGCCGCACAGCAGGGCGGCTCCCAGTATGATTCCGAAGATGAATTTCCGCATGTCCGAATTTTCGTTTGCTTTTTTAACGGCCTTTCCGTTCGATTTATTATTCCTGTTCGTATCCGAAACGGCGCAGCTGGCGTTCGTCGTTGCGCCAGTCGTCGCTGACCTTGACGAAGAGTTGCAGGAAGACCTTCTTGCCGAGGAACTGTTCCATATCCTCGCGGGCCGTCTGTCCCACTCTCTTGAGTTTCTCGCCCTTGTGGCCGATCAGGATGCCTTTCTGCGAGTCGCGGGCCACGTAGATCGTCGCCGCGATGCGGTCGATGGCCGGCTCCTCCTTGTAGCTCTCGATCTCGATCTCGCAGCAGTAGGGGATCTCCTTGTCGTAGAATTTGAGAATCTTCTCGCGGATGATCTCCGAGGCGAAGAAGCGCAGGGTTTTGTCCGTGAGCGTATCTTTGGGGTAGAACGCCGGGCCTTCGGGCAGCAGTTCGAGGATGGTTCTGAAAAGCCCCTCGACATTGAAGTTCTCCTTGGCCGACACCGGGACGATCCGCGCTCCGGGAATCTCCGCCTGCCATCTCTCCACCAGCGCATCCAGCGCTTCGGGCGTCGAAAGGTCGATCTTGTTGATGACCACGATCGTCGGGATGCCGCTCCGGCTGATGCGTTCGATGATCTCGGCCGAGCGGTCGCTCCGTTCGACGGTGTCCGTCACGTAGAGGATCACGTCGGCGTCGGTCACGGCCCCGGTCACGAACTTCATCATCGACTCCTGCAACTTGTACGAGGGTTTCAGGATGCCCGGCGTGTCGGAGTAGACGATCTGGAAATCCTCGCCCGAAACGATGCCCATGATGCGGTGGCGCGTGGTCTGCGCCTTGGAGGTGATGATCGAAAGCCGTTCGCCGACCAGTGCGTTCATCAGCGTCGATTTGCCCACGTTGGGATTGCCGATGATATTTACGAAGCCCGATTTGTGCATTGGAATATGCTGTTTTGAGCAACAAAGATAGGTTTTTTATCGAATTTATCCTATATTTGCTCAACAATATACCAAAATCGGGCTGCCTATGGAACGATAGAAACTTTTGATTTTTAATGCCGCCACGGCGGCAACGACATATATAAGCGCATCGGCTTTTCTTCTTGTCTTCGAAACTTGGACACTTTCGGCAATAGTAAGGAATTAAAGTTGATGCTCGTGCTGTTTTACGGCGCGGGCATTTCTTTCATCTTACTATTAGGTAGTCCAAGACCTCGAAGGCGGATGAACGGATTTTGTCCGCGTTTTTTTATGGTCTTATATGAAGAATAGGTTCAAAAAAATGAAAATGAAAGAAACATTTATTGTCGCTATTCTCGTTATTACTGTCATTGCCACTGTTGCATTGATTGTAAATGCTGCCAATACAATATCTTATACCTTATTCGGACGCATAGACGGCATTGTGTCTGTTGTTCCTGTTGTCGGAGTGATGTTTGCCATCCTGTTGGCCGTTATTCCGGATAAAGGAAATAGAGAGAACTGAACGGTTTAGAGAAGACATAAAAAAAGAGTACTTGTCGGGTACTCCTTTTTTGGGATTCGATGTAATCCGGATTTACCGCCGCATCATGCCGCCCGGCATTTTGGGCATCTTCAGATTGCCGCCGGCGACGGTCTTCATCATCTTGCGCGTGTCCTCGAACTGCTTCATCAGGCGGTTCACGTCGGCCATCGTCGTACCCGAACCCTTGGCGATGCGTTCGCGGCGGCGGGCGTTGATGATCTCGGGATGCTCGCGCTCCGCAGGGGTCATCGACGAGATGATCGCCTCGGTCTGCTTGAACACGTCGTCCGGAATGTCCACGTTTTTGAGCATCTTGCCCACGCCCGGAATCATCGAAGCCAGGTCTTTGAGGTTGCCCATCTTCTTGATCTGCTGAATCTGCGAGATGAAGTCGTTGAAGTCGAACTGGTTCTTGACCAGCTTCTTTTTCAGCTTGCGGGCCTCCTCCTCGTCGAACTGCTCCTGCGCACGCTCCACGAGCGACACAACGTCGCCCATGCCCAGAATACGGTCGGCCATACGCTCGGGGTGGAACACTTGCAGGGCGTCCATCTTCTCGCCGCTCGAAATGAATTTGAGGGGCTTATCGACCACCGAACGGATCGAGATGGCCGCACCGCCGCGGGTGTCGCCGTCGAGTTTCGTGAGGACCACGCCGTCGAAATCCAGCCGCTCGTTGAACTCCCGGGCGGTGTTCACGGCGTCCTGACCCGTCATGGCGTCCACCACGAAGAGCGTTTCGGACGGTTTCACGGCGGCCTTGATGGCCGTGATCTCCTGCATCATCGCCTCGTCCACGGCCAGGCGTCCCGCCGTATCGACGATCACCACGTTGCAGTTGTGCTGACGGGCGTACCGGATGCCGTTTTCGGCGATCTGCACCGGATTCATGTTGCCCTCCTCGGTGTAGACCTCCACGCCGATCTGTCCGCCCAGCACTTTCAGCTGGTCGATGGCCGCGGGACGGTAAACGTCGCCGGCCACCAGCAGCACCTGACGGCCCTTCTTGCTTTTGAGCATCGCGGCCAGCTTGCCCGAGAAGGTGGTCTTACCCGAACCTTGCAGACCCGCGATCAGGATCACGGCCGGCGTGCCCTCCAACCGGATGTCCGTGGCCGTGCCGCCCATCAGCTGAGCCAGCTCGTCGCGCACGATCTTGGTCATCATCTGCCCCGGCTTGACGGCTTTGAGCACGTTCTGGCCCAGTGCCTTCTGTTTCACCTCGTCGGTGAAACTCTTGGCGACCTTATAGTTGACATCGGCGTCGATCAGCGCGCGGCGAATCTCTTTGAGCGTCTCCGCGATGTTGATTTCGGAGATGCGGCCCTCGCCCTTGAGGATTTTGAACGACCGTTCGAGTTTGTCCGTTAAATTTTCAAACATGGTTGTTTATGGCTTGTTTCGGGGAACAAAGATAATCAATCTTTCACAAAGCACAATCCGCTGCCGGAATTTTGTTATTCTATATAAAAGGCATACATTTACCGGGAACCAACACTCCTTCGAATGAAAAAACTCTTTGCGGCGCTGCTGTGCGCCGTCGTGGCCGGACCGGCTGCGGCCCAAACCCTTGTTTATCCCGGCGAACGGGAAATGTCGTCCGTCCCGAAGACTTTCGACAACGAACTGGGCGTGCGCTACGGGGCGCAAATCTATGCGGGCAGCGGGCAGGGACCCGAATTGCAGGCTTTTTCGATCGATTACGCCCGTTACAATTTCTACAACATCGGATTCAGGACGGGGCTGAACGTCTTCTTCGACGAGGACGCCGAGAACTATTTCTCCGTGCCGCTGCAATTCACCTGGCGGACCGGGCGCATCGCGTCGGCCTGGCGGCGTGACAGCCGGGAACGGAGCGTGCAGAACAATTATTACAACGGTTATTATACCGATTCCTCCGGGGGTTATTCCGGCGGTCGGAGCGCGGATGCAGGCTCTACATTCCTGACCGTGTTGCTGGCCATTCTCCCTTCGGCGTTCGAGGTCCATGCGGGTTTCACTCCGGGACTGATGTGCGGGCCTTTCACGACCGATGGATATTCGACGACCGATTCCTCCTGGAGACCCTATACGGTCCGGCAGCGTTTTTCCTGCACGTTCGACGCAGGTGTACGGCTGATTATTCCGATCTGGCGGTTCAACCTCTTCGGCGATTTCACCTATCATTGCTATCTGACCGATAATTTCCGGGCCGGAGAGTTCCGCCCTTCGCGCTCCTATTTCGGGCTGGGCGTCGGTTTGTCGTTCAATTTTTAGGGGATTTTACCGTAGCAGCCCGGCTTCGTAATAAATGACGATCTGTTCGATCATCCGGTCCTCGCCGTCCTTGTCGTACTGCGATTTGAGGTCCTGACCGAAGATTTTCGAGACGCCCTGCCAGAATCCCGCCACGAAGCCGCCCCGGAACTCCTTCAGCACCTCGTAGGCCGTGTATTCCGTTTCGCGGTCGATGAGTTTCAGCAGCACGCGGCCCTGCGTGCGGGTCATGCGTTTCAGCACGGGGGTGTACTCCTCCTTGATCTCGTGGTAAACCTGCTTGATATACTCTTTCTGCGCCTTCTTGGTCGGCAGGCGCGTGAGCTCCGCCTCCATCGTCGCCATCTTGGCCCGGGCGATCTTGGCAATGGGGTAGACCTTCTTCACGGCGTCCACCAGCCGGCGGTAGCGCCGCAGGTCCACCGGACGGCTGAAGACATAGACCGGCAGGATGTGGACCAGCGGGATCGAATCGCCCCTCTCGACCGTCCACTCCTGATGCCAAAAGCCGCGCCCGCCCTGCGCCTGCGCCTCGGGGAGCGCGGCGACGCATAGGACAGCGAGCAGAAACAGCCATTTTTTCATTGTCGGCGGAAAAATCGTACCTTTGCGAAAGATAAACTTTCGCTTGGATAGGCGTCGCCTCGGCATGGCTCAAATGGATTTGGCTCTGCTCCCGGCTTGCACTATCTTTGCGACAAAGGTAATTATTTATCGCAAGAACGAAACCCGTAAAACGATTATTATGCTTGAAAAAGGACTTTCCGCCCGCAGTGCCGCGACCGTGGTCCCGGGCAATACGGCCGCCGCGATGGGTTCGGGCGACCTCGACGTATTCGCCACGCCCGCGATGGTGGCGCTGATGGAGAACGCCGCGATGACGGCCGTGGCTTCCGAGCTGCCCGAAGGCTCGACCACCGTCGGCGCCGAGATGAACGTCACGCACATCAAACCCTCGGGGCTCGGGGCGGAGATCACCGCCACGGCCGTGCTGACCGAGGTAGAGGGCCGCAAGCTGACCTTCAACGTCGGGGCCCGCGACGCCGAGGGGATGATCGGCGAGGGCATCCACATCCGTTACGTCGTGGACCGCGCGAAGTTCATGGCCAAACTCGGCTGACCGTGGACCAGTCCGCGCCCCGACCGCTGAAACGTTCGCGGCTGCGCCTTTGGTGCGGCCGCCTTTGGTATACGTTCCTGCGTTATGGAATGTGGTACTTCGGCGGACTGCGCTTCGCCCGGAAAGCCTCGGCTCCGGGGTGTCCCCACCTGCATTTTCGCCACCGCACGCCGCTTCTGCGCAAGCTGAAAGACGTGGACATGCAATACCAGTACAACAAGATCGTCAACCTCCGCCTGGCCGCCGCATGTCTCGACGGCGTGGTCCTGCGTCCCGGCGAAACGTTCAGCTATTGGCGGCTGATCGGGCGTCCGACGCGCCGCAAAGGGTATCTCGACGGCATCGTCCTCTTCTGCGGAACCTTCCGCCCGGGCGTCGGGGGAGGCTTGTGTCAGCTGTCGAACCTGATCTTCTGGATGACGCTCCACACGCCCCTGACCGTCGTGGAACGCTACCGCCACTCCTATGACGTGTTTCCCGACAGCGGCCGCACGCAGCCTTTCGGCAGCGGAGCCACGTGTGTCTATCCCTACCGCGACCTGATGATCCGCAACGACACGCAGACTACTTTCCGGCTCCACGTCACCGTGGGTGAGGAGTGCCTCGAAGGGGAGTGGCGGGCCGACCGGCGTCCGGAGTTCGCCTACCGCGTCGTCGAGCGCGGCCACTGCATGAAGAGCGAATGGTGGGGCGGTTACAGTCGCCACAACGAACTTTTCCGCGAGGTTTACGACACCGAGGGCCGCTGTGTGGATGTGCAGTACATTACCCGCAACGACGCATTGATGATGTATTCGCCGTTCCTCTCCGAAACGACCGGAAAGCCGTGAAACGAAGAAGCGGGGCCGCAGCCCCGCTCTTTTCGCTTAAAGTCCGACGATCAGGTGTTCGAGCCAGATCACCGCGATGCCCGCCGCATAACCGGCCAGGGCCAGCAGCGAGATGCGTTTGAGATACCATCCGAACGAGATCTTTTCGAGCCCCATCGCCACGACGCCCGCCGCCGAACCGATGATCAGCAGGCTTCCGCCCACGCCGGCGCAGTAGGTCAGCAGGTGCCAGAACAGTCCGTCCTGCACGAAGTTCTGCGCGAAGGCCGGATCGGCGCTCGCAGCCACCGCAGCGGCGTCGGCTACGGGGTACATGCCCATGCAGGCGGCCACCAGCGGCACGTTGTCCACCACCGACGAGAGCAGGCCGATAGCCCCTGCGATGGTGAACACCTCGTGTACGCTCTTGTCCAGCCAGTCGGCCATGTCGGTCAGCACGCCTCCGGTTTGCAGGGCTCCTACGGCCATCAGGATGCCGAGGAAGAAGAGGATCGTCGGCATGTCGATGTGTTTCAGCACCTTTGCCACGCGCGGCTGGATCGACTCCTCCATGTTGCGGATGCTGCGTTTGCGGTCGTAGATGATCTCGGTCAGTATCCACATGAATCCCAGCGAAACCATCATGCCCATGTAGGGCGGCAGTCCGGTGAGGCTCTTGAAGACCGGCACGAACAGCAGGCTCAGCACGCCCACGACGAGGATGAACTTGCGCAGACGCGGCCCGATACACTCGGGACATCCCGTTGCGAGGGCCCTGGCGCCGACCGGAGCCGCCGGCCTGTCGGCGACGTAGCGGCTGGCGATGGCCGTGGGGATGATCACCGACACCAGGCACGGCAGGAAGAGGGCGGCGATCAGATTTCCGGCCGTGACGTTGCCGCGCATCCACAGCATGATGGTCGTCACGTCGCCGATGGGCGACCAGGCGCCGCCGCTGTTGGCGGCGATGACGATCACGCTGGCGAATATCCACCGCTCCTTTTTGTTGGCGATCAGCCGCCGTAGCAGCATGACCATGATGATCGTGGTGGTCATGTTGTCCAGCGCGGCCGACATGAAGAAGGTGATGATTGCGAGCAGCCACATCAGCTTGCGCTTGTTGCGTGTGGTGATGTGGTCGGTGATGACGCCGAATCCCCCGTAGCTGTCGATCAGGTCCACGATGGTCATGGCGCCGATCAGGAAGACCAGTATCTCGCAGGTGTCGCCCAGCTGATCGACCAGTTCGTGCTGGATTTCGGGATCGTTGCCCAGAAGGCTGAAAACGGTCCAGATGGCTCCCGCCATGAGCAGCGCGACGGCCGATTTGTCGATTTTCGTCTTGTGTTCGAGCGCGATGAACAGATAGCCCACCACGAAGAGCAGAATCATTGTCGTTATCATTCTGTGCGCATCATTGAAGTTCCGATAATTGCAAAGTTAATAAAATACCGGAGGCCGGAGTTGCCGGAAGGGGCATTTTTTGTTTTTTGGATTGGATTTTGCGATTTTTTGTATATCTTTGCCGTCGCTTTCGAGCGAATGTTTGAGCTGTGGTGTAATGGTAACACAGCAGATTTTGGTTCTGTCGTTCTGGGTTCGAATCCCGGCAGCTCAACGACCGCAGCGGTAGTAGACGCTGCGGCAAAAGCCGCAAGGCTCAATAAAAACGGATGCGGTAATGCGTTTGCGCAGGTTACCGCATCCGTTTTTATCGTATCTCCGAAGGCGTACGCCGCAACATGAAATCACTGTTCGCGTACCTTGCGGTGCGAGACGAGCGCCGCGATCCACAGCAGGACGACCGAGCCGATGACGGCCGTGGCCAGGCTGCCCAGCGTGCCTACGGGCACCCATCCGAAAAGCGAGAATATCCAGCCTCCCAGTACGCCGCCGATAAGTCCGACGATCAGGTTGACGAAGAGTCCCGAGCTGCCTCCCTTGACGATCAGGTTGGCGATCCATCCGGCCGCCAGGCCGAGGAGCAAATACCATAGAAAATACATAGTCGTGCGTTTTAGAACGCACGACCCGCTGCAAAATTCGTTCCCGAACCGTTCACAAAGCCTTTTTCAGCGCTTTTGCCAGCTGATCGGGACACGAGGTGCCCCGGCCCCGGCAGTCGATGCCTTCGAGCCGGGCCACGGCCTCCGCGGCCTTCATTCCCCGCACGAGCGCCGCAATGCCCTGTTGATTGCCGTGACAGCCGCCCGTGAATGCGACGCTGCGGACGATGCCGTCCTCCACTTCGATCTCGATCTGCCGCGAGCAGGTTCCCTCGCAGGCGTGGGTTATTTTACGTATCATAAGCTATCCGTGTGACGAAAGAAACGAAAAGAGCTGCAAGGCATTGCAGCTCTTCGTAATATGTCGGCGACTCCTATTGGCGCTGGAGGTCCGAATTGTCGGCTACGACCATGTTCTTGTCGATGCGCAGCGTGACGTTGCCGTCAACCTCGATCAGCAGGGTGGTCTCCTTGATCTCCTTTACGACGCCGTAGATACCGCCGGCGGTGATGATCTTGTCACCCTTTTTCAGACCGTTGCGGAACTCCTGCATCTGCTTGCGGCGCTTGGCCTCGGGACGCCACATGAAGAGCCAGAGAACCAGCACCATGAGGCCGATCATAATGATGAAACTGTACTGCTGCATGAAACCCGGCTGGGGTTCTATGGGCGCACCCTGAAGAAAATTGATCATAATTGTTATTCTGTTTTTAAGTGTTTATTTCAGTGAACGGCATAAAGGTACGAATTATTGCCGAATAAACAAGGATTTATTTTATGTCCGCTTCCACCAACAGCCGCAGGGGCTGCTGTGCGCCCGCCAGCGAGATGTCCAAAGTCTTGAGCTGCCAGCCCCATTCGCCGCGCGAATCGAAAGTGAGCGTCACTTGCCGGGCGTCTCCCGGCGCAATGGGCTGGGAATCAAATTCGAGGGACGTGCATCCGCAGCTGCGGCGGTAGGAGGCGACGGCTACCGGACGACTTGCGTCGTTGGCCAGCCAGATTCGCAGCTGGGCGATCTCGCCCGAGCCGAGGCGTCCGAAACGCACGGTGTCGGTGCCTCCCGCGGTGAGAATCGAATCCGTAAGCGCGATGATTCGGCCTTTGCGTTCGGTCGTCTGAGGCCGTGTGCCGCAGGCTGCCGTCAGGAGGGCCGGGACGAGGATGGCCAACGCGCGGAACATACTTGAAAGGGGTTATTCGATCAGGCCGCGGCCCGCTTTCTTGATGCTTCCCTCGGCGGTGAGCGACTCGACGATCTTGTCCAGCACGCCGTTGATGAAGGTGCTGCTGCCGGGGGTGGAGTAGTATTTCGAGATTTCGATCCACTCGTCGAGCGTCACCTTCACGGGGATCGACGGGAACGAGGTCAGCTCGGCCATCGCCGTGCCGATGATGAGGTTGTCCATGAAGACGATGCGCTCGACATCCCAGTTCGAGGTGAACTTTTCGATGTAGTCCTGATAGGTCGAGTAGTTGACCAGCGACTTTTCGAACAGCGTCTTGACGAACGCCGGGTCCTCGTCGCTCTTGAATTTCGGGGGAACCCGCAGTTCGGTGTGCGACACGCGCAGTCCCGACAGCGTGCGCAGGATCATCATGATGATATAGGGGAGGTCGTCGCTCCACAGGATCGACATCTCTTCCAGCACGTCGTCCAGCGCCTCGCAGCTCTGGAGCTCCTTGAAGAAATCCTCCAGCAGTTTTTTGTCTTCGTCGAACGGGCGCTCTTCGCGCTGCATGTAATTCTTGTAATAGTCGCTCTCGGTGAGCTGCGTGTAGAGCGTGCGGATCAGCTCGGGATATTTCGCCCAGCCCAGCTTGCGGGCGGCGATATGGTCGTTCACCGCGTCGCTGTTGGCGATGGTGCGGATCACGGCGTTGTCTACGAATTTGGTGTTGGGGTTGAGGTCCTCGAATGTCGGCAGTTTCTTCTGCTTGGCCAGTTCCTGACGCTGTTCGGCATAGCGTGCGATCTCCACGGGAAGGGTCAGTATCTGGAAATAGAGGTCGTAGGCTTTGTCCACGGATGCCATGAGCGTCTTTTCCGACGCGATCATGTTGTCGGCGCCCGACTTGAGGTGGGCGAACAGCGCCTTGACGACCTTTATACGAAGTAATCTTCTGCTCAACATATCTTTTAGAACGATTGGAACGGTTTCAACGGCCGCAAAGATAGGAATTTTTTCCGGAATGAAAGAAATAAATCCCTATCTTTGCACCCGTATGGAACAAATGGAAGAAAGACAGCCGTATGACGTTATCGTCGTCGGGGCGGGCGCCGCGGGCATGATGGCCGCAGGCACCGCGGCGCGCAACGGGCGCCGTGTGCTGCTGATCGAAAAGATGGAGAAGTCGGGCCGCAAGGTCCGCATCACCGGCAAAGGCCGCTGCAACGTCACCAACGCCCGGCCCGCCGAGGAGTTTGCGGAGCAGGTGCGCACTAACGCCGACTTTTTCGCGCAGGCGTTCGCCGAGTTCAACAACCGTGCGACGATCCGGTTTTTCGAACGCGCGGGCGTGAAGCTCGAAATCGAGCGCGGCGAGCGGGTTTTCCCCAAGAGCGGCAAGGCGTGGGACATCGCCAACGCCCTGCTGGAATACTGCTTCGAAAACGGCGTCAAGATCATCTACGACACGCGCGTCACGGAGATCATGACCCTCGGAAACCGGGTCTTCGGCGTGAAATATATCAACAAGCGGGGTTTCGAACGCAAGGAGGAGTGCGCGCAGGTGATCCTCGCCACGGGCGGCGTGTCGTATCCCGCGACCGGATCGACGGGCGACGGCTATGCCTTCGCCGCCGACCTGGGCCATACGATCGAGCCGCTGCGCCCGTCGCTGACGCCGCTCGTTTCGTCGCACGCCCAGATCCGTTACCTCGACAAGGTGTTGCTGCGCAACGTGCGCGCCACCTTATATATAGACAATGAACCCGTGCGCGAGGAGTTCGGCGAGATCGGCTTTTCCGACCGCGGCATCGAGGGCGCCGTGGCGCTGCGCATGAGCCGCGATGCGGTGGACGCCCTGATCGACGGCCGGCGGGTGAAGCTGACGCTCGACCTGAAACCCGCGCTTACGGAGGAGGTTTTGCGCGACCGCATCGCCCGCGAGCTGGCCGGGCTGGAACCGACGGAGTTCTTCGGCGAACTGCTGCGCAAGCTGGTTCCCAAACCGCTGGTGATGCCGCTGGCGCAGGAGATGGACATCCATTCGAAATGCTATGTCGGCAAACTCACCGAAGAGCAGATCACGCGCCTCGTGCGGACGCTCAAGGGGCTGACCTTTCCGATCACGGACTATGCGCCGTTCGAATACGCCGTCACGACGGCCGGCGGCGTGCGGTGCGACGAGGTGAATCCCTATACGATGGAGTCGCTGAAGGTCAGGGGGCTCTATTTCGCCGGCGAGGTGCTCGACCTCGATGCCAACACGGGCGGTTACAACCTCCAGATCGCCTTTTCGACGGGGCGTCTGGCCGGTATGCTCAAGAAATAGGTACCATGAGGCTCGGCCGCTATCCTCTTTCGCTCCGGCTCTCCGGACGGGTCGCAGAGCTGCGCAACCGGCTCTCCCGCGCCCGTTATTTCCGCGGGCACGGGGTGCATTCGCCGTTTGTCTACGACATCGTGCGCGAGGTGTTCATGCACGACGGGCTGCTTCCGGGCGACCGGACGGTTTACGACTCCCTGACGGCTGCGGGCGTATCCCGGCGTCGTGCCGGACAGCTGCAAAACCTGGCGATCCACTGCGGTTACAAGACCTTTGGCCTGAATCGTGCGGATGCGGAGTTGTGCGTGGTGACGCGCGACAGGTCGCGGGCCGAGACGCTGGCGCTGGTGCGCGAGGCGGGCGAAGCGGGACACACCGTGGCCGTGATGTCGCCTTACGACGGTCGCGTGCGGCAGGCTCTATGCGCCCAGATCGTTGCGCAGCACCGTTCGACGACGGTCGATAACCGCGGTTACCTGCTGATTTTCAACAACCATTTGCCAAAACAACACTTTCGGATATGAAGGTATACACCAAGACAGGCGACAAAGGGACCACTTCGCTGATCGGCGGCGAGCGGGTCTTCAAGACCGACGAGCGGGTCGAGGCTTACGGCTCGGTGGACGAACTGGCGGCTTTCACGGCCCTGCTGGCCGACAACCTGCGCGCAGACGACGCATTAGCGGCTTGCGTCGATGATTTGAACCGCATTCTTTCGCGGCTGATGACCGTCGAAGCCCTGCTGGCGACGGGCGAGTCGGGGCGCGGCAAGGTGGCTCCGCTGGACCCTGCGGTCGTCACGTGGCTCGAAGGGCGCATCGACGCCATGCAGGAGGCGTTGCAGCCCATCGACAAATTCACGATCCCCGGCGGGCATACTGCCGTGTCGCTGTGCCATGTCTGTCGCACCGTCTGCCGGCGTTCGGAACGCGCGGCGCTTCGGGCCGATGCGAAATACGGCGTCGAACCGTCGGTGCTGGTTTGGCTGAACCGTCTTTCGGACTATTTCTACCTGCTCGGACGCACGCTGACGGCTCATTATGAGGTGAAGGAGGTTTTGTGGATTCCTTAATCCGTTGATTTGCAAAAGTATGCGTGTGCAGTAACGATGTTTTGTCGTTTTTTCTTTGTTTTTCTCGATTTTTTTATACTTTTGCAAATCAGTCATACTGGGTCGAGAGCCCTGCCGGGCTTTTAACCGGTTGATATTTGGGAACTTAAAAACTTTGTGACTATGTATTGGACACTTGAACTGGCTTCTAAGCTCGAAGACGCCCCCTGGCCTGCCACCAAAGAGGAGTTGATCGACTACGCGGTGCGTTCGGGAGCGCCGCTCGAGGTGCTCGAGAACTTGCAGGAGATAGAAGACGAAGGCGAGATCTACGAATCCATCGAAGACATCTGGCCCGACTATCCTTCGAAAGACGACTTTTTCTTCAACGAGGAGGAATACTAATGAAAATGCGGAGTTCGGGCTCCGCATTTTTTTATTGACAGGCTTGTGCTGTCCGCTATTTCGTGGCGATGTAGAACAAGTCGAAACAATTCACCCCGACCGGACCGATACGGTAGTCGTCCATCCGGATCGAGGTCGTCAGATCGGTGTTCTGACGGAGGAGCCTGCGGCGGTTGAGGCGGTTCAGCAGGTCGTAGGGCAGTTGCAGCAGGCGGCGCGGTAGGCGGTGCTGGAGGTCCAGAACGTCGAACCGCGTGATGCGGCGGACGCTGCGGCGGTTCTCTTCGTAATAATCCATCACTTTTTCATCTCCGAACACCCCGAGGGTCTCGACCGTGGAAAAACTCCCGGCGAGGAGCCTCCGGAGTTCTTCGGCCGTGTATTCGCGCACGTGCCACGGATTGCGTGTCAGCGACATCGGTGCGTTGGGGGTCGTCACGATGAAACGTCCGCCCGGACGCAGCACCCGGGCGATCTCGCGCACGAAATCGCCGTCGCGCCGGATATGTTCGATCACCTGGAACGAAATCACGCAGTCGAAACTCCCGTCGGGAAAATCCAGCGGCGGCACTTCGGCCTGCCGGAATTCGACATTGGGCAGTTGCAGCAGTTCCGGCGCCGGGACGTGCTTGTCCACGGTGACGAACCGCCGGGCACGCGGCGCCACGACTTCGATGCCGTAGCCGCTTCCCGTGCCGATTTCGAGCACGTCGCCCGCGATGCGTTCCGCTGCGGCGTGGTAGGCCAGCAGCGAGCGTTGGAATACGAAATTGTCGGAAGCCTCCGCCGACACGCGCTCTGCGGTGTTAATCTTCGTCATGGGTCTTGCTCTTTATTCCCTTTTCATCGACCTCGACTTCGCCGCGTTTCAGGAGCATTCCCAGCGAACGCTTGAAGACCTTCTTGCTCATCTGCGTCAGCCGCACCACCTCCTCCGGGGCGCTGTCGTCGTTCAAGGGGAGGAATCCGCCGTTGTCGCGGACCAGCCGGAGCAGCGTTTGCGCCGAGTCCTTCACCTGCGCGAATCCGGCCTGCTGGAGGCTTACGTCGATGCGGTTGTCCTCGGTGATGCGGCGGACGTAGCCCGTCAGGCGGTCGCCGACGGCCACCGGACGGAAGATCTGGTTGCGGTAGATCATGCCCCAATGGCGGTTGTTGACGATCACGCGGTAGCCGATCTCGCTTTCCGAGGCGACGAGCAGCGAAACTTCCTCGCGGGGTTTCACCGAGATCAGATCGTTGTTGATGAAGCCCTTGAGTTTGGTCGTGGCCACGCAGCGGCCCGTGATGCTGTCTTCGTAGAGGTAGACGACATAGCTGTGCCCGGCCAAGATGCCGCCCTGCTGGTTGCGGTTCGGGAGGAAGAGGTCCTTGCCGTGGAGCCCCCAGTCGAGAAAAGCCCCGTGGGCCGTCTTGTCCACCACGCGCAGGAAGCCCGCCTCTCCGGCGCGCAGCAGCGGCGTTTCGGTCGTGGCCACCAGCCGGTCTTCGGAGTCGTGGTAGAGAAACACCTCTTTCCGGTCGCCGACCTTGTCGGTCAGCGAGGTGTAGCGGTTGGGCAGCAGAACTTCGTTCTGTTCCTCGTCCGCGAGGTATAGTCCGTATTCCGATATGCGGCTTACGGTGAGGGTTTGTGTGCGTCCTGCTCTGAGCATTGTCGTTTGTTGAGAGATACGGTGCAAAAGTACGTTTATTTTCGCCCGAATCCAAACATTGCAGTCCTGCCGGTCGGAAGAAATCGCGCTTTTGTCGCGGCTTGGGCCTCTCTTTTTGCGTTTTGACCGGAAAAAGGCTATCTTTACCGGAAACAGAAAACGATCCCGCCATGAATTTCCGCCGATTCCTGCCGCTGCTCTGGGGCGGACTGCTGGCTGCCGCCGCCGCATGCGCCCAGCCTGTCAGCACGCTCTACGACAAGGCCGAATACCGTATCGCCATGCGCGACAGCGTGCGCCTCCACACCTCGGTCTATACCCCCAAGGCCCCGGGGCGCGCCCCGATCATCATTTTCCGCACGCCTTACGGCACGGGGCCCTACGGCGCGGACGCATTCCCCGCCGGGCTCGAAAAAGGCTACCTGCGGAGCTATGTCGATCGCGGCTATATCATCGTCCAGCAGGACGTGCGGGGGCGTTACATGAGCGAGGGCGAGTTCATGCACGTCCGTCCGGTGGGCTTCGGCGACGTGGACGAGGCCACGGACAGCTACGACACGGTGGAGTGGCTCGTGAAGCACATCCCCGGCAACAACGGCCGCGTCGGGTTCGCGGGCAGCTCCTATCCGGGCTTCTACGCCCTGATGGGGGCCCTGAGCGGTCACCCTGCGGTGAAGGCCGTCTCTCCGCAGGCGCCCGTGACCGACTGGTACATGGGTGACGACGTGCACCACAACGGCATCCTGATGCTGAGCGACGCCGTGCGGTTCCTCAATTCGATGAACACCCCTTCGGGACACACGCCGACGGACCGGATGCCCCGGCGCGAACTGACCTTTTCGCCCGATGACCGCACGTTCTTTCTGGAACACCCGACGCGGGCCGACCTGACGACGCTGCTGGCTCCCAACGCCTTTTGGGAGGAGATGTCCGGACACCCCGACTACGACGAGTGGTGGCGGGCCCGCGACACGCGCCGGGCGTGCTACAACATCCGCCCGGCGATGCTCGTCGTGGGCGGCACCTACGACGCCGAGGATTGCTACGGGGCGTGGAACCTCTACCGGGCCGTGGTGCGGCAGAGCGCGCAGACTCCGGTGCATCTGGTCGTGGGGCCGTGGTCTCACGGGGCATGGCGCGGCGACGGCCGCAGGCTCGGGGACTTCGACTTCGGCGAGGAGGCTTCCGGACGCTATTACATGGAGCATTTCGAGGTGCCGTTCTTCGACTGCCACCTTTGGGCCCGCGATACGGTCGATCGGCTGCCGCCCGTGGCGGTCTTCTCCTCGGGCGACGACCGCTGGCATGCGTTCGGCCGCTGGACGCCCGCCGGGACCCGCCGGATGACCTTCTACCTGGCCGACGGAGGCCGCCTCACGACGGAGAAACCCGCGGCCAGGAACTCTTCGACGGGCTATCTGTCCGATCCGGCCGATCCCGTGCCGTACCTCGAAACTCCGGGTCTCGGGCGGCCCAAAGAGTATATGGTCGCCGACCAGCGGTTCCTCGCGGGCCGCAAGGACGTGCTGACCTTCGTAACCGAACCTCTTGCGGAGGATATGACCCTCGTGGGACCCGTCGAGGCGACGCTCGAAGCGGCGCTATCGACCTCGGACGCCGATTTCGTCGTGAAGCTGATCGACTGCTTCCCCGACGGCGGCGGCGAGGCCGGGACACAGATGCTCGTGCGGGGCGATGCCGTGCGGGGACGCTACCGCGACGGATTCGCACGCCCGAAAGCCTTTTCGCCGGGCAAACCCGAGTGCGTGCGGCTGCGCATGCCGGACATCGCCCATACGTTCCGTGCTGGACACCGCATCATGGTGCAGGTGCAGAGTTCGTGGTTTCCGCTCATGGAGCGCAGTCCCCAGCAATTCGTGGATTTGTGGAGCTGTGCGGCGTCGGATTTCGTGCCTTGCCGGGTGACGCTCTTCCACCAGCGCGACCGTGCTTCGTTCATCTCCGTCCACAAACTCTGATTCCGATGCAGTTGCGTATCGCTCTCTGTCAGACCGACATCGCGTGGGAACAGCCTGCGCAGAACCTCGCCCGGCTGGAGCCGTTGGTGGCCGGTGTCGATGCCGACGTGGTGGTGCTGCCCGAGCTGTTCGCCACGGGCTTCACGCTCGATCCCGCCCCGGTCGCCGAAGCCCCCGGCGGGGAGGTCGTCACGGCCTTGCGCCGCTGGGCCGTGCAGTACGGCAAGGCCGTCGCGGGCAGCGTCGCCGTCGCCGAAGGGGGCCGCTTCTTCAACCGGATGTATTTCGTGACGCCCGACGGCGGGTGCGCCCGCTATGACAAACGCCATCTGTTCGCGCCCGGCGGCGAAGCCCGGAACTACACGCCCGGCAGCGACCGCGTGGTGGTCGAATACCGGGGTTTCCGGTTTCTGCTGCTCGTCTGCTATGACCTACGGTTCCCGGTTTGGAGCCGCTGCCGCGGGGATTACGACGCCATCCTGTGCTGCGCTTCGTGGCCCGCGTCGCGGCGCGAGGCGTGGCGGACGCTGCTGCACGCCCGGGCTGTCGAGAACCAATGCTACGTCGCGGGGGTGAATCGGGTGGGGGACGACCCCTCGGGGCATTACGCCGGGGATTCGCTCCTCGTCGATTTCAAAGGCCGCACGATGGCCGAGGCCGGCGACCGTGAGCAGACGCTCTTCGCGGCGTTCGACGCCGATGCGCTGGAGGCTTTCCGCTGCAAATTCCCCGCTTGGAGGGATGCCGACGATTTCCTGATTCGAATGTGATTCGCCCGGCTTGTTTTTCAGGCGCAAATGTCGTATCTTTACGCACTTTTCGCGCCGGATTCCCTGTGCACTCAATAAAAGGGGCCTCCGGTACGTTTTCTGAGGACAATGGAAGATACGATCAAAATACTCGGCGCCCGGGTCCACAACCTCCGGAACGTGGACCTCGAAATCCCGCGCCGCAAACTGGTGGTCATCACCGGGCTTTCGGGTTCGGGCAAATCGTCGCTGGCCTTCGACACGATCTATGCCGAGGGACAGCGCCGCTATATGGAGACGCTCTCGACCTATGCCCGGCAGTTCGTGGGGACGATGGAGCGTCCCGACGTGGACAAGATCACGGGACTGAGCCCCGTGGTGGCCATCGAGCAGAAGACCACCAACAAGAATCCCCGTTCGACGGTAGGCACCGTCACCGAGATCAACGACTTCCTGCGCCTCCTCTATGCGCGGGCGTCGCGGGCCTATTCGCCCGTCACGGGCGAGGAGATGGTCCACTATTCCGACGACCAGATCGCCGATCTGATCCTCACGGGTTTCGCCGGGCGCAAGATCGCCCTGATGGCCCCCGTGGTGAAGGGCCGCAAGGGCCACTACCGCGAACTGTTCGAATCGCTGGCCAAGAAGGGCTACATCTACGCCCGCATCGACGGCGAGATCCGCGAAATATCCTCCGGGATGCGTCTCGACCGTTACAAGATACACACCATCGACCTGGTGGTGGACCGTCTGTTAGTGAACGACGAATCCCGCGAGCGGCTGATGACCTCGCTGAAGGAGTCGATGCGGCAGGGCAAGGGAACGATGGCCGTCTACGACTACGGCACCGAACAGCAGCGCTTCTATTCGCGCCACCTGATGTGCCCCTCGACAGGCATGGCTTTCGAGGACCCTGCGCCCCACACCTTTTCGTTCAACTCCCCGAAGGGCGCCTGCCCCCATTGCAACGGACTGGGCGAGGAGGCGGTGTTCGACATCGGGAAGATCATCCCCGACACCCGGCTTTCGCTGCGCGACGGGGCCGTCGAGCCGCTGGGCAAGTACCGCAACAACATGCTCTTCGCCATCCTCGAGATGCTGGGCCGCCGCTACGATTTCACGCTGGACGACCCCGTCGAGAGCTTTTCCGAGGAGGCGCTGAACGCCGTGCTGTACGGCGATTCCGAACCGCTGACGGTCGATCTTTCGGAGTTCAGCTCCCCGGGCGGACGGCAGTTCCTTTCGTGGGAGGGTGTCGCCGAGTATATCGGCCGCACCGAGGACGACGATTCGAAACGCGGCCAGAAGTGGCGCGACCAGTTCCTCGTCTACCGCAAATGTTCGGTCTGCAACGGCACGCGCCTCAAAAAGGAGGCTTTGCAGTTCCGCGTCGCCGGCAAGAATATCGCCGAGGTCTCGGCCATGTCCATCGCGGAGTTTTCGGAGTGGGTGCCCACGATCCGCGAACAGATGACGGAAAAGGAGTGGAAGATCGCCCAGGAGATCGTCAAGGAGATCCGCGAGCGCCTGCGCTTCCTGATGGACGTGGGGCTGGGTTACCTGTCGCTGGCGCGTTCGTCGCGCTCGCTGTCGGGCGGCGAGAGCCAGCGCATCCGCCTCGCCACGCAGATCGGGTCGAAGCTCGTCAACGTGCTCTACATCCTCGACGAGCCCTCGATCGGCCTGCACCAGCGCGACAACCAGCGGCTGATCCGCAGTCTCGAAGAGCTGCGCGACGCGGGCAACTCGGTGATCGTCGTCGAGCACGACGAGGACATGATGCGCGCCGCCGATTTCATCGTCGATGTGGGGCCCCGCGCGGGCCGCAAGGGCGGCAATATCGTCGCCGCCGGAACTTTCGATGACATTCTGAAATCGGACACCATCACCGCCGATTACCTCACGGGACGCCGGCGGATCGGGATTCCCGAAACGCTGCGCAAGGGCACGGGCGGGAGCATCGTGATCCGCGGGGCCCGGGGCAACAATCTCAAGAATGTCACGGCGGAATTTCCGCTGGGCAAGTTCATCTGTGTGACGGGCGTCAGCGGTTCGGGCAAATCGACGCTGGTCAACGAAACCCTGCGGCCGATCCTTTCGAAGGCGCTCTACCGCTCCTTCGATCAGCCGCTGGAGTACGATTCGGCCGAGGGCATCGACCGCATCGACAAACTGGTGGTCGTGGACCAGTCGCCCATCGGGCGCACTCCGCGGTCGAATCCCGCGACTTATTCGAACGTCTTCGCCGACATCCGCAAGCTGTTCGAAATGACCCCCGACGCCCAGATCCGCGGCTTCAAGGCGGGGCGTTTCTCGTTCAACGTCAAGGGCGGCCGCTGCGAGGAGTGCCGGGGCGCGGGCGTGCAGACGATCGAGATGAATTTCCTGCCCGACGTTTACGTGCGCTGCAAGGCGTGCGGCGGCCACCGCTACAACCGCGAGACGCTCGAGGTGAGATACAAGGGCAAGAATATCGACGACGTGCTGAACATGACGGTCAACATGGCCGTGGAGTTTTTCGAGAATATTCCCAATATCCATCAGAAACTCAAGGCGATTCAGGAGGTGGGCCTCGGCTACCTGACGCTCGGGCAGCCCTGCACGACGCTGTCGGGCGGCGAGAGCCAGCGCATCAAACTCTCCTCGGAGCTGTCGAAGCGCGACACGGGGCGCACGCTCTACATCTTGGACGAGCCCACGACGGGGCTCCATTTCGAGGACATCCGTCTGCTGCTGGAGGTGTTGAACAAACTCGTCGATCGCGGCAACACGGTGATCGTCATCGAGCACAACCTCGATGTCGTGAAGGTCGCCGACCATATTATAGATATAGGTCCCGAGGGCGGGGCCGCCGGCGGTGAGATCATCGCCGCGGGGACACCGCACGAGATCGCGCAGTGCGAACGCAGCTACACGGGGCAGTTCCTTAAAAAGATCGGGTTGTAAACCATACGGACCCTCCGACAGCACGAATCGACTCTTTTCGCGGCATTCTGCATTTCGGTACGGATTTTGTTTTCATAGCCGTAACAAACCTTATGTGCTATGAAAAAAACAGTCATTATCGTCTTGGGGCTGCTGCTTGCCGCAACGGCCTTCACCGTGATCGGACAGAAGAAGATCCTGTCGCCCAAAGAGGAGCGCCGCGAGGTGCGCGAGAAACGCCGTGCGGAACGCATCGCCAACTACGAGAAGTTCATGGACTCGCTCGTGCTGTCGCGCAACTTCCAGTTCAATCCCTCGACCATGCAGCGTCAGCCGGCAGGTCCCATGCGTCAGATCATGAACCCCGCGTTCAACGTCGGCGTCTGGGACGGCACGATCGACATCTGCCTGCCCTATATCAAGGGATACGTGCCGCCTTACTACGTGACGGTCATCAACTATACGGTGCCCGACGTGCAGGGCTACACCACCGAGCAGACCCACGAAGGATGGATGGTGACCTTCTCGACATCGTTGTTCTCGGCTTCGACCTACACTTTCACCTTCGAGATATTCTCCCGTACGGGCGGCGCCAACCTCACGATCACCAATCCGTGGTACAGCCCCGTGCAGTATTCGGGTTCGATTTCGCAGTTGTATTGACCCGCCGTTTTCGGCCGGATTGAGAAAGGGTGCCCGCAGGCACCCTTTCTCGTTCGTGCGGGTTCTCGCAGGCACCCTTTCTCGTTCGTGCGGGTTCTCGCAGCCTATTTTTTGTAGATCAGCGCCACGGCGGAGACGGAGATGCCCTCCTCCCGTCCCTCGAAGCCCAGCTGTTCCGTGGTCGTGGCTTTGACCGACACCCGGTCGCCGTCTACGCCCATCGCTTCGGCCATCGCGGTGCGCATGGCGTCGATGTGCGGCCGCAGTTTGGGCCGCTGTGCGCGGATCGTGCAGTCCACGTTTCCGATCTCATAGCCTTTCTCACGCAGCAGCGCCGCGACTTTCCGCAGCAGTATCTTCGAGTCGATGCCCCTGAACTCGTCCGACGTGTCGGGGAAATGCAGTCCGATGTCGCCCAGCGCCGCAGCGCCCAGCAGGGCGTCGCACAAGGCGTGGATCACCACATCGCCGTCCGAATGGGCGACGCATCCTTTCGTGTGCGCGATCTCTATGCCGCCGAGCACCAACGGCAGGCCGTCGGCCAGGGCGTGTACGTCGTATCCGTGTCCTATTCTGAAATCCATCGGTTTCCGTATTTTATATTGTCAAAGTTACGGATTTTTCCTAACTTTGCAAAAATGCAAATGCCTATGTCAGAAATTACCTCGCTGGAGCCCCGCCTCGTGTGGGAACAGTTCGACGCCATCACGCGCGTTCCGCGTCCTTCGAAAAAGGAGGGCAAGATCATCGACTTCCTGGTCGACTTCGCAAAAAAACACCATATCGAGTACAAGAAGGACGCCATCGGCAACGTCGTGATGCGCAAACCTGCCACGCCGGGTTTCGAGGAGCGTCCCGCAGTGATTCTCCAGTCGCACATGGACATGGTCTGCGAAAAGAACTCCGACGTGGAGTTCGATTTCGACAACGATCCCATCCGCACGCGCATCGACGGCGGGTGGGTCAGGGCCGAGGGCACGACGCTGGGAGCCGACTGCGGCATCGGCATGGCCGCTGCGCTGGCCGTGCTGCTCGACGAGTCGGTGGAGCACGGACCCCTCGAAGCGCTGTTCACCGTCGACGAGGAGACGGGCCTCACGGGCGCGTTCGAGCTGGGCGAGGGGATGCTCACGGGCAAATATCTCGTCAATCTCGATTCGGAGGACGAGGGCGAGATCTTCATCGGCTGTGCGGGCGGCATCGACACCATCGCCACGTTCCACTACACGATGGAGCCTGCGCCGAAGAATTACGCCTTCTTCCGCGTCGATGTCTCGGACCTGCAGGGCGGACACTCGGGCGACGACATCGACAAGGGCCGCGTCAACTCGAACAAGACCGTGGCGCGCCTGCTGTGGGACGGCATGCAGTCGTGCGAGCTGAAACTGAGCTACTTCAACGGCGGAAACCTCCGCAATGCCATTCCCCGCGAGGCTTACGCCATTTTCGGCATCCCCGCCAGACTTAAAGGGGAGTTCGTGAAACGTTATAACCTGTTTGCCGCGGACCTCGAAGCCGAGTTCCGCTTCCGCGAACCCAATTTCCGGATCACCCTCAACGAGATGCCGCAGGTGGAGGAGGTCCTCGACGCGCGGACGCAGTTCGCGCTGGTCTATTCGATCGTGGGCGTGCCCAACGGCGTCATCGCCATGTCGTTCGCCGTTCCGGGACTGGTCGAGACCTCCACGAACCTCGCGTCGGTGAAATTCGCCGACGGCAACCGCATCGTCGTCACCTCGTCGCAGCGGTCGTCGGTCGAGAGTGCCAAGACCTATGTGATGCAGATGGTCGAGTCGGTCTTCGCGCTGGCGGGTGCCGATGTGGCCCATTCCGACGGCTATCCCGGCTGGGCTCCCAATCCGCAGTCGCGGCTGCTGGAGGTCACGGTCGAAGCCTACAAACGGCTGTTCCACACCGAGCCCAAGGTCCGCGCGATCCACGCCGGACTGGAATGCGGACTGTTCCTCGAAAAATACCCCGACCTGGAGATGGTTTCCTTCGGCCCGACGCTCCGCGGCGTACATTCGCCCGACGAGCGGCTGGAGATCGCCACGGTTCCCAAGTTCTGGGACCTGCTTTGCGAGACGCTGAAAAGTCTGTAACCACCGCTCAATTTTGTGCAATGGGGTCTTTCCCGACACGGATCAGATGGCTGTTGACTGCGTTTTTTAGCGTGGTCGCATCGTTAATTTCCCCCCCCCTCCACGCCGCGCTGAATAACCTGGATTACCGCTTTCACGCCATGCCGGAAACCTCCTATTACGGGGGTATTCACAGCATCGCCAAAGACAGCGTGGGACGAATCTGGTTCAGCGGATACGATGCGCTGTTCATGTATAACGGCAGTGCGTTCGTCCGGATGGACGATTTGGTCACGAGCCTCTCGCCGAGTTCCTACTGGAATTACGGACAGGTGGTCACGGACCACCGCGGCGGGTTGTACGTCGGAACCAACCACGGACTGCTGCGCTTCGACTACGGTTCCCGGAGTTTCGAATCGGTACTGGACGGGAATATCGGTTCGGTCATGGTCAACGGCGACGGTACGGTATGGCTGATCCGCAACAACGACATCGAGTCGTTCGATCCGGAACGCCTGCCCGAGCTGGTGCGTTACGAACGGCCTCCGGACTGCTCGGTTTCGTCTTTGGCGCTGATATGCACCCGCGAATACGTTTATGCCGCGACGAAGGGGAACCTCTACCGGCTCAACCGCGAGACCGGACAGTACACGCTTTTCACGACCGTGGGCGGCGACGGCTGTGTGATCCGCGATGTCGTGGAGTACGGCGGGTCGGTCTATGTCCTTACGCTCATGGACGGCCTGTACGAATGCGACGGGGACGGCCGTGTCACGCAGTATTTCAGGCTGCCGGTCGAATACGAGAAGTCGGCCGGAGCCAAAGAGCTGTTTCTCGACACGTCGGGCATCATCTGGGTGGCCACGCAGTCGGGTCTCCTTCTTCTGGACCCTGCGACCGGCAGTACGCACCTTCTGCGTTCGAATCTCCATTATCCCTATTCGCTGCCCAACAATTCGGTGTGGTCGATATTTCCCGATCCCGACGGCGGGGTATGGGTCGGCACCTACGGGGGCAAACTGGCCTACATGACGCTGGCGGACAGCGGCGTAAATTATTTCAAGGCCACGCCGGGCGGGCTGAACCATCCCATCGTCAGCTGTTTCGAGGAGGATGACGCGGGCAATCTGTGGATCGGTACGGAGGGCGGAGGCCTGAACTACTGGGACCGGAAAAACGACCGCTTCGTCTACTATACGCAGGAGAGCCGCAGCGGCATTACGTCGAACATGATTAAGCGGCTGCGCTACGACAGGGACGGGAGGCTGCTGATTTCGGCTTTCAACGGCGGCATCAAATTATTCGACGCGCGGCGGGGGCGTTTTACCGACCTGCGCATGTATTGTTCGGCCTCGCCGCAGCCGTTGAGCATTTACGATTTCGTGCAGGAGGGCGATTCGGGAATCTGGCTGACGAATCCCGACGCCGAGCTGATGTACGGAGATGCCGGGAGCGGCATCGTCGGGGCCGTGCACCTGACGGACGACCGCGGAAACGAGGTCCGGCCGCACGTCGAAACGCTCTTCCACGACGGACAGGGCCGTCTGTGGCTGGTGACGCACAACGGAGCGTATGTCGTGGATGCCGCTTCGCGGCGGATTTTGGCGCATTATTACCTCGACGACGCTCCCTATTCGGAGAACAACCTTTGTTCGTATTGCGTCACGTCCGGTTCCGAAATCTGGTTCGGGACGCGCGGCGGGGGAGTCAACCTGTTGAGCCGCGACGGGGAGTATGCGAATTTCAAGGATCGGACCGGCGAAGGGCTGTCGGGGAAAACGGTTTTCGGCATTTTGGAAGATACGGTTTCGAAAAACGTCTGGTTCAGCACCAACAGCGGACTCTATTATTACGACTATGTGAGCCGGATGATCCGCAAGTCGCAGATCGACAGCCCGAACCTTTGCGGGGCCTACTACGTGCGGGCCTGCTATAAGACTTCGCGCGGGGAGATGCTCTTCGGGGGAACCGACGGATTTATCCTGTTCAATCCGGGAAAGATCGGGCACAACGAGCAGAAACCGAAGGTTTTTTTCACCGACCTGCTGATCAACAGCGAACCCGTGAGGCCCGGTGCCAAAGACTCGCCCCTGCGGAGGTCCATAACCACGATGGCCTGCGACGGGGACGACGGCAGCGCCATCGAACTGTCGCACCGGCAGTCGAATCTCGAAATCTGCTTTTCGGCGAACAGCTACCTGGACGCCGGGAAAAACCAGTATGCCTACCGGATGCTGGGGCTTTCCGAACGCTGGTCCCTGCTCCCGCGGGGTCAGAAGGCGGTGCAGTTCTTCAACCTGCCTGCCGGGAGTTATGTCTTCGAGGTCAAGGCCGCCAATAACGACGGATTGTGGGGCGACGAGGTTTCCTCCCTGCGCTTCGAGGTGAGCCCCTCGCCCTTTCTTTCCCGCTGGGCTTATGCCGTTTACGCGATGCTCCTGCTGGCTGTCGCCAGCTTTATCTGGCGCTATTTCACCGACAAGAAGATCTTCCAACAGCGGCTCGAACTGGAACGGATCAAGGAGCAGAACATGAAAGAACTGACCCAGGCCCGGATCAATTTCTTCACGAACATCTCCCACGACCTCAAAACACCGCTTACGCTGGTCATCGATCCGCTGAAACAGCTGAAACAGCATTTGCCCGGGGACGCCCCGTGCAACGACTATGTCCGCCTGATCGAAAAGAACGTGGGGCGTATCCAGCGAATGATCAGCCAGCTGCTTCAATTCCGGGAGATCGAGAGCCAGAAAATGACCCTGAACCGGCAGCCGGGCGACCTGATCCGATTTATCGACAGCATTTTTTCGTTGTTCGAGTTCTATGCCAGCAAAAAGGGCATCGAAACCGATTTCAGTTCCCGGTACGAGAGTTTCTACACCAGTTTCGACCACGACGTGATCGAGAAAATCTTCACCAACCTGTTCTCCAACGCGATCAAATACACCTCTGAAAACGGCTACGTAGGGGTGAAGATCGGCCGGGCTCCCCGGGAGCGGTGGCCGAAAGGGGCGGTGCCGGCCGCCGATACCGAATACCTTTCGTTTACGGTCACCAATACCGGGGCGGAGATTCCCGAGGACAAGAAGGATATTATTTTCGAATCGTTCAACCGCCTTTCCGCGCGCCGTCCCGAGTTCGAGAGCAGCACCGGCCTGGGCCTCGCCATCGTCCGGGAGCTGGTCGGCAATCTGGCGGGGAGCATAACCCTGCATTCGGGAAATTCGAAGGTCGCCTTCACGGTGGTGCTTCCCTTCTCGCGGAGCGCCGAAAAGACCAACAGCGCCGCCGAATCGTACGACTACACGGTTTCCGAGATCGACAACCTGCTGAAAGAGTCCGATGCCGCGGACCGGAACGACCGGCGTGTCCGCAAGGCATACGACATCGTGGTCATCGAGGACGATCCGGATCTGAGAAGCTACCTGGAACGGCGGCTGTCGGAATATTATAATGTATATACGGCGGACGACGGCCGGGAAGGCATTGCCAAGGTGGAGAAGATCTATCCCCAGATGGTCATCACCGACCTGATGATGCCGGAAGCCGACGGTTTCGATGTCTGCCGTTCCCTGCGGTCGAACATCAAGACCAGCCATATTCCGGTCATCATGCTGTCGGGGCAGGGCAAAGACGCCGACAACAAGATCAAGGCGCTGGAGTGCGGCGCCAGCGTGTTCATCGACAAGCCCTTCGACATGGATTACCTGCTCGGGCAGGTGGCCAACCTCATCAAGACCCAGAACGAGCTGAAACAGCGTTACAGCCGGAAATACATCGCCGAACCCTCGAAGATCACGATCTCCTCCGTGGACGAAGAACTGCTGAAAAAGGCGATGAACTACATCGAGCGGAACATCGACAACAACGACTACGACGTGGAGTCGTTCGTGTCGGACATGGCCATCGGGCGGACGCTCCTCTACCAGAAGCTGAACGACATTACGGGCATGTCGATCAAGGAGTTCATCATGGACATACGGCTGAAACGCGCCGCCCAGCTGCTCCGGGAGTCCGACCTGACGATCTCCGAGATTTCGATCATGACGGGCTTCGCCAATCCGAAATATTTCAGCATCTGTTTCAAGCGCCACTTCGAGCTGACCCCTTCCGAATTCAAGAAAAAGGCGTAATGTCTGGCGACCGGCCGCGCCGTTTCCGCCCTGCGCGACAAGGGGGGAGGCCGTGTTCGGCCGGGAATGGTTCCATTTTGTGCGATTCGTACAAAATGGAACCATTTCTGAATAAATGGCTACCATGTTATGAACTCATTTTCTGGATATTTGCATTGCCGGGAGCTGAAACGGACTCTCCGGAAAAACTAACCGAAAATGCGAATTAAAACCGAATGCTTATGGGAAAATGACCTGAAAACCGCCCAGGGACGACCGGGTTCTCCTGCCGTCCGCACAATCTTTTGAAGATGCAATTTTAACCCAAACGGAACCTTTTATGATAAGAATGTACAAAATGCTTAAAGGCACTCTGGCGATGACCGTTTTGCTGCTGTTGTCAGCCGGACCTTTGTTTGCACAGAATGCGATTAACGTGACCGGAAAGGTCACCGATGAAAACGGAGCGCCCCTGGCGGGTGTCGTCGTACTCGTAAAGGACGGCGGGAACAACAATGCTACCGTCACCAATACGCAGGGTGTTTATGAGATCAAGGCCCCCGCGGCCTCGACGCTGGTTTTCTCGTGCCTGGGTTATTCCAGCCGGGAGATCGGGATCGGCACGTCCAACGTCGTGGACGTGAAGATGGCGCAGGATGCGCAGTCCCTCGACGAAGTGGTCGTCGTGGGTTACGGTACGCAGAAGAAGAAGGACCTCACGGGAGGTCTTGCCGTGGTCGGCAAACAGACGCTGGAGATGGTTTCGACCAACAACCTGATGGACCGTCTGGTCGGACAGGTCGCCGGTCTGAACATCACCACCGGCAACGAGGCTCCGGGCAGCAACCAGACGCTGCTGATCCGCGGCCAGAACTCGCTGACGGCCAGCAATGACCCGCTGATCATCCTGGACGGCATTCCCTATTCGGGCGGCCTGGCCGACCTCGATCCGAACATCATCGAGAGCCTGTCGGTGCTGAAAGACGCTTCGGCGGTTGCGATCTACGGTTCACGCGGATCGAACGGCGTCATTCTGATCCAGACCAAGCGCGGATCGAAAGGCAGTTTCCATGTGACCTACAAGACGAAACTCTCCGTCGCCGAACCGATGCAGCGCATCGAGACGATGGGTCCCAACGAGTTCATCCGTTTCAAGCAGGACATGGGCCGGCTCAAAAACAATTACAGCGGCGAGCAGCTCGATCCGCTGGTGGGTTCGATCATCAGCGCCAGCGAGAAGGTCAACTACGCCAAAGGCGTCACCAACGACTGGCAGGACTATGTTTTCCGCACGGTCTTCACGATGGACCACCAGCTGAGCTTCCAGGGCGGCAGTGAAAAGACGACCTACATGGCCGCCGTTTCCTACCTGGACAATCCCGGCGTCGTCTACAACTCGAATTATCAGCGTACGACCGTTTACGCCAGCATCAACCAGACGATGAACGACTGGTTGTCGGTGGGCCTCACCACGCAGTTCGTCAACCGCGAGAGCGGCGGTGCGACGCCGAACCTCGAACACGCCATCAAGCAGAGCCCGTGGGGCATCTACAAGGACGAGACGGGCGGTTATTACGAGGAGCCGATGGACTATTCGAACCTGCCCAACCCGATGAAGGATGTCAACGCCGATCAGAAACGCACGGGCCGCAACTTCATGGCCAACGGTTTTCTCGACATCAAACTTCCCGTCGAGGGTCTCTCGTTCCGCTCGCAGTTTGGCTACAACTACCGTAGCCAGCTGAACGGCACCTACTACGGCCGCAACACCGTGACCGGTAAGAAGGTGGACGGCCGCGCCGAACTGGATAACAACCACACGACGGACTGGACGTGGGAGAACGTGCTGAAATTCGACCGCAATTTCAAAAAGCACCATATCGACTTCACGGGATTGTTCTCCATGCAGGAAACCCAGTATACGGGCGCTTCGCAGAGCGGCGAAGGCTTCGTGAACGACGATTCGAGCTTCTACCGGATGGACGGCGCCGAAAACAAGATCACTATCGGTTCGTCCTATTGGAAGGAGAATTTCGTTTCGGGCATGTTCCGCGTGAACTACGGATTCGACAGCAAGTATCTGCTGACGCTGACCGGACGCGCCGACTCGTTCTCGGGATTCGCCGAAAATCACAAATGGGCCTTCTTCCCTTCGGCCGCCGTAGCCTGGCATCTGGGCGAAGAGAGTTTCATCAAGGACAACGCTTCGTGGATCGACATGCTGAAAATCCGCTTGTCGTACGGCGCTAACGGCAACAACGCCATTTCGCGCTACCAGTCGCTCGACCGTCTTTACGCAACCAACGGCGTCAAGTACATTTGGGGCGACGGCGGCAGCGCCGCCAACTCGGCCTATCTGCCGAGCGATGGCATCGGCAACCCCGACCTGAAGTGGGAGACGACCTATACGGCCAACCTCGGTATCGACTTCCAGTTTTTCAACGGACGCTTGGGCGGTACGATCGACATGTATCTTTCCAATACGCACGATCTGCTGATGTCGCGTTCTGTGCCTATCATGAACGGTTACAGCAAGATCCTCTACAACGTCGGACAAACCCGCAACAAGGGTATCGAGTTGACGCTCCATTCGCAGAATATCCGCAAGACGAATTTCCGCTGGGAGACCGATTTCACCTTCTCGCTCAACCGCGACGAGATCGTCGAACTGCGCGGCGACGGCAACGACGACATCAACAACAAGTGGTTCATCGGCAAGCCGCTGTCGGTCTACTACGACTGGAACATGATCGGCATCTGGCAGCAGGGCGACGAGTTCACCTTCACCGACAAGGACGGCAAGGAGGTGGCTCATCAGACGGGAGCCACGCCCGGCGCCGCCAAATTGGAGGATGTTGACGGCAACGGCGTTATCGACTCCAATGACCGGAAAGTCATCGGAAGCAAACAGCCGAGTTTCACGATGTCGATGGGTAACCGTTTTACATACAAGGATTTTTACTTCTCGTTCCTGTTCAACGGCGTCTTCGGCAAATGGATGACCGACAACGTGGCCAACATCGGTTCGTATACGTTCGGTTCGGGCAACTACATCCACGGCGTGAGATACTGGACGCCGGAGACTCCCGATGCGGAGGTCGTTTCGCCGGGCTACCAGGCCTCTTTCGACCACGGCTACTACAAGAAGCTCAATTACGTGCAGCTGCGCAACATCACGCTGGGCTACCGCGTCAACCAGAAATTCGTCCGCAAGATCGGCCTGAGCGCCATCGATGTCAATTTCAGCGTGAACAACGTGTGCGCCTTCTCTAACATGCGGCAGATGCTGAACTACGACAACACCTGGTTCGCATCGTTCCCGACCGCCCGTTCCTATGTGTTGGGATTATCCTTAACCTTTTAAGTAAGAACTGATTATGAAAACGATGAATTATATCAAACTCAGCGCCGCATGCTCGGTTCTGGCAATCGTTGCGGGTTGTACCTCCTTTCTGGAAGAGGATTTGAAAAGTTCGTTGGCTCCCGACAACACCTATACCAGTTCGCTGGGCTTCGAGGTCGGCTCCACGGGACTCTATGCCATCGCCCGTTCGGAGTACAACACTTGGGGCGAGCAGGGTGCCTTCATGCACAACGGTGCCTGCGCCTACGAAGTGTTGCAGATTTCGACCGATCTCTGCCGGATGGGCACTGTCCGCGACGGTTCGCTCGTTCCGTTCGCCGAGCTGACGCTCAATCCCTCGACGCTTTTCGTCGGATCGTACTGGAACTGGGCCTATAACCTGATCGGTTCGGCCAACGAGCTGCTGATCTATTCCGAGAAGAACGACAACTGGGATTATCCGACCGACAAACAGCTCTATCAGGCCGAGGCGCGGTTCTTCCGTGCATACGCCTATCGCACGCTGGTCTATCTCTACGGCGACGTGCCCTGGGTCGAGACCATCCAGAAACCCTTCCTGCTTTCGTTCTCGCGGGACCCCAAGATCGAGGTGCTGGGACACATCATCGACGACCTGAAATTCGCCAAGGAGCATCTTCCCGAAGATCCCGATGCGGTGAAGGAGGGCAAGCTCACGACGTGGGCCGCACGCCACCTGCTGAGCGAAATGTACCTGCTGCGCGGCGCTGAGGGCGATTACAAGCTGGCCGAGGAGAATGCCCAGGAGGTGATCGACAGCAAGCATTACAGCCTGGTGAAAAGCCGTTACGGTGCCGACAAGAGCAAGCCCGGCGACTATTTCAGCGATATGTTCCTCGAAAACAACCAGAACCGTTCGGCCGGCAATACCGAGAGCATTTGGGTCATGCAGTTCCAGTACAACACCGTCGGCGGCGGCACGAACTCCGATGATTGGACCCGTCGCGCCTGGAATCCCCAGTACCATGCCATCGACGGTTTTGCGTTGGCCGATTCGCTCGGCGGCCGCGGTCTGGCGCAGATCTATCCGCTGAAATGGTGGATCGGCGTCAAGGGCACGAACGCCACGACCGCCGGCGAAAAGGAGGGTTTCCCCGAAATCAAAGAGAACGGTATCTTCGACGACGGCGACATCCGCAATTCGGAGTACAACATCAAGCGCAACTGGTACTACAACAACCCGCTGACGCCCAACAAACTCGGCCAGAAATGCCCCATCGACGACAAATCGTGGTCGCAGGCCCAGCTTTTTCCGGCGCTGAAAAAGTTCTTTTTCGGAAAAGAGGAGAATTTGCAGCTCACCGGTTCGTACAAGGACCGCACGAAATTCCGCCTGGCTGAAACCTATCTGCTGCTGGCCGAAGCCTACCTGCGTCAGAACATGCCCGACAAGGCTGCCGATGCCGTGAACGAGGTGCGCCGCCGTGCCAAGGTGGCCGACGTTTCCGACGACGAGATGACGATGGACTACCTGCTCGACGAGCGTATCCGCGAATTGTACGGCGAGGAGAGCCGCCGCTTTACGCTGGTGCGCACGGGCAAACTGATCGAGCGTGTGAAGAAGTACAATCCTGAGGCGCGCGACCTCATCCAGGATTTTCATGTGCTGTGGCCCATTCCGCAGGCTGTCCGCGACGCCAACACCGGAGAATTCCCGCAGAACCCCGGTTACGAAGGCTACGAGGGCTGATGACCGGTCCGACCGGTTTTCGGCCCCGCCTCCGGGCGAACAAGAAAAGCAATGTGTCCGGACGCTTCCGGACCCTATCAGCAAACACGAAAAAAACAGCTATGAAAAAGATGAAATTTGCATGTAACATATCGCTGCTGACCCTTGTGGCACTCGGCCAGTGGGCTTGTGCGTGGGACCCGTACGAGCATGACAGCGACCCGGTCAGGGAGACCCTCGAACTGACCGCCTCCTCCTCCCAGATCGCTCTGGACGAAAACGACCTGACGGCTACGGTCCTCACTTTCGACTGGACGCCGGCGCGTCCGATGTCCGACGAGTATCTGGTCTCCTACAAGACCAAACTGGACCTGCTGACCAACAACTTCGGTTCGGCCACGACCATCGAGACGAGCGAGGACGACGGAATATTCAGCCGGAGCTACACCTCCGAGCAGCTCAACAACTGGGCCAACGAGCGCTGGAAAGTGCCCGTGAACAAGACCTTTACGCTGGCGTTCCGCGTCATCGCGGAGTATGCGGGCGGTCCCACTTATGAAATGCCCGAGGTGCGGACCGTCGAGGTGACCGTCACCCCGATCAAGGTCGATGTTTTCGACGCCGACAAGGTGTCGCTCTCCGGTACGGCTCTCAGCAGCGTCACGGAGATCGGAAAGACGGTCGAGAATGCGAACCTCTACGCGTGGTACGGCGCGCTGAGCATCGGTGAGCTGCAAATCCCCGTCGAGTTGGAGGGACAGACCTACTATATCGTTCCGAACGACGGCAACGGGGCGCTCCGCGACGGCGAACTCGTTGACGTGAAGATGCAGGACGATCCCGTTTCGTGGGCCATTCCGGCCGCCGGCAACTACCGTCTGCTGATCGACATGGAGAACAAGCAGGTGCGCATCTACTCGCCGGCGACCGACCTGAAACCGCTCTCCGTGACGTTCCGTCCGAGCGGTGCCGAGGCCAATCCCGAGACGACGATCGAGGTAATCGACCTCTGGGCCTACGGAGCCGGTACGGGTTGGGGCGTCCGCAAACTCAACCTGAAACAGAGCCTTGCCGATCCTCAGGTGCTGATCTACGATGCCGAGGAGCATAACGGCACCAAATTGTCCAGCGGCATGAAGTTCTGCGTGGCCCAGAATTTCACGGTCGGCGGTGTGGACTACAACCAGAACAACGCTTACTGCTTCACCAACCCGCTGACGGCTGACGGCAAACGCCAGAACCTCACGCTGGTGCTCGATAAGGAGAGCGAACTGCACGGCGGTGCCGACGGCGAGACGCGTAACTCGTATTACACGATTCCCGCTTCCGACCTGCTGATCTTCGATCTGCGGCACAATACGATCCTTGCGCGGAACAAATAGGACCGCGGCCATCTGAAACAGCGCCGTATCGGACTGGATACTGGGTTCCGGCCGACAGAACGATACGGCGCTGTTTTTCCGACATGTTGTCCATCAATTCAAAAACGATATGACTGCTATGAAAAATCTGATGACGGCCTGCCTTTTGGCCGCGTTTCTGTGCTCCGCCTCCTGCGGATGTTCGAAAGACAGCGGCGGAGGGGAGGATGACGGCGGCAAGATCGCCGGCGTGACCGTGAAACCCGCATACAACAAATCGCAGGTGCTGCACAATCCGCTGAACGGCTGGGTGATGTATGTGAGTGCCGACTACGATCCTTCGTATTTCGACAAGGAGATCTACGTGCCTCTGCTGGGCAAGAACGTGAAGGTGGCGGACTATGCCTCCGCCTGCTACATCCGCACGAAATGGTCCGTGCTGAATCCCGCCGACGGCGAGTATGCCTGGAAGAATCCCGATTCGAAGATTTACAAGCTGGTTCAGGCGGCCCGCGAACGGAAACTTCCCATTGCGTTCCGCGTCGTGGTGGACGGCCGCGATCAGGGAGCGAACACGCCCCAGTTCGTTTACGACGCCGGGGCCGAATATGCGATGTCGGAGCCGAAGTACCCCGACCGCAAGACTCCCATGCCGCAGGACCCGGTTTTCCAGCGTTACTACGAGAAGTTCGTCGAGGCTTTCGCCGCGGAATTCAACGATCCTGAGAACACCTCGTTCATCGACGGCTACGGCCTCGGGAAATGGGGCGAGGGTCACAGCGTGGCCTACAACAAGGACGACGTGTCGGCCGTTGACGCGAATACGGAGACGGTCAAGCGCGAGGTGCTCGACTGGATCACGAAGCTCTATGCCAAGTATTTCACGCAGGTTCCCCTCGTTATCAACTACCACCGCGTGCTGGGACATCCCACGAGCGAGGGCACGGCCAATCCGAACAGCGAGAGTTTGGTCGCCTTGTCCGTGGCCAACGGCTATTGCCTGCGTCACGACGCCTTCGGCATGAACAACGCCAGCTGGGGTTACAGCACCTGGGAGAAGGCCATCGCCGCGCAGTGGCGCTATAAGGTTCCCATCATCATGGAGGGCGGTTACATCGTCAGCAGCCACAGCTATTGGAACGATCCGGCGGGCTATCGCCAGGGCCATCCCGAAGATGTCCGCCAGGGTGAATTCGACTCTTCGGCCGAGGCGCACGTCAATATGATGGACTTCCGTGTGGGGCAGGAGACCGAGTCATGGTTCGGCGACGCTTTCAACCTCGTGCAGCGTTTTGTTTCCGAGGGCGGTTACCGCCTTTATCCCGACCAGGTGACCCTTCCTGACCAGGTGAACGCCGGCAGCCGCGTCAAGGTCGCTTCGCGCTGGCGCAACATGGGTTGGGGTTATTTCCCGAACAACCTTCCGCAGTGGAACTACAAATACAAGGTGGCCTATGCGCTGCTCGACGCTTCGGGCAAGGCGCAGCGGGTCTTCGTTGACGGGGAGTGCGAGCCTTCGACGTGGGTCGAGAGCAAACCTTTCTCCTATACGTTCGAGACGCCTGCCGTCGATCTCCCCGCCGGAAAATATACGTGGGGCATTGCCATCGTCGATACGACGAAGGAGAACGTTCCGGCCATCGAACTGGCGGTGAACGACGAAAAGACCGCCGAAGGTTGGGTCAAACTGCTCGACGTTCAGATTCATTAGTGCCGGGTAAGTTATGAAACGGGTTGTTTTGCTTGCCGCCGCATTGCTGCTCTCCTCGACGACGGCTTTCGGGACCGGCGTTTGGGTCGAGGCCGAGAGTTTCCGCGACAAGGGCGGCTGGTCCGTCGATCAGCAGTTCATGGATCTGATGGGATCGCCGTATCTCATCGCACACGGCATGGGCAAACCCGTGGCGGACGCCGTTACGACCGTCGAATTCCCCGAATCCGGGACTTATCACGCCTACGTGCGGACGTTCAACTGGGTCGCTCCCTGGTACGACGGCGAGGGCCCCGGGAGATTCTCCCTCCGGGTGGGGAAACGGACGCTGCCCGAGGTGCTGGGAAACCGGGGCCGGGAGTGGATGTGGCAGTATGCCGGACGGGTCGCTGTCCGGAAGGGTCCGGTCGAAGTTTCGCTGACCGACCTTTCCGGCTTCGACGGCCGCTGCGACGCCGTCTATTTCACCCGGGATCAGGGGGATGTGCCTCCTGCCGATTCCGGGGAGCTGGCGGCTTTCCGCCGCAGGATGCTGCATATTCCCGATACGCCGCAGCGCGTGGAGTCGTTCGATTTCGTCGTGGTGGGCGGCGGCATCGCCGGGATGTGTGCCGCGGTGTCGGCCTCGCGGCTGGGATGCCGGGTCGCGCTGGTCAACGACCGTCCGGTGCTGGGCGGCAACAACAGCTCCGAAGTCCGCGTACATCTGGGCGGTGTCATCGAGGTCGGCCCGAACAAGGGGCTCGGGCGCATGATCCGCGAATTCGGCCACTCGCGCGGCGGCAACGCCCAGCCGGCCGGGAACTACGAGGATGCGAAAAAGGAGGAGTTCATCGCCGCCGAAAAGAACGTCGCCCTGTTCGCCGGCTGTCGGGCTGTCGCCGTGAACACGACCGGCGGCCGGATCGCTTCGGTGGTCGTCCGCCACATCGAAACCGGGGAGGAGACGCTTCTCGAAGCGCCGCTTTTCGCCGACTGTACGGGCGACGGCACGGTCGGGTTTCTGGCCGGGGCCGATTTCCGGATGGGCCGCGAGAGCCGGGACGAATTCGGCGAGGAGCTGGCCCCTGCGGCCGCCGACAGGATGACGATGGGTTCGTCGGTGCAGTGGTATTCGGTCGATGCGGGTAAAAAGACGGATTTTCCGGTGTTCAGCTATGGCCTGAGGTTCGACGAAACGAACTGCGAGAAGGTGACGATGGGCGAGTGGAAATGGGAAACCGGCATGAATCTCGACCAGATCGCCGATTTCGAACGCATCCGCGACTACGGTCTGCTGGTGGTTTATTCGAATTGGAGTTTCCTGAAAAACGGACTCCGTGACAACGGCGAATTCCGCAACCGCGAACTGGGCTGGGTGGCCTACGTCGCCGGCAAACGCGAATCGCGCAGGCTGCTGGGCGACTACGTGTTGAAACAGGACGACATCGACAAGCACGTTTTCCACGAAGACGCCTCTTTCGCCACGACCTGGGACCTCGACCTGCATTTCCCCGATTCGCTCAATTCCGTGCGCTTCCCGGGCCGGGAGTTCAAGGCGGCCACGAAGCACGTCCATATCTATCCCTATGCCGTGCCTTACCGGTGCCTCTATTCCCGCAACGTGGACAATCTGTTCATGGCCGGGAGAAATATCAGCGTGACGCACGTGGCGCTGGGCTCCGTGCGCGTGATGCGCACGACGGGCATGATGGGCGAAGTGGTCGGCATGGCGGCTTCGCTGTGCCGGAAATACGGAACCTCGCCCCGCGGGGTCTATCAGCGGCATCTGGACGAACTGCGATCGCTGATGCGCGAAGGCGTCGGCAGGAAGGACGTTCCCGACAACCAGCGATTCAACCAGGGGGCTTCGCTGAAGGCTCCCCGCGCATTGCGCAACGATTGAAAACGACGACGAAACGGATTTTTCAGAAACGATGAAACACACATTCCCGATACTTGCCGCGGCGCTGTTGTGCGGCGCCTGTGCATTTGCGCAGGACGATTGTTACAGCCGTCTGCGAAACGACACCCTGACGATCGGCAACTCCCGGATCGAGCGGAAATTCGTCTGGAACGGCGGAAACCTCGTGACGTACAGCCTGACCGACAAGTCGTCGGGGCAGGTGTGGCTGAACCGCACTCCGGCGCCCGATTTCGAGATTCCCGGCGATGCCGAAGCCTCTGCCGGAACGTATTCGTCGGCCCGGATCGGCGAGACCGGAATCCATCCGGAATACCTGGAAACGACCGTGGAATTTTCGCTGGGCGCGCTTGCCGTCCGGCGGGTCTACCGGATTTACGGGGATACTCCGGCCATTGCCTGCGACACCTACCTGAAAGGACGCGCCGCCGGAGCGCTTGCCGGCGACCGTGCCGCGAACCTCGGCGACCGGAAGAACATCGAGTCGAAAGAGGATATGCGTGCGCTCGGGAGTTCGAGCGTGCTCGACCGGTTCAATCCCGGCGGGTTCCATTGGCAGACGCGGATCGTCGAGTTTCAGGACGTTACGGACTGGAACAACAATCTGGTCTTCGAGACCGACGTGATCCCTTACCGGAAGAACCACTACCGGGGCAATCTGCTGTTCGCCCGCAGCGGGGAGAACGACCGGGGCTTCTTTTTCCTGAAAGAGGCTCCCTGTTCGAACGTGCAGCCGGCCTATCAGGGTTACGATTTCACGGCCGAATTCGGGAATTTCACGGTTTCGGGGCTCGGTCTTACGGAGCGGGACCTCGACGGCGGGGAGTGGATGAGGGCCTACGGATGCGTCGTCGGCGTCTGGTCGGGCGGGGAGCTGGAGCAGCTGACCGCTCTGCGGAGCTATCAGAAACAGCTGCGGAAACAGCTCCCGGGGCGCGACGAGATGGTGATGATGAACACGTGGGGCGACCGCAGTCAGGATACGAAGGTCAACGAACGCTTTTGTCTGGAGGAGGTCCGGCGGGCCGCATGCCTCGGCATCACGCATTTTCAGATCGACGACGGCTGGCAGGTCGGCAAAAGCCCCAATTCGGCGGTGGCGAAAGGCTCGTTCCGGAACATCTGGGACAATCCCGACTATTGGAAACCCGATCCGGAGAAGTATCCGAACGGTCTGCATCCCGTCGTGGAACTGGGCCGGGAGCTGGGAGTGGAGATCTGCCTCTGGTTCAATCCGAGCGTGCAGGACGGCTATGCCGACTGGGAGAAGGACGCCCGGGCGATGATCGCCCTGCATGACGAATACGGCATCCGCACCTTCAAGATCGACGGTCTTGCGATTCCCGACAAACGTGCCGAGGCCAACCTGCGGCGGTTGTTCGACCGGGTGCTGGCCGAGACGGACGGCAGGGTGGTGTTCAACCTCGACGCCACGGCCGGCCGCCGCGGAGGTTACCACATGTTCAACGAGTACGGCAACGTTTTCCTCGAAAACCGCTATACCGACTGGCAGAACTATTACCCTTACTGGACGCTGCGCAACCTGTGGATGCTGTCGAAATACGTCCCTGCCGAGCGGTTGCAGATCGAGTTCCTGAACAAGTGGCGCAATGCCGGAAAATATGCCGGCGACCGCTTCGCCCCGGCGAACTACGGTTTCGGATACCTTTTCGCCGTGACGATGGCCGGGCAACCGCTGGCCTGGATGGAGGCGGGAGGGCTTCCCGACGAAGCACTGGCTCTCGGCCGGGAGATCGGACGTTACAAGGAGGTGCAGCACGATTTCCACAGCGGGGTGATCCTGCCCGTGGGCGACGAACCGTCGGGACGGTCGTGGACCGGATTCCAGTCGCTGAACGGCGACCGGGGCTATTTCATCTTCTTCCGCGAGCAGCATCCCGACCGGCGGACTCGTATCGGAACGTGGCTGCCGGAGGGGGCTACGGTGCGGCTGACGCCCGTGCTGGGCAGCGGGAAAGCCGCCGTGCGGAAGGCCGGCCGCCGCGGAGAGCTGGAAGTGGAACTGCCGTCGCCCGACGACTATGCGATGTACCGCTATGAGATAATCCGTAAACCGAAACCCTGAATTTACGAATCTGAAACGAACATGAAAACGCTGACAAAATTTGCAATAACGCTCGCCCTGTCGTTCCTCGCGGTGACGGGAGTTCGGGCGCAGGACCTTATCGCCAACGTTTACGGACGCGAGATGCAGTCGCTGAACGGGAAATGGGACGCCGTCGTCGATCTCTACGATCAGGGACGCAAGAACAAGATTTACCTGAACCGCAAACCCGAGGGAAAGACCGATTTTTACGAATATGCGTTCGAAAACGGGTTGCGGCTGGATGTTCCCTCGGACTGGAACTCCCAGACGCCCGAACTGAAATACTACGAAGGTACGGTCTGGTACGCCCGGCGGTTCGACGCTCCGCGGCAGGACGGACGGCGGCTGTTCCTCCATTTCGGGGCCGTAAGCTACCGTTGCCGGGTCTATCTCAACGGCGAGGAGATCGGGAGCCACGAGGGCGGTTTCACGCCCTTCCAAATCGAGGTGACCGGCAGACTGAAACCGGCGGATAATTTCCTCGCCGTGGAGGTGAACAACACGCGCACGCCCGATGCCATTCCGGCGATGGCTTTCGACTGGTGGAATTACGGCGGCATCACGCGCGACGTGTCGCTCGTCAGCGTTCCCGAAGCCTTCGTCGAGGATTATTTCATTCGTCTCGACAAGGATTCCGCCGACCGGATCAGCGCCGATGTCCGGTTGTCGGGGGCTCCTGCCGGGACCTCCGTGCTGGTCGAGATTCCCGAACTGAAAGTCCGGGAGACGGCTTCCGCCGACGAACGGGGTGCGGCGGCGCTTTCGTTCCGGGTGAAGAACCTGAAACGCTGGTCGCCCGAGGACCCGAAACTCTACCGGGTGATCGTTTCCGCGGGCCGCGACCGGGTCGAGGAGATGATCGGTTTCCGCAACGTGCGGGTCGAGGGCGAGGACATTTATCTCAACGGCGCGCCCGTGTTCCTCAAATCGGTCAGCTTCCACGAGGAGATACCGCAGCGCATGGGCCGCGCGTTCTCCGAGTCGGACGCCGTGATGCTGTTGTCCGAGGCCCGGGCGCTGGGCTGTAACATGATCCGCCTGGCCCACTACCCCCAGAACGAATACATCGTCCGTTTGGCCGAGAAGATGGGTTTCATGCTCTGGGAGGAGATTCCGATCTGGCAGGGCATCGACTTCGCCAACGACGCCACCCGGCAGAAGGCGGGCCGCATGATCCGCGAGATGGTCGGGCGCGACAGGAACCGCTGTGCGCTGACCTTCTGGGGCGTGGCCAACGAGACGCAGCCGTCGGAATCCCGCAACGAATTTCTCCGCTACCTGATCTCCTGCTGCCGGGAGCTGGACGACACGCGGCTGATCGTCGCGGCTTTCGATCTGGTGCGGTTCGACCGCGACCGTCAGCTGTTCGTGATGGACGATCCGTTCATCGAGGCGCTGGATGTCGTGGCTGTCAACAAATACATGGGCTGGTACCATCCGTGGCCCGTCACGCCCGATCGGGCTGTGTGGGACGTTGCGCGGGGGAAACCGCTCATCATCTCCGAATTCGGCGGCGAGGCTCTTTACGGACAGCACGGTGCGGCCGATACGGCCAGTTCGTGGAGCGAAGAGTATCAGGAGGCCCTTTACCGGGACAACCTCCGCATGTTCGAGAACATTCCCAACCTGCGGGGCGTGTCGCCGTGGATTCTCTTCGATTTCCGTTCGCCGTTCCGGTTCCATCCCACGAATCAGGAGGGCTGGAACCGCAAGGGACTGGTTTCGGACCGGGGATACCGCAAGAAAGCGTGGTATCTGATGAAAGCCTATTACGATAAACGCTAAAAATACAAGACGATGAAGAAGATATTGCTATGTATGGGGCTGGCCGTACTGTTTGCGGGTTGCGGCGGCCGGGAAAAACCGCTGGCGGAGGTCGTGGACGACGCGCTGGCCCGGGCTGAGCGGCAGGTGCTGCTGATGGCCGAAAAGTACAGCGGCCGCGAAGGCCGCCTGCCGCGCACGTGGGAGAACGGCGAGGATGTTTCGTCGGATTCGCGCTGGTGGTGCAGCGGATTTTTTCCGGGAACGCTGTGGTACGTGTATGAAAACAGCCGCGATCCGAGGGTTTTGGAATACGCCCGGATGTACACCGCGCGCGTCGAACGCGAAAAATATACGACCGACAACCACGACGTGGGATTCATGCTGTATTGCAGTTTCGGCAACGGACTGCGCCTCACCGGGGACAAGTCCTACGAAGAGGTGCTGCTCACCGGAGCCCGGTCGCTGGCGACGCGTTTCAAGCCGGAAGTGGGTCTGATCCGCTCGTGGGACCACAACCGCGACAAGTGGCAGTACCCGGTCATCATCGACAACATGATGAACCTCGAACTCCTGCTGTGGGCGGCCGGTTATTCGGGCGACGAGTCTTTCCGGAAGATGGCGGTTTCGCACGCCGACAAGACGATGGAATATCATTACCGCCCCGATTTCAGTTCGTGGCACGTGGTCTCCTACGACACGGTTTCGGGCAAACCCCATATCCGGCAGACCCATCAGGGCTTCTCCGACGATTCGGCATGGAGCCGCGGACAGGCGTGGGGACTCTACGGCTACACCTGCATGTTCCGTCTGACGGGGGAGGAACGTTATCTGCAACAGGCCCGCCGCATCGCGGCGTTCCTTCTGAACCATCCGAATATGCCGGCCGACGGGGTTCCCTACTGGGATTTCGATTCTCCGGAGATTCCCGACACGCCCCGCGACGCTTCGGCCGCGGCGATCATGGCTTCGGCGCTGATCGAACTGAGCGGTTTCGCGGAGGGCGCCGAGGCGGACGAATACATGGCTTTCGCCGAAAAGCAGATCCGCAGTCTGGCTTCGCCGGAATATACCGCACCGGAGGGGACCAACGGGGATTTCATTCTCATGCACTCCACGGGGGCCTATCCCTTCTCGTCCGAGGTGGACGTGCCGCTGACCTATGCGGACTATTATTACCTGGAGGCCCTCACCCGCCTCAAACGCAGATTGCAGTCATGAGACTCTTTCGCAAATACGCGCTGTTGTTGTGCTGTCTGGGCGTGTCGGGCGTCCGGGCGCAGGAGCCGGCGATGAATTACGACGAATCGCGGGTTCCGGCCTACACGTTGCCCGATCCGCTGACGATGTCCGACGGCCGGAGGGTCGCCGACGCCGAAGGCTGGATGTCCGAACGCCGTCCCGAACTCCTCGCCCTGTTCGAGTCGCAGATCTACGGAAAGGCGCCCGGGCGTCCCGAAGGAGTGCATTTCGAAGTGCTGAGCGAAGACCGTTACGCCCTGAGCAACATGGCCACCCGGAAGGAGATCGCGGTCTATTTCACCGACGACGAAGAACACTTCATGACCCTCCTGCTGTACGTGCCCAACAAACGCACGGATGCCGTTCCGGTGTTCCTCGGGCTGAATTTCAAGGGTAACCATACGATCTGCGACGATCCGCTCGTCACGCCCTCGACGCTTCGGACGGAGCCGGGGAAAGGCCCCTCCGAGGGATTTCCGCGGGCTGCGGCGGCTTCGCGCTGGCCGGTCGAGATGCTGATCGCCAACGGCTACGGGCTGGCGACCGTCTACCGCGGCGACATAGATCCCGATTACGACGACGGCTTCCAAAACGGCGTTCATCCGTTGTTCTACCGCGACGGTCAGACCCGTCCTGCTCCCGACGAGTGGGGTACGATCGCCGCATGGGCCTGGGGGCTCAGCCGGGCGATGGATTACCTCGAAACCGACGAGGATGTCGATGCCGGGCGCGTGGCGGTCATCGGTCATTCGCGCCTCGGGAAGGCCGCGCTGTGGGCGGGAGCCGTCGATACGCGTTTCGCCCTGGTCGTTTCCAACGATTCGGGGTGCGGAGGCGCGGCATTGGCCCGGCGTCGGTATGCGGAGACGGTGGCCCGGATAAACCGGCTTTTCCCGCACTGGTTCTGCGACAATTACAAACGCTACGCCGGCAACGAGGACGCGCTGCCCGTGGATCAGCACGAACTCATCGCGCTGATAGCTCCCCGCCCGGTTTACATAGCGAGTGCGGCCGGGGACAAGTGGGCCGACGTGAAAGGCGAGTTTCTCGCGGGAGTCCATGCCACCCCCGTCTACGAGCTGTTCGGATCGGAGGGGCTTTACGGTACGGAACTGCCGCCGGCGGACGAACCCTGCATGTCGGGCCGGATCGGTTACCACGTCCGTTCGGGCGGCCACGACATCACGCTTTACGACTGGCGGCAATTCGTGAAGTTTGCCGACAACTATTTGAAATAACCCTAAAACAAACGACGATACATGAAAAACCGGTTTCTAAAACTGTTCCTTGCCATCGTGTTCCTGGAAACTTTCCCTTCGGCGTCCGCGCAGACCTGCGAAGTGGACCTTTCGGGAGAGTGGCGGTTCCAGACGGACGTGATGGATTTCCGCCGAGGATCGCTTTCGCCCAGGTACAACCATGAACTTCAAGAGACGATCACGCTTCCCGGCATCACCGACGACTACAAGATCGGGTATGAATCTCCCTACCGGCATGTCGATCGCCTGACGCGCGTCTACGAATATATGGGTCCGGCGTGGTACCAGCGCGACATCGAGTTTCCCGCCGACTGGAAGGGCAAGCGCATCTTCCTCTATTTCGAACGTACGCATTGGCTCAGTTCGGTGTGGGTGGACACCAAGGAGGTGAGCCGCATCGACTATATCAGCGTTCCGCACAACCACGACCTGACCGATTTCGTCACTCCGGGAAAGACGCACCGTATCACGGTGTGCATCGACAACCGCTTCCAGTACAATACCCACAAGTGGGACCACGCCCATACGGAGTTCACGCAGATCAACTGGAACGGCATTCTCGGCGAAATGAAACTGGTGGCCGTGGACCCGGTCTTCGTCGAGGACATGCAGCTTTACCCGCGCATTTCGGACCGGAGCGTCGAGGTGCGGATGACGATCGCCAACCATACCCGGAAGCCGTTCGAAGGCAAGGCGCTGTTCACCGTCTCGGGGAACGGGCTCGAACTGACCCGGGAAGTGCCCGTGAGCGGCGACGGGGAGACGGCAGACCTGACGGAACGCATTCCGCTGGGGCGGGATGCGAAACTGTGGGACGAATTCGATCCGAATCTCTATACGGTGACGTGCCGGCTGGCGACGACCGCCGGCGGACGAGCCTGCGAGCATGAAAAATCGGCTGTGTTCGGCTTGCGCGAGGTGGCTCAGGGCCGCAACCATGTGCTGCTGAACGGCCGTCCGATCCACCTGCGGGGTACGGTCGAGAACGCCGTTTTCCCGAAAACGGGACACGCGCCGCTCGACGATGCCGAGTGGGAACGGATCATGCGGATCGTCAAGGAGTACGGCTTGAACCACGTCCGTTTCCATTCGTGGTGTCCTCCGGCCGCCGCTTTCCGCATGGCCGACAAGTACGGCGTCTATTTCGAGATCGAAATGCCCATGTGGGGCAAGGATGCCGAGCCCGACGAGGCGCGCTACGACTTTTTCCGGCGTGAAATGCGGGCGATCCTCCGCGAATACGGCAACCATCCGTCATTCGTGCTCTACTGCAACGGCAACGAGATCACCGGCAATTTCGACTTCATCGAGGAGCTGACCTCCGACGGGCGCAAACTCGACACGCGCCATCTTTACAGCGGTTCGACCGCCCGCACACGGGTGCCTTCCGACCAGTATTACGTTTCGCAGCAGACCAACAAGGGGCCCGTGAAGGTGTACGAAGGCCGTCCTTCGACCGACTGGGACCGCAGCGTCGAATCGGACGTGGACGTGCCCGTCATTTCCCACGAGTCGGGACAGCGGTGCGTATATCCCGATTTCCGGGAGATCGAGAAGTTCACGGGGCCGGTGCAGGCCCGGAATTTCGAGCTGTGGCGCGAAATGTTGGAGGCGAACGGGATGCTCGATCAGGCCCACGATTTCTTCCGGGCGTCGGGAGCGCTGACCGTCGTGGAGTACAAGGCTGTGATCGAGGCGCTGCTCCGTTCGTCCAAGTCGGCCGGATTCCAGCTGCTGTCGCTCAACGATTTTCCGGGGCAGGGCTATGCTCCGGTGGGTGTGCTCGATCCGTTCTGGGATTCCAAAGGGCTGGTGACGCCCGAGGACTGGCGGGCGTTCTGCGCTCCGACGGTGGCTCTGTTGCGCTATCCGAAAAGCGCATGGTTCTGCGATGAGACCTTCACGGCGAAAGCCGAGGTGTACAATTTCAGCGGCTCGGCCCTCCGGAATGCGAAAATCCGCTGGTCGATGACCGACAGCGCCGGAAAGACCGTCGCCAGGGGATCGCTGAAAACGCAGACCGTCGGCGTCGATGGCGTTTTCCCGGTCGGGGAGTTCTCGATCCCCCTGAACAAGGTGGAGGGAGCGCAGAAAATGACCGTGCATCTGAGCGTCGGCGGGGAGATCGGCAACAGCTGGGACATCTGGGTCTTCCCGCGCAATCCGTCGCTGATGCGGTCGGACGACGACGTGCTCTATACGACGGAGTTCGACGACCGGGCGAAATCGTATCTGGCCGCCGGGAAAAAGGTGGTCTTCACCCCTGCGCCGGGCAAGGTCAAAGGGCGTAAATCGACTTTCCACAACCATTTCTGGAATCCGATCATGTTCGCCTGGGCGCCTATGACCATCGGCTGTCTGATCCATGCCGACGAACCGGTATTCGCCGATTTCCCGACATCGTACCACACCGACTGGCAGTGGTGGGACATTCTGGAAAATGCCAAGGTGATTGAGATGCAGCAGACGCCGCGCGAACTCCGTCCGTTTATCCAGGTGATCGACAGTTTCGACAACAACGAAAAGCTGGGTATCGGCTTCGAAGCCCGCGTCGGCGGCGGCCGGCTGCTCGTGCTGGCCGTCGATACCCGGAAGAAACTCGACGAGCGTCCTGCGACGCGCCAGCTGCTCGAAAGCATCGACAAATACGTCCGGAGCGATCGTTTCGATCCTCAGGTCGAGCTGGACGAATCGTTCATCCGTTCCTTCGTTCGATAAACCGTGAATCGCATGAACAGAAAGACGATACTGCTCTGCGGCTTTTTGCTGACGGCTCTCGTCGGAGGGGCGCAGGAGCTGAAAATGACCGGAAGCGCTCCGCTGACGCAGGTTTTCGGCGAGTCCGTCGAATCCGATGAACCGCTTCCGATGAACGATCTCGGGATGGAGTTCGGCTATGTGCTCTATGAAGCGGAGGTGACGCTTCCCGGAGGCGATGCGGAATTGGAGCTGGCGAACGTGCGGGACTATGCCGCGGTGTATCTCGACGGGGAGTTCCGGGGTACGATGACGGACAGCCGGAAAACGCTGACGCTGCATGCCGAAGCGGGCTCTCATGCGCTGCAACTCTATGTGGAGAATATCGGCCGCATCACCTACGGTCCGGAGATCCTCGACAATTCGAAGGGGCTGTTCGGCAGCGTCCGTCTCGGCGGCGAAGAGGTCGCCGGCTGGAGGATCACGCCGCTCGAAGTCCGCGATGCCGACACGGAGTCGCTCGATTTCGGCCCTCTGGGGCCCTGCAACGTTCCCTGCTTCCGCCGCGGGTATTTCGACTGTGCGGCCGGAAACGGCGTCTATCTCGACGTGTCGGGATGGGGGATGGGCGAGGTGTGGATCAACGGCCGTTATCTGGGCGCCTTCTGGGACGAGGAGAAGCAGCAGTCGATCCGGATTCCGGACGACGTTCTGGAAACGAAAGGGAACCGGATCGTCGTTTTCGACATCAGGAACAACGATCCGGATGCGGCGATGCGTCTTTCGGACAAACCCGTGTTCAAATAATCAGTACGAATAATCAATACGACCGAATGAAAAAGATCCTTATCCTCTGCCTGGCGGCGGTCTCCGTGGCCGGAGCCCGGGCACAGAAAACACACGGACGCATACCCGTTTACAAGGACGCGTCCCGTCCCGTCGAGGAGCGCGTCGGGGACCTGCTGTCGAGAATGACCCTCGAAGAGAAGGTCATGCAGCTCAACCAGTATACGCTCGGCCGGAACGACAACGCCAACAACATGGCCGATCCGGTGAACGACATTCCGGCCGAAATCGGCTCGCTCATCTATTACGGCAGTTCCCCCGAACTGAGGAACCGGGTGCAGCGCAAAGCCGTGGAGGAGTCGCGGCTCGGCATTCCGATCCTCTTCGGCCACGACGTGATACACGGTTTCCGCACGACCTATCCGATCTCGCTGGCGCAGGCTTGTTCGTGGAATCCCGCCCTGGTGGAAAAGGCCGCCGGGGTCGCCGCGCAGGAGGCCCGGATGTCGGGAGTGGACTGGACCTTCTCCCCGATGATCGACGTGGCGCGCGATCCCCGCTGGGGGCGTGTGGCCGAAGGTTACGGCGAGGACCCCTACGCCAATGCGGTCTTCGGTGCGGCCACGGTGAAGGGCTATCAGGGCGACGATCTGTCGGACGACCGCCATGTGGCTGCCTGCCTCAAACATTTCGCAGGTTACGGCGCTTCGGAGGCGGGCCGCGACTACGTATACACGGAGATTTCGCGGCAGACGCTCTGGGATACCTACCTGCCGCCCTACGAGGCGGGCATAAAGGCCGGAGCCGCAACGGTGATGAGCAGTTTCAACGACATCAGCGGAACTCCCGGATCGGCCAACCGCTATCTCATGACCGAGGTGCTCAAAGAGCGGTGGGGACACGACGGGTTCGTCGTGTCTGACTGGGGCGCCATCCAGCAGCTGAGGTCCCAGGGCGTTGCCGCCGACAAAAAGGAAGCGGCTGAAAAAGCCTTCGTCGCGGGACTCGAAATGGATATGATGAACCGCTGTTACGACGCCCACCTGGCCGAACTGGTCCGTGAGGGGCGTGTCTCGCAGGAGCAGCTCGACGATGCCGTCCGGCGGGTGCTTCGGGTGAAATTCCGGCTGGGACTGTTCGAAAGGCCCTACACTCCGGATTCGACCGAGGAGGAACGTTTCCTGCTGCCCGAGAGCCTTCGGATCGCCGAGGAGCTGGCCGCGGAGTCGATGGTGCTGTTGAAGAACGAAGGCGACGTGCTGCCGCTGAAAGGCGTCCGCCGGATCGCGGTCGTCGGTCCCATTGCCAAAAGCCGTTATCACCTGCTGGGATCGTGGTCCTCGAAGGGCGATGCGGAGGACGTGGTGAGCGTCTTCGCGGGACTGGAAGCGGAATACGGGGACAAAGCGGAACTGCTCTATGCCCAGGGCTGCAACTTCGACGGGGAGGATGCTTCCGGCTTCGGGGAGGCCGTCGCCGCGGCGTCCGCCGCCGACGTGGTGGTGCTTTGTCTGGGCGAGAAGCGGGATTGGAGCGGTGAGAACGCTTCGCGCTCCTCGATCGCGCTGCCCGAAATTCAGGAACGGCTGGCGCGCGAACTGGCGAAGACCGGCAAGCCGATCGTGCTGGTGCTTTCGAGCGGCCGTCCGTTGGAGCTGTGCCGGCTCGAACCGCTGAGCGCGGCCATCGTCCAGATGTGGCAGCCCGGTCTGAGGGGCGGCGGTCCGCTTGCGGGAATCCTCGCGGGACGGATCAATCCGTCGGGCCGGCTGGCGATGACCTTTCCCTATTCGACCGGCCAGATACCTATTTATTATAATCACCGCCAGAGCGCACGCACGCATCAGGGCAAGTATCAGGACATTCCCAGTACACCGTTGTACGGGTTCGGCCACGGGCTCAGCTACACCACGTTCGAATACGGCGATCTGAAACCGTCGGCCGTGACGTTCCGGCGCGGTGACAAAGTGACGGTCGAGATCGCCGTGACCAACACCGGAAAGATGGATGGAGCCGAAACGGTCCATTGGTTCGTGTCGGACCCGGTGTGCACGATCTCGCGTCCGGTCCGGGAGCTGAAACATTTCGAGAAACAGCCGATCCGGTGCGGCGAAACGCATCTCTTCCGGTTCGAGATCGACCCCGAGCGGGATTTGAGTTTCACGGACGGCGACGGCCGGAGATTCCTCGAAACGGGCGATTACTATGTGATCGTCAAGGACCGCAAGGTGAAACTGACGCTGACGGAGTAGCCTCCGGCGGAGGTTCGCGTCGAAACTGCCCGTGCGAAATTCGTTTCGCACGGGTGGTTTGTGTTTTCCTCGCCTCGTTTCCGGCCGGGTTTCGGTGTCGCAACGACACTTTTATGGGGCACACCGTTTCTCCGCGCCGCATCCGATTCGATTTTTTGCTATCTTTGTCTTTCGATAAGTCGTGAAAGTATGCCGAAAAGTCGTTGCTGTCTGCTGTTCCTCTTGCTGTCGGGCCTGCAAGCTGCGGCACAGCATCCCGACGACGAATACTATCCCTATGCCGAACGCGAGGAGCTGCGCGAGACGCTTGCGACCGATTCCGCGATCTTCTACCGCGCCGTGCAGGGCGTTTCGGACCTCTACGGCGACCATACCGATTTCAATCTGCCGCAGGTGGCGCGGAAGCGCCGCGGGCTGGATCACCGCGCCGTGCGCACGTCGCTCTCGGGCGTGGATTTGTCCTATCGTTATCTGCCGCTTCTGCGCCTGCTGGGGGCTGAGGAGGAGCGTTGCGCGGGGCTTGCGGCGGCCTCCGGGGAGTGGGCTCCTGCCGGCGGCGTGAGGTTGTTCCGGTTTCCGGAAGGGGAGCCGCTGCAACCTTATTTCGCTTCGGTGCGCTTCACCGACCGCAACTATCTTTTCGGGGCCCGGGTCGCCGCTTCCGGGACCCTCGGCAGCGGATGGAGCCTTTCGGCCGCCGCCGATGTCCGCACGGGCCGCGACATGCACGTCGAAGGGGTCTTCACCAACGCCCTGACCGCCGGACTGCGCCTCGCGCGGCGCTTCGGTCCGGGGCACGAACTCGCCCTGCTCTGCATCGTGCCGCCCTCGACGCGGGGCACGCGCCTCTCCTCTTCCGAGGAGGCTTTTTCGCTGACGGGCGACCGGCTCTACAACCCTGCGTGGGGATTTCAGGACGGCCGGGTCCGCAACTCCCGCGTGCGGCGCGAGACGATCCCGCTGGCTCTCGTCACCTACGGCGTTCCGCTGTCGCCCGCGACCTCGTTCACGGCGGCTTTCGGCGCCGAGGCGGGCATTTCGAAATACAGCGTGCTCGACTGGTACGACGCCCGGACGCCGATGCCCGACAACTACCGCTACCTGCCGAGCTACGCCGGCGACCGGGAGACCGAACTGGCGTGGCGTTCGAACGACCCGCGCTTCACGCAGATCGACTGGGACGAACTGATCCGCCGCAACCGCATGGCCGGAGGGCACGCGGTCTATGCGTTGGAGGACCGCGCCGAGCGGCTCTGCAATCTCTCGCTGAACGCACTTTTCACCACCGATCCGGACCCGCGGCTGACACTCCGTTACGGAGTCGCCTTCCGGCGCGGGACGACCCGTTCCTACAAACAGATGCGCGATCTGCTGGGTGCGGAGTACGTCACCGACATCGACCGGTTCCTGGTCGATGACGACACGTACAGCAATCTGTTGCAGAACGACCTGCGGCATCCCGACCGTACGATCCGCGAGGGCGGCCGCTTCGGCTACGACTATGCGCTCACTGTCCGCACGGCCTCGGTCCGGGTGCAGGCCGACTACCGCTCCGACCGCTTCCGGGCCGACCTCTCCGCCGAGCTGGGCAGCGGGGCCGTCAGCCGCCGGGGCTATTACGAAAAGGAGCTCTTTCCCGGGGCGCAGTCTTACGGACGCTCGCGGGTGATGCGCTTCACGCCCTATGCTTTCCGGGTCCTTGCCGGCTGGGCCTTCACCCCGCGCTGTTACCTCGAAGCCGCCCTGCTGGCCGATGCGCGGATGCCCGCAGCGGAGGACCTCTTCTATCAGCCCCTTTACAACAACCGCACGATCGACGATCCCGTGCCCGAACGCACCTCCGCCGCCGAACTCGGCTGGCGCCTCACGGGCCCTGTCCTCGATTTGCAGGTCACGGCCTTCGCCGTGCTGACGCTCGACGGCACCGAGACGCGCCGCTATTACGACGACATGGCCTCGGTCTACTGCGATATGGCCGTCACCGGGATCGGACGCCTCTCCTGCGGTGTCGAAGCCGCCGCCGACATCCGGTTGTCCTACCGCTGGCGGCTGTTGCTGGCCGCCTCGGCGGGACGTTACAAATACGCCCGCGACCCGGTCGTCACGGTGATTTCCGATGTGGACAATTCGGCCGTGGACATGCGTGCCGTCAGCCGCATGGGCGGCTGCGAGACGGGAGGCGCTCCGCAGCTGACCGCCGCGGCCGAACTGGCCTGGTTCGGGACGAAAGGGTGGGGATGCCGCGCTTCGGCGGGCTTCGCCGGACGGCGTTTCGTCGAGCCGATGCCCCTGCGCCGCACCGACCGCATCGCCGGGCAGGCGGGCATCACGCACGAGGCTTTCGACGCCTTCACCCGGCAGGAGCGGCTGGCGGACGCCTTTACGCTGGATGCGTCGTTCTTCAAAACCGTCCGGTTCGACCGCTCGCGGCTGACCGCGGCGCTGATGCTGCGCAACCTGCTGGGCGACGCCGATACGCCCTACGGCGGTTACGAATCGTTACGTGTGCGCCGCATCCGGCCGGGCGACGACACCCTTTACACGCCCCATGCCACGCGCTACACCTATGCGTGGCCCCGTTCGTTCTATCTTACAATCTCTTACCGATTCTGAGCGGATCGTAAAAAAACGTCCGGTTTTTTTGGATTTTACGATGAAATTCGTATTTTGTAAGGGCGAAAGAACCCTAAAACTTCCAAAACCATGATTATCGGTATTCCAAAAGAGATCAAGAACAATGAGAATCGCATTGCTCTTACCCCTGCGGGCGCTCAGGAGCTCGTGAAGCGGGGACACAAGGTTTATGTGCAGGCTTCGGCCGGTGTGAACAGCGGTTTCGCCGATGATGATTATATAGGTGTGGGGGCCGAGATGCTCCCCACCATCGAAGAGGTCTATGCCCGGGCCGAAATGATCCTCAAGGTCAAGGAGCCGATCGCCCCCGAGTACAAACTCATCCGCCGCGACCAGCTGGTCTTCACCTATTTCCATTTCGCCAGCAGCGAACCCCTCACGCGGGCCATGATCGACAGCGGGGCCGTCTGCTGCGCCTATGAAACCGTCGAACGCGCCGACCGTTCGCTGCCGCTGCTGATTCCGATGTCGGAGGTCGCAGGCCGCATGGCGACGCAGGAGGGGCGTTATTTCCTCGAAAAACCCCGCGGCGGCAAAGGCGTGCTGCTGGGCGGCGTCCCGGGGGTGAAACCCGCCAAGGTCTTCGTGATCGGCGCCGGGGTGGTCGGTACGGCCGCCGCGCGCACGGCGGCCGGAACGGGCGCCGACGTTACGATCTGCGACATCTCGCTGCAACGTCTGACCTATCTGGCCGACGTGATGCCCAAGAACGTCAAGACGCTGATGTCCTCCGAATACAACATCCGTCAGGAGCTGAAACACGCCGATCTGGTGATCGGCTCGGTGCTGATTCCGGGCGCCAAGGCCCCGAAACTCGTCACGCGCGACATGCTGAAAGATATGGAGCCCGGCACGGTGATGGTGGACGTGGCCATCGACCAGGGCGGCTGCTTCGAGACATCGCATCCCACCACCCACGAAGACCCCGTTTATTATGTCGATGGGATGCTCCACTACTGCGTGGCCAATATCCCGGGCGCCGTGCCCCGCACCTCGACCCTCGCGCTCACCAACGCCACGCTTCCCTATGCCATCCAGCTGGCCGACAAGGGCTGGCGGCGCGCCGCGAAGGAGAATCCCGAACTGGCTTCGGGTCTGAACATCATCGGCGGCAAGGTGGTCTGCAAACCCGTCGCCGACGCCTGGGGGCTGCCTTACGAACCGCTGGAACTCTGACGCTTCCGGCTCCGCGGCGGCCTTCCGGGTACCGGAACGCTCCGAAAGGCCGCCGCGATGCCGCAAACCGGCCGGTTATCATCCGAAAATTCGGCGCCATTCTTTTTGAAATTCTTGAAAAATTTGTATATTTGCAAGTAAACGAATGGGTTACGATGGTCGTTCGTGTTTCGAACCGTGCGAAAAACAGGCCGGAATATCATGCGATTCGTAGGAATACGGCGGGTTTTCATTACAGATCGTAATCAAAAGGTCCCGAAATTTAGGTGCGAGGTTCGGCGGTGTGCGGGGTGTTCCGGATGCCGGGCACCGGACGACGGTTTCCCCGTACCGACTGAATATAGTGCGCCGCCTCAGAAACCGGGCGGTAATAAAAACCAAGAGTCATGAAACAAATCGCCAAGAATCTTTCCTTCGCAGGGATGTTGCTGCTCGCCGGCTTCTTTGCCTCGTGCAAGGACGATGAAGATCCCATTAAGGATCTGACCGTCAGAATTTCCCCCCCCCTCACGCGGATGAATATGTAATCGAGCAGGGACAGCATTTAGAAATACCCTTTACGGTAGGTGAGGCGAAAAACGCCGAACTGACCGCCACGGCTTCGGCCGACAAGACCGAATACACGGTCGCAGCGACTCTTTCCGAATCCGATCCCGGATCGGGAGTCATCACGGTAACGGCCCCCGATCTCATCCTTTCTCCCGTTACCGTCACCGTCACCCTCAAAGTTGACGATTCCAAAACACAGCGTTCCGCAACCGGAACGGTCGCCGTATCCTCGAAACTCATCGACGGATTCACCGAAATCACCGCTCCCGCCAACTGCTATGTGGCAGCTCCCGGAGCTCTCGTGAAATTCCCCGCAAATATCGGCAACACGACCGAAAAGGCCGCTTTCCAGACGGCGGATCTCCTGTGGCAGGACGTCGCCGGAATGGTCGAACAGCTCATCGCCGCTCCCGAAGAGAACTGCGTCTATGCAGTTCTCAAATCCGGTGTGAGCGGCAATGCCGTCGTCGCCGTCAAGAACGCCGACGGAGCCGTCGTGTGGAGCTACCACCTTTGGGTGGCCGATTTCGATCCCGATGCGAACGTCATGACCTGGACCGACTCCGAGAGCGGCACCTCTTATAAGATGATGGACCGCTATGTGGGCGCCGTCAGCAACCAGCCGGGCAGCGACCTTTCCAACGGTCTGTTCTACCAGTGGGGCCGCAAGGACCCGTTCGGCTCCTCGAATTACGAAGGCAAGCTGAAAGCTATGTACGACATGGCCGGCGCAGAGGTGACGCGCACCGTCGAGCCTGTTTCGGTAACAGATAACATGCCGAACGCCATTCTGAATCCTCTGACGCACTATTCCGGTGTCAGCGGAGGTAATTACAGCTGGCTTTCCAACAACAAGGGTTCTGCCGACATTGATGCGATCAGCGATTATTGGGGAGGGGTTACCGGTGTACAGACCAAATACGACCCGTGTCCGGCGGGTTGGCGCGTGGCGCCGAGCGGTGCATGGTATTTCTATACCGATTCCAACGTCACTGTCGAAAAAGTTTTCGCCGAAGGCGTGGATGCTCCTGCCAACAAGGACCTGCTCGGACGTTATGTCAGCACCGACGGCGGAACCACGAAATTCTGGTTCCCGGCCCAAGGTGAAGTTGCCCACGCCGGCAGCTATGGAAATGGCATCGGTACGAACTGGCCCAGTTCGAAGACATGGTCTTCGACCGTTGATGCGGACAATTTCCGGGTTTGGGCGACGAGCATTTCTCCAACTACCGTATCTCCGAAAGGCGGTATAGGCTTTGGTTACGAACTTCCCGTGCGCTGTGTGAAACTCTGATCGGATTCCAAAAACCTTTTTAACTCAAATACGTATGATTTCAATCAACAAACTCGGCAAGAGCCTGCTTGCCGCATTGCTGCTGACAGGGGCTGCGACCATCGTGTCGTGCGGCTCGGACGATTCGGACGACGGTCCGAAGCTCGGGGAACTGAAAGCGATCTTTTCGTCGGATAATTTCTCGGTCGAGGCCGGCGGGACCGTGTCGCTTCCCTTTACCGTGACCGGAGTCGAAGGCGCCACGCTCGCTCTGAGCGCTTCGGCTTCCAATACGGCTGCCGCGACGAGCGTCACCACCGACGCCAACTATTCGGGGTCGGTCGAGTTTACCGCTCCGGCGATTACCGACGGTGAGACGATCTCCGTGACGCTGACCGTCACCGACAGCAAGAACAACCGCTCGACGACGGCCCAGACCTCGGTGACCGTGGGGGCTTCGGAGAAACTCGCCGTCGCGCTGAGCGCCGACATCAAGTCGATGGCCACCAAACCCGGCGGTTCGTTCGAACTGCCCTTTACGGTGACGGGCATCGGCACGGCCACGATCGCTTCTGACGTGACCCTGACCGCCACGTCGGGTTGGAGCGCCGCGTGCGAATGGGGTTCGGACAAGAGTTCGGGCAAGATCAAGGTGACGGCTCCGGCCGCTCTCACCCCGACGCTCGCGCTGTCGATGACCATCTCCGACAACCACAACCGTACGGCGAAGCTCGAAGCGACGCTGACGATCGTCGAGATCTCGATCGCAGCCAATGCCGCCAACTGCTACATCGTGGCTCCGGGCAGCACGCTGACCATCAAGGCTGTCGAGGGCAATTCGACGACGGAACTCAATTTCAACAACGCCGCGCTCGTATGGCAGGACGCTCTGGGCATGGTGAAGTCCGTTTCGGCGAACAGCACCGAAAAGGTGGTGGTCGTACAGCTCAACCCCGGGATTGCGGGCAACGCCGTCGTGGCCGCCAAGCTCGACGACGTGATCGTTTGGAGCTGGCATGTCTGGGTCGCCGACTACGATCCGATGAGCGATCCGTTCGTCTGGACCGACAAATCGACGGGTACGAGCTATACCTTCATGGACCGGAACCTCGGTGCCCGGAATGCTGAGAAATACAGCGCCGGTGCGCTCGGCCTGCTCTACCAATGGGGCCGCAAGGACCCGTTCGTAAATGCTGACGGCACGGAATCTTCGGTTTACGTGGCCAAATACGACATCGACGGCAACCGGGTGCGCGAGGTCAGCGAGGAGCGTCCGACCTATCCGTCGAGCGACTACGAGAGCACCAACCTTCAGTTGGCTATTCAGAATCCGACCATTTTTTATACGGCACCCAGTTCGTCGTATCCCGTACAGGATTGGCTGACCGACGACGCGCAGCGTCAGGACCATGACCTGTGGGGCGGCGTTTCAGGTTACAAGACCAAGTACGATCCGTGTCCCGAGGGCTGGAAGGTTCCCGTTGCGGGTGCTCCGTGGGGATTCCGTAGTGAATATAGGAAAACAGGCGGTTTGCAAGATGATGGTGCTTATGATGCTACTGCTCCTTGGTACTGCGACTATGTTAATGATAATGGTTTCCGTTACAAGCAGGCCGATTCGGGCAAGGAGTACTGGTTTCCTTTCACTGGTAAAAAAGACGTTGTGACCGGCGTGTTGAACGGGGTCGGCAGTGGTGCCAACTACCATACGGCGACTCGTCAGAACACGTTGGCCATTATGGAGTTGTTCGCGTGGGGCAATCCGGCCAGCGAGACGGGTCTCAACCGTCCTTACGGTTCTTCGGTTCGTTGCATCAAGGAGTGATGACCGCCCCGGAAGCGTAGAAATCGGAGGGGTTGCCGGCCTGTCAGGCGGGCAACCCCTTTTATCAGCAATTCAAACCCGCTTAAAACAGCATGAAATGAAGAGATTTCTGGCAACAGTCATAGCCTGTGCGGCGATCTGCGCCGTGTGGGCCCAGTCCCGTACGGTGCGGGGCACTGTGACCGATGCCGCCGACGGATCGCCCGTGGTGGGCGTCGCCGTCACGGTGGAGAACGGAACCGCGGCTGCGGTCACCGGGCTCAAGGGCGACTATACGATCAAGGTCTCGCAGGGACAGACGCTTGTCTTCTCGTTCCTGGGCATGACCACCCAGCGGCACAAGGTCGGCGCGGCCGACGTGATCGACGTGAAGATGGCTGCCGACAACAAGGTGCTCGACGAGGTGATCGTCGTGGCTTACGGAACGACCAAGAAGGAGACGTTCACCGGCTCGGCCGAGATCGTCACGGCCGAGAAGCTCAAAGACCGTCCCGTGACCGATGTCACCAAGATGCTCGACGGACAGGTCGCGGGCGTCATGTCCACCTCGGGCGGCGGACAGCCGGGCAGCGGCGCCGAGCTGCGCATCCGCGGTTTCGGGTCGATCAACGCTTCGAACTCCCCGCTGCTGGTGGTTGACGGCGTGCCGTTCGACGGCGACCTGAATTCGATCAACAGCAGCGACATCGAGTCCATGTCGGTGCTCAAGGACGCTTCGGCCGGAGCCTTGTACGGGGCCCGCGGCGCCAACGGCGTGATCCTCATCACGACTAAGCAGAACGCCGGACGGGGCGAATCGCTCAGCGTGAGCCTGAGCGCCAAGGTGGGAGTCAGTTCGCGGGCCATTCCCTCCTACAACACGATGTCGGCCCGCGAATATATGGAGCACATGTACCTGGCGTGCTACAACGATCTGGTCTACACAGAGGGTTATCTTCCGTCCGTGGCCGCGGGGATGACCGCCGACCGGCTGGCGCGCCAGATTCTCGGCACGGACAATATCTATAATGTCTACGACAAGGAGGTCGGGCAGCTTTTCGACCCGAACGGAAAGATCGTGAAGGACGCCCGTCAGAAATACAGCGAGAACTGGCTCGACGAGGCCGAGGCCGAATGCCCGATCCGTCAGGAGTATCAGGTCTCGGTCAACGGCTCGGGCAAGAACAGCCGCTATCTCGCTTCGCTGAGCTATCTCAACGAGGAGGGTACGCTCAAGACCACCGGTTTCGAACGCTATACGGTGCGCGTCGGCGCGGATTTCTCGCCCAAGAAGTGGCTCGATTTCGGCGCCAACGTCAATTATGCGCACACCGACAGTCAGTTCCTGGGTTCGGAGGGTACGGCCAACAACACCAATGTCTGGTACTCCGCGATGCTGATGGCCCCGATCTACCCGGTCTACAAGAAGAATCCCGACGGCAGCACCGTTTACGAAGAGGGCCGGAAGGTCTTCGACTACGGTTCGTCGCGTCCGGCCGGAGCGCAGAACAACCGCAATTCGGTGGCGACGCTCTTCGACGACGACTATTATACGCTGACCGACAACGTCAGCACCCGCGCCTATGTGGGCTTCAACTGGAAAGGGCTGAAATTCACCTCCAATATCGGCGTGGACAACGTCAACGCCTACGAGACGACCAATTACAATCCCTTTTCGGGCAACGCCGCCGGCACGGGGCGCCTCACCAAGGAGAGCAGCCGCATGATGAGCTATACGTGGAACCAGCTGCTGTCCTACAAGACGCAGATCGGACGGCACAACCTCGATGTCATGGCGGGCCACGAGTTCTACAACTACAACATGCGCTACATCGTCGCCGAGCGCACGGGCTTCCCCTTCGCCGACTACGACGATCTGGGCATGGGTTCGACGCTCGCCGAGGCCAATTCGGCGTCCGACAACTATTCGATCAACTCCTATCTGTGCCGCGTCAACTACGACTTCTCCGACCGCTACTATCTCTCGGCGAGCTTCCGCATGGACGCCTCGTCGCGTTTCAAGAAGGAGAACCGCTGGGGAGCCTTCTGGTCGGTGGGGGCTTCGTGGCGCATCTCGCAGGAGAAATTCCTGAGCGACGTGAGCTGGATCGACAACATCACGCTCAAAGCCAGCTACGGCGTGCAGGGCAACGACAACCTCGGCTCCTACTACGCCTGGCAGTCGCTCTACGACATGAACTATCCGAACGCCAACCAGTCGGGGGCGGTGATCAACTCGATCGAGAACCGGGACGTGACGTGGGAGAAGAACGGCAACCTGAACGTCGGCGTCGAATTCCGCCTGTTCGACCGCCTTACGGGCACCGTCGAGTGGTATAACCGCAAGACCACCGACCTGCTGCTGGAGTACCCGATGGCCATTTCGCTCGGCTTCCCGGGCTATTACGCCAATGTGGGCAGCATCGTCAACCGCGGTTTCGACATCACGCTGGGCGCCGACATCGTCACGACGCGCGACTGGCGCTGGAACGTCACGGTGATGGGCTCCACGCTGAAAAACAAGGTTCTGAAGCTCACCGGCAACGGCGAGGACATCGTCAACGGCGTCTACATCATCCGCGAGGGGCAGGAGATCAACACCTTCTACATGTCCAAGAGCGCGGGCGTCGATCCGACCACCGGCGAGCAGCTCTACTGGGCCTATGAGAAGAACGCCGACGGCAGCATGAAGCCCGGTTCGGAGTACGTGACCAACGACGCCACGGTGGCCGCCAGCTGCAAATACCTGCAAGGCAGCCGTATTCCCGACATCTACGGTTCGATCTCCTCGTCGCTGAAATTCCGCGGCTTCGACCTGGGGCTGTTGTTCACCTATTCGCTCGGCGGCAAGATCTACGACTCGATCTACAACGCCCTGATGGAGCCTTCGTTCGTCGGGCAGACCTACCACCGCAACGCCCTGCGCACGTGGACTGCCCCGGGGCAGCGGACCGACGTGCCGCGCACGACGACCACCGCTTCGACGCAGATCACCGACCGTTACCTGATCGACGCCTCGTATTTCGCCGTGAAGAACATCTCGCTGGGTTACAGCCTGCCGAAGCAGCTGCTGGGCAAGGTCGGCATCGAGTCGCTGCGCATCTACCTCGCGGCCGACAGTCCGTGGATCTTCACCCACCTGAAGGGCATGAACCCGCAGGCCAGCTTCACGGGATCGACCTCCTATTCCTATACGCCCAACCGCACGTTCACGCTGGGCGTGGACTTAAAATTCTAAACCGCGATGAAAAAAATCAACTGCATACTCCTTTGCCTCGCGGCCTGCGCCGGGCTGTCCGGCTGCGGCGACCTGATGGAGACCGCTCCGTCGAACGAGGTGGACAAAAGTTTGATCCTCAAGGATGTCAACGCCGTCAAGGTGGCCATGAACGGGGTCTATTCGACGATGTACAACCGCATCGACTTCGTGACGGCCAACGCCCACCAGTGCTTCGGCAACATGGCCGTGACGCTGTGCGCCGAGGTGATGGGCGACGATATGATCCAGACGGCCCAGGGACCCGGATGGTTCTGGAAGGACTACAACTACGAGGCCCGTGTGCGCTACACCAGCAAGATCTGGCGCAGCTATTTCACGTGGAAATATTTTTACGAGATCATCAGCAACGTCAACTATATTCTATCGGTCGAGCACACCGCCGCGGGCGACGAGAACGAATTGAAATGCGTCATGGCGCAGGCTTATGCCGCCCGGGCGTTCGCCTACTTCATGCTGATCCAGTCGTTCCAGCAGACCTATAAGAAACACGAGACGTGGCCCGGGGTGCCGGTGTACACCGAACCCACGACCAGCGCTTCGAAAGGCAAGGGGCGCGGAACGGTGGAGCAGGTCTATGCGCAGATCAACGACGACCTGACGGCGGCCCTGACGCGCTTCGAGGAGTGCGGCATCGCGCAGGAGCACATTTCCAACCTCGACTACTACGCCACGAGCCTGCTCAAGGCCCGCGTCGCGCTGGTGCAGAACGACTGGGCGACGGCTGCCGAAGCCGCTGCCGAGGCGATGAAGAAACCGGGACGTTCGCTGCTCAGCATGACCGACGCCACGGTCGTGAAGGGTACGTTCGACGATGCGACGAAGAACTGGACCACGGGCAAGACGCCGTTCAACTCCGTGGCGTCGAGTTCGGTGCTGTGGGGCGCGGAGATGCTCTCGGAGCAGTCCACCGTCTATGCGTCGTTCTTCTCCAACATGGACGCCTGCACCGATGTCTACTATGCGGCCGAGACGCCCAAGTGCATCAGCAACTGGCTCTATGCCCAGATTCCCGACACCGACGTGCGCAAAGGGTGGTGGAACGGCAATATCGGCATTCCGGCCGAGGATTGGAGCTACGGTGCCAACATCAACTACAACCAGCACAAGTTCCAGTGGGCCGACCAGAAGGCGCACAAGGGCGACTATATCTTCATGCGGCTGGAAGAGGCTTACCTCATCCGCGCCGAGGCGCTGTGCCGCATGGGCGCCGAATACGAGGACGAGGCCCGCAGCACGCTGCTCGAACTGGGCTCGCGCCGCGACACGGAGTACGCCAAGCGCATCGAATCGCTGACGGGCAGCACCCAGACTTTCGCCACGACGGGCGTCGTGAAGACCCTGCTCGACGAGATCATCCTCCAGCGCCGCATCGAGCTTTGGGGCGAGGTCGGGCGCATCTTCGACATCCTGCGTCTGGCGAAAGGGTGGACGCGCTACTGGGAGGTGAACGGCGAGAAGAGCAACCACACCAATTACCTGAGCAAGTACTCCGAGTACCTCAATTTCCCGGCCGACTACCTCGAATGTATCATGATGATCCCGCAGGCCGAGATCGACAACAATCCCAACATCACGGCCGCCGACCAGAATCCCTATGTTCAATCCTAAATGCGTACAAGCGATGAAATCATTCCATATAGTCGCACTGGCCGCCGTCGCGGCGCTTGCCACGGCGTCCGGATGCAGTGACGACGTGCAGAAAACCACCTATTCGGGCAGCTCGGGCTTCGGGTTCGCGGCTTCGGTGCTCAACGTGGAGGTCGGGTCGGCGAATGCCAACCAGATTCTCGTGCCGATCTACCGCGGCAGCGAGGACGCCCAGATCGCCGAACTGAAATTCGAGTACGACATCTCCAAGGCGGGGGCCTCCGAACCCTATTGGTCCGACGCCGATCCCGCGGGCATCTTCTCGCTGACCACTCAGCGGGTGATCTTCGCCGACGGGGCGAAGGTGGCCTATGCGCAGGTGCGTTTCACGAACCTCGACCTGCTGGGCATCACCACCAAATACAAGATGCGCCTGACGATCAAGGACTCCCTGAGCCCTTCGAAACGCAGTCAGGTGACGATGTCCGTGAGCCGCCAGCTGACGTTCGACTACCTGGGCAAGTGCGATTACCGCGACGCCTGCGTCTTCGACGGCACCTACAAGGCCGACATCTACCGGGCGCAGGAGGCGGAGATCTACCGGGTGATGGACCCCTATACCGAGGGGCTTATCAAGGAGGAGTACGCTGAGAACGGCTGGATGGGAACTCCGGCTCCCTACGTGCAGTTCGCCGTCGATGCCAACGGGCAGATCACCTACGAACCGTTCTGTACGGGTATGATGGTCAATGCGAAATATACGGCCTATGCCTATTATCCGGGCGAGTATATCTGGGGAAAGGATTTTTCGGAGTACAACAAGGAGAATAAGAAGCTGTCGGACAAGGTGTTGCAGCTTTATCCCGTTTACTGCCTGCCCGAATACCAGTACGGATTTCTCAACGACGGAGCTTATCCGCTGACCGTCACATTGCCATAAAAGAGCGCTAAATAAGAGATTTAGGCTATTATTTAAGAAATTTTATTTATATTTGCGAAAACAGGTTTTCGCTTGGATAGGCGGCGCCCGACAGAGCCGGTGAGATCGGCTTTGTCTGTGGCCCGCACTGTCTTTGTCTGAGTTCACAGGTTAAAAACAGGTTAGTTATGAGTGAGAGATTGTACATTTTCGACACCACGCTCCGCGATGGTGAGCAGGTCCCCGGCTGTCAGCTGAACACCACCGAAAAGATCGAGGTCGCCAAACTGCTCGAAAATCTCGGCGTGGACGTGATCGAAGCGGGCTTCCCGATCTCCAGCCCCGGGGATTTCAATTCCGTGCTGGAGATTTCCAAGGCCGTTTCCGAGCCGACGATCTGTGCGCTGACGCGCGCCGTAGAGAAGGACATCGACGTTGCGGCCGACGCCCTGCGCCTTGCCAGGCACAAGCGTATCCATACGGGTATCGGCGTGTCGCCGCAGCACATCTACGACAAACTGCGCTCCACGCCCGAGAAGATTCTCGAACGGGCCGTCGCGGCGGTGAAGTACGCCAAACGCTACGTCGAGGACGTGGAGTTCTACGCCGAGGACGCCGGTCGCGCCGATGTCGAGTATCTGGCGCGCGTCGTCGAGGCGGCCATCGCCGCCGGTGCCACCGTGGTCAACATCCCCGATACGACGGGCTACTGCCTTCCGAACGAATACGGCGCGAAGATCAAATACCTCGTCGATCACGTCTCGAACATCGACCGGGCGATCATCTCCACCCATTGCCACAACGACCTCGGCATGGCTACGGCCAATACGCTGAGCGGCGTCCTGAACGGCGCCCGGCAGGCCGAGGTGACGATCAACGGCATCGGCGAGCGCGCCGGCAACACCTCGCTCGAAGAGGTGGTGATGACCCTGCGCTGCCACAAGGATGTCCATATCGACACGAATATCAACTCGCAGCTGATCACCAAGGCTTCGCATCTGGTGTCGAGCCTGATGAATATGCCCGTGCAGCCCAACAAGGCCATCGTGGGCCGCAACGCCTTCGCACACTCGTCGGGCATCCATCAGGACGGTGTGCTGAAACAGCGTCAGACCTACGAGATCATCGACCCGCAGGACATCGGTCTGAACGAGTCGGTCATTGCCCTCACGGCCCGCAGCGGCCGCGCGGCTCTCGTGCACCGGCTCGAACTGCTGGGCTACGATCTCACGCAGGAGGAGCTGGACGCCACCTACGAGAAGTTCCTCGTGCTGGCCGACAAGAAGAAGGAGATCCACGATTACGACCTGATCTATCTTGTGGGCGACATCGACCGCATGAAACAGCAGTCCGTGGCGCTGAAATTCCTGCAAGTGACCACCGGAACGCTGGTTCCGACGGCTACCGTGGTGCTGAAATTCGGCGACCACGAGCGTATGGCCATCGCCACGGGCAACGGTCCGGTCGATGCCGCGGTCTCGGCCATCAAGAAGCTCATCAACGAGAAGGTCGTGTTGTCGGAGTTCCTGATGCAGGCCATCACGCGGGGATCGAACGACGTGGGCCGCGTGCACGTGCAGGTCGAGTGCGGCAGCCGTACGGTCCACGGGTTCGCCGCGCACACCGACACCACGCGGGCTTCGATCGAGGCGTTCCTCGACGCCCTGCGGGCCCTGAACGTAACCGAAAAACGCGAAGAAGAGGCATAATATGAAACAGACGCTTTTGGACAAGATTTGGGACGCGCACACCGTGCGCGTCGAGGACGGCGGCCGCTGCGTGCTCTACATCGACCGGCAGTATATCCACGAGGTGACTTCGCCCGTGGCTTTCGGGGGCATCGAACGCCGCGGGCTCGGCGTGGCGCGCCCGGCGCAGATCACCGCCACCGCCGACCACAACATCCCGACCGTCAACCAGCATCTCCCGATCGAGGAGCCCGAGTCGCGGCGGCAGGTCGAGGCGCTGGCCGAGAACTGCGCCCGGCACGGCATCGAGCATTTCGGGGTGGGGCACCCCAAGCAGGGCATCGTCCACATCATCGGGCCCGAACTGGGCTTCACGCAGCCGGGTATGACCATCGTCTGCGGCGACAGCCACACTTCGACCCACGGGGCGCTGGGGGCCGTGGCCTTCGGCGTGGGCACCTCGGAGGTCGAGATGGTCTTCGCCAGCCAGTGCATCCTCCAGACCAAACCCCGGTCGATGCGTATCACCGTTGACGGCGAACTGCGTCCGGGCGTGGAGGCCAAGGACGTGATCCTCTACATCATTTCGCAGATCACCGCTTCGGGCGGCACGGGTTATTTCATCGAATTCGCGGGCAGCACCATCCGCTCGCTTTCGATGGAGGGCCGCATGACGGTCTGCAACATGAGCATCGAGTGCGGTGCCCGCGGCGGCATGATCGCTCCCGACGAAAAGACCTTCGAGTACCTCCGCGGCCGCGAACGGGTTCCGCAGGGGACCGAGTTCGACGAGGCCGTGGCCCGCTGGCGGGAGCTTTACAGCGATGCGGACGCCGTTTTCGATAAGGAATACCGCTTCGATGCCGCCGATATCGCCCCGATGATCACCTACGGCACCAACCCCGGGATGGGCATGGCCGTCGATGCGTCGATCCCCGCCGATGCCGATCCCAAGGCGTTGGAATACATGGGTTTCAAAGCTGGCGAGAAACTGTTGGGCAAGCCGGTCGATTATGTTTTCGTCGGCAGCTGCACCAATGGCCGTATCGAGGACCTGCGGCGCTTCGCCAAGTTGGTCGAGGGACGCCGCAAGGCCGACAACATCACGGCGTGGATCGTCCCCGGTTCGAAGGGCGTCGAAGCCGCCGCCAAGGCCGAGGGGCTGGACCAGATACTCGCCGCCGCCGGTTTCGAACTCCGCCAGCCGGGTTGTTCGGCGTGTCTGGCGATGAATGCCGACAAGATTCCCGCGGGCAAATACAGCGTCTCGACCTCGAACCGCAATTTCGAGGGGCGTCAGGGTCCCGGCGCCCGCACGATGCTCTCGGGCGTGGCCGTAGCGGCCGCCGCCGCGGTGACGGGACGGATCGCCGATCCCCGTGAAGTGTTCGATATGTAAAAGATTCTCGTTATGTCAATACCCAAATTCGTGACTTTCACTTCGGGGGCGGTGCCTGTCGAGGTGGAAAACATAGATACCGATCAGATCATGCCGGCGCGCTTTCTGAAAGCCACCGAGCGCAAGGGATTCGGCGACAACCTCTTCCGCGACTGGCGTTACGACGCTTCGGGCGCGAAGATCGCGTCGTTCCCGCTGAACGATCCCCGCTACGGGGGGCAGATCCTCGTCGCCGGGCGCAACTTCGGGTGCGGCAGTTCGCGCGAGCACGCCGCCTGGGCCATCGCCGACTACGGCTTCCGTGTCGTGGTGTCGAGCTTCTTCGCCGACATTTTCCGCAACAACGCCCTGAACAACGGGCTGCTGCCGATCCGCGTCAGCGAAGAGTTTCTGAAAGTCGTGTTCGACGAGATCTGCCGCGATCCCGCGGCGCAGTTCACGGTCGATCTGGACAACCAGACCCTGACCGTCGTGTCGAGCGGCCGCAGCGAGGGTTTCGAGATCGACGCCTATAAGAAACGCTGCCTTCAGAACGGTTACGACGACGTGGACTACCTGCACAGTATCGCCGACCGGATCGCGGCCTTCGAAGCCGCTCGCAAATAGGACCGGCCGATGGTGCGTTCGGTCGAAATAATGGACACCACGCTGCGCGACGGCGAGCAGACATCGGGCGTTTCGTTCAACGCCCGCGAAAAGCTCACCATCGCCCGGCTCCTGCTGGAGGAACTGCGTGTGAGCCGCATCGAGATCGCCTCGGCGCGGGTTTCGCAGGGCGAGCAGCAGGCCGTGCGCGCCGTCGCCGAGTGGGCCGCCGCCAAAGGGTATGCCGACCGTGTCGAGGCCCTCGGGTTCATCGACGGCGGGCTGTCGCTCGACTGGCTGGGCGCGGCCGGATGCCGCGTGGTGAACCTGCTGGCCAAAGGCTCCCGCAGGCATTGCGAGGGACAATTGCGCCGCACGCCCGAACAGCACCTGGCGGATGTCCGCGCCGAGATTCTCGCCGCCGTCGATCGGGACATGCGCGTGAACCTCTACCTCGAAGACTGGTCCAACGGCATGCGCCACTCGCCCGACTACGTGTATGCCATGCTCGACGGACTGGCCGACGCCCCCGTGCAGCGTTTCCTGTGTCCCGACACGCTGGGCGTGCTCGATCCCTACGACACCGAGCGTTTCTGCCGCGATCTGGTGGCGCGCTACCCGCATCTGCGCTTCGATTTTCACGCCCATAACGACTATGACCTGGCCGTGGCCAATACCGCTGCTGCCGTGCGGGCGGGTTTCCACGGGGTTCATGTCACCGTCAACGGGCTGGGCGAACGCGCCGGCAATGCGCCGCTGTCGAGCACCGTGGCGGTGCTCCACGACCGGCTGGGCTGTAAGACCGGCATCGACGAGACGAAGATCAACCGCGTCAGCCGCACGGTCGAGTCGCACACGGGCATTCGCATTCCCGCCAACCGTCCGATCGTGGGCGAAAGCGTCTTTACGCAGTGCGCGGGCATCCATGCCGACGGCGACAACAAGAACAACCTCTATTTCAACGAACTGCTGCCCGAACGCTTCGGCCGCGTCCGCGAATACGCGCTGGGCAAGACCTCGGGCAAGGCCAACATCCTCAAAAACCTCGAAGTGCTGGGCATCGACCTCGACGAGGCCGCGATGCGCAAGGTGACCGAGCGGGTGGTGGAGCTGAGCGACAAGAAGGAGCTGGTGACGGTCGAGGACCTGCCCTATATCGTCGCCGACGTGCTGCGCTATGACCTTGCGGACAATCCGGTGAGGATACTCAATTACAGCCTTTCGCTGGCGCAGGGGCTTCGTCCCGTGGCGACGCTCAAGATCGAGATTCACGACCGCCCCTACGAGCAGACTTCGGCCGGCGACGGTCAGTACGACGCTTTCATGCGGGCCCTACGGCAGATCTACCGCGAACAGCTCGGCCGCGAGTTCCCGATGCTGCGCGACTACGCCGTGTCGATTCCGCCCGGCGGCCGCACCGACGCTTTCGTGCAGACGATCATCACGTGGGAGATGGACGGCCGCGTGTTCAAGACCCGCGGGCTGGATGCCGACCAGACCGAAGCCGCCATCAAGGCGACGATCAAAATGCTGAATATCATCGAAATAAATTATAACGACAATGGATGTTAACATCGCTCTTTTAGCCGGCGACGGCATCGGTCCCGAGATCGTCGCCGAAGCCGTGAAGGCTCTGGACCGCGTGGCGGAGAAGTTCGGACACAAGATCACCTATACCCCCGCGCTGGTGGGCGCCGCGGCCATCGACGCCACGGGCGACCCCTATCCCGACGAGACGCACGCCGTCTGCCTCGCCGCCGACGCCGTGCTGTTCGGAGCCATCGGCGACCCGAAGTACGACAACGACCCCACGGCCAAGGTGCGCCCCGAGCAGGGGCTCCTGCGGATGCGCAAGTCGCTGGGGCTGTTCGCCAATCTGCGACCCGTGGCGCTGTTCGACGCGCTGGCCGACCGTTCGCCGCTCCGGGCCGAGGTCGTGCGCGGAACGGATTTCATCTGCGTGCGCGAACTCACGGGCGGCATCTATTTCGGCCGTCCGCAGGGCCGCGACGACGACGGAAAACGCGCCTTCGACACCTGCACCTATACCGTCGGGGAGATCGAACGGGTTCTGCACGTGGCGTTCCGGCTGGCCGCTTCGCGCCGCCGCAAGCTCACGGTCGTGGACAAGGCCAACGTGCTCGAAACCTCGCGTCTGTGGCGTGAGACGGCCCAGCGCATTGCCAAGGAGTACCCCGAGGTGGCGGTGGACTATATGTTCGTGGACAACGCCGCCATGCAGATCATCCGCCAGCCGGCCTGGTTCGATGTCATCGTGACGGAGAACATGTTCGGCGACATCCTCACTGACGAGGCCAGCGTCATCAGCGGTTCGCTGGGCATGCTCTCTTCGGCGAGCGTCGGTGCCGAGGTGGCTCTTTTCGAGCCCATCCACGGCTCCTATCCGCAGGCTGCGGGCAAGAACATCGCCAACCCGATGGCCACGATCCTCTCGGCCGCCATGCTCCTGGAGCACCTGGGGCTCGACGCCGAGGGCAAAGCCGTGCGCCGTGCCGTGGACAAGGCCCTTGCCGACGGCATCGTCACCGAGGATCTTGCGGTCGCCGGCGGACGGGCGTATTCGACCTCCGAGGTGGGGGATTACGTTGCGAAGAACGTATGAACGGTCCTCTGAAATAACGGGTTGTTTGCAGACTGCGTTTCGCAGTCTGCTTTTTTTGTAGTATCTTTGCAATCCTAATCAGAGTGCTGCATTCCGGTCGCATGCGATAAGCCCCTCCCGAGGGCCGTTTAAGAAACGGCTCTTAAAATGTGGAGCGGAGTGTTGGATCCGATGTTTAACATCCGGGGATCGCCCCTAAAGCCCGGCTTTTAGCCGGGGTGGGGCAGACTTGTAAACGAATGTCGGAGGCGGCGACAAGGACGATTGACAGCACAAAAACGATGAACAAATATGGCAGGATCGAACTTCGTAGATTACGTAAAGATATTCGCCCGTTCGGGACACGGCGGCGGCGGCTCGACGCATTTCCGGCGCGAGAAATTCGTGGCTTTCGGCGGCCCTGACGGCGGCGACGGCGGCAAGGGCGGGAGCATCATCCTGCAAGGCGACAAGCAGTACTGGACGCTCATCCACCTCAAATATCAGCGTCACCAGTTCGCCGAAGACGGCGAGCACGGCTCCGGAGCCCGTTCGTCGGGCAAGGATGCCAAGGACATCATCATCCCCGTGCCGCTGGGCACGGTCGCCAACCGCATCTATGAGAACGAGGACGGTACGACCACGACCGAGACGGTGGGGGAGGTGACGGCCGACGGCGAACGCCTCGTGCTGCTCAAAGGCGGCCGGGGAGGTCTGGGCAACTGGCATTTCAAGAGCGCCACGAACCAGACGCCGCGTTACGCCCAGCCGGGCGAAGAGGGCGAGGAGGGCACGTTCATCCTCGAACTGAAGGTGCTGGCCGACGTGGGGCTGGTGGGCTTCCCCAATGCGGGCAAATCGACACTGCTGTCGGTGGTTTCGGCCGCGAAGCCCAAGATCGCCAACTACGCTTTCACGACGCTGGAACCCAACCTGGGCATCGTCGAGGTCCGCGACCACAAATCGTTCGTCATGGCCGACATCCCGGGCATCATCGAGGGCGCCCACGAGGGCCGCGGTCTCGGAACCCGCTTCCTGCGCCATATCGAGCGCAATTCGGTGCTGCTGTTTATGATCCCCGCCGACAGCGACGACATCCGCCGCGACTACGAGGTCCTGCTGGGTGAACTGACGCAGTACAATCCCGAATTGCTGGACAAAGAGCGCCTGCTGGCCGTCACCAAATGCGACATGCTCGACGACGACCTGATCGCCGAGATGCGCGGCCATCTGCCCGAAGGCATTCCGTCGGTCTTCATCTCGTCGGTTTCGGGGCTGAATATCCAGCAGCTGAAAGACATGCTTTGGGAGGCGTTGCAGCGGTAGCGTGCGGTTCCCGGACGCCGGGATCGGGCGTTTGCTACTCAGGATGTGCCGCGTACGGCGTTGCGGTCCTGGAAAAGACGATCTCGCGGTTGGTGACGCGGAGCGTGTATTTTCCCGCGAAATAGTCGATGATTCCGTACAGGGAGCCCGTGCCGGAAGGCAGGGGCTCCTTTGCGTATGCGCACGTCGCGGCGCTCCGCACGGTGAATTCGTTGCCTTCGGCGTCGAGGATCGTCCGCTCGGTGGCGACGGTGCGCCCCGTTTCGGGATCGGTGTCGCACCACGTCTTGCCCGGCTCGGCGAAACGCACGCCGTCGAACCGGACCCGGGTGTCGATATGCCGGGGCCCGACCTCCCCGAAGGTGAGCGGGGCGGTCCGGTGGCTTTCGCCCTCCTCCGGCAGCGTGACGCGGATATGGCGGGAGAGCTCCTCGCGCGGAATGGCCCCGGCGCCGTAATCCCCGGGTTCGGCGCCCAATTCGATCTTTCCGCCGTAGTTGCAGAGTGTCAGTCCGTTGCACCGGACGGTGGCGATAGCTCCGAACGGATAGTCGTCGGCCAGCGAGGGATGATCGGCGGCGATGGAGATGCCGCCGCTGGCATCCTCGACGACGATTGTCCTGTCGAATTCCCCGAAAAGGTCGTTGGCGGTGATGAATCCCCGGATGGTGATATCCTGCGTGACGGCGACGCTGGCGCAGCCGTCGCAGAGCGATTTCAGGTAGGTGACGGTGTGCTGCGACGCTTCGGGCGTCTTGGCGAATCCGGGTTCCGTGGCTTTGTCGCACCCGGCCAGCAGCAGCGACAGGCTAAGGCCGGCAATCGCTTTCATCGCGTGGTTTGAGGGTGTAGCGCCCGTCGCCCGCGGCGTCGTATTGGAGAATCCCCGTGAGCGATACCGTCCCGGCGGGAACGTCGGCATCGGCGAACCGGGCGTAGGGGCGGACGTAGGTGTAGACGGTGTTGTCGTCGCTGTCGGCGAAGCGTTTGTATCCGGACCACGTTGACGCCGAGAGGTCTTCAGGCGTGTAGCGAAGGCCGTCGATGCGGATCAGCGTGCCGCAGAGGGCCGGGGTGAGTTCGGGAATCCGGCGCAGGGCGGGTGTGGGGGTATTCAGGCTCTCGCCGCTGCGGACGAGCACCGCGGCCAGCGCCGGCTGGGAGCCGATGTAATCGGTCGCATAGCCGCTTCCTGCGGCGGGAGGGCGTCCGACCTGCAATACGCCGCGGCTTTCGGCCACGGTCAGCCCCTTCAGCCGCAATGTTACGCGGCATCCGGCCGGAAAGTCGTTGTGCAGATGGTCGATACCCGCCATCACTTCAAGTCCCGCTTCATTGTCCTCGATGCAGAGCGTGCGGTAGAAGTTCTCCGCCCGGTCGCTGGTCGTGACCCTCCCTGCGACCACGATGTCGCCCGTGACCGTGAACGGCGTCCCGGCGTAGAGCGCCCGCAGGGCGGCGATGGTCTCCGTCGCAGGTTCCCCCGATACGCCGCCGTCCGGCTCTCCGAACCGGGAGTCGTAGCACCCGGCCGTCAGAAGTGCGGCAAAGGCGACGGCGATGCGGTGGAAGCGAGGCATACCGGGTCAGGCTTCGATGCGGGAATCTTTCAGGCCGAGGAAATAGAGGATGCCGTCCAGTCCGATCGTCGAGATCGACTGCCGGGCCGTGGCCTTCACCTTGGGTTTGGCGTGGAAGGCGATGCCCAGACCCGCGAGGTTGAGCATCGGCAGGTCGTTGGCGCCGTCGCCGACAGCCACCGACTGCGCGATGTTGATCTCCTCGAACTGGCACAGCAGCCGCAGCAGTTCGGCTTTACGGCGTCCGTCAACCACCTCGCCGACATAGCGGCCCGTGAGGTGTCCGTTCTCGATCTCCAGCTCGTTGGCATAAACGTAGTCGAAGCCGTATTTCTGGCGCAGGTAGTTGCCGAAATAGGTGAATCCGCCGGAGAGGATCGCCGTCTTGTAGCCCACCCGTTTGAGAATGGTCATCATGCGCTCCAACCCTTCGGTGATGGGCAGGTTGCGGGCTATTTCGTCCATGACCGAAACGTCGAGCCCCTTGAGCAGGGCCACGCGCCGCGAGAAACTCTCGCGGAAGTCGATCTCGCCGCGCATGGCGCTGGCCGTGATCGCGCGCACCTCGTCGCCCACGCCGGCTCGTTCGGCCAGTTCGTCGATCACTTCGGTCTCGATCAGCGTCGAGTCCATGTCGAAGCAGATCAGACGGCGGCTGCGGCGGTAGATGTCGTCCTTCTGGAACGAAACGTCCAGTCCGATGTCCGAGAGGTTCATGAACCCCGCCTGCATGGTGCTGCGCTCCTCGTCGGAGAGCGACCCGCGCACCGAGAGTTCGATGCACGATTTGGCCGCGCGGTCGTCCTCGCAGAGCGGCATGCGTCCCGTGAGGCGCTTGATGGCGTCGATGTTGAGTCCGTGTTCGGCCACTACCTTCGTCACCTCGGCGATGTGGCGCGCCGTGACGGTGCGGCCCAGCAGCGTGATGATGTAGCGGTTTTTGCCCTGACGGCCCACCCAGTCTTCGTAACGCTCCTCGGTGATGGGCGTGAAGCGGATCATGACGCCCAGCTCCGAGGCTTTGAAGAGCAGCTCCTTCATAATGCTTCCCGACTTGTCGGAGGTGGTCTTTATCAGGATGCCCAGCGTCAGCGACTGGTGGATGTTGGCCTGGCCGATGTCGAGGATGAAGGCGTCGTAGCGCGCGAGAATCTCGGTGAGCGACGAGGTCATGCCCGGCTTGTCCTCGCCCGAAATGTTTATCTGGATGATTTCAACGTTGTTCTGCATCGTGTCGTGTATGGTGTTTTCCGTTGCTTTCTGCAAAAAGCGTAGACAAAGTTAATAAAGTTCTCCTTTTTTTGGCTATTTTTGCGTGACAAACCTAAAATAATGGAATTATGTGGACATTTTTAGCGGCTGAAGACCCTGCGTCGCTGATCGTGCCGGACAGCGTGCAGAAGGCTAATTTTGCGAAAGCGGTCGAGAAGATCGCCAACATCGATTATCACGCCCTGCTGCAATCGCTGCTTTCGGAATCGGTCTGGATACTGATAAAGATCCTCATCGCGCTGGCCATCTATTTCGTCGGGCGGTGGATCGTGCGGCGCATCCTGAAACTCGTGGACGTTGCCATGCAGCACCGCAACGTCGATATTTCGCTGCGGTCGTTCACGCGCAATACGATCAGCACCGTGTTCACGCTCCTGCTGGTGCTGATCGTCGTTTCGACGCTGGGCGTCAACGTCACGTCGCTCATCGCCGTCGCTTCGGCCGCCACGCTGGCCATCGGTATGGCCCTGAGCGGTACGGCGCAGAACTTCGCCGGCGGAGTGATGATCCTGCTGATGAAGCCCTACCGCGTCGGCGACTACATTTCGGCCCAGGGACAGTCGGGCACCGTGCGCGACATCAAACTTTTTTCGACGGTGATCACCACGGCCGACAACCAGACGATCTACATTCCCAACAACTCGATCGCCACGGCCATCATCGACAACTATTCGACGGCCGACCTGCGCCGTGTGGACTGGAGCGTCGGCATCTCCTACGGCGACGACGTGGACGTGGCCCGCAAGGCCGTGCTGGCGATGCTGGCCGCCGATTCCCGCATTCTGAAAGACCCCGAACCGGTGGTGTGGGTCGCCGCGCTGGCCGACAGTTCGGTGAACCTCACGATCCGCGCATGGGTGAAGAACAGCGATTACTGGAACGTCTTTTTCGAGCATAACGAGGAGTTCTACAAGGAGCTGCCCAAGCACGGGCTCAGCTTTCCGTTCCCGCAAATGGACGTTCATGTGAAAAAGGAGTAGACCGATGAAACGGACGTTGTTCGCCGCTGTTGCCGCGCTGTGTCTCGCGGCCTGCAATTCCGATTCCGGGCCGGAGAGGACGACCCCTGCGGAGTTCGGCGAAGTGACGTTTTCTCCGGCCGAGGTCGCGTCCGATACGGAGGTCGCGGTGGAGGCGTTCATTACGAGCGAATACGGATTCCGCCGCGTGGACATCGTCTATTTCTTCGACGACGACGAATCCTACGTGCTGTTCGCGTCGCCGATGCGTTCGTTCGATGCCGAAACCAAGGCGCTGACCTACAAAGGGATCATTCCCGGGCAGAAGGCGGGCCGGAAGGTGACTTTCCGGGTGCGCGCCATCACGGCTTACGACGTGGTCACCTACTCCGATCCCCGGTCGTACACGATTCCCGACGGAGAGGGGGATGAAAAAAACGAACAACCCAATTAACAACAAGAAATAACGCAATCACTATGGAACTGAAAGAGATTCTGGCCATCTCGGGCCAGCCCGGACTTTATAAATACGTGGCGCAGTCGAAGAACGGCGTGATCGTCGAGTCGCTGCTCGACGGCCGGCGCATGAATGCCGCGGCGAATGCCAAGGTGAGCGCCCTGACCGAGATTTCGATGTTCACCGAGGGCGACGACATCGCGCTGGCCGATGTCTTCACCCGGATTTACGCCCACACCGGGGGCAAGGAGGCGATCAGTCACAAGGAGGCTCCCGAGAAGCTGAAAGCCGCGTTCGCCGAGGTGCTTCCCGAGTACGACCGCGACCGGGTGCACGTTTCGGACATGAAGAAATGCTTCGCGTGGTACAACACGCTCGTGCAGGCCGGATTCACGGAGTTCAAGCTCCCCGTTGAAGAGGAGGCGAAATAACTTTGACGCATCGGAATCATGGACAAGAAGACGAAGGTGCTGGCCCTGGTGGCCCACGACAACATGAAGCGCGACCTGGCGGAGTGGGTCGATTGGAACAGCCGCAAACTGAGCCGTCACCACTTGGTGTGCACGGGAACGACCGGCAAGATGGTCGAAAAGACGCTGCGCGATCACAAGGAGGAGCACGAGGACGACGAGCCGAAGCCCGAATTGCGGATCACGCTGCTGAAATCGGGCCCGCTGGGCGGCGACCAGCAGTTGGGATCGCTGATCGCCGACGGCAAGATCAACGCGCTGATCTTCTTCTGGGACCCGATGTCGGCCCAGCCGCACGATGTCGATGTGAAGGCGCTGCTGCGTCTGGCGACGCTCTACAACGTGCCGACGGCCGTCAACCGTTCTTCGGCGGATTTCCTGATCTCTTCGCCGCTGTTCGAGGACGACGAGTACGAACCCGTCGTGAAGGACTACAAAGCCTACGTCGAGCGGGTGCTGAAATAGACGGAGAGGTATCGGTAGAATGAAAACGGGCGTGAATTTCACGCCCGTTTTCGTCGTTTGTCATTTGGGTTGCCCCGGGAAGCTCACGTCCATTGCGGCGCCTTTGTCTCCCTGCTGTTCCATCCATTTTTCCAGTTCCTTCTTCATCTTTTTGATCCGGTTCCGGTATTCGGGTTTGTCGGCCAGGTTGTTCATCTCCCACGGGTCGTTCTCCACGTCGTAGAATTCGAATTCGGGACGGTGCACGAACCTGTCGATCAGCCGTTTGGCCTTGGGGTCCGTATTCTCCGACGATTTCCACGCCTCCCAGACGCCCGTGTTGCTGGGGGGATCTTTCATCAGATGCTTTTCGTGGTACTCCTTTTCGGGCGTCAGGTTCCAGATCAGGGCGTATTTCTCGTCGCGGATGCTGCGGATCGGGTAGGGACGGCCTTCCGGAATGTTGTTGTGGATGCCGTAGGCATACTTGCGGGCTTTCTGCGATTCGCCGAACAGCGCTTTCTTGAAACTGATGCCGTCGAGTTCCTTCCGCGGTTTGCCGCCCGCGATGTCGAGGAACGTGGGCAGCAGGTCTTCGTATTGCACGATGGCGTGGGACAGGCTTCCCGGTTCGATTTTCGAGGGGTAACGGGCCACGAGCGCGCTGTTCACGCCCGGATACCAGCAGGTCCATTTGCCGCCGGGGAACTGCGGCCCCTGCTCGCCGAGGAACATGACGATCGTATTGTCGAGCTTGCCTGTCTCTTCCAGCACTTCGAGCACCGAGCCGACCTCGTTGTCGAGCGCGCGGACTTCGGCCAGATAGTGGGTGAATATCTCGCGCATTTTGGGATTGTCCACGCAGTTTTCGGGCATCACGAGTTTGTCCTTGTCGAACTCCGTCGGATCGCCCCATGTCCACGGCGCGTGCGGGTGGATGCTGCACACGTAGAGCAGGAACGGATTGTCGTCGCGGGTCACGAATTCGCGGATGCCGTCCACGTTGTAGGGGGCTCTCTTCGCCGTGCAGCCTACGGTGAATCCGGGGACCTTTTCGAATTTGTAGACCGACGGAGTGATCGGGTGGTTCTTGCCGGCGCGGCCTACGCGGTAACCCTCTTCGGGCATGTATTCGTTGACGGTCTTGGTCCCCCCGAAGGTCGCCTTGTGGTTCTGGTAGGAGCCGTGGCGGACGGGGTAGAGACCCGTGTACATCGAGGCGCGGATGGGTACGCTCATGGCGATCGAGGCGTAGTTGTGGGTGAACCGCACTCCTTCGTTGGCCAGTCTGTCGATGTTGGGGGTTACGATGTTCTTTCCTCCGTAGCAGCTCAGCTCGGACGACAGCAGGTCGTCGGCCACGATCACCACGATGTTGGGCCGGTCGCTCTGGGGTTTGCTTTTTTCGGCTGCCATGCCCGTTGCGGGCAGTGCCGCCGCGGAGAGTGCGGAGGCTTTGAGCAGCGTGGAATTCAGATTCAGTTTGTTCATGGCGGTAAAATTAGTGAATTTGTCGTTAACGCGGATCTTTCATCATGTTCATGGCTTCGAGCAGCGTTGCGCCGCTGACCTGCCATCCCAGTTTCGGCTTCTGATAGTCGCCGCCCTTGCGGGCCGCCTGTTCCTGCGTGAGCTTCCAGTCCGGTGAGAACAGACCTTTGGGGTTTCCGGCCTCGTCGCGTCCCAGACCTTCGGTCCAGAGGGTTTCGGCCTGATGGCGGATGAAGTCGTAGAGCTGGATGCGGGCCTTGCGCTTGATGCGGCGGTCGTTCACCAGCTCGACGGCGTAACGGATGAAGATTCCCTTGAAGAAGGAGTTGTCGCCTCCGGCCCCTTCGTCGCGGAGAATGCCGCCTTTGGTGATGCCCGGATGGGTGATGGTGTAGAGGGCGGCTTTCAGGGCGTCGTTGCGGTAGAGCTTCTTGCCGGTGTAGCGGTAGAGCAGGTGGGCGGCTCCGAGGAACGTTCCCTGATCGTAGGTGAGCGAGTAGGCCGTCATTTTGCCCTTCTTCTGCGAGAACGAGCCGTAGACCTGTCCCGTTTCACGGTTGAAAAGTTCGCGGGCTATCCATTCGTAGACCGTTTCGGCGTTTTTCAGATAGTCGAAATCGGCGTAGTCGGGATGCGAGTCGGCGCGGTAGCGCGCGGCCGGAGTCCGTCGCTTCACTTCGTGCAGGCGGATGGCCGCAAGACAGCCGGGGGCATTCGAACAGGCGTTCTTCGCCAATCCCTGAGCAGTGTTCTCTTTCCCGTAGCACCAGATGAATCCGCCGTTGCCGCCTACGTCGCGGGCTGCGGGCAGATCCCAGGCTTTCCATATCTGGGCGTAGAGTTTCTGCGCCTCGCGCAGATAAACGGCTTCGCCGGTGGCCTCGTAGAGCCGGATCAGCGTCAGCGCGTGCCACTCCATGTCATCGACGAACTGGTTTCCGAAGCATGCCGAGATGTCCGCGTATTTCTTCATGCCGTAGCTGGTCCAGAGGATGCCGGTCTGTTTTTTGACTTCGCCCGTGCCGATCGGGTCGCGGTAACCCTTGTCGAAGCACTCTTTGTAGAAGGCTTCGGCTTCGCTGTCGCCTTCGCGCTGCGCCCGGAGGTAGGCGTCGATGAAAACGTCCATGCCGTGAGCTAGTTGTTCGGGAAGTCCTCGGCGCCTTTCACGCCGTTGGTGAAGTGGTACGGCGGCTGTTTGCCGACGAACCCGTTGTCGGGTACGCGCCAGAAGTTGTCGGCCAGTGTACCGGTGGCGTAGTCCGCCGCCGCGCTCCACGATACGGAGGCTTTCCGGTCGTCGTTTTTCCGGCTGCTGCGGGCCTGCGCGGAAATTCCGGGACCGAGCAGCAGCGCCAGGGCGAGGGCTGCGAGTGTATGGTTCATCGTAGGTCGTTATTTATTGTTCGTATATTTGCCTTCGAGCATTTTGATCCAGTAGCCGCCGACCACCGCGCGGGCCTTGAAAATCACATGGGCCGGCACGTCGGTCTTGTACCAGTCGGACATCGGCACGCGCAGTACGGTTTCGTTCATGAAGTTCCAGAGCGGTTCGATGAACGCTTCGAAGGTCTCCCGGTCGTCGGCCAGCGTGGCGCTCCAAACGATCCAGTCGGCCTTGGTCCACTGCCGGCGGCTGTCGAGCGGGAGTCCGTAGCGGTTCTGCTTGCCGAGGTAGTAGGCGATCTCCTTCTGCGTCACCTCCTTGGGGAAGATGTCGAAGCCCAGCAGTTTGTCCCATACGAGGTTGTATTTCTGGCTCCACGTTCCGCTCTTGTCGAAGGTCAGACGGTAGTGGTCGCCGTCGTCGGCCATCTTCACCCATTCCGAGGCCATCTCCCTGGCTTTGGCGGCGTATTTGGCGGCGGTCTCCTCCATGCCGAGCAGCCGTGCGCAGTAGCCGTAGGAGGCTATGCCCATGATGGCCTTGATCGAGAGATTGGCGTTGTGGGCGAAGTGTCCCGCGAAGTCGTCGGTGCAGAGCTGGTTGTCGGGGTCGAGTCCGTTCTCGACGAGGTAGTCGGCCCATCGGGTCAGCTCGGTCCAGTGTTTGCGGGCATATTCGGCATTGCCTTCCGATGCCGCGACGGCGGCGGTCAGCACGAGCATGTTGCCCGATTCCTCGACCGGCATGTCGTGTTTGTAGGTCTGTCCGTTGGCCTGGGGATAGGTGCCCACGTCGTGCGCAGGGAAGGGTTTCTTCCATTTGCCGCTTTCGCTGTAATAGAAGATGTGGTTGAGCAGCGCCTTGCACAGTTCGGGGTTGTAGTAGAGCAGCAGCGGGGCCGAGGGGTAGGTTATGTCCACGGTTCCTATCGAGCCGTTGCTGGCATTCTCCTTCGAGAGCAGCATCAGGTCGCCGTTGGGGGCCTCCACGAGCTTGTGGGCGGCGATGGCCTGCCGATAGGCCAGCGCGCAGAGTTCGGCGTATTTCCGGCCTCCCCTGCGGGTCGCCGATTCCATCAGCTCCCGGTCGAATTCCCCGCATTTCCGCTTCAGGGCCGTGTAGTCCCGGGCCGCCAGCGCGAACTGGCGTTCGATCGAGCTGTCGCCTTTGCGGTTCCAGTAGGGACGCAGGTCGGTCTTGAAATACTGGATCGAGTAGATGTCGTCGAATCCGGCCATGACCATGCCTTCGGCTTCGACCGAGCGTCCCAGGCTGCGGGCGACCGCGATGTTGGCATTGTCCGCGGAGGCGGCTTTGCCGTCGAGTTTTCCGTTCGCTGCGAAAGCCTTCCGCAGCGTCATGGCGCCGCCCACCGATTGCGTCGTGCCGTTGTCGGCGGCCGAGAGGTAGAAATAGCCCCAGTCGATCTTGATCTGGTCGCCTTTGCGGTGGAGTATTTTTTGCTCCTTGCTTCCCGTGCTGACGAACGTCAGGCCCTCTTTGCGATAGCTTTTGCTTACGCTTTCCTGCTCGGCATTGTTGACGGCGCAGGCGGGCGACGCCTCGAAATAGATCTGTGCGTCGTGTGCGGCTCCGTCGAGCGAACGGGTCTTATACGAGATGTAGTTCACCGGGCGGGAGATCAGGTCGAGGTCGTCGAGGAACAGAGGCGCCGTGAAGGTCAGCGTCAGCGCCACCGGGCCGCAGACGAATTCGTAGACGGTCTGCATGGCCTGCACGTCGGCCGATCGCTGCACGGCCGGGACGGAGAAATGGCGTTCGCCTCCGAAGTTGGCATCGAAGGCTCCCGTCGGGGCGTCGATGCCCATGAAACGGTAGACCTTGCCATCGACGCGCAGCGCACCCACCAGCGGGAACGGCTGGCCGGTCCAGTGGGTCGTGTGGCTGTCGTAGAGGTAATCGCCCGCGGACCAGCAGCTGGTGTAGGGGTCGATGGTGATCAGGGGATAGGCCGGAGCGCGCAGTGCGTTCCGTTGCGCGGGCTCCGCGGCCCGTGCGGTCGCAAGAAGCGATGCGGCCGCCAGAATCGTTATGAACAGGTTTTTCTTCATTCGTACAGAAATCAAAGATAGTTTATCATTTTGTATTTTGGGTTTTCTTGCGGTTGCTCAGCAGGTGCTGCGTCGCGTCCAGTTCGGTCTGCGCCCCCAGGTCGCCCTGGCTTTTCATCCACGCATCGAGCTTCGGGCGCATCCGGGCCATCACCTTCGCGCAGGCGGGGTCTGCGGCGAGGTCGTGCATCTGGCAGGGGTCTTTCACGATGTCGTACAGCTCCTCGGCAGGCCGTTTCTGGTACAGCCCGGCGCGTTCCCGGGCGAATGCGTCCCCCGAGGCGCCCCGTCGCTGCCACTCCTTGAAGTACTCCTGCTTCGTTATGACGCATTGGAACGTCGCTTCGGGTGTCAGGTTGCGGATGTAGAGGTAGCGTTCGTCGCGGACCGAGCGGATGCCGTAGTGGTCGGGGCCGTTGAGAATGCCCCGGGAGGTCTGGATGCCGAAGACATACTGCTTGTGTCTCGATTTTCTGCCTTCGATCACCTTCCTGAAGCTCTTGCCGTCGAGGCCCTTCGGCACCGCGCCCGAAGCGATCTCCACGAGCGTGGGGGTCACATCGACATATTCGCACAGTGCGTCGGTGGTCGTGCCGGGCTGCGTGACGCCTTTCCAGCGCACGATGAAGGCTGTTTGGAGACCGGCGTCGTAGCAGGTCCACTTGGCGAAAGGGAACTGGTGTCCCTGCTCACTGGTGAAGATGAAGATCGTGTCGTCGTCCAGTCCGTATTTTTTCAGCAGGGCGTCGATGCGGCCGACATCGGTGTCGAGCTGGTTGATTTCGGCCAGGTACTGTACGTACAGGTCGCGGACCTCGGGCGTATCGACCAGCGTCGGGGGCAGGGTCAGCGTGGCCGGATCGAAGAGCGAGCGATCGCCGCGCGTCCACGGAACATGGGCGTCGTGCGAGGCCACGTAGAGGAAGAACGGCTCGCCGCTTTCGGCGACTTCGCGCAGGAACGGTTCGATCCGTGCGGGATTCACATCGGCGTTCGGCTTGGCCAGCTCCTCGAAAGGAAATGCGCTCATTGGCGCGATGTGCCGTTTGCCCTGCATGGCCACCCGGTAGCCGCACTCTTTCAGATATCGGGGCAGGGTCGCTACGCCGTCGTCGATGTAGGTGTGGTTGGGGTAGGCGCCCGACCGCACGGGGTAGAGGCCCGTGAGCAGGCAGTGGCGCGTGGGCGAGCTCATCGCCGTCGCCTGGAAGAACCGCGTGAAGCGCAGACCCTCCGCTGCCAGCCGGTCGATGTTGGGCGTCACGGCGTCGGGACTGCCGTAGCAGCCGAAGTCGAGCATGCGCGTGTCGTCCGAGATGACGAGCACGATGTTGGGCCGTTTGGCGGCCGCGACCGCCGGGAGTGCCGCGAGGGCGGCGGCCGTCACGACGATGCGGGTTGCTTTCATCTCCATCTTATTCGGCGCAGAACAGGTAGTTGTGGGGGTTGCGCTTGAAGCGGTAGCGCTGACGGGGCAGCGGCAGCGGATCGTCGGTGGCGATCTCCCATTTGAGCAGTTCGGCCAGCAGCTCCTGCTGTCTGGCGGCGTATTTTCTGTTGCCGTAGAGGTTTTTCATCTCCGAGGGGTCCTTTCTGACGTTGTACATCCGGCCGTTGCCCAGCATGTCGAATTCCAGCTTCCAGTCTCCCATGCGCACGCAGCGGCTCGAACCGCTCTGCGTCCAGGTGTTCAGTTCGTCGAAGAATCCGGGCTTCTTCCGGGTGGCTCCCTCCCGGGCATAGTCGGTTCCGTCCTCCTTGGTGTAGTACTGGCCGCCGTAGCCGTCTTCGCTCATCACGCTGCGGAACTCCTCCTCGGGGTAGTCGCCGCCGCCGATGACGTTTGCGAGACTGCGGCCCTGCACGCCTTCGGGAATCTCGCCCCCGGCCATCTCGCAGAAGGTGGGGAACACGTCCACCAGCGAGACGTGTGCATGGCTCAATCCCTGCGCCGGGACCGGGCCGCCGAACCAGACGAACGGCACGCGCGCGACGATGTCCGAGAGCCCTACGCCCTTCTTCATCAGCCCGTATTCTCCGGCGAAGTCGCCGTGGTCGGACATCACGACGAAGACCGTGTTTTCGTACAGGCCCTCTTTGCGGAGCTGTTCCACGAAACGGGCTATCTGGTCGTCGATCAGGCGGATCATCCCGTGGTAGTTGCTGCGCAGGCGTCCGAGGTGTTCGTAGTAACCCGCATGCCCCAGCGACATCATCTCGTGGAGAAGTTCGTATTCCGGTCCTTTCACCGCAAGGTCCCGGATGTCGGTCCGCATCGGCGGCAGTTTCTCGGGCGGGAACATCGAGTAGTAGGGTTCGCTGACCTGATAGGGATTGTGCGGCTCGGGGAACGAGAGCCACATCATGAAGGGTTTGTCATCACCGTTGCCGATCCATGCCAGCGCGTCGTCCACCATGCGCCAGGGGTGCTGCATCTCGGGACTGAACGGCGCCGGATCGTAGTCGGCGTACATATCGGTCGTGCCGAGGTAGCGGTTGAAGGCTTTGGCCTTTTCATCCACCCGGCCCTGCTGGGCGAAATGGTTGTAGGGCCGCCAGCAGTCGGCGTCCTGCGGTTTGAGGTGGGCGTGGTTCTTGCCGACGAGGGCCGTGCGGTATCCGTTGCGGCGGGCGAAAGAGAACAGGTCGTCCTTGTAGACCGCATCCTCGATATTGTGGTTCGACTTCACACGCGTGGCTTTCGGAAAACGTCCGGTCAGGAACGCCACGCGGGCGGGACCGCTGATCGGCGCCGGGGTGTAGGCCCTGTCGAACCAGACGCCCTCGCCGGCCATACGGTCCACGAAGGGGGTGACATCCAGCGGATAGCCCTCCCGGCCGCAGAGGTCGGCGCGCTGCTGGTCCGTCATGATGAAGACGAAATTGGGTTTGGCGGAAGCTCCCGTCTCCTGGGCCGTTGCGGTCGATACTGCCAGTGGCAGCAGCGCGGTCGCACCCAGCGGGATTTTAACAGGATTCATCGGATATTTGATTTTAGATTGAAATTTTAGTCGGTCGCCGGAGCGGATGACACAAAATTAGGCGGATCGGGACAGACCGGGGGCTCTATTTTGTCCAAATATGGCCAAAAAATGACCAAACCCCCGTTCGGGTGCGGCGGGGCGTTGACCGGGCCGATTTTTTCCTTTACCTTTCCTGAAATTACGAACCTAATTCCGACGTATATGATGAAATTCGACAAGCGTGCAACGCTCGTTTCGGCTGCCGCCCTGACCTCTTCGCTGGCCTGTGCCGCACAGCCCAACGTCGTCTTTATCCTGGCCGACGACATGGGCTACGGCGACGTGTCGGCCCTGAATGAAAAATCGCGGATTCGAACTCCTGCCATCGACGCGCTCTGCCGGGAAGGGGTGACCTTCACTGACGCCCATTCGGGCTCTTCGGTCAGCACGCCCTCGCGCTACGGCATTCTGACGGGGCGCTACGCTTTCCGCACGACGCTCAAGAGCGGCGTTACCAACAGCTACTCCCCGCCGCTGATCGCCCCCGACCGCCGCACCATCGCCACCTTCCTCTCGGAGCAGGGCTATTCGACGGCCTGCATCGGCAAGTGGCATCTGGGGTGGAACTGGGCGATGCGCGACGGCGAGGTGGATTTCTCCGGTCCGATCGACGGCGGTCCCGTGACCCGGGGATTCGACTATTTCTTCGGCATCCCGGCGTCGCTGGACATGCCACCTTATGTATATATAGAGAACGACCGGGTGACGGCGCTGCCGGACCGGACCGCCGCTGACGGCAAGGGGCTCCTGTTGCAGCGCAGCGGTCCGCAGGGCGCCGACTTCGAACATGGGGAGTGTCTGCAACGGATTACGCGCAAATCGCTCGAATACATCGCCCGGCAGCGTAAGGACAGGCCCTTTTTCCTCTATATGCCGCTGACGGCCCCGCATACGCCGATCCTGCCTTCCGAGGAGTTCCGCGGCAAGTCGGGGCTTTCGCCCTACGGCGATTTCGTGATGATGGTCGATGACGTGGTGGCGCAGGTGGTCGCCCGGCTCAAAGAGCAGGGGTTTTACGAGAACACCGTCATCGTTTTCGCCGCCGACAACGGCTGTTTCCACGGGGCGGGGGTGAGACAGATGGAGGCCGACGGACATTATCCCAGCTATATTTACCGGGGGTATAAGTCCGACCTTTTCGACGGCGGACACCGCGTGCCGCTCATCGTGTCGCGGGGCGGAAAGAACGGCGGGCGCGTCGAGCAGGGGCTCGTTTCGCTCACGGACTTCTACGCCACGTTCGCCGAGATGACGGGTTACCGGCTCACGCCCGGCGAAGGCGAGGACAGTTACAGTCTCTGGGGCGTGCTGACGGGCGAGGGCCGAAACGTGCGTCCCGATGCCGTGCACCATTCGAACACCGGCTGCTTCTCGCTGCGCGAGGGCCGCTGGAAGATTCTCTTTACGGCCGGTTCCGGCGGTTGGAGTTTCCCGACCCTGCCCAAGGACAGGGAGTATATGGCCACGCTTCCCGCCATGCAGCTCTACGATTTGGAGAGCGATCCCGGAGAGACGCGGAACGTGATCGGCGAACATCCCGATGTCGTGCGGCGCCTGACCGCCCGGATGAGGGAGCATATCGAGCGCGGACGTTCGACTCCGGGCCCCGCTCAGACGAACGAAACGCGCGGCGAGTGGAAGCAGACGGCCTTGTTTATGAATGATGCGAAATAGCCCAGAACGGGCTGCAAGGCCGCTTTCACCCGATTTGACCAAAAAATGACGTTTTTTGGATAAGAGTTCAAGGCTGTTTTCTCGGAAACAGCCTTTCTTTGTTATCGAGTAAAACTTACTAAACCTAAAACCAATTTGTATGAAGGTATTTCGACTATGGTCGCTGATGCTTTCGGCGGCAGTGCTCTTCCTCGCCGCCTGTGAATCGACGGATGAGAAGGACGGCGGGAGATATTCGCTCGGAACGACCTGCCGGATTCTCGAAAGCAGAGGCAATTTCACCAGCTTCATTAAGGCGCTCGACCGCAGCGGTTACCGCAGGCTTGTGGACGGCGGCGGACTCGTGACGGTTTTTGCACCCGACGACGATGCTTTCGACAGTTATCTCGAAGGCAGGTACGGAACGTCGGACGTAGATCAGGTTCCCGTTGAGGAGCTCACGCTGCTCGTAGGCTGCCACATGATCCAGTTCGCCTACACGACGGAGGATTTCCTCTCTTTCTCGATGACCTCTTCGGAGGACGGGACGGATGCGGGCGACGGCTCCTGTTACAAGTACAAGACGTATGGGCGTGCCGCCATCGAGGATTATACCGACCCGGTGACCCGGCGGAAGGTGAAGCTCTTCTCCCGGGAGAAGTACATGCCCGTCTTCTCGACCCGGATGTTCGCCAAGCGGGGGATTTCCGATGCGGAGGGCGACTACCGCAAATTCTTTCCCGACGTGAACTGGCAGGGTTCGGACGACCGCCTTTATGCGGGCAACGCCGCCGTGATCGAAAGCGGCATTCCTACCGACAACGGTTATCTCTACATCGTCGATAAGGTGATGGAGCCTTCGCGCACCATATATAAAGAGTTGTCGGACAATTCGGGGACCGGAGCCGGTTATTCGCTCTGCAAGGGCCTTTTCGACCGGATCAGCCTTTACAAGTACGACGCGTCCGTGTCGAAGAACTACGCTGCGTCGTCGGGCGACTCGCTTTTCTATTTCTACCACTGGAAAGAGCCCAGCCGTACGGCCGAGATTCCGGAAATCGCCAGCGAATGGACCTATCACGACGAGAGCGGCGTGGTCTTCGACCGTCCGCTGCGTTATTCGGTCAACTGTTTCCTGCCGGACGACGAGGTGCTGGAAGAGTATATGAAGGAGTATTTCAGCGAGTACGGCACGCAGACCTCGGACGATTTCCTGAGCCTGATTCCCAAAAACGCCATATACCATTTCCTGCGGGCCCATGTCTACGGGAGCCAGGATCTGATCCTGCCTTCGGAGCTCGACCGGCGTCCGGTGGCCGGCGTGAACGGCGAGCAGTTCCGTGTTTCGTCGTCGGAGCTGCGCAGCGTGACCTACTGCTCGAACGGCGTCATTTACGGGATGAACAAAGTGTTCGAACCGGCTGTCTTCACCTACCTGACGGCCCCGTTGTTCCGCTATCCTCAGTTTTCGTTCTACGCGCGGGCTTTCAACACGAAGAACATGTACAATCAGACGGTCGATCCCAACAACCGCTTCACGCTCTTCATCCAGAACGATCAGGACCTGGCCACGGCCGGTTATTCGTCGAGCGAGGGAACCGGGACGAACGGCGACTATGCGTTCCGCAGCAGGTCCGGTGCGATGAACGCCAACCAGGTGTCGAATCTGGTGATGTCCCAGTTCGTCTACGGAACTCTTCCCGAGCTGGCGGAAACCGACGACCTGCGTTATTTCATCGCCAAGGACGAGAAGACCTATTTTTATATAAAGGATAAGGCGCTTTACGACTATTCGGGCCGGGAGCTGGTCGTCAAGGCGACGTTCGATACCGAAAACGGAACGGTCTACCAGATCGACCGGGTGATTCCCGCCCGCGTCGGAGCCTACTCCGAGACCGGTAAGCTGCCCGAATACGAGCAGTTCAAGGCCCTGATGATCACGGCGGGCCTGGGCAACAACAGCGGCGGTCTGGTCACCCCGATCGCCGACGGACTGGTCTTCTTCCCGACCAACGAGGCGGTTATCGCCGCCAAGGCGGCGGGAATGATCCCCGAGGTGGTCGATGGCGACGTGACGGAGCTGCGGAAATATCTCCAGTACTATTTCGTGCCGCTGAAGAAAAACAAGCTCAACTATTACCTGCTGCCGGGTCTCGGTCCCGAGGGAGCGACGGAGGAGCCCTATTCGGGAACCTACGTCACGCTGTCGGAGTACCAGAACGAGGTCGATGCCAAGACGATGGCTATCGCGTGGAATCCCGAGAATCCCGAGTCGCTGACGATTACCGACATGGCCGGCAACTCCATCACGACGGAACCCGGGGTGATCAATCTGCGCACCAACTGTGCGACCTATTCCATCACCACCTGCTTCGATTATCGCACGATGTACGGAAACTAAGTCAGAACCAAAATCAAAACTACATACCAGCGGATGATGAAAAACTTTTCACTTCTACTAATAATGGCCGCCATGTGCCTGCTGCCGTATTTCTCTCCGGCACAGGCGCAGCAATCCTCCAAAAGCGCCAAAAGCCAGAAGAAGGAGAGCTATACGATGCGCGGTGTCGTGTCGGACAGCCAGGGCGTGCTGCCGGGCGCCACGGTCTACTTGCAGAACAAGGATCAGCGAATTATCGTCGGAGCCGTAACGGGTATTCAGGGCGAATACATTCTGAGCGTGCCCGCCGACGCGAAGGAGCTGACCATCGTTACGGGTTTCGTGGGCTATATCACCCAGAAGGTCCCCTATACCGGGCAGCGGGTCTACGACGTGCGTCTGAAAGAGGATGCCAAGTCGATCCAGTCCATCGTCGTCGAGGGCAAGATCGTGCGTAAGAACGACCAGGGCGTCAAGCGCGAGAACCTCGGTACGGCTACCGAATTTCTCGACGTGACGCAGTTCGAGGATATGAGCGTAACCTCCATCGACCAGATGATTCAGGGCCGAATGGCCAATCTCGACATCGTGGCGGCGTCGGGCGATCCCGGTACGGTCTCCACGATCCGCATCCGCGGTTCGGCGTCGCTGAACTCCAGCAACGAACCCCTGATCGTGATCGACGGCATTCCGCAGGACAACGACATCGACGAGGATTTCAACTTCGGCGATGCCAACGTGGAGGATTTCGGCTCCCTGCTCAATATCTCGCCGAACGACATCCAGTCGATCGAGATCCTCAAAGATGCGGCGGCCACCGCGCTCTGGGGCCCCCGTGCGGCCAACGGCGTGCTGCTGATCACCACCAAGCAGGGCGGCGTGCATAAGCCCGTCTTCTCCTTCAATCAGAAATTCGACTTTGCGTTCGATCCCAAGCCGATTCCGCTGCTCAACGGTCCGGAGTACGTGACGCTGATGCAGGACGCCATGTGGAACTGGATCAAGGACGGCGACTACGACCAGCAGCGCGTGAGGACGCTGACCAACCAGAAGGACATCCTCTACGACCGTTCCTACGAATATTTCAACGAGTTCAACTGCAATACCGACTGGCTGGATCTCATTTCCCGGAATGCGTTTACCTCCACGACCGACTTTGCGATGGACGGCGGCGGCGAGGTGGCCAATTACCGCTTTTCGCTGAACTACCTCGATCAGGACGGTACGACCAAGGCGACCGACTTCGCGCGCATCACCTCGCGCCTGAACCTGACGATCAAGTTCTCGCGGAAGTTCCGCGTCTCCTCCAAATTCGACTACACCGAATCGACGCGCAACCAGCCTTATGGCTCCACGTCCAAGGACCTGGCCATCGGCGCGACGGAGAATGCGACGAACGAGGCCAATTCGGTCTACGCCATCAACGACCAGCTGAAAAAGCCGGTGCGCAACACGGCCATGATCAAGATGCCCAACGTGAGCCCCTGGGTGCTGGACCAGTATGGAAATCCGACCAGCGAGTATTTCAGCACGCCCGAAGGCTCCATCCAGAAGACGTTCCCCAATCCGCTCGCCCACGTGCTCGAATCGACCCAGCGGACCAAGGCGCGCACCGTGGGTGCCAATTTCGGCATCGACTATGCGCCGGTTCAGGGTCTGAACATCAAGGCCAATATCTCTTACCGTCTCACGGCCGTCCGTACCAACGGTTTCCTGCCCTCGTCGGTGATGAATGTGAAGTGGTCCAATCAGAATTACAACCAGGGTCTCGAAGCGCAGTCCAACAAGGCCGTAACCTATGCCGATGTCAATATCAACTACGGAGTGAACATCAACCGGCACAGCATTCAGGCGACGCTTCAAGAGCAGATCGAAGCCACCAACAACAACAGTTACAGCATCACGACCACCGGCAGCGGCGCCGAAGCGGTCAGCTCGCCTTCGTCCGAAGGCAAGATCATCAAGATGAATTCGGCCTGGGCCAAGCGGCGTACGCTCGGATTCGCGGGCAGTCTGAACTACGTGTACGACGAACGCTATGCCCTGAACATCGCCGGCCGTCTGAACGCCAATTCCAACACCGGCCGCAATAACCGCTGGTCGGCCATCCGTCCTTCGCTCTCCGCCGTTTGGCGAATCAACAACGAAAAATTCATGAAGGAGGCGAAATGGATCGACGAACTGCGCCTGAAAGCCAGCTGGGGACAGAGCGAGCGCGTTCCGGCCGCAAGTTTCGTTACGGGTACGTTCGCATACGAGGACGCCTATATGGACCGTCCTTCGATCAAGCCCAACCAGATGCAGCTCGACAACCTCAGACCCGAGATCGTCTCCTCGTACAACCTGGGTTTGGAGGGTGCCTTCAAGCGGAATATGATCCGGTTCAGTTTCGACTACTACGACAAGAAAACCTCGGACCTGATCATGGAGAACATGAGCATTCAATCGACGACCGGTTACAGCTCCGTGCGCCGGTATAACGGCGGCGACATCCGCAACCGCGGCTGGGAGTTCTCGGTGAGCCTGAACGACATCGTGAAAATAGGCGCTTTCCGGCTGGGACTCTCCAATATCAACCTCTCGCGCAACGTCAACGAGATCACCTCGCTGCCCGAAAGCATGATCGCCGAGAAATACACGATCGGAAACGGCAATTACCCCCGGAAGATCATGGAGGGCAACCCGATCGGCTCCATCTACGGTTATATTTTCGATGGCGTTTATCAGAATTACGACGAGACGCTGGCCCGCGACGCCCAGGGCGAGCTTATCCGCGATGTCAACGGCAATACGGTTCCCATCCGCGTGGGCGGCACCACCCGCATGCGCCCCGGAGACGCCAAGTACCGGGATCTGAACCACGACGGCGTGATCGACGAGCAGGACATCGTATACCTCGGTTCTTCGTTCCCGACGCTCACCGGAGGCGGAAGTCTCGTGTTGAAGTACAAGGGCTGGCAGCTGCGCACCTCGCTGCATTTCCGTCTCGGACACAGCATTGTCAATATGGTGCGTCACGACCTTGAAAATATGAACACCGGTAACAACCAGTCGAAGGCCGTGCTTCGCCGCTGGCGCTACGAAGGTGACCAGACCGACGTGCCCCGTGCCTTGTGGGGCGTGAACTACAACTCGATGGGTTCCAGCAAATACGTCGAGGACGGATCGTTCCTGAAGGTCAAGGACATTACGCTGACTTATCGCGTTCCCCAGAATTTTTGCCGGAAACTGGGGCTGATGAACATGGTGCTTTCCGCCACGGCCTACAACCTGTTCACCCTGACGGACTATTCGGGACAGGACCCCGAGGTGGGCGTCGGAGCGGGTGCCTACGGTCTGGCGATAGACACCAGCCGTACGCCGCCTGCCCGAAAAATCGCGTTCAACATTTCGTTTAGCTTCTAAATTGTGCGAGTTATGAATAAGAGATACTTTTTCAATCTTCTGAAAACACTCCTGCTGCTTCTGACGGTTTCCGGGGCCTCGGGATGCAATGACTGGCTCGATGTGCGACCCGAGAACGAACAGCCGATCGACGAGTTCTGGAACAACAAGGAGGAGGTCGATGCCGTTATGATGGGCGCTTACCAGCAGCTCCGCAGCAGCCTCGAATATCTGGTTCGCTGGGGCGAGCTGCGCGGGGACGTGGTGGAGCTGGGCCCCGGCCTGACCTCCAACGAGAATATGCTGGCAGTCAAGGGGCTCGATATAAAGTCCGACAACCCGATCTGCAAATGGCAGCCGTTTTACAACGCCATCGGCCGCTGCAATGCGGTCATCCGGTATGCGGCCGACGTGCTGCCGCGCGACAAGACGTTTACCGACAGGGCTTGCGAAGCGTATATCGCCGAGGCGAAGTGGGTGCGGGCGCTCTGCTATTTCTACCTGGTCCGCACCTTCCGGGACGTGCCCTATATCACCGAACCCTATCTGAACGACCGGCAGGAGTTCCGGATTCCGAAGAGCGACGGCATGGATATTCTGAGAACCGTCGTCGCAGACCTCCGCGCATGTGCGCAGCTGATCCCGGTGGCTTACGATCCCGGTTCGTGGGAGAACAAGGGACGGGCTACGGTGTGGGCGCTCTATGCCCTCGCCGCCGACATCTACCTTTGGCTCGGGGAGTACGACGAGGCGATCGGCATGTGTGAAAATATCGAAAAATCGGGCCTTTATACGTTGCTCTCCACGGACGACTGGTACGGTCTCTATTACCCGGGAAACTCCTCCGAAAGCATCATCGAGTTGCAGTGGGACGGCATGCAGCTCCAAAACAATTCGCTTTTCGCGTGGTTTTACAATGAGAGCGCCAATGCGAACAACTATGCCGTTTCGGACGCCGCCGTCGCCAAGTTCAACGAGTTTCCCGATGAATCCGATCAGCGCGGAGACGGGGGCAGTTATATCGAGTCCAGCGGCAAAATCTGGAAATATGCCGGAACGGCGCGCGGCGTCAGTAACCTGCGGGAATCCGGACGCCGCGACGCCAACTGGATTTTCTACCGTCTGGCCGACGTGCTTCTGATGCGCGCCGAGGCGCTGGTCATGCGCGAGGGCGAGGGCGACATGGCCGCAGCCTATGCGATTGTCCGGCAGATCCGGGAGCGTGCCGGATACACGGTGCACCCGGATATGCCCTCCAGTCAGTCCGAAATGATCGACCTGGTGCTGGACGAGCGCCTGCGGGAGCTCTGTTTTGAGGGCAAGCGCTGGTTCGACCTGGTGCGGGTGGCCATCCGCGACGACGGAAAGTACAAGAGCAAGCTGGTCAAACTGCTGCTTCAAAACGTGGCCGCCAAGGACCGTCCGCTCTACGAAGCCAAATTGCAGAATACCTACGGCTATTTCCTGCCGATCAACGAGAGCGACATGGTCGCCAGCGGCGGGGTGCTCGTGCAAAACCCTTATTACCTCTAACCTAACCGACCAAACAAAAGGACCTTATGCGTAAAATCATAGCAATCATAGCGGGTTCGCTGCTGCTGGGCAGCTGCAACGACCCGTTCAAGGATCAGGTGTTCCGTGCTTACGACGAGAAACCTGTCGGCGAATGGCTTTCCGGTCAGCCCGAATTTTCGATGTGGGTCGAGATGCTCCGCAAAGTCGATCTCTACAACGCCATGAACCTCGGTGCCAGCCGGTTTACCTGCTTCGTCGCCGACAACGACGCCGTGCGGACCTATCTGCGGGAGAAGACCGATTACGAGTCGATCGCCGAGATGCCGGACGACGAGGTCGATTTCCTGCTGCGCTACCACATCATCAACGGTGCGAAGATGGCCAGCGCGAACCTGATGCTGAAACTTTCGCTGCCGACCCTTACCGGCGATTACCTGACGGCCGGGGTCGATGTCGTGACGCAGCAGCGTTATATCGACAACGGCGAGGGCAAGGAGCCCTCTTTCCTCGTCCGCAGGGACATCGAGACTACCAACGGCGTGATACACACGCTGGACAAATTGCTGGAGCCTCTGACCGTGAGCGTCTGGGGGATTATCTCCGGAAATTCCGATTATTCGATCTTCACCGGGGCGCTCCGGGCCAGCGGGTTCGATGAATGGCTCGACAACACCTACCGGACGATCAACGAGACCACCATCCGGGAGAACAAGACCGTGCTGGTCGTTTCCGACGAGGTGTTCCGCCGCCGGGGCATCAACAGTCTGGACGATCTGATAGCCTATTTCGGCGGCGGCGATCCCGCCGATCCCGAGTCGGATTTCTATCAGTATGTGCGTTATCACCTGATGGATAAACTGAACGGATATGCCGAGCTGACCACCTTCCCCTCGGGCTATAAGTCCATGACGATCTACTCCTGTTCCGAGATCAAGGGCATTTCGGTGCTCGACACGGGCAGCGCCATCGACTTCAACCCCCAGGCCGGCGAGGAGAGTTTCCGCATCGTCGATGGACGGCGTGACATTCCGGCCAAGAACGGTTATGTCCATGAAATCGACAATCTGGGGCTGCTCCCGGAAACCATGGCCCATTACGTCGTGGTGTGGGAGCCGACCGACAAGGTCGAATTCCAGGCGATTCCCTTCTACCGCGCCGAGAAGAGCGAGGGCAGCGAAGTGCAGAAATTCGACCTGATTCAAAACGACCTCTCGATTCCCGGTATCCGTTGGGAGTCGATTCCCTCGACCAGTGCGCAGGTGTGGTATTACAGCGCCTACGTGGATAACGGCCGCTATCTCAACAACGACGCTCTCTACTGGGACATGGGCGACATCGGCTGGCTCGAAGTGGACATCCCCGTGCTTCCTGCCGGAACCTACACCTTCACGATCGAGAAGTCGAACGATGCCGACTACGGCGGCAAATGCAACATCCTGTGGGACGACGTGTCGATGGGCAGCGACCGCAACTTCGTCAACGGCGACAAAGTGGGATCGTGGGGCAATCGTACGCTGACCAGCGAGGAGGCCCATACGGTGCGGTTTACGGTCGGTTCCGTCGGCGGGACCTGCGGATTCGACCGCATCGTGTTCGTTCCCGTGGAATAATCTCATTTGTGGCAGAATCAAAAAAATGAAACTTATGTATATTCCTGAAAATAAGATTGTAAAAGCGTTGTGCTGCCTGGCGTTCCTGACCGCTTCGGCCTGCATCGACGCCGTGGACGACTACTATACGGGCGGCGAAACGGCTACCAGGGAGGGGAGCGTCCTCGAATATCTGGAGAAGATGCCCGACTATTCCGACTTCGTGAACCTCGTCGCCGAGACCGGCATGACGGAAACTCTGTCGGGCACGGACCTCGTGACGGTCTGGGCTCCGGCCAACCCGATGCCTGCCGGGGTCGCTTCGATGAGCCCGTCGGAGAAGATTCGCCTGGTGCGTAACCATATTTCGATCACGACGGTTTTCAGCCGTAATCTCGACCGCCTTTCGACCGTGGGGACTCTGGCGGGCAAATATCTCACCGTGGGAAAAGGCTCGGAGGGGTACACCGTCGATGGCGTCGCGCTTTCGGAGCTCGACCGGGTCTTCGAAAACGGGGTCGTCCACCGGGCTGCCGACTGGCTTACGCCCCGGAAGAACCTTTACCAGTGGCTCGAAGAGGTCGGCGACGACTATTCGCGCTTCCGCGACACGCTTTTCGCGCATAACCTGCGGGTTTTCGACAAGGAGAACAGCCCGATCACAGGCGTTGACGAGAACGGCCGGATCATTTACGATTCGGTGTGGATCGTGAAGAACGACCTGCTGAACGATCTCGACCTGAACGACGAAAGCGTGCGCTATACGATTCTCGCACCGGACAATGCGGCTTTCGAGGCGATGTTCCGGGAGAAGACGGAGTATCTGGAAAGCGTCGAGCGTGAAGTGACGAAGGAGGACACCGTCAAGTGGGTGAACTGGATGATGCAGGCGTCGCTCCACAGCGGGGTGGTCGATTTCCAGCCGAACAGTTCCTTGAGATCGGTGCTCGGGAAGGATGTCCGCACCGATTACCAGACGGTGCTCGATCCCGTTGAGATGAGCAACGGTCGCGTCTATCCCATGAGCCGGTGCTACGTTCCGCGCAGCGTCTATTTCGAGAGCTTCTGGTTCAATCCCTACTTCTTGCGCAAGGAGATCATCGACGGCGGAGGCTCCATCACCAAGAATCCCGGAACCTACGACTCCTACAAAAGCACGATCAACAATGCGAACAGCCGGTTGGTTCCCGACAAATTGGCGGTTTTCCTCCAATACACGACCAATTTCCAGGACAACTACTACCAGTTCAAGAGCTGCACCTACGATCAAGAATCGCTGACGAATATCCCGCTCAGCGTCATGCCGGGCAAATACAAGATTCAGTGCCATCTGGTCAGCTACAAGTTCAACAATGCCAACCAGACCGACATTCTGGACATTTACCAGGTCCACGGCGAAAACGACATGACCTTGATCGGACGTGCCGAAGGAATCGTCGCCAATGCGTTCGACAACGGTCTGGCCACCGGGAACGATGTGATCGGGCTGCTTTCCGCCGAATACGAGGTCACCGGCACATACCAGCCGCTCGAACTGCGGATTGTCATTCCCGGCAAGTTCACCGCGGGCGAGAAGCGCCGGATCTGCGTGGGACGGATCGTTCTCACCCCGACCGATAATTATTAACCCCAAAAAAGAGTGAAAAATGCGTAACTCCATCAAATACATTTTGCTACTGTCCGTACTCTTTGCCGGGGGACGAGCAGCGGCGCAGCAATACCGGGATCGGGAGACGGCCCGTCAGATCGTGGGTCTCGTGCTGGATGCCGACACCCGAAAGCCGCTCGGCGCGGCGCAGGTCAGCTCCGACGAACTGGCGCGTTCGGTCGTCAGCGGTCCGAAAGGTGTTTTCCGGGCCAAGGTCTTCTCCGACCGGGCGACTCTCAACGTGGTGAAAGAGGGCTATTTTTCGGCTCGCGTCAACCTGCTCGGCCGGGACAGCGTGGTGATCTACCTCCAACAGTCGGCCAACACGCTGGCGACCGACCATTACTCCTCGCCCGACGGCGAAGTCCCGATGTCCGACCGCATCGGTTCGGCCGGAGCGGTGGGCATCAAGGACATCAACCGCGGTTATTTTACGGCGAGCGACGCCCTCACGGGCCGCTTCGCGGGTCTTCGCGTGAGCAACAAGAGCGGCATGGTGGGGGAGGGCTCCTTCTTCAACCTGCGCGGCAACCGCACGCTGCTGGGCCAGAATACGCCGCTGCTGGTCGTTGACGGGGTTCCTTTCCTGTCGGACCAGAATTCGTCGAATATCATCAACGGTTTTTCGGGCGACCTGCTCGAACCGGTCAGCCTGGGCAATGTCGAGCAGATCACTTTCCTGAAGGGCGCCGACGCAATGCCGTACGGCTCGCTCGGCAGCAACGGCGTGCTGATGATCAAGACCGAGCGCGGTAAGGTCAGCCGGACGCTGGTCGAATTGCAGAGCGTCGAGGGCGTGGGGTTCATTAACAAGACGCTGCCCCTGCTTTCGGGACTCGACTTCAGCCGTTACATCGCCGATATCGCCGGCAGCTACTATGCGGATTCCGGGGAGATCGGCAAGGCGTTCCCGTTCCTGAGCGGCGACATGACCGCCGGACAGAAGGTGCGCTACGGTTTCGACACCGACTGGCAGAAAGAGATCTATTCGCCCGCGTTCGTATCGGACAACATGCTCAAAGTGCGCGGCGGCGACGCTGTGGTTCAGTATTTGGTTACTGCCGGTTACCAGAAGGGCAACGGCGTGGTCGATGGAACCACGCGGGACAAGTTCTACACCAACGGCAATACCAATATCAATTTCAGCGAGAAACTCAGCGCTTTCGCTTCGATCTCCTTCGATTTCCTGGAGATGAAGCTCCAGGAGCAGGGCCTTTCGCCCGAGACCAACCCGCTGCTGGCGGCCTATTCCCACTCCCCGCTGACCGGAATCTACGAGGTTGACGACCGCGGGGCCATCCTGACCGAATATGCGCGGATCGACCCCGTGATGAACGTCTCCAACCCCGTGGCCATGCTGACGGGCATCGAGGGCAAGAACAAGATCTATGATTTCCTCGTCAACACGGGTCTGAACTACAATATCCTGAAGAACCTGAAAGCCGACATGACGTTCGGTATTTACTACCGTTATGTCAAGGACGACATTTTCATCGGCGGTCTGAGCTCGGGGACCATCGCCCCGCTGATGGGCGGTCTCGCGCTCAATACGGTCCGCAGCGGCTCGTCCGAATCGAGGGACTATTTCGGCAAGGTCGGCGTGACCTACAATTTCTCGACCGGCAGTCACAACCTCGACCTGAGAGCGGGGTGGCAGATGATCTCGTCGCGCACGCAGGCCAGCAGCGGATCGGGCATCAACACCACGACCGACCGTTACCGCACGCTCTCCAACGTCTCCTCCGTGGGCCGCTCTTCGGGCGGTTACGCCGAGCTCCTGAACTGGATGAACGTCTATCTGAAAGCCGATTATAATTTCCGGAACCAGCTCTACCTTTCGGCCATCGGGGTCGTGGACGCCTCCTCGACCTACGGCAAATACAGCGACCGCTGGTATCTCTTCCCCGGTGTCAAGGCGGGCTGGAAGATCAGCAACGCGCCGTTTCTGCGCGACAGCCGGAGCGTTTCCAACCTGATGGTGCGCAGCGAATACAGCGTCAACCCCAACAGCCGTTACAGCAGCGCCTACGGCAGTTATTACTACATGCTGCAACTGCTGCGCGACGTGAGCGGCCTGGTCCGCGCCGGGGTTCCCAACCAGAAGATCGGTCCCGAACGCGTGACCAACATCGACCTGGGCGTGGACTTCTCGCTGCTGGGCGACAAGTTTTCGGTGAGCGCCGACATTTTCCAGGAATATACCCGCAACATGATCGTCGATACCAAGGCTTCGCCCGTTTACGGTTCCGGCGTCATCTACAAGAACAGCGGTTCGATGCGGTCGCGCGGCGTGGAGCTCAGCGCCAGCGTCCTGCTGACCGGAGGCAAATTCCGCTGGCGCGTCGGCGGCAACATCGCCTATTACAAGACCCGTATCATGAGCCTCGGCGGTCAGGATCAGCAGACCATCGACCTCGGCGACGGCGTGACGCTCATCAACAAGGTCGGCGAAGCTCCCTTCTCCTATTACGGACACCGCGCCGACGGCGTTTACGCCACCTCGGAGCAGGCCGCAGCCGAGGGCTTGACGACCCTGAGCGGCTATCCCTACACCGGCGGCGACGTGCGTTTCCGCAGCCTCGACGGCGACAAGCTCATTACGGACAGCGACCGGGAGATTCTCGGCTGCGCCGACCCCGATTTCTTCGGCGGCTTCCACACCCGGATGAGCTGGAAGGGTTTCTCGCTGTTCGCCAATTTCTCGTACAGCTGCGGCGGCAAGGTCTACAACGGAACCCGCCGTTACAACGAACTGGGCAAGGGCTTTACCAACCAGGCGGCCAGCATGGGTCGCCGCTGGATGGCCGAGGGGCAGCAGACCGACATTCCGCGCGTCGTCTACGGCGATCCGGCCGGCAACAACCGCTTCTCCTCGCGCTGGATCGAGGACGGTTCCTATCTGAAAATCAAGGAGCTGACGATTTCGTGGGAGACCCGGAAGAAACTGCTCTTCATGACCGGATTCAAGGTCTTCATCACGGGTGAAAACCTCCTTTGCTTCACGGATTACACGGGCTCCGACCCTGAATTCGCCTACTCCTACGACATGGCTATGGCAGGTATGGACGTTGCGAAGGTCCCCGTGCCGAAATATGTGAAAATCGGTCTTATCCTGAATTTTTAACGGTGAAAACGATACGAGTTATGAAACTTTTCAAAAAGATAACGCTTGTCCTGTGCGCCGCTTCGCTGGCGTCGTGCTCGGATTTTTTCGAGCAGACGCCGGACAACATGCTCGACGCGGACGATAACTATACCGAACGTTCGAATATCTACGCCTCCTTCATGGGTCTGTACGGGACCTTGCAGGACGTAGCGCCCAAACTCGTGGTGACGAGCGAACTGTGGGGCGATCTGTTGACCCCTACGGATCAGGCGCCCGACAGTTACTGGGAGGTGTTCCGCTACGACGTTCAGCCGGACAATTCGGTGGCCGATCCTGCGCCGTTGTACCGCATCGTGATGAACTGCAACGACTTCATGCGCAATACCATCGAATATAACAAGAGCTATCCGGGCGTTATTCCGACCACCACCTACCGGCAGATGATCGCCGGGGCGGTCGCGCTGCGCACCTGGGCTTACCTCAATATCGGCAAACTCTACGGCAAGGCCGTCTATTACGACTATGCGATGACCGGCGAGACGGATCTGAGCAAACTTCCCGTGCTGACGTTCGACGAGCTGATTCCCGAGCTGATTCATTTCATGAACACCGGCGTGGACAACATCAACGGACTCCGCCGCGTGGACATCAACACGATGTTCGGCACGACGGGTATCTGGAACAGCATCGCCATTTCGCCCGACGCCCTGCTGTGCGAGCTCTATCTCTGGAACAAGGATTACGAATCCGCGGCCAAGAGGGGCATCAACCTGATCACGGGACAGGCTCTGACGCCTGCCGGGGACAACAACAAATTCACCCTTTCGGAGCAGTTCGGCAAGACGAAACAGTGGAGCTCGCTCTTCTCCGATACGCCGGCCAACCCCCAGACCAACGAGGGTCTCACGATGGTGCTCTACGATTATTCGCAGCGCCAGATCAATCCGCTCTATTCGCTCTTTTCTAGTGAAACCGTCTGCGAGTACTACATGAAGCCGACTGCGGTGCTGACATCCCGTTTTTCGCTCCGTGCCGATTATCAGATGACGGGGTCCCAGGTAGCCAAAGATCCGCGCACTGATCCGGTCACCTTTACGACGAGCATGGGGGAGAGCGTGTTCAACAAATACAACTATATCCGCTCCATCCAGAGCCAGGACGCTCCGATCTACCTATACCGGGCGGCGGAAATCCATCTGATGATCGCCGAGGCGCTCTCCGCGATGGGCAACTACGATGCCGCCGATGCCATTCTCAACAACGGTTTCCAGCCTTACTGGGTTTCGGGCAACCGTTACAATCCGCCGTTCGACGCGCCGATCTACGCCTATGAGAAACTGAAGGCGGGGCGCGGCGTCCGCGGAAGGCTCAGCCTCCCGGCCGTGCGTTCCACCGACGAACGGTTCATGGGGGCGCTCGATCCCGGAAGTCCGGAGTACGCCGGGCGCAGGCGCCAGGTGCTCGACAGCCTGATCATCGAGGAGACGGGCCGCGAACTGGCCGGCGAAGGAAAACGCTGGTTTACCATAATGCGCATGGCCCGTAACAGCAACAATCCGTCGATGCTTGCCCGAATGGTCACCCGCAAGTTCCCGTCCGACGCTGAACGCGCCGTTTACCGAGCGAAACTGAAAGACCCTGCCAACTGGTTTATCGACTACGACTTGAAGTTGGACAAATAGAATTGGAATCATTACGAAGATAAAGCTATGAAAAAGTCATTGATTATATTGCTGGCGGCAGTCATCGGCGCAGGAGCTTTTTCGTGTTCGAAAGACCTGACCGAGGAGGCCCCGCTGATCGATATGGGCGGTTCCGACCAGGGCGGCTCCTCGGGCAATCCCTACTGGGACTGGGCCGACAAATTCCCGGGCATCGTCTCCTCGGGCATCGAGCGTGTGTTCGGTGTGCAGGTTCCGGTGAAGGGCGGTTACGAACCGCTCGCTTTCGCCCCCGATTCGGCCGTGCTTCAGCGTACGGGCCTCTACGTCGCTTCGGGCGATCAGGTCGAAATCGTGGTTCCCGAGGGGACCGACGACCTGCAATACCAGATCGGCATCGGTCATCAGCTGCTCTCCGGACAGCTTCGCCAGCGTTACGGGAATGTCGTCACGCGGGGATCGCTCCATTCCGGAACGAATGTCGTTTCGAGTTATTTCGGCGGTTTCCTCTATTTCTGCTATCCGGCCGACAAGGTTCCGGCCGGGGATATAACCGTTACGGTCGGCAACGCGGTTCCCTCCGACGACTATGTTCAGGGCGAAACCCGCTTCGGCGACTGGATCAACACCATGCTCGAACGGGCTGCGCTGCTGGCCGCACCCAGCGAGGACCCCGATTCAATGGCGTTCCTCAACTGGACGGAGCTCGTTTCCGACAAGGTGATCCTTACGGCCGGCGTTTCGGAGATGAGCGCGATGACCGATCCCGACGGCGTTCTGGACTACTACGGAAAGATCGCCGACGCCTATTACCGTTTCGGCGGCTACGATCCCGCCAACCAGCCTCCCATGCGTGTCTATTCCGACATCCAGCTGCCGGATGCCGGGCAGACGGCGCTTTTCCCGACGGCCAACGTCCAGCAGTACGGCGGTTATCCCATCGGGTTCCTGCGCGGCGAATCCTCCACGACGTTCGTGGACGAAAAGAAGCTGATCAACACGACCTTGTTGCAGGCGCAGACCGACGGTTCGACCAACTGGTTCAATGTCTTCTTCGGTTTCGGCGAGGCGGTGAAAAGCCCGTGGCAGGAGAGCGACAAACTCTTGCAGCCCTCGCTGAATATCGGTTACTACCACTATGCGCGCACGCTCGGCATGTGGCCCGGTCAGGTGATCAATTTCGCGGACAACGTGGACAAGCTCAACAAGGAGTTCGCCCGGACGGTCAGCAACCGCGACAACGGCATCATGTACGGTCACGCCAACGACAATGTTCGCACGACGATGCTCAAACAGCTGGCCGATTATCTGGGCTGGGGGCTTTTCCCCTACGTTTCCCAGCGCGCCCGCGAGCTGGGTTTCGAGTATGAGCCCGACGAGCTGCTCGAGGGGCAGGCCGCCTGCGATTTCTTTGCGATGAGCGCCTGCGAGTACGCCGACCGCAATCTGCTGCCGTTCTTCCGTCGCTGGCATTTCCCCTGTTCGACCGTCGCCATCCGCTACATGATGCAGTTCCGGGAGCTGGGCGAGAACGAACGCTTCTGGACCAGCTACGACAGTTCGACGGAGCCTTCGTTCGAATCCCGGACGCCGAATAAGAGCATCGCGCGGCCGGCTCCCGGCCTGACGTTCAGCATGGCTTCCGCCGACGACAAGATGAACTGGTATCTGCGCGGTGTGGCGTGGGATTACAACGCCTATAACGATCCGGTCAATCCCCGCTGCGACACGGTCGTCAGGGCCAACGGAACGAAGTTCACCGGAAACTCGATCGACAACCCGCTCTGGAAAAACGTTTTCGACGGCAACACCAGCAACATGAACGGACTTCTCGGCCATATGCAGCCGGCTACCGGTTCGATGTGGGCCCATATCCCGTTCTACATTCTGAGCTTCACCGGCCCCGGCGAGGATACTCCCGAGGACGACGACTTCGAGTATTCGCAGGAGCCCGTTACGTTCAACACGTTCGCGCTCTGGAATGTCGCCAACTACTACTACACGAGCTATATTTACGACATCGAATACCTTGACGATGCGTCCGGCGAGTGGAAACCCACCGCTCCCAGCGAATTCAAGCTGCTGTACAATTCCAATTGGGAGTTCTACTACTTCGAGCGGGAGTACACGACGACCCGTATCCGCTTCAAGTTGCAGCCCATCACGCCGGGTACTTCGGGCTACTCCATTACGCAGATGTGCGAGATGGGATTCGGACTGGTGGAAGAGAAGACCGAATAGAGAGATAACAGAACAATCGAAAATCGAATATCGTGAATAAAACCGTTTTTGCATTGGGAGCTTCGGCCGCGGCGCTCGCCGGAGGCGCTGCGACGGCGGCGAAGCAGCCCAACATCATTTTGATCATGGTTGACGACATGGGCTATTCCGATGTCGGCTGCTACGGCGGCGAGATTCCCACGCCCAATATCGACCGTCTCGCCAAGAGCGGAGTGCGCTATACGCAGTTTTACTCCACGGCGCGTTCATGTCCCACGCGGGCCAGCCTGATGACGGGTCTGTATGCCCATCAGGCCGGCATCGGCGGCATGTCCGAGGACCCCGTTCCCGGACGCAAACCGGGCGATCCGTCTCCCCGGAAGCCTGCCGCTTATCAGGGCTATCTCAACCGGAACTGCGTAACGATTGCCGAAGTGCTGAAGAGCGCGGGCTATCATACCTACATGGCCGGCAAGTGGCATCTGGGCATGCACGGACAGGAGAAATGGCCTCTTCAGCGCGGCTTCGACCGTTTCTACGGCATCCTGGCCGGGGCCAGCAGCTATCTGCGGCCCCACGGCGGCCGCGGGCTCACGCTCGACAACACCAAACTGCCGCCTCCGGAGGCGCCGTATTATACGACGGATGCTTTCACCGACTATGCCATCGAGTTCCTCGACAGCAACAAGGGCGACGGCAAGCCCTATTTCCTCTACCTGGCCTATAACGCTCCCCACTGGCCGCTCCATGCCAAACAGGAGGACATCGACAAGTTTCTCGGCAAGTACGACGCGGGTTGGGAGGCGATCCGTGAGGCTCGTTTCCGCCGTCAGGCCGAACTGGGCCTCGTGGACGATTCGTGGGAGCTCGCCGAGTGGGAGTCGCGCCGCTGGGAGGATCTGACGGATACCGAGCGGAAGCACTCCGCGATGCGTATGTCGGTCTATGCCGCGCAGGTGCACTGCATGGACTACAACGTGGGCCGTGTGCTCGACTGGGTGGAAAAGAGCGGCGAGAAGGACAATACGCTGATCATCTTCCTTTCGGACAACGGAGCCTGCGCCGAGCCCCATACCGAAACGGGCTTCGGCACGGTGGCCGACATCAACGATCCCCAAAGCTGGGTGGCTCCCTCCTACGGCCTGCCGTGGGCGCAGGTGAGCAATACGCCGCTGCGCAAGTACAAGGTGCGCGCCTACGAGGGCGGCCTCGCCGTTCCGCTGATCGTTTCATGGCCCGGACGCTTCTCCCGTTTCGACGGACAGATCCGCGACAACGTGAGCTTCCTGCCCGACCTGATGGCTACGTTCGTCGATGTCTCGGGGGCGACCTATCCGGCGACCTACGGCGGCAACGACATTCATCCGCTGGAGGGCAAGAGCCTCGTGCCGACGATCCGCAAGCCGAAGACCGTGCTCCACGACTATCTTTTCGGCGAGCATTTCGACAACTGCTACGTGCGCCACGGCGACTGGAAAGCTGTCAAGGACGAGAAATCGAAGGAATGGGAGCTGTTCAACATTCCGACCGACCGCACCGAACGCCGCAATCTCGCCGCCTGGTATCCCGAGCTCCTCGATGAACTCGTGGCCAAATGGAAGGCGTGGGCCGATACGCACGAAGTGTACCCGAAGAGGTTGCAGAAATAGGGTTCGTGGCCCCGTCGTCCGGGACCGTCGAACGTCTGCTTCCGAACGGCGGATGCGGGCCGCGGTGATTCTGCGGCCCGTGTCCGCGAATGGCTGCGCCGGACATATTCGCCCCGTTTGGTATACGAAAACGGCCGGGTTGCGCGTTTGGAAACTGTTTTCTACCTTTATCGTATGGATTCATATATGAAAAGATTCATCATATCGCTCTTTCTGCTGATCGGGTGCTCCGGAGCCGTTTCGGCCCGGAATTACGCGCTGGTCAGTTATAACGCGGACAACGGTCTGTCGCACAATACGGTCCGGTGCATCGCCCAGGATCAGCGCGGGTTCATGTGGTTTGGCACGGCCGACGGCCTGAATCGCTTCGACGGGGTTGCGTTCCGCGTCTATGATTCGGAAGACCTCCGGCACGGACTGCTGAACACGTCGGTCCATGCGCTGTGCGCCGACCGTAAAAACCGGTTGTGGGTGGGGACCGAGCAGGGCGTTTACCTGTACGACGAGCGTAAGGATCTGTTTTCCTCTTTCAGCGTGCGCACGCAGTACGGCGTGGTCATCACCGGGCGTATCACCCGCATCTTCGAGAACGGCGACGGCAAAATCTGGATCGGCACGGAGGCCCAGGGGTTTTTCATCTATTATCCCGAGGATGGCACGCTCGAACAGAACAGCCGTCTGTCCGACGCCGTGACCGACATGGTCGGCGGCCCGGACTGGAACGTCTTCGTGAGCGCCCGGAACGGCACGGTCGCGGAGTTCGACAGCGAGGGGAAACAGCGGCTGGCGGTCTATGCGAAGGAGCGGAGCGGACATGTGCCCTCCGTGGTCAGATCGCTTTGTTACAGCAACGACGAACTGTGGGGGTGTTTCGAGACCGACGGACTTGCGAAAATGGTCTGGTCGGGGGAGAGCGCTGCGGACTGGACGATGCGCCGGGAGATGTCGGCCCGTGCGCTGCTGCCGCTTTCGCGCGGCGAGCTGATGGTCGGTTCGGACGACGGACTGTTCGTCTTTTATACGGGTTCGGAAGAGATCGACCCCGTGACGGACATGACCGTCCGCCGCGAGAGCTACACCCATACGGTCAATGCGCTTTTCCGCGACCACGAGGGCGGAATCTGGGTCGCCACGCAGTACAACGGCATTACCTACCTTCCCCGCCGGCTCAAACCGATCGAACATATGCCGTTGAAGATCGGGGAGCGGGGCAAGACGCTCGCCACCTGTTTCGCCGAGGACGGCGGCGGCAGTCTGTGGGTTGCCATTGACAAACGGGGTGTGCTGAAGGTGAGTGCCGACGGGCGCACCGTCTCGGAACCTTTCCGCGGCGGTCCGGATTCTTTCCTGCGGGAGGTGAAAAACGTGCGGACGATGCTCGTCGCCGGAGGACGCCTGTGGATGGGAACCTTCGCCGGGGGTGTTTATACCCGCGACATGAAGACAGGGGCGGTGCGCAACTACCGGAACAACCCCGGGGTGGGGACCTCGCTCTGCGACGACGACGTGGAGGCGCTTTTCCGCGACGACACCGGGACGATCTACGCCGGAACGCCGTGGGGATTCGCCCGCTACGATCGCAAACTCGACGATTTCGTGCGGGTGAACAAAGGGGGCAACGACCTTTCTGTCTGCGATTTCGCCCAGGCGGGGCCCGGCATGATCTGGGTGCTGGCCCGCAACAAGGGCGCTTTTCTGTTCGATGTCGCTTCCGGAGATTTCCGGCACTATATGTTCGCCCGGAGCAGCACGCCCAACAGCGTCTGCATCCTGACCGACAGCCGCGACGACGTGTGGCTGGGTACGGAGACGGGGTTGTTCCGGCTGAACCGCGAAACCCGGCACTTCGTTCCGTTCAATGCCGGCGGCGACAGGCTGAAAGGAGTGCCGATCGCCTCGCTGGAAGAAGGCGACGACGGAATGCTCTGGATTGCGAGCAACAACGGGCTTTTCAGCCTCGACACCGAGACGCAGGAGGTGCGCTACCACCTGACCGTCCGCGACGGCCTCACCGGCAACCAGTTCAACGACCGCGCTTCGCTGCGCATGCGCGACGGGCGGCTCTGTTTCAGCGGCATCAACGGTTATTCGGTCTTCCGGCCCGGGGATCTGCAACGCAACGGGTTCGTCCCTTCGGTCTGCATGACCGGGCTCCTCATCAACGACCGCGGGGTGGAGATCGACCGCGGGGGCCAGAATCCTTCGCCGCTCAAATATCCGCTGCATCTGAACAAGGAGCTCAGACTGAAATACAACCAGAACTCCGTCGGGTTTACCTTTGCGGCCCTGAGCTACCAGTCCTCGTCCAAGAATGGCTATACCTACCGGCTCGCCGGGCAGGATAAGGAGTGGAGCTTCACCGACCGCAACGAGGTCCATTTCACCAATCTCTCGCCGGGGCGCTACACCTTCGAGGTGCGCGGCTCGAACGATGACGGCGTGTGGAGCGAGAATACGGCCCGCGTCGCTTTCGTGATTCAGCCGCCGTTCTACCGTTCGGCGCCGGCTGTCGTGTGCTACCTGCTTCTGCTGGGCCTGCTGGCCGGGTGCGGGACCTGGTACGTCCGCCGGAAGCACCGTCTGAAACTCGCCGAGTTCGCCTCGCAGCAGGAGAAGATCAACTATCAGTCGAAGATCGATTTCTTCACCAACGTGGCCCACGAAATCCGGACGCCCCTTTCGCTGATCAAGGTTCCCCTCGAATCGATTCTGAGGGAGGATGCGCATTTCCCGCCCAAGGTCCGGGATTACCTCCGCGTCATGGAAAAGAACACGAGCAATCTGCTGGAGATGGTCAACCAGCTGCTCGATCTGCGCAAGACCGAAGAGACGGATTACACGCCGACGATGAAGCCGTGCGACGTTTCGGAACTGGTGAACGAATTGTGCGTGCGTTTCGGTCCGGCCGCGGAGGTCGGCGGCATCCGCCTCGAACGGCATGTCGAGCCCGGCGTGGTGGCGCAGGTTGACTGCGACGCCATCTCGAAGATCGTGAACAATCTGTTGTCCAATGCGCTGAAATACGCTCGAAGCAAATGCTGCGTGGCTCTCGCCGCCGGGGATAATTGTTTCCGCATCACGGTTTCCGACGACGGGCAGGGCATCGTTCCCGAAGATATGGAGCGTATTTTCAACACCTTCTACCAGTCGGGCAACAGCAAGGGCGGAACCGGTATCGGGCTGCCGCTGGCTCGCCTGCTTGCGATCAAGCACGGCGGAAGCGTCGTGTGCGCCAACGGCGAGCGGGGCGGGGCTGTGTTCACAGTGGAGATTCCGCTCGATCCTGCGGCTGTCGCGTCCGGTGCGTCGGACGGCCCGGATTCCGGGCCGGACGGCGGCGGGGATGCGCAAATCCCCCCCCCTCCCTTCGCCGCCGAAGAGACGGGAACCTGCAAGATACTGATCGTGGAGGATAACGACGATCTGAGGGCGGTCATCGCCGAGATCATCGGTGCCCGCTACGAGGTGCTGACGGCCGCCAACGGCAAAATAGCGCTCGGCGTCCTCGCCGACAACAACTGCGATCTGATCGTGAGCGACATCATGATGCCCGAGATGGACGGCTATGAATTGTGCGAATACGTCAAGTCGGAATTGCGTTACAGCCACATTCCCATCATCCAGCTCACGGCGAAGACCTCGGTCGAGGACAAGGTCCGCGGATTGGAATACGGCGCCGACGCCTACATCGAAAAGCCTTTCTCCGCCGAGCACCTGATGGCTCAGATCGACAGCCTGATCAAGAACCGGGAGCGCATCCGCCGTGCGCTGCTCTCCGGAACGGGGCACGCCGACACGGCGTCGCTCGGTCTCAGCAAGCGCGATGCGGAGTTCGTCGAGAAACTGAACTTCCACATCGAGGAGCACCTCTGCGAAGAGACGTTCTACATCGAACAGCTGGCCGAAAAGATGTTCATGAGCCGTTCGAACTTCTATCGCAAGGTCAAGAGCCTGTTCGGCATATCGCCCAACGACTACATGAAAACCTACCGCCTGCGCAAGGCTGCGGAGATGATCCGCAGCGGCGATTTCCTGATCAAGGAGATCTACGAGCAGGTGGGCTTCAAGACTTCGAGCTACTTCTCGGCCTGCTTCCGCGAGGAGTTCGGGATGACGCCCAAGCAATATTAAGGATCAAAACTCAAAACCCAAAGAATGAAAGACAAACGATTGCTGTACCTGCTCGGAGCAGGTACGTTGACAGGACTTGCGGGGACTGCCGGGGCGCAGCAGCAGCGTCCCAACATCATCTACATGATGGCCGACCAGCTGCGGGCCGACGTGCTGGGATATGCCGGCGACGGGCTGGCCGTGACGCCCAACATCGACCGGTTCGCGCGCCAGTCGCTCGATTTCACCAATGCCGTGTCGGTCAGCCCGGTCAGCGCCGCCTACCGGGCGAGCCTGATAACGGGCAAATACACCTCATCGACGGGCATGGTGATCAACGAACTGAACCTGAATCCCAACCACCGGACCCTGGCCCATGTGCTCACGGATGCCGGCTACCAGACCGGCTACGTGGGCAAAGTCCATTGGAACGACGCCCACCGCCGTCCCTACAAGCCGGGGCCCGAGCGCATGGGATTCGACGGCTATTGGGCGACCTATTCGTTCAACCACATCAATTACAGCGCATTTTACGATACGGACGGTCCCGACGGCGAGCCCGTGCATGTCGATCTCAAAGGGCAATACGGTCCGGAGGTCTTCACGGGGCTCGCGCTCGACTACATTCGTGAACATGCCGGCGACGAACAGCCCTTCACGCTGATGCTCTCCTGGAGCCCCACGCACGACCCCTGGGTCCGCAGGAACGTTCCGGCGCATTGTTACGAGAGATTCAAAGACGTGAAATTCGAGCTTCCGGAGAATTTCAACGAGAATCCCGATCCCTATATGGACCGCTTTTTCTCCGAGTATTTCAACGGCCGGACCAGCTGGCGCGACGATTTCGTCAAAGGGGAGGGGTATCAGGAGGCCATGCGCTGCTATTATGCGATGGTGAACTCCATCGACGAGCAGTTCGGTCGCGTGGTGGAGCTGCTCGACAGCCTGGGCATCGCCGACAACACGATTGTCGTCTTTACGTCGGATCACGGCGAGATGATGACCTCGCAGGGCCGCATGTTCAAGATGATCTTCTACGACGAGGCGTGCCGCATTCCCTTTCTCATCCGTTGCCCCGGGGCGAAGAGGGGACGGACGGATGTCTGCCTCAATACGCCCGACATCGCGCCCACGCTGCTCGGTCTGGTCGGGCTCTCCGACAGCATCCCGGCCGAGATGGAGGGCGACGACCTCAGTTTCGCGGTGCGCGGCGGCAAGGGCCTCGAACCGGATTTCGCCTTCATGCAGGGAATGGGACATACCCACCTTTGGCGCAACGGGTTCGAATGGCGCGCCGTGCGGGACAAGCGCTACACCTATGCCCGTTATCTGCGCGACGGTTCCGAACTGCTTTTCGACCGGCAGAAGGACCCGCACATGACCCGCAATGTCGCTGAAGACAAGAAATATGCGAAGGTCCTCGCCTCGCTCCGCAGCGGAATGGCTGCCAAAATGGAGGAGCTGAACGACGAATTCAAGCCCTGTACGTGGTATCGTGACCATTGGATGTACAAGGATTTCAGCATCAAGGCCGCTGCGCACGGCGAATTCGGGCCGCTGCCTCCGATCGAGCCGGTCCGCGTCCGGAAATAGTTTCGGCGAAGTGCAAAAAAATACATCCTCCCGCACGGGAGGATGTATTTTTTTAGGAACTCTATCCGGGTTACTCCATCTCCAGCGACATGGATCGGATCACCGCTTCGTTGGCTGCCTTGATGCGTTCGGGTATGACCTTCATCACTTTCCGGTCGTAGGTGAACAGGCCGTTCACTTCGCTTTCCACGTCGGTCGTCTGGGTGTAGACGGCGCCCGAGAAGCCGAGGCGTACGAATTTGGCCAGGTTCCTGGCGTATTTCTCGTATTCGGCCGTCACCTGTTCTGCGTTCTTGAACTGTACGTAGCCCCAGTTGCGCTTGTTCCACCAAAGGTGTCCCTCCAAGGCCAGTCCGATGCCGCCGTATTCGCCCAGCACATTGACGCGCTGCGGGTCGAACAGCTTCATGGCGGGCCCCGGGTAGTGGTGCAGGTCGAGCATGTGGCCGCAGGGACGGTGGTTGCCGCCGCTGGCGGGGTTCACCAGACGCGAAGGATCGTATTCCATAGTCCAGTTCACGATACGCTCGGTGTCGAACTGTCCCCACGCCTCGTTGAAAGGAACCCATACCACGACGCTCGGCGAGGAGATGCAGAAATCCATGATCTCTTTCCACTCCTTGCTGAAATTGTCCTTCGACTCCTGCGTGCGGAGTTTGTCCGTACCGCCGTTGTAGATGTACATTTCCCACTTGTTACCCATGTCGCCCGAGGGCATGTCCTGCCATACGAGGATGCCTTCGCGGTCGCAGTGGTAGTACCAGCGTGCCGGCTCCACCTTCACGTGCTTCCGGATCATGTTGTAGCCCAGCTCCTTGGCCTTCACAATGTCGAACAGCAGCGCTTCGTCGGTCGGTGCGGTGAAGAGCCCGTCGGGCCACCAGCCCTGATCGAGGGGGCCGTAGTGGAACAGCGGTTCGTCGTTGAGCGTCATGCGGAGGATTCCGGCCTTGTCGCGGGCGGTGCCGATCTTGCGCATGGCCGTGTACGAATCCACCTTGTCCACGGTTTTTCCTCCTCGTTTGAGCTCCGCCGTCATGTCGTAGAGGAACGGTGAGTCGGGGCTCCAAAGTTTCGGCTCGGCGATGGCCAGGCGCAGCGGACTGCCGGGGAATCCCGTGGCCGAAGCTACGACCTTGCCTTTGTCGAGGATGTTGACCTCCACCAGATCGCCCGTCGTGCAGTTATCGGCCGTCACGGTTACGGCGATGTTCTTCTGGTCGAGGTTGGGAATGGCCTTGATCCCCGAGATGTGGCTCTTCGCCACCGGTTCGATCCATACGGTCTGCCAGATTCCGCTGACCGGCGTGTACCAGATGCCGTTGGGGTTGAGCGCCTGTTTGCCGCGGGGCTGGTAGCCCTTGTCCGTGCCGTCGAACACGCGCACCACCAGTTTCTGATCGCCTTTGGCTTTCAGGCAGGGGGTGATGTCCAGCGAGAACGGCGTGAAGCCTCCCGTGTGCGATCCCACGAGGATGTCGTTCACGAATACGTCGGCTTTCCAGTCCACCGCGCCGAAATTCAGCATCACGTTGCTGCCTTTCCACGCTGCGGGTACGCTGAACGTGCGGCGATACCACAGTTCGTCCTTTTCGGTAAGGCTTTTCTGCACGCCCGACAGCGACGATTCGACGGCGAAGGGAACGAGGATTTTTCCGTCCATCGTTTTCGGCTCCAAGGCGCCGGCCGGCTTGATGGCGTAGTCCCACAGTCCGTTGAGATTCATCCATTGCGAACGGACCAGCTGCGGACGCGGATACTCGGGGAGTACGTTGGCCGGATCTATCTTCTCGGCCCAGGGTGTTTTGAGTTTGTCGCCCGCGGGTTTCCACTGGGCAAAGGTGCACAGCACGCTCAGTGCTGCCACGGTTGTCAGAATTGTTTTTCTCATTACTGATTGTTAAGGTGATATGCGGTTTACTTCTTGTTCTTCTTGAATTGGCCGGGATAAGGTTCCACCATGCAGCGTTTCGCCCACTCCTCGTATGCTTTCGTCAGCTCTTCGACCTTCGCGGGATTCTGCTTGGCGAGGTCGTGCTGCTCCGAACGGTCGTTGTTGAGATCGTAGAGCTCCCAGGGGTGTTTGTTGCCCTGACGGACGATCTTCCAGCCCTCCTTCGAGAGGAACGCGCGTTCGTTGAAGTGTTCGAACCCCAGGTAGTCGTGTCCCTCGCGCTCGCCTTTGCGCAGCACGGGTACGAGGCTCTTGCCTTCGAGCGGGATGATCCGGTTGCCGTCGTAGGTCGCGGGGTATTCGGCGCCCGAGAGGTCGAGACAGGTGGCCATGATGTCCATGACGTGTCCCATCTGGCCGGTCACCTTGCCGCGGAGGCTCTTTTTGAGTCCCTTGGGCCAGTGGGCGATCACCGGGGTGCAGATGCCTCCGCTGAACGACTTGGCTTTCCAGAACCGGAACGGGGTGTTGGCCACGTTCGCCCATTTCGCGCCGAGCGATGCGTAGGAGGTCTCGGGACCGGGCATCACCTCTTTCTTTTTCGGATAGACGATGGGACGTCCGTCGCGTGTCATGTCGGGACGGTCGTTCTCGCCGGGCGAATAGTTCTGACAGCTTTCGCTGCTGCATCCGTTGTCGGAGAGGAAGATGATCAGCGTGTTGTCCATTTGTCCGTTCTTTTCCAGAGCGTCCAGCACCTGACCGATTCCCTGATCCATCCGGTCGATCATGGCTGCGTGCACGGCCATTGCGCGCGCGTCCCATTCGGCATTGGGGTTATCCTCCCATTTGTCGTTGAACTGGCGCTGCGAAAGGAAATCCTCCTGTCCGGGGAAGATGCCCAGCTGCCTGATGCGTTCGTAACGCCGGTTGCGAATGACTTCCCAGCCCTCCTTATAGATGTCCTTGTATTTCTCGATGTCCTCGGGCAGGGCGTGCAGGGGCCAGTGGGGCGCCGTGTAGGAGAGGTAGAGGAAAAACGGTTTGTCGTCTTTGGCGTATTTGTTCACGTAGCTGACGGCCTTCTGCGAGAGGTCGTCGGTAATGTAATATCCCTCGGGAACCTCGCGCACGGGCTCCTCGCCATCGACGAGGCTGAACGGGTCGAAGTAGTTCACCACGCCGTAGATCGTGCCGTAGAAATCCTCGAAGCCGCGGCGGGTGGGGTAGTTGATCTTGTCGGCGAACTCCTCGTGGTAGACATGGTGGGCCAGCCATTCGCGCTGGTCGGGGCGCAGGGGCGTTTCGGCGATGTGCCATTTCCCGACCATGCCCGTGTGGTATCCCGAACCGCGGAGCGCCTCGGCGATCGTCACGGCGTTCTTCGACAGCGTGCCGCGGTATCCCGGCAGGTGGTCGTCGAAAGTCATCCGGCCGATACCCGCCTGGTGCTGGTAGAGGCCCGTGAGCAGCGACGCCCGGGTGGGGCAGCTGCGGCTTGTGTTGTAGAAGTTGTTGAAGCGAAGCCCGTTCGCTGCCAGCCGGTCGAGGTTGGGGGTATGGATTTCACCCCCGTAGCATCCGATGTCGGAGAAGCCCAGGTCGTCGGCCAGAATGACGATTACGTTCGGCCGGGCGTCTTTCTTCGGCTTGGCCGTGCAATGTTCGCTCTCGGCGGCCGCTGCGGTCAGAAGAGAAACGGGAAGAATTAATTTACTTGGATTCATCGTTATGTTGATTTTGAGATTCGGTTTTTATGCCGGACGGTTTTTTAAGCGCTTTGCCGATCGGTTCCGGGGAGCCCAGTTCGGGGGTTCCCTCCGTCGAGAATCCGATTTTCTGCATGCGTACGGTGCGCGAATAGGGCCGGTAGGGGTCTCCCACGATGTTCCGGGCCATGTAAACCAGAAAATATTCGGTTCCGTCGGGCGAGGGGATGATGAACGGGTATCCCGGGGCGTAGACGCCCGGCGCCGAGGCGGTCCGTGCGTCCGGAGTCTTTTTCCACGACGGATCGGTCATCGTGAAGACCGGTTTGCTCTTTTTCTTCCACGACGCGGCGTTGAGCAGATCGCAGCCTTTGGCTGCCGACAGCTCGCCGATCGCATAATAGGGGGTCCACATGGCGCTGGCCGAGTAGTAAATGTAGAGCCGGTCCGTGCGGTCGTTTCCGAAAAAGAAGGGAGCCTCGTTGACGTAGACCGGATAGGCGGTTTTATAGCCGTCGGGGTTTACCCACTGCCGTTCCCATTCGTGTTCGGGCGCGGAGATCCGGACACGCGGGGTGCATTGGGTCCAGGGGTTTTCCAGCCGGGCGATATAGATGCCCTGCGTTTCGGCGTAGACTCTGCGGGATTCCCATCCCGACCAGATCAGATAGAGTTCGCCGTCGTACTCGAAGGCGTAGGGATGGATGGCCCAGTTATCCTCCGGGTCGGTCCTGATGCGTCCCCGCATCGTGAACGCTCCGTCGCGCGGGTCTTGTTCTGCGTTTTCGAGCACGTAGATCCGGTGGTTGTCCGTATTGCCGTCGTCGGCGCTCAGGTAGATGTACCATTTTCCCCGGATGTTCACGATCTGGGGGTGCCAGATATGGAGCAGCCCGTATTCTGCCCTGACGCGGCATACGGTGCTGGGGGTGCTCTGTTCCAGCCGCGTCGGGTCCGCACCGGCGTACAGTTCCAGATTGCCGTTCGAATTCGTGACGTAATAATAGGTTCCCTCGTGGAAATAGATCGAGGTGTTCTCGTATTTGAGGACGACGGGGTTTTCGAAGGTATCGTCTCCCGCCGTCTCTTTCCCCGCGCACGCGGTGCACAGCAACAGCAGGGTGGAGATGATCCGGCCCGCGGTCCGGCGCAGCGATGCGGTATGTACGGGAGTTTTCATGGTCGGGTTGGTTTTAAGGTCTCGTTTTCTGATTACAAATTTCGGAAATAATAATTTTTTGTCCGCAACATTTTGATCAGGAAAAAACAGTATTTAGCCAAAATCGCTCCGGCGGCGTTCGGTTGGCGGGAATATTATGTTTATTGGTCAAAAATTAGTGGTTCGTAGCGGTTGTTATATCTATATTTGTATGCAAATAAATCGTGATGTTTTTTATGTTGTTTCCCAAACGCCCGGCTTTCGCCCTCTTTTTCTGCGCCGTCCTGGTTTCAGGTTCCGCTGCTGCGCAGCGGGGCGAATATGCCGCACGCGCCACGGCGATGCTCGATTCGCTCTATACCTATTATTCCGTCCCCGGGACCCGGCTCCTCCGGGAGAACTATCCCGACGACGGCGCCTATAAGGCGACCTACCTCGCCGGCGAATCCGCAGCCAACGAATTTTCCTACCTCTGGCCGTTTTCGGGAACGCTGTCGGCCGTTGCGGCCCTCGTCGAAACGGAGGGCTGGGAGCGTTTCGGGCCTTTGCTCGACTCGGTGGTCCTGCCCGGGCTGCGGGAGTATGCCGACGACCGGCGACGACCTTTCGCCTATGCCTCCTATATCCGTTCCGCTCCGGCTTCGGACCGTTTCTACGACGACAATATCTGGCTCGGGATCGACTTCGCCGATCTCTACGCCGCAACCCGCCAGCGGCGTTTTCTCGACGAAGCGGAGCGCATCTGGCTCTTCGTTGCCAGCGGGACCGACGACCGGCTGGGCGGCGGCATCTATTGGTGCGAGCAGAAAAAAGGGTCGAAAAATACCTGTTCGAACGCTCCCGGGGCCGTTTTGGCCCTGAAACTCTATCTGGCGACGGGCCGGGAGGAGTATCTCGAACAGGGGCGGGCGCTCTACGAATGGACGCGCAAGAGGCTTCTCGACCGTTCCGACGACCTCTATTTCGACAACATCTCGCTGAAAGGGGCGGTCAACAAGGCCAAATTCTCCTACAACAGCGGTCAGATGATCCAGGCGGGCGCCCTGCTTCACCGCATCACCGGCAAAAAACGTTATCTCGCCGAAGCGCAGCAGACCGCCGCGGCCTGCCTGACCCATTTTTTCCGGCCCGTTCACAAACCGGGCGGCGGTTCCGTCCGGATTCTGCGGCGCGATAAAATCTGGTTCGATGCGGTGATGCTGCGCGGATTCATCGAACTCAGCCGTGAAGACGGCCGTCAGACCGGTCTGGATGCCTTTCGTCAGACGCTGGACCATGCGTGGACCTGCTCCCGCGACTGCCGGGGCCTTCTGGCTGATTGGAGCGGCCGCGGCCGCGAGGGGCGCAAGTGGCTTCTGTCGCAGGCTGCGCTGGCCGAGATGTTCGCCCGGATGGCGGATGTCGCCGAATAACCGACTTGTTGAATCTTAGAATCATACCGAAAAGATGAAGAAAAACTCAAAACTGCTGATTTTGACTGCCGTATCGGTGTTTTGCATCGGGGCGCAGTCGCATGCTTCCGCTGAGCTGCTCATTCCCGCCGACGCTACCCGGTTGTCGGCCCGGCCAGCCTGCTATTCGAAGACGAACCGGCCCCCGGAGTCGGAGCGCCTGTTCAAATCCGCCGCCGTCGAAGCGGAAATCGCGCGCGTGAAAAGCGTCCTGACCAACTCGAAGCTGGCTTGGATGTTCGAAAACTGTTTTCCGAATACGCTGGACACGACGGTTCGCTACCGCAAGGACGACGACGGCAAAGACGATACGGTGGTCTATACGGGCGACATCCACGCCATGTGGCTCCGGGACTCGGGTGCGCAGGTGTGGCCCTATCTCCAGCTTGCGAACCGCGATGAACATCTGCGCGGCATGCTCGCGGGCGTCATTCGCCGTCAAATGAAATGTATCGAGCTCGATCCCTACGCCAATGCTTTTCTGGACCCCTACGACCCTAATCCGGACCACCAGTGGATGAAGGACAAGACGCAAATGCGTCCCGAGCTTCACGAACGGAAGTGGGAGATCGACTCGCTGTGCTACCCGCTTCGCCTGGCGTATGAGTATTGGAAGGTGACGGGCGACACTTCGGTTTTCGACGAGCATTGGCTCGCCGCCGTGCGGAATATCCTGCGCACGTTCCGCGAGCAGCAGCGCAAGGAGGGCGTGGGGCCCTATACGTTCCGGCGCCGTACGGAGCGGCAGTTGGATACGGTCTGCAACGACGGCAAGGGCAATCCGGTGAAGCCGGTGGGGCTGATCGCCTCGGTTTTCCGCCCTTCGGACGACGCTACGACGTTTCTGTTCCTGGTTCCCTCGAACTTTTTCGCCGTAACGTCGCTGCGCAAGGCGTCCGAAATCCTGACGAAGGTGAACGGGGAGAAGAAACTGGCCGCCGAATGTACGGCTCTTGCCTCGGAGGTCGAGACGGCGCTCCGGAAGTATGCCGTCTGCGACTATCCGGATTTCGGTAAAATCTATGCTTTCGAGGTTGACGGCTACGGCAACCGCTTCCTGATGGACGACGCGAACGTTCCGAGTCTGCTGGCCATGCCTTATCTGGGCGATATGGACGTGAAGGACCCGATTTATCAGAACACCCGCCGCTTCGTGTGGAGCACGTCGAATCCCTATTTCTTCCGCGGTACGGCGGGCGAGGGCATCGGAGGACCGCATGTCGGTTACGACATGGCCTGGCCGATGAGTATCATGATGAAGGCTTTCACCTCGACGGACGACGCGAAGATCAAACGCTGTGTCGAAATGCTGATGACGACCGACGCCGGGACGGGCTTCATGCACGAATCGTTCGATGTGAACGACCCGAACAAGTTCACGCGCTCGTGGTTCGCATGGCAGAACACGCTGTTCGGGGAGCTGATCCTCAAACTGGTGAATGAAGGCAAAACCGACCTGCTGAACAGCATCACGGTGCAATAGGACCGTCGGGGCGAACGAAAACCGGGGCTGATCGTCAGTCCCGGTTTTTTTCAGAGATCGTGCGAGAGCGGGGCGGGGACCGCGCCGCTCAGGTCGTAGCCGCCCCAGCGGACGGCGATTTCGTCGAGCGTCGAGAACAGGCAGTCGATGTCGAGCGACGTGACGAGTTTCAGACGCGTGGACTTGAAGTCGGGCAGCCCCTTGAAATAGTTCGTCAGATGGCGCCGCATTTCGAGAATGCCGACATGGTCGCCCTTGATTTCGAGCGATTTCCGCAGATGCTCCTTGGCGATGGCCACCCGTTCCGTGACCGACGGCTGGGGCATCACCTCGCCTGTCGTAAGATAATGCTTCACTTCGCGGAATATCCACGGACGGCCGTAGGTCGCGCGGCCGATCATCACGCCGTCCACGCCGTAGCGGTCGAACATCTCCCGGGCTTTCGGACCCGAATCAACGTCGCCGTTGCCGATGATCGGAATGCGTATCTGCGGGTTGTTCTTGACCCGTCCGATCAGCGTCCAGTCCGCTTCGCCGCGGTACATCTGGGCCCTTGTACGGCCGTGGATCGTGAGCGCCGCGATGCCCGTGTCCTGTAAACGCAGGGCTATTTCCTCGATGTTTTTCGACTCCTCGTCCCATCCCAGGCGGGTTTTCACCGTCACGGGGGTCTTCACCGCCGCGACGATCCGCCGCGTCATCTCGACCATCAGCGGCACGTCGCGCATCATGCCCGATCCGGCGCCGCGCCCGGCGATCTTCTTCACCGGGCAGCCGAAATTGATGTCGATGATGTCGGGTCCGGCCGCTTCGGCCATGCGCGCCGCCTCGACCATCGGTTCGATCAGGTGGCCGTAGATCTGGATGCCTACGGGGCGTTCCGCGTCGTCGATTTCGAGTTTTTTGAGCGATTTGGCCGCGTCGCGGATCAGCCCGTCCGAGGAGATGAACTCCGTGTAGACCACGTCGGCGCCGAAACGCTTGCACATGTAGCGGAACGACGGATCGGTCACATCCTCCATCGGCGCCAGCAGCAGGGGGCGGTCTCCTAATTCTATGTCTGCGATTTTCATGCTTGTTCCGGTTGTTCGAGGGTGACGAGCACCTTGTCGATGCGCGCTCCGTCCATGTCCACGATTTCGAGCGTGAAGCCGTTCCACGACAGCTTCTCGCCCGTGGCCGGGATGTGGGCCAGCTGGTCGAGGATCAGGCCGCTGACGGTGTTGTAGGCGTTGTTCGGGAACACCTCTTCGAGCCCGAACCAGGCGAGGAAGTCGTAGTAGGGGCACTGTCCATCCACGAGGCAGCTGCCGTCGTCGCGCCGCACGATGTCGGGCTCTTCGCGCGGGTCGGGGAGCTCGCCCACGAGCGCTTCGAAGATGTCTTTCAGGGTGATGATGCCGCGTGTGACGCCGAATTCGTCGCAGATGATGCCGTATCCCAGCTGCTCGCTGCGCAGCTGTTCGAGGGCGTTGTAGACCTCGAATCCCTCGTGGAAGAACTTTCCGGGAGTCAGCAGCGCGCGCAGATCGAACGCAGGGGCATTGAGGTGCAGGAAGAGGTCTTTGAGGTAGACCACGCCCAGCAGTTTGTCCAGACTGCCTTCGCCGACAGGGTAGCGGTTGTGGGGCGCGCGGGCCACGACTTCGCGGATTTCATCGGCCGTCATCGACACGTCGATCCACACCAGCTCGCTGCGGTGCGTCATGATCGACTCCACCGTGCGGTCGCCCAGCGAAAAGACGCGGCCCATGATCTTCTCCTCGACCTCCTGCACTTCGCCGTCTTCGGCGCCCTCCCGGATGACCGAGCGGATTTCCGCCTCGGTCACTTTGCTTTCGGCCTTGTGCAGCCCCAGCAGGCGGGTGACGCCCGCCGTGCTTTTGGAGAGCAGCCATACGAACGGCGACGCCACGACCGAAAGCGCCCGCATGGGGCGTGCCACGATTTTCGCGGCTTTCTCCGCGGCGTTCATGCCGATGCGCTTGGGTACCAGCTCGCCGAAGATGATCGTGAGGTAGGTGACTGCGATGACGATCGTGACCTGTGCCGTGACGGTCGCCGCACGCATCGGGATGCCCAGTTCGGCCAGCTCCCGGCCGAATTTGGCGGCCAGCGTGTCGCCCGAATAGATACCCGTGAGGATTCCGATGAGCGTGATGCCGATCTGCACCGTCGAGAGGAACCGGTCGGGGTCTTTGGCCAGCTTCAGGGCCTGGCGGGCCCCTGCGCTGCCCTGACGGGCCTGCATTTCCAGATTCGAACGGCGGGCCGAGATCAGCGCGATTTCCGACATGGCGAAGAGCCCGTTGAACAGAATCAGCAGCAGTATGACGAGAATTTCCATGAATGTCTTGTCGGTTTACCCGGCAAATATACGGATTGTTTCAGAATATCGGGGCACGGGATTGATTATTCGGCGAAAAACGTTAAATTTGCAGGCAAAAATCAATTCGCACATGAATATCGAGACCTTTATTTCGGATGCGGTCCGCCGGTCGGTGGAGACGCTTTACGGAGAGCTCGGCGACGAGCAGTTGCAGATTCAGAAGACCCGCAAGGAGTTCGAGGGCGACTATACCCTCGTGACGTTTCCGCTGCTGCGACGAAGCCGCAAGTCGCCCGAGGCCACCGCGACCGAGATCGGCGAATATATGACGGCCAACATCCCGGAGATCAAGGCTTTCAATGTAATAAAAGGCTTCCTGAACCTCTCGCTCGACAGCAGTTTCTGGGCGGCGCGCTTCGCCGATATCGCTGCCGACGACGCTTTCGGACAGGCGCCTGCTACGGGCCGCACGGTGATGATCGAATACTCGTCGCCCAACACCAACAAGCCGCTGCACCTGGGGCACATCCGCAACAACCTGCTGGGGTACTCCGTGGCGCAGATCCTCGCGGCGAACGGCCACACGGTCATCAAAGCCAATCTGGTGAACGACCGCGGCATCCACATCTGCAAGTCGATGTTGGCGTGGAAGCTCTACGGCAACGGCGAAACGCCCGCCTCGACGGGCATGAAGGGCGATCACCTCGTGGGCAAATACTACGTGGAGTTCGACAAACACTACAAGGCCCAGATCAAGGAGCTCGTGGCGCAGGGACAGTCGGAGGACGAGGCCAAGAAAAACGCCCCGATCATGCTCGAAGCGCAGGAGATGCTGCGCAAGTGGGAGGCCAAGGACCCCGAGGTTTACGCGCTGTGGGAGACCATGAACGGCTGGGTGTACGAGGGCTTCGATGTGACCTACAAGGCATTGGGCGTCGATTTCGACAAGGTTTACTACGAATCGCAGACCTATCTGCTGGGCAAGGCGCTGGTGGAGGAGGGGCTCGAAAAGGGCGTTTTCTACCGCCGTCCCGACAATTCGGTGTGGATCGACCTCACGGCCGACGGCCTCGACGAAAAACTGCTGCTGCGCGGCGACGGCACGTCAGTCTACATGACGCAGGATCTGGGCACGGCCTTCCGCCGCTTCGAGGATAACAAGCTCGACGACATGATCTATGTCGTGGGCAACGAGCAGAACTACCATTTCCAGGTGCTGAAACTGGTGCTGAAAAAGCTGGGCTATGCCGACTGGAGCGACCACATCACCCATCTGTCCTACGGCATGGTGGAGCTTCCCGAGGGCAAGATGAAGTCGCGCGAGGGCACGGTGGTCGATGCCGACGACCTGATCGCGGACATGGTTTCGACGGCCCGCGAGATGTCGGCCGAGCTGGGCAAGCTGGACGGATGCACGGAAGAGGAGGCGAACGCCGTCTCGACGATGGTCGGACTGGGCGCCCTCAAATACTTTATATTAAAGGTGGACCCCAAGAAGACGATGCTGTTCGATCCCCGCGAGTCGATCGACTTCAACGGCAATACGGGGCCTTTCATCCAGTACACCCACGCGCGTATCTGCTCGATCCTGCGCAAGGCCGCCGAGGCGGGCATTGATTTCGAAGGGGCTGCCGCCGCCGACTATCTGCCCGAAGAGATCGACCTGGTGAAGACGCTGACCGAATATCCTGCGGTCGTAGCCGCTGCGGGCGAGAATTTCGCGCCGTCGATCATCGGGGCCTACGTCTATGAACTGGCCAAACAGTTCAACGGCTACTACCACGACCATTCGATCCTCAAGGAGGAGAACACCGACACGCGCCGGATGCGCCTTCAGCTGGCCCGGCAGGTCGCCCGCGTCATCCGCCGCGGCATGAAGCTGTTGGGCATCGACGTTCCCGAACGGATGTAATTCATTCAGTGACAATATGGAACGGAGGTTTTTCGAAAACCTCCGTTTTTTGTTGTCTTTACCGTGGTACGAATCTTGCGAGAGGGTAGTGCAGTCAACTAACACTATTTTAGCGTGAAAACAATCGTATCTACATTCGCTTTTTCTCTCGCGTTGTGTGCCGCTGCCGGAGCGGCGGCACAGACCAAGAGTGCGGTGACGGCGCCTGCGGCCGATACCGTATTGCTGTCGGAAACCACCGACGGAGACTGCATCGTCCGCAGGTTTCTCGTCAAAAGCCGGAACGATGCCGACTATTCGGTCCGTTACCGGATCAATCTGGCGACGCTCAACGCCGCGCTCAGCGGCAACCCGAAGGAGCTCGACGAACTCAATGCCTTCGTCGCCGACCTGGCCAAAGACACCTTGAAGCAGGTCAGCGCGGTGACCGTCACGGGCTATTCGTCGCCCGACGGCCCCGTGAAATTCAACGAGGCGCTGGCTGCCCGCCGGGCCAATGATTTCAAGACTTATCTCGACCGGAAATACGGATTTTCGAAGAAGTACAAGGTGACGGTGAATTCCGTCGCCGAGGATTGGGAGATGTGCCGCACGCTGGTCGCACAGTCGTCCGTGCCCGATAAGCAGGCCGTGCTGGGGATTCTCGACGGCCGGCAGTCTCCGGATCAGAAGGAACTGGCTCTGAAAAAGATGACCGCCGCATGGGACTATATGAAGGAGAACATCCTGCCGCCGCTGCGCCGTGTCGAATTGACGATCGACTATAAGGTCAACAGCATCGTCGAGCAGCGTATGTTGATTTCCAAACCCAAGCCCCAGCCGGCGCCGCAGCCCGCACAGCCTGCCGAACCGTATGTGGTCGTCGATGAGCAGGTGAACGGGATCATCGTCGAGATGCCCAACGAGCATGAGTATAAGAAAGAGGTGCGCGAGGAATCCCGCGAGGCCCGCAAGGAGGCCCGTGCCGCCGAGAGACTCGCTAAAAGGGAGGCCCGCGAAGCCCAGAAGATAGTCCGCCAGCAGGAGAGGGCGGCCAAGAAGATCGCCAAAAAGGAGGCCAAGGCCGCCAAGAAGGCCGAGAAAGCCGCCAGGAAAACCTATAAGGAGCTCGAGAAAATGTAATCGGCAAAAAGATTCCGGATTTCCGGAATCTTTTTTTGTCCGCTTCCCGCACGGAAATTATTTCCCGGGGCCGCAGTCTGAAAATGTTTGATAATCCGAAACGTTTTACTACCTTTGTCGAAGCAAAAATTCTAAAATCTACCGAATATGGCAAATTTACGTAATCTGAAAAAGGAGATTGATTACCGCCTCGAAGAGGTTGTTTTCGACTGCGATATGGCTATCTGTTTCCAGCCTTCGAAAGAGAAGGAGATCTTTGCGGTGATGCAGGAGGCTGTCGCCGTTCGCAACGACTTGTTCGCCAAGGCGATGAATCCCGCCGAGCCGCACAATGCGTCGCTCGTTCGCAAGCACTATGCCGCGCTGCGCGCCGAGATGGACGATGTTTTCGGCAAACTCTTCGAGAAGCTGAGCCAGATCAACGGCCAGAAGTAATTTTCGACGACTGCGGCATCCCTGCCTCACAGTCTTGTCCGCCCCGAACGGGAAATACACAGTATTCCCGTTCGGGGCGAACTGTGTCATCGGGAAAAGGGGATCATGGGCCACTTCGTTCCTGAAATCCTTTGCATGCCTCGCCCACAAGGACCGCTTCTTAAGCGGGTTATTCGTGGTCGCAGCATCCGTCCCCCGGGTGGTGCTCCAGCACGGTGTGGGGGATGTGGCCGTGCGAAACGAGCTGAATAGGGCAGTCGTAGTTGCGCAGCTGCTCTTCGGTCAGCACGTTCGAACGGTGACGGTGCACGCGGCGGTTGACGCAGACGATCTCTTTCACGACACTCGTAATCGTGCCGATGTCGTGCGACACCATGACGATTGCCATGTGCGTATTCAGTTCGTGCAGCGTGCGGTAAAGCTCTTTCTCGAACTTGTTGTCCACGAAATTCGCGGGTTCGTCCAGAATCAGCAGCTTCGGGTCCGAGATCACGGCCCGGGCCAGCAGCGCCCGCTGCATCTGGCCGCCCGACACCTCTCCGATCGGCTGGCGGGCCGTTTCGGCAATCCCCGACGAGGCCAGCAGCGCCATCGCCTTTTCGCGGTCCTCCCGGGTGTAGGGGGAGCGGAACCCGCGGCGGCCCTGCAATCCCGACAGCACGACTTCGAGCACCGAGATCGGAAACTCCCGGTCGAAATCCGACAACTGCGGCATATAGCCGATCAGCCGCTCCTTGCCCCGGAACAACTCCGGCGCCAAACATATTTCGCCCGTATGGGGCACGGTTCCGAGTATGGCTTTCACGAGCGTCGTCTTTCCGCCGCCGTTGGGACCTATGACACCCAGGAAATCGTCGTCGCCGATTTCCAGATCGACATGTTGAATGGCTTCGTATCCGTCGTATGCGACGCTTACGTCGCGCATCGTTACCAGATTCATTTTGCGGTGATTAAGTCGGTTATCGTGTCGATGTTCGCTATGGCGTCCCGGTCCAGCGGATCAATCGCCACGTATTCGGCGTCGATGTCTCGGGCTATGACCTCCACGGTCGATGCCGGGAATTGCTTTTGGTAGAATATCCGGCGGACTCCATCCTCCCGGGCTTGCCGGATGATCGCCGTCAACTGCCTGGCCGAGGGCTCCTTACCGTCTGCTTCGATGGCGACTTGCCGCAGCCCGTAGTCGCGGGCATAATAGGTGAGGGCGGGGTGGTAGACGATGAAATATTCGATGCCGCTCCGTGCGATTTTCTCCGCCGTGCGAGCGTCCAATGCTTGTAACTCTTTCTGCAACCGGTTATAATTGGTTTCGTATTTCACCGAATCGGGATAGGCTTTGCGAATGGCTTCGAAAGCGTTTGCCGCCATCTTCTGCAACGCCTTCGGGGAGGTCCAGACATGGGGATCAACACCGTGCATATGATTGTGTCCGTGGCTGCTGAGTGAACAAGAGCCTTCGATCAGGTCGATTCCGCGGCTCAGGTCGATGACTTTCTCCTGTTGTTCGACTTTGCCCAACAGCGAGGTTTCGAAGTCGATAAGTCCCACATTGAAAATAAGTTGCGCTTCGTTTAGCTCCACAAATTGTCTGGGCGTAGGTTCGAACGTCTCGGGACTGGCTCCGGCGGGCACGAGTACTTCGACTTCGAAATCTCCGCCGACAATGCTGTCCACAAGGCTTTGCAATGGTTGTATCGAAACGTATAAAATTCTGTTATTCTGACGGTTATTCGTTATGCAGGCCGTCAGCAGCACGATTGCCGACAGATATGTCGCAGTTTTACGCATGATTGATAATCAATGTTTTCATAATCCGAACAAAGGTAATAAAATTTTGCGAAGACCTTGCATTTGCGATTTGTTTTGCTTGGTGTTGTAGGATATAATATGATGTATTTCAGAATATCGCATCATTAATTTAACATAATGCCAATATTAATTCAAATATCTTTGTAGTGTATTGAATATGTATTGAGGCTAAAATCCTTTACATCTGTAACTGAGCACAAATAACTTTTAACTTTACCCGAATTTAACACCCCGTTATTATGGTGGATTACAACCGTTTTATCCGTGAGCTTGGGCCGTGCTACCAGCTCCATATCGAGGCCCTATCCATGACCATTCCCACAATTTAGACCGTGCAGGCTACCGCTATGTCTCCGATATTATCACGCCGTCGCTGGCTCTATTGGCCGAAATGTGCCCGATACGTTCGATAGATATAGACGCGCCGAAGCTCGACACCTACAAGGTCATGCGATGCTTTGAGTGGCCCGTAAAGGTCGATTCCGTGGACCACACCACACAGCGAATTATCACCAAAATTCACCCGCTTGTGGCCATGTCCAAACTCCTCGCCGCCTATCCCAAACAAATCACCGCGTTTCGGTTCGGCCTCTCGCACACCGTATATCTGAGCCCCTCAATCGACGATGACGATTATCAACATATGCCAGATGTGGAAACGCCATCTCAGGCGAGGTTCCATATCGGTTTTTGCTGTCAAAGTAAAATAAATAAAATCATGCCTTTAGGCATACCTTTAAGCCCGAGAGGGAACCGAATCGAATTGCTCCTCAGGTCTGTCGGCTATCTGCGTGCGCGCGCGTTTCGTGTGCGCATGGTGATTGCCGGTAATGTCTGAGGAGTCGATTGGGTTCCCTCTCGGATTCTTATTCTGATAGATGTATCTCGTTTTATGCCTGTAACATCTGTAAAAATTTCCGTCTTTATATTGTTAAAAACGCACCTTTAATAGGTGGACCGCTCGTGCAGCGTTGCACGTTTGTACAACTTATTATGTAAATTATTTTTATCATTTTTTACTATATCATGAATATTAATTCAAATGGGCTGTTCGTCTGTGTGTATATACAGGTGTTTGGCGATACCTAACGAGTACACGAGGACGACAGCCCACTTTCCGTTTAATTAGACATTGTAAACTCTCCTATCGGCTGTATGTGGAGAATCGTTAAAATTCGCCATTATGAATATGCATGAAATTGAAAATCTTATGGGTTTAATTCTGATTGGGATAGTCGTGGCGTGGTTGGTATTTATTTTCATCTTCGTGGCTGAATCTGCGGCCAACAAGGGACGTTCGACCACCGGGTGGTGCGTGTTGAGTTTGTTCCTGTCGCCAGTGGTGGTGCTGATCTTGCTTCACGTCATCGGCGAAACGCGTGAGTTCTACCGTGAGCGGCTGCGCCAAGAAGAACTGATGCGTATCGAGTTACATCGCCAGATAGCTGCTGCTGACGACCCTGATGAAGAAATTGAGGACCTCATACGAGCGTCCGTATCACGCCAACGTTTTTTATGACAAAAGCGAACCAATTATATGGTTCGCTTTCAAGGGTATTGTTGTATATAGTTACCACCTATGGTTATTACGGTCGAGACGATTGAATTGCCCTTGAATATTAGCTTTTCATACGCGGTGTATTTCGGGAAATTTTTTGAGTGAAAGATTTTAGCGCTTTGTAGGCTCGAAACTTTCGAAGGTTTGATCGTCGTAAAACAGTACGATCCGCTGAACGCTGGCTCCGGTTCGGCTGACCGGAAACTGGGATGCGGCCGATTGTGCCGGTGATCCGGCAACCTCCGGTTCCTGACGGTCGGCTTTCGGAGAGACGGCCTTGGTTTCGATCGACCCGAACAGATCATTGTCGATCGGAAGTTGCGAGGCGGACGCTGGAGCGGATGCCTGCGATATGCCGGGATGTTCGTCGCGGTACATCTGCGGCGAGTCAAGCAACAACCAGTCGGGGTTGATTTGCGGAAACCTTCTGAGAATCTTCTGAAGCAAATCGAAGCCCGGCTTGTTGCGTCCGGCGAGAATGTGGGAGATTCCGGCCGGATTGACTTCAAGTATTTCTGCAAGCTGGCTCGGCTTCAAACCCTCGTGTTTCATCAAATCGAGCAATTTTTCCTTCATTCGCGCAAATTTTTACAAATATAAAGATTTGTTTTTTGTAAAACAAGAAAAATCTACATTTGTAAAATGTTAATAAGTGTCGATAAAGTTTACATTTGTTAATTGCAGAATATGGTTAAATATGCCCGATAAACTTATCATAAATCTTTACTTTATATTATATTTGTTAAATCATTGGTAAATAGCGTTATTTATTCTATATATATGACATTGGGCATACTTACATCTCCTAACCATATAAAGCCTTCCATAAGTATGGATTTTTACTTTATGTAATTCTTGTAAACAGCTGGTTATTATTGCATATTTTGTTGATTGTTTAACGCTTTAACTTGTGTCGGAGCGGCCCTCAAAAAGGTTTTACTTCTTGAGAGTTCGTAATTTCCAAATGTATATATCAACAGGTGTGTAAACAGATGTATAGATTACAAATGTAATTACAGATGGAAAATCCACCGTCTCTTGATGTTTACAAATGTAAACAACCCACCCTTTCGGGTTGATTTTGGTGTGTTTTTGGGCTATTCCCGATAATTGACCGATAGAATTGACTGCTTTTGCTGATTTGGTGCACATTATGTTAAATAAAAAGAGGGCGGGTAGTGTTGATAACTCACTACCCGCCTAAAATACAGCGAATTATATTTTTGTTAACAATCCCCTATTTCGACAGTTTATCGGCGATTTCCCGGAACTCTTCCGGCGTCAATTTGAGCTTTTCGCGGTGGAAATCGACATCGTTTTCGCTCTGAATCGGAATCAAATGGATGTGCGCATGCGGTACTTCGAGCCCTAAAACGACCACGGCGACCCTTGCGCACGCTATTTCGCGCTGAATTTTGGCGGCTACCTTCTTGGCGAAGACCATCATGCCCGCCAAGGTCTGATCTTCGAGGTCGAAAATGTAGTCTACCTCTTGCTTCGGTACGACCAGCGTGTGTCCTTTGGTCAACGGATTGATGTCGAGAAATGCGTAGTAGTTCTCATCCTCGGCTACTTTGTAGGAGGGAATCTCCCCCGCAATGATGCGTGAAAAAATGGTTGCCATCTTCTTATGCTGTTTAGAAAAGTGTTTGCAGATTGGGGGCGCTCGGAAGCGGTCGCCGGGCTGGATGTAGGCTCTCCGGGACTCAGCTGCCCTATTCCTCGTCGAAACGGGGTTTCAGTATCTCCGAGTAGATCACGGCCTGCCGCAGGTCGAATTCTTCGGCGATGGTCGCCGCCTCTTCCGGCGCATCGGTAATGGCTTGGGCCGCGATTGCATCCTTTTCCGGCGCAGTTCTGAACCGTTCGGCGGCCCGATGCCGGAGAGCCTTCGTTTCGGCCGTTTTTGGCGCCGTATATTCCGGCTCGTACTCCTGAGCGGGAATTTCTTCGAGACTTCGGCATTCGTCCTCAAAAACGGGTGCAGCAGGCTCCGGGCGCGCCGGTGTGGCCGACGGCATCGGCATGTCGGGGGCCGACGAGGGCCATGCTTCGCCGTGGGGAGTCTGTCGGGCGCCTTTTCCGCGGGCCTTGCGGGATTGCGACACGACGTTGAAAATCATCGCTCCTACGATGATCACGGCCCATATGACAGATGCAAAATCCTCCATGACCTCAGCTTAATGTTCGTTTGACACTCTCTATGCCCTTTATCTTGCGCAGTTTGTCCATCACGGCGTGGAGGCTTTCGGCGTCCTTCACATAGAGACTGACGCTGCCTTCGAAGATGCCGTCGTGGCTGTGGATGTTCACTTCGCGGATGTTGATGTTGAAATCGGCACTCACGACCTTCGCCAGGTCGAGCAGAATACCCTGCCGGTCGATGCCGCGCAGTTCCGTGGTCACGAGGTACGACATGGCCTTGTGCTGCGACCATTTGATCTCCTCCTTGACGATGTTTCGCCCGAATTGTGCGGCCAGTCGGTTCAACTCGTCGCACGTGGCCTTGTGGACGATGATGTTTCCCGTCGCGGGATCACGATACCCTACCACCTTGTCGCCCGGAATCGGCTTGCAGCATTCGGCGATTTCGAACTGCGGTTCCGCCGCGGTCTGTGCATCCGCCGCCGGGGCGATTTCGCCCGGGGTCTGGGGATCGTCGGCGTCCTCCTCCTCCTTTTTGGGGATGAAGAGGGTCCAGAATTTGAGTATCTTGCTCTTGGAGTTGACTTTCAGGGCCTTGTCCAGGCTGTCGAGCGAGACGATTCCCGCTCCGATCTTGCTGTATAGTTCCTCCTTGTTGTTGCAGTCGTAGATGGGGACGATCTTGCGCAGCACACGGCCGCTGAGTTTGACATTCAGCGACTTCATCTTCTCGTCGAGCATCTGCATCCCCCGCTCGATGTTGTTCTGCCGCTCGCGTTTGAGGAAGCTCTTGATCGCCTGTTTGGCTTTGGCCGTGGTCGCTATTTCCAGCCATTCGGGCTTGGGGCGGGCGTTGTCGGCGGTGATGATCTCGATCTGGTCGCCGCTGTTGATCTGCGTGGTGATCGGTTCGAGTTTGTGGTTGATCTTGGCGCTGATGGCGCTGTTGCCGATCTTCGAGTGGATGTCGTAGGCGAAGTCGAGGGCCGTGGCGCCGAACGGCATTTTCCGGGCCTCCCCTTTCGGTGTAAATACCACTATCTCCGATGTATACAACGATAACTTAAAGTTGTCCAGGAAGTCTACGGCATTCTCCGTCGGACTGTTCAGCGCCGCCCGGATCTGTTTTAGCCAACGGTCGAATTCGTCTTCGTCCTGCGAGATGGTGGCGTGCTTGTATTTCCAGTGTGCGGCGAATCCGCGTTCGGCGATGTCCTCCATGCGCTGCGTGCGGATCTGCACTTCGACCCAAACCCCGTCGGGGCCCATCACCGTCGAGTGCAGCGCCTCGTAGCCGTTGGCCTTGGGCATCGAAATCCAATCCCTCAGCCGGTCGGGCTTGGGGGTGTAGATGTCGGTGATCGTGGAATAGATCTGCCAGCATTGGGTCTTTTCCGAGGGGAACGGCAGCGGTTTGAAGACGATGCGGATGGCGAACAGGTCGTAAATCTCCTCGAAGGGAATCTGTTTGCGCTGCATCTTGCTCCAGATCGAGTAGACGCTTTTTACGCGGCCCGAAATCTCGTAGTTGATGTTGTCGCGGTTGAGCGCAGCGATGATCGGGGCATTGAACTTGTCGATGAATTCCCGGCGCGAAGCCTCGCTCTCCTGTAATTTCTGGGTGATTTCGGCGAACTGCTGCGGAAAGCGGTACTTCATGCAGAGATCCTCCAGCTCGCTTTTGATCGAATAGAGCCCCAGTCTGTAAGCCAGCGGCGCGAAAAGGTAGATGGTTTCGCCGGTGATCTTTATCTGCTTGTTCATCGGCATCGCCCCCAGCGTGCGCATGTTGTGCAGCCGGTCCGCGATCTTTATCAGAATGACCCTTACGTCGTCCGAAAGCGTGAGGAGCACTTTCCGGAAATATTCGGCCTGCTCCGAGGTGTCGGCGTTGAATACGCCCGACATCTTCGTCAGGCTGTCAACCATCGAGGCGATTTTGGGTCCGAAAATACGTTCCATGTCCTCCACGGTGTATTCCGTGTCCTCCACGACATCGTGCAGCAGCGCCGCGACGACCGATTTCACACCCAGCCCGATCTCCTCGATGACGATCTTGGCTACTGCAATAGGATGCAGGAGGTACGGCTCGCCGGAGCGGCGCCTTACCCCCTCGTGTGCCTCCTTGGCCAGGAAAAATGCCCGTTTGATGAAATTCCAGTCCTCGTCGTTCTTGCAGATCTTGGTGCAGGACAGCAGGAGATCATCCCATTTTTCCTTTATAAGCAGCTCATCCTCGGCAGTATACCCCATATGTTACTCCTTTTTGGTCTTCATGGCCTCTCGGACGTTGGCCTCGATCTCGTTGCGCAGCTCCTCGTCGTTTTGAAGCAGTTCCTTGACCGCGTCGCGTCCCTGGCCGATCTTTTTGTCGCCGTAGGAGAACCACGATCCGGCCTTCTTGATCACGCCGTAGTCAACGCCCAGGTCGATGATCTCGCCGATTTTCGAGATGCCCTCGCCGAACATGATGTCGAACTCCGCGCGTTTGAACGGGGGCGCCACCTTGTTCTTCACGACCTTGACCTTGGTGCGGGTTCCCAGTTGTTCGTCGCCGTCCTTGATGACCGAGACGCGGCGGATGTCGATGCGCACCGAGGCATAGAATTTCAGCGCGTTACCGCCCGTCGTGGTCTCGGGGTTGCCGTACACCACGCCGATCTTGTCGCGCAGCTGGTTGATGAAGATGCAGACGGTCTTGGTCTTCGAGATGCTCGACGTGAGCTTGCGCAGCGCCTGCGACATCAGCCGGGCCTGCAAGCCCATCTTCGACTCGCCCATCTCGCCTTCGATCTCGGCTTTGGGCGTCAGCGCCGCCACGGAGTCGATGACGATGATGTCGATGGCGCTCGAACGGATCAGCGAATCGGCGATTTCGAGCGCCTGCTCGCCGTTGTCGGGCTGCGAAATGAGCAGGTTGTCAACGTCTACGCCCAGTTTTTGCGCATAGAAGCTGTCGAAGGCGTGTTCGGCGTCGATGAAGGCGGCGATGCCGCCGGCTTTCTGGGCTTCGGCGATGGCATGGATGGCCAGCGTGGTCTTACCCGACGACTCGGGGCCGTAGATCTCCACGACGCGGCCTTTGGGATACCCTCCCACGCCGAGCGCCATATCGAGCGTGATCGACCCCGTGGGGATCACCGGCACGTCGTTCACTTCGGTGCTGTTCATGCGCATGATCGAGCCTTTGCCGAAGTCCTTCTCTATTTTCTGCATCACGGCGTCCAAGACTTTGAGCTTGTCCGCGTTTACCTGTACTTTTTCTGCCATATCGGGTTTTCGTTTTTTACTGTTTGTAGGAATCAATGATTTGCTGGTAATGGTTCTTGGTGTCCACCTTGTTGAAAATCTTTTCGATGCGTCCTTCGGCGTCGATCACGAACGTCGTGCGCAGGACGCCCATGTATTTGCGTCCGTACATCGACTTCTCGGCCCACACGCCGTAAGCCTCGCAGACCGAATGGTCGGTGTCCGCCAGCAGCGTGAAGTTCAGTTCGTGTTTGTCGCAGAAATTCCGGTGCGACTTTTCGCTGTCGGGGCTTACGCCGACGATGCGGAATCCCATCCGGGTCAGTTCGGCCTTGCCGTCGCGCAGGCTTTTGGCCTCCAGCGTGCAGCCCGAGGTGTTGTCCTTGGGATAGAAATAGAGTATCGTGCGCTGTCCGCGGAGGTCGGCGAGCGTCAGCGGTTCGCCGTCTTGGGTCGTGGACTTGAAATCGGGGGCCATCTCCCCTGCCTGCAACTGTGTCATCGCGTTTTTTGAAAAAGGTAATTATTTCTCAAAGATATGAAAATTTCCGGTGATTTCCGCGCTTCCGGGGCGACTTTTTTGCGGTCTCAATCCCAGAGGTAGGTCACCTCGACCTGTTCGTTGAACTCCTCCTGCGTGGTGTTGAGCCGCCGCCGGCAGGCCGGACACCGGATGGCCGTTTCGGTTTCGACGTATTCGCCGCAGCCGACGCACATCGGCATCAGTCCGAAACCCGGCTGCGTGGAGTGCTCGAACTGCGCTCCGCAGTGCTTGCACCTGATCTTGTAAGCTGTTCCCATTGTCTTGTTGTTTTTGGTTCACGTTGCAAAGGAACGGCGCTCGTGTGACAGGTTGTGACACAACTATAAAATAGTGCGAAAAATAGATTCGCCCTCCTCGCCTACCTGCGGCGCATTCGCCGCGAGGTATTCCCGGATGTATCTCGTCAGCTCGGGCGAATCGACGATGCGGATGTCGTCCAGCAGCCCCACGACGAAGCGGCCCACCCCGGCCATGCCGGCGACTTCGGTGTCCAGTGCCCAGCGGCCCCGGCCCAGCGGTTTCAGGTCGCGTTCGGCCAGCGGGTATTCCTCGCACAGCAGGTTGTAGGCCAGCATGCCCAGTTCCAGACGTACGCGGCGGCGCGTTTCGCCGTGCATGCGGAATACGTCGATGAAGCCTTCGTCATGTTCGGCAGCGTGTTCCCACGCCGCGTTGGAGAGCTCCACGGAGCCGATGCGCGACGTTTTGAAGAGCTTGTTCGAGTGGCTTTCGAGGTCGTAGCACCACACCTGCACATAGTTGGTCGTGAAAGCGAAAGGTTCCACTCGACGGTCGCGGACCTCGCCGCCGTGCGGCGACTGGTAACCGTGCAGGACCGCCTGCCGCTGCTCCTCGATGGCTTCGATCAGCCGCCGGATGTTCGGGGCGTTCTTGCCCCGGACCACGGTGTCGGCCAGCGTCTTGTTGTCGTAGACCGAGTAGAGTTTGCGTTTGAGATTTTGTTTCAGGACGTTGTTGTCGTCGATATTTTCGATGGCGCTTTTCAGGATCACGGCCTCCTCTTCGGTGAAATGCACCAGCTGCGAGATGTCGCGGAAATGCGGCGACTCCTTGTCGAGACGGATGCAGTCGCCCGATTTCTTGATGACGAATCCCGCATCGCGGAAGGTGTCGATATAGCGGTAGACCGTGCGGCGCGACATTTGGAGCCGTTCGGCCAGTTGGTCGATGTTGTAGGTGGTGTTCGCTGTCAGCAGCTTCATCAGCCGCAGCAGGCGTTCCAGTTTGGGTTGGTCCATGCCTCTTGGGATATTTTAGGCAAAGGTAATAAAAAGTAGGATGGGTTCGAAACAGAATCGGGTGCGGTGCGGCAACCTTTCGATAAATAGAAGTGTCGTTACGACGCAAAAAGTCGTGACAACGAATGTCACGACCTCCTGTTTGTCCTTACGGTATGTTTGTCCTAACGGGCGAGCACGAGTTTTTCGATCTCTTCGACCTGGCGGCGGAACGCCTTGTCGGTCTCGATGAGGTTCGACACAGCCTTGCACGAGTGGAGTACCGTAGCATGGTTGCGGCCTCCGATGGCCGATCCGATCGTCGTGAGCGGGGCCTTGGTGTGCTGCTTGGCCAGATACATGGCGATCTGCCGCGCTTGGGCGATCTCGCGTGTGCGCTCCGTGGAGTTGAAGCGTGCGAAATCGAGATTGAGGTATTCGCACACGACCTCGATGATGTGGTCGATGGTCACCTCCTTCTGGTAGAGCTTCACGTAGACTTTCAGAATTTCCTTGGCCAGCGACGTGGTGATCTTGCGTCCGAGGAACGAGGCGTTGGCCACCAGCGACGAAAGCGCCCCTTCGATCTCCCGCACGTTGGCCGAGATGTTGTCCGCGAGGTAGGCCACCACGTCGTCCGAAATCTGAGCTCCCAGCTTCTGCGCCTTGGCGCGGATGATTTTGAGCTTCGTCTCGTAGTCCGGGGTGTTCAGCTGGGCCGACAGTCCCCATTTGAAACGCGTCAGCAGCCGCTGTTCGATGTCTTTCAGCTCCACGGGCGGTTTGTCCGAGGTGAGTATCAGCTGTTTGCCAGCCAGTTGCAGGTGGTTGAAGATGTTGAAGAACGCATTCTGCGTACCGGTCTTTCCCGTCAGCTCCTGGATGTCGTCGATGATGAGCACGTCGATCATCTGGTAGAAATGGATGAAGTCGGGGATCTCGCCGTTCTTGTAGGCCGTCTGGAACTGGGCCTGGAACTTGTTCATCGAGACGTACAGCACCTGCAATTCCGGATGACGCTGACGCACCTCGTGGCCGATCGACTGCACGATGTGGGTCTTGCCCAATCCCGAATCACCATATATATATAAGGGATTGAAGGGATTGTTGCCCGGATTCACCGCCACGGACATACCCGCCGAGCGGGCCAGCCGGTTGCATTCGCCCTCGATGAAGGTTGCGAACGTGAGGTTCGGATTCAGCTGCGGGTCGATGATTATCTTTTTGAGTCCCGGAATTACGAAAGGATTCTTTATATTTGCCGTGTTGGTCTGCGTGTTGAAGCGCGAGATGGCCGTCGTGTCGGCATCGGCCGCCACGGGGACCGCCGGAGCCGTCGCGCGGGGCACGGCGTAGTGCAGCCTCGTCTGCTGTCCGTAGAGTTGCGATATGATCGGTTTGAGGAACGGGATGTAGTTCTTCTCGATCTGGCGGACATAGCTTTCGTTGGGAACCTTCAACCGCAGCGTCGTCCCGTCGAATTCGAGCGGGATGATGGGCTGGAACCACTTTTCGAACTCCTCGGCGGATGTCCGGGCCTTGATCCGGTCCAAGCAGGTCTGCCACATATCGCTATATGTCTGCGTGTTGTTTAGCAT